>CAWEKQ010000061.1:0-22031 GCA_963809655.1 Terriglobia bacterium | reverse complement strand
TCGTCTATCAAGGCAAAGAAGTCCGCAAGGGGCCAATAGGCAACATTCGTCCCGCTGTTCCATTACTCTCGGAACGTATCAGGAAGCGGGAGCCGTACAGTCAGACCGAGCGCCTTGGCGCAGTTTTATTGGGACCTCGCGAACATGACCTATTACAGCTCAAATTCTTCAGGTTAGTAGAGCGAGAACTGACTCAGCCTACGGGGACGCGATGAAAAAGCGCTCCAGAGCAGGCGGCGAATGGATCAAAGGGCCGCGTCGAAAGACGCCGGAGCCGAAACGCCGCAATGCGACGAAGGTCGCTGCACGTTCCAATTCGTCCCAACGAACCTTTCGCCGAAGACGACGGCGAATTGGGTCGTGGTCTCGAACCATTCGCGCGGCGGCCGTTTCCATTCGTCAGCCGCCCTTCAAACTTGACCAAAATGCCCACCGCTCGTCCGACACTCACGGGGAAGACCCCGAAGCCGCGCGTTCTCCACCCGGTCCCGCTTCTGTTGACGACGCCTGCCGGAGACAAGTGGTACGCGACGTGAGTCACGCGCATTCGCCGACGCTAGGCTCAGTAAGCAGAAATCGCCCAAGCTCGCTCGGTAGTGACGAATAGCCACACCGATGCTCCTGCTGAGCGGCGTCGTGTCACGTCGGTGATCGGATGCAGATCAGGTACGGCTCAGCGATGGGTGACGCTGCTTCATTGCCCCCGCCTTGGTGGTTGCTTACTTAGCCGTGGGCGGTCTGTTGCTGTTGGTGTCGGATGGGAGGAAGCATCGCCGCTCTCACGCAGCCGCTTGCGATGATCGGGCGAGCACCTATCCCTACGTGCCAGAATGGGTCCTATTTTTCGGCCCGTTCCTTCCGCACTTCCTTTGCCCATTTTGCGCCGATTATCACTCCGTCCGGTCATGATTGCGGCCGACGAAGCGTGGTTGAACGATGCTCAGTGGGGGGAACCGATCCAAAAGAAGAGAGGGCGGCCAAATGGGGTCGGGCGATCGAGAACGAGCTTGACGCGCTCGCTGAGATTTCGGCTACCGCTTCGGTCGTCCTGTGCCTTTCATAAATGAGGCGAGTGCCGGCATGCACAAAAGGAAAAGCCCCGCTGTTGCCGAGCGGGGCTCCCCAGACAAGGCAAGTAGTTTTCGGGACGCCTCGCCTCGTCCAATAGCGGCAGTCAATCAGGGATTTGCTCTTCTCGAGCCGCGCAAAATGACGCCGAGGCCGAAGGACGCAGCCAGTAAATGATCGACAAGCCCAAAGACACCGAACTTCTCGAGCATGCGACGGAAATCAGATTGAGGACAGAACGACGCGCGAGCGAACTTAAAGGATTTAGGGAACGACGCGGCGGTCACCAAACTTCCCGTGATGCAAGTTTGCCAAGCAACAACGAACTTGGTCTTACGGACAAGCAATCGCATCGCTGGCAGAAACTCGCGGAACTGAGCATCTCTTGCGGCAGTTTGGCGACGCGATTTTGGGGTACGCCCCCTCGCCGCGCCAGCGGGCACGAGTAACGGTCCCGGCTGACGCGATCGGCCGGGAGCAAACAAACAACAAACAATGGCGACGTTGCGTTATTTGCTCGCAGCTCACAGCGAGCGATACAGGTAAAGCGGCCGACCAAGGCGGCTGCGCCTACGGTCGGCCTTATCTCAACGATGATCGAAACTTTCCCGGCGCGAGCGCGGCGTAGCGCGTCGTCGAATTGATTGAGCGATAACGGCCCCAAGCCAGACGTCGGGTGATGAGCCGGTGGCAGAGATCACATCTCACTAAGGTGTGAATTAGACACCGGCTATTGCGGCATTATGCGCAGATGTTCGGGGTTCGGCGTGTGCTTAGGTGAGCGTGATCCAGGCGGCATTCCCAATCCCCCGACACCCCGACGCCGCCCGGTAGTTTAGGCCCCACGGTGAACCCCGAGCGCGTACCTTGCTCGGGGTTCTTTTTGTGGCGACGGCCAATTGCTCAGCGCAGAGGTTGCAGGTTTTGCAGAGTTTGATTCGACCAGCTTCCAGCAAGTTGCCTACTTATCGTCATGCGGCCTGAGTACGGAACCGCCTTATGATGATGAACTTCATGGTGTACGGCGTCGGCATGCTGGCCTACTGGCTGATCGGATTCGCGATTCAGGAGGGCGGCGTCGGGGCGGTGCTGAACCTGGGCAATTCGCCCGTCCTGAGCCGCGAGTTCGCGATAACCCTGTTCGGCAAGCCCTTCGGTTTGTGGGGCCAGGGCGGATATCTTCCTGACCCACGGCGGAGCCTACGACGTTTTCGTCATGGTGCTGTTCCTGTTCCAGATGGTGTTCATGGATACGGCGCTCACCATCGTCACCGGCACGGCGGCGGAACGCTGGAAGTACGCGGCGTTCATCGTTTCGTCCTTTGTGATGGGCGCGTTCACCTATCCGCTGTTACGCCAACTGGGCGTGGGGCGGCGGCTGGCTGGCCAACCTCGGGCGCTAACTTCGGCCTCGGTCATGGCTATGCGGATTTCGCCGGATCGGGTGTCGTGCATGCGGTCGGCGGCATCACCGCGCTGGCGATGGGGATGATCATCGGGCCCCGAATCGGCAAGTTCACGCGGGACGGCAAGCCGCTGGCGATGCCGGGCCACGATCTTCTGGTCGTGCTCCTCGGCTGCTTCATCCTGGCCTTCGGCTGGTTCGGATTCAATCCCGGGTTCGACGCTGGGCGCTTCCGGCAACGGCAACCTGCGCATCGGCTCCATCGCGGTCAACACGATGCTGGCGGGCATGGCGGGATCGTTCGGCGCGATGCTTTACATGTGGCTGCGCTACGGCAAGCCGGACGCTTCGATGACGGGCAACGGGCTGCTGGCCGGCCTGGTGGCGATCACCGCGCCCAGCGGCTTCGTGAACACGGTCGGCGCCGTCATCATCGGACTGATCGCCGGCGTGCTGGTGTGCCTCTCGGTGGAGTTCGTCGAGAAAGTCATGAAGGTCGACGATCCGGTGGGCGCCATCTCGGTGCACGGCACGAACGGGCTGTGGGGCGTCATCTCGGTGGGCCTGTTTGCGGACGGCAAGAGCAACTACGGCGGCTCGTGGAGTGGCGTGAACGGCAACGTCACCGGGCTGTTCTACGGCGACGCCGGACAGCTGGTGGCGCAGTTGATCGGAGTCGCGACGCTTGATCGGCTTCGTATTCACGTTCAGCTTCGTCGTCAACTGGATCATCGACATCGTGGTTGGACAGCGGGTGAGCGCAGAAGACGGAACTGGACGGCCTGGATCTTGCCGGAAATGGGCGCGCTCTGCTATCCCGAGTTCGAGGTCAAGGCGAGTTCGGTAGGAGGGCGTAAGATGTCGACTGCACTGCAACTGCTCCAGCCGGCACAGGCTCCGGTCCTCGACCGTCCGATCCGCACCTTGCCGGTTCCCTGGCGAGACCCTCACTCGGTCTCGCCAGGCGGAACTGAAGGAATACATCGGTTTCCTGGAAAAGTCATGTGAAGAGCATCCCCGTTCCGCCGACCTGCGAACGTGTCTGGGCATGGCCTACGCGATGAACTACGACGTGTACAAATCCATGGACGCGCTGGAGGCGGCCATCGCACTGGATGAAACACACTTCTTCGCGCAAATGAAGTATGCCGAACTGTTCTATCGGTTGCGGGCGCTGGAACGCGCGGAAGAGGAGACGCTCAAGGCAGTCGAATCTGGCGGGCAACGGCTGGGAACTGTCGATGGCGCGAAAACAACTGCAGGAGATCCGGCAGAGGCGCCGCGAAGGCACGCAAAAGCCGACGTGGAACAAGCCGCTGCGGACTCCGGCTCTGGCATTCCTCGGGCTCGTGGCGTTCCTGTTCACGTTGATGGCGGTGATCAAATGAAGTGGAAGTATTTCGCCGGCGCGTGTCTGGTGGTCGGGGGCGCGCTGTTGAAAGCGGGCGCGCCGGTCCTCGCCATCGTGGCGGGCCTTGCGCTGGCCGCGTTGGCAAATTTTCTGCGTCACCGCAAGCGCTGCGCGTAGCTCGACGGTGGCGAAAGCACGATAACCTCTTGCGATAAGGACGGGTGAATCCCATGAAGGTGAGTCTATGAAAAAAATTGAAGCCATCATTCAACCTCACAAGCTGGACGAAGTAAAGGGAGCATTGCACGGAATCGGCGTGGAGGGGATTACGATCTCCGACGTGCGCGGCCACGGCACGACAGAAGGGTCACACCGAAATCTATCGCGGGAACGAATACAAGGTCGACCTTCTCCCCAAAGTGAAGATGGAAATGGTTGTTCCCGACGCCCGCGCGACGGCAGGTGGTGGAGACCATCACCGCGAGCCGCGCGATCGGGAAAGATCGGCGACGGAAAGATCTTCGTCTCCACCGTGGACGAAGCCATCCGCATTCGCAGCGGCGAAGAGGGCGAGACCATCCTGTAACGCCTTCCGGTTTCCGCACTCCTGTACGCGAATCATCGACAGATCCGGCCCTCGCGGCCTGAGGGTCCGAACTATGCGAACAGCGTCATGGAAGCAGTAGACATCGGCGAACTCGTCCGTCAGACGCTGATGGTTTTGACCGTGATCATCGTCGCCGCCAAACTCGGCGGTGAACTGATGGGGCGGCTGGGGCAGCCGCCGGTCCTCGGTGAATTGCTCATGGGCGTGGTCCTGGGCAATCTGAGCCTTTTCGGTATCACGCTGCTCGATCCGCTGAAGAACAACTCGCTGCTGCGTGTGCTCGCCGAGATCGGCGCCATCCTGCTGTTGTTTGAAGTCGGCGTCGAGTCGGACCTGATTCAACTGCTGGCGGTCGGCTGGTCTTCACTCGTGGTGGCGACCCTCGGTGTGATCGCGCCGATGATGCTGGGCTACTTCGTTGCCACGCAGCTCATTCCCGACGCCGGCTGGCTGACTCACTTGTTTGTTGGCGGAACGCTGACGGCGACCAGCGTCGGAATCACGGCGCGCGTTCTGAAGGATCTGGGGAAAGCCAACACCAAAGAGGCCCGCATCATTCTGGGCGCGGCGGTCGCCGACGATGTGATCGGACTGGTGGTGCTTGCGGTGGTCAGCGGCCTGACAACGGCGGCAGTGTCCGGTTCCGGCGCCGGGAGCGTCAGTTGGATGGCCACTCTGTGGATCGTTGTCAAAGCGTCGCTGTTCCTGATTCTGGCGGTCGTGGTGGGCCGATTCTGGTCGCAGCGAATATTCGCTTACGCCGCCAGGCTCCAGGTGTCCGGAGCGTTGCTGGCGCTGTGCATCTGTTTCTGCTTTGTCGCTTGCGACGCTTGCCGGACTCGTGGGCCTGGCTCCGATCGTGGGAGCGTTTGCAGCGGGCGTTGTCCTCGAAGAGGTTCATTATCAGCCCTTCCTCGAACGCGGAGAACGCAAGGTGCAGGACCTCTTGTTTCCGCTGACCACGCTGGTGGTCCCGGTGTTTTTCGTCCTGATGGGACTCCGCGTGGATCTGCACAGTTTCTCTTCCATGGCGGTCCTGACTTTCGCCGGACTCATCACCGCTGGTGGCGATCATCGGAAAACAGATCTGCGGGCTGGGCGTTCTCGAGCGCGGCGTGGACCGCCTCGCGATCGGGGTTGGAATGATTCCCCGCGGCGAAGTCGGCCTGATCTTCGCCGGACTGGGAAGCACGCTGATGCTGCACGGCCAGCCCGTGCTATCGCAAACCACGTTCTCCGCGCTTGTGCTGATGATCATGCTGAGCACCTTTATCACACCGCCTCTGCTGAAGGCGGTGTTTGAACGCAAGCGAGCCTGAGGCCATTCGACGTGCTCGACCTGCTGAAGCTCAAGACATTCCTGGTGGTTGCCGCAACGAGCAGTTTCACGCGCGCCGGCGCCAAGCTTGGCTACTCCCAGTCGAGCGTTACCACCCACATCCAGAGTCTGGAACGTGAATTGGGTGTGTCGCTGTTCGAGCGCTTCGGCAAGAAGGTACTTGTGACGGAGATCGGCCGCCAGATGATGGATTACGCGAACCGGCTTCTCGCGTTGGCGGAGGAGGCCAAGGCGACTGCTCGCGAACGGGGGAATTTGTCCGGGCCGCTTTCGGTCGGTGCGCCAGAGGCCGTGATCACCTATCGATTTCCCGAAGTGCTCCGCCAGTTTCAAACCATCCACCCTCATGTTCACGTCAGCATCGCGCCACGCTCGGATTCCCAGACGCAAGTGGAGGAGATACTGGACGGAACGCTGGATCTGGCGGTGATCGCGGGTGAACTGGTTCACTCCGAGAAGCTCATTACGAGTTGCCTCGGGAGTGAAGAGATTCTGATTGTCAAATCGCCCGATTACGAATTCGTCAGTTCGGAGTTCTCGCGTGGGAAGACATTGCAGCGGCGAGGGTCCTTCTCGCCGACAAGAACTGCGCATTTCGGTTGTTGTTTGATCGTGCCCTTGACGTTGTACAGTGTTCCTCTGGCAGACACGATGGAACTGGGAAGCATTGAGGCGGCCAAGCAATGCGCGATTGCCGGCATGGGACTGGCGGTTCTGCCCAGGATGGCGGCGACTCCAGAACTGAAGCGCAAGCGTCTCGTCTCGGTACCGTGGCCCGGAACGGGCTTCCCGGTCTACCTTCAACTGATCCGCCATCGTGAGCGGTGGGCATCACCTGCCCTTGTCGGACTCTGGGAGCTTGCGGAGCAAAACCTGGCAAGAGCGGCGTGACAAACCCGGGTTTACGCTCGAAGAATAAGGGCGGTCATGTTCGGACGGTTCGTCGTTGACAAGTCACAGGTCAGCCGTACTCTCGGTTGCTGTTAGCCCTGATGACCGCTGGCTGGCCTCCGAAGACCATGCTCTGAAGATCTGGAATTTGGAAATGGACGTTCCGCAACGTCTACGTTCAACGCCGCGCTCTCCTGAAGAAGCGCTCCAGTGCTGAAAGTCGTTATTCGCTGGAACTCGGATTGCCTTGGGGAGCCCAGACACGCTGCCTCGTCGCGCGATATCGGTTCTCTAGCGAAACTTTGGCCGGTAGCGTTGAAATCCCCGGTGGTCTCAACTGTCGATCGAGTAGGAAGTGGGGATCTGCTCTTGCTGGGAAGCGTCGAGGCGTCCAGACCAAAACAATGTTTTCGTTACCGTGCAGTAGGGCGGCTCGCCTAAAGTCCCAATCTCCCCGCCCTGTTCTCCCGGAACAGACTCCCATCCCTGATATACCTGCGGACCATCTGAACTGACCGATGCCCGGTCTGATTCATGATCGACCGCTCGGACGCGCCCGCAATCGCCGCACTGGTAGCGTGCCCGGCCCGGAGTGAGTGCCCGGCATACTTCGGGATTGTCAGGAAATAAGTAGAACAAGTTAAGATGGTTTTGTTTTATACTTGTGGATAGTGAGTTACGAGAGCGTTGGGCTGCGATTTCGTTCTTTGTCTTCCTTCCTGGACGAGCGGATGCGGCGTCTGGTGGCGGCGGCGGAGAGCGCGTCTATTGGATATGGAGGCGTTTCGCTGGTTGCGCGGGCGACAGGCGTTTCGCGTCGTGCGATTACCGAAGGAATGAAGGAACTGAGTCAGCAGAAGGTATCGGGTGAGCCTGTCCTTTCGCAGTCGCGGATTCGGCGGAAAGGTGCAGGACGAAAACGAACCGTCGACAAGGATCCCGGCCTGCGTGCGGACCTGGACCGACTGGTGGATCCTGCGACTCGCGGAGATCCGGAATCGCCGCTTCGATGGACATGCAAGAGCGTACGGGTGCTGGCCGAGGAACTCCGGCGCGAGGGTCACGCAGTCAGTCATCAAACCGTGGCCGAGTTGCTACACGAGATGGATTACAGTTTGCAGGCCAACCAGAAAAAGCTGGAAGGGAGTCAGCATGCGGACCGGAATCGGCAGTTTGAATACATCAACCGCAAGGCACAGCGTTATTTGAAACAAGGCGAGCCGGTGATCTCCGTAGATACAAAAAAGAAGGAACTGGTGGGCGATTTCAGGAATCCGGGACGCGAATGGCAGCCGCAGGGCCAGCCCGAGCAGGTCCGGGTTCATGACTTCGAAATCCGTCGGCCGGAGAACGGTAAGGTGGCTCCCTATGGGGTCTATGACCTGGGCCGGAACACGGGGTGGGTCAGTGTGGGTGTGGATCACGACACAGCGGAGTTTGCCGTAGAGAGCATACGCCGGTGGTGGCGCTGGATGGGCAGCCGCAGTTATCCGAAAGCGACCCGTCTGTTGATCACGGCTGACTCGGGCGGCAGCAATGGCGCCCGAGTGCGGCTATGGAAATGGGAACTGCAACAACTCGCCGATGAAATCGGACTGGAAATCTCGGTCAGTCACTTCCCGCCGGGCACCAGCAAGTGGAACAAAATAGAACACCGTCTCTTCTCTTTCATCAGCCAGAACTGGCGTGGCAAGCCACTCGTCAGCCATCAGGTCATCATCGACCTCATCGCCGCAACCACAACAACGACCGGCCTGACTGTAAAAAGCAAGATCGACACCAATATCTATGAGAAGGGGCTCAGGATCTCCGACCAGCAGATGACGGAACTCCAGCTCCGGAGAGAAAAGTTTCACGGCGACTGGAACTATAGGCTGTTACCCAGATGTTGATCCACTAATTTATTGACAGTTCCTTCGCGGCATCCAGCCCGGCCCTCTCCGCCAGTTTCTTCACCACGCGCGCAACGTCGATGCCCGACAATCCGCCCGGCTGAACCTGCCCGTGCCGATTGATCGAGCGAAACATCGGTCCGGCACTGATCGCCGCCTGTTCTATCCACGCCTGCATTGTGCGGACCGGGCACGTATCGGGGTTCGACCCGTATGGTATCCCGATCTTGCGGCCCGCGCCTGCCTGATCTGTCTTCGACCGGCGAAGCGTAACCGTCAGCCCGTCTTTGCCGAACGCGCAGTCTTCAACATCCAGCCCCACGAGTTCGGACCGGCGGAATGCTCCGGCAAATCCCAGGAGAATTAGCGCGCGGTCCCGTAGTCCGATCAGTCCCGCGTCCGTGGCGTTAACCATTGCCCGAATATCATCAATCAGCGTAGCGGACTTCTGCGCGGGCGCGGTGCCCTTCGTCCGCCGGATTCCCTTCATCGTGTTCGCGACCATTGCGGCATGCGTGGGGGATTCCAGCCCCACGGCCTTGTGAGCTTCAGCAATTGCGTTTAATCTCCGCTGGACGCTCCCGACCTTCAGCCGTCCGGCGCATTCCGCGATGAATGCCGCCACCGTCTCCGGGCTTGCTGGCATCGCGCAGAGTCTATGTGCCTCGGCCCACGCGCAAAACGCGCGCCAGTCACTCTGGTAGCCCCGCAGAGTGTTTTGGGCTTTCGATGCCCGTATGAACTCGTGGACCTGATCGAGCGGCGGACCCGCGGGCGACGGGACTACGTCCGTCCCCCGTTTGATTGCGTTGATGATCTGGTCCGTGACACGCGTGTACACGTCCGGCTGTTGGGTATTCTCGTTTGTAGACATCGAAGTTGCTTCCTCAACTTTGTTGTTTAGGGATCGTGCCGGATTCGCCGTCCGACGCGGTCCCGTTATTGTTCTGGTGTTTGATTCACTTTATAATCGAACATCAGAACTGATTCGATCCTACACCTAAGGCCCCTGAGACACAAGAGAAATCTTCGCAGATTTATTTTGACCGTTTGCCGGGCCGAATTACCTGCCTGAATTGTTGAGGGTACCCCCTGGGTCGCGGGTGCGATTGCTGGATGGACGCGTGTTTTATGGAAAGACGAAAATCACCAGGTAAAACTTCGCGCCATGCATACACCTTACTGGCATTAGGTGATGTGACTCGGCTATTGGCCAATCGGACGGGTACGCCGTTCAATGGCACCTTGAGGAGCTAGGTGAGGATACCGCTGAAGGGTCAGTGATTCCGGAGCGAAGGCGTTCAACCCGAAGCGCGATCAATGCCCGGGCCAAAAGCGAACCGCAGGTTCAAATGTCGTAACGGTGGGAGCCTGAGTGTCCAGAAATCAATATAGGGAAGGGGCAGGGGGTTTGCTGCCGCCGGTTCAACGCCCGGAGCCCGTGTGAGCAGGCAAGAGCCAAATATGCCTGCTAACCCCTTTATAAACAGTCACGCATCAAACATCGTATTTATTTACGCATTTGTACTTTACTGTTTGCTCAACATGGAGTAACATAATGTGTATATGAGAGCAAATGAAATCCGGGTCACGGCTTCTATCACCGATGTCCTGGCAAGAGAATTCACGGATCTGACGCGGCTGGTTGGTGTTTCTGGGTCGGCGCTGATAAGTAGGACGCTTCCTAAGGAACTGGATTACCTGGCCATGATCCCTAGTAATAGTCGGCGAGCCCGGAAAGCTTTGGACATGGTAGCGGATGCTGAAACTGGGCGGATTAACTTCACTCTTTGTCGGCAGGACGCTGAACGCATGGACGCAATCTGCAAGGAGAAGAATGTACCGAGGAATTCCTTTCTGCGCGCCTATATTGATTTTTTGTGCAACGGCGAGCCGAACGTCTGCTCAGGGCCATTGACCTTGGTCAACGAGATACTCGCGGATCCCCGTTACGACTACGAGCAAAAAAATCAGGCCCGAAACGTATGCTACCCATACAGCATCCTTCACCTTGCCGAAGAGACTGTCGATGAGGTTATCAAGATCATGACAGAAGCGAACGAAGAAGTCGATGCTCTCATTGCAGAGGCAGAGCGAACGAGGTCATAGAAAACTTATGACTTCAACACACGCAAAGTGCCGAATGCACCAGCGTGGAATTCCGCCTCTTGTTGTGAACTGGTTGATGCAATTTGGCCAGATGCGCTACGACCATCACGGCGGAGTCCTCCACTACTTCGACAAGCGTTCTCGGCGGCAACTTGAGCGCGAGGTTGGGAGCAAGGTCGTCGCTCGCCTGTCCGAATTTCTGGATGCTTACGTCGTCTCGTCAGTCTGCGATGAAACTATCATTACTGTCGGTCATCGCTGTAAGCGTTTTAACTTTCAAGCACCATGACTGCTGTGGCGGCCTCACTTTTACGACAGGACGGTTGGCTGACCGGCCCGCAATATCCAGCAGAGGAAAAACACCGATGACTACCAGCAACGCATCAACTTTGAAGAAACCCTATCACGAAATGAAAGCGTCCGAGAGGCTAGCGGCTCGGATTGCTCAGAATCGCGCAATGGACGAACGTGTGGCCAATCGCAGCCACATGCCTGCCCGATCACCGAGGCCCCGGAACAGGAAGACCTATTCTTCGGAAAACAACGATGTCAGATTCACGCATGCTGAGACGTTCCCCGTGATCGCATCCGTAATTACAAAGCTCTGCAGCGCTAAGAACGAATTTGTCGGCCATCGAGAGATTGTACAGGCCATGCTAAACGACCCTGAAATTGGGCGTTCGCTCGACCTGATCATCGCAAAAACTCCTGATGAGCGCCCGAGGGAGTGGTGGGCGCATTCAATGATGAAATGGTTCAGTCAGGCATACCCGGGAAGCATCCCCTACAGCCATGACTTTGAACGAGAATCGGACACAAGGCCTTATCGATATAGGATACGGCAGACCTGAATCAACATAGGATACGGCAGACCTGAATCAACCGTTTTTCACCACGGCTCGGGGAACATTCCGTTTGAAGGGGCGGGCTGCCGATTTAGGTGCAAGAGGACGACAAGTCTCTCTTCTGGGAATTGGCGGACCGCCCCTCGGGCGACATAACGCTACTCGTACACTGATCCAGCCCCAAGCGCGGGTCGCTTGGCAGGCGCGATGATAGATTCCTCCCGTGAAACGGCGTTGGGGAAGCGTCGTTCGCGCCCTGAGTGGATTGTCGCTAGCCTTCATCGGAAACGTCCCGGCAGGAAAATGCGCGGGCGCAGCCCTGCCGCCAGTGCCGGGACATTTTCGATAAGGAGACTAGGAGGAAGGCGCTGACGTTTGCGGCGGACGCGGTCTATCCGGAGAATGGCTACCCGCAACGATCGAGACGCGATGCACTCTACGAGTAGCGCGTCACACGATCGTAATCCGCCGGATCTTCGCCACGGATTCCGTCTTGCTTGCGTTGAGACACATTGTCATCATGGAGGCATGCGTACCGTCTTCGAGGCCGCGGGAGGTAGCGATGGATTGCGTCGCCTTGCCGCAGCCTGGCATCGCCGGGTGGTGGCCGACGAAGTAGTTGGCCACGCGTTCAGCCACGGTTTCCAGCCCGACCATGTCGAGCGTCTCGCCGCGTATTGGGCCGAGGCACTGGGTGGACCCAGCATGTATTCTGAGTCCTACGGCGATGAGACCGCCGTCGTGAGGATCCATAGCGGCAGCGGCGTGCATCATGAAATGGATCGCCGGGCCATCGTTTGCTTCGACCAGGCTCTGGCTGACGTCGGACTCGCCGACGACTCTGTGCTGCGACAGGTGCTGCACGACTACTTCGCTTGGGCGACCACGACAACTATGGCCCGCCACCAGCGGTCTGCTGACGATGTTCCTGACGGTCTCACCATTCCGGGATGGTCATGGGACGGGCTCCGGGAGTGATCGACAAATGCCGACCTTGGTAAATAGGCAGATTGTTCACCCCCGCAAGTTAGCCGCGGTGCGGCGCGAGATCGCGCCAGGCGCGGTTGGCTCGGCCTGGGGGCCCGCCGTGGGCAAGGTCTGGGATTTCATTCGCGGCCAGCCGGGGCTGTGGACCGACGGCCACAACATCTTCCTCTACCATCACACGGAGCAGCCGGGCGCGCCGATCCTGTGCGACTTCGGTGTCGAAGTGACACGCACATTTGAAACGGCGGGCGAGGTATACACAACCGAAACGCCAGGGGGTGAAGCTGCCGTCGCTGTACACCGGGGGCCGTACAACCGCTTGGATGAAGCGTACAAGGCGATCGGTGAATGGATGGCGTCAAACCGCCGGGAGGCCGCTGGGCAGACGTGGGAGATTTACGGCGATCCGACGCCTGATCCGGCGGACACCGAGACGACGGTTGTGCGCCTCCTAAAGTAGCGTTCGCGCACTTCGAGCGAGTGGTCCGGCACTCGGAGAGTGGGTGTCGCTCACTCTTTCGAAGCCCGGTTGGGGGAAGTTCACCAGGTTCGTCCCGATAAACGCCGCGCGAGCGGAAAACACATTGGCCGGACAGGCGGCGTCCCGTAGAGATGACCGGCGTTGGCGGCTCGCGGGTCGGGGGCTCGCGTTCCACCTTACACCCATTAGCTGTTATCATCGGGCCATGGCCAAACGGATGCCGAAGGAAGTAGCGGAGTACCTCACGAAGATGGGGCAGAAGTACGGGAAGCTCCGCGGCAAGAAAAGCCTGGAGACCATGACTGCTGAGGAGCGCTCCACGCGCGCGAAGAAAGCGTCTCTGGCGGCGGCGAAGAAACGGACGGCGGAACGACTGGAACGGGAACGGCAGGCCAAACCGGCGAAGAGCGCTGCGAAGCCGGGATGAGCTCATGCGACTGAATTGGCAGAGGATGGCAACGTGAAGCTAATGGGTAGCGAAGGATAAACTATGCTGCCTGTTCTTTCCGCCCTCCGCTCGTTGACTCTCCGCGCCGCGTTCGCGGCGTTGCACGCCCAACTTTCGGATTTGCCGAGTGGGGGCGCGGGCGAATGACGCGCGCTGATGGACGCGATCAGGTCCGCGGCAATCAGGCACTCCACTTCCCGCCGATTACTCGCCATATCAGAAACGGATCCCCTCCCAGGGATAGTCCGCTGACGTGAAGTGTCCGTGACGGGCAACGATGGGAAGATCGTGCGTAAGGGCGTAGCGTTCGCCCGCCGCACCGAGCGAGAGATCCATCAGGGTGGCCCGTCGCGCCGGGTCCAGGGGCGCGCCTTTTCCATCCCGCACGGAGACGATGCGAAAGGCAAGGTCGCCCGGAAAGGTGGCGAGGGTCGCGATGCATTCCCCGGCAAGTCCGGCGGCCACCACAGTCCTGGCGAGGCGCCGCGCGAGGATTGCGCCCGCCCGGTCCGCCTTGAAGAAATCCTTGCCACTGAGCGCGCCGCCGCCGATGGGAACGCGAGGGCCATAGGCATCCACCACGAGTTTCTTGCCGCTCAGCCCGTTGTCGCCCTCCGGTCCGCCAACCTCGAAGTTCCCCGCGCCGTTGACGTGAAACTGCTCGGGCAGACAGGCGCGGAATCCGGGGATCGCGCTGGCACAATCCCTCAGCTCGCCTGCGGCGGCGTCGCGCACGGCACGATGCAGATCGATTTCGCTTCCGCCGATTTTCTGCTGCACGGAGGCGCTGAAGGCCGAAAGAGCACTCTTTTCGGAATCGTATACCAGCACCACCTTGCCGTCCGGCCCCAGAGCAAGTTCCGGATCAGCGGCACGCAGGCGTTGCACGCATTGCGACAGGCGCCACACCAGCCAGTGTTCCGGCGGCAGCCAGTTGGTGCCGGGCGAATCCACGGCATAACCAGTAACGATGGACTGGTCGTCGGATACGTCACGGAACGCAGACTCGCTCTCCGTTAGCGGACCGAGACACAAGTTGGTCCGCACCTCGACCTCCTCGGGGGATGGGAACCAATCATCAACGTAACCGGCGGAGCGGTAGCACTCGCGGGCGATCTCCTCTACCGGTATGCTCTCGGCTCCGGCGCAGGCAATCCTGCCGGTAATGAACAGGGATGCGCGGTGCACCGCGACTTCAACGCCACAAAGGGCGCGCTTTTCACGCCGCGCCGCCTCTTCCACCAGGGCGTCCGCGATGGAATCGCACAGCTTGTCCGGGTGGCCCGGAAAGACATATTCGGCGGCGTAATTCACGATTGGTTCTCCTTGTCGTTCTCCGTGTCGAGTTGCGCCCAGAATCGCGGATACCCGCTTCGTCGGTACCGATGCCACGTGCACCGTCAGATCTGTCCCTACCTCGATTAGCACTGAGGATGTCAGCGCCTCTTCGAACCCTGCGACGTTCATGACGATATCCCGGCTCGGGGGCCAAGCAATGGTCCCGTTGGCGGACGCGACTCCGCGGAATGGAATGAGATCGACCGGAATTGAGATGCCTTCATTCGAATCAGCGAAGGTCAGTCGCTGTTGCGCCCGCGACGCTGAGAAATCGTTGGTCGCGAGGAGTCGCTCCTTCAGAAGTTCGAACTGCGCCCAGCTCTCAACGGCGATTCCGAAGTCGATATCGCGAGTGGCACGCCCCGGTCGCAGTCCATGAACGTTCACCAGAATGAGGTCGCGCGCCGTCGCGCCTGCGAGGAAGTATTCGCACTGGCTGACCGCGCAATTGGGTCTAGCAGCGCGTGGTAAAAGTCCGATTTACCTTCCAAACATGTGACCTCTGAAATGTTTCAGACGTCATAAGCAGTATGGCGATGGGCAAGCGCAAGCCGAAGCAGAACGCGCTGTTTTTCAGCGCGCAGGAAATTCCCCAGGCGGCGAGTCACCCGTTCTACACGAAGGTCAACGACATCCTGGAGCGGAACAAGGTCGACAAACGCCTGGAGCACCTGTGCAAGCGTTTTTACAAGCCGGTCATGGGTCGACCGAGTATGGCTCCGGGTGTGTATTTCCGGATGCTCCTGCTCGGCTACTTTGAAGGAATCGATTCGGAACGGGGAATTGCGTGGCGTGTAGCGGACTCGCTTTCGTTGCGGGATTTTCTGGGCTTCAGTGTTATCGAATCGACGCCGGATCATTCGACAATGTCGCGGACGCGCCGTCTGATGCCAGTGGAAACGCACAAAGCGGTGTTCCGCTGGTTCGTGAAGGTACTGGGCGAAGAAGGCCTGATGGAAGGGCAGACCATCGCTGTAGACGCGACCATGCTGGAAGCCAACGCCGCGATGCGTTCGATCAAACGGCGCGACGATGGCCGCGGCTATGACGAGTATTTGAAGGATCTGGCCAAGGCCGAAGGCATTGAGGAACCGACCCGCGAGCAGGCCGCGAGGCTGGACCGGAAGCGCAAAAAGAAAGCTTCGAATAAAGACTGGATGAGTCCCGGAGATACCACCGCGCGCATTGCCAGGATGAAGGATGGGCGCACGCATCTGGCGCACAAGGCCGAGCATGCGGTCGATCTGTCCAGCGGCGCGATAGTGGCGATTACGCTGCAAGCGGCAGATCTGGGTGACACGACCACCATCGGAATCACACTACAGGAAGCTCAGTCCAATGTGGCTCTGATCAACGAACGCAGCATCGAAGAGCTGGTGGCCGACAAGGGTTATCACAGCAATGAAGTTCTGGTCGATTTGCATGCGGACGGTGTGCGCAGCTATATTCCGGAGCCGGAGCGCGGGTCCCGCAATTGGGACGGCAAGGAAAAAGAGCAGAAGCAGGTGTATGGGAATCGGCGGCGGATGAGAGGACGGCGCGGCAAGGACCTGCAGAAGCTGCGCACGGAGTTGACCGAAAGAAGTTTTGCCCACATGTA
Organism: Terriglobia bacterium; assembly: GCA_963809655.1. Classification (GTDB taxonomy): domain Bacteria; phylum Acidobacteriota; class Terriglobia; order Bryobacterales; family Bryobacteraceae; genus BOG-234. The sequence goes on along the minus strand of CAWEKQ010000061.1, from coordinate 5,670 downwards.
CGAAACCGGCGGCATGAGACGAACCCACCTCAAGGGTCAAAAGAACATTCTCAAGCGGCTTCTGTTCCACGCAGTCGGATTCAATCTGGCGCTGCTGGTCCGGAAATCTTCAGGAATCGGCAAACCGAGGACCCTGCAGGGTCTCTCAGATACGATTTTGCTTGTCCAGATCGCGATGACGGCATGGACGGCGCGCTGGAACGAATTAGCAGGAGAAAACGAGCCCATCTCCGGCTCGTTTTCACTTCGTCTGGTTTTTCCAGCTCCCAGCCACAGCTGAAGGTTTTCGCACTTCTACCACGGGCTGCTAGCGCACGCAATACCCGCACCACGGACAGATCGACGGCACTATTCAGTGGTGTCGAAGGCTGGCTCGATTCGTTGCTCATAGATCATCCGGGCGGCTTCTGCATTGCGGCCATCATTTGTTGCCAGAAGGTCGGCATAGGCCAAGATCGGCGGAACGACATCGGGAGCGTCATTCTTGTCCGCGTGGGCCGCAGGAAATTTCCAGAACTTCTCCAGTATCTCAACGTTGCCGGCCGCCTCGGCCCGCATCCGGCCCGCCGCGACCAGCTTTGCGATGGGCTCACCTGTATAGATAGTGAAATGCGCGGGTTTGAGATAGCGCGTTAGTTTCTCGGCCGCAGGTTCACCACCCCAATACGCGTTGAGCGGTGCAAGGGCGGTGTGCTGAAGCCGCTCGGGATCAGCGCGGAATCGCCCCAGATTGAGCTTTGGGCGCAACGTGATGGGATAGTGGGTCACCCACTCTTCGAGCATCCGTTTCGGGTCAAGCAGTTTGCGTAAGTGGGGGTGCGTTTCGAGATTGAAGAAGCCGCGGGCTTCGAGATCCTTCATGTCGGCGCCCACTGTTCCGAGCGCCACTCCGGCGGCGGTCGCGATATTGCGGTAGTTATCATCAAGCAGCCTGGGACGACACAGCAAAGCGAAGGTCAGCTTCAGCCCAGCAGGGTTCAAAGCGCGGAAGTTACCTTGCCGGGGTTCGACGGGGCGAGCCTGACCCACGACGTAGACGAGCAAGCCCGCTGCTTCCAGATACGCATTTCCGGCGGTGTCGATGAACGGCAAGCGGAGTTGACGGCAATGTTCCGCAACTTCGCGCGTAATATACGGTGCAACCAGCAACGGCGGATCGTGCAGGGCCTGGCCCTGAGCTTTTAGCATCGCCGGTGTCGCAAAACGGTCGACTGTCTTGACCTCGGCCCCGAAACGGTGCTTGTATCGGTCCGTCTCGACCTCGATGATCGCGTCGGTTGCGCGGTGCCGGCCAATCGTCACCGGATGAACACGGGCGTTTATCCCCGTGGTCCTTCCCAGCGCGACTACAGCGGTATCGAGGATTCGTTCTTGTTGGGTCGTCATGGCAACGCTCCAATGTTCAATATTTTATATTGTACACGTTACGTGAACAGTATAACAACGACGAACAGTGTTCGCTGGTGGTAGCCACTTTCCGGCACGGCGAAACGGCCATACATAATGGAGGGCGATGGAGGACTTCGAGAGTCTTTCGGAGAAGCTGGCGCGCGTCACCAACGAATGTGAGTTACTCCGCGAGGAAAACTCGCGATTGCGCGAACTCCTGAAGAACCAGCCGATACCGAGGACTGAAGGGTCCATACCCGATTCCAAACCTGCGTCAGCAACCAGCGACCAAAACGCGGCCGCCGATTGCGGAGCTACGAAGGCTGCCGTCGCAGTTCCGGCCCAAGCCGCACCCGAACTATCGACTGTAGAGAAGATATCGCTCTTCCGAGCGCTTTTTCGCGGGCGCGAGGATGTTTTCGCGGTCAGGTGGGAGTCTGGCGAAAAGGCAGGCTACTCTCCGGCCAGCATTCGCGACTGGACCGCTTTGCGCGGAGTTTCAAAATCCGAGTGGAAGAAGCGGGATAAGGCCACGCGACAACTTCTGCCGCTGACCGATCAGGCCATTCACGATCATCTTTCCGGCAAGACCACGATCGGCGTCTATCCTTTGCTGCCCAACGAAACCTGCTGGTTCCTCGCGGTGGACTTCGATCAGAAGACGTGGAAAGATGACGCCTCTTCATTCGTCGATTCGTGTCGCGAATGGAGTGTTCCAGCGGCACTTGAGCGATCCCGTTCGGGAAAGGGCGCACACGTTTGGGTGTTCTTCGCTGCTCCAGTAGCAGCGACTTTCGCGAGGCGGTTGGGGGCGGCACTGCTCACCAGGACCATGGAGCGCCGTCACCAACTGGGTCTTGGCTCATACGATCGTTTGTTTCCCAATCAGGACACGATGCCGCAGGGCGGGTTCGGAAATCTGATCGCCTTGCCGTTGCAGAAAATCCCGCGCAAGTCAGGCTACAGCGTTTTCCTCGACGATTCGCTGGAACCGATCCGCGACCAGTGGCGTTATCTGGCGAGCATCCCCAGGATGGAACCGTTGGCGGTCGAACGAATCGTTCGCGGCGTCGAGAAAACGGGAAACGTGGTCGGTGTGCGGATGAGTCTGGTCGATGAAGATTCTCTCGAAGACCCATGGCTGCTGCCGCCGTCGCGGCGGACGCCAGAGAAACCAATTCCCGGTCCGCTTCCGGCGACGGTTCGGATTGTTCGCGGCAACCTCCTGTTCGTCGACAAGACCGGACTGCCGGAGGCGATGCTGAATCGCCTCACCCGGCTCGCCGCCTTCCAGAATCCGGAATTCTACAAGGCTCAGGCAATGCGGCTGCCGACCTATGACAAGCCGAGAGTGATTTGCTGCGTCGAAGAATTTCCTCAATTTCTGGCACTGCCGCGGGGCCTTCTTGACGAGGTCCTGCTGTTGCTGAAACAACACCAGATCAAGCCGGACCTTCAGGACGAACGCTACGCCGGGAAGGCGATTGATGTTAAATTCGCTGGCAACCTGCGCGACCATCAGCCGGACGCGGTTGCAAAGATTTTGAAACATGACGAGGGCATATTGTGCGCCGGAACTGCTTTCGGCAAGACCGTTGCGGCAGCATATCTGATCGCGGCGCGAAAGACGAATACTCTGGTTCTCGTGCATCGAGCCCAACTGCTCGACCAGTGGCGCGAAAGGCTGGCCGCATTTCTCGATATCCCTATCGATCAGGTCGGACAGGTCAGTGGAGGAAAGTCCCGGCGAACGGGAAACATCGACGTCGCCCTGATACAGAGCCTCCATCGCAAGGGCGTGACAAAGGACCTGGTGGCCGAGTACGGCCATATCGTAGTTGACGAATGCCACCACCTCTCGGCCGTCACATTTGAACAGGTGATGAGACAGGTGAAGGCGAAATATGTCCTGGGACTCACGGCCACGCCCATTCGCAAAGACGGACATCATCCGATCATTTATATGCAGTGTGGCCCCATTCGATTCAACCTGCCTGTTCGGTCTCAGGTTGATTCGAGTCCATTCGAGCACCGCGTGAAACCACGAACGACCGGCGTCAGATGGTCCCGAGAGGAAGCGCCAACTATTCAGGAACTGTACGGAGTTATTGCCGTCGACGCCGAACGAAACTCACAAATCGTCCGGGATGTCTCGCGGGCAATTGCGAATGGTAGATCGCCGCTGGTGCTGTCCGGGAGGACCGATCATGTCGAATGGCTCGGCGCACGGCTGCGGGAACATACGGAGCGAGTGTTCGTGCTGAAAGGCGGCATGGGGTCAAAACAGCGTGCGAAGGTGGCACAGGAATTTGCGGAGACCGAGAACCTGCCGCGAGTGATTGTCGCGACCGGCAGTTACATCGGAGAAGGCTTCGACGATTCGCGGCTGGACACTCTCTTTCTGGCAATGCCGATCTCCTGGCGCGGCACCCTGCAACAGTACGTTGGGCGGCTTCATCGGCTCCACGACAGTAAGAAAGTTGTGGAAGTTTACGACTACGTGGATTCCTCCATCCCGATGCTTGCAAGAATGTTCGAGAAGCGCTTGCGAGGGTACAAGGCGCTGGGGTATTCAATAAACCCCGAGGCTGAGACGCTCGTGTCGGGCGAGGTGTAGCTTTTGTCAGCCAGGCCGTCAATCTGAGCCGCCCGCATGAGTCGCCCGCATTGAACCCTCGTCCGCAACCGGCTACAATGGCTTTACAGCTTTCACTCACACACAAGCAGGCCCTTATGATGTCCGTCTACACAATTTGTCACGCGTTGCGCCTAAGCGGCGATCACGTGATCCGTGTAATCGGTCTGCGCGGCGTGGTTGCTCCGAGCATTAATCCTTCCTGCTCGGGTTTCCAACCGACCTTACATCGCAGCTAACGAAGCGGTTTCTACGCGATCCGCACTCGCCCTTTGCTTCATGGCGGATTGCTAGCTGCACTTCGCATTGAGGAATTATTTCTATGGTCAATACCTGGTTTACGTCCGACTTTCATCTCGGGCATCGCAATATCATTCGCTACTGCAGCCGTCCTTTCGCGTCTGTCGAAGAGATGGACGCCGCGATTCTCGCCAACCTGAACAAGCTTGTCGGCGCAAATGACGTGCTTTACTTTCTGGGAGATTTTTGCCTTGGTGGACCGGATCAAGCCCGCCAGTATCGTGATCGCATCGTCTGCCGAAACATACATGTGGTTGAAGGAAATCACGATGCGGCCCTGAGCAATCTCACCGGCGCTTTCTCCAGCTTGAATCAACTGGTCGAGGTTCGGGTCGGCGGACAGCGAATCGTTCTCTGCCACTACGCAATGCGGGTTTGGCATCACTCCCGGCGCGGTGTCTGGCATCTTTACGGGCACTCCCACGGCAATCTTGCGGATGATCCGGCGTCGCTCTCCGTTGATGTGGGGGTGGATTCACATAGTTTTCGACCGTGGCACTTCGACGAAATAAGGACCGCGATGAACGCGAAGCGAAAAGGAAACGAACCATGAACAGCTATGAACTTCTCCGGCCCGACGGCACCGGAACCGGTATCTGGTCTTGCGGTGAATGCCATAAGCCACAGCTGGTCGCGACCCTGGCAGGACAACCTGCCTCAGACAGCAACCGACGGTTCGCCGAAGAATGCTGCGCTCCGCGCAATTGTCGCTACTGTGGGCAAATCACCGACCGGGATTGGAGCGGTCAGTTTCGCCGGGAGCACGAAGAGTGTATCCCCAGGTACAAGCCGGTGCCGCCGCATCCCTCAATGACGAGCCCATACGCACGCCTTCTCTACCAGAAGATGTCCGACATGAGCGAGGACTCGTGGTGCGCCGGTTGGCTCACCAGGGGAACTCTTGCGCCATATCGATCGAGAAGTCCACCCGACCAGCGCGACAACAGAAACATCAACAGGATGAACGGCAGAAGAGCGGCGCCGGCCTGGGTCGGAGTGTACCCTTGCACTTGGATCAAATCTAGTGGGAAGAAGAACAGCATGCCGCTCAAGGCGGAGTAGAGAAAGAGGGTCAGCAGATTCGCGCCACTGAAACTGCGGGAGCGGAACAGACTGAGAGGGAGCATCGGCGACGATGAGCGCGTCTCCCAGTACAAAAGCCCGATCAAGAAGGATTGCACCCGCGAGGCCGACAGCTGGCCTCGAATTGATGAGCGCAAAGACGAATCCACCCAATCCGAGTACGGCCAACAGGCCCCCCAGCCCAGTCGAATCGACGGCGTTGATCGGCTGCAGAGCTCTCGGGGACTTTCCAAACCGTCAGTAACAGCACCGCGAGCCCTATA
>CAWEKQ010000060.1:0-244809 GCA_963809655.1 Terriglobia bacterium | reverse complement strand
CACGCGCCGAGCCAGGCTGTGTGGAAGTTTCACCGTGAATGCCACCTTGGATTCGCGGGGGGGGGGACCGGTTGTTTCAGACTCTGAGCTTGCTCGAGGTAGCGATAGGCCTGACGCGGCGAAATGGAGCAGTCTCGCGCCAACTGTTCGACAGCATCGGAGAGTTGATCCACACGCAGCAACAGCTTGCGCGCGCGATTGAGGCGCTCGGCTTTCTGAGATTCGCTGGCGCGCGGCATCTGTCATAAACATACAACCGTATGTGACGCGCGTCAATCCGTACTCGATTTCTGCCGAAAAGGCAGCCGCCGCTCGAATGCGAAGTTATCTTTTGCGTTCGGGGAGTCATCACTCCGCCCTGCGGTGTTCCCGCCAGCGTTTCTTCACCGTACCGTCTTCCATCACTCCCGCTTCCAACCACTGCCGGATCAACTTCAATACCCTTCGATCCGAGATTCGCTCCTTCACCAGTTCGATCAACGTACTTCGATCGATGCCGTCAAAGTAGCCCTGAATGTCCGCATCCACGACAAAGTTATGGCCCCGGTTCCCCGCCTCGCGGATCGCTTCCAGTGCCTGTGTCGCGCTTTTCTTCGGCCGAAATCCATAACTGCATGGCTGGAAATCCGCTTCAAAGATCGGCTCGATCACTAACTTCGCCGCCATTTGGATCACCCGGTCCCGTACCGTCGGTATCCCCAGTGGCCGCTGCTTCCCATCTGCTTTCGGTATCCATCGCCTCTTCACCGGTGAAGGACGATATCGGCCTGCCTTGAGTTCGGCCTGTATCCCTTCGAGAAACCGCGTCACTCCCTGCTCCTCGATGGATCGCAACGTGGTTTCATCCACGCCCGCCGCTCCTTTGTTGCTGCGCACTCGCTTCCACGCTTCCCACAGAACGTCACTCCTGTAGATCCGGTCGTACAGCGCGTGAAAACGCCGTGTCCTGCTCCGCTTGGCACACATCCATAGCCGGATCTGGAGTTGTCGTACTTTATCTATGGGGGTTTTGGCCGTTACCGGCATGCCCTCGCACTTACCTCCACATCGCAGGCTCGATCAAAGCAGGGCCCCTTCCCTCCGGAGCGTTTTGCTGCACTCCTTCATCAGTACTACGAACCCCTCGGACTCCCTCCCGGCTCCGCCCGACTTCAGCCATCCGGCCTTATACGCGCGGTCTTTGCCCGACACGGCTGCCGGGGAGGGTCTCTCCTGTTCCACTTTGTTCTTTACCAACGTGCCGCCGCCTGAGACCCCGGAGAGGTCCAGCATTCCATCCGGTCTTGCAGAATGCTGTCTGTTGCCTTCGCCGCGACATGACCGGCTCGGCCCTCTCAAACACCTTTCGGCTGATAATATGACGTGGCTGCAGCGTTCACTGATTGTTGCGGCCCGCTGGTTTGCTCCCCTCTCTTTCAAGGGCTTTCGACACTCCGCTTCGTGCAGTCGGATCTCTCCTCCCGCCTGGAGTCTGCTACCGGGCGCTCCGGCGCTTACCCGGACAGGACTTTCACCTGTTAGATCAAAGCGTCTTGCAGGACGCACCATGCCGGAATTATAGATCGGACGAGCGCCGGCAGGGGAGACTGGAAGACGGCGACGCCGATCGCGCTTCCGACCGCGATGCCCACCAGCACATCGCTCACGTAGTGGAGCCCGAGGATCACCCGCGAAGCCGCCACGCTCAGGGCGCAGAAAACAAGTCCGGCGAGCAGCCCCGGATAATAAAGCCCCAGCGAGAAGGTGATGGCAAAGGCCGTGATCGTGTGTCCGGAAGGAAACGAAAAGCGGTCGGGCGGCAGCAGGTCGGCCCAGCAATGCGTCTCCGTGGCGCAGGGACGCTCGCGGCCGATGAGGCGCTTGAGAACGAAAAAGATGAGCTGGCCCGCGCCCAGGGCCAGGAATCCGGCCGTCAGCGCTTCAAAGCGCCGGTCGCCGCCGAATAGAAACAAGACCAGACCGATCGCGCTCCACAGCCAGCCGTCTCCCCCGCGGGAGGCGAACACCATCCAGTTGCGAATCCATAGCGGCGCGTGCCACCGGTTAATCCGGCGCATTACCCTGCGATCGCCCGCTGTAATCAACCGGATCATGTTTAGGCGCTTGTAACAATTGTACGGCGAGCACCATGCAAGAATCGGGAGGAATGAAGACGCTCGAACTGGTGTTCTTCGATGCCGGCGGAGGGCATCGCAGCGCGGCAAATGCCCTGTGCGAAGTAGTCCGGCGCGAGGAGCGGCCTTGGGACATGCAGATGATGAATCTGCAGGAACTTCTCGACGAGATGGACGTCTTCCGTAAACTTACCAATATCCGGCTCCAGGACATCTACAACATGCTGCTGCGACGGGGCTGGACTCTCGGGTCACCTGCGCTCATGAAGGGCATGCACGGCGTCATCCGCCTGTATCATCACGCGCAAGTGAAGCTGCTCGTGGAACATTGGCGGAGCCGCCATCCCGATCTGGTGGTTTCGGTGATTCCCAACTTCAATCGCGCGCTCTACCAGGCCATTCAGCAAGCCATGCCGGGTATACCCATGGTGACCATCCTCACCGACATGGCCGACTATCCGCCGCACTTCTGGATCGAGCGGCAACCACAGTACTTCATCTGCGGTACGGATCGGGCGTACCAGCAAGCCATCAAGCTCGGGCATGCTCCGGAGCACCTCTTCCGTACATCCGGCATGATCCTCAATCCGCGGTTCTATGAGCCTGTGACGGTCGACCGCCCACCGGACCGGATTGTGCTGGGCCTCGATGCAAATCGCCCCACCGCTCTCATGATGTTCGGCGGCGAAGGCTCGGCCGCCATGCTCAAAATCGCCCGACTACTCGACGCTAGCGGACTCGATGTGCAGATTATCGCCATCTGCGGGAAGAACGCGAAGCTTGAGGCGGCGCTGCGTGCGATGAAAGGACACATGGCGATGCATGTGGTCGGGTTTACGCGCGAAGTCCCGCGCTTCATGCGGCTGGCGGATTTCTTTATCGGGAAGCCTGGCCCCGGCAGCATCAGTGAAGCGGTGGAAATGGGTTTACCTGTGATCATCGAGCGCAACCACTGGACCCTCCCGCAGGAACGTTACAACGCCGACTGGGTGGAAGAGCAAGGCGTCGGGCTCTCGTTGGGCAGTTTCAAACGGCAGATTGTGGACGCCGTGAGGCAGATGCTCGATCCGGCGCGGCGCTGCGAATTTATCGCCAATGTGGCCCGGCAAAAGAACCGGGCGGTGTTCGAAATCCCCGGAATTCTGGATCAGATTCTGACAACGCACTCATCGAAATGACATGCCCGCGAAGCTGACAACGCTCTGCGGATCGATGTTCCACTGTTCATAGCGCTCCACCGTGCCGCGCGCGTTGGGCATCGCTTTCAGGAACGTATAGACCGGCGACGAGCCGCACCATTTGAGGTCGTCGTGGTTCTCCTGTACGAGATCCCAGAAGCCGCCGGCATCGCCCGCTGCGACGCGCTCCATGCGCTGCCGGTCGCGCCCACCGACTGCCAGCATTTCGTTTTCGTTCGCGAGCGCGGGAAACTCATCGCCATAGCGCCGCCCCATGTGGGCCATGTCGATGCCGAGCACCCACAGCAGCCGGCTGCCTTCGCGCGCGCCAATTTCGCCCAGCGCGCCGAGGAACCGATTCACATTCTCGTTCTCTTCCGGCTTACCGCCGCGATAAATACTCTGAGCATAGGAACCGCAGAGGATGGGTAGAATCGAAATATCCGGCCCGAAGATCGACTGCAGGAACAGCACCTGAAATTCGATCGAGTGTTCGACCGCATGGCAGTAATCTTCCATCGCGATGGCATCTGGCGCCTTCCGCACGAGCTCTTCGACGAGGCGCAGATCCACTCGGGATTCGCCCCACGGCGTGGCGTAAGGCTTGCGCGTGAGTCCGAAACGCTCCGAAGCGCCATAGTGGGAGGTTCCGAGGATAACGAAGGTGCGGTCTTTGTAACGTGGGCCCAGCTAGCCGGTATGCCGCACGGTAGGATTCGTAGCCGCCGGAAGGGCTGACATGCGGCGCCGCAATGGCGATCAGATGGTTCGCCGGCGCGGCATTGCCTGACTCAGCGGATATAGCACCATCCATCCATCCGTTCATCGTTTCGCGCAACTCCGCGGGTTCGCTGGGGTAGCCGGACCCGGCATGCGAGGGCAATCGCACGGGAGCTTCGGCGAACTCTCGTTCGCGTTTCTCTTTGAGGCGGGAAAAGACCTCGTCGACCAGAAAACCGCTGGTCGTAAGGACTTCGATGAGTTGCTGCTCGATCTCACTCACCTGCAGTTCGCCGGTGGCCTCGACCAATGCCGCACGCAAATCAAGTTGCGTCTGTTCTCCGTCGAAGCAGGCGAGCGTTTGAACCAGCGCGGGCGGAATGATCAGGATCGAGTCAGAGTAGCCCAGCGAATCGCGGATCAGAAGGCCCGGGCGGTCCTCGACCGGAGAGGGCATGAAATCCAGATCGCCGCGAAGACGAGGCAATGGAGAAGACACCCGACCATCGTAACCAACGGGGCCCTGCACTTGTGACTATGGTTGTATGGCCAACGCGAAAATCGTGGCGACGCTCGGTCCCGCCACAGACGCGCCAGAGACCGTCCGTTCACTCATCCAGGCCGGAGCGCAGATCATCCGGCTGAACGCTTCGCACGGGCAGTGGCAGGAGCACGAAGCGAGAATTCGCACGATACGCGAAGCGGAAGCTGCAATCGGCACTCCTGTCGGCATCCTGCTTGACCTGCAGGGGCCGAAGATCCGGCTGGGGCGTTTCGCCGCCGGGAAGTGCGTGCTGCGCACGGGAGCGCAATTTACCATCACCACCGCGGAGGTGATGGGCGATGAGAACCGCGCATCGACCACGTATCCCGCCTTCGCCCATGATGTGAAACCCGGAGACCGCGTCCTGTTGAACGACGGTTGCGTCACCCTGCGCGCCGTGGCCAATGATGGTACATCGATCCGGTTCGACGTCATTTCAGGAGGCCCTGTCGGCGATCAGAAAGGCATCAACCTGCCCGGTGTCCGCGTGAGCGCACCCTCTCTTTCGCAGAAAGATCTGGAAGACCTGCGCAGTGGGCTCGCGGCCGGGGTGGATTATGTCGCGCTCTCGTTCGTGCGCTCAGCCGCCGACGTGCTGGCTCTGCGCGAAAAGATGGGAGCGCTGCGCGTGCCGATCATCGCCAAAATAGAAAAGCCTGAGGCCGTGCACGATATCGACGCAATTCTCAGTGTCGCCGATGGGATTATGGTGGCCCGCGGCGATCTCGGAGTCGAAGTGTCGCTCGAAACGGTCCCGCCTATTCAGAAGCTGCTCATCCAGCAGGCGCGCCAGCGCAATCGTTTCACCATCACGGCGACCCAGATGCTCGAATCGATGGTCAATAACGCAAACCCGACTCGGGCGGAAGTGAGCGACGTGGCCAATGCGATTTACGATGGCAGCGATGCCGTGATGCTTTCCGCAGAAACGTCAATCGGCAAGTATCCGGTGGAAGCAGTCCAGTATATGGCCCGGATCGCGGCGGAGGCGGAGCGGGACCTGAGGCGCCGTGGGTTTACCGATGTGCCGCGCATTGGGAGCGCTTCCGATTCCGACGTGCTCGCTGATGCCGCCTACAACGCAGCGAAGGCTGCGGATGCGAAGGCGATTGTGGTTTTCACAACCGCCGGCTACAGCGCGCGGCTGATCTCGCGTTATCGGCCGCCGGTGAAAATTATTGCCATGGCGACTTCGATGGACACAGTGCGCCAGTTGCTCGTGAACTTTGGTGTAATGCCGATACTGGTCTCCCCGGTGACCACGACGGACGGAATGCTGGAACAGGTTGACACCCTGCTGGTTGAGAAAGGACTTCTGAAGGCCGGGGACAAGGTGGTAGTCGTCGCTGGCGTACCGATAGGCCGGACTGGTTCCACCAACCTGATGAAACTACACGATACCGGTACCGCTTGCTGACGCGCGCGGCTCTGTAACAGTTGCTCGTTTCCGAGCCGCGACAGTGATGGAGCGGTGTTCCGTAACCGAAAAAACTCTAGTTGTCGCGGCGCTTGAGCGTCGGGCGGTCGTCCTGATCGGCCTGCGGCGCTTTCTCGTCGCCATTGGCGTCGATCGTGCCATTCGGGTTGCGGCGCAGCGTGGGCCGGCCGGCATCCTTGGAGGTGTCGACCGCGCGGCGATTGTGCATGGCCGTAACGCGAGCCTTCACGTCCACGAACTCGCTGGTGCTGACCACATATTCCGGGCGCTCTTTCAGATATTCCTGAATATTCTTCTGCGCGTTCTTGATGCGCTCGTCAGTGGGAGGATGTGTCGAAAAGACCTTGGACATCGTTCCCGGCTTCCGCTTTTCCTGCGACTGCACTTTCTCGAAGAAGTCCACGAAGCTGCTCGGATCGTAGCCGGCCTTGTACATGTACTGCAGACCCAGGTTATCGGCTGCCTGCTCAAATCCGCGGGAGAAGCTCAGGAAGCCCATCGGAATCGCGAGACCCATGCCCTGCCGGATCGCATACCCGGTCCAGCCGCCGAGAAAGATCAGCGGAATGCTGCCGTAGTTCACGATATCGCCGCGAGTCGCCTGGCAGGTGCCATGGCGCGCGGCGACGTGCGCGATTTCGTGCGCCATCACGCCCGCCATCTCAGCTTCGTTATCGGCGTTCAGCAGGATACCGGTGTTGACGAAAAAGAAACCGCCGGGCAGCGCAAACGCATTGATCGACTCATCGTCCACCACTTTGATGGTGAACGGAACCTTCGCATCGGAGTTGCGAACCAGGTTCTGGCCGACCCGATTTACGTACTCGGCGATGACCGGGATCGTCGACAATCCTGGCCTGGCGCTCGACTTCCTGCGCCATCTGCTTGCCGATGCCGATCTCTTTTTCAATGGAGTAGAAGTTTACCTTACAGGAGACATTGCGATTGCCGATTTCGTCGGGATCGTTTTTCTTGTCCGCCGCGAACGCCGGAGCCACGACGACCGACAGGGGAAGGAGGGCAAACAGCGCGACCGCCGCCGTACTTTGCCGCCGGGCCGCGGACTGCCAGAGGAGTTTCATGCTGAGGTTCTCCTGCTAAAGAGTATAACCCTATTACGCAGCGCGTGACGCCTGGGTTTCACACCTGTGAAACCCGGACGCAGATCTTGCCGAAATGCGCGCCGCTTTCCAGGTATTGCAAGGCCTCGTGCAACTCGCCGAACTCGAATACCCGATCAATCACGGGCCGCATTCCCGCAAGCGAAATGGCGCGGTTCATCTCCTCGAACATCTCCCGCGAGCCGACGTAGATGCCCTGCAGCCGGGCCGCCTTGAGCATCATGATGCGCGGGTCGAATTCGCTGCGCCCGGCCAGCACGCCGATCAGAGCGATATGGCCTCCCCGGCGCACGGATTTGCTCGATAACGCCAGGGTTCCCGCGCCGCCAACCTCGACGACGTGATCCACGCCGGCGCCGTTCGTGGCCTTCTTCACGGGCTTGTCCCACTCCGGCGTGTTTTTGTAGTTAATCAGGACATCCGCGCCCATCTGGCGCAGTCGTTCCAGCTTGGCGTCGCTGCTCGAGGTCGCGATCACGCGCGCACCCGCCATCTGGGCAAACTGCAGCGCGAAGAGCGAAACGCCGCCGGTTCCCTGCACCAGCACGGACTCGCCTGGCTTGAGCCGCCCGGAATGGAACAAAGCGTGCCACGCGGTGACGGCGGCGCACGGCAGGGCCGCGGCTTCCTCGAACGAAAGATGCTCCGGAAAGTGAACCAGACCCTCGGCATTCAGGCAGACCTGTTCGGCCATCATGCCGTCGATGGTGCCGCCCAGCGCGGAGGCTGGCTTTGACGTCGTCGGACGGCGCCTTCGATCCACTCCTGCATGAAGATCCCGGCGACGCGATCTCCCGGCTTCACGCGAGTAACGCCCGCGCCCGACCGCCATCACTTCTCCGGCGCCATCCGAAAGCGGGATCAGAGGGGCTTTCACGCCGCCTCCGTAAGCGCCGCGCATGACCGCCAGATCGCGGTAATTCAGCGAACAGGCGCGCACCCGCACCACGGCCTGGCCCGGGCCCGGCGACGGGTCCGGAAGCTCCACAATCTTAAGGTTTTCCGCGCCCAAATCCATCGGTGTATCGCCACGCTCGCAAGCTGTTCTCCCGAGGGCTCTGGCCCTTTCCAGATGATATACTCGGACATTACGCCAATCGTTATGCCCCTTAAACCCATCACCGCGAATACCCGTGGAGAAAAGAAGATTTACCTCCTCAAGCCGCGCGGTTTCTGCGCGGGAGTTGTGCGCGCGATCGATGTGGTCAAAATCGCGCTGAATCTCTACGGGCCGCCGGTCTATGTGCGCAAGGAAATCGTCCACAACAAGCACGTGGTCGACGAACTGCGCGCGCTGGGCGCGATCTTCGTCGAGGAACTGGAAGAAGTGCCATCCGGCGCGCGGGCCATTTTCAGCGCGCACGGCGTGTCGCCGGAAGTTCGCCGGCAGGGCAAGGAGCGCAATCTCGCGATCATCGACGCCACCTGCCCGCTGGTGACCAAGGTCCATCTGGAAGCGGTGAAGTTCGCGCGCGAGGGCTACACGATCGTCCTGATCGGCCACAAGAATCACGACGAGGTGATCGGCACTCTGGGCGAAGCGCCCGGCGAAGATGATTCTGGTGGAATCGGTGGAAGATGTAGATGCATTGAACCTCGAGGATCCGGCGCGCGTAGCTTATCTGACGCAGACCACTTTGAGTCTGGATGAAACCAAAGACATCGTGGCGCGTCTCGAAGAAAGATTCCCGATGATTCGCGGCCCGAAATCGCAGGACATCTGCTACGCGACCGAGAACCGCCAGATGGCGGTGAAGGGCGTGTCGGAATTCTGCGAACTGATTCTGGTGGTGGGTTCGGCGAACAGTTCGAATTCGAAGCGGCTGGTCGAAGTGGGCCAGAACTACGGCGTGCAGGCGTATCTGGTGAACGACTGGAGTGATGTGGATCCGGCGTGGCTGGAAGGCATGCAGAAGCATCGGCGTCACCGCGGGCGCGTCGGCGCCGGAACATCTGGTGGAGCAGATCGTGGCCGCTCTGCAGGACAAAGGGTTTCGGCGAGCTGGAAGAAGTCGAAATGGTGGAGGAAGATGTGCGGTTTTCGCTGCCCCCGGAACTGGCAGGCGCCGCAGCTCGCAGCTTTACGGCATCATCGGCGCCATCGCGTTAACGAATACACAAATGTCGAGCTCAACGCTCCCACGTCAGACAGACACGCTCTCTGACCACGGTCGCGCCAACAAAAGCTTCAGCTCGCGCGCCGAACATCTCCTCTCGCTGCAGCATCCGGACGGCTACTGGTGCGCGCTGCTGACGGCCGATACCACGCTCGAATCCGATTACATCCTGTTGCAGCTCTGGATGCATCCGCCGCGTGAACGGTGTCTGGGACGCCGCCCGACCGCGGCAGAATCGATCGCGCGGCGGCGCGCATTCTCTCGAAACAGCTGCCCGATGGCGGCTTCAACATCTACGTCAAAGGCCCGAGCGAGATCAGCGCCTCGGTCAAAGCCTATTTCGCGCTTGAAGCTCGCGGGCATTCCGGTGGACGAGCCGCGCAGATGACGAAGCTCCGCGAGCGCATCCTCGCGCTGGGCGGCATTCAGGCGGCCAACAGCTACACCAAGGTCAACCTCAGCCTGTTCGATCTCTACCCGCGCGAAGGCACGCCGAGCATTCCGCCGGAGATCATGCTGCTGCCGGGCAAGCTGCTCTACCAGATGTCGTCGTGGACGCGCGCGATCGTGATTTCGCTCGCGATCGTTCATGCGCACGATCCGAAGCGGCCCGTGCCGGCCGGCTTCAATCTGGACGAGCTCTTCATCCCCGGCAAGAGCACCGGTTTTGAGAGCGACGACTCGTGGCTGAGCTGGCGCAAGACGTTCATCGCAATCCGACAAGATCCTCAAGCTGTGGGAGCGCTACGGCTTCGCGCGCATCCGCAAGGCCGCGCTGCGCAAGTGCGAGCACTGGATGCTCGAACGGATGAAGCACGCCGACGGCCTGGGCGCGATCTATCCGCCGATGAAGTATTCGATCATGGCGCTCGACGTTCTGGGCTATCCCGAGAACTCTCCCGTGCGCGTGGAAGCGGTGCGGCAGTTCGACAGCCTGATGGTCGACGACGGCAAGACGCTGTTCTTCCAGCCCTGCTTCTCGCCGGTGTGGGACACGGCGATCGCGGCGTTACGCGCTGGGCGAAGCGGGCATGAGCGGCAGCGCCTGCGCTTGACGCGTGCGACGGACTGGCTGCTTGCCCGGGAGATCCGGCGCAAGGGCGACTGGTCCGTGAAGCGGCCCTACACCGAGCCTTCCGGCTGGGCTTTCGAATTCCACAACGACTGGTATCCGGACATCGACGACACCGCGATGGTGCTGCTGGCCTTTCCGCATATGAAAGCGTCGCGAGCCGTCGGCGCAATCGGCAACGCGGCAGCGGGCGCTCGACTGGCTGCTCGCCATGCAGTCGAAGGACGGCGGCTGGGCGGCGTTCGACGTCGATAACAACTGGGAGATCCTGACGCACGTTCCGTTCGCGGACCACAACGCGATGCTCGATCCCGACCTGCGCCGATATCACGGGCCGCACGCTCGAAGCGCTCGCGGCGAATGGCCTCGACCGCGAGCATCCGGCCTGCCGGCGCGCGATCGATTATCTGATCGCGCACGCAGCTTTCCGACGGAAGCTGGTACGGCCGCTGGGGAGTGGCCTACATCTACGGCACCTGCTTCGCGCTGCGCGGGCTGCGCGCGATGGGAGAAGACGACCGCGAGCCTCACATGCGGCGCGCCGGCGAATGGCTGCGCTCGATCCAGAACCCGGATGGCGGCTGGGGCGAGAGCTGCGCCAGCTACGACAACGACATTTACACGGCGGCGGAAAGCACGCCTTCGCAAACCGCGTGGGCGCTGATGGGGCTGATCGCGGGCGGCGATACGACCAGTTCCAGCGTGCGGAACGGCATCGAATATCTCGCTCGACACGCAGGCCGCGGACGGGTCGTGGGACGAGGAACTGGCCACCGGCACCGGCTTCCCGAAGGTTTTCTACCTCAACTATCACTACTACCGGCTCTACTTCCCGGTGATCGCGCTGGCCTCGTTCGTGAACGCAGCGCCGACACTCAGTAGGCTTCGCCATGGTGCGGGAGATCTGCCAGGCGGGCGAACTCGTTCTCCGGTCAGCAGGCGCGCGAACTGACACCCGAAGAGATTATTTCCGCACCGATCCAGGAGCTGATCGCCTCGATGTTCGAGACCATGCGCGCCGCGCCCGGCGTTGGTCTGGCCGCGCCGCAGATCGGCCTCCCTCTGCAGATCGCCGTCATCGAAGACCCGCAGGAATTCATCGACAAGCTTCCGCCGGAGCACGCCGCCGCGCGTCTGCGCACGGGCGTGGCGCCGCACGTGATCATCAACCCGCGGATCACGATCGAGGGCGCGGAGACGGCTGAGTTTTTCGAAGGATGCCTGAGTCTCACCGGGTTCACGGCCATCGTGCCGCGAGCGCTTGCGGTTCGCGTGGATTGCCTGAACGAATTCGCCGAACCGACGGTCATCCATGCGCGCGGCTGGTATGCGCGCATTCTGCAGCACGAGATCGATCACCTGCACGGAACGCTTTATATCGACCGCATGCTGAGCCGGTCTTTCATGGGCCGCGAAAATTTCGAGCGCCACTGGAAAGACGTGCCGATTGCCGATTTCCGGAAACTGATCGGCGATGTCTGACTTTCGTCAGGCGATTCGGGATTACATCGCGCGGGAAGCGCAGCCGGGAGACAAGTTCGGGCACCAGCCTCGCCTCTACGCTTTGACGCAGCAGATCGGGGCCGGGCATGACTACGACGACGATGTCGTCTTCGCAGCCGCGTGGCTGCATGACATTGGCGTTTTCACCGGGCATCGTCCCGAGGGTGAAGAGGCGCTGGCGCGCTGGAATAACGTCGTGTATGCGGTTGAGCGCGCACCCGCACTGCTCGCCGCGATGGGGTTTCCGGCCGAGAAAGCGGGCCGGGTAGTGGAAGCGATCCGCACGCATCAGCCCGCTGAGCAGCCGACGGCCATCGAGGGAACGATTCTGCGCGATGCCGATATTCTGGAGCAACTCGGCGCGATCGGCATACTGCGCGCGGTGTGTAAAGTCGGGCGCGATACGCGGTTTCCCACCTTCACCACGGCTATAGAATCGCTTCGCAAGGCGCTGGCGACGCTGCCTGGCCAGATCCGGCTCGAGAGCGCGCGGGAACTGGCGCGTCCGAAGATCGAGGCGCTGAAGGCTTTTCTGCAGGCCGTTGACGAAGAGTCGAAACCGGCGCTGTTCTAGTACCGCTTGCTGGCGGTGTATCGTAATCAGGATTTGGCGTAGGATATATCAGGAGCGACAGATTGCGCTATCTGTTCATCGCCGCACTGCTTGCCGGGCTGTGCCTGCCCGCCTCCGCTCAATACCCGCCTGGCCAGTATCCGCCTGGTCAATATCCGCCGGGACAATATCCGCCCGGCCAGTACCCGCCAGGGCAATACCCGCCGAATCAATATCCGGGCGGTACGTACCCGGGCCCCGGAGGAATTCCGATAACGCTTCCGGGCATTCACCTTCCCGAGCGGAAGAAGAAGGAGAAGAGCGAGGAATCGACGAAAGTCACCGTCCAATCGGTCGACGGCACGCTTCGCAAACTGGCCGAGAAGGACATGCTCCTCCAGATTCCATCCAACAAGGTGCTCCGTTTTCGCCTGCTCGCAAAGACCGAGTTTCGCGGCAAAGACGGCAAGCCCGTCCGCGATTCGCTCCTGCATCCCGGTGACAAGCTCACCGTCGATGTGAATCCCGACGACGTCGAAACCGCCCTTCGCGTCATTCTGGTCAAGTCCGGCAGCGGTTCCGATCGCGAAGCCGCCTCCGCCCCCGTGGATGAAGCCCGCATCACCGCGCCCGACCCGGCTGATTTCGGCAGAGCGCATACCGTGACGGAAACGAACGGCGGCGAGAGTCCGCGCGAATCCGCGGCTCCCAGCGACGATACCGATGCGCCCGCGGCATCCGACCGGAAGCGGGACGACGATTCCGTCGAGGCCATCATCGACGATGCCCGTCCGCCGCGGCTTCCTTTTCCAAGAAGCTTCCCGATTATCTGGTCCAGCAGGTGACCACCCGCTACACCGGTTCCCGTTACGTCGACGATTGGCGGGCCATCGATGTGGTGACGGCCGATGTGGCCTCAGTTAACGGCAGCGAGGATTACCGCAATATCAAAGTCAACGGCCGCCCCACGGACCGGCCGGAAGACACCGGCTCCTGGTCGACCGGCGAATTTCAATTCACGCTCGACGACGTTCTCTCGACCCGCACCGCCGCGGTCTTCAAGCCGAACGGGAGCGATCGCATCGAGAACCGGAGCGCCTGGGTCTTCGATCTTAAAGTGGAACAATCACACTCGCACTGGAAGCTGATCGCCCAGAGCGGCAGGGAGTATTATCCGGCTTATCGCGGCACCATCTGGATCGACAAGGAAAGCCGCCGCGTTCTGCGCATCGAGCAGCAGGCGCTGAACATCCCACGCGATTTCGCTTACGACAAGGCTGAATCGACCCTCGAATACAGCTTCGTGAACATAGACGGCCGCTCATACCTGCTGCCGATTCAGAGCGATAACATGGCGTGCCTCTCCGGGAATGCGAACTGCAGCCGCAACGTTATCGATTTCAAAAACTACCGGAAATTCTCGGCCGATTCGAGCGTGACCTTCGATAAGTAGCCGCCCGCCTCGCTCCCATACAATGGTGGCGATCCGGTTCATGATGAAATTCCGACTTCCGCTCGCGATCGCTCTGTGGGCGATCCCTGTCTGGCCACAGCAGAGCCAGCCCGAGATCTCGTCGCAGGAGACGACCGTAACGTTCAGCAGCCGGGTGAACCTGGTGTCCGTCCCTGTGGTTGTTCGCGATAAGGCCGGCCACGCCGTCGGTAATCTGCGCCAGGAAGATTTCCAACTCTACGATAAAGGCAAACTCCAGGTCATCACGAAGTTCTCCGTCGAGAAAACGGAGATCCGCGCGACAGTGATCTCCGGGAGCCTCTGCCGGGAAAGACGGAAACGAAGGCACCTGCGGCGCCCGTTCTGCCTGAGCGTTATGTCGCTTATCTCTTCGATGACATCCACCTGAAATCCGGCGATCTGCTGCAAATGCCGGCGGGCCGTCAATCGCCATCTGGACGAATCGCTCGATCCCTCGGCCCGCGCCGCAATCTTCACCACCAGCGGCGTCATGCTGTCGGATTTCACCGGACGATCGCGAGAAACTGCACAAGGCCGTCAACAGCATTTTGCCGTGGTCCGGCGGACCGTCTCATGACCTTGACTGTCCGCCAGTCACTTACTTTCAGGCGGACCGGCTGGTCAACCAGCTCCTCTATCTTGACGGCTTTCTGTTCAGCGACGAACAACTCGCGGCGATGCTTGCCAGCGGTCAGGCGGACCCGGCGCTGTGTGCACTGTTGTCGGGGCGGCGCACCAGTGTACCTCCAGCAATGTCGTGACGGATGTGATCCGTCAGGTCAGGGTCCAGGTCCACCAGACGATGGCTTTTGGAGACCACGAAACCGCGAGCGCGCTGGGCGCCGTGAAGGACGTTGTCCGCAGGCTGATCCCCATGCCCGGAAACCGAAATCTGGTGCTGGTCTCGCCGGGATTCCTGCTGACCCGGGATCACCGCACCGCGGAATACGACGTTCTCGAGAGCGCGATTCGCGCCAACGTAACCGTCAACACGATCGACATGCGGGGCCTCTACACCTTCATGGGCGGACGTCAGCGAGCGCATGTCGGGAGCGAGCATGAGCCAGGACGAGATCTCCTCCGCGTCCCAGCAGGACGACGTGTACTCGGCGAACTGGCCGACGGCACCGGCGGCACGTTCTTCCACAACGACAACGACCTCAAGGCCGGCCTGAACCAGATCGCGGCCCGGCCCGAATATCTCTACGTGCTGGGCTTCTCGCCGCAGAACCTCAAGCTCGACGGCAGCTTTCACGCTCTGAAGGTCAGTGTGCACAACGTCGCGAGCCCCACGCTGCAGGCGCGCCATGGCTATTGGGCTCCCAATCATGCGATCGATGCGGCCGAGGCGGCGCGGGAAGAGTTGAAGGAAGACGTGTTCTCGCGCGATGAGATCAACGACATTCCGGTGGATCTTCATACCGAGTTTTTCAAGCCCAGCGACGACAAAGCCGAGTTGACCGTGACCGCTCGTCTGAAGCCCGACAGCCTTCGTTTTCAAAAGACCGACGAGCGCAACAACGATACCCTCACCGTGGTCGCGGGCCTTTTCGATTCCAACGGAAACTATCTTTCCGGGCTTCAGCGAGTGGTGACGTTCCATCTTCGCGATCAGACGCTGACGCAATTGCAGAATGCCGGCATCAGCGTGCAGGAAACGTTCCATGTGGCTCCGGGCCGATACGTGGTGCGGCTGGTGGTGCAGGACGCCGGAGGGCAGACCACGGCCGCGCGCAACGAGGGAGTCGAGATTCCGTGAAGCAGGCGTTGCTTTTCCTGACGGCTGTCGCCTCAGTCTGTCGCGCTGGCGCAGCAGGGCGCCGTCATCCAAACGGAGACGCGAGTCGTCCTGGTCGATGCCATCGTGACCGGAAAGAACGGCGCGTACGTCCGCGATCTGACCGCAAAAGATTTCCGCGTCTGGCAGGACAACAAAGAACAGACCATCAAGAGTCTCTCGCTCGAATCGGCCTCGACCGCCTCGCAGCCGCGGCCGATGGTGCTGTTCTTCGATGAGAGCAGCATGGAGGCGCGCGATCAGGTTCAGCTGCGCCAACTGGCTTCGAATTTCATCGATGCCGAGATGGGGCCGAACCGGAAAATGGCCGTGGTCAGCTACAACGGCGCGCTGCGCATCGCTCAGAACTTCACCGACAACGCGGGGCGATTGAAGGACGCACTTCCCCACCCCGACTCCCGCGTGCCCGAGGCCGAGCGCCAGCGCAGGGCCGGCCGGGGCTCGGAGGTGCGCCGGTCGCCACGGTCGTCGACAATGCCGCGGCGCGCAACATGATCCGGACGCTGCGCGAACTGGGAAAAAGCCTCGGCGTGCTGCCCGGCCGGAAGATCGTGGTGCTCTTCGCCGGAAAACTGGCATCTTCGTCCAATCAGCAGTCCGACCTGAGAGAGGCGATTGAGGAGTGCAACAAGTCCGGTGTGGCGCTCTATCCCGTGGATGTGCGGCCCGTTTCCGTGCAGACGGATTCCGGCGATCAGGCAGGTGGACCGGGAGCGAATTCACGCACGGGCGGCATGGGCAGAATGCAGAGGGGCGGCGGCCCGCGCGGCGATCCGGACGACATCCCGATCGGCACCATCACCGACTCCGGCGCCGGCAGCCAGCAACTTCTGTACGAGATGGCCAGTGGAACCGGAGGCTTCGTCATCCGGAATACCAACGATCTGCTGGGGGGCCTGCAGCAGATCGCGCGTGAGCAGGATGAATATTACGTCCTCAGCTACACGCCGCCCGATTCGAAGGAAGGCAGCTGCCATCAGCTGCGCGTGAAGGTCGATCGCGGCGGAACGAACGTTCGCGCCCGCAGCAGCTATTGCACGTCGAAACCGCTCGATCTGCTGGCCGGCACCATCACCGGACAGGATCTGGAGAAGCGCGCGGCGGCCGCGGAAGCCGGGTAACATGGCCGCCGCGATCGAGCTGCCGTACTTCTACGTTTCGCCGAATGTGGCGCGCGTTCACGTGGCGATGGAGATCACGCCCGGCGCGCTCAAATTCGAGAATCAGAAGGGCAGGCTTCATGCCGAGATCAATCTTCTGGGCATCGCATCGACCGCCGACGGCGGTGTGCGCGCGCGCTTCAGCGACACTCTCAAATTCGATTTCGATAACGAAGCGCAGGTCCGAAGCTGGCGTGTGAAGCCGCTTCATTACGAGAAGGAATTTCGCATCGCGCCCGGCCAGTACAGCTTCACCATGGCGTTCGGCCAGGGCAATCAAGGCGACGCCGCGAGTTTTGGAAAAGTGGAGAAGGCGTTGGTGGTCGATCCCTGGAGCGGCGCGGACCTGGCTTTGAGCGGACTCGCGCTAAGCCGGGAGGCGCATCCGGCGGCGGACCTCGGGCTTGGCATTTCGATCGAAGGCCGCACACCGCTTGTTGCCGGTGGCGCGCAGATCGTTCCCTCCGGCTCCGGAGTTGTTCAGCAAGTCGGAGAATGGATCTTTTTATGTTGAGGTTTACGATCCGGATCCGGCATCGGTGACCGCGCGTGTGCGGGTGCTGGACCGCCAGACCGGACAACCGAAATGGGATTCGGGACCAACGAAGTTTCCTCTGCCGGCCAATGGCGGAAAACCTTCGATGCCGGCGATCGGGAACTTGCCGCTCGAGGCGCTCGCCGCCGGGAGTTATCGGTTTGAGATCGCGGTGTCCGATTCGGCAGGCAAACAGGCCACGCGTACAGGCTGATTTTGAGGTCAAGTGAACTTCAGGACTTCCTGAGCAGGGTCTTCCGCCCTGACGCTAGCAACAAAAGATAGCCCGATGCGGGAAGCGTTCCGAACAGAAGAGTCACGCCACGGCGACCCGGTTGTGAGCTGCGATCGGAACCAGGGAGAACTTGTGCACGATGTGCATCAACCAGAATGCGTAGGCGACTGCGACGCGAGTTTCAGGTACGCGATACGGCTCATCATTGCCTCCAGATCGTCAGTTTCGTAGTTGCATCAACCCCGTATCGCTGGGTTCGCGTGGGTTCCGCAACTGGGTTTTTTTCGGCTGTCGCTCAATGTTTTCAATGGCTTTTGGGTTCGATTTGCAAAAAATACATTTTTCTGCGGCGAATTCCCGGCTGATAGGCGGCGCTGCCCTCAGCCGGGCGCAGCTGTGCCACCCTTTTGCGCGTGTTCGCGCGCAGTTAGCATATTCAAATTTCAAAGATCGCGCGGGCAGCGGCCCTTTCGGGCGTACCCTCATCCGGCAATCCGTGGTTAAACCGGGAAAACATTTCGAGGCAAGATCCAGCCACGAGTGAAGCGTACACCACAGGAACGGCGCCGGGAGGCAGGATACTCGAAAAAGCCCGGTTTTTGGCCGAAAAAATTTTGGGATCGTCTGTGACCGGGCGTTCGGTCATCTGCTGCTCACAGGATTCAGGCACGAGAGTTCCCTTCTACCGGCCCGATCAGGACATCAGGAAATCGGTTCACCGGATCGGCGTTCGCGTTAGCCGGCAGGATTGTTACATTGCGATACCGGATCAGCTTACGCAGTGGAACCGCTGGCGCCGAGGTCCGCCAAGCCAGTGCCGGACCTGCTTGAGGTAATGAACGGCCCCGTTGACGCGACCGCGATCGGCAATGACGATATTCCCCGTTGGCAAGCAGAACCAACTGGATGTATCGGGGAGCCTGGATGTTGCGGCTCTGGACCTTGACCTGATTGATGGGCGTTGGAAGGGCAAGGCAGAATTGGTGGCCCGCTTTATGACGGCCGATGGAAAACTCCCGGCAAGGTGGCGGCGCTGACCATTACATCGAATCTCCGTCCTGCGACGTACGTCTCAGCATTGCAGCAGGGGCTCAGGTTTCACCGGGAGATTGCGATTCCGCCGAAGGCCATCGATATGAATCTGCTCATAGGCAATATTGCAGCGGAAAAATCGGCACATTGACGATCCCGCTGTCGGAGGTCGGCGCTGCATCGCCGGGGAAATGATCGCGGTGGGTTACTTTATGCAGGGTCCCTGACAGGCATATCCCGCAAACCCGCTTCACCATCGATGTTGGCAAAACGCTTGCATTCTTGTTCGCGTTTTGCTGACATTTGAATTGTGAACGTGATCAGCAGGCGAGGGCTGAACGGGATGCTCGAAGGCAACTCCCGCGAAGTCATCGCGGAAGTGAAAACGTGGTTCATAGTCGCGCGACGGCGCGAAATGGGAGAAGCTATCAGACATTCGCGTGCAATATCCTTCGGCCGATCAGGTCGGCAAGGCCGTGATCTTCAATATCCGGCACAACCGCTATCGTCTGATTACATACGCGGTGTTTCCCAAACAGAAGCTCTACGTGAAAGCCCTGCTGACACACGCCGAATATGATCGAGGAGAATGGAAGAAATGGGCGTAACTGCGATCGATCCACGGAAATACGGAAAACTCTGCGCTGAAGCCGTCCCTCGCGTGATCCGGACGAACGCGGAATTTGACCGCATGGCGCGGAAAATGGAAGAGATCGACCGGAAAGAAACTCCCACGCCCGAAGAGGAGGCACTGTCGGAGTTGCTCGCGCGCCTAATCGAGGACTACGATGAGCAAGTGGCCCTGCCGGGCCCCGACATCGAACCCTATCGGGTCGTGCTGCACCTGATGGAGCATAAAGGATTGCGCCAGGCCGATCTCCTACCGATCTTCGGATCGCGAAGCGTGGCGTCGGCCGTGCTGACCGGCAAACGCGAACCAAGTAAAGCACACATCCGGGGGCTCGCGCAGTTCTTTCATCTTTCGCCATCGGCATTTTTCTGACTCCAGGCGGAAATTTCAAACTGACCTACTCCTGCGATGGCGGGGGGTACGGATCGGCTTGGGGAGATTGAAGACATCGTCAATCTGCTGCGCTGAGATCAAATTCCCTCCGTGCTGTGTGGCCCGTTCATTGCTGGCGATCCATTACATGCATTACAACTTTGTCAGGATTCACCAGACCCTCCGGATAACTCCAGCGATGGCGGCTAGTCTGACGGATCGGTTGTGGGAGATTGAGGACTCAGTTGCTTTGACCTCGTTTCGACATATTCCCGCATTCGACGTCGGCGTTCGATCCGCGCCAATTGCGCAGCCCTCAATTCTCCGATCTCTTTTTCTAGTCTCCTCAGATGCGTTGCCATTGAGGTATTACCAACATCGCAACAAGCAAGAAGGTCCGCAAACACATTGAACGCCTTATCGATGTGCTCCTGAACAGTCTCCCTTTCCGGTTTCAGCATTGAATGATGAGAGCCATCCTGCGCGAGAATGTGCAAGTCGCAACCCTTTCCGACAGAGCCTATGTATTCCGAAGCGGCTTCGATTACGTATGCGGCAATTTGCCCCGCGACCTCGACGGAGGTACTGGTCAATGGCAGTAACCGGGAAAGCAGATAATTTCCGAGATACAATCCTTCCCCGATGCAGATGTATGACTTTTGCTCTACAAGCATCGGCCCGTTGGCTCTGAAAATTCGGCAGTCTCTGCCGTACCGCGCGGCAAGAAGTAGATCACAGAAAAGAGCACTACGCTCGCTCTCTGGAGTGGGGTAGTAATACTTGTTCAGGTAATCCTGTAATGCGCCTTCGGCTGACTCGATGAACGTTTCCATTGTGAAGATCGCTGGCAACGCATCGGCAATCAGGCCGGAAAGTTTCTTGCCGGATTCTGGATTATCCGTAGCCAGGACCAGTACCGCATTTTGTGACCCAGGTTCGTAATATCGAAACGCCGGAAACATCTTTGGTCCAGCTATTTTGGTAAACCCGATGGTGTACTGAAGGTCGCAGGCGACCACTACGCCATCCACACAAGGTATTGCAAGGGCAATTGACAACCACTTCTCCTTCCGTCGAACTACAGCAGGATATCGCGTATGCTTGAGCGGTGTACGGTTTGGATTTGCCGGAAGGCGCGGTGCAGGGCAGGGATATTCCGACATGTCAAGATGCCCCTAATTCAAAATGAACAACTACTCCTTATATGGTATATTTATTCATATCGGTGAATAAATAATCAATGAGTGTGTCCGTAGGAATTGTCGGTTTTACCGGCTACAGCGGAGCGGAAGCTGTTAGAATCCTGTCCGCCCATCCCCATTGCGACCCCGTCTTACTCGAGCATCGCGCGGATTCCGGCGATGCCGCCAAACTGGTCCGCAAATCCGCCATCCGCCGCGCTGCCCGCAACCCCCGAATCCGTTGCAAACGAAGGCCTGAAAGCCGTTTTTCTCGCCACCGCCCCCGAAGTCTCCATGGACCTTGCGCCGAAGTTTCTGGCGGCCGGCGCCATCGTCATCGACCTCAGCGGGGCCTTCCGCCTCCGCACCCCCGAGCGCTACAAACAGTGGTACAAGGAAGACCACACCGCGCCCCGACTGCTCACCGACGCCGCCTACGGTCTGCCTGAATATTGCCGCGACCGCATCCGCGGTGCCCGGCTCATTTCGAATCCCGGCTGCTATCCCACGGCGGCCAATCTGGCGATTCGCCCGCTAATCGAAGCGGGCATCATCGATCGCAATTCCGGCATCGTCTGCGACGCGAAGAGCGGCGTCAGCGGAGCCGGCCGCAAGCCCACGCTCAAGACCAGTTTCTGCGAAGCCACGGAAAACTTCTCCGCCTATTCCGTGCTGAAGCACCGGCACGTGCCCGAGGTCCTGCTGACCAGCGGACTCGAAGAGCACGAATTCAGTTTCACCGCTCAGCTTCTCCCCATCGACCGCGGCATTCTGGAAACGATTTACTTCCGCATGGCGCAGCCGCTTTCCGGCGCCGACATCATTGCGATCTACGAAAAGCGCTACGCCAACGAGCCGTTCATCCGGCTCTATGAAGCCGGCCATGTGCCCGACCTGCACGCCGTCGCGCGTACGAATTTCTGCGACATCGGCGTGATCGCGGACCCCGCGACCGGCCGCTGCGTGGTGGTCAGCGCGATCGACAACCTGGGCAAAGGCGCGGCAGGCCAGGCAGTACAGAACCTCAATCTGGCTCTCGGATTCGAAGAGACGGCCGGCCTGCTGTGAGGGCGCTGATCAAAATCGGCGGAAGTCTGCTCGACGATCCCGCCCAGCGAAGCAGCATCGCCGCGCAGATCGCCGCGGTTGCGGCATCGGGGGTGTCGGTCACCGTAGTGCACGGCGGCGGCAAGCAGATGACACGGTTTCTCGAAGAGCGCGGCATCCAAAGCACGTTCGTTCGCGGGCTGCGTGTCACCACGGATGAGACCATCGACGCGGTCCTGAAAGTCCTCGCTGGGACAGTGAACACGCAACTGGTGGCCGCACTGGGCGCAGCGGGCGCGAAGGCGGTCGGGCTCACCGGCATCGATGCGGGCCTCGCGACGGCGGAACAACTCGATCCGCAACTGGGATTCGTAGGGAAAGTGGTGGCGTCCGACACCCACGTGTTGAAGGCTCTGGCGCACGCGCATATGATGCCGGTGGTCGCCTGCGTGGCCGGCGGTGCGAACGGCGAAGTCTTCAACGTAAATGGCGATTCCATGGCTGTCGCGATCGCATCCAGCTGGGAAGCCGACCGGCTCGTGTTCCTCACCGACGTTCCCGGTGTGCTGGATTCCAGCAAGGCCATAATTACCACGCTGACAATCGCCGACTGCCAGGCGCTGATTGAATCCGGCGTCGCCACCGGCGGCATGCAGGCGAAACTCAACGCAGCGACCGACGCCGTGGCAAACGGCGTGCAGGAAGTCCGCATCGTGAAGGGCTCAGACCCGCTTGTCGTTCAGCGTATATTTAATGACGAAGAAATCGGCACACGGATCATCGCCCGGCATTACGATCCATTGCTGCCGATAGTGACAGCGCTCGTATCATGATCAGTTCGCTTACACCCGACTTTGTCGAGAACCAGACTGCCTCGAATAAAGGCATTGAAGTCCGTAAGGCCGCGATGCACGACATCCCCGCCCTGCTGGACCTCATCAACGGCTACGCGGCGAAAGGAATCATGCTGGCGCGCACGGAATTCGAAATGTCCGAGAACATGCGCGATTTCATGGTGGCGTACGCAGGCAGCCAGCTGGTAGGATGCGGAGCGCTGCATTTCTATTCGCCGACCGTCGGCGAAATACGCTCGCTCGCGGTCGCCGAAAGCCACAAGACGCACGGCATCGGGCGCCTGATCGTCGATTCGCTGGTGTACGAAGCCAAGCTGTACGGACTCGACGCGGCATTCGCGTTTACCTATGTGCCGGAGTTTTTCGCCAGGGTCGGCTTCCATGAAGTCGAACGCGGCGAGCTTCCGCTGAAAGCCTGGAAGGACTGCCTGCGCTGCCCGAAATTCCACGCCTGCGATGAAATCGCCGTGGTGCGCGTGCTGCGTCCGCAGCGGTGGCCGCAGCGCCATCATGAGCTGTCGCCGGTGCTCGGCGTGGAAGACGGATTGGTCGTGCTGCTGCCGACCGTCCGCAACTAACGCGGAATCCGATGGCGAATCTCGCATACGCGATCCGCGCGTTGCGGGCGCGCAACTACCGGCTGTTCTTCAGCGGCCAGACCGTCTCCCTCATCGGCACGTGGATGACGCGCATCGCCACCAGTTGGCTCGTCTACCGGCTCACAGGTTCCGCGGTGCTGCTGGGCGTAGTCGGTTTCGCCGGCTCGATTCCATCCTTCGTGCTCGGCCCGATCGCGGGCGTGCTGGTCGACCGTTGGGACCGCCACCGCACCCTCATCGCGACGCAGGCGCTCTCCATGATTCAGTCCTTCGCCCTGGCCGCGCTGGCGCTGACAGGCGTGGTGAAGATCTGGGAAATCATCGCGCTGGCGCTGTTCCAGGGGGTGATCCAGGCGTTCGATATGCCGGTGCGGCAGTCGTTCGTGATCCAGATGGTGGATCATCGCGACGACCTCGGCAACGCCATCGCGCTCAACGGCACCATGGTGAATTCGGCCAGCCTGATCGGGCCGGCCATCGCGGGCGCGGTCATCGCAGCCGTAGGCGAAGGCTGGTGTTTCCTGATCGATGGCGTCAGCTACATCGCCGTCATCATTTCGCTGGTGATGATGCGGATCACCATCCCGCAGGTGCGCAGGCCGCGGCGTGAGGTTTTGACTGAACTGAGCGAAGGATGGCACTATGTGCGGGGATCGCTGCCGATTCGCTCGATCCTGATGAACCTCGCGCTGGTGAGCGCGTTCGGCATGACCTACTCGGTGCTGATGCCGATCTTCGCGGCGGAGGTGCTGCACGGCGGTCCGAATACGCTGGGGCTGCTGATGTCGTCGGTGGGCACGGGCGCGCTCGTGGGGACCGTTTCATTGACGATGCGGCGAAGCATTATAGGTCTCGGGCGTCGCATCGCACTTGCCACGGCCATCTGCGGCGTCGCGCTGATCGCCTTCGGGTTGTCGCACGTGGTGTGGATCTCGATGCTGATTCTGCCGGTGCTGGGATTCGGTTTGATGCAGCAGATGGCGCCGAGCAATACGATACTTCAAACGATCGTCGATGACGAGAAGCGCGGACGCGTGATGTCGTTCTATGCGATGTCGTTCCTCGGCATGGTGCCATTCGGAAGCCTGCTCGCCGGGAGCATGGCGGCGCGTTTCGGTGCTCCGGCTACCGTGATATTCAACGGCGTGATTTGCCTGGCGGCTAGTCTGTTGTTCACGCGAAGGCTGCCGGGGATACGGAAGGTCGTGCGGCCGATTTATGTCGCGCATGGGAATCGTGCCGGAGACCTAGCGGAGTTCCCGTCCACGCCGCTGCCGTGTTTGAACAAAGGCCTTCAGGACGTTGTTAATGAGCGTCTGGTAACCCTTCCCATTTGCCCGGAACCATTCGAGAACATCGTGGTCGATTCGAATATTGATGTGGTCTTTCGGCGCAGGAATACCGACGACGGCCTGCGTCCAATCGGACTCGGCATGTAGATCATCGACATCGGCGCGGATCGACTTTTCCAGCCTCGCACCAGTCATCTTATCGACCTTGCGCCAATCAGTTTTGTCTTCGCCGCGTGCAATCGCGGCTTTTATCTCCTTAGCCGAATAACGCACGATATCGTTTTTCTTCGCCATCCCTCGCCCTCCTTGCCGTTATGATTCGAATCCCGCCCTCGCGCCATGTCCAGATGACCGCGAAGAGTCTGGCCTCAATCGCACTGAGAAATCGCTCCTCTTCGCCCCTTGGGGTGGGCACGGTTAGAAGCGGGCGGCCATCGAACAGGGTGTTGGCCATGAGCACGAGATCGATCCCACGTTCGTCCAGCACCCATTTACGCTTTAACTGAAATCCATAGCGCGGCATACCCACAATTGTACCCACAGTCAGGGAGCAAACGCTACCTGGTTTGCTGCCCGAGTTCAGGCTGGGCTGCAATCAACTGATCGCGGGTGTGATGCAACTTGTCGAATAAACGCTGCACTCTTACTGTCTCAGGGACACCGCATCCTTTTCCCGGAGGCCGGAGTTCCAGCGTGTCGGTGATGTCACGGTAAGCCACGTCGATCGCGGTCACGCGCCAACTAATTGGCGAGGGTTTGAATGTTCGCAGCCTTTCCTTCGGCAGTCCTTTTCTCGAGTAAGTCTGCTGTTGGCGATGAGCCGACCAGCTCCGCGGCCTGGCTCTTGCGCTTTTTTCGCACCGTGTTCAGCGTTCGGGCGGGGTCGGGATCATGCAAGCGTACCCTGCTTCGAGATCGGCAATCGGCTACGTTGCCTGACGCGAAACCATCCCCAATCTCGTAACCTGTCCTCGCGGACTTCGGCATCACAATGTAAGCGGTGATTGGAACGGACGAGTCGTATCGCGTAGCTGACTTTCGGCGGAACGCCAGTCTGCACGATCGTGGCGGTCGGCGCCTGACCGTACACGAGAACGTTCAGCGCGGCAAACCGCAACGAACGATCGCGGGACAGTGCACATCCGATTTTACGAAAACTCAGAGCCTGAGCGTATCGTAGAGAATTGAATCCCTACGAGTCAGCGTCGCGAAGATTTCGCGCTAGGCGAATGCAGAAATTCATCGCGGATTTCGGCATCACTTCCGAAACGCGAGTACTCGATGTCGGCGGCACTCTCTACAACTGGGCTCTCGCGTTCGTCCGGCCAAAACTAACGCTGCTCAACATGCCGAGGGCTGCGGAACCAGCGCCCGAGGGAGTCGACCGCGTGGCCGCCGATGGCTGCGTACTGCCGTTCCCGGATTCTGCGTTCGACGTTGTGTTCAGCAACTCAGTGATCGAACATCTGACAACAAGCGAGCGGCAGCAACAGTTCGCGAACGAAGTAATGCGCGTCGGGAAGCGATATTGCGTACAGACGCCGAACCGATGGTTCCCGATCGAGACTCACCTGTTGACGCCCTTCGTCCACTATCTTCCGAAACGCTGGCAGGCGCCGCTCGTCCGGCGCGCCACCGTGTGGGCGTTGCTGACCGGCACCAAAGGAGACCGGAAACGATTCTACATCGAGCACTACCTCGCCGACGTGCGATTGCTGAACCGAAGCGAGTTGCAGTCGCTCTTTCCTCAGGCCACGGTTGTCTCCGAACGCTTTCTCGGCATTACGAAATCACTGCTCGCACTAAAGTAAAACAATGGGGTCGTCGCTTCGGGAATTTTCGCCGCAGTTCTGGTCCGTGGTGGCGGCGACTTTTCTGGGGTTCGTCGGCATCGGGACCGTCCTCCCGGGACTCGCGCCGCACGTGCGACACGATCTCGGCGGATCGGACGAAACGGTCGGGTTCGCCATCGGCGTTTTCTCGTTCACCGCGCTTGCGGCACGCATTATCTCCGGGCCCCTCGCGGACAGGCGTGGACGCAAGATTGCCTTCGCCACCGGCCTCATGAGCTGCGCAGTCGCGGGCGCCGTTTATCTGGCGCCGCTCGGACTTACCGGCGTCTACCTCGCGCGCTTTCTCCAGGGATTCGGCGAGGCCTGCCTCTACACGGGCGCGGCCACGTGGGCGGTCGAACTGGCGGGAGTGCATCGCAGCGGTCAGGCGCTGGGATACATCAGCAGCGGGATCTGGGGCGGAATGTCCGCCGGTCCGGTGATCGGCCATTGGGTGGGATCGTTCCAGCATGCCGTATTGACACAGACTTTTTGCGCGCTGGCCGGATTCGCGCTGCTCACACGCGTCACCGAAACCTGGAAGCCGCACCCGCATGCCACGAAGCGCAGCTGGCTGCCGCGGTCGATCGTGCTGCCGGGATTCGCCGTCGGGCTGGTCAGCGTACACTACCCGGTCATCACTGGATTCCTGATCCTGCATCTTGCGCAGCATGGTAATTCCGGACCCACGGCGTTCACCGCCTACGCCACTGTGATGTTGTTCTCGCGCTTCTTTCTCGGCGGCTTGCCCGACCGGCTGCATCCGCGAATCACGTACTACATCGGCATGGCGTCGATGGCGCTTGCTTTACTGATTCTTGCAACAGGCCCGGCGCCGGTCATCGCGATCGCGGCGGCCGCGCTGCTGGGATTCGGCTTCTCGTTTCCGTGGTCGTCAGTCGTCTCGACTGTTTTGCGGCAGACCCGGGACCATGAGCACGGCACGGCCGTCGCGACGCTGGGTGCGTTTTACGACACGTTCGTGGGGGCGGGTTCTTTCGCCGCCGGAGCGGCCGCGGATCACTTCGGGTACGGGTCGGCGTTCGTGATGGCCGCCGCGGCTATCTGCACCGCTTCGATCGTAGGCTGGTTCCTGTTTCCGTTTGCAGGTGCGCGTGGCGCGGAATTGCGCTCCGAATCACTTGTGGCCGACGTCGATTAGCGCGATTTCGAAAATCAATGTCGCGCCGCCTGGAATAACCGGCGGGCGGCCCTCAGCCCCGTAAGCGATATTCGCGGGGCATACCAACCGCGCCTTTCCTCCCACTTTCATCCTCTGCAGGCCTTCGGTCCAGCACGCGATGACGTTGCTCAGGGGAAGTTCCACCGGCTCATTGCGTTTGTAAGAGCTGTCGAATTCCGTGCCATCCATCAGCGTGCCGCGATAGTGCACCTTTACCGTGTCCGTGGCGGTCGGCGATGGGCCGGAGCCCGGCTCGATTTCGGTGTAGATCAGGCCGCTGGCCGTTTTGACCGAACCGGGTTCCTTCGCGGCTTTGTCGAGGAAGTCCTCGTTGGTGAGCTGCTCCGGAGCCTTCGCGGGCGGAGGCGAACACGAAACCATGGCAACCAGAACGGGAATTAACAAAAACCGCATCTATACAAAGTAGCAAAGTCATATTCCCGTGGCACAATCGGCACGAGGATACTAATCGAATGCCGCTCGATCCCGAAGAACTAAGGAAAATCGATGCGTACTGGCGCGCCGCCAACTACCTCTCCGTCGGCCAGATCTACCTGATGGAAAATCCGCTGCTGCGCGAACCCCTGCGCAAGGAACAGATCAAACCGCGGCTTCTCGGGCACTGGGGTACCACGCCCGGTTTGAACTTCATCTACGCGCACATGAACCGCGTCGATCAAGGCGCACGACCTCAACGCGATCTACGTCTGCGGGCCCGGGCACGGCGGCCCCGGCATGGTCGCCAACACGTATCTGGAAGGCACGTATTCGGAATTCTATCCGGGCATTCCGCAATCCGAAGAAGGCATGCAAGCGGCTATTCCGCCAGTTCTCTTTCCCCGGCGGCATTCCCAGCCACGATGCGCCGGAAACGCCGGGCTCCATCCACGAAGGCGGCGAGCTCGGCTACGCGCTCGTGCATGCTTACGGCGCGGTGTTCGACAACCCGGACCTGCTCGCCTGCTGCGTCGTCGGCGATGGCGAAGCGGAGACAGGACCGTGCGCTACCAGTTGGCACTCCAACAAATTTCTCAATCCCGTGCGCGACGGCGCGGTCCTGCCGATCCTGCACCTCAACGGCTACAAGATCGCGGGGCCCACCGTGCTTGCGCGTATTCCTCATCAGGAACTGAAGTCGCTCTTCGAAGGATACGGTTATAAGTGCTGGTTCGTGGAGGGCGGTGAGCCGGAAGCGATGCACCAGAAGATGGCAGCAACCATGGACGAGGTAGTGCGAGAGATCACTGCCGTCCAGCACGAAGCCCGGACCCATGGCTTCCGCGAGCGCCCGTTGTGGCCGATGATCATTCTGCGTTCGCCAAAAGGTTGGACGGGCCCCAAAGAGCTTGACGGCAAGCCGGTCGAAGGCACCTTCCGCGCTCATCAGGTTCCGCTCGAGGCTCCTCGAACGCGTCCGGATGAGTTGCAGATGCTCGAGGATTGGATGCGCAGTTATCATCCCGAGGAGCTCTTCGACGAACAGGGCCGCCTTCGCGCGGAATACGCCGAGCTTGCGCCGAAGGGAGAGCGGCGCATGGGCGCGAATCCGCATGCCAATGGCGGTTTGCTGCTGAAAGACCTCGAATTGCCCGATTTCACCGAGTACGCGCTCGATGTGCCGAAGCCCGGCGTGACCGAGGCGGAATCCACGCGCGTTCAGGGCGTCTATCTGCGCGATGTGATCAAGCAGAATGCCGAGGCGCGCAACTTCCGCATCGTCTCGCCGGACGAGACGGCCTCCAACCGCTGGAACGCGGTCTTCGAAGTGACGAACCGCGAATCGACAGCGGAGATCATTCCGATCGACGATCACGTTTCCCACGACGGCCGCGTGATGGAAGTGCTCAGCGAACACATGTGCCAGGGCTGGCTCGAAGGCTATCTGCTCACCGGGCGGCACGGATTTTTCTCCTGCTACGAAGCCTTCGTGCACATCGTCGATTCGATGTTCAATCAGCACGCGAAATGGCTCAAGGTCACGCGTGAAATTCCCTGGCGCAGGCCGATCGCCTCGCTCAACTATCTGCTCAGCTCGCACGTCTGGCGTCAGGATCACAACGGCTTCAGCCATCAGGACCCCGGCTTCATCGATCACGTGGTGAACAAGAAGGCCGAGTTGATTCGCGTCTATCTTCCGCCCGATGCAAATACTCTGCTCTCGGTCACAAATCACTGCCTGCGCAGCCGCAACTACGTGAATGTGATCGTCGCCGGCAAGCAGCCGCAGTTGCAGTGGCTGACGATGGATGAGGCCGTCCGCCATTGCACCATCGGGCTCGGCATCTGGGATTTCGCCAGCAACGATTCGCGGCGGCGAACCTGACGTCGTGATGGCATGCGCCGGCGATATCCCCACGCTCGAAATACTTGCGGCGGTCAGCTGGCTGAGGCAAAAGATCCCGGCGTTGAAGATCCGGGTGGTCAACGTCGTCGATCTGATGACGCTGCAGCCCGCATCCGAGCACCCGCACGGCCTTCCGGACAAGGAATACGACTCGCTCTTCACCGCGGACAAGCCGATCATCTTCAACTATCACGGTTATCCGTGGCTGATACACCGCCTCACATACCGGCGCACCAACCAGCAGCTTCATGTGCGCGGATACAAAGAGGAGGGCACGACAACCACGCCGTTCGATATGTGCGTGCGGAACGAGATCGACCGCTTTCATCTGGCGATCGATGTCATCGATCGTGTGCCGCATCTCGCCGGAGTGTACGCGCACCTGCGGCAGGAGCTGAACAACAAGCTGATCGACCATTGGCATTACGTCCGTGCGCACGGTGAAGACATGCCTGAAATCAGGGACTGGCGCTGGGCTGTACCTTCATGAAGATCCTCGTTCTCAACGCGGGCAGTTCCTCGCTCAAGTTCCATCTGTTCGACGCGGCGCCGGATTCCGAGCGCGTGCTCGCCCGGGGCGAAGTCGAGCGTGTGGACTCGATGTCCGCCGCAATCCAATCAATGTTCGACCAGCTCGGCAGTGTTTCCGTAGATGCCGTGGGTCATCGCATCGTGCACGGCGGAGATCAGTTTCGGGAATCGGTAATCATCGACGCGGATGTCGAGAAACGCATCGACGAGTTGAGCATTCTGGCTCCGCTCCACAATCCCCACAATCTGGAAGCCTACCGTGCCGCCCGCGATCGTCTGCCGGGCGCGAAACACGTGGCTGTGTTCGATACTGCCTTCCATCGCACGCTTCCGCGGGAGGCTTATGCGTATGGCTTGCCTTACGAGTATTTGACCGGGAAGAAGATTCGCCGCTATGGATTCCACGGAATCTCGCACCGCTATGTTTCCTGGAAGTTTGCTCAGATTCATGGCGGGGCACGCGCGGACTACAAGATGATCACGTGCCATCTCGGCAATGGCTGCTCGGTTTGTGCAATCGATCACGGGAAGTCGATCGATACTTCCATGGGCTTTACGCCCCTCGAGGGTCTGATCATGGGCACACGCAGCGGAGATGTGGACGCAGGCGCCATCCTCTATCTGATTACGAACGAAGGCATCACTGCGCCCGCGTTGCTACAGGTATTGAACAGCTCGAGCGGATTGAAAGGACTCTCCGGCGTCTCGAACGATATGCGCGATTTACTACGTGAAGCCGGGCGCGGAAATGAGCGTGCGCGCCTGGCGGTGGATGCTTTCTGCTACCGCGTGCGGAAATATATCGGGGCTTATCTTGCGGCCATGAATGGCGCCGACGTGTTAATTTTCGCTGGCGGTATCGGGGAAAATTCACCGGCGATTCGCGCGGAAATCTGTGCCGGCCTGAGCAACCTCGGGATCGCGATCGACCGCGAGGCGAACGAGATCGACGGCAATGAAGCCCGGCGAATCGGCACATCTTCGATCCCGGTGTGGGTCGTGCCCACGGACGAGGAACTCCTGATCGTGCGTGACACGCTGCGCTGCATTCTGGGCATCGCCCACGAGTGATCTATTTGCGTCACAATCTGCTGAGGAGGCTTCTGCATGCGCTTCTGCTTTCTTCTCCTGATATCCGGTGCGCTGGCGTCCGCCCAGATTCATGATGTGCATTATCAGGGGCTGGCTCCCCTGCACATCATGCCCACGTTCGATCACGGATACCTGGTCGTTTATGATCGCGACCAGAGTGTTGATGTTTATGCCTCGGACGGCTCCCTTCGCTACAAGGCCTCCGTCCACGGACCAGATGGCAGCGAGGCCTGGATCCAAAACGCAGCCGTCGATGCCGATGGGACACTTGCTGTGACCGTTAAATATCCGCCCTCGTGCCACGTCGCCGGACTTGGCCTCATTCAATTGCACCACGGAGGAATTGCCATTTTCGATCAATCGGGCGTACAAACCCGGGTCATCGACACCCGATGCGATTATTGGCCACACAGGTTGCATTCGGCACAGAGCACTCACTCTGGGCGATAGGCCGTTTGGGCCAGACCGAAGCCCTCATGAAAGCGGATTATCTTACCTTGCGGCAATATTCACAGAATGGTGAGCAACTTGGAGCCTTCCTTCCCCGTGCTTCTTTCCCGCATCCGGATGATTCCAATATGGAGCCGCTGATTGTGCCCGCCATCGGGCTCTGGGAACTTCTGGTCAGGAATGAGCGGGTCGAAGTGATGTTGCATCGCGCGAAACTTTGGGTCGAAACGGATCTGAACGGCCAGGAAACAGGCCGGTGGAACACCGGGAATAACGGGTCTCGCCCGGGGGCGTTCACATCGGACGGACGTGCATGGCGCCAGGCGGGGAACCGGGTTATAGTGTTCGATCGCTCCTCCGGCGTTTGGAGCCGGCCAGTGTTTCAGGTTGCGGAGGGGGAGCTGATCGGCGCGGATGGGAACAGTCTGGTGTTCCTGATGCGGGATAAGGATACGCTGCGGTGGATTTGCAGCGCCGGCCACGACTCTCGCAACAATGACGGCGAAGTAAGCCGATCTTGCGCTCGACTTTAGTCGTGTTTTGCGGAGCGAAAACAAACGCGATTGAAGTCGCGTATACCGAAAGCCCAGTCCGGTTATTTCCTGGAACTAAGTTACCCGCGCGCGTCGGCGAGCCGTACGGGAGCCGACCGAACCTGCCGCGCGAGCAAATAAATACCGGCCGCGGCGACGGCGAGCGAGATCCACTGCTCCAGTGTGAACGGGCCTCCCAGGGGATTCGATGAATCGTGCTCGCGCAGGAACTCAACCCCGAATCGCACACATCCGTAGAGCAGCGCGTATAAGCCGATCACCTGACCATCCCGATGCTGCCGCCGCAGTTGCGCGACCAGGATCAGGCAGATGATACCCTCGGCGAACGCCTCATAAAGCTGCGTCGGATGCAGCGGAATTCCCAGCGGCACGCCGGTCGTTGCATTCGGATTCCGGAATGTGACGGCCCACGGTAGCTTCGTCGGTTTACCCCAACAGCATCCGGCCGCAAAACATCCCAGGCGCCCGATTCCGTGCCCGATCGCGAGCCCCGGCGCAAACAGATCGCTCGTAGCCAGCACCGGCAAGCCCTGCGCGCGCATGTAAAAGATCGCGAACACAATGGCGAGAACGAAGCCCCCGAAAAAAATCCCCGCGCTCTGTAGCGTGGCGAGCGAGAATATCTCACCCGGATGCGTGCGGAACTCGGGATCGAGTGCGATCATCAGCACCTTCGCTCCCAGCATGCCCATCAGCGCGCAATAGACGCCCAGGTTGACTACCTTTTCACCGTTGATGCCCCGCTGTTTCGCGAAACGCGACGCCATGGCCAGCGCAACGAGAAACGCCACCGCCACGAGTACGCCGTACGTAGGTAGCGAGAAACTTCCGATCTGGATCAGCCTGGGAAACATAAAAAAACAAACATACGCTCAGGCGCGCCTTTTCTGGGGCGCGATACGTTGCGCCAGAAACATACTCAGGATCAACAATCCGGCCCCAACACAAATAGACGCATCAGCCACGTTAAATGTATACCAGTGGTACGTGCCCATATAAAAATCCAGAAAATCGGTCACGCTTCCCACCCGAACGCGGTCGAAGAAATTCCCCACCGCGCCTCCGAAAATCAGCGCCAGCCCCGCGGCCGACGGAGTATCGAGCCGATCGATGCGCCACAGCATCGCAGCCAGCACCAGTACCGCGACCACAGACAACGCGACCAGAACAGGCGTGCGGGAATGCGACGTGCTCTCGGCGAACATCCCGAAAGCCACCCCCGGATTCTGCGAACGCACGATGTTGAAAAATCCGGAAATCACCGTCCTCGAATCCGAAGCCCCGATGTTCTTGTCAACCATCCACTTCGACCAGCGGTCGAGCGCGAAGACACCGAACGCAAGCGCGAAGCAGAAGGTGCGGCGGCTACCGTCAGACATCTTTTATGATCTCCTGAACTGCCGCGGCGCACGCGCCGCAGATGGTTGGGAACGCCGCGACAGCTCCGGTATCCTCGGTGTACTTCCAGCAGCGTTCGCACTTGGTGCCGGAGGCCCGCTCGACGCTGACCTCAACGCCCTCGCTTGCATGATTCTGCAGATCGACCTGCGAAACGATGAACAATCCCGGCAATTCGCGCGCGTATTCCTGCAGCAGCGGATACAGCTCTTTGTCCGCCGCGAGAGTCACGCGCGCTTCGAGAGACGAGCCGATCCGTTTTTCCTCGCGCGCCGTTTCCAGGCTCTTCAGCACGGACTTGCGCGGACCGAGCAGCAGCGGCCACTTCTGAATGCGCAGGCGCTGATCCGCGGTGATGCCCGCGCTCAACTCAGCCCCCGACGGAAATTCGGCGGTGTGAACGCTGCCCGCTTCACCCAGATGCTGCCACACTTCCTCCATCGTAAAACTGAGGATCGGGGCCAGCAGGCGCACCAGCGCATGGGCCAGACGATGGAGCGTGGTCTGTGCGCTGCGCCGTTCCTTCGATTTCGGTGCCGAAGTGTAAAGCCGGTCCTTCACGATGTCGAAATAGACCGCGCTCAGGTCGATCGTCGCGAAGTCGTAGATAGCGCGATAAACCTTGTGGAACGCGAAATCGCGATAGTGCGCCACGCACGTTTCCGTGACATTTTCCGCCTGCGTCAGGATCCACTGATCGAGTTCCAGCAGCTGATCGCCGGGGATGGCGTCGGTCGACGCCTTGAAGTCGTGCAGGTTGCTCAGGGCGTAGCGGAAGGTGTTACGCAGCTTGCGATAGGCCTCGCTGAGGCGCGTAAGAATCACGGGGGAGATGCGCACATCCTCCATGAAATCCACCGAAGCAGTCCAGAGCCGAATCAACTCCGCGCCGTATTCCTTGATGATCTCTTCCGGCGCCACGCCGTTGCCGATCGATTTCGATAGCGGCCGTCCGTCGCCATCGAGCGTCCAGCCGTGCGTCGCGCAGCCGAGAAATGGCGAGCCATCGCGCAGCGCCACACCGATCAGCAGCGAACTCTGGAACCAGCCGCGATACTGGTCGCCGCCTTCCATGTACAGGTCGGCCGGCCAGTGAAGACCGTTGTCTTCACGCAGCACCGCAAGCTGGCTCGATCCCGAATCGAACCAGACGTCGAGAATGTCGTTCTCCTTCGAGAATTCCGAAGCGCCGCACTTCCTGCAAACCGTCCCGGCGGGCACCAGCTCGGCAGCCGTGCGCTCAAACCAGATATCGGCCGAATGCTCTTCGAACAGATCGACCACGCTATCGAGGATGGCGCGGTCTGTCAGCGGTTCGCGGCAAGCCGAGCAATAGAAAACCACGATCGGCACGCCCCAGACGCGCTGGCGCGAAATGCACCAGTCCGGGCGGCTCGAAACCATGTTCGAGATGCGCTCTTCGCCCCATTCGGGAATCCATTTGACGCCCTTGATGGCGTCGAGCGCCCGCTGGCGCAGCTGATGGTTATCCATCCCGATGAACCACTGATCCGTGGCGCGGAAGATAGTCGCGTTGTGGCAGCGCCAGCAATGAGGATAGGAATGTTCGATGTGCTCGATCGCGAGCAGCGCCTCGTGCTTCTTCAGGATTTCAACGACGATCGTGTTGCCTTCCCAGATCGTCTTCGCCGAGGAGTTGCGGGGGCAGACTGCCCTTCGAAGCCCTGCGGATCGAAAAAGCGCCCGGCGGGATCCACCGGGCAATACACCGGCAGGCCGTACTGCATCCCGACGACGTAGTCCTCCTGCCCGTGCCCAGGTGCGGTGTGGACGGCGCCGGTTCCCTGCTCCAGCGTCACGTGATCGGCAACCATGCCGAGCGACAGCCGGTTGATGAACGGGTGCTTGAAAACGGTCTTGTCGAGATTGTTGCCGGGGAAGCGCGCGATCACCACTGGCTCGCCCCAGCCGCATTGCTTCGCGGTGGCTTCGAGCAGGCCGGACGCGACGACGTAAACGTCTCTCGCCCACCGCGACCGCAACATACTCGTACTTCGGGTGGAAGGCGATGCCGAGGTTGGCGGGAAGCGTCCAGGGCGTAGTGGTCCAGATCAGCCCGTAGACGCGCTTCCCTGCCAATGCCGGAGTCGATCAATGGTCGCGGGATCGGAATCGAGCGCAAATCGCACCCAGACCGAGGGACTCTTGTGGTTCTCGTATTCGACCTCGGCTTCGGCGAGGGCGGTGCGGTCGTGAATGCACCAGTTGACCGGTTTCAGCCCTTTGTAAACGTAGCCTTTGTCGAGAAAATCGACGAAAGCGCGCGCGATTACCGCCTGATACGCGGGCTTCATCGTGAGGTACGGATCGTCCCAGCGCCCGAGAATTCCCAGGCGCTTGAAATCCTCCCGCTGCAGATTGACCCACTTCTCGGCGTATTTCCGGCAGACCCGGCGCACCTGGGCCGCCGTCATCTGCGCCTTTTTCGGCCCGAGTTCCTGATCGACTTTGTGTTCGATCGGCAACCCGTGGCAATCCCAGCCGGGAACGTAGGGCGAATCGTAACCCGCCATGGTCCGCGACTTTACGATGAAGTCTTTGACGATTTTGTTAAAAGCCGTGCCGAGATGGATCCGGCCATTCGCGTAAGGCGGCCCGTCATGCAGGATGTAAACCGGCTTCCCGTCGCGCGACTTTCGAATCTGCCCGTAGAGATCCTCCGCCGCCCAGCGCGCGAGCATCTTCGGCTCCGCCTGCGGCAGATTTGCCTTCATGGAAAAGCTCGTTCGAGGCAGATTGAGAGTCTGCTTCAGATCCACATTCTCGGGAGTCATCGGGGGGATATCTCCCATTATACTGGCGATTTAACGCAAGCCGCGTGGAGAGCACCCCCGGGCGCAACGACCTACGCGCGTTTTGCAGGCGGCACGGGCGCGGGCGAAGGCTTGACGGCCGGCGCGGCGGCTGGCACAGCACCAGCTTTCTGACCGGGTGGAACCGCAGCCGGAGCTGCGGCGGTCTTCTGTCCAGGGGGAACGGCCGGCGCCGGGGCGGGTCGGGCGCCTGGTACTGGATGATCAGCGTGACCCGGCGGTTGGTCGCATCGTCAGGATGCGTCGGATCGCGCAGGCTCTGATCGGCAAAACCCCGCACCTGAGTAACCTGATCGATGCGCAAGCCGTGCTGCTGCATCCATCGCCGGGAGGCATTGGCGCGGTCGGCTGAGAGCTCCCAGTTCGTGTACCCCGCTTGTCCTACGAAGGGGCGGGAATCCGTGTGCCCCTCCATCGTGACCCGGTTCGGCAGCTTTCCGATCTCCTGGCCGAGCGTCTGCAGCAATTCCTTGCCGAACTCGGTGGGAATCGCACTGCCCGATTCGAAAAACGTGCCGTGCTCGCCTTCGAGCAGTTCCACCCGGAGCCCCTCGGCCGTCACCGTGAACACCACGTGTTCCTTGATTTTCTGCAGCGCGGGCGCGCTCTTGATGGCCTGCTCAAGCTTGTCTTTCAGCTTGTTCATGTCGTCTTTATGGATGGAAAGGCTTTCGCTCCCGGAGCCTCTCAATCCGTTTCCGACGTCTTTCCCATGCCCGGTCGGATCGCTGAAATAGCCACCCACGGCCTTCTTGACCTGTTCACTGCTGCTCAACAGCCACAGCACGATAAACAGCGCCATCATCGCGGTGACAAAATCGGCGAAGGCAACCTTCCACGCCCCGCCATGGTGCCCGCCGTGGCCCTTCTTCCTGCGTTTAACGATGATGATCGGTTGCGCGCCTTGAGCCAGCAATTAGGCCGCCTTCGCCCTGCAGGCGCCGCGCCCTTGCCCTTGCAGGTGGCTTCCATTTCCTTGAACGTGGGCCGCATCTCGTGAGGGATAGCCCGGCGCGCGAATTCGACCGCAATCATGGGCGCCATGCCCTTTGCAAACGCCATCAGCCCGGCGCGCAGCACCTGATAATACTCGGACTCGGC
This sequence comes from Terriglobia bacterium, assembly GCA_963809655.1. Lineage (GTDB taxonomy): Bacteria > Acidobacteriota > Terriglobia > Bryobacterales > Bryobacteraceae > BOG-234. The sequence goes on along the minus strand of CAWEKQ010000060.1, from coordinate 206,920 downwards.
ATCGACAATCTTCTCCAGGTTCGCCGCCAGCGGACCGACTACGCCATACGAAAGCAGGATCCCGAGGAATGTACCCACCAGCGCGGCGGCGACTTTTTCGCCGATCTGTTCCGGTGGTCCGCCGAGCGCCCCCATCGTGATCACGATTCCCAGCACCGCCGCGACGATCCCCAGGCCGGGGAGGGCATCGGCGACCGTGGTCAGTGACCGCACCGGCGCCGAACTCGCGTGGTGGTGAATATCGATATCCGCCTCGACCAGTGCGTCCAGGTCGTGCGGAGCAACCACTCCCGCGACGGAAGTGCGCAGCGTATCGCAGACAAAGTACAGAACGTGATGGTCTTTCATCAGCGTCGGGGTATTTGGAAAAGAGCGCGCTCTTTTCCGGATTCTCGATATCTTCTTCGAGCTTCGCCATGCCGCTCTTCCGGGCGAACTGAAAGATGTCGATCAGCATCTTGATGCTTTCGAGGTAGAAGGCCGTGGTGAACCGGCTGCCGCCTCATCATGCCGAGCAGGCTTTTGAAAATCTTGATGATCAGCGGAAGCGGATTGGCTACGAGAAGCGTGCCCAAAGCCGAGCCGCCGATAATCAGCAATTCGGCGGGTTGCACCAGCACCGGCATCTTCCCTTTTTCCATCAGGAAGCCGCCGATTACAGCGCCAAATACGACCACGATACCGATGATTGAAAACATGTCCTCCCCGCTAATCGGCAGATCGCGGTGAGAACTTGAGACGAGAACTTGATATCGAAACGGTTACTGCGGCCGCATGTCGTGGATCTCGAAATGGAACCGGTTCGGCGGCAAATGCGCCGTGGAATCGGGCGACATGCGCGCCCAGGTTTCGTAGGCGGCGCCGGCCAGGCGGCTGTTGAGGAAGAACAGAAATTGATCCGAGCAGCAGTCGAGCGGGGGCGGCTGCCGGAATGTCAGCCGCATGCCCACTGCCCGGTCGATCGCGACCCCGCGCGTCGGCACATGTTTATCCACCAGCAGATCGACGAAACTGCTGCGCGCGGCGTGCGGCCAGATGTCCCGGCTGAGCAGGTTCCGCAGCGCGCTCGTCGCGGCGAAAGTGATCTCGCATTGCCGGATCCACTCGAGCACAGAATCTCCCCACGCCCAGTGCGTGAGAAGCCCGAAATACTGATCCGTCAGATGCAGCGCAAGATCCAGCTGACGCTGTTCTCTGCGTGTGAGGCGGAGCATCGGGAGGAGCGTCCTCAATCATGTCCTCCAGCTCGATGATCGCCGTGGCGCGCTCCACCAGATTCGCGCGATCGGCGTCCTCCGGAATGCTTCGTACCAGCAGCGGCGGCAATTCGTGCATGCCGGCGCCCGGAACTTCAATGTAAGCGCGCTCCATCGCAAAACTCCTGCTACTTAGATTTGACGTACGCACGGAATCTATGTTCCGTATATAACACGATCCCGGAAACAGGATCGATCAAACTTGTAATGCTGGAGAATAAGCGTCCGTTATCGGAACGGATGCTATCATTGCGCCGAGTCACACTCTGGAGTCTTTGCAATTTATGGGCAATTTCAGCATCGGTCTTGATCTGGGAGGAACCAACCTGCGCGCGGCCGCGGTCGACGAGTCCGGCAAGATGCTCGACCAGGTCTCGGGAAAAACGGAATACTCCGCAGGACGCGAGGCCATCGTCCGCGACATGACCGATGCGATCCAGACGCTGCGGAACCGGTGCGCGCCGCACAGGAACTGGCGGGAATCGGTGTCGGCGTCCCGGGATTCATTCAGATGAAGGAAGGAGTCATCCGCAACTCCAACAATCTTTCCTCCCTGGAGAATTTTCCGATTCGGGACGAACTCAGCCGGCGCCTGGGTGCGCCCGTGATTCTCGAAAACGACGCCAACGCCGCGGCGCTGGGAGAGAAGTGGATCGGCGCCGGACGCGGCGTCGACGACCTCGTTCTGCTGACGCTCGGAACTGGCGTCGGCGGCGGCATTATCGCGAATGGAAAAATTCTGCGCGGCCATCTTGGCATGGCGGGCGAACTCGGCCATATCACCGTGGTTCCGAACGGAAATCCCTGCGGCTGCGGCAATCGCGGCTGTGTCGAGAAGCATGCCTCGGCGACGGCGATTACGGCCATGGCGAAACTGCTCGGGCTGGGCGACGAGCTGACAGCCAAAGAAGTCTATGATCTGGCGATCGCCGGCACCGAAAAGCGCAAACGATTTTCGTCTCCATGGGGGAAGCGCTCGGAATTACGCTCGCGATGCTGGTGAATACGTTTAACTTTCCCGCTGTATCTCCTGAGCGGAGGCGTCCTCGCGGCCTGGGATTTGTTTGCCCCCGCGATGATCGAGGAAACACGCCGCCGATCATTCACTTTCCGCACCACCGAGACGCGGATCGAAAAGGCGGAACTGGGGAATGAAGCGGGACTCTTCGGCGCCGCTTACCTGCCGTGGATGAAAGAGTAAAACGAGCTTCACATATTTCCGTGCTACACTGATTTATGTGAAGGCCACGAAAAACGTTACTCTCGCCTTGCCCGAGCCTTTGCTACACCGTTTTCGGATCTTTGCCGCGTCGCGGAATCAGTCCATGACGAGCCTCATGGCCGAAGCCGTTCAGAAGATGGTCGAGGAAGACGGGGCGTACGAGAGAGCAAAGAAGCAAGCCCTGAAGAATATGCGTAACGCCAGGGACATCGGACTTACCGGTAAGATTCCCTGGACGCGCGACGAGCTACATGAACGTTGAGTTCGTCGATACGAACATCCTGATCTATGCGCATGCCGAGGCAGCGGGACCAAGGCACAAGAGATCGTTCGAGCTCATCACCGACATCTGGGAACGCGGCGTCGGGGCGCTAAGCGTTCAGGTTCTCGCCGAATTCTACTCGACCGCGACGGGGAAACTGAAGATGACCGCCGAAGGTGCCGAAGATGTCATTCGACCCTTTGGCATCTGGACGATTCACCGGCCCGGCCATGCCGATCTGTTGAGCGCGATCCGCCTGCAGCGCCGCCACCAGTTGTCCTGGTGGGACGCGATGGTCGTCAACAGCGCCATCCAGACCGATGCGCACATCCTCTGGACTGAAGACCTGCAACACGGACAGCGCTTCGGCCGTCTCGTCGTTCAAAACCCTTTCGCCTGACCCTTTGCCGCCGCCCCGCCCTTCGTGTTAACGTAAGCCTCAGGGCAAACAAAAGGCGAAATGTCCGAATCCCTCTCGCTCATCTTTCCTGAACTCCCGCTCGTCCCGCGCAAAGACGATCTGGACCTCGTCGTAAGTAAATTCGAGCGCATGGCGCACGACGCCGATGGCCCCATCCGCGCCATTCGCCGCACGCCCGCGCGCGCCAGCCGAATACGGCGAATTCCCCGAAGATCTCAATCCCAAACTCCGCGAAGTTCTCACAAAGCGCGGCATCGCCAAGCCCTACAGCCACCAGTCGGAAACATACCAGCGCCTCGCCGCCGGCGCCAACACCGTTGTCGTCACGCCCACCGCCAGCGGAAAAACGCTCTGCTACAACCTGCCCGTGCTCAATCACCTGACCGCCGAGCCCGGCGCACGCGCCATGTACCTCTTCCCCACCAAAGCCCTCGCCGAAGATCAGCTCGACGAACTCCACGGCCTGATCGAAGCCATGGGTTCCGACCTCTGCGCCTTCACCTACGACGGCGACACCCCGCAGGACGCCCGCCGCGCCATCCGCCAGCGCGCCAACATCGTGCTCACCAATCCGGACATGCTGCACACCGGCATCCTGCCGCACCACACGAAATGGGCGAAGCTCTTCGAAAACCTGCGCTACATCGTGATCGACGAGCTCCACTATTACCGCGGCGTCTACGGCAGCCACCTCGCCAACATCATGCGCCGCCTGCGCCGCCTCTGCGAATTCTACGGCTCGAAGCCGCAATTCATCGGCTGCTCCGCCACCATCGCCAATCCGAAAGAACTTGCCGAAACGCTGATCGACGCGCCCTTCGAACTGATCGACCGCAACGGCGCGCCCGCGGGCGAGAAGGTCTTCATCTGCTACAACCCGCCGGTGGTCAACCGGCAACTCGGCATCCGCCGCAGCTACATCGGCGAAACCCGCCGCATCGCGCTCGAACTGCTCGATTGCAATCAGCAGACTCTGGTCTTCGCCAACAACCGCCTCGCCACCGAAATGCTGGTCACCTACCTCAAGGACGCCTGCGACAACGGCCGCCTCCCCACGGAATCCGTGCGCGGCTATCGCGGCGGCTACCTGCCCCGCGAGCGGCGCGAGATCGAGAAGCGCCTCCGCGCCGGCGACATCCGCGCCGTGGTCGCGACCAACGCGCTCGAACTCGGCATCGACATCGGCTCGCTCGACGCCGTGGTCATGGCCGGCTATCCCGGCACCATCGCCTCCACCTGGCAGCGCGCCGGACGCGCCGGACGCCGCAACACCGCCTCGCTCGCCGTCCTGGTGGCCTCGAGCGCGCCGCTCGATCAGTACATCGTCGAGCATCCCGAATATCTCTTCGAGCGCTCCCCCGAACACGCCTACATCAATCCGGACAATCTCGAAATCCTGCTCAATCACCTGAAATGCGCGGCCTTCGAACTGCCGCTGCGTTCGCGGCGAACTGTTCGGCCGCCACGATACCACCGAACTGTGCCAGTTCCTCGCCGAGGCCGGGCTGCTGCACTTATCCGGCGAAGCCTGGCACTGGACTTCCGACACCTATCCCGCCGATGCCGTCAGTCTGCGCTCCGTATCGAGCGATAACTTCGTGGTCGTCGATATCACCGGCGAGCCGAAGATCATCGGCGAAGTGTCCTTCACCGCCGCCCTCACCACGCTGCACGAGAAAGCCATCTACCTCCACGAAGCGAAGCAATTTCACGTCGAGCGCTTCGACTACAAGGAACGCAAAGCCTACGTGAAGCGCGTCGATTGCGATTACTACACCGACGCGATCGACTACACCCAGGTGAAGGCGCTGCGCGAGTTCGAGAAAGACGAAATCGCCGGCAGCGTCGAGCGCGTGCACGGCGACGTACGCGTCAACCGCCAGATCGTCGGCTTCAAGAAGATCAAGTTCTACACGAAGGAAAACGTCGGCGCGGGCAAGCTCTCCATGCCCGAACAGGAAATGCACACCACCGCATTCTGGCTGCACTTTCCCGCCGCGTTTCTCGCGAAGCTCGAACACTACACGCCGGTCGAGCGGCAGAACGGACTCACCGGCCTCGGCAACGCCTTTCGCACGATCGCGTCGCTGCTCCTGATGTGCGACACCCGCGATCTCGGCGTCGCCCTCACCGAAGATATTTCCGGCTCGTTAACCGCGTGGGAACCGAACCTCTACCTCTACGACGCCTATCCCGGCGGCGTGGGTCTGAGCGCTCCGCTGTTCCGCCTCACCGAGCGATTACTGCAACAGACGCGCGAACTGATCGAAAGCTGCGCCTGCGACGCGGGCTGCCCGCCTGCGTGGGTCCCGTAGGCGAAATCGGCGATCGGGGAAAAGCCGCCGCTCACGAAATTCTGCGCGACCTCGATAATGCCGCGCATGATGGCATCCTGCGCGGGCGCTTGGGAACCGCCGCTACTCCGGAAACGATCTCGGTAACCCAGCCGCGACAGCAAAGCAGCGTATCGCGCATTTCACGCAGTAATCTGCGGCCTCTCATCCAGCCGCACAACCACTCCTGCCAGCTCCGCACTCGCGGCCGGATAATACTTCATCACCAGCGGATCGTGCCCCGGCACAATATGGTCCGGCGAATCGGCCAAACGATAGAGCGTGTTGTATCCCTCCAGCATTTCCGCAATGCTGTAAACCACCGGAAACGGCCGCCGCTGCTGAAAATTCGCATACAGATGCGACGCATCGGACCCCACCACGACCCACCCGCGCTTCGTCCACACACGCACGATCTGCAGCCCCGCCGAATGCCCGCCCACGCGATGCAGCGTCAACCCCGGCCGAAGCTCCGCATCGCCATCGTGGAACACCGCTTTATCCGTGAACACATGCCGCACCATCGTCAGAATGTCCGGCAGATCGAATGGCGCGCGCAGCGTCTGATGGCACATGCATCGCCCGGTCGCGTAGGACATATCGCGATCCTGCAAATGAAAACGCGCATTCGGAAATCGATCGAGATTGCCCGCGTGATCGTAATGCAGATGCGTCAGAATCACGTCGGTCAATCTGACTCGCATCCAAACCAATCAACGGCAGCGCATCCGCCGGATTCCGCAACAGATTGCGTCCCCGCCGCGTCGCCGCCTCCTGCGCGAAACCGGTATCGACGAGGTACGTGCAATCGCTCCGCCGCAGCACCCACACAAAGTAATCGAGGTCCGACGCAAACTCGTGCGGATCGGCCAGAATGAAGTTCTCACCCGCATGCCGGTTGCCGAGATGAGCGTATCGAATCGCGAAAATTTCGAAGGGTTCAGGCGTTGTCAACATCGAATGATATCGTGAGTCGATGCTCTCACGCAGCATGGCGCGGGCAGCGCGGGCGCTGCAATTCGATGAACTTCCCGTCGCCGTCGTGGACAAGGTAAAAACCGGCCTGCTCGACATGCTTTCCTGCGCGCTCGAAGCCGGAACGCTTCCGTGGGGCTGCCAGGCAATTCAAATGGCGAGCCGCGGCGGCAACGGCCCCGCGCACATCGTGGGCACGAAATTCCGCGTATCTCCCGGCGACGCGGCCTTCGCCAACGCAACCCTCGGCCATGGACTCGTCCGCGAAGACATGCACACCGGCGCCGTGAGTCATCTCGGCGTCGTCATCTACCCGACGCTGCTCGCGCTCGCCGAACGCCAACCGGTCAGCGGGAAAGACTTCATCCGCGCCGCCGTCTGCGGTTACGAAGCCGGGGCCGCCATCGGCCGCGCACTGGTCGATAAGGAATTCGTCCAGTTCCATCGCCCCACCGGCACCACTGGACCCATCGGCGCCGCGCTCGCCGGCAGCATCCTTCTCGGCCTCAATGAGGACGCAACCGTAAGCGCGATCGGTCTCGCCGCCAACACGGCGAGCGGCTTGAACGAATGGCCGTACTGCGGCGGCGACGAAATGTTCTTTCATCCGGGATTCGCCGCGCGCAACGCCGTCACCGCCGTCGAACTGGCCTCGCTCGGAGCCTTCGCATCCGAGACTTCGCTCGACGGACGCGCCGGCCTGTTCGCCGCGCTAGGCCGCAGCGATCGCATAGCCTCGGTCACGCCCTTCCAGCCCGGCCCCTGGGAAATCCTGTCCGTTTACTACAAGCCCGCGCCAGCCTGCAACTACGCGCAAACCGCCTGCCAGGCAGCGCTCGCAGGCAGGCGAAAGTCGCGCCGAGATCGCGAAAATCCGCGTGGCCTGTTCCGCCGCCGCCGTCGCCTATCCCGGCTGCAACTACGCCGGACCATTCGATCGCGTTCTCCAGGCCAAAATGAGCATCCAGTATTGTGTCGCCGCAACGCTCGCCACAGGCAAAATCGAAGAAGCGAATTACCGCCTGCTGAATGACCCGGAAGTAGCCCGGCTCGTCAAGATCATGTCGCTCGAATCCGACGCCGAATTCACCGCCAACTATCCGGCCGCGCAAGGCGCCGAAGTGACGCTGACCATGCGCGACGGCGCAACGCACCAGCGCCGCCTGCGCGATCTCGTGCCCTCCAGCCCGGACCAGATCAGAGCGAGATTCCCATCGCCTTCGCCGCTTCTCGATTTCATCGACACCCTCGAAGCGCAAACCGACATCGCAAACCTGTTCACACACCTATGAAGAAACACAAACTCCTGATCGCCGGCGAATGGGTCGACCCCCAATCCGGCGAATGGTTCGAATCCGTCAACCCTTTCACCGCGACCCCGTGGGCGCTGATCCCGCGCGGCTCGAAAGCCCGATATCGATCGCGCCGTCGCCGCCGCCCGCACCGCCTTTTACGCGAGGAATGGCGCAAGCTGACCGCCACCGCGCGCGGCGCGCTGCTCCGCCGCCTCGCCGATCTCATCGCCGCCGAAGCCACCGCGCTCGCCGAGATCGAAACCACCGACAACGGAAAACTGATCGCCGAAATGCGGGCGCAGCTCAACTACATCCCGCAATGGTTCCACTATTTCGGCGGACTCGCCGACAAGATCGAAGGCCGCGTCATCCCCATCGATAAACCCGGCGTCTTCAACTTCACGCGCGAAGAGCCGCTCGGTGTGATCGCCGCCATCACGCCGTGGAATTCGCCCCTGATGCTGGCGGCGTGGAAGCTCGCGCCCGCCCTCGCCGCGGGCAACACCGTCGTCTGGAAGCCATCCGAATTCTCCTCCGTCTCCGCGCTCGCGTTCGGCGAGCTCTTCGAGAGAGCCGGCTTTCCGCCCGGAGTCGTCAACATCGTCACCGGCTTCGGCAACGAAGTCGGCGAGCCCCTGATCACGCACCCGCACGTCGCCAAGATCGCCTTCACCGGCGGCGACCGCACCGGCGAACACGTCTACCAGCTCGCCGCGCGCGGCATCAAGCACGTCACCCTCGAACTGGGCGGCAAATCCGCCAACATCGTCTTCGACGATGCCGACCTCGATGACGCGGTCAAAGGCGTCGTCTCCGGAATCTTCGCCGCCACCGGACAGACCTGCATCGCCGGCTCGCGCGCGCTGATCCATCGCTCGATTCACGATCAGTTCGTCGAACGCCTTCTCGCCCTGGCCAAGACCGCGCGCATGGGCAACCCGCTCGAAACGACCACGCAGGTCGGCCCGGTCACCACCAAACCGCAATACGACAAGGTGCTCGACTACATCCGCATCGCCAAAGACGAAGGCGCCGTGTGCCGTCTGGGCGGCGCGCCGGCCACGCGCCCCGAGTGCGGCTCTGGCTGGTTCGTCGAGCCGACCATCTTCACCGGCGTCCGCCCCGAGATGCGCATCGCGAAGGAAGAAGTCTTCGGCCCGGTTCTCTCCGTCATTCCCTTCGACGACGAGGACGAAGCCGTCCACATCGCGAATGATACGATCTACGGCCTGGCCGCCGGCGTCTGGACCACCAGCATTCGCCGCGCGCTCTCCATGTCCGAGCGCCTCGAAGCGGGCACGGTCTGGGTGAACACCTACCGGGCGGTGAGCTACATGTCGCCGTTCGGCGGCTACAAGCGGTCCGGCATCGGACGGGAGAGCGGAATGGAAGCGATCCGCGAATATCTGCAGACCAAGAGCGTCTGGATCGATACCGCCGGCAACGCCCCCAATCCGTTTGTGATGAGATAAGTGGAAATCGACGATCAAACCGCCGCGTACATCCTGGCGACGCAGACTTACTTCGAAGACCTGAAGCAGGTGGCCGCGCAGCTCGCAGGCTTACTCGTGCTCTCAGCCTCGGCGAAGCTAAGTCTGATCATCCGCATGCTGCAAGTCCGCCGAACAGCTCTACAAAAACGCGGCCGACGGACTGCAGATCCGTTCGCGTCACCACCCGCGCGCGCCGTCATCACGCCAGCCTGCAGACCGCGCTGGCAAAGCTCGGCGACGCACTTTCATCCGCCAAAGGCACCGGCGATCCGCTGATCCCGCTCGAATCGGCCTATGCCGACCTGCGATCCGCATCCAAAACTCTTCCCGGCTTCGAAATGGTTTCCTTCGACAACTGCTGCTGCCATGCAAAATAACTATTCCATCTGGGTGACCGAATTCGCCAACGTACCCAACTATCCGCTAAGCGGTCTTATCTACGGCGCCCACAATCAGGGCCACGTAAGACTGCCCTACTGCTACGTCGTCATCAAAGGTCACGGCCACATAGCCATGGTCGACGTAGGTTACAACCACAAAGAATACGGCGAAGTGCTCGCCGGCATGTACGGCGTTCGCGACTGGCACCCGCCCCGCGAAGTCCTCGCCGAAATCGGCATCACTCCCGAAGACGTCTCGCGCATCTTCCTTACCCACGCCCATTTCGACCACATGGGCAACATCGAAGACTTCCCCAAAGCCACCTTCTACATCCAGGAGCGCGAGCTTTCGAAATGGGTCTGGGCCATGTCGCTCGAACGCCGCTTCCGCTGGCTGATGGCCGGTGTCGATCCCGCCGACATCATGCGCACCGTCGATCTCGCCCGCGACAAGCGCCTCGTCTGCGTCGATGGCGATCGCGAAGATGTTCTGCCCGGCATCGACATCCACGCCGCGCCCGACACCCACACCTGGGGCTCCATGTACGTGCGCCTGCGCAACGATCTCTCGCCCAACTCGAAGAACACCTGGATCTTCGCCGGCGATCTCGTCTACATGCAGGAAAATCTCCGCGGCTACAAGCCCGAAGATCCCGAATACATCCCCATCGGCTTCGCCAGCGGCAGCCAGGTCAATCTCGTCATGACGACCGAAGAACTGGTCAAAGGCGTCGATGGCGATATCAACCGCGTGATCGCCATCCACGAAGACCGGTTGAAAGACATGTTCCCCTCGCGCCTCGCAAAGAACGGCGTGCGCGTCACCGAACTCGCCCTCGCCGATGGCGAACCCAGCCGTGTCCGCTGAAAAATATTTGTAAGGATTTCGCCCGGGCTTGTACTACCTGATTGAAGCCCGATGATCGAAACCCACAGTCTGCAAAAAAGCTTCGGGGCCGAGCCTGTCGTCAATAATCTGTCGTTCGTCGCCCGTGACGGAGTCATCACAGGTCTTCTCGGATCCAACGGCGCAGGCAAAAGCACCACGCTCCGAATGATCTGTGGAGTACTGAAACCCGATGCAGGCGCCGTCGACGCGCCTCGCACCGGCGCCCTGCTGGATCACACCGGCATCTACGCGCGCCTCACGGTCCGCGAAAACCTTGCTTACTTCGGAAGCCTCCACGGCATCGCCCGACCGCGTCTGAACCGGCGCGTCGACGAGCTCATCGGCATGCTCGGGCTCGACGCGTTAGCCAACCGGCGGACGGCGGGATTCTCGCAGGGCGAACGCATGAAAACCGCACTGGCCCGCGCCCTGGTCCATTCGCCGCACAATCTCGTTCTCGACGAACCAACGAGCGGACTCGACGTACCCACCGTACGTTCCCTCCACGCCTTCCTGAAGCGTATGCGCGATGAAGGCGCGTGCATCGTCTTTTCCAGCCACCAGATGGAAGAAGTGCGAACACTCTGCGACAACGTAGTCGTCATTTCGAAAGGCCGTCTTGTAGGGCAAGGTTCACCGGAAGAGATCTGCAAAGGAGCAAATGCCGCCTCATTCGAAGACGCCTTTGTCAAAATGACCGCAGCGTCGGAGGCTCCTGTATGCTGACGCCGCCCATGCTCATTGCGCGCAAGGAATTGCTGGATCACCTGCGCGACGGCAGATCGCTGCTTTCATCCACACTATATGCGCTGATGGGGCCGATCGTGGTTTCGCTCGCGTCATTTTCGTTGCCTGCATCGTCGTCGCCCACAACAAGCCCGGACCCGTTCCCCGCGCTGATCTCTGTCTTCACCCTGGTCGCCGCCTTCACCGGCGGGATGAGCGTCGCCATGGATTCCATCGCCGGAGAGCGCGAGCGCCGTTCCCTCCTGCCGTTGCTTCTGAACCCGGTTTCGAGACGCGACATCGCGATCGGGAAATGGCTCGCTATCGCCGCATTCTCCGCCGCCGGCCTCATGATCACGATCTTCGGATTCTCCATCACTTGGGCGATCGCCGGAAGGCACTGGCCAGCCAACTGGCCTTATCTGCTGCTGACGTTCAGCGCGGCCCTGCTGCCGCTAACCCTGCTCTCAGCAGCTCTGGAACTGCTGATCTCGACAGCCTGCCGCGCGGTCAAGGAAGCGCAGACATATTTATCGCTACTCGTGTTTATACCGATGCTGCTCGGAATGGGGCTTGTATTCTTCCCGCACGCCGCAAAACCCTGGCTCAACTTCCTGCCCGTCGCCGGCCAGCAACTGGCGCTCGAGTTGTCGATCCACGGCGGGGCAGGCACCTTGCTTCAACCATTGATTCTGGGATGGACCACGATCGCCGCAGCGGTACTCATTGTCGTGGCGGCCGCCAACAGGCTAAAAGGGGATGACATCGTCTACGGCAGCTGACGGTGTCTTAACGGGGGTTGCCGCGGTAGATTCCAATCGCTTCGATCGCATTCTCGATGCCAACGGGCCTTCGCTCGCCCGTCTCGCGGCCAGCTATACCGATAACACCGGCGATCGCGATGATCTGCTGCAGGAGATCGCGATGGCTCTCTGGCAGGCATTGCCACGCTTCCGCGAAGAGTGTTCGGAGCGCACCTTCGTGCTCCGGATCGCGCACAACCGCGCCATCGCCCACCTCGCGCGGAGACGCTCCGCGGTGCCTCTACCAGTCGACTCAATCGATGTACCCGATCCCGGACCTGATCCCGAGCAGGAATTGCTTCGTGAGCAGGTGGGCCAGCGTCTGACCCTGGCGGTTCGCCGGCTGCCCGTTCCCCTCCGTCAGGTAGTCACACTGGCGCTCGAAGGAGTCGACTATGCGGAGGCCGCCGCCATCCTCGGTATCTCCGAAAACAACGTCGGCGTTCGCATGACCCGCGCACGCGAGCTGCTGAGAAAGTTTCTCAAGGAGCGTGCATGAACAGCGATCTCGAACTCGAAACATGGTCCCGGGAATGGCAGCGCGAGGCGCCGGTGCTTCCCGATCTGCGCCGCCGGGTCGAACGGGATTCACGCTGGCTGCGAGCAATGCGGCTGAGCGAAATCGCCGTTACCATGATGTTTGGCGGAGGAACGATTCTATGGGCGATGCAATCCGGCCGCGCGGATGTCTGGGCGCTCGCATCGTTCACCTGGATCTTCATCGTGGTGGCCTGGGTATTCTCTTTTCTGAATACGCACACCCTCTCGTCACCCGCCGCTGAGAACAACGCGGAGTTCATCGACCTGTCGATCCGCCGGTGCAGGGCTCAAATCAGGTCCACGCTGTTTTCCGTCGCTCTATACTTATTCAATCTCTCCTACACGCTGGCATGGGTGTATCGCGCTCAGGCCATCCTCCCCCTCGGAGCGTTTCTCCGCTCGTGGAACGTGTGCGTGGTCTGGGCCGTAACCATCATCTTTTTCGTATGGCTGATCTGGCACCGTCGCCGGAAGCAGGCCGAACTGCTGCACCTCCTGAACCTTCGCAGAGAACTCAACTCGTCGATGTTAAATTGAGGACCGTGCCAGCGAGGTTCAAAACCGCCGCAACCTCTCTGCCGCTGATCCTGATCGTCGCCCTGGGAATCCGCCTCGCCTTCATCTGGGATTACCAGGCCAGCACTCCCCATCGCACCCTGAGCGCGCTGCCATTCCTCTTCGAATCCGGCAACATCGCGTACTCGCTCGCCAGCGGACACGGCTTCGGCTCGCCTTTCCGCGTCGACACCGGCCCCACCGCGTGGATGACGCCTCTCTACCCGCTGATCCTCTCCGGCGATCATGCGCCTCTTCGGGATCTACACATTTCAATCCTGGGTCGCCGCGGTCCTGATGAACGCTCGTTCTCAACGCTCGCCTGCATTCCGCTCTACTACGCGGGCAAGCGCATCGGCGGGACGGGTCTCGGCGCCGGAGCCGCATGGCTCTGGGCGATCTTCCCCAACGCAATCCTGCTTAGCTTCCAAAGCCTCTGGGACACGTCGCTCTCCGCGCTGCTCGGCGCCACCGTGATCTGGGCGACGCTCAAACTCGCGGACACCACAAGCGACCGCGCATGGACTCTCTACGGTCTGCTCTGGGGCGCTGGTCCTGATGGCGAACGCAGCGGTCTTGTCGCTGTTCCCGCCGCTGCTGGGCTGGGCCGCCTGGCGCAGCCGGACTCACGCCCTCCGCAACATCGCACTAGCCTGCGGCATGGTGATCCTCTGCTGCATCCCGTGGACCATCCGCAACTACCGAGTCTTTCACGCCTTCATTCCGCTGCGGTCCACGCTCGGCCTGCAGCTATTCGTAGGTAACAACGCCGACGCGCACGTCGTCTGGCTGGGCGAGCAGCATCCCATCCACGACAACTCCGAGCGCGATCGCTACGTCCAGATGGGCGAGATCGCCTACATGGCCGAAAAAAGAAACGACGCCATCCGCTACATCCTGACCTTTCCCCGTCACGAAGCCGAACTCATCGCCGGACGCTTCGTCATGCTCTGGTCGGGCGGCACTCTGCATCCGATCGACGACTTCATCCACAACCAGTCGCTCTGGTTCCGCTACGTGCTGCTCTTCAATATCGCCGCAGGGCTTGGCGCCCTGGCCGGAATCGTGGTTCTCATCCGAAACCACAGCATCTACGCCTTTCCCCTGGCCGCGGGCCCCATCATTTTTCCCTTCGCCTACTACTTCACCCTGGCGCTGCCCCGCTACCGCCATCCCATCGACCCGACACTCATGCTGCTGACCGCCATCGCCATCTCGAATTCGCGCCGTCGGCGAAAATCCGATTGACCGGGCCGTTGCTAGACTAGTTAATGACTGGTTAATTTATGATCGTCGTAAGCGCTTTCGAAGCCAAGACGCACATGGGGAAACTTCTCGACCGCGTAGTCGCGGGAGAGGAGATCGTCATCACGAGGCACGACAAGCCTGTCGCGCGGATCGTGCCCCAGGACCGCATTTCCAACGAGAGTCTGCGCGACACGGTGTCGGCGCTGAGGGCTCTTCGCATGAGAATCGCCCGAAGAAAGGGATCGCTCCCGTTGACCGGCGCTGAGATCAGGTCGGCAGTGAGCGAAGGCCGGCGGTGAAGCAGGCGTTCGTCGCCGATGCATCCGTTGCCGTCGCATGGTGCACTCCCGCGCAGTCCTCGCCGGCGACTGACCGTCTGCTTGACGACATCCTCGCCGGCAGCACTGTCTTCGTGCCTCCGTTATGGCTTTACGAGGTGGCTAACGCTTTGTTGATTCTGCGCCGCCGCCGGAAGCTCAGCCCGAACGATTACTCAGAGGCGAAAATGCTGCTCGACCGGCTGCCGATTTCGATGGACCACGATAGCCCGCGACTCGCAGCCAGTCGGGTTTCGGACATTGCAGGGGAACACGACCTGACGATTTACGACGCCTCCTATCTGGAACTCGCGCTCCGGAAGCAACTTCCCCTTGCATCGACCGATCGGGGTCTGCAGCGCGCAGCGAAGCGGTCGAGTGTAGACCTTCTGGTTTGACGACCATGCAAATAGTCCTGAGGGAGAACGGCGTGCAGGCTGCTTCGCTGAATTGCCTTTTCAGCGCCCTGATCCATCCCGCCCCATCATCTCCATCCTCTCCCGCGCCATCCGCAAAGCCTCCTCCGCCGAAGTAATCCGCCCCTCCAACTGCGCATCCTCAATCTCGCTCAACACCACCCCAAACGCCGGCCCCGGCCGATACCCCGCCGCAATCAAATCCTTCCCCGTCAGCAGCGGAGCCGGCTTCAACTGCCTCCGGAGGCACCTCCCGCTGCTTCTGCCGCACGAACTCGTAATTATCCAGATGCCCATGGCTCGACAGACAATCCAGCCGATGCAGCGCCATATGCTCCTCGAAATCCGGCATCCGCATAAACCGCTTCAGCGTGCTCTCCCGCATCCGCGGCGTCTCCATGAACTTCATATGATTCGCGATCAGCGCCTCCGCACCCGCAATCACATCGTTCGGAAAACGCAGCCGCGTCAGCAGCGCATGCGCGATCTCAATCCCCTTCTCCACATGCCCGTCGAACCGGATCCGCTCGGCCACCCGGAACGTCGCCGGCTTGCCCACGTCGTGCAGCAGCACGCCCAGCGCCAGCGTCAGCGAAGGCTCGCGCAGTCCGCTCCAGCATGATCAGCGTATGCGTCCAGACGTCGCCCTCCGGATGAAATTCCGGAGGCTGCTCCACGCCCTTCATCGCCGCGACCTCCGGCAGAATCTCCGGCAGCAATCCCGATCGCGTCCAGCAATTCGAACCCCCGCCGCGCCCCGCCCTCGGTCAGAATCCGCGCCATCTCATCCCGCACCCGCTCCGCCGCCACGCTCTGGATCAACGCGCGCCAGCCGCCGCATCGCCGCGAACGTCTCCGCCTCGATCTCAAACCCCAACCGCGCCGCGAACCGCACCGCCCGCAGCAGCCGCAGGTGATCCTCGCGAAACCGCGCCTCCGGATCGCCGATCGCGCGAATCACCCGCGCTTCGAGATCCGCGCGCCCGCCGACGAAATCCAGAATCTCGCCGCTCGCCGGATCCATCAACAGCGCGTTGATCGTGAAATCGCGCCGCAGCACATCCTGCCGCGGGTCGGTCTCGAACTCGCACCGCCACCGGATGCCGCCCGTCCTCGTATCCGAGATCGCTGCGGAACGTCGCCACCTCCACCTGCGTCGCACATCCTCGTGCACCAGCACCACCCCGAAATGCGCCCCCACCTGATCCGCCCCGGGAAAAAGCCGCAGCAACTCCTCCGGCCGCGCCGACGTCGCCACGTCGAAATCCTTCGGCGTTTTCGCCCAGCAGCAGATCGCGCACGCAGCCGCCCGACGAGGTAACGCCGCGTGGCCGCTCCTGCCGTAGCCGTTCGATAATCGCATCGGCCAGGTGCCATGTGCACCTTCCATGCTAATCTGAAGGCTGAGTTCCACGTTAGAGCTGTGTCTAAAGATAGCGCTGCCCATGTAGTCTTTCAGCAGCCCGCGAATAGCAAGAAAGAGCTTCGCATTGACCGAATCGTTCCCCATGGCATCCAGATCGACCACGACTAAAGTAGTCGTCGCGACTACCGTCATGTTGTCGTTCATCTCGTTCTGGCGCGCCGCGGCCATCGTCCTGAGCGACCTTGCCTCCTCCGCATACTACGTCGGCGGCATCGCCGAAACCGCCATCGGCAAGTCCGCCCCCTGGTTCATCCTCGGCATCATGCTGTTCTCGTACGCGGTGCGCGCCGTCTACATCGAGAGCTGCAGCATGTTCGTGCGCGGCGGCGTTTACCGCGTCGTGCGCGAGGCCATGGGCGCGCACCTACGCCAAGTTCTCCGTCTCGGCGCTGATGTTCGACTACGTGCTTACCGGACCCATCAGCGGCGTCAGCGCCGGCCTCTACCTCGCCGGACTGCTCAACGAAGCCATCGACTACTTCCACATCCGCGCCACCCACCTTCACGCCGAATACTTCGCCGCCGGATTCGCCGTTCTCGTGACGCTTTACTTCTGGCGCAAGAACATCATCGGCATCCACGAATCGAGCGAGAAAGCGCTGCGCATCATGCAGATCACCACCGTCATGGTCGTGATCCTGATCGTCTGGTGCCTGCTACACCATCATCACGCACGGCTACCAGCCCGTGCCGCTTCCCCTGCGATGCAGAACATCCACATTCGCCGACGAAGCGCTCGGGCTGGCTGAAAGGCACGAGCGTCACTCACATCGCCGTCATTCGCCATCCTGATCGGCGTCGGCCACTCGCTGCTCGCCATGAGCGGCGAAGAAAGCCTGGCGCAGGTGAACCGCGAAATCGCGTCGCCCGAAGCTCAAGAACCTGGAGCGCGCCGGCTTCGTGATCTTCATCTACAGCCTGCTGTTCACGTCGCTGGTTTCGTTCTTCGCCGTCATGCTCATTCCGGATGTCGAGCGCCAGAAGTATCTCGACAACCTGATCGGCGGCCTCTCGATGTTCCTGGTCGGACCGCTCGGCGCTGCGCCTCGCTCTTCCATGCCTTCGTCGTTCTGGTGGGCGTGCTGATTCTCTCCGGCGCCGTCAACACCGCGATCATCGGCTCGAACGGCGTCCTCAATCGCGTGGCCGAAGACGGCGTGCTGCACCGAATGGTTCCGCAAGCCGCACCAGACGCTTCGGCACCACCAGCCGCATCATCAACATCATCGTCACTCTGCAGTTCATCACCATCGTCATCAGCCGCGGCGACATCGAAATGCTCGGCGAAGCCTACGCGTTCGGCGTGGTCTGGAGCTTCGCCTTGAACGCGCTCTCGGTGCTGGTGCTGCGCTACAAGATGCCGCGACGCGCGCGAATGGAAGGTGCCGTGCAACTTCCACATCGGCGGCCGGGAAATTCCGGTCGGCCTGGCGATCATCACCGCCATGCTCTTCCTGCTCGCGGGCATCAACGTCCTGACCAAGAAAGTCGCCACCATCTCCGGCATCGCCTTCACCGTCGCATTCTTCCTCGTTTTCGAATTCTCCGAACGCTACAACAAGAAGCGCCAAAGCTCGCCGCCCACATCATGGGTCAGGAGAACGAACAGTTCCGCCTGCATTCCACCGAAGAGATTTCACCCGAAGCGCTTCACATCCGTCCCGGCAACGTTCTGGTCGCGGTGCGCAATCCGACCACCTCGAACATCTGAAGACAACGCTCGAAAAGACCGACACGCGCCGTCAGGATATCGTCGTCGTCACGGTCAAGATCGTGACCCAGGCCGCATCGGGCGAGCACGGGCTCGAAGCGGATCAGATCTTCGCCGATCAGGAAAACGTGGTCTTCTCACGCGTCGTCGGGCTGGCCGAGAAAGCGGGCAAGCACGTCGAACTGCTGACCGTGCCCGGCACCGACCCGTGGCTCGCCATCGTGCAGACCGCGGCCGTGCTCAAAGTCCGCGCGCCTCGTCACGGGCCTTTCCCCGAATCTGACGCCCGCCGAACAGGGCCGCCGCGTCGGCGCCGCCTGGGAGGAACTGCCCGCGCCGCGGCCTTCGCTTTCGCTCGAAGTCGTGATGCCGGATCCCAACGAATCGATGTACTTCAACCTCGGCCCGCATCCGCCCCGGCTCTGGCCGGAAGATGTCGATCTCACCCACGGGCTCTGGCTCGATCTGATCGACCGCGGCGCCGGCGATGAACTCCGCCATCGCGACGTAGTGAGCGTAGCCCTGCGCCGGCTGAAACGCGAACTGCTGTCAGACGAAAGCGACGATGTCCTCAGAGACGTAATCGCCACCGTCCGCGAACACGGCCCGGACAAAGTGGTGGTGCCGGTCAAGATCGCCGAGCACAACCACCGCTAACCAGCGCCGCTAAATACCCGGTTCAGAAGTTCGGCCAAGTATTTCCGCAGTTGCAACGGCAACGCACGTGCGATACTCGGGCTCACCGTCTCCGAGAACGCCATTCACAGGAAACAAACAGCTGAGGACCGACGGCATCTTTGCCAGTGACGGCGATCAAATCAAATCCAACCCCAGTGTATCTACATCGTCCTTAAGTTGCTTAAGAGACCAGCGCGCCGTCGCCGCGGTGTAGTCGCCTGTGACCCGCTGGAAGAAATCAATGGGGTATTTGATCAAGAACTCGGCATTGCAGACGTTTAGATAATCTGGGCGCGTCTCGAAGAAACTGTGAATTGCGCTGACGATGCGAGCAGCACTGGCGAGGTCAGATAAACCTTTAATCTGGATCTTGTATAACGCAAGGGTACCAGCTTCCTTTGCTGCGGGGTTCCCCTGCTTTAGCAGAGAGTGGTTGCTCGGCGAGAGAGAATTTTCCCGATTTGAACCAATCCGAGCCCGAGGTATTAACGGAACAGCCGGCTGCTCGCAATGCGTCCGCGACGGCCTGACGCGATTGGGGCGAATCATCCAGTTGAATGATGTGATGTCCGACCAGATCGCTCATCGGGCGGTGCGATCCGACGCGAACAAGGACCGTTCGCTCGGGCCGTCGCCCAAAAGCAACGCCAGCCTCAAAGAGCACGTTTTGGCGCGGCTGGGATAGAAACTCCTTTTCAATGGCAGGCTCGTGCTCTGACCACAGACGCTGCCTAAGGCGTGCCTCGTCGTCCGGTGTGAATAGCGCGACAATAGCGCCGGCCGCGGTCAATGCGGTGTCCACGATTTCCCATGTAAAAGGATTGGGCTTCTTAATCAGATTACGCGCCGCGGACCACTCCAAAGGCTTCAAATCCAACGCCCGTAAGAAGTCGTGAAAATCCGCGACTCACTGTCGGCCGTGGATCACAAACACGTCGTCCGGGCGCGAGGGCTTCACGGGCACCGGAACATCGCTCTGTTCTGACAGTTTCTCATCTGGCCAGAACTGAGTCACTTCTTCAATTTGAGACTGAAGCATTGCGCGCGCGGAACTGAGTCCGGATTGAAAGGCCTCCCTGTATACCCTATCCGGAGTCTGACCAGGTACGATCATGCTGGGGAAATAAGAAATGGCATCGAACTCCCGTACATAATCAAGGTTTTTCGGAAAGACGTACTTCAGAGTTGCGAGAACATCGCGCTGCCATTTCTGAAATGGCTCGGTTTCATCCTGCTGGTTCTGAAACCCGGAAGTACGCGAAAGCAATTCATTCAGCTTTTGAAGGGCAGCGTTCTTTTGCATAGGTGCAGAGAGTCTGATTCATCGTAAACCACAGGGCCTTCAGCAGCGTCAGAATCGCCCGCTGCCGTTCACCGCGCTACGGCGAGGCAGCTGAATTGGTTGCACGAATAATCCACCAGATGCTCTGCGTCGAAGAATCGGTTCTGCTTCGAAGTCCCACATAGCCCATGTGCACAGGTTTGGGGCATTTTCTACGCTACCGAAGGAAACTAAGGCAAAACTACGTTACTCGGACTATTGACTGCCTAGCCAGAACAATACTTGTACGAATTCTGAAAACGACTACCCCGCCGTATACAACCCCATCCGCCGCTTAACCAATTCCACCGTAGAATCCGCAATCGGAATCACAGCTTCCGCGCCCTCGCGCAGCACCCCATCAAGATACCCCGGATCCGCCATAATCTCGCGATACCGCGCCTGAATCGGCTCCAGCTTCGCAACCACCATCTCCGCCACCTGCTTCTTCAAATCCCCATAACGCATCCCGCTGAAATGCGCGCGCATCTGCTCGACGCTCCACTCCGCGAACGCCTGATAAATACTCAACAGATTCGCCACACCCGGCCCCATTGACTCAAAATCAACCGCCGGATTCGAATCCGTAGTCGCACGCATAATCGTCTTCCGAATCCGCTCCGGCGGATCGAGCAGCGCCACCGCATGCCCCGACCCCGCCGCCGACTTGCTCATCTTTGCCGTCGGATCGTCCAGCCCCATAACGCGCGCGCCCACCGCCGGCAGCTTCGTCGCAGGCACAGTAAACGTCTCGCCGTAAAGCGAATTAAACCGCTGCGCAATATCGCGCGCCAGTTCCAGATGCTGCATCTGGTCCTCGCCCACCGGCACAATCGCGGCCTGATAAAGCAGAATATCCGCCGCCATCAGCACCGGATACTGAAACAACCCATCGCCAATCGATTCCTGCGCCGCCGCTTTCGCCTTGAACTGCGTCATGCGCTCCAGCCAGCCCATCGGCGTCACACAAGTCAGCATCCACGCCAGCTCCGCATGCGCCGGAACGCTCGACTGCACCACGATCTTCGACGCCTTCGGATCGATTCCCGCGGCAAGAAAAAGCCCCGCCAGCTCGCGAATCTTCCCGCGCAACTCATCCGGCTTCTGATAAACCGTGATCGCATGCAGATCCACGATGCAGAAAATGCTCTCGTAGTCGTGCTGGATCCGGACCCAGTTCGCCAGCGCCCCCAGATAATTCCCGATATGCAGATTGCCGGAGGGCTGTACGCCCGAGAGTACCCGCGCCCTCATCTCCCGTGTGAGCCCTGGGCGCTGAAATCCAGTTCGACCTGATCGATAAAGCACCAGCCCCAGTCTTCACCCGGCTCAATCGACCGCATGATCGGGTGCTTCGTCGCATGGAAATGCTTCGTCGCATGCTTGTTCTTCGACGAATCGCAGCACCCCACATGCCCGCAGCTCATGCACAGGCGCAGATGCACCCACGTATCGCCCATCTTCAAGCATTCCTCGCAGCCGCGCGTATGCGGCTTCACGGGCCGGATCTGATCGGTGTGTGTACAAGCCATAGCTTCACTTTCGCATGTAACTTTCCGCGCCCACACGGATACTGTATGTGTGAATTCGGATGGGCTGTCTGCCGCCACCTTCGGCGACCTCTATCAGCGCTATGGCCCTGACGTCTATCGCTACGTTTTCTACTTGAGCGGCAATGCAGCCCTCGCCGAGGACATCGCTTCCGAAACCTTTCTCCGCGTCTGGACCTCGGACCGCCCCGTGCACCTCGCCTCGGTAAAAGCCTATCTGCTGGCCATCGCAAGAAATCTCTATCTGCACGAGTTGCGCCGGCGCGGCCGAATCACCGAACTCGATCCCGAGACTCTCGCCGATTCCTCGTTCACAAGCGGCGCGGAATCGCGTGCCGAACTCCGCGCCGTCCTCGCCGAACTACAACAATGGCCCGAAGCCGCCCGTTCCGCGCTGCTGCTGCGCGCCGTTGACGGCCTGCCTTATGAAGAGATCGCGGGAATGCTCGGCATATCCATCTCGGCCGCGAAAGTCAAAGTGCACCGCGGGCGCCTGCGCCTCGCCGAACGCTTGAAAAGGAGTCCACTCCAATCGTGATAAATCTTAACGAAGTCGTCGAAGACCTGCTGCCGCTCTACCGGGATGGCGAACTGAGCGCCGCCTCCAGGCAATTGGTCGAAGAGTATCTGGCCGAACATCCCGAACGAGCCGCATCGCTCTCCGCGGCTGAAGCCGTGCACATACCGAAGATCGACGCCCCGCCGGATATCGAAATGAAATCGCTCGGCCGCACCACCCGCCTTCTGGAACAAAGAAGCGTCTCCGGTCTGCTTGCCGTTGCTCTCAGCTCCGCGCAGATGAGCGACCAGCCGTACGTTCTCTACAAGGTCTACCCCTGGGCGGCAGCTGTGTTTCTCTTGGCGTCGCTCGGGCTTTGGATTCGCTTCCTGATCATCTACAAAAGGCTGGCTGGCACCGGGCTCCAGCCGTCATGCTCCCCGAGAGCACTCTTCATGTGGTTTTGCGGAGCGTCCCTCGCATCCATCCCGTTCTGCCTCGCCTTCGCATACTGGACGGGGTGGCGCCAATTCCATCAACTTCCGGTCATCATCGGCAGCGTCGGACTGATGGCGAAAAAGTGGGTGGCTGAGATCCCAGGCACACGCATCAAAACGTGAGCCCGATCCGAAAAATATTCACGGCGTAAAAATAAAGCTCCGCATCGAGCGCCCGCTTGATATTCTCCGCTTTGCGAAATCCATGCTGCTCGCCGGAGAACAGCAGATACCCCACCGGCAGCCCCTTCTTCCGCAGCGCTTCCACCATTATCTCGGTTTGATTCGGAGGCACCACCATATCCTCATCGCCCTGAAAGAAAATCATCGGCACGGAAAGCTTCTCCACATGCGCGATCGGCGACCGCTCCCGGTACAAATCCTCCCGCTCCGGATACGGCCCCACCAGCGAATCGGAATACCGCGCTTCGAACTTATGCGTATCGCGCGACAACGCCGCCAGATCGCTGACGCCGTAATGACTCGCGCCGCCCCGGAACACGTCGCGAAACGTCAGCGCCGCGAGCACGGTATACCCACCCGCGCTCCCGCCGGTAATCACGCACTTCGCAGCGTCCACCATACCCTGCTCCGCCAGATACCGCGCGCCGTTCACGCAATCGTCCACATCCACAATGCCCCAGTTTCCATCGAGGCGCTCGCGGTACTCGCGTCCATAACCCGTGCTGCCGCCGTAATTCACATCCAGCACCGCGATCCCGCGCGAAGTCCAGTACTGAATCTTCAAATCGAGCGAGCTCGACGCGGCCGACGTTGGTCCGCCATGGCACTTGACGACGAGCGGCGGCCGCTCCTCCTCCCCTGCCATGTAGTCGGGATTAAATGCAGGGTAAAAGAGCCCGAACGCCGTCTTGCCGTTCGCAGTCGGAAACTCCACCGCTTCCGCGCGCACGAAAAACCCCGCGATCTCCGGATCGTCCGCCACCGTAGTCGCCTGCTTCAGCACCTCGATATTCTGCGAGTCCACATCCATCAGGACAAGATGCTGCCCGGCGCTGTGGGCGATCCGCCCCGAAACACCACTCGCCCATCGCGCGCCCGCACCGAAGAGAATTCGCTCCACGGCACATCAAGCTCGGTCAACCCGCCCGACTCCAGATTGATGACACCCAGGTGCCCCATCCCGTTCGACACATACGAACACACCACACGCCCCGGCCCCGCGAACGCATATGTCGACATTCCGAACACCCACTGCGGCTGCCCGAACTCCGCCTCCATCGGCGCCAGCGCTTCGATCGGCATGCGCGATTTCTGCCGGTATAAATTCCACCACCCTGAGCGGTCCGACACAAAGAACAGCGCCGACCCGTCCGGCGCCCACGCCGGCTGGAAGATCGATTCCTTCTCCCCGCCCGCTACCAGCAACGGTTCGCCGACCGACTTCCCGTCCGGGTTCAGTTGCAGCACGTAAAGTCCGGTTCCGGTCCACGGCATGTTCGGGTGGTCCCACGCCAGAAACGCCAGCCAGCGCCCGTCCGGCGAGAGCTGCGGCGAGGAATAAAAATCATGCCCCGACGCCAGCACCGTGCAACCCCAGTCCGTGCCGTCTCCCCGCGTCCAGCCATGATCCATATCGATCGATACGATCGTGTTGATCACCGAGCCCCCGCTGCCAACTATCCCCTCGTTGGGATCGTGATCCTCCCGCACCCCGATCCACCGGTGCCGCCGCAAATCGATGATGCCGTCCGCGTATCGCCACGCGCCTTCCGGCGAGAGCGCATAAGGCCAGTGGCCACCGCGTTCCATGCGATACAAACGGTTATCGGCGAAATGCGAAAAATAGAGCACACCGCCCGCAACGGTCCACGCACCGCCGCCGTATTCATGCACGCGCGTTCGCACATTGAACGGATCAGGATTGATCTCTTCGCCTGTAGCACTCCCGCGGATATAACGCACCACCACGTAACGCCCTGCCTCATGCGGACGCGATTCCAGCCAGTAAATCTCATCCCCATCGATACGCACTTCCGATAGCCCGATCGACTTTGCGGCGATCAGGTCCGAAGTAATGGGCGATTTCCACGATCCGCAAGGTGCTTTAGTCATCTGTCTGTACACTTATAGTGTGCTATGCCGCGTCTTTTTATCGGCCGCTTTCGCCGTCGTTGCGCTCTGCGCTGGCCAAACCATCCCGCAACTGCTCTCGACCGTCGCCGGAACCACCCAGTATCGCGAAACCTCGGTGTCTCCCGATGGCCGTTACGTTGCCTGGACCGTCAATCTCCGCAACGCCGATAACACCCAATCGCGCAACTCCGAAATCTACCTGCTCGATCTTTCGAAGCCAGGCGCCACGGCACAAAAAATCTCCGCAGCCAAAACGCTTCACGCCGAACATGGTGTCGCATGGTCGCCCGATAGCAAACAATTCGCATTCCTGTCCGACTTCGAAAAAACCGGCCAACTCGAACTCTACGTCCAGTCACCCGGCGGCCAGGCGCGCAAACTCACCAGCCTGACCGGCTTCCTCGATTCCCCGCGCTGGTCGCCCGACGGCAAGAAGATTGCGCTGCTGTTCACCGAAAACGCGCCGCGCGCGGCGGGACCGCTCGAACCCTCCACCAAAGAATCGGGCGTAATCGAAGAGCACATTTACGAGCAGCGCCTCACTCTCGTCGACCCCGCGATCCGGCAAATCAAACCAGCTCAGCCCCGCCGATACATACGTCTATGAATTCGACTGGTCGCCCGACAGCGCCCGCCTCGCCTACACCGCCGCGCAGGGCAGCGGCGACAACAACTGGTGGATCGCCCAGCTCTACACCATCTCCGCTTCCTCCGGCGAAGTTCATCCCGTCTACAAAACGCTCATGCAGCTTGCCAATCCGCGCTTCTCGCCCGACGGAAAAGAGATCGCCTTCATCGGCGGCATCATGAGCGACGAAAGCTCCACCGGCGGTGATATCTTCACGATCCCCGTGTCCGGCGGCGTCGACCCGCACAACCTCACACCTAACCGAAGAGGTTCCCCAGCCTGGCTGCGCTGGTTGTCCAATGGGACGCCAACCGGGAAAATCCTCTTCGACGAAACAGTCGATGGCGGCACCGCGATCGCCACACTCGATCCGTCCACGCGTGTTGCCGAAACCATCTGGACCGGCGACGAAACCCTCCGCGGCAGCGAAGATGCGATCTCCACCTCGAACGACGGCAAGACCATCGCCTCCATCCGAAGCTCCTGGTCCCTCGCGCCCGAAGTATGGGCGGGTCCCGCCGGCGAATGGACGCAGCGCACTCACGCCAATGACGCCCTGAAGCCACTCTGGGGCAAAACCGAAAAGCTGCCACTGGCGGAGCGACGAGTACAACGTCGAAGGCTGGCTGATGTATCCCGTCAACTACGATCCCGCAAAGAAATATCCGATGGTCGTTTCCGTGCATGGCGGACCGGCCGCCGCGAAGAAGCCCTCCTGGCCTGGCGCGTTCGACATGTCATTGCTCTCGAGCCAGGGCTATTTCGTTCTGTTCCCGAATCCCCGCGGCAGTTTCGGATCCGGTGAAACCTTCACCAAAGCCAACGTGAAGGATTTCGGCCAGGGCGATCTGCGCGACATTCTGTTGGGTGTCGATGACATCATCCGCACATTGCCCGTCGATCCCAACCGCCTCGGCATCGCAGGCTGGAGTTATGGCGGCTACATGACCATGTGGGCCATCACGCAGACTCATCGCTTTCACGCCGCCGTAGCCGGTGCCGGCATAGCGAACTGGCAGAGTTACTACGGCCAGAACCTAATCGATCAGTGGATGATTCCGTATTTCGGCTCGACGGCTTATAACCAACCCGCGATCTACGCGCGCAGTTCACCGATCAACTTCATCCGCAACGTCAGCACCCCGACCCTGATCCTGGTAGGAGACAGCGACGCCGAGTGCCCCGCGCCGCAGTCTTACGAATACTGGCACGCGCTCAAGACGCTCGGCGTAAAGACGCAACTCGTGGTCTATCCCAATGAGGGCCACGCCATCCGCAAACCCGAGCACGTACAGGATCTGCTCGACCGCACCATCAACTGGTTCAACGCGAACCTCGCGGCGAATCCCGCGAAGTAATGCCCTCTAAAAGACGGGTCTCATGGCTTGGATCAGACCGTCGTACGTGCTCTTCGGAAGGTTTCGACGATATTTGTTTCGGGACGCCGCCTCGCGGATGAAGCCTGATGCAGTTCTGTCTCTGTGCCTAAAAGCAACTCATAGCGATACTGGCAAGGATGCTGTGGCGTGCTTCCCGCCATCCTGCACTTCAATCCCTCTGAAAGACCAGACCGGAACGCGATTATTTGCGCTTATAGGCATTCAGGTCATTGGTGAGGTCGGCGGCCGCGGAAGGAGGCGGCACATTTCCGCGAATCAATTCCTTCCCCGTATATTCACGCCCGTACAGCTTTTTTGTTTCGCCTTTATCGTGAGCCACCACCGTCCCGTTCAGCGAGACTCCCGCAAAAAGGCCATGCGTGCGGGACCACGATAGAATCTCTGCCCGCAACGAGGCGTCCGTATCGGCTGCGGCATCGCGGCCAACGGGGCCCAGTGCGGCCGCGGCGTCGCCGCCAATCGAGAACTTATCGGCCATAAGGTGGTTAAGCCCGCGTTCGTTCATAATCAGTAAAATCACGTCTGTCGAATCGACGCCCAACTGGGGGCCAAAGCTTCCGCCGGAGAGCGCAACCGGGTCCGGAGCGCCGAACATACCGGACTGCTCCCGGCATACCGCATAACCTTTCCCATAATCTCCGCCGACGATGAACGCTGCTTTCTTCATGCCGGGAACGATTACCACGCATTCCGCTTTTTCCAGCAGGCCGCGTGGAATCCCCTTATCGGGTGACGCCATGACCTCGCGGAAAACATCTGCCGCGCTCCGCAGCCGGTGATCGGGTGTTTGTTCCTGCGCACCCGCAATGAATGCACAGCTAAGGAGCAACGACGTCATAACAGGAAACGACTTCATAATTAGCCTCCCGAGGTTCTGAGCAATTTCAGACGCAATGTATTTTGCTTAACCTGGGACGGCGCCGGTTTTCCGGCCCATCGTTCATTCCACCTTCGGAAGTGAGATGGGAACTATGCTGTTCTGGTGCTGACGCTCATTGCTTCCCCGGCGCAATCTGTGGTGGGCTGCCAGCGCCTGCAGGTCGGCGCGATCGAGCGAGACAGTCTGGCCGAAGTCAGAAAAGAACATAACCGACGATGCATCGGGATTATGGTGCAAACCGAAGAGGTGACCGATTTCATGGACCGCAACGCGAAACATCTCTTCAGGGCTGGAGTCGAGCAGCGGATTGAAAGCCACCCAACCCTCAAAATCGGATTCTTCGGGAAACTGCGACCGCGCAACCGCGCACGAGCAGGCTCCTCCGAATGCAAAAACTTCCGGTGTGCCGTCAACGAGCTGTACAGAGCAGTCTTCGGACACAACCTCGTGCCAGTCGATGTCCAGAACTTCGGACCAGAAATCCATCGCGCGACGAAACTGACTGGCCAGACCGAGGTTTGAAGTAGAAATTTTTACGCCCAGATCGAGGTGATCATGACTTAGCAGGTCACCGTGGAGCGCACAGGGCCTATAAGGCCCCTTCCAGTTCGAGGCCGCCTCCGCGGTGGCGCAGTTTATTGCAAGATAGAGCAAAAATACGAGAAGCGTGGGCCTGATCACAGAATGCACCGAACGAGAGCGGTACTAACCGTCATAAACAATACCATTACGCCCTCCATGCTTCCGGTTATCTCCGGCATCGGGGATTCATTCAGAGGAGCTCGTGGGGCCAAATCGAGGGTCATGAAAGTGGGCTTCGAGGCTTCGCGGGGAACGAGCGATTGCTCTCGAAGGATGAAAAATATTGTCAGCTGGATGTGCCGGGTCTCGATCGTATGATTCGTAGCCAGGGAATAGTAACTCGCCGCACATGTGGTAAGGCGGACGTTGTTAGAATCATCGACGTGACCGTCGGCAATCGGGGTGGTGCAACTGGATGACTGTGGCGGGGGCGGAGGGCACGCTTGACCACCTGCTGAAAAAGTTGGGCCGCGTGGGTGCGGCAGACCGATTTCGGCTGGTGTGTCTGATCAGTCTGGAAGGCATTGTCCTTGAGTGCAGCCCAGCGACATTGGAACGTGCCGGACTGACGCCGCCGGACGTGGTTGGCCGGCCTCTTTGGACGACCATGTGGTGGGAAGCCTCCGCGGGCGGCCGGTCGAGGAGGTGCGGCATGCTGTGCTGCAAGCGGCTCAGGGCGACTTCGTGCGCTGCGATGTTCCCGCCCGGCTGGAGAAGAACGGGACGGAGACTGTGCTGCTCGATCTGACGGTCGCGCCCGTGCGGAGCGAAGACGAGGCGGTTCGCCTGTCTCCTGGTCGAAGCCCGGGAAGTGACGGAAACAGACGGCGAAGTGTTGCTCACAGTGCGCGGCACGGAGTTGCTGGCGAACGATACGCGCGAGCGCCACCGCCAGAAGATTGCGCGCATCACGCTCGATTCGATGGTCCAGTTTGTCGGGCTGCTCGACGCACAGGGCACGGTACTGGAGATCAACCAGGTCGCGCTGGATGCGGTGGGAATCAGGCTTTCCGATGTCGAGGGGCGGCCTTTCTGGACTACATTCTGGTGGCAGGTTTCCGAGGAGATTAATTTCGGCATACGGGATTCCATCCGCCGCGCGGCGCAGGGCGAGTTCGTGCGGTGGGATACGGAGATTTATGGCCGGGCCGGCGGGAAAGAGACGATCGTGATCGATGCGTCTTTGATGCCGGTGAAGGACGAAGCCGGAAAGGTGGTGTTCATCGCGGCTGAGGGCCGGGACATCACGGAGAAGAAGGCGTACGAGCGCGAGATCGCGCGGCAGCGCGAGGAACTGGCGAAGCTGGATGTTTTGAAGACGCAGTTCTTCGCGAATGTCAGCCATGAATTCCGCACGCCGCTGGCGCTGATCCTGGGTCCGCTGGAAGACGCATTGTCGGGCAGGCAGGGTGCGTTGCCGGCAGCGGCTTCGGCCAGTCTTTCGATTTCTCATCGCAACGCGCTGCGGCTATTGAAGCTGGTCAATACGATGCTGGACTTCTCGCGCATCGAGGCGGGGCGCGCGCAGGCATTGTTTGAGGCTATAGATCTGGCGGCATTCACGGCAGAGCTTGCGAGCAATTTCCGATCGCTATGCGATAGGGCGGGTCTCGAACTGCAGTGTGGAGTGCACGCCGCTCCAAAGCGGGGAGAGCGGCGAGAGGCGCGAAGCGGTCTATGTGGATCGCGACATGTGGGAGAAGATCGTCCTGAATCTTCTCAGCAACGCCTTCAAGTTCACGCTGCAGGGCGGGATTGAAGTGCGGCTGGAGAGGTGGGCGGATCGGCACGCCTGACGGTTCGCGATACGGGGGTGGGGATTCCGAGTGAGGAATTGCCGCACATGTTTGAGAGATTTCACCGCATCGAGCAGAACCGCGGCAGAACGCATGAGGGCACGGGGATTGGCCTGGCGCTGGTGAAAGAGTTGGTGCGGCTTCACGGCGGAACGATTGCGGTGGAAAGTGTCTTCGGAAAAGGCAGCACGTTTACCGTTACGATTCCGATGGGCAAGGCGCATCTGGACGTGGGACGGATACGGGCAACCGATGTGCGCGCTTCCACCGCAGTGAGGCCGGCGGCATTTGTGGAGGAGGCGTTGCGCTGGCTTCCCGATCACGTGGGAATGAATGGGCTGGCGGAGATGCCGCAGCGGTCTGCGAAGGGGTCGCGGATTCTTTGGGCGGATGACAACGCGGACATGCGCGCGTATGTGAGCCGGCTGCTGGGCGATCGGTACGATGTGCAGGCGGTAGGGGACGGCGAGGCGGCGCTGGAAGACGCGCGCGCTCACCCGCCGGCCCTGATTCTCACGGACGTGATGATGCCGAAGCTGGACGGCTACGGACTCCTGCAGGCGGTGCGGGCCGATCCCAATTGCGCGACATTCCGGTGATTTTGCTCTCCGCGCGGGCCGGCGAGGAGAGCCGCATTGAAGGCATGGCGGCGGGGGCGGACGATTATCTGGTGAAGCCGTTCAGCGGAACGAACTGCTGGCACGGGTGGAAACGGCTCTGCAACTGAGGCGGGTACGGAATGAGGCGCGCGCGCAATTCGAAACGCTGCTGAACGAAGCGCCGCTGGGAGTGTTCCTGGTCGATGGGGACTTCCGTATCCGGCAGGCCAACCCGACGGCCGACGCCGGTTTTCGGTAACATCCCCGATTTGATTGGGCGCGATTTCGAAGAGGTGATTCACAGGATATGGCCCAGGGAATCCGCCGACGAACTGGTTCGGCGATTTCGCCATACGCTGGAGACCGGCGAATCGTATGGAGAGCTGGAATACAGCTCCAGGCGTATCGACGTGGCAGAACTGAGCGGCGCGGAACTGAATATTTCGAGTGGCGGATCAATCGGATTCCGCTTCCCGATGGGCGATTTCGGCGTCGTTTGTTATTTCCGGGATGTTTCGGCGCAGGTGAGTGTTCGTGAGGAGATCGAGCGGTCCGAGGAGCGGTTCCGGGCGTTTGTGACGGCCACTTCAGACGTGATTTACCAGATGAGTCCGGACTGGAGCGAAATGCGGCAACTGGAGGGCAGGGATTTCATTGCCGATACCACGGATCCGAGCCGCAGCTGGCTGGACCGGTATATCCATCCGGACGACCGTGAGATGGTGTTGCGGGCGATTGCGGAAGCGATCCGGAGTAAGACGATGTTTGAACTGGAACACCGGGTGATCCGGGTGGACGGGTCGCTGGGGTGGACGTATTCCAGGGCGGTTCCGCGGTTGAGCGCGGATGGCGAGGTGATCGAGTGGTTCGGCACGGCGCGCGATGTGTCTGAACGTAAGTTTGCGGAGGAGGAGATTGCGCGATTGACGGCGGAATCGGAACACCAGCGCCGGCTGTACGAGGCGATTGTATCGAGCACGCCGGACCTGGTGTATATCTTCGACCGGAATCACCGGTTTGTTTTTGCGAACGACTCCCTGCTGAAGATGTGGGGAAAGACGCGCGAAGAGGCGTTGGGGAAGACTTGCCTGGAACTGGGTTACGAGCCCTGGCATGCGGAGATGCATGACCGGGAGATTGAAGAGGTCAGTGTCTTCGCGGCGGGCCGGTTCGCGGGGAGGTGCCATTCAACGGCACGGCGGGGCGGCGCATTTACGATTACATTTTCGTTCCGGTGGTGGGTGCGAACGGCGAGGTGGAGCTGGTTGCCGGGACTACGCGCGACGTGACGGACCGGAAGATGACGGAAGAGGAACTGCGGAGGGTCAACCAGGATCTGGAACAGTTCGCCTATTCCGCGAGTCACGATCTGAAAGAGCCGCTGCGCACCGTGAAGATCTATCAGCGAACTGCTGGGCGAGCGATACCGGGATAAGCTGGACGGCAAGGCGTTGGACTTTCTGGACAACGTCCGGACCGGCGCGGACCGGATGGAAGCGTTGGTGCGGGACCTGCTGGCGTACACGCAGACATCGCCGGTGGACAAGCCGAGTGAGCCCACGGATGCGACCGCGGCTTTGGAGACCGCGCTGGCCAACCTCAAGGCCGCGATCGCGGAGAGCGGCGGGCTGGTACAGGCGGATGCTTTGCCCGCGGTGGCCGTTCATGCGACGCAACTTCAGTCTCTTTTTCAGAACCTGATCGGCAATGCGCTCAAGTATCGGCGGCCGGAGATTGCTCCGGTCGTAAGGATTACAGCGCGGCGGCAGGATGGCTTCTGGTTGTTCTGCGTTGCGGATAACGGAATCGGCATTGAGCCCGCATTCAGGGAGCAGATCTTTGGACTCTTTAAACGCCTTCACACGAGCGACGAATATTCAGGTACCGGAATCGGCCTGGCCATATGTAAGCGCATCGTCGAGCACTATCATGGCCGCATCTGGGTCGAATCCGAAGCCGGCGAGGGATGCCGCTTCTACTTCACGGTCCCTGGATGAGGGTTCGATGCGAAGCGGCGCCGCGGGTGCTGGTGATTGAGGACAGCAGGACGGATGTGTTCCTGATTCGGGAAGCTTTGGAGAGCGCGGGTGTTCGGGCCGAGCTCGACGTGGTTCACGATGGCCAGGCGGCGTTGCGGTTTCTGGACGAAGGGGCTCGGCCGGCCCTGGTGCTTCTCGATTTGAATCTTCCGAAGTATCAGCGGACGGGAAGTATTGCGGCACATTCGGACCAACTCTGCGGACGACGGATCTGGCGGTGCTGGTGGTTACGTCGTCGGCGCTGTCCCAGGATCGCGAGGAGCTGACGGGATTGGGATTCGATGGCTATTTTCAGAAACCGTCGGACTATGCGGGGTTTCTGAAGCTGGGGCTCTCTGGTTAAGGGGTTGCTGGAACGCGGAAAATGACGGGCTGAGCCTGGGGTCGGGCGGGTAAATCGGGATCGGTCTGTCTCCGACCGGCGGCTTTCTGACGGCTACGTTGACTCCCCGCAGACCACACCTTCCAATAGCCTGAGCAATCCCGTCAAGCGAGGCGCTGCTCCTGACGGGCTCCTGCATTCTCGACCTCGCGACCCATTCGCTCTTATCGTGACGCGCCGGGGCGCAAGGTTCGGCGGCCATTGGACCCGAATCAAAACATCAGCTTCAGAGCAAACTGAATCTGGCGCGACGACGTCGTAGTCGACGTGATTTTGCCGAACGTCGGGTTCGGGATGCCGCCGCCATTCGCTGCCTGCCAGGAACGCGCTCGCATTGGGCAGCGAGAAGTTGGCGTGGTTGAACAGATTGAAGAACTCGGCGCGAAACTGCAGGCGGAAGCGTTCTTTGATCTGGGTCTCCTTCATGGTCGCGAAATCGAACGTGACGATGCCGGGACCAGGCAGAAAGTCCCTCTGCAGATTGCCGAATGTGCCCGGCGCCGGCAGTGAGAACGCGGCGGGATTGGCCCACTGGCTCACATTGCCGACAATGGCCTGCCCCTCCGGTAACACCAGGTTGGGCCGCTCGCTGCCGGCAACAGCGTCTCCGGCCTGGTCGAAACCAACCGTCACGTTCCACGGCGATCCGCTCTGCGCGGTCAAATTGCCGCTGAGCTGCCAGCCTTTGACCAGAATGTTCTGCGTGAACGGCAGAGCATAAAGACCGCTCCACTTCAGAACCTGCGGACGGTCGAACAGGCAGCGTCCGCGATCGAAGGAACCATTCAACGGATAGGACCAGGGAATGCCGCCTTCGAGACCATACGTACCCGAGGCGTCATCCATGCACTTGGACCACGTATAGGAAAGCTGCGACTGCACACCGTGCGAGAAGCGCCGGTTCAGGCCCACCTGCAGAGAGTTATAGCTCGAGTCGCCGACAGGCGCCTCGCTGCTCAGCGCCGCCGCCGCCGGATTGAGTCGCGGGTTGGGAGTGATGCCAATCGCGGTTGGCGATTTGCCGGGGAGCGACGCCGTGGGCACGCCGAAGACCTGCACACCGTTGACAGTCGTTGGCTCCACGGGATTGATGTCGCGCGCCCCATACAGATGCACGCCGCGCGAGCCGACATAGCCAACCGTCAAAGTGGTCGATCCAAAGAGCTCCCGCTGAATATTGAAATTCCACTGATACATGCGCGGAGTCTGCGTGGTGTTGTAATCCACGGCAACCAGCCCCGCCGGCGGAGGCAGCGCGCCCGGGAACGGATTGGGGAACTGAGGCAGGGGAATAAACGCCAGCGCGTAAGGCGGGTTGAAGTAATAGCCGGACGCATAGCTGCGCGCGCGAATCGGATCGAAAAAGATTCCCGCCCCGACGCGGATCGACGTCTTGTGATCCCCGAAAGGATCCCACGCCACTCCGACGCGCGGATCGAAGTTCCTCAGGGACGGATTGGACTTGAATACGTTCTTAACGGGCTGGTATGTCCCGAACGGCGGGTTGATAATCGCGTTGAGCGCATGCACGTTCGTGGTCGGGTCGGTCACAAACTCGTAGCGAACCCCCACGTTCACTGTGAACCTCGAAGCGACTTTCCACTCGTCGTGAATGTATCCGTCCACCTCGATCTCGCGGAAGTCGCGATAGGAATCGGTCAATCCCGGCTCCGGCCCCTGGAACAGGCTGGGTGTGGCTTGCAGGAATGCGGTGATGCTGGGGAAAGTATAAAAGCCGCCCCACCAGCCCTGCTGCTGGAAGTTGCTCTGCACGCGGCTGAACACCCGCCAAACTTGATGCTGTGGGCGCCGTGAGTCCAGATCACGTCATCAGCGAGGGGGAATTTGTTCTGCGTTTCCTGCAGGGGAGCATAGATGCTTGTTCCGATAGAGGAAAGGCCAGTGATGTTCACCCCGCCGTTCTGATGCCGGTCAGGGAAGAAGTCGAGCGCAGTGATCTGGTCCGGGTTCTGTTGCACGTCCGATTCCTTGCTTCGCGTGAAGCTGAAGCGCAACAGGTTCACCACCGATGGTGAAATCAGCCGTCGCCACTCGATCGTTGCGAACTGGTTGCGGGTATTGCCGACCTCGGGCCACCGCGGAGGCAGAGGCGAGCCCAGAAACGGCTGGACGATGTCGGCGTAGTCCCGGACGTAGCGCACAAACAACGAGTCCTTCGCCGAGAGGTTATAGTCGACGCGCGTGAGAAGGTAGTTCTCATTGCCAGTCGTGGTGTCCACTTCGTTGATCGAGCCAACGCCAGGCGCCACTGCGGTCGTGGGCAGCGGATAAAGCGCCAGAATCGGCGCGATCAGCGGACTGACGCCCACGTTGCACTCCGTTCACGATTCCGTTGTGCGCGTTGGCGTCCGGAACCAGCGCCACCACCGTCTGGCCCAGCGACTTCCGCAATTCCTCGTCGTTCACGAAGAAGAACAGCTTGTCTTTCTTGATCGGGCCGCCGAAGGTAGCGCCAAACTGATTCTGCCGGAACGCCGGTACCGACGTGCCGTCGAAAAAGTTGCGCGCGTCGAGTGCGCTGTTGCGCAGAAACTCGTAGCCGGATCCATGAAACGTGTTTGTGCCGGACTTGCTGACCGCATTCACCACCGCCCCATTGCCGCCGAACTGAGCGCTGTAAGTATTTGTGAGAACCGAGAACTCGGCGATGGCCTCAACGCCCAGCGTTGTGCCCATCACGCCCGATCCCGAGCCGTGCGCCCAGAAACCCTGAATATCGCTGCTGTCGAGCAGATAAGCCTGGCCTTCGGCCCGCGCACCGGAAACGGCGAAATTGTTCTGCGTGCCGTAAAGCAGGTTCGCGCCGCCGTTGCCGATTTGGCCTCCGCCCGAGACGCCGGGAACCAGCGTCACCAGATCCGTGAAATTCCGGCCGTTCAGGGGCAGGTCGTTGATCTGTTTCTGCTCCACAAACGACGCCACTGCGGTCGATGCTGTGTCGACCTGTGACACCTGCGCCTCGACCGTAATCGTCTGCTGGGACTGCCCCACCATCAGCGAAAAATCCACGACTGCCTGCTGACCGACCGTCAGCGTGATGCCGCGCCGCACCGTGGTCTGGAAACCCGCCGCGGAAGCCTGCGCTTCATAGTCCCCGATAGGGAGTTCGGCCACGTTGTAGCGGCCCTGACCGTTTGTCGTGACCTGCTGCACCTGCCCTGTCGCGACGTTCTTCACCTGGATCGACGCATTCGGCACAATGGCTCCGCCCGAATCCGTCACAGTCCCCAGCAACGTCGCGCTGGTAACGCCTTGGGCGTTCAGCCCGCTGGTTAACGCCAAACCAAGTGCCAGCACCATCCCCGCGACGCGGCCGTGGCTGCGGAAAGATAAAGAATTTATCATCGGGTTCCTCCACCCTATGAACGAGAAACTTATGTGTTTGTAATCAAAAAGTCAAATGGATTGCTTGATAAGACGCATCAATGTGCGTGATACTCAGCGATTCTTTGCCGCGCAGCGCCGCTTCCGCTGCAGGCTGGCGCGGATAATCGCCGGATCAATATTGGAATGGTGGATCGACCTGGGGGAGGATGTCCGGGCCGGGCTCGTCCGGGTTCGGTCCCGGGACAGGAGGATACGGCGAGTCCGGATCGGGATCGGGAGGAGGTAGTTGAGGTTCTGGATCTTGCATCTTTCGCCATCCATGCTTTCGATTTGAGATCACGATGTCAATCGGCTTGCCGGGCCGACCCGTTGCCGTGCGACCCCATCGTGGGTGATCAACGCCGGTTTTGTTTTCGGCGGCGTTAATCACCCACAACGGAAAGGAGATACGGTCAGATTGTTGCTCTGCATCCCGGGTGATTGCAACCGCAGATAATATCTGACCGGCCTTCGTTGCCTTCGCAAAATGTGCTGCAGAACTTACTGTCTTTTGCCGCGAAACAGTTGCACGAAGGGTGCGCGCACTTTTCTTCCTGTTGATCTGCCATTAATGGCCTCCGCGACTTCTCTAGCGCGTTTCATGCCAATCGGTTATTCAAAGCGCGGCGGCCGGCTTCCGCTCTGCCCCGGGTTTGCTTAGAATGTTCCCAGGAGATGAGCAACCATGAAGCTCCTGCTTGTTCCAACATCTATCGTGCTTGCAATGCTCACGGTGGCAGTCCCGCTTTCGGCGCATCACTCATGGCCAGTCAAGTCTGACCGGCTTGTAACAGTAAAGGGGACGGTGATCGAGTTCGCATGGGCCAATCCGCATCCGATGATCACCCTTGAGGTTCAGACCGACGCCGGCCGGGAGAAATGGCTGATCGGCGGCCCCGCCATCAATCGCATGGAGGCAAACGGCTGGACCAAAACGACGGTGAAGCCTGGCGACGTGATAACCGGTGTCGGCTACCAGTATGCCGACGGCCAGAAAATCGTCAAGCTCGAGCGCGTCGTATTTTCCGACGGAAAAGAACTTCGCGTCTACGCCCGCTAAGGCCGAAGTTCCTGAAGAAAACAGCCTCTACGGTGGCGCTATCTGGTGCGAGGATAGTTCCGGTCGCCTTCATTCCAATGGTGGATCATGCCCGTGACTTTCCCCTTGGCGTCCTTCACGAAGTCGACACCGGTCCCTTCCATGGTGAAGCCGCTTTCCGAATGAGCCACGAGCGGGATCTTCCCCGACCCCATGTCGATCATCAGCCGTCCCGTTTCCACCGAGACCATCACCGGGGCAGCCGCCGTTCCGTATGTCCCGGCATACTGAGCCAGGATCTCCGCCGAAACGTGAAATTCCTCGCCGCTCTTCCCGATCAGGTGCGGTTTATCGCGCTCGTTTTCACACACATACTCGATCAGATCCCCGTCCGGCATCAGAACAAGCTTCACCGCCTGCGTCCATGGCCGGGTGTAGGCTTTCGGGTCGTCGAACGTCACCTGGAGGTCGATGTGGCCGTAATCGACGCGGCGATAGCGCTCTGTCATGCGCAACGCTTCGGTATGAGGGTGACCGGCCAGATCGAGCGATGTCCGATCGTTGTAGCCGATGGTTGTGACTACGAGTTCGTCTCCGTTCCAGCTAGCGGTCGAGTAGCCCATCCACGTCGGATTAGGATCATTCGGAAGCGCGCGCCCATTGGTGAAAATCTGCCGATAGATGGTCTGATATTCATACAGAACGGCAATCAGCCCGGGTGTCTGGACAATTCTGAAGGGAAGGTTGCCCACCCCGATGCCAGCCTTCGGACCGGGCGGAAGACAATTGATTCCGTCTGTGTCGTTGCGGTAATTTTCCTCGCGCTGTTTGAGGAGTGCTGCGGCCCAGGGCTGCATCTCTTCCGGCTTCACGCCGCCGAAGTAGAATAAACCTCCCGAGCTCGCTACCATCCAGACTCCGGACAGATCGGGTTTGCCATCTGCGGTCCGCGGAGCAGGGGCAGAGAGATCAGGCTTTCCGTCTCGTGTCTTTGGAATCCCTGGCGTCGGGTGCTTCGGCCACTGTGCGGTCAGCGCGCCGCTCAAAACGCAGAGAGTTATCGCAAGCTTCAGCATGCTCTTTTCGCTTTCAGCCGTGCATGTTCACGGCGCGTCACTGTCTACCTTAACTCCGGCCGGCTTCAGGGCGTCGCCGGCATCAGAAACCGCTTGCCATCCGGCGAGACATCCCAGAACAGCACCCCCGCCGGCGCTTTAAACAACGGCTTCGGCGGTCCTTTTCCGAACGTCTTTCCCGGCGCGACTTCCATCGCCATCACCATGCCGTCGCCGTTCATATAGTAGATTTCCTTGCCATCTCCGCGCCAAAGTGGATAGCGGCCGCCGTCGGAGGTGAGGACGACCGCATTGCCGATCGTCCCGGTGGCGCTGTCGAACGGCCTGACGGAGACCTCGGTCATTCCCGATTCATTCGAACTATAGATTATCCAGCGTCCATCCCGCGAAAATTTCCCCGTGATGCTGCTGAACTGATTGTCGACGACCGGGATAGCCGGCCGTTCCGGCGGTCCATTCACGGCAAGCAGGCGCAGATGCGTCGGCTGGCCGATGCTGTAGTACACCAGATACTTCCCATCTGACGACCAGCTGTTCGGGCCTTTGCCTTCGCCCGACTTGTAGAAGAGTTCCTGCGTGCCGCTTCCCTTCGCCGCTTTCTGGTAAAGGTCGAATGTCCCGCCGCGATTGGATGTGAAGACGATGCGGCTGCCGTCGGGTGACCATACGGGAAACGCGTCCCACGCGGGGTCGGTTGTGAGGCGTGTTCCTGTGCCGCCAGCCGCGTCGAAGATCCAGATGTCGCGATTCTGCGTGCCCTGCTCGGTGCGTTCCGCGGCCACACGCTTCCCGTCCGGTGACACCGAGAGCGTGCGATAGACGCCTGCTTCGCCCACCGTACCGACCCTATTGCCCTGCCGGTCGAACCACGTCAAGTGCCCTTCGACGGCTCCCCGCGCCGGACCCTCGCGGCCTGCGGGAGGAGTTTGTGCGTGAGCCAGGCTGGCGATGAGTGCGAACAGGAGAACGGCTCGGGCCATGGCTCACCATTATATGGAAGTTGGGCTTGTCTCCCGCTCCGGGCCTGCCAGAATAGAAGCAGATGTTGCGACTGCTGATGATCGTCAGCTTTATCGCGGCGGGAGCTTCGCACCTGCCGGGAGGGCCTCCGGAGGCTGGCGGCTCGGCCACGATCGTAAATTCGGGGTCAACCAATCGTCCGGGTTTTCGGATTGTCGTCGACGGCTCGGGAGCCGCTGAATTCATCGCGTCACCTCGCCGGCCCGGTGCACAATCGGCGCGGCCCGCGCCCGCCCGGCAGACGCTCCCCCACGAACTTGTCGAAGCCTTCTATGCCGACCTGCGAGCCGCCAAACGGCTTGACTCATTGCCCGAGGTTCACTGCGCGAAGAGCGCATCGTTTGGATCTGTCCTGACCGTCGCGTTGGGACAGGATCAAACGCCTGATCTCAGCTGCGGCGACGGCGGCAACGCTGTGATGCGCGATCTCATTCGGGATACGCAGCAGATTGTTTCGCTGATGCAGACCACGGAAGCACCCTCCGGGAACAGCGTACGGTGAAGCCGTGGCTTCGCTGCGGCAGAGGGGGGATGACTCAGCGCCAGCCGAGAGCGGGGGCGACGTGGCTCAGAATGGCCTCCATGACATGCACATTGTAAGCAACACCGAGCTGGTTCGGGACAGTTAGCAGCAGGGTGTCGGCCTCCGCGATGGCCTCGTCCTTTTTGAGTTGCTCGATGAGGATGTCTGGTTCCGCGGCGTACCCTCGGCCGAAGATTGCACGGGTATCTTCGTGGATGTACCCGATGCTGTCCTGCTCCTGCGTCCGCCCCCCGAAGTATGTGCGATCGCGGTCGTCAATCAGCGCGAAGATACTCCGGCTGACGGAGACACGCGGCGTTCGCGCATGTCCGGCCTCTTTCCATGCGGCGCGAAAAGCGCGGATCTGTGCCGCCTGCTGGATGTGCAACGGCTCGCCGGTTTCATCCCATTTGAGCGTCGACGTTTGCAAATGCATTCCGAGCTTCCCCGCCCATGCCGCGGTCGCATTCGACGCCGCGCCCCACCAGATCCGATCGCGGAGTCCTTTCGCATACGGCTCCAGGCGCAGCAAGCCGGGTGGATTGGGAAACATCGGACGTGGGTTGGGCTTTGCGAATCCCTCACCGCGCAGCAGGTCCAGAAACCTTTCGGCATGGCGTCGGCCCATGTCGGCGTCGCTCTCGCCTTCTGCCGGCTGATGGCCGAAATAACGCCAGCCATCGATCACTTGTTCCGGTGAACCCCGACTGATGCCGAGCTGCAGCCGCCCACCCGCGATAAGGTCGGCCACACCAGCATCCTCCACCATGTAGAACGGATTCTCGTAACGCATGTCGATCACCGCGGTGCCGATCTCGATGCGTCTAGTTTTTGCTCCCACGGCCGCCAGCAGAGGGAACGGTGACGAGAGCTGGCGGGCGAAGTGGTGGACACGGAAATACGCTCCATCTGCGCCTAACTTCTCGGCCTCCACGGCAAGATCGATGGACTGCAGGAGTGCGTCGGCCGCAGAGCGTGTCTCTGATTGCGGTGCGGGTGTCCAGTGGCCGAACGAGAGGAAGCCGATTTTCTTCATACAGGATGAGCCTATTGTCCCAGGTCAGATCTCACCAGGCTTATAATCAAGCGGAATCATCAATGAAAGCGTTCGTAATATTTTTGGCCGCGTTCGGAATCGCAGGGGCCGCCGTGCCGCAGACTGCAGACGACTATCGCGGCGGCTGGCGGACGGACAAAGGCGAAGCTCACATCTACGAATTCTCGATTCGGGGCGACAAGGTCCGGGGTATTTACTGCACCTATTGCGCAGATGCGACGACGCTGGCTTTTGTAGATGGGAGCTTTGGACCCGAGGGCATTACTTTCGTGGTAACCCATGTGAAAGCGAACGGCAGCACCGCTTATCAGGACAAGGCGACGGCCCGGTTCGACCAGGGCAACCTGATCGTGACAGGCAGCAGCGGCGCGCCGGGCGGGGGTAAGTTCGTGCGTACGCTCATTAAAGATCCACGGGGTCCGGACCCCCTGCCTGTAATTGTGTCCGTACTGCCTAAAGGTCCTCCCGTTCCTGCGGTGCGAGTGAATCAACAAGGGTTAGGTGCGCCGCCACCACGCTATATCCAGCCCGGACCGTGGAAGTCTCAACTGGCGGAGAAGGATATTATCGGCGTTTGGCTCGGCTTTGGTACGGGTGCGCCTAAGCAATACTTCATTATCAAAAAAGCTGGCAACAAGCTCCGCGGCATGGTTTGCGGGACCTGCGATAACCCCTACACCATGGCGGCCCTGGACGACTTCGAAATCCAGGGGGACACACTGAAGTTCAACATCCTCCACGAAGACTGGGGCGATGGTGAGTTGCCGACGTTCTACAAGCACGTCACCGCGCATGTCGGATGGAATGAAATGCGCTGTACCACTGCGGCAGATCATCAACCGCCGCCACCGCCAAGACCCGGACCTCCCGGTTTTGTACCCGGATTTTCGCTGGAAGGACCCATTTCGATCGAGGCGACCGCCGGAAACGAATGGCCCGAATGGCCGCCGAAGGGCACTTCCCTTCCTCATTAACAATCGAATACCAGTGACTTGAGTCACTGCGCTCGAGTTTCGACATTTCTGGAGAGATTCTCGCCTTGTATTGCACTACGCCCGTGGGGCAGGCCATCGTTTTTTGTGGCCTGTTTCCCAGGCCCTCCGGGCCGCGAAATTTTATGAAAAACGGTCAGAGTGGCAGAATGGCAACGGCGGCTCGGCGAGGTCGATAAAGGCAGTGGATAAGTCGAGGCTGTTGGCCTGTTTGATCCGGAACATGCGCGCGTTGAGCGAATAATTGGGCATCGTTGATCTCTGTTTTTGAAGAGTGGCGATAGCCACGTGACCCTGCATATGGTAACTTTTTCGCGTGTTCTCCACGCCGCCTAAGGAGAAGCGGATGGCATATCGTGTGGCGGCAGTGGATGTTCACAAGAAGATGTTAGCGGTAGTAGTGGCTGACGTTGAGACAGAAGACGAGTATCAGTTTGAGCGGCGGAAGTTCGGCGCCACCCCCGATCAGTGGCAGCTGCTGGCGCAATGGATGATCCAGCAGGAGATTGAGGAAGTCGTCATGGAATCGACGGCGCAGTACTGGAAACCGGTGTGGGCGGCACTGGAGCGATACTGGAAGCCAGCGCGCCAGCAGCGTGACAGGGCGAGGAAGATGTCCGGAACGCTGCACCTGTGTCAGGCGAAGTCCAATCGCGGTGCGCGCGGGCGCAAGAACGACTTCGCCGACGGCGAACGGATGATCAGGCGGCTGGTGGCGCAGGAACTGGTTCTGAGCTTCGTACCGGATCCGGAACCACGGCTCTGGCGAACCGTGACGCGGCGTAAGTACCAGTTGACACGCGACAAGGTGCGCTTCAGGAACCAACTGGAAAGCCTGCTGGAACAAGCGCACATCAAGTTGTCGAGCTTTGTGTCGGATCTGCTGGGCCTCAGTGCGCGGCGCATCTTGCATGCTCTGGCGGAAGGGGAGAGTGATCCGGCAGTTCTGGCGGCTTTGGCCGACCACCGGCTACGGGCGACGCCGGCACAACTGCAGGATGCGCTGGGTGCGTGCG
Source organism: Terriglobia bacterium (assembly GCA_963809655.1). GTDB lineage: Bacteria > Acidobacteriota > Terriglobia > Bryobacterales > Bryobacteraceae > BOG-234. The sequence continues at coordinate 163,594 of CAWEKQ010000060.1, read as the reverse complement.
CCGAACTGCATGCAGTTTACCGGCGGCTGCTGAAGATGGCGCTGGAGGAGTTGCAATTGATGGAAGGGCAGATCGAAAAACTGGATCGGGAGGCAGCGGAGCTGCTGCAGCAGCATCAGGATGCCGTGCAACGGGTGGCGGAAGTTCCGGGTTTCGGGGCCGACTCAGCGCTGCAGATGATCGCCGAAGTAGGACCCGAGGCAGCGGCTTTCGCGTCGGCGAAGGATCTGTCTTCATGGGTCGGCGTGATTCCCGGCGACGAGGAAAGCGCGGGCGAATCGCACAGCACGCGTTCGCCCAAGGGCAACAAGAACATGCGGCGGCTTTTGAATCAAGCCGCACAGTCTGCCGTCAAGACGAAAGGAAGCATATTTGAGGTGAAGTTTCGGAAACTGCTGCCGCAGTTAGGATACAAACAGACCATCTGGGCCATCGCCCACCGACTCTGCCGACTGCTCTGGCTGATCTTGCATAAGAAAGTCCGCTACGAGGAACGCGGTCCGGCCGTGAGTGCCAGGTCTCAACGGACACGCACCGCTCGCATGATCAAGGAACTCAAAAAGCTCGGCTATCGCATAGAAGGCGGACCACTGGCCATTCCGGCGTGAACCGGAAGGGTTTTTCGACCCTGTCGGGCGCCTCCCGCCGAGACCTGCTCTATTCCCGAAGAAGACTTCCGCATTGGATCCCGGACGGTGCCGTGATCTTCGTAACCTGGCGTCTAGCCGATTCCGGCGCTCCCGTTCGCCCTGCCATCCTGACCTCTGAGAATACCGGTCGCATAATGCCCAACCACGTCCATGCGTCTTCCAGCCAAAGGCCGCCTTGCCGAGCACTATGCTGGCTCAAAGGGGGAGCCGGCCGGGTTGTCAACCGCATCCCGGTCGCCCGGCTTACCCTTCTGGCAGGATGGGTCGTACGACGGATTCGCTCAAGTGAGGAACTGCAGGGAATCATCGCATACATTGAAAAACCCAATGAAGACCGGTCTGGTCGAAGCCGCTGAGCAATGGGGCTGGTCCAGTGCCCGGTTCAGGGCAGACGACACAACCCGATCGTCTGCCCCACGTTGACTCCTGAAAATGTAGAAAGTCCAGCGAGTGACTTGAGTCACTGCTGACTTTCCGCAGCCGCTCTACGCTGGGTCTTGAGGTGAACAGATGACCCTGCCTGCCGAACAGATCGCCGAACAAACCGTCCGCGAGATCGCGCTTGATAATCCCGCCAGTGTCCGCGTATTCGAGTCGCTTGGAATCGATTATTGCTGCGGCGGAAAGCATTCCCTCAGGGATGCCTGTTTGCGGGCGAACGTCCCGGAAGAGAGCGTACTCAAACTACTGGCAAATCTGGAGAAAACCAGACACGAGGAAGCCGGCGAGTGGACGGAAGCGCCCTTCGCAGAACTGACAGCCCACATCGTTAACCGGCATCATGATTTCGTTCGAAAGGAAAGCCCGCGCCTCGCCGCATTACTGGAGAAGGTCGCCACGCGCCACGGAAAGGCGCATCCCGAACTGGCCGCAATCAAAGACCTTTTCGCGGCGATGGCTCAGGAACTTTCCATACATATGCTTAAGGAGGAGCAGGTTCTTTTTCCGTATCTCAACTCAATGGATACCGCGGTCCGGAATGGCAAGCCCGCGCCGCCTGCATTCTTCGGTTCGGTGCGTAATCCGATCGCCCACATGCTGGCCGATCACGAAGATGCGGGCGCGTCCCTGGCGCAGATGTCGAGCCTCACGGGCCGTTATCAACTGCCCCCGGACGCATGCCCGAGTTATACGGCTCTGTACCACGGCCTTGAGGAATTCGAACGCGATCTCCATCAGCACGTTCATCTCGAAAACAATATTCTCTTTCCGCGAGCATTGGAAATGGAGAAGACTTAGAAGGGATGACGGAATGGAGCACCCTGTAGAGCGCGAGCGAAAGCTGCAGACGCTGGTGACCGCCTGGATTGTCACCGGCTTGTTTTTCCTGTTGCTGCCGGGCACGTTCCTGGGAGTCTGGAACCTGCTCTCGATCAGCAGTCAGGAAACGGTCGACCGATTGTCGCCGGCCTGGCTGCAGGCGCACGGCCACGCACAGATCTTCGGCTGGATCGGGACCTTCATTCTGGGGATCGGATTTTATTCGCTGTCCAAAATGGGAAGCCTGGCCGCTTTTGCGGTCTCGCGCGGATGGATCTGCCTGGCGCTGTGGACGAGCGGACTGCTGCTGCGCTGGTTCTCCACGATCACGGAATGGCACTGGAGAACAGCGCTCCCGCTGGCGTCGGCGCTCGAACTGATTGCATTCCTGATTTTCTTCAGGACCGTTTCGGGTCACCGCCGAGCGGGACATTCCACGGCGCCGCGCGGGAAACCCGACGCCTGGATGCTGGTGGTAATCGCGTCCACCGCCGGCTTTCTTCTGACATTGATCGCTAACGTGATGCTGACGTCTTACTTCGCGTGGAATGCGGTGGGACCGGCGATTCCGCATGAGATCGATCAGCGGGTCCTGATTCTCGCCACCTGGGGTTTTCTTGTGCCGGCCGTTTGGGGCTTCAACGCCCGCTGGCTGCCGGTATTTCTCGGACTGAAACCGGTGCGCACGGGGTGGCTTTTCGCCGCACTTGGGCTGGCATGGCTTTCTGTGGTATCGGCGTTAGCGGGATACCTCGCTGTTTCCGTCGCGCTGATGCCAGTCGCTGCGGCGGTGGCGATCGAGGCTCTTCATATATGGGATGCAGCGATTCAGCCCGCGAAGACTCACGGAGTTCATGCGAGTTTTCCGGCCTTTGTGCGGTGTGCATACGGATGGCTTGTCATCGCCTCCGTACTTTCGATCTGCGCTTTCACCTGGGATCGCCATGGAGGCATCTGGGGCGCGTCGCGCCATGCGCTCACGGTCGGTTTTCTGTCTACAATGGTTTTTGCCATCGGACAAAGAATTCTCCCCGCGTTCTGTGGCGGGAGGAAGCTCTTCAGCCCGCGGTTGATGTTTGCGTCACTGCTGCTGCTGAATGTGGGATGCCTTCTGCGGGTCTCGTCGGAAATACCAGCGTATGAGGGCATGGCTCATTTCGCATGGGCGATTCTGCCGGCGTCTGCGATCATCGAGATGACCGCGGTAACACTTTTTGCCGTTAATCTTCTTATGACATTCATAAATCCGGCAGCCCATCTGAACCGATTGCATTCGCTCGATGATCCGATCGCGGCGCCCCGGTAAGGCGCCCGGACCTTGTGTGCCGCACGCTCCTCATAATCAATCGGCAGTTACCGGCGAGAGGTAATATCGTCGCCACGTTAGGGAGGATTTCAAGATGAAGTACTTATTGATAGCAGCGGCGGTTGCATTTGGCGCGGCTGCGCAGGCCGCCGAAATCTCTGCCGACGCGACGCGAGGCGCACGAGTCTTCGAGTTGCAGGTCTGCGTCGAATGCCATGCTTTGAACGGCGTGGGGCCCTCCATAGGACCCGATCTTAGCCGCCTCGCCGACAGGGGCTTTACCCCGGCCTCCTTTGCCGCCACCATGTGGAACCATGCTCCTGCCATGTGGGTTGAGACTCGGCTGCGCAGCGCGCCGCGCCCCGTGATGGATGCACAGCAAGCCGCGGACCTGTTCGCGTTCTTCTATTCCCTGCGCTTCTTTGAAGAACCCGGCGACGCCGCACGCGGCAAAGCTCTTTTCACCGTGCGGCGATGCGCCAGTTGCCACGGCGTCACGACAGTGAAACTGCCCGGAGCGAAGCCGCTCAGTGAGTGGAGCGCGCTCGGTGACCCGCTCGAACTGATAGAAACGATGTGGAACCACTCGACCGCGATGCGCGCGCAGATGGAGAGTGCTCACATTCCACCGCCGCGGCTCTCGGGGCAGGAACTGGCGGATCTTCTGGTCTACAATCGAACGGTCAAGGGTGTTCCGCGGAGCGCCGGCGTTTTTCGGGCGTCGTCGCCCGAGCAGGGCGCGGAGTTGTTCGACTCCAAAGGGTGCGCAGCGTGCCATGGTCCGGTGACGCGGTTTTCCATCGGAATGCGCGACCGCACGCTGACCGACATCGCAGCGGACATGTGGAATCACGGGGTCGATATGAGAGCGAAGACACCGGCTCTCGAACCGGACCAGATGCGGTCGATCGCGGCATACATCTGGTCGCGGCGAATGATGTCGAACGACGGCAGCGGAAAGGCGGGCGCCCGCGTTTTCGTCGCGAAGAAATGCAGCGTTTGCCATGACGACCCCGCCAGTGGCGCGCCGGCCCTAACCAACGGAAACATGAGTTTCTCCGGGGCCACGATGGTCTCCGTGCTGACAAGACACGGACCGGCGATGCTCGACCGGATGCGCGAAAAGAAGATCGCGTGGCCGCAAATCTCCACCTCCGAGATGACCGATCTCATCGCTTACCTCAATGTGAGGAACGCGCGAAACGGAAGATAACCCCGAGGGATCGCGGTGTTCGATTATTCCGCCGTAGCGCGCCAGTAAGCGGGCAACCCGAACTTCGTGTTCCGCACGATATCGAGAATCGCGTTTCTATAGTCAGCCGATAACCGCGCGAATTTCTCCGCAGTGCCCGTTCCCGTCCGCACCCGTAGATCCGCCGCCAGATGCGATCGCGGTCATACTCAGGCATCCCGTCGAACGCCTCGTGAGGAACACGCGAAACGGAAGATAACGCACGAGGGATTCGGCGTTCGATTATTCCGCCGTAGCGCGCCAGTAAGCGGGCAGCCCGGACTTTGTGTTCCGCACGATCCCGAGGATCGCGTTTCTATCTTCAGTCGATAGCCGCGCGAATTTCGCTGCGGTGTCCTTTCCGGTCAGCACGTCGTAGATCCGCCGCCAGATGCGGTCGCGGTCATACTCAGGCATCCCGTCGAACGCCTCGCTGTAAATCATATAGCTCAGAGGGTAACGGAACATCCTCGTGTGCAGATCGAAATCGCGTAATGACCGCCCTTGTTTGTCGCGCGGGCCGCCTTCGGGAAAAGTTCGCGTGAAGGCGGAGACGCCTTCGATTTGATCCTGCAGTTTCGCTTCGTCAGTGAAAAGCATGTACCCCACAAGTTCGTCGATATCGCCGTCGACTTTGGCCATGACTGCAGGGTCGCCGATTTCTCCCGTCTGCTGTGCGATGCGCGTGTCCCAGCCCGTGCGGATCATCAAGCCGGTCATGCGGGTCTGATGCTCCAGAGTCATCAGCGCGACGACATCGCTTGTAGGCAACAGGTACGGCTGCGTCGATACCCGCCAGCCGAGTGAAGTCAGATTCTGTGTGCCTTCGCGCTCCAGTTCCTGGGGACGTTGCGGGTCGGGTACGATGGCATTCCCCATGTGATGCTGCGACCCCGTTTTGCCGGTGACGTACCATCCTCCCCACCGCTGCTCGATCGGGCTGCGATCGTCGGTCGCTAGATTCCCCCCGCGCCGCGTCGGCTGGCCGGAGACATCCGAATAAACTGAGCCAACCATTATGCCGGGAACACCCAGTGTCGCGGCGCCGGAATGGCACTGGAGGCAGGTCTCGCGCCGTACAAAACGGGGCGCATTCGACCGGTTCGCGTCGAGCGTGTAAAATACCTCGCCCTGGCGGGGATCCAGTGCCGCAAGTTCCAGGACATCGCCGTGATGCACGAACCCGACTGCGACGCTGTCGTTGAAATACAGCGCGCGTGGTGTGGCGGGTGAAATACGGACCGCCTGGAAGCTGGTCCTGGAAAACACCAGCATCTGGGAATCGGAGTTAATTGCCAGGTTCTTCAGAAGGCTGGCCAGATAGCTACGGCCGTCCTCTGCGTAATTGAGGTGAGCAGTTCCGGCCTCCAGTTTTTTCTCGAGACGCGCCACGGGATCGTCCGTGTCCGACCAGTATTGGATGGCGGGATGATCCAGGTCCACCCAGGAATGCTCGTCAACCGAACCCCACACCGCTGCAACACCGGTTAATACAAGCAATGGAAGCGCTTTCCATCTCATCTGTTTGTCACTCTATAAAGAGCCTCCGGAAGCCGCAATGATCTAAGTCACACACCGGCTTCTTCATATACCTTCTTCCGCGAAGCGTTCCAGAGCCTGCTCGTCGAGAATGGTAATGCCTCGCGGTCTCGTCTCGATCAGGCCGTTCTGCGCAAGCCGCGCGAGTGTCCTGGACACCACTTCCCGAACCGATCCCACCCGGGCTGCCAATTGCTGATTGGAGAAGTCAAGCTCCCGGGTAGCTTGAGCGCGCGACTCCTCGGTCAGCAGTTGCGCCAGTCGCTGTCCGACGTCTTTCAGCGCCAGCGAATCCACCAGTTCGGCATGACGCCGCAACCGTCCGGCCATAAGGCGAAGGGCGTTAAGTGCCACGGCCGGATTCGCGATGAGGAACTTCTGCACATTCGCTTTGCTGATGAAGAGAACTTGAGACGATTCCTCGGCGACCGCAGTCGCGGGGTAATCACCGTCATCGAAAACGGGAACCTCCGCCAGGGTCGCTCCGGCGCTTTCCACGTGAATTGTCTGTTCCCGGCCTTTCGCGTTTACCCGGAATGCCCGGATGGACCCGGACACGATGACGAACAGACCGTCCGCAGGCTCCCCGGCCAGGAACAGTATTTGCCCTCGTTCCAACATCCGGAATTGGGCGACGCGCGCCAGCGATTCCAGAGCGGGCGGCGGACAGCCGAGGAACAAATGACTGCGAGCGAGCGCCGTCATTTTTTGCGCGGCCGTCAAGTGCCGCGAACCGGGAATTCGTTCAGGACGATCCCGCGCAGCTGGATCCGAAGCCAATTGTTTCCACCTGTCTCAAAGTACCGTAAGAAGCATCAAACATTTTCGCAAGCGGCTCTTTACGGTGCATCGTTGCCGAGCCGCGACAGTAATGGAGAGGTGTACCGTAATTGCGAAAATGCTCAAGTCAACGGAAGGGGGAAGGCTCGGGGCGATCTGAAAGAGTTCGGCTGCGGCTTGTTGCGCCGCGGGGAAACTCAAAACTGGGGCGGGAGGCCATCTGCAAATCTGCGCGGAATCCGCAAACCGCCATCTGTTGGCGTCTGCTTAGCGCACAGCGTATAAGTACTCGCGCTGTATTCTTCCGGTGGTTCCGATTCCTGTGTGAAACTCCAGGTCCTGCTGACGGCGCCCGCCCCGGTTCTTATCCGGCGGTTCTATGGAAGTACCCTCCAATCTGGAGATTTACGGTCGCCACAATGGCGCCGACTCTTGAACGATTGTTCCTTACGTCCTGGATTGTGATCCGATTGCATCAAAATGTCAATGAGCCCCGGCCGTTCAATTTCCCAGTGACGAGACCGTCAAATCGGTTCTTCAACGGGATTGCATAACTTGGGCGCCTGGTGGCCGGCACGCACCGCGTTGGTTGTTCGAGCCTCGCAGACATTAATCTCCATACCCATGCACAGATCGTCCACAGTTTGTCTTCTGAATAATCGATAATAAAACTGGGCCGCTGGTTTTAATGTGGTTCAAATAGAGTCAATATCTTGGCCGACGAACAAATTCCGCCCCAGATTCGGGCCTGGTCGGCGCTCGAACCCGAGGTGCAATCCGCGCTTAAGACAGAGGTCGACCGCGCCCTGGCCAAGCGCGCGATTACGGGAGCGCTGGTCTATTTCTTCGTCAACGTCGTAGTGGCGCTTTCGACCAGTTATTTTTCGGATCACCCTATCATCCTGTCTGTCACCAGCGGTTCGGTACTGATCACAGGCATCGTGCGGGTCGTTTCGGCCCGCCGTCTGCTCCGCGAACTTCCGACGATCCGGCCTGCCACGCGATGGCTGTTTATCGCATCCACATACGCGACGGTAATGATATGGGGCGTTTTTTGTGCGGTTACCGTCTCTCTTTACCATCGCGACTGGAACGCGATGTTCATCCTGCTCAATACGGCGGCCCTGGCCGCCGGTGCGACCTCATCCCTGGCGCCCGATCAGACGCTGGCACGCCGATGCCTGGTCTGTTTGATGACGCCCACGATTATCGCTTCATTTCTGCTGCGCGAGATCGATACGCCACGGCGTTGGGCATCGTGACCACAATCTATCTGGGATTTCTCGTTGTGCAGGTCCGCGGCACTGGTGGGCGTTCTGGAGCGCGAGCGTTGCGGCAGAACGCGAGCGAATCCGCGGTTCTGCGGACCGCAGACGGGCGGAGGCCGAACGCGCCACTCTGGTCGCAGCCATCGAACAAACGGCGGAAGAGATTCTTATTACTGACACCGAGGGGAGTATCCAGTACTGCAATGCCTCCTTTTTGAGCAATACCGGCTACCCGCGCAACGAAGTCATTGGCCGCAATCCGCGTTTCCTCAAATCGGACCGGCACGATAGTGACTACTATGATGCGCTCTGGAGAACGATTCTAGAAGGGGACATATGGGCCGGACAGTTTATTAATCGAAAGAAAGATGGCTCAACCTATCACACTGAGGGAACCATTGCTCCCATTTATGACCAGGCCGGCAATCACACCGGCTTCGTTTCGGCCAGACACGACATAACGGGCCGGCTGCGACTTGAGTCCGAATTGCAGCAGGCTCAAAAAATGGAAAGTATCGGCCGTTTGGCTGGCGGGGTGGCGCATGACTTTAACAATCTTCTGACTGTGATCACCGGCTACAGCGGTCTTGTCGAGGGCGAACTCGACGTCACCGATCGCCGCCGTCAGTATGTCAAAGAGATCCGTGTCGCCGGTGAACGCGCGGCGACGCTGACCCGGCAGTTGCTCGCCTTCAGCCGGAAACAGGCCCGCCGCCCGGTTCAGCTCGATCTGAATCGCTTCACCGAAGACATGTGCGGGATGATCCAGCGTCTGGTAGGCGAAGACGTGGTGGTCGAGACCAGACTACCGCCGGGGCTGAGGCCGGTCTCGGCTGATCCCGATCAGATAAGCCAGATCCTCCTGAACCTGGCTGCCAACGCGCGCGATGCGATGCCAGGTGGTGGGCAATTGGTCTTCCGCACGGCGAACGTTGCTGCCAGGGATGGTGCATCAATAGACGCTCGCCCGGAGAGCGTCCTGCTCGAGGTGACAGACACCGGCGTCGGCATCTCCGAGGAAAACAAGCAGCATTTGTTTGAACCGTTTTTCACCACGAAGCCGCGTGGGCGCGGAACGGGTCTCGGCTTGTCAATGGTCTATGGCATCGTGCAGCAAAGCCATGGTTGGATTGATGTGCGTAGCGAGCCTGGCAAAGGTACAACCTTCAATATTTACCTGCCTGCTCTGACCGAGGTCCCCTCTTCGGAGACGATGCCGGAGGCGGAGCCGCGGCCGCGCATCCATGCGTCCGGCACTGTGCTGGTTGTGGAGGACGACGACGAGGTTCGGGGGCTGGTGAAGACCGTGCTCGAATCGGACGGTTTTCGCGTGCTCGAAGCTCCTGGCGGCCACGCCGCCCTGATGCTCGCCCGCACCTTTCCGGAGAAGATTGACCTCCTGATCACGGACGTCATCATGCCGGAAATGACGGGAAAGCAATTGGTAGATCAGTTAAAGCCTTTGTATCCGGACGTCAAGATACTCTACATGTCCGGATATAGCGGCGATGTACTCGCCCGCCGCGGTATTCTCGACGCCCATATCTCATACCTGGCGAAGCCGTTCAGTCCCGGTTCGCTATCCGCGAACGTGCGGGGGGTTTTGTGGCCTCAGCAACTCAGCTCATTCCCCCTCGGCGATCATACTCAGGCTAACTCCGGTTAGAAGTCTTTTGGCTGAGCGTTGATATACTGGCGTCTTCCTTTACGAACTCCCCACAGAGTTTTCTCAAATATGACCGAAGCCAGCACCGCCCTGCGCACCAACCCCGCTGAAGAGATCGTCCGTATTGGCCCCATCACCATGCGCTTTTTGGTCACCGCCGCCGAATCCAACGGCAGCGTCGCTTGCGCCGAACTCACAGTTGCCGCGGGAGCCCGCCTGATGGCGCCCTCCCACAGTCACGATCATTATGAAGAAACGATCTACGGCCTGGAAGGCGTTCTTACCTGGACCGTCGATGGCAAGCCCATCGATGTCGCCCCCGGCCAGATGCTGTGTATTCCGCGCGGCGCGGTGCATCGTTTCGACAATCACAGAGACCAGGATGCCAAGTGCATGTGCACGATCACGCCTGCGGCCATCGGCCCCGAGTACTTCCGTGAGGTTGCCGCACTCGTCGCGGGTGGTCCGCCAAACCCCGCGCAGATGGTGGAAGTCATGCTCCGCTACGGGCTTACCCCGGCCCAGCCGTAACCGCTTGCTCACGCGCGCGGCTCTGTAACAATACCTCATTTCGGAGTGCCTATGGGCCTGCCCATCAAGGTGTGACTACTCTGTAGGGCGGTGTATGCTGACCGGCACCTGTTCTGTCCGGTCACGGCAGTTGGAACACCCACACCGCCGGAGCACGGTCGACGTTCTGGATTTCCGGCACCAGCGGCGCGAACCCCGTCGCCTGGGCGCCGCCGTTGCCCACGCCGATCGCGATGTACTGCTTGCCGTTCACCGTGTACGAAATCGGAGCGTTGCTCGGCACATCGCTCAGACGCGTTTCCCACAGCAGTTTGCCCGTCTGGTCGTCGTAAGCGCGAAAGAACCGATCGATCGAGCCGTTGAAGATCACCCCGCCGGCCGTATCCAGCGCGCCGCTCGACACCGGCGCGCGATGGCGCTCAGTCCACAGCACTTCGCGCGTCAGCCATGTTGACGGCTTCCACCCGGCCGTACTTGCCGTCCGAATCCGGACGAGGCCGCACGGTCGGGCGGACGCCGGTGGACAAGAGGCGTCCGGCTGCCGTCGGTGACCGGCGTCAGATCCATACACGCCTCGACCAGCGGTATATACAGAATCTTCGTGTCCGGGATTGTACGAACTCGGAAGCCAGCTCTTGGCGCCGTCCGCATGGGGGCAGACCATGTGCGTTTGCCCGTCGCCTGGCAGCGTTTGCGGATTGATGGTCTTCTTGCCCGTGACCGGATCGATCGAGGAAACGATGTTCTGCAGGCCGAGGTCCTTCGAGTAGATCCACTTTCCCGTTTCCGCGTCGAGAACGTCATAGGTCGCCTGCTTGCCGGAAGTCATGATCACCGGGCGAACCACGCCGTTCACCGGCATGCGCACGATCTGGCGTTCAAACACCCAGTCGAGGTCCCACTGATCGTTGGGCAGATGCTGGTAATACCAGACCAGCTTGCCGGTATCGGGATTGATGGCCAGCGTACAGTCCGTATACAGGCCGTCGGTTTTGACTCCCGGCCTCACTGGCTTCGCCAGCAAAGCGGTGTCATAGGTCTGCGCAACGCCGAAGAACGCGAGGTTGAGCGCGGAGTCGTAGCTTCCCGCGATCCAGACGGAGCCGCCGTTGCGCTCCTCGGCGGTGTGATCGTTCCAGGTATCGCCGCCGGGCTCGCCGGGCTGCGCGATGGTGTTGAATCGCCAGGCGAGGTTGCCGGTCTCGGCGTCGAGCGCGACGATGTAGTTCTTGCCGCCGACGTGCCCGCTGGTTCCGATCATCACCTTGCCTTTGGCGACCAGCGGACCGCCCGAGAGGCTGAAGCCCCTCTCCTCGGTCAGCGGCTGGTCCCAGACCACCCTGCCGGTCTTCACGTCGAGCGCCACTACATGCACGTCGGAAGTCCCCATATAGACTTTGTTCCCGTAAATCGAGATGGCGCGCTTGTTGCCGGCGTTAACGCCCGGGGGCAAAATGCGCGCATACTGCCAGAGCAGGTCGCCGGTGGCGGCGTCGAGCGCTTCGAGTTTGTCGCCGGGGCTGTGCAGGAACATCACGCCGTCATGAACCAGCGGCGTGGCTTCATTGGAGCCGGGGGAAAGCGTCCATGTCCACGCGACGCGCAGATTGTTCACATTCGATTTCGTAATCTGCTTCAGCGGGCTGAATCCCTGATAGTCGAAACCGCGGCGCCACGTGAGCCACTCGCCTGTGGGCGGGTTCTGCAGCAACGCGTCGGTGACGGGCGTGATTTTATCGAGAGGGTTCGCCTTCTTCGGCGCCGGAGGCAGCTGTCACGCCGGGCGACAAGCCGCCGCCCAGTCCGCCGCGTCCTCCCGGCGGAGCGGGAATCGTCACGGAAGCGAGCGCCGCCGCGTCCGATGCGAACTCTTTCCGTCCGGTCGCAAAGCCATTCTGCTGGAGCACGTAGGCGATGATCTGCGCGTACTCTGCGCCGCCAAGGGCTCCGGGATTGCCGGGTGGCATCTTCGTGCTCACATAGGTGAACAAATCGGCCGCAGGTTTCCCGGCGTATTTGCCCAGGAAAGCCGGCGCCGCGGAGCGGAGGAGCAGAGTTGCCGTCATCGACGCTCGCGCCGTGGCAGTTGGCGCAGTTCCGCTCGTATGCCGCCTTCCCTGCGACCGCTTGTGCCGATGTGAATAGCGCCTCGGCCGGCGGAGACGCGCCGCGCCCGGCACCCTGCGGCGCCTGAGCATTCAGCTTTGTGGGTGACCCAACCGTGATCAGGGCTGCGACTGCTCCACACAGGCTGCAGAGAGCGCCGCTCGCCATCTGTTTTGGGGATTTGCGGATGTCATGGTGATTCCCTCCATCGCTGACCGTTACCTGCGAGATTGTACTACTGAATCATCGCGGGTGCGACCAAAGGCCGAGTCCGACGGTATCTGATCATTGACGGAAGATCGCCCGCCAGGCCTGCCTTCCCACGAGTTGCATTCGCAATGGCCGGAGTTTTGTGGTTTTACTTTTTTGTGGCTCCGGTCGGATTCGCCTTGCACCCTGACCCTGCGCAGATCTGATTCAGAACGTTTGACAGACGGATTCCCGCACGCATCAGTTGCTGTTCCACGTCGTCCCGGTTGCTGTCCAGATACATCTGCGTCACAGTCACTTTTCCGATCCCTGGCGCGCACGTGTTCGGTGGCGCGGTGTGATTCGGAAGGTTCAGCTTCTGATAAATATCTTTCCGCGCCATGTCATTGGACTCATGCGTCCAATCCAGCGGGGTCAACTGGGGGACCGTGGCGCCCCCTTTGAATTTCAGGAATAGCGACGAAGCTGTGGCATTCTCGTCGCCCAGAGCGGCGAATACCGAAATAACTTCATCGACATCCCATACTGCATGAAGTTCCGTAGTTGGGCTGCTGTGATCGCTGTGGACAAGCGGAGTGGTTAAGGTGACGCAGTTGCCTCCCTTGTCTCCATCGGCCGCTGCATGGAGAGGCTGGTGAATATCGCCCACGAAATGGATCAGGAAAGCCAATTCCTGTGATGTCATCGGACGCGAAGGGCTCGGCGGACTTTTCAGCGCGAAGCCCGTCTGATTCGTCTGAAGACGGGTCTCCATATCCAGAATCTGATCGATCACGCAATCGTGCGCCGCACATAGCGTCCCGATCGAAAAGGGGGCCGTCACGGGCACATCAATGAAATGCCAATCTCCGGTTCCGGTCTTGGTCTTGTTGATTTCATCCGGCCAGGTCGCGGCGGCGGCCATTGCGGCGTCCAATCCCGCATCGTTCGTCCCCAGAATCTTCGCGAGTTTTGCCCGTGTAGCCGCGGACAAATTCTTTGCGGCGACGAACGCAATGACCCGATGCCCTTCTCGTCCCCATGACCACGCTGGCCCGGCTGCAAGGACAACAGTTAACAAAATTGACGCAAACCGAACGCCTTTTCGCTTTTTCATTTCGGAAGTATAACCGGACCGGGTTGAGTTTTCCATCGAAATCTGGTTCTTCCTGATATTAAATGCCAGTTTCCCGGCTGCGGGTTCGTAAATACAAAGAGCCATCGGTTACAGCCCTTTGGATCTGCGAACTGAAATCGTCACACAGAGGAGAAATATGAGTGTGATTTGCCTTTGATCGCGGGTATAATCCGCCATATGCGCGCTCCGGGCGTCGCGTCGGATCGGGCTCACATCCAAACCTGACTGGGGAACACGTATGCCGAACGCAGTAGCATTTGCCGATAACGACGTCGCCACCATCGCGTGGAGCTACGGGACTAAACCCGAAGGGCTGTATGGGTTTCGCGCTCTATCGCATCGATTCGAAGGGCAAGGAAACGGCGCTGCCGAGCCATGCAGTGTTTCCCGGCAAGACGATCGCAGCAGGACAGACGACCGAGCAGTTCCCGGTCCAGAAGTTTTATTGGAAGGATGTTTACGCCCGCCTCGTGGGTGACAAGACGGGGAACTTCACCTTTCGCTACAAGGTGGTGCCGCTCGAAGGAGCGCCCGATGCGTTGAAGCCTATGTCGTCGCTGCCGATCCTGACTACGAACGAGGTGACGGTCTCCGGTGTTTGTTCGCCCAGCGCTGACGGCGATCTTCAACCGCGGCCTGATCTCGACGCAGCATGTGTCGGATGCGTTGAAAGGCAAGGTCAACAGGACCAGCCTGCTGGCGGCGATCAAAGTTCCGGGGAACCAGCTGCGGAAGGATCTGGCCGGTGACATTCTCGAGACGCTGACCGGCTTCGTTGCGCGCGCGAAGACCAGTGGCTCGATCTACGCGGCGCTTTACGAACTTACGGATGTGGAGTTGGTGCAGTCGCTGGTGGACATCGGAGACAAGCTGAATATCGTGCTCGCGAATATCGTGGGCAAGCCGACGAAGGGTGGATCCGAGGAGGTGCCGGGCGAGAACGACGACTCAGAGACCAAGCTAAAGGCATCGGCTGCGTCGCTGCTTTACCGGCAAGCCGCCGAGTAGTCACATTGTGCACAACAAATTCCTGATTTACGTGGATGCGAGCGGTGTGCCGCAGGCGGTGCTGACAGGCTCGTGCAACTGGACCGACACAGGGCTGTGCGCGCAGACGAACAATTCGATCGTGATGCAGGACAAGCTGGTGGCTGCGCGGTACATGGCGTACTGGAAGAAACTGCAGGCGGACGAAACGGCGCATGAGACGGGCGCCCCGTTCCAGGACACGGCGCTGCGGACGTTCAACAGCACGGCTAAGAACCTGAGCCTCGACAAAGGAACCGACGACGCCAGCACGTTGACGAGCTACTTCTCGCCCAATACGCCGAAGCAGCGCAGTAAGGGCAAAGGGATAGAGGCCTTCCCGATCGATATGAAGGATCTGAGCGACCGTGTGATGGCGGCGAAGAATGCGGTGCTGTTTCTGGCGTTCATTCCGGGGACGCCGAGCATTACGGAGTTCGCGGCGGCGGCGCAGAAGGCAAACAAGGACCTCTTCGTGCGCGGGTGCGTGACTTCACCGGATGCAGCGGGGAACTTTTACTACGACCTGAAGGGCACGTCGCCGCCGAAGAAGCAGAAGGGTGTCAAGAGCCCGCCGGCGCCGCAGGATCCGCGGGTCATCTCGGCGAACGCGTTGGACAAGACAGTGCCGGAGGGTTGGCAGAAGGAGTTGCTGAACGCGGGGTTTGCGATTACGCACGACAAGATCGTGGTGATCGACCCGTTTGCGGACGACTGCGTCGTGGTGACGGGAAGCCACAACCTCGGCTACCAGGCTTCCTACAACAACGACGAGAACCTCATCATGATTGAAGGCAACAAGAAGCTGGCGATGGCGTACGCAACCCATGTGCTGGACGTGTACGACCACTTTTCGTGGCGTTGGACGGTGAACCTCGGAAGCAGCGTCGACGCCCACCTGAAGACCACCCCGGACGACTGGCTGAACTGGTACTTCGACGCGCAGGGCAACATCAAGACCGCGCAGTTGAAGTTCTGGATGCAGGCCACGGTGTAGACGCGGGCCGTCAGCGGCCACTCCGCTCTCATGTGCTACGCTCGCTGGCGGCTCGCCGCAACCAGTTACTGCTCCGCTGTAGTGTTCGGGTAGACGCGACTACTAAAGTCGCGTGTACCAACGGCATGAGTTGGACCAGCTATTTCCTGGAACACCACACTACTATTTCTGTGTTACAAACTGTGGGACAGGGCTTTTAGCCTGCTGCGGCCTTCAGCCCGCCCGAAACCCTTCAGCCTTCGCAGTTCAACATCGCGGGCATTTGCATATATAGGGCCGGCCGGGCCGAGCGGGCTGAAGCCCTGCCCCACAGTTTGTAACGCAGTGGTACTACGTGATCTTCGAATTCCGCGAGTCTCGCAATTCTCTCAGACTCTCAGCAGCTGTTCGATGCGACATTGCAGGATTACGATGTCCGGCGATTCCTGGATCGCATTGTAGTAGCGAGCCTGAAAGTCGCTCCCTTCCAGACGCGGCCTCATCATCTCACGCGCCCGTGTGATTAGTTGATCCGCGACTTCCTGGCCAGCCTTGCTTGTGCGTGAAAGCGCTTCGTCGATCTCTACCACCAATGTGGAGATCTGTTTCAGCCATGCGAAATGCGGGTCGCCGATCACCAGTGTCAGCAGGGCGCCGGGTCCGGAGATCGGTTGATGGATCTTTTCGTATGCTGCACGCTCACGGTCCAGAAGTAGCTTGTGCTGTTCAAGCAGCATGTCGCGTAGTTTGCCGAGTAGTTCGCGGCTGCCTGCGGTAATGGGTTGAGGAGACATTGGCCGATTCCATTGTGCCTTGCGCAATTGGGGCCTCGAGCCCGGGTGGCCTAAGGTAAGTAATTGAGAGCTCATATGCCCACCAAACGCCAGCCCTCGATCTTTCTGCCCCACGGCGGCGGCCCTTGCTTCTTCATGGAATGGACAATGGGTCCGCCGGACACCTGGGAAAAGACACGCACCTTCCTCGAAGGGCTTTCAAACACGCTGCCGGAACGCCCTTCCGCCATCGTGGTTGTGAGCGGACACTGGGAGGAGCACGTTCCGACCGTCAGCACGGCAGAGCATCCAGCCCTGATCTACGACTACTATGGATTCCCACCTGAAACCTACCAATTGACGTGGCCGGCGCTGGCTTCGCGGGAGGTAGCCGCAAGGGTCGCTGAACTGCTTCGAACGTCCAGTGTGCCGGTTGCTGACGATCCAACGCGCGGGTTTGATCACGGGATTTTCGTACCGCTCAAAGTCGCTTTCCCGGAGGCTGAGATTCCGGTGGTGCCACTCTCATTAGCCGCTTCTCTGGATCCGGCGCTCCATCTCGCTGTCGGACGGGCACTGGCCCCGTTGCGGGATGAGGGTGTCTTGATTATCGGCAGCGGCATGAGTTTCCATAATCTCCACGCCTATTCTCAGCGAGGCACGCCGGAGAAATCGGCGGAGTTCGATCGGTGGCTGCACGAAGCGGTCTCACGCCCGGCCCCGGAGCGTGATGCCCAACTCAAGGGATGGCGCGACGCGCCCTCAGCACTGTTCGCCCATCCGCGCGAAGAGCATCTCATTCCCCTCATGGTTGCGGCTGGGGCCGGAGGCGATGGTGAAGGCAGACGCGTGTTCCAGGATGCCCCGATGGGCGCGGTTATTTCCGCGTGGCGGTGGGATTGAGCGGCGTTAAGCGTCGATTTCCGAAGCCAATGGCAACCCTGCACCCTTGACACTGCTTCTGCCGCCAGGGAAGATTGTCAAGGCATTCAGTCTTGAGAACCTTCCCATACTTCACTGCCCTGCTAATAACTGTGGCCCTCCCCCTGTGGGCGGACGAAGCGCAAAAACCTTCGGCCCGGGCGGTCATCGATAAATACTGCGTCACCTGTCACAACGCAAAACTGAAAACCGCCGGACTGCAGCTTGACACCGCGGACGTTGAACACATTGGCGAGCACGCGGATTTGTGGGAAAAAGTGGCTCGCAAGCTGCGCACCGGAGAAATGCCGCCTGCCGGGCTGCCGCGTCCCGACAAAGCCACGTACTGCACGCATCGCGACGGAGTTGGAGACCGCGCTTGACGCGGCTGCTCTCGCCAAACCCAACCCGGGGCGTGTCCCGGTGCACCGGTTGAACCGCGCAGAATACACTGCCGCGGTGCGGGACCTGCTCGCCCTCGATATCGATGGAAAGGCGCTGCTCTCCGCGGATGACGCAGATCAGGAAGGATTCGACAACGTAGCCACCGTTCTGTCCGTATCGCCAGTGCTTCTGGAGAATTACCTGTCGGCGGCGCGCAAAGTGAGCCGCCTGGCAGTGGGCGATCTCACGCTCAACCCGGCGGTCGATACGTACAAATACTCCCGGTTCCTCATACAGGACGACCACATGAGCGACGACCTGCCCTTTGGATCGCAGGGCGGCGCGCTCATCCGTTACTACTTTCCCGCTGGATGGCGACTACACGATCAAGGTCCAGCTGAGGCGGCAATTCTATACCTACATCGTCGGCATGGGCGAGCCGCACCAGATCGATATCCGGCTGGATGGAGTCCGCATCAAACGCTTCACAGTGGGCGGCGGTGCTGACAAAGGCGCTAAAGGCATGACCATGCCTGAGACCTTCGCCGGCAATACCCAGGGGTCTCCCGAATTCGAGGCCTACATGCACACGGCCGATGCGGGTCTTGAGGCGCGCATCCCGGTAAAGGCCGGCGAGCATGAAGTGAGTGTGTCGTTCGTGCAGAGATTTTGGGAGCCGGAAGGTATCCTGCAACCGTCTCCGATCGGTTTTGGCCGCACGACCAACGAGTTCTATCACGGAAATCCCGCGGTGGAGTTTGTGAATATCGGCGGTCCTTACGGCGCCCAAGCTCACGGCGACTCGCCGAGCCGGCGCAGGATCTTTATCTGTAACCCCAAAGACTGCGGCGAGCGAAGAAGCATGCGCCACGAAGATCCTGTCCACCCTCGCCACGCGCGCCTACCGACGCCCGGTCACGGCGGAAGATCTTAAGACGCTGCTCAGCTTTTACCGGGCCGGCCGGGACGAAAAGGATTTCGACGAGGGCATTCAGAAGGGCCTCGAGCGCATTCTGGCGGCCCCGAGCTTTTTGTTTCGCGTCGAAGGCGCTGCCGCCGAATGCACAGACCGGCGCGGCCTACCGCCTGAGCGATCTGGATCTGGCATCGCGGTTGTCGTTCTTTCTCTGGAGCAGTATTCCCGACGACGAGCTGCGGAATCTGGCTGTCCGCGGGTCGCCTGCAGGACCCGAAAGTCCTCGATCAGCAGGTTCGCGCGGATGCTTCACGATCCACGCTCGCGGGCCCTGGTGGACGGCTTCGCCAATCGCTGGCTCGGCTTGAGTAAACTTGCCGGAATCGTTCCCGATCCCGATTTGTATCGCGAGTTCGACGAGAACCTGCGCGATGCGATGGCGCAGGAGACGCAGATTTTCGTCGCCAGCCAGCTGCGCGAAGATCGCAGCGTGATGGAATTGCTGACCGCCGATTACACCTACGTAAACGAGCGTCTGGCGCGGCATTATGGCATTCCCGATATCTACGGGAACCGCTTTCGGCAGGTGAAATTCAGCGATGGCGTACGCGGCGGCCTGCTCGGACAGGCAAGCATACTGGCCGTGACGTCTTATCCGAATCGCACGTCAGTCACGCTCCGCGGCCGGTATCTGTTAACCAATCTGCTGGGTGCTCCGCCCCCGCCGCCCCCGCCGGATGTGCCGGCGCTGAAGGAGGCAGGTGCGGATGGCCAGCCTCGCGCGCTTCGGGAGCGCATGGAACTACATCGCCGGAACGCGGTCTGCGCCTCATGCCATCAGCGTATGGACCCGCTGGGGTTCTCGCTCGAAAACTTCGACGCGCTGGGCAAATGGCGCACAGAGAGCGATGGAGCGCGCATCGACGCGTCCGCGTCCCTGCCCGATGGCACGCGCTTTGACGGCATCGCCGGTCTGCGCGCAATGATGGCAAGCCACCAGGAAGATTTCGTCCGCACGTTCACGGAGAAACTGCTGGCGTATGCGCTCGGCCGCGGCATCGAATACGCCGATTTGCCTGCGATCCGCAAGATTGCACGCGATGCCGCGCCTCAGGACTACCGCTGGTCCAGCATTATTCTCGGGATCGTCAGGAGCGTGCCATTCAGCATGAGCTCGGCAGGAGCCGATACTTCGGTGAAGGTTGCTCAGGAAGGTGGGAAGTCCCAACATGATCGTCTTTAAGAAGGCTATTTCACGCCGCGCGATGTTGCGCGGGGCAGGCGCGGCGCTGGCGTTGCCGCTGCTCGACAGCATGGTGCCGGCATTTACCGCGCGGGCCGCGACGCCCGCGATACCTGTCAACCGCTTCGGTGTCATGTACGTGCCGAACGGCATGATCATGCAGAACTATTTGCCCTTGACCGATGGGCCCGGCGTACGAACTGACGCCCACGTTGAGCGCGCTCGCGCCGCATCGCGATGACATACAGGTGCTGAGCGGCCTTACCTGCATCCCGCCGCCGGGGCGTCCGGGCGGCGCCCACGCCAAAGCCAGCACGCGGTTCCTCACCGACATCTCACCGCCCACCAGTGAAACCTGGCTCGATGCCGGCATCTCGGTCGACCAGATTCTCGCGGAGGAGACTGGCAAGCACACGCAACTGGCTTCGCTCGAACTGGCCATTGAATCCGGCGAAACGGCGGGCTCCTGCGATACCGGTTACGCGTGCCCGTACACAAACACCATCAGTTGGAAGGGACCCGCCACGCCCCTGCCGACACAGAACAATCCGCGCCTTGTGTTCGAGCGCCTGTTTGGGGATAGCGGCAGCACCGGCCGGAAAGAGCGGCTGGGTCTCATGCGGGAGCAAAAGAGCATCCTCGATTCGGTACGCGACGAGGTCGCGCATCTCGAAGGCGCACTTCCGCAAAGCGACCGCTCGAAGCTGACCGAGTATCTTGACGCGGTCCGCGGTGTGGAGCGGCGGATTCAGATCGCCGAAGCCGACTCTCGCGAAGTGCCTCTGGTGGAGCACCCGGCGGGCATTCCGGCTGAGTGGGGAGATCACGTGAAGTTGATGATCGATTTACAGGTGCTGGCGTACCAGACCGATCTCACCCGGATCATCACGCTGATGCTGGGACACGAACAGAGCGGCATGACGTATCCGCAGATCGGCATACCGGACGCGCATCATCCCGTTTCTCACCACCAGCAGGAGCCCGAAAAGGTCGCAAAGACAGCCAGGATCAACGCCTATCACATGACGATGTTCGCGTACCTGCTGGAAAGGTTGCGGTCCACTCCCGACGGCGACGGCACGCTGCTCGACCATATAACCCTGATATACGGAGCCGGGATTGCCGACAGCAACAGCCACGCGCCCGTCAATATTCCCTTTATCCTGGCCGGCGGCGGGGCAGGCAATCTGAAGGGCGGTCGCCACACGCGCCTTAAGGACGTGCCGCTGGCGAATCTGCACCTGACCCTGATGGATCAGTTCGGTGTCCATTGGGATCGTATCGGGGATAGCACGGGGAGAGTAGATCCGCGGCTGCTCCGTATGGCTTAGCATGCGCCTTAGACTTCTTTGTCTGGCGGTCATCGTATCCCACGTCGGGCTGTCGGCCGATCTGCGTCTGATTCAGGCCGTGAAGGCCCAGGATGAAGCGTCCGTGCGCGCATTGCTAAAACAGCATGTGGACGTCAACGCGCCACAGGGCGATGGCACAGCCGCGCTGCACTGGGCCGCGAACCTGGACAATCGCGCCATCGCCGACCTTCTTGATTCGGGCCGGCGCACGCGTGGATGCAGCCAACGATCTGGGCTCAACTCCGCTTCATCTGGCGTGTACGAACCGAAGCGCGGCGATGGTTGAGCGCTTATTGGAAGCGAAGGCGAATCCCAACGCGAAACTGCTCAATGGCGAAACCGTGCTGATGACCTGCGCGCGCACAGGAGACGCAAAGGCAGTGAAGATACTGCTGGCCCATGGCGCCGACCCGAAGGCGAAGGAGCATGAACACGATCAGACAGCGCTGATGTGGGCGGCCGCGGAGATCCATCCCGACGTGGTCGCTTTGCTGATCGAGTTTGGCGCGGACGTTCATGCGCGTTCGCGCATCTACTCTCAGACTGTCGTCGGTGAACAGACCCAAAGGGCCGGGCGCGAGAAGTTGAACTACGACGTTCTGCGAGGTGGCAGCACGCCCTTATTGTTTGCGGCGAGAACGGGCGACGCTGAATCGGCCAGGCTGCTTCTGGCCGCGGGCGCGGACGCCAACGATTCTCTGCCCGATGGCACCAGCGCTTTGGTTCTGGCCGCGCACAGCGGCCAGGGAAACGTAGCGGCCGTGCTGCTCGATAAAGGCGCGGATCCGAACGCAGCCGGCAGCGGCTATACCGCTCTGCACGCCGCGGTGCTCAGAAGCGATCTGACTCTGGTGAAAGCTCTCCTCGCCCATAAGGCGGATCCTAATATCCGGATCACGAAAGGCACGCCGGTGCGCCGCAACACCACGGACTGGAATCTTCTGGCGACGCTGATCGGATCGACTCCTTATCTCCTGGCCGCCAGATTCCTCGAGCCCGGCATCATGCGGACTCTGGCTGCCGGCGGTGCCGATCTGAAAATGACGATGCCGAACGGCGCCACCGCGCTGATGCTGGCCGCGGGCATGGATTCTTCAGCCACAGAAAACCGCCGCGGAATCGCCACGATCGATTTCGGCAAAGTGGAGACCACCGATCAGGCCCTGCCCACGGTGGCCGCGGCATTTGACCTCGGTGGCGAGGTGAGCGCCGTGAGCAAGACTGGCGACACGGCGTTGCATTCCGCCGCATTTCACCAATACGAGACCGTGATTCAGTTCCTGGCGGATCGCGGCGCAGACGTTAACGTGAAAAACAAGGCTGGACAGACGCCCTTATTTGCCCTGGGGAAAGGCCGCGCGGCGGCCAATACAGTAGTGTTGTCTTCCGCCACCGCCGCGAACTCCGGAAGCGAGCCATCGGCTGATAAGGTACTCCGGATAGGGGCGCTCCTGCGCAAGCTGGGCGCCAGAGAGTGAGGCCTCTTCTTCTCGCCGTGAACCAGCCCGTGCCGCCGACCTCCCGCAGTCGGTGCAGTGTCCAGGAAATCTCGAGAGGTTCTCGCCTTCTTTGCACTATCCCCCGTGGGGCAGGCCATCGTTTTGTGTGGCCTGTTTCCCAGGCCCTCCGGGCCGCGAAATTTTATGAAAAACGGTCAGAGTGGCAGAATGGCAACGGCGGCTCGGCGAGGTCGATAAAGGCAGTGGATAAGTCGAGGCTGTTGGCCTGTTTGATCCGGAACATGCGCGCGTTGAGGGAATAATTGGGCATCGTTGATCTCTGTTTTTGAAGAGTGGCGATAGCCACGTGACCCTGCATATGGTAACTTTTTCGCGTGTTCTCCGCGCCGCCTAAGGAGAAGCGGATGGCATATCGTGTGGCGGCAGTGGATGTTCACAAGAAGATGTTAGCGGTAGTAGTGGCTGACGTTGAGACAGAAGACGAGTATCAGTTTGAGCGGCGGAAGTTCGGCGCCACCCCCGATCAGTGGCAGCTGCTGGCGCAATGGATGATCCAGCAGGAGATTGAGGAAGTCGTCATGGAATCGACGGCGCAGTACTGGAAACCGGTGTGGGCGGCACTGGAGCGATACTGGAAGCCAGCGCGCCAGCAGCGTGACAGGGCGAGGAAGATGTCCGGAACGCTGCACCTGTGTCAGGCGAAGTCCAATCGCGGTGCGCGCGGGCGCAAGAACGACTTCGCCGACGGCGAACGGATGATCAGGCGGCTGGTGGCGCAGGAACTGGTTCTGAGCTTCGTACCGGATCCGGAACCACGGCTCTGGCGAACCGTGACGCGGCGTAAGTACCAGTTGACACGCGACAAGGTGCGCTTCAGGAACCAACTGGAAAGCCTGCTGGAACAAGCGCACATCAAGTTGTCGAGCTTTGTGTCGGATCTGCTGGGCCTCAGTGCGCGGCGCATCTTGCATGCTCTGGCGGAAGGGGAGAGTGATCCGGCAGTTCTGGCGGCTTTGGCCGACCACCGGCTACGGGCGACGCCGGCACAACTGCAGGATGCGCTGGGTGCGTGCGCCGAACTGCATGCAGTTTACCGGCGGCTGCTGAAGATGGCGCTGGAGGAGTTGCAATTGATGGAAGGGCAGATCGAAAAACTGGATCGGGAGGCAGCGGAGCTGCTGCAGCAGCATCAGGATGCCGTGCAACGGGTGGCGGAAGTTCCGGGTTTCGGGGCCGACTCAGCGCTGCAGATGATCGCCGAAGTAGGACCCGAGGCAGCGGCTTTCGCGTCGGCGAAGGATCTGTCTTCATGGGTCGGCGTGATTCCCGGCGACGAGGAAAGCGCGGGCGAATCGCACAGCACGCGTTCGCCCAAGGGCAACAAGAACATGCGGCGGCTTTTGAATCAAGCCGCACAGTCTGCCGTCAAGACGAAAGGAAGCATATTTGAGGTGAAGTTTCGGAAACTGCTGCCGCAGTTAGGATACAAACAGGCCATCTGGGCCATCGCCCACCGACTCTGCCGACTGCTCTGGCTGATCTTGCATAAGAAAGTCCGCTACGAGGAACGCGGTCCGGCCGTGAGTGCCAGGTCTCAACGGACACGCACCGCTCGCATGATCAAAGAACTCAAAAAGCTCGGCTATCGCATAGAAGGCGGACCACTGGCCATTCCGGCGTGAACCGGAAGGGTTTTTCGACCCTGCCAGGCGCATTCCGCCGAGACGTGCTACCGAAGAAAGCTTCCGCATGGGATCCCGAACGACGCCGTGATCTTCGTAACCTGGCGTCTGGCCGGACACCGGCCCTCCCGTTCACCCTGCCATCCCGACCTCTGAGAATACCGGTCGCACACCACGGCATGACGAAGTCACGGATTACGCGCGGACCGGTCCCAAGTAGTTACGCCAGCCAGTCACCGCCCCAATCATTGAGAACGCTCTTCGGTATGGGGAGACGGCCCGCGGCTTCAACTCCCTTTCCGCGTGGGTCATAATGCCCAACCACGTCCTCGCGGTCTTCCAGCCAAAAGGCCGCTTTGCCGAGCACTATGCGCTGGCTCAAAGGGCGAACCGGCCATCGGCGGAACGGCGGCCGGGGTGTTTTAACCGTGTCCTCGGTCGCACGGGCTTACCCTTCTGGCAGGATGAATTGAAAACAACCCAGTGAAAGCGGGTCTGGTCGAAGCCGCTGAGCAAAGGCTCTCGTCCAGTGCACGGTTCAGGGCAGACGACACAGCCCGATCGCACGCCGAGCTTGCGGGATTCGTTAAGGGCGCACGAACTGCAACTGGCGAAAGCCGACGAGCAGGTTGATGTGCTGGTGATCGACCACGTCGATCCCATTCCGACGGAAACCGAGCTGTTATCCGTCCGTCGCTATTTGATGATCGCCTGCATGACGGCGTTCTCAAATTCGTTGCGCATCGGCCCGACAGAGGTCTGGCACATCATGACCGCGATAATGTCCTCTTTCGGATCGACCCAGAAGTGCGTGCCATACACACCGCTCCAGCCGAAACTGCCGTCGGAGATGCGGATATTTCCCGCCAGTGCGTCCTGCACAACGCGCACCGTTAGGCCGAAGCCTTCGCCGGGCGAGCGGCCGGGCAGAGTGTACGGAATGTGCACGGACGCCATGAGCTTCACAGTGCGCGGGCTCAGCAGGCGATGGCCGTAAAGTTCGCCGCCGTTGGCGAGCATCTGGGCGAAATGGGAGTAGTCATCGACTGTGGAGATGAGGCCGCCGCCGCTGGCAAAGTAGACCTTGCTCGACATGGAGAGCGATTGTTCGAGCGGCGACTTGACGAGAGCGTTGTCCCGTTTCTGATAAACGCTGGCTAGGCGGGATAGCTGGGCGTCGGTCGGATAGTGATGGGTGTCGGACATGTCGAGCGGATCGAAGATGCGCTCTTTCAGGAAGACATTCAGCGGTTTACCGGAAGCGATTTCGATAATGCGTCCGAGCGGGTCGAAACCATCGGAGGCGCTGTACATCCAGCGCGCGCCGGGCTGGAATTCGAGAGGTGTCTGGGCCAGGCGCGGGATAAAGTCTGCGAGTGTCTCTTCTGGCTTGCGGCGAAGGGGCGCGACAGCCGCTTGTCCCATGGGACCGGCGACAAGACCGGAGGTGTGAGTGAGAAGCTCTTTTATCGTAAGCTCGCGGTCGGCGGGAACCGTGTAATACTTAAGCGGCGCGGCGCCCGCACCCCGGCCGCCGGGGGACTGAAGAATCCCGACCTTCATGTTTTTGAATTCGGGGATAAATTTCGAGACCGGGTCGCTGAGCGAAACTTTGCCTTCCTCGAGCATCATCATCATGGCCGTGCCGATCACGGGCTTGGTCATGGAAGCCATGCGGAAGAGGGAATCGCGCTTCATGGGAGCTTTGGTTTCGAGGTCCATCACGCCCGCCGCGTCGACCCACGCGATTTGACCCTTGCGCGCAACGAGGGTGACGGCACCCGCGATTTCGCCCGCGTCGATGTGGCGCTGAATCATCTGGTGAATGCGCTGCAGACGCTCCGCGGAGAGACCGACGTCTTCCGGCTTCGGCGAAGTAGGCAGCGAAGCCGCCGTGAGGATGAGCGTTACACAGGGCAGAGCCGTGAGGGGAAGAAAGCGTAATAGTCGGCGCATGGGGACTCCTTTGGCGATTGGCCTTTGGGAAGTATATACCGGTTTGGAGTCGTGAACGAATGGCGCGCGTTATTGAACGCCGCTTCGAGGCCGAGACCCGGACCCGCGCTGCCAAACCGCAAAATTGCGCGATAGCTCACCGCCGTCGCTGGCGAAGCGGGAGCGGGCGAAAGCTGATCGTGGGCAAGTAAAGACCGTCGGCCTTGCACATTGCCAGCATGCTGAGGGGAAATCTCCTGAAGTTTGGCTGCTGTAGTGTCCAGAAAATAGCTGCTCCAGTTCATACCGTTGGTACACGCGACTTTAGTTTAGTCGCGTTTTTGCGGGCGAAAACAAACGGACTGAAGTTGTATACCGCAGCGTGGTCCAGTTATTTCCCCGGGCAGCACACTGGTTGGTGTCAGCATTGGGCGACGCCATATCAACGGATCTTTCTTCTGACCCCCAAGAAACGTCACGACAGATGGTCGATCCGCCTGGCCCTCCAATCGCCGTTCACAACCGCGCCAACTTTATTTTCACCACCTAACCGATTGAAAACAAAACACCGGCTCCATCCGGCGCCCCCGGACGCTACCCGAGCCCGTTCCATAATGCCCCCTAGATCACCTTATGTCTTCCGAACTCCAGCAAATCGCATCCCGCACCAACGGCGCAAAATCCCGCGGCCCCATCACCGAAGAGGGCAAAGACGCCTCCTCGCAAAACAGCCGAACCCACGGCCTCCTCTCGAAAAAAATCGTCCTCGCCGGCGAATCGCAGGAAGAATTTGGCGCCCTGCTCGCCTCTCTCCTCGACGAGCACCAGCCCGAAACCCCCACCGAGCGCGATCTCATCGAACGAATGGCCATCGCCCGCTGGCGTCAGGAGCGCGTCTGGAACTGCGAGACCGCCGGGCTCAACAAGGAAATCCGTCGCCCGCGCTGTCACGAAGGCGAGGACTATGCGACCCTCACGTTTGTCGCCTTCCGCACCATGAGCGATGAATCCAACGTGCTCGATCTGCTGAACCGCTACGAAGCCCGCTTCGAACGCCAGTTCCGCGCGGCGCTCACCGCATTTCTGAACCTTCGCGCCAAACGCCGAGCCGAGGAACGAGCAGACGCGAGTGCGTGCGCCGCCAATGGAACCACACACATCAGACATTACTGGGTCGATGAAGAGGACGCCAACACTATCCAGCCCGATACCCATCCCGACCCTGACCCCGAACCTGAGGCCCCCTCGGGTTCGTTTGGCAGTCCGGCATCTCCGATAAAGAACCCGCCCTTCCAAAGCCGTTCGCCAGTCTCCAGGCGCTCTACCGGCGCTTATCCGCTTTCATCTCCATTCAGGGCCCGCGCTCGGGTATGCTGGAAATTTGACACTCCGGCGCGTTCTCTACCCGCTGACCGCGGCCATCATCCTCGGCTATTTTCTCTTCTTCGTATGGCCGTCGCTGCGCATGTATTTCGACAGCGACGACATGTACGCGCTCTACTTCGCGTGGAGCAAGCCATGGAGCCAGGTGATCCACGAAAACCTCTTCTTCTGGCAGGGAGGCTTTCGTCCGCTGGGAGCGTTTTTCTATCGCGGACTCTTTGCCGCGGTCGGCTACACCCCGCTGCCATTCCGCATCGCCGAGCTGTCGTTTTGCCTGGTCGACACCGCGATCTGTTTCTGGATCGTCAAAGAGATCTCGGAGTCATTGCGTGCCGCTGCGTTAGCCACTCTGCTGTTTGCCTTTCACAGCCGCATGATCGAAGTCTGGTACCGCACGACGATCATCTTCGACGTGCTTTGTTTTCTTTTCGTCTGGCTCGCCTTCGGCGTCTACATTCAGGCGCGCAAAGGAGGCAAACCGTTGACCCTGCGGCGCGGCGCCGCGATTCTCGCTGTTGTATTTCTTCGCGTTGGATTCGAAGGAGATGGCGGTCGTGCTGCCGCTCCTGCTCTTGTCTTACGAACTGCTCTTCAATCCGGTGCGCTTGAAGGAATTCCTTCGATCGCGGCCACTCGCCCTGATCGCCATCATGGGAGTGATGACGGTGGCTTACATGCACGGGAAACTGTTCGGCCCGAACGCGATGTCGAACAACGCCTTCTACACACCCGAGTATTCCCTCACCCGCTTCCAGCACAACTGGAACGCTTATATCGCCGACCTCTTCGTGCTCAAACAGGATCCCACCGGATGGGTTGCGCATCGCGGTCCTCGGAGCGCTATTGGTGGGGGCGCTCGTCGCCCGATCGCGCAAGCTGATCTTCGCGTGGATCGTACTTTTCTTCGGGTTGCTTCCCGTCATATTCGCGCCCCCGCGAGGCGGCTACGTGATGTACATCTCGTATGTCGGATGGGTCCTCTACGCAGGCATCGTCCTGATCTGGCTGGAAGATCTGGTCACCCGCAGCCATCCGCAATACCGAACTGCACTGGCATGCGCGATCTTCGTGCTGATGGGTTGGCGCGTCGGCAAAGTTCATCTCCACTCCCTGCGCACCGAGCCGCGTGAGTGGCTCTACGACTCGCCCGCAATGATACGCGGCATGGCCGAGCAGTTGCCCGCGATGCACGCAAGCTTCCCGCGCGGCGCCCGAATCCTTTTCCAGGAAGACGGCTTCACCACCGGCGAATGGACGCCGATGTTCGTCATGCGCCTCCTCTATGACGATCGCGATCTCATCGTCGATCGCATCAAGTCCGCCACCGCAAAACCGTCGGACTGGGTTCAATACACATCGCCTGACCACACGCATTACGACTACGTGTTTACGTGGGACAACGGGCGCTACCGGCAAGTGACGCCGGTCGTAGCAGGGGTACCTTTCTGAGCCGCGACTGTAAAGGAGCGGTAAGAAGCCTTCTTCAGCAGCCGGCTGGAGTGTTCGCTAGACTGGGGCTGAACGGATGAGCAAGCCAGAGTTTGATAATTACGCATCCACTTACGAGGAACTGCTTAAGGACCCCATCCGCGACGGCTTCGCCGGCAACCCGGCTTTTTTTCACCAGCGCAAGCGAGACCTGATCCGCGATTATTTCAAGCGTGCCGCGGTCGATACGAAGCACCTGAGCTATCTCGACGTAGGATGCGGCAAGGGCGAACTGATGTCGCTGCTCGCCGTGGATTTTGCCCACGTCGCCGGATGCGACCCCTCGGGCGGCATGCTGGAAACAGTTCACGGCGTCGATGTCAGAGTCCAGGACGACCCGAACCGGATCCCGTTCGACGATGCGCAGTTCGATTTCGTCACCGCCGTCTGCGTCTATCATCATGTCCCGGTCGCCGCACGCGCCGCGCTGACGCGCGAAGTCAGGCGCGTGCTCCAGCCAGGTGGCATCTTCGCGATCATCGAACACAATCCGTTCAACCCGGCCACGCGCCTGATCGTCAAACGCACCCCTGTCGATGCCGACGCCATTCTCCTCTATCCCCGCGAAACCCAGTCCCTGCTGCATACTGCGGGGTTATCGGTCCGCGCGACTTCGTATTTCCTCTATCTCCCGGAAGGCATTTATCGGCTCGCCCGCGCCGTCGAAGATCTTCTGCGTCACGTCCCGATGGGCGGTCAGTACGCCGTCTTCGGCAGAAGAGAGGGGGTTGCTGCTGACGCAAAGCGTCACTGGTAACTAACGATGCGCGATCTTCTCACTCCCCGCCCCTATCCACGCAAGCTTTCGATCGTCGTTCCCATGTACAACGAAGAGCGCATCGTTCCGCTTTTCCGCGCGGCGTCCGAATCTTTCGTCAGCGAGCTGGCATGCGAGACGGAAATCGTCCTCGTCAACGATGGCAGCAGGGATTCCACCATCGAGCAACTGCACCTCTGGGCGCTCGCCGATCACCGCATCAAAGTGATTCACCTCTCGCGAAACTTCGGCCATCAGATCGCGGCTACCGCAGGCCTCGATCACGCCTCGGGCGACGCCATCGTTCTGATGGACGCCGATCTTCAGGACCCGTTTTCCGTCATCCACGAAATGATCGACCGCTACTGCGAAGGCTACGATGTGGCCTACGGACAAAGGGAAGCGCGCGAAGGCGAGACATGGCTCAAGCGAACTACCGCGTGGCTGTTCTACAGGCTCATGCGATTCCTCGTCTACAAAGACCTTCCGGTGGACGCGGGTGATTTCCGCCTCGTCTCCCGCGAGTGTCTCGACGGCCTGTCGCGGATGCGCGAGACCCACCGCTTCCTGCGCGGCATGACGGCCTGGGTTGGCTTTCCGCAAATCGCCGTGCGCTACCGTCGCGCGCCGCGGGCCGCGGGAGAGACGAAATACCCCATCCGCAGGATGCTCTCCTTCGCGTGGACCGCGGCCACGTCGTTTTCCACGATCCCGCTGCGCCTGAGCTTCGGCTTCGCCCTGATCGTAGGCGCCGTCAGTATCGAAGAAGGTGTGCGCGCGCTGCTGGCATATGAGTTCGGCTGGTATACGGTATCGGGCTGGACCTCCATCACCGTTCTCCTGAGCGCCATCGGCGCCGCACTCCTGTTCAGCGTTGGTGTTCTCGGGGAGTATGTAGGAAAACTCTACGAACAGAGCAAAGACCGGCCACTTTACCTGGCCGCGAGAACGTGGAATCTCGAAGACGCCGATTCGGCTTCCAGCCGCGTTACGGCGGCGGAACGGAGCGCGACTTGAAACGCTCCTGGGTGCTTCTCGCGGTCGCTTGCTCGGCGTACGGCCACGACATCATTACAACCAAAGTCACGTTCGATCGCGAAATCGTGCGCCTATTCGATACCCATTGCATCTCCTGTCATCGCGAGGGCGGCATGGCCTTTTCCCTGACCACGTATAAGGAGGCGCGTCCGTGGGCCAAAGCGATCGGCGAAGAAGTTCTGCAGCGCCGCATGCCCCCGTGGGGAGCGGTCAAGGGCTTCGGCGATTTTCGCAACGATCAGGGGCTGACGGCCGAGCAACTGGAGTTGATCGTCGATTGGGAGGAAGGCGGCGCACCTGAAGGCGAGGAGAAAGACCTGCCCGCCCAGCCGAAAATCGGAAAATTCCCGATTGATGGCGCCACAGCCCACGCCGCGAAAGAGATCGTAATCGCGGGTGACTGGACGGTTCGAACCCCATTCAAGCTCGATGGATTGCTGCCGAAGACCGCTGCCGATGGAGCGTCATTTCAAATCACCGCCGAAATGCCTGACGGCAGCGTTGAGCCGCTGCTTTGGCTGCTGAATTATAAGAAGCAGTACGGCCATTCGTTCCTGCTGCGGACGCCGCTCACTCTGCCCGCCGGCACGGTGATCCGCGGTGTTCCCCACGACGCATCCGTGGCTTTGCTCGCGGCCGGTCACCACCGGTAAAATTTATTTCACCAACAAAACACAGCACTTACTCATTGGGCCGCGCCTGGTCCGTTCGGCGATGGTGCATACTCCAATCGAATCAGGTCTACGGCCTCTTGTTATTTGACAATTGAATATTCTTCGGGCAGGCGTGCGGCCAGCCAAAGCAAAACAGCGGTCGCGCACAGGTATAGGATTGCCCCGGCTGCCACAACAGACGCCGACGAAGTGGGGCCGATTCCGCCGAGATGATTGAAAAGAGTACCGATACCGCCATTCCGGAATTGCTCGATGCGGGCGGTGGGCAATCTTCCGTCGGCGCTGTGCCGGGTCAGCCCTCCGTAATAGGGGAACAAAACGAACCAGGCGCCAAACTGTTCCAGACTAATCAGAACGAAGACGGCGAGGGGAATAGCTGTTAGTTGAATCCTCGCCGGAATCGTTCTCGCGATTCCCGCGATGAGTACGACAGATTCCGGCACAACCAGTGCGTAGAGATAGTAGCCCAACGTCCCGGTAGACCCTCCGTGAGCGCGAAATGCCTGGGTCGCATGAAAACACAGACCCGCAATCATCACGACATTCGGCAGCGCCAGCAACCCGAGATCTTTCGGTCGTGGCAGCGCAGAGCGTGGGCGGACGACCTGTATACACACACCCGCCATTGCGACAAGCATCACCACCTCGACGACGCGATACATCCATGTCCGCACCACCAGGAAGCTCCACCCGCCAAGCCAGATGTGCGAGAGCATTATGAAGTCGAAAACCTTCACCCAACCGATCTGACCGACCGCACGGAGCAGCGATACCTTGCTGCCCGCCGCCAGTGCGTCCTCAAGCTGGCCTGTCAGCGTCCCTGTGAAAACAACGTTGTGGATGTACCACCACCCGCTGACCACCATGCACGAGACCATGGCCGCCACCGCTTGCCGGGCTGCACGGGACCGTGATGCCGCACTACGGTAGAGCACCACAGCGGCAAGTGGAATGAGCGCGAGGAAGTAAGCTTTCGTCAGCAGCGCCGCGCCTAATACGATTCCGAACCTGACGCCGGAACCTGTCGACGGTTTTTCCTCCGCCATGCGCAGCGCCAGGAGCACAAACAGTCCGCCCATCACAACAGCGAGCCCCTCGTTACTGACGTGCCCGGTATCGATAAAAAGCTCGGGGAACGATGCCACCACCAGAGCAGTGCCCAGTGCCAGGGCATCGTTGCGAAACACTCGCCGCCCGGTGAGAAATGCCAGCGGCACAGCCGCGGAAGCGATCAGAACTGTTAGAGATCGCAGAATCCAGACGATAGTCGGTATGCTCAAGCCTTCGAGCAGCCCGTAAACCGGAGCCATAATCCAGTAGTAAAGGGGTGCCTGCTGCGCTTCATACAGCTGCTCCCGCGGAGCCGCTTCCTCTCGGGACCACTCGACCGGCAGCGTTTCCAAACGCGATCTGCGCGCACGCTGCTCTGTCGAAGGAAGATCGAAATACTCTTCGTAACTGAGAATGCCTCTGCTGGGATCGTGAATGATCCACGCCCCAGGCGTTAATCTGCGCGATTCAGCTACCGCTCGGGAGCTGTTTGGCGAAATCGTACCGAGTGGAAACCGTCCGTGGTGTGTAGCGACGTACTGAATTAACGCGAAATGAGAGTATTCATCGTACCCCTCCCAAATGGGAACCGCACCGCAATAGAACAGCGCCCGCACCAGGAAACAGCACCAGATCGCCCACAGTGTGAATCTGGTGGACATTAGCGTTGAGACAGTGTCTTTCCTTCGTGCCTGGCGCGATCAGAAAACTCCGTTCGAATGTCAGCCTGGACAAAATGGCTGCCGTTCCAATGGAGTGTCATGACATCCACGGCGGAAATGCAGCAATGCGCGTCGGACGAACTCCGGAATGGGTGCTCCACGCAATCACCTGCACTTGCCGCAGCCGTTCGCCCGATACGGTAACGACTCTCGCCTGCTCCCCTTGACTGGAACTTCCGCCAGCCGCAAACCAGGAAAACAAAACTAGAGCCGATCTTTCGGAGTAATGAATTTCCACCAGGTCAACCGATCAGCGCTCGCTCTCTTCGTCGTGTTGGTAATGCCCGTTCTTGAGCGAAAAGCCAAGATCCGGATACTTGGTTTCGGAAATCCACCCCCCGAATCGACGCATACTTCCCTGGGAATAGATAGAGTCCACTTGAAAAGGTCGGTCCGGAACCATCGCCGTACGGGACTGACGACAACTGGCTGAACAAAAGACACGGGGACAGGCCGACAACAAATCCAGCAAGGGCTCGCACAATGGTCTTTCATTGTCTCCGATTTCACCCAGAGGCTCCACGACTATGGCAGCAGCCCCCTTGATTCGCTCTATATTGCCAGATCCCCTGCCATATTCAAAGATCCGCACTTGTCGCCAGGCCGGCAGTATGAAAGGTTTCGCACTGATAATAGTACCAATCACTTATCCGGGCAAAAACATTTTCGACAACAAACTAAAGCACTTAACCGTCCCGCCGATACGAAGTCCCCCAACCCGTGGTGTACGCTCCAGTCGTAACTCGATCTTTGCTCCTGGTTTTGATCGAGGCCGTCGCCGAGAGGCGCTCCGGCCGCTGGCTCTTTGAAAATTGAATATGGTCGATACTCGGCGCGCGTTTTTGGGACGCGCGCTGCGTGCAAGCCCCATTCCGTACAATGAATCCATGTGTGGAATTGTCGGTTATGTAGGTGCGCAGCGCGCCGTCCCCATCATCATGGATGGCCTCAAACGTCTCGAATACCGCGGTTACGATTCCGCGGGCGTCGCCGTCTACTGCGACGATCAAACCCTCGGTGTCCGCCGCGCATCGGGTAAACTCCGCAACCTCGAGGACGTTCTCCGTCTCGACCCCGTCGATGGCAACTACGGCATCGGCCACACCCGCTGGGCCACGCACGGCCGCCCCAGCGAAGAAAATGCCCACCCGCACCGCGATTGCACCGGCGACATCGTCGTCGTCCACAACGGCATCGTCGAAAATTTCCTTCCGCTCAAAGAGCTGCTGCAGAACGAAGGCCACACCTTCAAGACCGAAACCGACACCGAAGTCATCGCGCACCTCGTCGAAAAATATTTCGAAGGCAATCTGGAAAGCGCCGTCCGCTGCGCCGTCAAGCAACTCCGCGGCGTCTTTGCCCTCGCCGTCCTCGACCGCAACGATCCGAACAAAATCGTCGCTGCCCGCGAAGGTCCGCCCGTCGTCATCGGCCTCGGCAAAGGCGAATACTTTGTCGCCTCCGACGTGCCCGCCATCCTGAGCCACACTCGCGACATGTTTTTCCTCGCCGATGGCGACATGGCGGTCCTCACGCTCGACGGCGTTCAGCTCACCGATTTCGACGGCCGCCCCGTCAACCGCCAGGTCCAGCACGTTCTCTGGGACCCCATCATGGCCGAAAAGGGCGGCTACAAGCACTTCATGCTCAAGGAAATCTTCGAGCAGCCGCGCGCCATCCGCGACACCACGCTCGGCCGCGTCGGTCAGGAAAGCGGCCGCATCTTCCTCGATGAAATGGACATCACGCCCGCCGAGTTCCAGGCGTTCAAGCAGGTCAAGATCATCGCCTGCGGCACCAGCTGGCACGCGGCGCTCGCCGGCAAGTTCATGATCGAGAAACTCGCCCGCATCCCCGTCGAAGTGGATTACGGCAGCGAGTTCCGCTATCGCGATCCCATCGTTTCGTCCGACATTCTCACCGTCGTGATCTCGCAATCGGGCGAGACCGCCGATACGCGCGCCGCGCAGTGGGAAGCCAAGCGGAAAGGCTCGAAGAGCCTCGCCATCTGCAACGTGGTCGGTTCCATGATCACCCGCGAGGCCTCCGGCACCATCTATACGCACGCCGGCCCCGAGATCGGCGTCGCCTCCACCAAGGCCTTCACCTGCCAGCTCACCGCGCTGGCCATTCTCGCCCTGTATCTCGCCGAGATACGGGGGCAGATCGACGAGGCATGCGCCCGCACCTTCGTCCACGAACTGGTCACCATTCCCGGCAAGCTCGAAACCATCCTGGCCAATGACCAGCAATACGAAGATCTGGCCCGCAAGCTTTTCCGCGCCACCGATTTTCTGTATCTCGGGCGCGGCATTCATTTCCCTATCGCCCTCGAAGGCGCGCTGAAGCTCAAGGAGATCTCCTACATCCACGCGGAAGGCTATCCCGCGGGCGAGATGAAACATGGCCCGAACGCGCTGATCGATGAGAACCTTCCGGTGGTCGTGCTCGCCACTCATGACCCCACGAGCAAAGAGAGCATGATTCTCTACGAGAAAACGCTCTCGAACATTCAGGAAGTGAAAGCGCGCGAGGGCAAGGTGCTGGCGATCGTCACCGAAGGCGATACCGAAGTCCGCAAGGTCGCCGAGGACGTGATCGAAATCCCCGGCGCGCCCGATCTTCTCGTCCCGATCCTCGAGATCGTGCCCCTTCAGTTGCTCGCGTATCACATCGCGGTTCGGCGCGGGTGCGATGTGGATCAACCCCGGAACCTCGCCAAGAGCGTGACAGTTGAATAATAAAGCCGAATAAGTGAAGCAGGCGAACGGTGAATTGAAGGTCTCGACCC
Organism: Terriglobia bacterium; assembly: GCA_963809655.1. Taxonomy (GTDB): domain Bacteria; phylum Acidobacteriota; class Terriglobia; order Bryobacterales; family Bryobacteraceae; genus BOG-234. The sequence goes on along the minus strand of CAWEKQ010000060.1, from coordinate 127,359 downwards.
GCGGCAAGGGCTTTTACGACATCACGCGCGACATCCGGAAATGGGTTGCCGCACAGGCAATTCACAACGGTCTGCTAACCGTTTTCATCCAGCATACGTCTGCGTCTTTGACCATACAGGAAAATGCCGATTTCGACGTGCGCCGCGATCTCGGCGAGTTTTTCGAGCGCCTGGTGCCTGAAAACACGCCGTGGTTTCGCCACACCACCGAGGGAAGCGACGACATGCCGGCGCACATCCGCGCGGCCCTCACCTCCACCAGCTGTTTCGATTCCGGTTCGCGACGGCGCAATGGGACTCGGCACGTGGCAGGCGATCTACGTTTTTGAGCACCGGTCGGACCCCGAGGTCCGTCACATCCTTCTTCATATTCTGGGAGATTAAATGCTGAATCGTTTCAATACCGGAAAGCTGTTTCTTCTCGCCGTCTTCTGCGCGGTCTCTGCGTATCCACAGCATCTTTCGGTCGGAGTTGTCGGTGGTGCGCCCTTCACCGACGTTGTGAACGCATACAACCAGAACAATCTGAGCTTCCTGCCGAAGAGCACCAACTTCACCATCGGTCCATCGCTGCAGATCAATCTGCCGCTGAATCTGCGCTTCGAATTCGATGCGCTTTACCGGCCTTACAGTTTCTCGCATCCGGCTACCCTGGCAGCCCCTGATTACACCGTGTCGGCCATGCAGTGGAGTTTTCCCTTCCTGCTGCAATACCGGTTCAATACACCGGTGGTGAAGCCTTTCGTCGAAGTGGGCGCATCCTTCGACCACCTCGCCGACATCAACTCCGCGGCGAACAACATCACCAACGGGCCAGGAACTCTGCTCCAGCGCTCGAACGGCAGCGTCATTCTGGGTGTAGGCGTCGATGTCAAGATCCCGTTCGTCCGTCTCAGCGGAGAAGTGCGCTACAGCCACCTCGGCTCGCCCGATTTTGAGGCCATCTCGAATCTGAACCAGGCCGAAGTGCTGGTCGCCGTCCATTTCTGAACGGGTAAGTAATCCCCGGTCCGCTAACTGTCGTCTACGCCTGCGCAAGAACGAACTTCCAACTCAAGGAGTAAGACGACCATGAAGAGCCGGCTTCGCGCCACCGCGTTCGCGGCAATTTCCGCAGCATTTCTCACCTCACCGTTTCTCAACGCACCATTTCTCAATGCCCAACCATCACCGCCTTCCATTGCCGATATGGTGGCGAACCAGGTGGCTCACCTGACGAAACTTCTGACACTGACCACCGCACAAGTAGCACAGGCGACTTCCATCTTCACCACCGAAGCGACGGCGATTTCCGGCTTGCAAACCAGCCAGCAGACGGCACAGACCGCGCTGAAGACCGCTGTCCAGGCCAACAGTGCCTCGGGCATCGCGGCGGCGGCCGCGCAGATCGGCGCTCTCGATACGCAGATGGTCACGGTGCGCGCCACTGCCGATGCCGCCTTCTACGCCATGCTCACCAGCACCCAGCAGACCGTCTATAACGAACTGCCAGGCGGTGGCGGCCCCGGCTTTGGACCTCCGGGCGGACGCGGCGGACCAGGTGGACCCGGCGGCCGTGGGCGCGGACCCCGATAACCCGCTGAAACCGCGCTTAGACGCCGGATGTCTACAATCTTGAACATGGAAGAACCGGCGTCTCAGGCGCATCGGGCAATGGCCGACTTCGAACAAAGCGTGGCGGCAACGCTCGACTTCGAAGCGGTCATGCACGTTTATGCGCCGCGCATTTTTCGCTTCGCGCTGGCATCGCTGCGCGATCGCGATGACGCCGAAACCGTCACTCAGGATTGCTTTCTGCGCGCGTTCAAAGCGCAGTCCACTTTCCGCGGAGATTGCAGTATGCAGACGTGGCTGATGCAGATCGCGGTCAATCTGGTCCGCGACAGGCTGCGCAATCGCCGCCTGCAGTTCTGGAAGCGCATCAAGGCGACGGAGTCGCCCGTCGATATGCTTCCCGAGCGGCCGGGCGCGGGGGCTTCGCCGGAAAAGGCCGCGGTCCTCAGGCAGCAGGTCGAGGAGGTCTGGAAGGCGGCAGCGGCCCTGCCCGAAAAGCAGCGCACTGTGTTCCTGCTCCGGTTTGTGGAAGATATGGATATTCTGGAGATAGTCGCGGTGACCGGAATGAAGGAAGGCACTGTAAAGACGCACCTTTTCCGGGGTCTGCGCGCCGTGCGGGATAAGCTGGGGCAATTGCTATGAGCCGTCATTTGAGCGAGGCCGAGATCTCGGCGGTTGTAGCTGGCGAGGCCGCTTCTGAAGCGGGTCCGGACGCCGCGGCTCATCTCGAAACGTGCGCGCACTGCAGGCAGCAGGTTGAGCAGTTCGAAAATGTGCTGGGCCACTTCCGAAGCTCCGTACGCGACTGGAGCGACTCTCGGTTCAGCGGCCGCGTCGCTGTGCAACCGCGCCGCCGTCTCTGGCCTGCGATGGCGTATGGCTTTGTGGTGGCGTTGGTCGTGCTTGCCTCGGTTGTCGGATATCACTTCTCTGCGCGACCAGCACTCGTTCCAGCGGGACTCGAATCCGACACGCTTCTGCTTAAGCACGTGAAGGCCGATGTGTCGCGATCCGCGCCCCCGGGAATGGAATCGTTGCTCGGATTTGCCTCCGCCGAATCGGTGCAGCGTTGACCATGCGGATTTTTCTGGCGATCTGTTTCCTCGCGCTCTCTCTCAACGCGCAGCAGCCGCCTCCCGATCAGTCAGGTGGCCGGGGCTTTCCGCCGCCCGGACGCCGCGGCGGCGGCGGACCACCGCCGGGCCGTGAACGTGGTGAAGGCAAGTGGTGGCAGAGCCCGTCGATGGTCCAGAGACTGGGGCTGACGAAAGACCAGCAGCGAAAACTGGAAGATGTCTTTCAGCAGAATCGCGTGAAGCTGATCGACCTCACGGCGTCGCTCGAAAGAGAACAGGCGATCCTCGATCCGTTACTCGGGGCCGATCATCCGCAGGAATCGAACGTGCTCGCGCAGTTCGATCGCGTGGCCCAGGCGCGTCTGGAACTGGAAAAGGCCAACGCCCGAATGCTCTGGGGGTTTCGCAACATTCTCTCTTCCGATCAATGGAGGGAACTGCAGGCCGACGATCCGGGACGCGGCCCCGGTCCGCCACCGGGCCGGCGATAATAATACTCGCTCATGCACCTCTCACCGCTCCTGAGCGCCACGACAACTGGTTCCGCAGTGGCCACGATCCGCAATGCCGCCGGAGAAAGTTTCGCGTCGCGCTACTCTGCGACCTTGGCCAGAGGATCGTCTTATCCCACGGCGGCCCAGTTGCCCTGCGCCCGGTATCTGCATATTCAGTTGTCAAGTAACAGCCTGGCATCGGTCTTCACAGACTTACCCTGACCAGGATTCCACTGCGCCTGGGCTACATTTTTTCGTGCAAAGATCGTTTCCTCAGGCCATAGAACCTGGGTCGATTGCAGTATGCACCATTGCAGGGCGGATCAGGTATTATCGGGCGAGTAAGCGCTTTGTTTTGTTTGGAAAATAAATTTTTGCGGTAGTGACGAGGGTCGACGGCCTCACCGGATCAAGGGCTACGAGGTCCGCGCCGGCGAAACCGCCATTCCTTGGCCGTAGTCTCCCAAATCTCAGCCATCAGCCTTCCCGCAACGTAATCTTGTCGCTCCGCTGCAACGATGCGCATGCCGCTCTTTTCGGAGATCCTCCTCGACGCCGTATTCGCAACCGCTTTCGGCGCGCGGATCAGGGGAAAACCAAGTGTATCGAACAAATAGTCTGTCGCTACCTTAACGGCTTCGGTCATGTAGCCTCTGCGCCGCCGAGGCAAGCCGACACCTGACCGATAACCTCCTCGGGGGGCTCTTCAGTCTCAGTGTCCAATGCCATTCCTCGCCACGGTCCATAGCCGGAAGCGCGAAGTCACGGTAGTAGGTCAAGGCGCTGTCAGAACACCGATCGGGTAGCGCACTATTTCCCGATGAGGAAACATCCGCTGCACCTGTCCCGCGTCCGCGAGACGCAATGGACCGAGTCCGTTGCACATCATCCGGACAGGCTGCTGACCAGTCGACTTCTACGTCAGGATAAGGGCGCGGGGATTGGTGCGCTTATGCTGCCCTTTCCATCTTTTGGATGGCAGCGAACTCCGCCCGCAGTATGTCTGTTTGAGTGTGCGGCGCTCGAAAGAGAACGAGTGATCCTCGGTCCGGTTACTCGCGGCCGATCATCCGCAGGAATCGACCGTGCTCACGTAGTTCGATCGCGTGGCCCAAGCCGTCTGGAACTGGAAAAGGCCAACGCTCGAATGCTCTGGGGATTTCGCAAATTCAATTCTGGCGGGTCGGGATAGGCCATGATCAGCGTGCTGCTTTCGGGGAAGGAGGTGAGTGCGAAGCAGATTGCAGAATTGAGTCAACGGCGGCGCAGGTACGCATTGCCGATGTCCCCGAAGCACTCCAACACCACATCAGGTTATTTCCACACAGTCACTAACGCAGCGTTCTCAGACGCGCGTCGGGCAGGTGCGGAACATTGTTGAAGGAAACCAGCCGCGGGTCTCCGGGCCGAAGATCCATTTCGGAAAACGCACTGTTCCGCTGCGCGCCCGCCAGTTGCATCACTCGCCGGGGCGCGAGATCAAGCGCCACGCCTGCACTCACCGCGATCGGCGTAGCCGAAGTGACCACTGCCACATGCCCATCGGACGGCAATGCCAGTAGCGCCTCACGCACGCGCGCGCCGAAATCCGCAAACGACTCGCCGGCGAACTCGAAGCGCGCCTCAATCCACGCCCGCACAACCATCACGTCGCAATGCCGCCAGTTACGATGCGCGGAAGATTCGGGATCAATCACCTCACGCTGGAGTTGTTCGTAATCGAGCCGGAACCGTTCGTCTTCGCGGGCGAGAAGCGGCCCGATCCCGGCATACACCTGATCCAGATCGAATTCGCTCCAGCGCTCGTCGACGACAACCTCAGGGGGAGCGTCCATCGCCGCCATTATCCCGCGCGCGGTCATGCGCTGGCGATTGAGCCCGCCAGTGACGATCGCATCGAACCGGACACCATGTGCGGCGAACCACTGGCCCAGCGCGCACGCTTGCTCCTGGCCGATTTCGGAAAGGTCGTCGTAAGCGAGCCGTGAACCAGCCTGGCCGTGCCGAATGAGCGTGATCAACTACTCCGCGCCGCCACCACCGCCCCTTCGCCCCCGAGGCTCCAGTTACCGGCAAGCGGATCGGTCCCGTTCTGCGGCGCGGCGCGCAGAATCGGGTCCACACCCGAGATCAATTTCAGCGCCCTCATCTTCGACAGGTCATCCGTGGCGGCGCCAGCCACCACGATGGGCTCATTTGGCTTCAGGTCGGCCAGAGTGATTACCGGCGCCTGATCAACCACCTTGCCGAGATCCAGGGGTCGGCCGCCGCCACGTCCCACCGCGGCCACCAGCCGCGCGCATCGGGAGCAGCACCGGGAATAGCCACCGGCGCAGCCTCTGCATCAGCCAGCCGCCGCCACGTCCACCGCGGCCTCCCCGTCCTCTCCTGAATCGTAGGATTGAGACGCCGGGCCAACTGCTGGGCGGTGGCGTCGTCGAGCTTCTTCATCACGCTATCGGGGCCGATACTGATGGTGATGGGCTTCTTGCTGGCCAGATCCATCGCCATAATCTGTCCGGCCGCGGTGTCGATCGACTTGATCTGCACCGGCAGCGTTTTGTAAAACCCGGACGTAATCGCTTCCACCTTGATCGCCGTCATGTCGGCGTTCTTCTGGCCGATGACGGTGACCTGATCGCCCGGCCGGATCGAAGCCAGCGTGCTCGGCTCGTTCTTTCCGGTTTCGGGGCTGAAGCGGGTGACGTCAAGAATATTGCTGCTCACATCGAGCGCCACACTTTTCGCAGGCCCCGCGCCGCGCACGGTGATCACGATTTTCTTGCCCGCCTGATCGACGCTGTCGGCCAATCCCGACACGCCGTTCTTCCACTCCTCAGCCGTCTTTTCCTTGCGCTGCGCCAGTTCAGCCTGCTTGCTGAAATAGAGGAACACGGCGGGCTTGCCGTCTTCGCCTTCGCGGAGCCGGGCAATGACGCGGTCGCCCACCGATACGTCGCCCGCGGCAGCGCGGGTCGCCTTCTTCGTATCCGTCTCGCCGGCGGGAATGCGCAGGAACTGCGTCTTGTCGTCGAACTTCACCGCGGTCTGGTCGGTCTTGTCCGGTTTCACCGCAAGAACCTTGCCGGCGGCGTCAACCTTCTCGACCGTGCCGATGAGGCTGACGTATTTCACCTTGCCGCCTGACCGGCATCCTGCGCCATCGCGGGAATCATGACGGCAGACAGGGCAAACAACAAACCAGACGCAAAAACTCGCATGTGCATATTATATTGGGCGCGAGACAACGCGGCGGTGTAACCCTGGCCGGTCTATCGGCAAGTAAAGAAAAGTAATTGGTGTGGGCTTCAGCTCGCTTTGGGTAGCTGGCGGTGGAAGCGGGCTGGCAACGATACGGGCGAACGACACCGGTGTGGATCGTCCACGCAGTTCCGCCAGCGCGATCGCGCAGTCGCGTGCGTCCAGCGCGGCGCGTCGAAGCGTGGTCCGTTCCATGGCGATGCAGGTCCAGAGGGCGGCCACCGAGAGCGTCATGGCCAGTAAACCGGGTTTGGTAATCGCGAAAAGTCGCAAGGTTCCCGTATCGATGCAGTCCGGATTCCAGGTGTCGCGCGTTCAATCCAAAGGAGTTACCTGTCTCCCGGGTGTGAAATCTGGGCACAGTGTTCAAACGCCTTCAGCGAGTTCCTACAAGCGTCCGTCGAGCAGCCTTCGAACGTTCATACCCAGTCTCCGATTGTCCTGACGCCGTCTGGACAATGGAATTGCACCGTCTGCTCCACTGCGTTCCATTCCTGTTCTGATCCTTTCGGCCAGCTCCAGCTTCGTGCAGCCCAGTCGCCTAAGTCGGGAACTGGACCGTAATTTTGGGCTTCGGCTGCCCGTCGCGATAGGGCGTCAGGATGATGTTGATATCAACCTCTGTCGCCTTGTCTCCCAACCGCACGATCAGCTTGTGGAAGTTCGGATTCGCCGCCTGCGGAGTTGAGGACGGAACAGGTGCCTTATCGAAAACCGCATGCCGCGGAGTGCGGATCTCGGCGGCGAGATTCCATCCGTTCTTGCGCAACAGCGCGGTTTGCCCGCTGACGGTGATGTCGGCATCCGTCATCATTCCCCAGATGACTTCGACCGGCTGATCGGTGCGCACGGAATCCTCGATCAGCACGGCCTGCCGCTGCGCCATGCCGAAACGCCGCAGCCACTGCTTGACCCGGCTGCCGTTCGCGCGGGACAAATCGATCTGCACCCAGCTGAGATCGGGCGCGAATTCCTGACGGGTGATGCGGGCTTCGGCGCGCGTGTCCTGATTCTGATCGTCGATGAGCAGCGTGTTGTGAGCTTCCGTGCGGGTGCGGTAATAAGTCCAGCGCTGGCGCGTGAAGTAGCCGGGGAGATCGTAATCGTCGGTGCCGAGGTCGGCCGCCCAGCGCACGCCGCCCGCATCGAAAACGAAGCTGCCGAGATCCAGATGGGCGTGCGCAGCTTTGTTGTCGCCCCCTTTCACGGCGAGGAAAAGGGCGTTGGGGTCGTCCCAAGCGCTGCGGAAGCAGGCGAGATCGACGCCGCGGAAAATCGCATCGGGCGGCCATGGCGGAGGTTGCGAGCGGAGATTTGACGTCGCGGTCGAACCACGCGAGATCATAGGCATCCGGGTGCGTGCTGCGTTCGAGCGCCTTCTGTTCGCTCCACGCGAACACGGGATTGGCGAAGCGCTTCGCCAGCCAGAACATCTCGGGCGCAAGCGCGGAGTCTTCCACGGAATCGGCAAAGTTGAACGATTTACCGGTGGGCCCGGTCGTGTAAATCCGAAAGCGGCCGGCGCGATCGACGCCATGCGCGGCACTGAGCCCGTAGTCGTTTCCGAGAGCCGTCTGCAGCGCGGCGAAGAACGCACAGGCATAGAGCGTCACCGATTCCCAATACGCAGGGCCTTCGGGCCATGACCCCTCCACGCCATATGTAGCCAGGCCGTGCGGAATGGAATCGATGGCGTAACGGAGTACCGCGCTGCATTTGTCATCGGTCGCTTTGTCGTCACCCGCGATGGCCAGCGCGCCAAGCCCCACGCCCGCGTTGCAGATGATGTTGGCGTTGTAGTGATCGCGAACCCATGCGGCTTCGCGCTGATAGATCGGCAGCACGGCGTCGAGCGCCTTGCTCGCGATAGCGTTGCGAAACAGCACGCGGTCTTCGGGCGAGAGCGCGTTGTAAAGCCAGTCGTATCCGATGGCGAAGGCGTGCGTCATCTCCGCGGTATCGGTGAATACCGCCGGGTTCCAGTCGCGGAAGCCCGCCGCCGCACGAAGTTCGGCGACTGCACGCCGAAGATAGGGATCACGTTGTGTGATCCGATACATCAGAGCGAGCGTGCCCACCCGGTCGAGAACCCGGCGGCTGACAGTGCGCAGGCGCGGCCCTGTAAGTTTGTACTCCGACGGAGGAGTCGTGAGAAGCCGCTCACACTCCTTCTCGAGATCCAAATAAATGCGGTGCGCGAGCGGATTGTCGCGAATCAGACCATGCAGGCGATCGAGATCGGAATCCAGCAGAATCAGGCGCGGATGTGACGGGGTGCAACTGCCGGAGAGGATCGTCATCGGTTTGTGCCCAGCTGCCAGGCACGCAAGCTGGCCGATCAGGACCCGTCGTGGGATCGCGTTACCGCCGCTCATCTGACAACAGTTTGGCACAGGGTTCTCCTGGGGTCGAGATGAGGCGTCGATTCTGATCCGCAGGCGAGCAAGCGGTTTTTCGTTCCTTTCAACCAGCCTGCGATTTCGCGGAGCGTCTTCGGCGTCGGTGTCAGGATCTCACAACCGCCAGCCGTCACCAGCACGGTGTCTTCGATGCGAATCCCTCCCCAGCCTTCCACGTAAACGCCCGGCTCGATCGTGATCGTCATTCCCGCTTCGAGCCTCGTCTTGTCCTTCTGGCCGACGCGCGGGGCTTCATGAATCTCGAGTCCCAGGCCATGGCCCGGTGGAGTGGATAAACTCGCGTTCAAGACCGTGGCGCTTCAGCGTGCTCCTCGCGGCCCGGTCGACCGAACTGGTGGTGGCGCCCGGCTTCACGGCATCGATCGCGGCAAGCTGCGCTTCGAGCACCGCGCGGTACGCCCGCTTGTACTTCGGCGTGGCCTGCCCCACATGAACCATCCGGGTCATGTCGCTCGCGTAGCCGTCGCGAAACGCGCCCATATCGATCAGCAGGATTCCCGGCGCCGATCTTCGACGGACCGGCGTGCGCGTGAGGCAGCGCGGAACGCTCGCCCGCCGCGACGATCGTGTCGAAGGACGGCGCCTCGGCTCCGAGTTTACGGTTCTGATAATCGATCTCGGCCGCGAGTTCCGATTCCCGCATGCCGATCCGCAAGCGTTTCAGCGCGGCGTCGAGCGCCCGCGAATTGGTAATGCACGACGCGCGGATGCGTTCGATTTCGCCGGCGTCCTTGATCATCCGCAAACGCTCGATCAACCCCGACGTCGGCTGCAGCTGTGCCCGTGCCGGCAGCTCCCTTCCCGAAGGCTTCGAACTGCGCGACAGTAAAGTGGTCGCTGCTCGAAGCCGACACGCCGCACGGCCGCGCGATCGATCTCATGCAGGATCGCCTTCGCCAGCCCCCCTTTCGCAATGCGAACGGAGCAGTTCACCTGCTGCTGCGATTGCACCGTGTACCGGGGATCGGTGAAAAGGATCGCGGCCTTGTTCCTCGAAAGCAGCACCGCGCCATTACTTCCCGTAAAGCCGGTCAGATAACGGACATTGTGAAGATTCGTGACCAGCAGCGCATCGAGTTTCGACTCGGCCAGCAGCCCAAGCGCGAATGCGCGCCGGTTTTCTTCCACGGTCTTGATCGCCATTAGGGAATCAACAACAGCTTGCCGACGGTCTTGCGGCCTTCGAGGTCGCGATGCGCATCCGCGGCATCCGCAAGTGTGTAGGTCTTATCGACCATGAGCTTGAGTTTTCCCGAACCGATCCAGTTCGAGCACATCGCCCGCGCGCCAAAGCAGTTCATCGCGCGTTAATACATGATGCGCGAGACTCGGGCGCGTGAGAAACAGCGACCCTTTCGGATTGAGAATATTCGGATCCAGCGGCGCGACAACGCCGCTCGATTGCCCGAACAGCGCCATCATGCCGCGCGGACGAAGGATGTCGAGGCCTTTGAGAAATGTCGTTGCCCCGACGGAATCGTAAATCACATCGACGCCTTTTCCACCCGTCGTACGTTTGATCTCCGCCACGAAATCTTCACGCGTGTAGACGATGGTTTCATCCACGCCGGCTTCTTTTGCGATGGCCGCTTTGGTGTCGGTACCCACGGTGCCATAGACCACCGCCCCGAGCATCTTCGCCATCTGCGCGATCAGGCGCCCGGCGCCGCCCGCGGCCGCGTGCACCAGAACCTTGTCGCCCGGCTTCACGGGCCATGTGGAGTGCGTCAGGTAGTGCGCCGTCATGCCCTGCAGCATAGCCGCACCCGCCGTCTGCATATCGACGCTTGTCGGGCAGCGGCACCAGTTGATCGGCCGGCACGAGCGCGTATTCCGAATAAGATCCGCGGGCCATGGCGTAAGCCACGCGGTCACCGGCTTTGACTACCGTCACACCGGGACCAACCGAATCGACTGTCCCGGACGCCTCGCTGCCAGGCGTGAACGGAAGGTCGGCCTTATAGAGCCCGCTGCGGAAGTAGACGTCGATGAAGTTCACGCCCGCGGCGGCGATCTTCACGAGTGCCTGGCCCGCCGCGGGCGACGGCTTGGCGGCGTCGGTCAAGTTTCATGACCTCGGGGCCGCCGCATTGGATGATCTGGATCTGTTTCATATTTTTGTGGGGTGCAATATCTGGCGCACGATTCTTCCGGAGTGCGCAACGAAAGCATACAGTAGCAGAAACAAAAGACTGAAGGGGAAGATGAGTAACCGTCCGATGGTGCGGATCGCACCTTCGCCCGCCAGCCCCATCCGCACCAGACAAAATTCGCGCAGCACCGCCGATTGCTCGCGATTCACCCAGAAGTAATCGCCGTTTTCATTGATGATGAAAACCTTCACTGGAAGGCGCAGCGCGATCATCCACTTCCATTTGGTCATGATCGGTTCGCCCGAGCAGATCATGCCCACCATGGAGTAATTGCGGGCGCGCAACTGACGCAGAAGTTCCTTACGCTTCTCGGGCGTGGTGTAGTCGGTGGTGCGATAGACCGCCGTGCGACATGGGGTGCCTTCCGGGTCAAGTCCCGAGGGCAATCCGCCGAAGCACGTAAGCAGATCGATCGGAACATCGCGGGCCCAGGTGGCGCGCAGATGCGGTGCGACGCGTTCGATCAATGACCGCGATCCGCTCTCGATCAGAAGAACGCCGGTCAACGGCACGGCGCGCCGGCTCAGGAAATATCGCACTCAGAACAGGAGTATCACATCAGCCCTGTTTGGTCTTGCCAACAAGGATGGGTTTGACTTTACTGTCTTCGCGCACCACGTCGCCGGGGCTGATCACGATACGCTCGCCCTTTTTCAAACCGCCCAGAACCTCCAGCTGGTCGCCATAATCGCGGCCCACATCGACCTTCCGGAAATGAACCACGTCGCCGTTGTCCACTACCGCGACAAACGATCCCGCCCCGCGCACCACCAGCGCATCGGCGCGGATGATAAGCGGCGGCTCCGCGCGTGGCGTCGTAAAGTTCACCTCGGAATACATCCCCGGCAGAAGCAATCCGCCCTCGTTGTCGACCTGCACTTCCGCGAGCAGCGTTCGCGTCGCCGGATCGAGCGCGTTGGCGGTACGCGTTACCGTGCCCTTGAACGTTTTCGACGGAAGGTCCGGCACTTTCAGATCTGCCGTCTGGCCCACGCGAACTCCCACCGCATCCATCTGCGGCACGTTCACATAGGTGCGGAGGCGATCGGTTTGCGCCACGCGGAAAAGCAGCGTCACGCCGTCCGTGGCGAGCGCCCCCACGTCGATATTGCGCTGCGTGATCACGCCCGCAAACGGCGCCTTGACCTTGAGATAAGCCTGCAGATCGCGCGTGCGAGCCAGATTCGCCTCAGTCACGGCGACATTGCTTCGCGCCGCATTGACGGCCTTTTCCAGAGAATCGACGTTCTGGGTGGAAGCCTCGTAAGTCGATTTGTAGGTGTCGGCGTCCTGCCGCGAAACCGCGCCCTTCTGCACCAGCGCGTTCCATCGCTCGTAGGTGTAGCGAGCCATCTCCGCGTTGGTCTTGCCCTGCTGCAGATTGGCGGTGGCCTGTTCGAGAGCGGACTTGGCCTGCTTCCACACTCGCCTTGCCCTGCGCGATCGATTGATCGAACTCCACCGCGTCGATCTCGGCCAGAAGCTGGCCCTCTTTGACGCGGTCGCCGATGTCCGCATAGCGCTTGCGGATATAACCGCTGGCGCGCGCCAGTACCGGCGCTTCCGTCACCGCCTGGATACTGCCGGGCAGCATAAGCTGGCTTTTCGACGACGCCTGATCCACCAGCGAAACATTCACCGGAGGCAAGCGCCACCGCGTCCTCCTTCGCCTCTTTCGCGAGCGCAGTCTGGCGATTCGACTGCGGCAGATATCCCGCGAAAAAAGCCCCCGCCAGGATCAACGCTGCCACGATGGCCAGAACCCACAGTGTTGCAGGTGAAACGCGATTACGTTTCGGATGTCCGCCGCGATGTTGCTGCGCGAGCTTGCGCTTGAGATCTTCAATCTCTGCCCGCAACTGGTCTTCGGTATTTTGATCAACGGGCATTGGCGTTCTTTCCGGTCTCACGCGGACAAATACGAACTGACATCTTCGCGCTCTTCTTCTTCAAGTCTCAGATCAAAATCAATCGGCCGTTTCTTTCGCAAAAGGCTGTAAACCACCGGGACGATAAACAGCGTAGTCACCGTCGCAAGAATCAGGCCGCCGATCACCGCGCGGCCCAGCGGAGAATTCTGCTCGCCGCCTTCGCCGAGACCGAGAGCCATCGGCAACATACCAATGATCATCGCAGCAGCGGTCATCAGAACAGGTCGAATGCGCGTCGAACCCGCCGCCAGCGCCGCCGCCCGCTCGTCCATCCCTTCCAGTCTCTGGTCGTTGGCGAACACGACCACCAGAATGCTGTTGGCGGTGGCGACGCCGATACACATAATCGCGCCCATCAGTGAAGGCACGCTGAAGGTCGTCTGAGTGACGAACAGCATCCAGAGAATGCCGGCCAAAGCTCCAGGCAAAGCAGTGAGAATGATGAACGGATCGAGCCACGACTGGAAATTCAGCGCCATCAGGAAGTACACCAGCACGATCGCGAAAATCAATCCCAGCCCCAGACGATAGAAGGAAGTCTGCATGGTCGCGATCTGCCCGCGCAGATCGAGCGTCATGCTTTTCGGGATCGTCTTCGCGGCCTCGTCCATGATCTTCTGCACCGCCGCGCCCACCGACCCGAGATCCTGCCGATCCACGTTCGCGTAAACATCGAAAACCGGCTGCACGTCGTAGTGATTGACGATCTGCGGCGCGACGCCTCGCACCGTTGTGGCAAGGTTCGAAAGATGCTGCATAGGGTCGGCGCCCGCGCCGGGATTTCCGTACGCCATCGAGGCCTGGTTCGGCGACGCTCCAACCGAGTCCTGCTGGATGATCCCGCCCGCTGAATTGGCAATCTTGCCCACAGGCGCGATCGGCGTCCGCATCAGCGCATCGAGCGAATCGATCTTCCTCTGCGGCGTCTGCGCGCCGATCTGGTACTGCACGCCGGTAGCCCAGTTCAGCCATTGGGCCGGCGCGATCTGGCCGGTGCCGCTGAGCGAGATCAGCAGGCTGTTGGCGACATCGCTCTGCGAGAGCCCCACCTGCCCCGCTTTGTTGCGATCCACATTCACGCGGATCTCGGGATAATCCACCACCTGATGAACATGCACATCCACCGCCCCCGGAATGCGCGCGATCTGTTCCCGCAGCTTGAGCGCGAGCGCATAGCCCGCGTCCGAATTCCGGCCTGCGATCTGCACATCGATCGGCGAGGGGAGTCCGAAATTCAGAATCTGGTTGGTGATGTTCGCCGCCTCGAAGTAGAAACTGACTCCGGGAAACGTGGCCGTCAGACGCTTGCGCAGCCGGTCCTGATATTCGGCGGTGGAAGCAGTCCGCTTCTCCTTGAGCGAAAGCAGAATTTCGCCGTCTCCCGTTCCCAGCGTCGGATTGTCGCCGTAAGCCAGATTGAAGCCGCCGTTCGGCAGGCCGATATTGTCGATGACCGTGCCCAGTTCGCTCGCCGGAATCACGCGGCGGATCTCGTCTTCGATCTGCCCGAATACCACTTCCGCCTGTTCCAGTCGCGTGCCAGCGGGCGTTCGGGCGTGCAGGCGCAACTGTCCCGAATCCACGGTCGGGAAGAAGTCGCTGCCGATGAAGTGAACCAGCCCCAGCGAGCCGACTGCAAACAGCATGAACCCGCAAAGGACCGTCTTGCGGTGTTCAAGCGCCATATCGAGCAGCGAAATATAGAAATCGCGCAGCCTCTCGAATTGCCGGTTGAAAGCGTAATGCATCCACCAGATCAGGCCCTTGCCCCCGCCGTTTCGCCATGCTCGCCCAGAATATAAAGCTTCATCTCCGGCCGCAGCAGGTAGTGCACCATGTTCGGAATCAGTGTTCGCGAAAGCAGGTACGACGCCATCATGGCGTAAACCACCGCCAGGGCCAGCGGTGTGAAGAGAAAGCGCGCCGCGCCCGTCAGAAGCAGCACCGGCACAAACACCACGCAGATGCAAAGAGTGGAAACGAACGCCGGCGCCGCGATCTGCTGCGCGCCATCCAGCACCGCTCGCACCAGCGGCTTCTTCATCGCCATGTTGCGGTGCGTGTTTTCAATCTCGACGGTCGCATCGTCCACCAGAATGCCGACTGCCAGCGCCAGTCCGCCCAGCGTCATCACGTTGATGGTCTGTCCGGTCAGGCTCAACACGATGAGCGAAACCAGAATCGAAAGCGGAATCGAGATGCAGACGATGATCGTGCTGCGCCAGCTTCCGATGAACAGCAGGATCATCAAACCCGTGAGGCACGCCGCAATCAGCGCCTCACGCAAAACACCGTTGATGGAAGCACGGACAAAAAGCGATTGGTCCGCCAGTTGTCTGAGTTGCAGTTCCTTCGGCGCCTGCGGTATCACCCGGGTCTGGATCGCCTCCTTGATCTGGTCCACCACCGCCAGCGTGGAAGCGCGCCCGTTTCGCATCACGACCATCAGGGCGCCCTTCTGCCCGTCCACCCGCACGATGGAAGTCTGCACCGCGGCGCCATCGCGAATCTGCGCCACGTCCTTCATGTAAATGGGCGCTCCGTTCACGATCTTGATGGGCAGATCGTTCAATTCAGCCACGGTGCGCGGGCTGCTGTTGAGCTTGATCTGATAGTCGCGATCGCCGAATTTGGCGTTGCCCGCCGGAAGGATCAGGTTCTGCAGCGCCATCGCGCTCGATACGTCGCTCGCCGTAACCTGTTTCGCGTACATGGCGTCGGGATCGAGATCGGCGATGATGTTCCGGAATTTGCCTCCATAGGGATTCGGTACCGTGGCGCCCTGAATCGTCGCCAGCTGTGTCCGGATGAAGGCGTTGCCGTAATCGAAAAGCGCCGATTCGCTCATGGTCGTGCTGCCGAGCCCGATTTGCAGCACCGGCACGCTCGATACGTCGTATTTCAGAATGCTCGGCGGAAACATTCCCGGCGGCATGCCGCGCAGATTCGCCTGCGCGTTCGCAACCACCTGAGCCTGCGCCAGTTCAATGCGCGCTCCGGGATAAAAGTAAACCCGGATCACCGCCACGCCGTTGTACGACTGGGATTCGATGTGCTCGATATCGTTGACGCTTGTAGTGAGACCGCGTTCGAAGTTGGTGACGACCCGATTCGCCATCTCTTCGGGCGAAAGGCCGTTGTACTGATAGATGATGCTCAGGATCGGGATATCAATGTACGGGAAGATATCCACAGGCATCGTGACGATCGCCGTCCCGCCCAGGATCATGATCAGTAAAGCCATGACAACAAAGGTGTAAGGACGCCTGAGAGCTAGTTTGACGATCCACATCTGGTGCTTTTAGTATTGTAGCGTCCGGATTTAAAACCAATTGTTGTACGGCTATTTTAGGGCGCGAAATGGGCTGAATTGGTTACTTTCGGGACGAGGCGACGCTCGGAATGGCGTGCATTGCATTGGCAGCCTGCACCTCCCAAAAAGCTCTCTTGTCCTCTTCTCCAGGATCAACTGCATACCGGAATCTCGATCTAGGCCATGGCTGCACGCATGATAGGCTCACTCGGTCGCCACAGATCGATCTGCTCACCGGATTGGTAGAAGAACGGCACTCGGCACATTAATATCAGGCGATCACTTCCAGGACGTCAACGGCCTGCGCGCAGTCCGTCCCAAATCTTCGGCAACTCATCCCGACTTCGGGGGCAACGCCGAAGTCTCTCGACAGGTGGTTCACCTGTGCTAATTTCACGACATCGGCGAATCCTGAGATCGCTCAATTCCACGGCCCATGTACGTAGACAGCTTCGCCGAGATCAGTTTCTCCAGAGAAAGGATTTGCGGCTGATCAGAGACGCAAGTTGGCTTTCCGCCCGAACGGAGATCGACTTCCACCTTTGTATCTCGATCCGTCACCGTCATTTTGGAGCCGGGGTTTGCCCTGAACCCGTTCAACGACAGCTTTTCAATCGCGAACTCGACATCCGGCACAATGATGTCGACATCGACAGTGAACCGGGGATAACCGTGCTCTTGTACCGCGAATCCTCCGCAAACGTAATGGGGAATGTTGAACAGCTTGAAGACCTTCAACGCTTTCAGAAGAGTCTTCTCGATATTGGTAGAGCCGCTCGATTCTCTCAAGAATTCTGCCTCTTCATGAAACTGGTGAACGGTTTTCATCCGGCGATTACTTCTTCCAGCGCATCAATCGCCTGCGCGCAGTCCTCGCGGCTGACGTCATAATGCGTGACCGCGCGCATAAACTGATCGTTCACCGCGTTCAGCAGTACGCCGCGTTCTTTCAGTGCCGATGCCGTGGCGCGTGGTGAGCATCGCGCAGGCAAATCGAAAATCACAATATTCGTCTCGACCGGCCGCACGCTGACTCCCTCGATCTGCCGCCAGCCGCCGCGCCAGAAACTGCGCATTCGCATGGTCCACATGCAGGCATTTCGGCGATTCCTCAAGCGCAATCATCCCCGCCGCCGCGAGCACTCCAACCTGCCTCATCCCGCCTCCGAGGCGCTTGCGAAGCAGCCGTCCCCGCTCGATCAGCTTCGCCGGACCGGCCAGCATCGATCCCACCGGAGCCCCCAGCGCTTTCGAAAGGCAGAACATCACCGTGTCCACTTTCGCGACGATCTCGCGCACCGGCTTTCCCGAAGCCACCGACGCATTGAACACCCGCGCCCCATCCATATGCACGGGCACGCCCGCATCGTGCGCCCGGTCGCAGATATCGTCGATCACGTCCTGCGGATAAACGCGCCCACCCGCCATGTTGTGCGTATTCTCCAACGCGATGGCCCCGGTGCGTGCCGAATGCGCCCCGCCCGGCTTTGAGAACGGTCCGGATGTGATCCCACGTGAGGATGCCGTCCTCTGGTTTCCGCCGGCCGGATCAGGCACCCGGAAAACCACGCCAGCATGGATAATTCCCAGTCGAGAAGATGCGCCCGCGAATCGCAGACCACCTCCTCGCCATGCTCCGTCAGCAGCTTGATCGCGATCGTGTTCCCCATCGTTCCCGTGGGAACGAACAGGGCCGCTTCCTTGCCCGCAATCTCCGCGGCGCGCTCCTCCAGCCTGTTCGCAGTCGGATCTTCGGCGTAAACATCATCGCCCACCTCCGCCTCGAACATGGCCTGACGCATCGCCGGCGTGGGTCTGGTTACGGTATCGCTGCGCAGATCGATCATACGCCTATGAATTCCTGAAACACTTCGTTCGACACCATAACGCCGCGCGGTGTCAGGCGCAGATTGCCGTTCGCACGCTCCAGAATTCCCGTAGCAAGGAAATGTTCGAACGTCGCGCCATAACGCTGCCAGTCCTGCTCGTTCGCGTGGACCCCTTCGGACAGCCGCAAGCCCACATAGAACTTCTCTTCCAGCGGATCGGGTGACGTCACTTCCGCACGCACCGATTCACCGCGTTCCGATCGCGCCACATACTCCCGCGCCGACTTCCACATTCTGCCAGCGCCGCGTGCCGTCGAACGAATGCGCATCCGCGCCGAAGCCGATGTAGGGCGCACGCGTCCAGTACTTCAGGTTGTGCAGCGATTCCGCGCCCGGCCGCGCGAAGTTGGAAATCTCGTAACGGTGAATGCCATTAGCCGCGAGCCGCTCCACGGCGCTCTCGTAGAAATCCCCGATCTGATCGTCGGAAGGCACATCGCTCGCCCCATAACGCTTTCCGCCGAGCAGGATTTCCGACCCGAGCCGGCTGTCTTCATCCACCTCCAGCATGTAGATCGAGAGGTGTGGAACATCGAGCGCGAGCGCGGCATCCAGAGACTCCTGCCAACTCGCGGCGTTCTGTCCGGGAAGGCCCGCGATCAGGTCGATATTGATGTTATCGATGCCGTGCTCCCGCAGCAGCGAAACGTCCGACTCCACGATCGACGCGTTATGTTTGCGCCCGGTCCGCGCAAGCTCCGACTTAATGAACGACTGCACGCCGAGGCTGACGCGGTTGATTCCGGCCTCACGCCACGCCACGATGCGTTCCCGTGTAAGCGTGCCGGGAGCGGCTTCCAGCGTAGCTTCTCTCCATCTCGGGGCAGGGAACGCCCCAAGCAATCTGGTGAGCTCCGCCGGTTCCATCCCGCTCGGAGTTCCGCCGCCGATGAACAGCGTTTCGGCCTCCCACTCCCATCTCGTGCGCCGCGATTTCCTTGAGCAGCGCACTCGCGTAACCCGCTTCCAGTTCGCGCGGCAACACCCCGGACGCAAAGTTACAGTAAGTGCACTTCTGCGCGCAAAACGGCCACGAGATGTAAATGCCAGCCAATATGCTGATGATATCGCGCGCCGAAATCAGTGCTTCCCGACGCACTCCGGCGCGGACGGAATAAACCGGCACGCCTTCTCGAAATCCCGCCGCGCCAGCCAGTATTCCCCGATCGACTCCGCTGCCGGGCGATACTCCGGATCCTTCTCGAGCGCCTGCTGCCACAGAGTCAACGCGCGCGCCGCGTTCCCCGATCGCAGATACGCCTCGCCGAGCGCGGTCTGCGCAGGCAAATTGCGAGAATCCTGCACGTCGATCCGGTTCAACACGCGAATCGCCTGACCGTATTGCCCCGAATAAAGGAAGGTCAGCCCGTTCTCGTAGGCCTCGGCCTCCGCCAGCTTGTCCTTCGGATCGGCCAGTTCCTTCCGCGCCGCCTGCTTTCCGCCCGACGTGTAACCGAGCGACCCCAGAATCTCGCGCGTGCGGGCCGAAATCCGCGGCGTCGCCGCCGTCTGCTTCGGCGGGTAACGCGCCATCAACTCCTGCATCCGCGCCTTCATCGATCGCGCTTCCGAGGCGTGCGCCGCCACGATATTCGTTTTCTCACCCGGGTCTTTCGCCAGATCGTAGAGCTCGGCTCGGGGCGCGTTGATGTATTTATACGGACCCGATCGCAACGTGGTCAGAGCGGCCCATCCAAACGTATCCAGCGGATAGACGCTTTCGCTGTAAACCGCGCGCTCACCGTGTCCCGGCAGCAGACTCGTGCCGGCAAAGGAAGGCGGCGACGCGAATATGCAGGAAGTCGAGGATCGCCGGCGCGACGTCAATCAACCCCGCTGCCTGTGCGATCCGCTCAGGATACTTTGCCGCCCCCATCGGCCAGTGAAAAATCAACGGCACATGGATGGTGCTCTCATAAGCGAAATATCCGTGGCTGGTCTCGCCGTGATCGCCCAGACTCTCTCCGTGATCGGCCAGCACAACGATCAGCGCCTGATCCCACCAGCCATCCTTCATCAGCGCATCGCGAAAACGCCCCAGCGTCTGATCGATGTACTGCAGTTCCGCGTCATATCCGGCCGCATTCGGCCTGAGCCCGGCAACCTGCGGCAGCGTATAAGGCGTGTGGAGATCGTACAGGTGAACGAAGGCAAACACCGGTTGCCCTTTGTTTTTTTCCAGCCACTGTCGCGCCGCGCGGGTCACCAGTGATGCATCGCGCCGCACACTCCCGCCGCGGAAAGGGCTATCGTAAACATCAAACCCCTGATCCAGTCCGTTCGCGCGATCGAGGATCACACTGCCAATGAACGCCCCTGTCCGGTACCCGTTCGCGCGCAGAATCGAAGCCAGCGTCACCGCGCCGGGCGGCACCTGTTCGCCATTCACCTCGACCCGGTTTTCAAACGGATAGGTGGACGTCATCAGCGACGTGTGTGAGGGCAACGTCAGCGGCACCTGCGCATCGATCTGCGTATAAAGTGTGCCTTTTTCGGCGAAAGAATCAATGTTGGGCGTGCGGATGCCCACATGATCAGCGCGCAACGTATCGATCGAGATCATGATCACGGGCGGCTTGTCGGCCGCCATCGCCGAACCGGCCAGCATCATCAGCAGCGCAACTCGGGGCTTCACGAAAGCCGCGGTCATCAAAGCCGAAACAGCGGAGACTCCGAAGAACCAGGGCATCCACGACTTACGAGGCCACGGGATCTCCACACGTTCCGCGCCGCCCTTCACCGCCAGTCGCCCGCTGAAAGCTCGTTGCGGACGAATCCGCCAACTCGCTTCCCCCGAACCCGCAACACGGACCGCAGGCGTCTCCACCGTCACCTCCGGCGGGGCCTCGAGAGTCTCGGCGGCGCCGTGAGCCGTCACCACCACCGCTTCGCCGGCGGCGAGCGGCGCACGCCCGTAAATCCTGTCCGCCTGCCACATCACGACCGCGAACAACGGCGCAGTGATCAGCAGCGGAAGCGCTAGTTGCCGCAGCAGACGCAAATTCTCGCGCAGGAGCTTGCCCTGCGCGCGCAGAATGAGCCGCGGCTCGTCGATAAAGAGAACAAGTTCCATCAGGTGCGCCTGAATCCGGTCGATCGTCGGTCTGGTCGCGGGCGAGCGGAACCGGCGGAACACAAACGCAGCCATGACGCCGCACAATGCGGCCAACGGTACGAGGGTGATCAGATCATTCACGGTCTGTCATCCCCGAAGAATACTGAGCCGCGACTATGAAGGAGTGCCAATGAGCCTCGTCGACTGCGTCTTCAACGGAGCGGGTGGCGTGTGGAACGACATGCATAAGACAACTCACTACTATGATCAAAAAACCGCCCGACCCGTCATCTGCGAAGGCCGCCCGACGCCGAACGCCGCAAGCAACGAAACCGGAAGATCCTTCAACCGTCGGCTCACTCGCCTGCCTCTTCACGCTCGTAAACAAAACCGCAGGCACCGCACGCGGATCGATGCAATGATCGGCGATCCACGCATCCTTATTGTCTTCGAGCAGGCCGCCCGGGGCCTCTCCCAGCGCCGTCTCCCATGAAGCTCGGTAACCCGGCGCGTAACCCACAATAAAGTCCGGCGCGATGCTCTGGTTCTCCGCGGAAGGCTTCGTTTGCGTCACGCTTTCGATCACCTGCCGGCCATAATCGCGAAAGTCGAGCAGTTCCCGGCGGATCTCGGCACCGACGCGCTTATCGCGCAGATACAATCCATTCAACCCAATCGCGTAAGCCTTCGCCCGAAAACCCCGCGATGCCAGAAACGTATTCAAATTAAAAGCCCGGTCGAAAGCCGCGAATCCGTGATCCGACATCACGATCAACTCCGCGCCCGGCTCGCGTCGCATCACCTCGCCGATCGACTCATCCACCGCGCGATAAACGCTGAGCAACTCCGCATTCGTGCTTGCCCCAAAGCACATGCGAATTCTGATCGATCGCCGAGAAATAAAAGAACAGAAACCCGCCCGTGAATCGCCGCAGCGAATCATCGAGCAGCCGTCGCTCCTCATTCGAGCACGAACCGGCTTTGCGCCAGAAATTCGGGCAAATCGAAAACGCCCTGTCGCAGCGCCGAGGTATCTTCGCCAATTCCCAGCGTCGTAAACTCCCCGATGTCCGCTCTCACATCGCGCGCATACGACGCGGGAGTTGATATCGGCAGCGCGGGCGAATCCGGATCGACATTGACCGGCGACACATACAACTTCAACCCCGGATGCAGTTGCTTTGCGAACACGCGGAACATCCCGCGGACCGACGCCACATGCGGCACCAGCGGAAAATCGGCTGCCAATCCAATCCGACCACTCGCCTTCCCGCAGAATCGTCATCTTCTTCCCGACCTGCAAACGAACATACGGCCGCTCAGGATCGACATCAGCAACCATCGGTACCCAGGTATAGCCGCCTTCGCGGCGTAGTGTATTTGGTGGCCCTTGCAGAGTCAGCTCCGCATGACCGCCGTTCATAAACACTCTTCGGATCAGTCCTCCTGAAACGTCGAACGACATCTGGAGCGGATCATCCGTGAAGAACGTGAAAGTGCCCTGCGTGCCGCGCAGATCAGGCGTTCCCATCCCCGCGATTTCATGGCCTGCCTTTGACGGCGGATAGTTCGCCGGAATCCGCACAATGGTCACGGGAATTCCCGCGTCCGTCAGGTACTCCCAGAACGCCCGTCCCTTGCGCAACGACACCACCCGCGATCGCGACAACGGTAACTCATAAGGCCCAAGCGGCAATCGAAACCGCGGCTCCACCGTCTTGTCGGTCGAGAGATAAGGCTCCAGAGTCACCGGATCGCGATGTACGAAATCGAAGATCCCATGATCGCCCGGATCGAGCCCCGTAATGAACGTCGACCACGCCACCGGGCTCTGCGGCGGATCCGTGGTCGCAAGATGCGAATAAGTACCGTCGTCCCGCAGCCGCGCGAGATTCGGCAGGTCAGCCCAGTGCCGCTCGACGAACGCGGGATCCATGCCGTCCACTCCGATCACGATGACTTTTTTGTAAGGCCCTCGGCCGCAGCCGATTAGCAGAAGCGGCGCCAGCAGCAGAATGCATTCATGCGCACGCAATGACCGATCTGCCTTCCATCCACGCCGGCGCTTCCACTCCGAAGAGACCAAGAACGGTCGGGGCGATGTCTTCCATTCCGGGGTCGTCCGCCGTGATCGTGAGATTGGAGAATAACACTCCCGGGCCTGCGCCATAACCGTCGGCATACCCGATCACCAGATCGGGCGCCTCGCTCACGTAAGGTCCGCGATAGATGTCCGTAGCGTGATACACATGCTCAATCGCAATCCGACCGGTCTCTTCATCCACCAGTCCCGTAAGCTTCGCAACCAGTTCCTTCCTGAGACTGCGCGCATCGTCCGCGGTGACGATTTCGCGATTCACGCGGATCCCGGCCGGCCCTGCCGGGTAAGCACGCGACCGGTAACCCTCGCGCATTCAGCCACTCATTGAGATCCACGCTCCGGCGGAATTCTCGACGGCCCAGGACAAACAACCCCGTCGTCTGATCGACATGCGCCAGCGTTTCCCCAACAATGCGATCCAGTTCGCGGTAGTCCTCCCCATCGAACACACACGCCACTACGCCGCCCCGCGTATTTTGCAGCACGCTCCCCAACACCGCTTCACGTTGTTTCGCGGCCGGCCCCAGCAACTTGGTCAGATAGCGCGCATAAAAACGAGGGCGACTCGACGTTGGCGGATCCGCCAGAAGCCGTCCGTAGAAACGCTCCGATGCATCTGCGCCCGGCACCAACAGGATCGTGCTCTTGACCGCATGCCGTCCCAGAATCTTCCAGAACGATTCGCGCCTGCGCTGTGCCGCTGCGCCGAAAACCCGATGCATCCCCGGATTGACGCCGGTCGCGAACGTCGCCCAGGCAACCGTCGGCAACGCCGGATTCGTCGTCCTCAGATGCCGATAGGAACCCTCGTCGCGTAAACGCACCAGATTCGGCAGCTTGCCGTCCGCCATCAGCGCTTCCGCAACTACCGGATCGAATCCCTCAAAACCGAGAAAGATCGCTTTCCTGACGCGCGCCCGGCGAGGCCGCATGAACAGCAGCCAAGCCATGCGAAAGGGCCACAACATCATCGACAAAATTCCCGCCGCGACAGCCGATACGAGCGAAAGGAAGGAACCCAGAAACGCAAACCCCGCGCCCGGGCCGATGTACATCACGGCTGATTTCCCGGCTCCGCGGTAAGCAGAAACACAGCCTTGCCGGCAATCTCAAACGGCTCGGAGCCTGCCTCAACTTCCCACGCTTCACCGGCGCTGAATGGCTGCCCCGCAAACAGGCCTTCTCCCTCCAGCACGACATACACCGTGTTGCGCGCCGCAACTGCCGACTTCCACATCCCGTCCACGCTCAATCGCTCAGTCTTGAAGTAAGCGCACTCGACCAGCAATTCCGGTTTCACCATCCCCGTGCGCGGGCCCCGATGCGACACCGCCATCGCGTGCTCCAGATGAAGTTCACGATCGCGCCCGTAATCGAAAAGCCGGTAGGTGATATCGGAAAGCTGCTGCACTTCGCACAACGCGATCCCGCCGCCAATCGCGTGAATCGTACCCGCGGGAATGAAAAACGTATCGCCCGGTCGCACCGGAATCCAGTCGAGCAGATCCATGATTGCGCCCGACAGCGCAGCATCGCGCAACTGCTCCGTCGTCACTTCTTCCCGCACGCCCAGTGCGATCTTCGCATCCGGCTCCGCGCGCAGAATATGCCACATCTCGGTCTTCCCGCGCGAGCCGTCATGATGCTTGCCCGCGTAGTCGTCTTCCGGATGCACCTGCACCGAAAGTTTATCGCTGGTAAACAGGAGTTTTACCAGGAGAGGCACTGAATCCGAGGCCGCAAACCAGATTTCTCCGATGTTGCGGCGCTCCGGATTCTCCCACCACGGCTCAGTCTCCGGCGACCCCCACACCTTCTCGTAAGCGGTCGCCGCCAGTCGCCTGGGCATTCGTTACCCCAAGTTAACCGAGCGTTTCGATGAATTTATGGATCCGGTCCAGGCCGCGCTCCAGTTCCTTCATCGACGTCGCGTACGAAATCCGTACATGGTCGTCCGTGCCGAAAGCCTCACCCGGCACCACCGCCACGTTCGCTTCTTTAAGCAGCCGGTCTGCGAACTCGAGCGGAGTCTTGATCCCGCCTTTATTCAACGCCCCGCGCAGATTCGGATACGCATAGAACGCCCCCGCCGGCATCGAGCACTCGACGCCTGGAATCTGCCGCAGCCGCGGAATCACGAAGTCACGCCGCCGCCTGTATTCCGCCAGCATCTGCGGAACCGACTCCTGACTCCCGCGCAACGCCTCCACCACAGCCTTCTGCGCAATCGACGTCGGATTCGAAGTCGAGTGGCTCTGCAGCTTCATCATCGCCCCGATAATCGGCTCCGGCGCCAGTCCGTATCCGATGCGCCATCCCGTCATTGCATACGTCTTCGACGCCGTCCCGGCCACCAGCACCGTTGGTTTCGAACCCGCGATCGACGCCACCGAATACGGCTTCGCGTCATACAGAAAGTGCGAGTAGCACTCGTCGGTCAGCAGGAAGATGCCGGCCTTCGACGTGATGTGATAGAGCTTCGCGAACTCCTCATCCTCCATCACCGAGCCCGCCGGATTGCTCGGCGAATTGATGATGACGATCTTGGTGCGCGGTGTTATGGCGCGTTCGATCATCGCCGCCGTCAGCCGGAAGCCTTCCTTCTCATCCGTCTCGACAAAGACGCACTTGCCGCCCGCGTAGTTCACGATGTCTTTGTACGTGACCCAGTACGGCACCGGGATGATCACTTCATCGCCCGGATTTACCAGCGCCTGCGTGTAGTTGAACAGCACGTGCTTGCCGCCCACCGTGATGATGCACTCGGAAACTTTGTAATCCGTACCGAACTCGGCCTTGTGCCGGTCGATCGCGGCCTGCTTTAACTCCACAGTGCCGCCCGCCGGCGTGTACTTCGAGAAGTTGTCGTTGATGGCCTTGATGCCGGCCTGTTTGATGTTGTCGGGCGTCGGAAAATCGGGTTCCCCCGCGCTGAAGTCGACGACGTCAACGCCTTCGCGCCGAAGCTTGTCGGCATCGGCCATTACCTTCATGGTTGACGATACGCTGATGGAAGAGATGCGATCCGCGATAGTGTTTTTCATGGTTGCAGTCATATATTTCGTACTCTGAGGCGCTCATGCAGCCTCTTCTCAATCGTAGGCGGGACCAGTCCCGTGATGTTACCTCCCAGACTGATCACTTCCTTCACCAGCTTTGAGCTGATGAAGGAAAACTGCTCTCCCGCGAGCAGGAACACCGTTTCCAGTTCCGGCTGCAGGCGGCGATTCATCAGAGCCATCTGTAGTTCGTATTCGTAATCGGAGATGGCGCGGATGCCCCGCAGAATCACACGCGCGCCTTTGTTCAGCGCATAGTGGGCCAGCAGCCCGTCGAAGGAATCCACCTCGACGTTCTTGTAAGGCGCCACTACTTCCGCCAGCATCTGCATGCGCTCTTCCACCTCGAAAAGCGGCGCCTTCGCTTCGTTGCGCAGGATCGCCACCACCAACCGGTCGCAAAGCCGCGCGCCCCGCTCGATCACGTCGAGATGGCCACTGGTAATGGGATCGAATGATCCGGGGTATATCGCGACCACCTTTTCGTGCTTCTGCATCCGGGAAACGTACGAACTTTGATTCTAGCGGACC
Source organism: Terriglobia bacterium (assembly GCA_963809655.1). GTDB lineage: Bacteria > Acidobacteriota > Terriglobia > Bryobacterales > Bryobacteraceae > BOG-234. Next base: position 100,519 of record CAWEKQ010000060.1, on the reverse strand, counting down.
GACTTACAATGAAGCGGAGGTTGCCATGAAATCTCTCATCTGCTTCTCGGCCATGCTGGCCCTTGTTTCCACTACGGCGACGGCGCAAACGTTGTCTGGCGAAGCGTTGGTCAAGGCCCTTCGCCAGGGTGGCTACGTCATCGTGATGCGCCATGCCAGTTCGCCCCGTGAAGTCCCCGATAAACAGACCGCCAATCCCGACAACACCAAACCCGAGCGCCAATTGGACGCCGAGGGACGCACGACTGCAGCGGCCTTCGGCAAAGCTCTGCGCGATTTGAAAATCCCCATCGGCGAAGTGCTCGTCAGCCCGACCTATCGGGCAATGGAAACCGTGCGCCTCGCGAAACTGCCTGATCCAAAGCCGCAGCCGGAACTGGGCGATAACGGTCAGAGCATGCAGGGCGGAACGGAAGCGCAGGCCGCCTGGCTGAAGAAGGCCGTGACACAATTTCCGTCCGGAAAGAACACACTCCTCATCACCCATCTGCCGAATATCAGAGGCGCATTCCCCGAACTGACGTCCGCGCCGGCGGATGGCGAAGCCCTGGTTTTCGGCCCACAGGGCGTAGTCGCGCGCATCATAATCGAGGAATGGCCGAGCTTCGGCACCGCGAATCGACCGTGACCGATGGGGGCCGCCGTAATATTGAATTACCTCATACATGGACGCAATCACCGAATATCAAAAATGGAAACAGCAGGGCGAGTCCCTGCGCATGCAGGCGAAACAAGCCATGGAGACCAGGTTTCGCGACCTGCTTATTGAAGCCGCGCAAATCGCCCAGGAGTATCACCGCGACTTCGGCGGCGCGCTGAAACCACCCGCCTCGATCACGACTTTCCGCTACAAGACAACAGCGGGGCACAAATCCAGGAAGCCGGCCGCCAAAACCGTAGCCGTCAAGACTTCCCCACCGGCTGACCCCAAAATCGCTGTCCTTCAGAAGCGCCGCGAGCAGATCCAGAAGAAGCTCGAAGCCGCCAAAACCGCGGGTAAGCCCACCCGAAATCTCGACGACCGGCTCTACGAAGTTGAAGACGAACTGCGCCTGGCAGGGAATGCATGAAAACCATTCCCGTTCTGCTGCTGATCGCTACCGCTGCGTCCACAGTCTCCGCCGAGAAACCGCTCGCGCCCCTCCAGCCGGGTCTCTACGCGACGTTCAACACCTCGCAGGGCACAATCGTCGCCGTACTCTACCAGAAATACACGCCGGAATCCGTCACGAACTTCGTCGGGCTGGCCCAGGGGACGAAGGCCTGGCGCGATCCCAAAACAAACGCCATGGTCAAACGTCCCATGTACAACAACCTGACCTTCCACCGTGTCATTCACGGAAAGATGATCCAGTCGGGCGACCCCACCGCCACCAGCGCCCACAATTGCGGCATCACCGTTCGCGATGAGTTCATGCTCGGATTCCAGTTCGACCGCGCGGGCCGCCTCGCCGTCGCCAACAGCGGCGCGCCCGATTCCGGAGCATGCCAGTTCTTCATCACGTCCGATCTCGCGCCCGAGTGGAACCAGAAATACACGATCTTTGGCCAGGTGGTAAGAGGTCAGGATGTGGTGGATGCCATCAGCAGCGCGCCGCTCCACGGTGAGAAGCCCGTGGCGCCGGTGAAGCTACTGAGTGTGACGATTGAGCGGATCGAGAAGACCGCGAAGCGCTAGCTACTTTCCCACTTAAAATTCCGGATGTAAGTTCCGTACTTTCATAGGTGCGGCGGGTGGCTGTTTGTTGGATCGAACGTTGCCTCGGGCGGGACGCCATCGGTGACGTCTGGCGGCTGTTGAATATCAGAACATTCTGTTCAGAAAATGTATTGACTCCGCCGTGTGATAAATGTATCATCGTTACTGATGACACGTGAGCAAGCCATCCGCAAGAGGGAAAAGTTGGCAGCCAAACTCTCCTCCCCCTCGGGTGTCCTTCGCGGCTCGCTGCTCCAGCGCACGATTCATCACTCCACGGGATGTCTGAAATGTGCTCGTGGCGAAGGCCATCCGCTCTGGGTGCTCACGGTGGGTTATCCCGGCGGAAAAACTCGCCAGGTGAGCGTGCGTCCCGAGCAGGTTCCGCTGGTTCGAAAGGCAATCGAAGAGTATCGCGATGTCAAGCAGGCACTGGAGGCAATCAGCGAACTGAATCAATTCCTGCTCCGGCTGGATCGCGAGGAAGCCAAAGAACAGGAACGCCAGTCGTGATCGCCGCTCGCCGCCTGCAGCGAAATTTCGCCGATGGCTTCATCGCAGAGACGGTGGAGGATCTCTGGGAACCTTGGATGCGGCACGCCGATAAAGCACTGGAAGATGACACCCTGCTTCTCGTCATTCAGGAAGAGCTGGCCAAACGCTGCAGGAAGAGCAAGACTCGTGGGCGCAAGGCGACGCCCGCTGAGGTCGTGCTCAGAATGCTGCTGCTGAAGCATGTACGCGACTGGAGTTACGAAGTACTGTCGCGGGAAGTGCGCGCCAATCTGGTCTATCGCGAGTTCACCCGGGTCGGCGGTGAAAAGGTTCCGGATGACCGGACGATGGGAAACCTGGCGCGTCAGCTGGGGCCGGAGGTTATCGAAAAACTGCACCGGCGGGTGGTGGAGATCGCGCAGGAAAACAAGATCGCAACGGGTCGTAAGATGCGGGTCGATACGACCGTGGTGGAGACTGACATCCACTATCGGACCGACAGCACGTTACTGGGTGACGGCGTGCGTGTCCTGACGCGCATCATGAAGAGGGTTACCGCTGTGGCGGGGAAGGCCGGCACGCAGATGCGCGATCGCAGCCGATCCGCAAAGCTGAAGGTTTTGGCGATCGCTCGCGCCAGCCGCAACAAGACGGAGCAAGGGCGGCAGAAGATGAAGAACGCATACGTCAAATTGTTGGAAATCGCCAGCCGGGTTACGGGGCAAGCCTGGAAGTTCTCGCGCGAGATCGTCGGGGGTGTCAAGCGAGGCAACCTGTCAGTCCTGCGCAAAGCCGGCAAGCAACTGGACGAAATGATTCCCCGGGTCCGGCAGGTGCTGCGCCAGACACGGGAGCGGGTGCTGCGCGGCAACACCAAAGCCGAAGGAAAGCTGCTCAGCATATTCGAGACGCACACCGAGGTGATCCGCAAGGGTAAGGCGCATAAGCCCAATGAGTTTGGCAAACTGGTCCTGATTCAGGAGGCGGAGAACCAGATCGTTACGCATTACCAGGTATGCGAACAGCGGGCGGCTGACTCCACATTGCTGGGAGGATGTCTGGAGCAACATGTCAAACAGTTCGGACGCGCCCCGGAGCGTGTGGCGGCGGATCCCGGCTTCTTCTCAGCCGCTAACGAATCCAAAGCCGGGGAAATGGGAGTCAGCCGGGTCTCGATTCCAAGCCACGACACGAAGAGTCCCGCACGCAAACAGCGGCAGAAGCAGCGTTGGTTTAAGGAGCTTCAGAAGTGGCGCACAGGCTGTGAAGGCCGTATCAGTGTTCTCAAACGCCGCCATGGGCTGCGGCGATCGCTCTACAAAGGACCGGACGGCATCCAGCGCTGGGTCGGACTCGGGGTGATCGCCGACAACGTCATTCATATCGGCACGCACCTGGCCGAGCAAACACGCCCGCGCGAAGTACCCTCTTAATTAACCGCTACGTTTCTCCGTTCCTGTCCGCACCGGAAACAGATTCTTTAACTCGCCTTTCATCCCACTCCCAACGCTCCCCTCGACCTCGAAGACCTCCCGTCAGGACAATATTTCCGGGACGCCGACTCAGGCTGAGGCAGCTTTCAGAATTTTAAGTGGGAAAGTAGCTAGGGCGGCTGCCTGTGCGATTCGTAACCGCTCCTTCACTGTTTGAATGCGTAGGTAGAGGGGAGTTCGGGATTGTCCACAATCGAGGGAGGAGCCCGAAGGTTCCTCAAACCCGATTGTGGAGAAACTACCTATGCGAGTTTATTTTGTCGGACTGGACGTACATAAGCAAGTGATCGCCTTCTGCGTTAAGACAGCAGAGGGTGCAATCGTGAAGGAGGGCAGCATTCCGGCCACGCGAACGGCGCTGAACGAATGGGTAAAGACGCTGCCGGGGCCATGGCATGGCGCGATGGAAGCGACCATATTCAGCCACTGGATTTACGAGCATCTGAAGCCGCATGCCGCAAAGCTCGAGATGGGGCACGCGGCGCGCATGAAAGCAATCTGCGCGGGGAAGAAAAAGAGCGACAAGATCGATGTGCGCACCATTGCGGACCTGCTGCGGTGCAACCTGTTTCCGTCCTGTTTCGTAATTTCGCCGGAATTGGGCGCGTTACGGCAGCAGTTGCGATTCCGGCGCCTGCTGGTGGAAGAAACCGTGATGTTCAAGAACAAGACGGCGGGATTGCTGATGGGGGCCGGGGTGAATACGAACGACGCCGTCTGCACGGCAAACGCTATTTCGAGAGCCTGGTGAAGGACAACGAGTGGATCGGCCAGGAACTGCGGCCACTGCTGGAGTTCAATCGCGCCCAGATGACGACCCTGCAGGCCATGGACCGGCGGCTGAAGGGTATGCTGGCGCGTCATCCTGCCCTGGAGGAGCGAGTGAAAGCGTTATGCCGGATTGACGGAGTGGGGACAGTGACGGCGTTGGGCTGGGCACTGGAAGCAGCCACGCCGGAGCGTTTTCCTTCGATCAAACATGCCATGAGTTATTGCGGGCTGACCAGCGCGCTGCGCGAATCGGCCGGCCAGCAGAAGCGCGGGCCGCTTTCCAAACAACGCAACGCGTATCTGCAGAGCGCGCTGATCGAAACTGCGAAACTGGCGCCGATGTACAACGAGAACCTGAAAGAAGTGCATCGTAAAGCGATTGCAAAAGGCGGACATCGCAATCGGGCGACGCTGGCGGTGGCGCGCAAACTGGTGGCTTATCTGATGGCGGCCGACCGGGCTTTCTTCGCCGGCCAGCGTGAAGCCGCCGGCGAACATATAGAGGCGGCCTGAGCGTGCGTTTTTTCAGGCATGCAGATCTATCCGAGTGAATCAGTTCTCTTGCCGGTGAAGCGGAGGCGAGCACTGGTGGCGACCAACTCGCTGAGGAATAGCCGGCCAGACTCATCCGGGTGAGGCGCTTCGGCGTTTGACTCGCACAATGGCGCAGCCGTTGTGAACAGGTTCCCTCCAGACCCCGCGGAGCCGCGACTCGGCAAACAGTCCGCTGTTATGCCGCCGTTTTCACTGTTTTTGGGCTGGAGGGTTTAGCTACGACTCAATCTTCCGTGACGTGTTCCCCGGGACACGATCCGGCAAATGAATGTGTGGCGACCGGCCTGTTCCGGATCCCCTTCGGCAAAGATCAAAAACGCTGTTCGGTGCTGCGACCACTAACCTGTTCTGGTCTTCCTCACGGAAGCCCCGGGAATTTTGCGTCTTCGCTTGACATTTACCTACCATGAATGTCGCGGCTCAGAAAGGTGGGTGCTGGTCCCGAACGGATTAGCAACTACTAGGGGGCGGGCGTCGCCATCGGCTTGCCTTTTTCGACGACGTATATTGCGGCAACCTTGAGCGGCTTCGCGCCCGTGTTGCGCGCATCGTGTTTGGCGCCAGCCGGCACGATAAAGCCATCGCCCGCTTTCAGCTTCCGCGCCGGCTTACCTTCCACCAGCAGTTCGCCTTCGCCCTCGATAACGTAACTGATCTCTTCGCCCGGATGCGTGTGCCGTCCAACCGAAGCTCCTGGAGCGATCTCGACGTGGGCGATGACCGCCTCGCGGCCCGGCACCGAGATATCGGCGCGCTCCACCACAGTGCGCTGAATGCCGGGGTTCTGTGCAAACAGAGCCCCGGCGAGCATTACGGCCGAAATGATTAAGTACCTCGGCTTCACCAATCGCCTACTTGCCCACCAGATGCTTCAGATCGCGATTATTTTCCTGGCAGATGTATTCCAGGATCTCCGCGTTCGGCATCCAGGTGGCCTGTGTCACCGTGGTCCACGGCTTTGTGTAGTAGTCGGGATCCTCGATGGTCGCCTCGATCTTGAGCGTGTTGGAATCAGTCCGCGTGAATCTCTCAGTTACATGGAGTTTCTCGCCGTGACCGTGTCCGGCCGCATCGAGCCAGGTCTTGTCGTTGAAGCCGATCGTATCCACCACCAGCGTGTCGCCTTCCCACTTGCCGACCGAATAGCCGAGGTAATCCGGATTGGGGTCCTTCGGCTGCTCGCGGCCGTCCAGCCAGATGTTGCGCCACACGTGAGCGGCACCTTCGAAGACAAACACGATGCGGTTCGGAAGCTGGAAGATCTCCGCCGGATAGGGCGTGTACATCATGCGCGGAACGCCGGGAGGCAGGCAGAAGCCCTCGGGATCATCCTTCGAGTTTGTGGCCGTCGCCGCATCGAAGAACTTCTGGCCAAGCGGGGTAAAAGGAACGACCACCGGGCTGCCATCGACAGCCTTTCCCTGCTTCTGCATGTCGACGATGTAGGGGACCTGCCAGATTCCCCGCATCTTCGCGTTGATGCTCTGCGAGTTTCCCCCGAGATCGGGCTTGCCGGCATTGGCGCCGAGATAGGGATCGTCAGGCAGACGCGGCGTCGGCCCAGCGGGCGGGCGATTCGCACCGCGTCCCCGGCCACCGCCGCGGCCGGCACGTCCTCCCGGAGCGCCATCCGCCCCCGGCGCGGCGGGCGGAGCCTGCGCCAGCACCAGCGTAACTGCGGTGAACGCAGCTGCAATCGTAATCATCCAACGCGTTGAAGTACTTCTCATTTCAGGAAAATTCCCCTCTTCTATCCTAATGAAGTCTGATATATCAAAGCCTTGACTTCGTCCGGCATCTACGATATCAAATCGGTACGGCGATTCCGCCCGTGATTTACAAATCGTGACCTGTTCGACCTGCTTAACGGCCTTACCTGGCCCCTTATTTGACCTCTGCCGGGGTCGAAGTCGCGGGACCCATGCCGACGATCTCGATGATGCAATCGGTCTCCTTGGCGCCGTCCCAGTGAATGCCCTTGGCGAAATGCGTGACGTAGCTGCCCGTGGGCATGGCAACGGTGGTGTTCGGATCGTATTTTGTGCCGGTGCCCACCCACCACGGCCCCTGGATCACGTAGATGTAACGGTCGTTCGGGTGGAAGTGCGGCCGGCTCATATTGCCCGCGTGCCACTTGGTTAACTCGACGTAGATACCTGGCTTGTTCGGATCGCCCGCCAGAATCGCGGTCGCCGACTTACCGTTGTCGGTCCATTTGATGTCCTTCGGTAGCGTCATCTGGATCGCCGAAGGGTCGAGCCCGGCGGCGAACATCGTTCCGCAGGCCAGAAACAAGAGCGCACGGCTGAGCGGTCTAATTACAGGCATTCTGTTTACAGGCGAAGATTGAGGCATCATCGTTACTCCTGAATTCCTACGGCGCTTTGCATGTAAAGCTGGCAGCGTCGTTGGTGCTGCCCGTACCCTTATAAGCGGCGACCTGCGGATAGGGGCACAGCGGACGCGTCATATCCACGGTGGCGCCGGTTACGTGCGCCGCCACGATCTGCTCCGGCGCGGTGTTCGATTCGCGCCAGCGTTCCACGACGCCCATCTTGTTGAACTGGTCCGGCCCGACCCCGCCCTGGCAGTGATTCATGCCTGGAACCATATAGAGGCGCATCCAGCTATCCTGCTTCGGGCCCATCTTCTGCAAGACGTTCTGGTAGTAGTTGATGGTGTTTTCGGGCGAAATCGCAGTGTCGTTCCAGCCGTGATAAAGCAGCAGCTTGCCGCCGCGCGCTTTGAACACGGAGAGATCGTAGGGCGCATTCACATAGCCGAACTTTTCGTCCGCAGCTGATACGTCGCGGTCGAGATCGTAGTTGTGCCAGTCCCAATTGGCGTCCTGATAGGTCGCTACCTGGAACGTTCCGAGGATCAGCGGGATCGGTGCCTTGACGGGGTTCAGCTGCGTCCATACCAGTTCGCTGCCGGGCTCTTTGCCGGGGAAAATGAATTCGCCGTTCTTCTTCTTCGCCGCTGCGTAGACCAGCTTTGCGCCTTCCACCTGTTTGGCGGTCAGGCAGGCATCGGAATCGGGGCCTTTGCAGAGCAGCACGCCGGGGTCGAACTTGCACTTGCGCGGATCGTTCAACAGCCCGTCCTTCAAGCCATCCATCGCGTCGCATTGCGCGAGGACCGCTTTATTCAAAGTCGCCAGTTTCCCCGGCGTCATGAACATCTGGCCGTCCTTGATCGCCGTGGTCGCTACGTTCATATCCCACGCATGCAGATGCGTTTGGAAGTTCGCCGGCGCGCCTGCGATCACCGCGTCGAAATCGGCGGGGAATTTCTGGGCTTCCATCAGGCCCTGGCGGCCGCCGGTCGAGCATCCGTTCCAGTAGTTGAGCTTCGATGTCTTGCCGTAATACGCGCTGATGATTGCCTTCGATTGAACCGTCATCTCATGGTTGGCGCGCCATGCGAAGTCGACCAGCTTTTCGGTGTGCCCGAGCCCGAATGTTGGGTCGCCGCCGGTATGACCCGTGTCGTTCGATGCGGTGGCGTAGCCTTCCTTCAGCGCCTGCGCCATCGCGGGGAACGTGATCGAGCCCGCCCATCCGCCATTGCCCTGCGCCTGAAATTTCCCGTTCCAGTCGGACGCTTCGGGGAGCCAGAGTTCCATTTCGATGTGGGAGTCGGAGGATGGCGCGAGAACCATCGCCGCGCGACAGTGCGCTTTGAGGATCAATGGAGGGGTTGCGGGGCCGCCGCCGCGTCCGCCTCGCCCAGCTTGTCCGCCGCCGCGTCCGACCGGAGCGCCTGCAGCCGCAGCCTGTGCCGCGCCCGGCCCGGTGGGAGGGACGAACGGCCCTTCCGCCACAGACTCAACCTTCGTGAACGTGACATTCGGCAGGTTGAGCGACTTGAGATTTTCGCACGGCGTTTGGCCTAACGCGGTGAAAAGTGCGCCCGAAAACGTAAGCGTAAGGATGGTGCGGATCATCATGGATAGGAAAGCCTCGCTGTAAGTAGTTGACGCTATCATATTGCGGCTTCGGTCGCCAATCCCATTTCAGGCGGCTTGGGTGAGATCTTCGCCGGGGCCGCGGGGGCGGGAATCGGTGTGTTGGGCTTGTTCGAGGCGGCGTTCATGGTCGATCGCGGCGTGGATCTGGTCGTTCGAAAAAACAAACCCATTTGCTGCTGATTCGCTGGGTAGATTCTTCATTTCATTGGACTGTACGGCCTTGCGGGTCTCGTCCATTTCCGCCTTACGCTCAGCTTTGCGGGTGGCCTGAAGCTGCTGGAGAACGGCGAGGTTCTTTTGCAGGCTGCGATTGATGCGCTGCTCATAGAGGGTCAGAAGTTCGATGCTTTTGGCTTCGCGGGTGAAGGTGCGGGCGGCGGTCAGCGCGGCGTGGATCTCGGGATGATCGGCGTCGATGTCGCCAGAGTGGTCTATCAGGCCGAGAGCGAAGATGTTGTCTTCGATCGCGCTTGAGCGGTTGAGACGCCAGGAATCGGTGGCGATGCGCTGGGCGATTTGGAGTTCGAGGGCTCCTTCGGGGGCCATGGCTTTGATTAGCGCTTCGGCGAACGCATCGTGGGTGATGCGGTCTTCTTCGGTCATCGCGGTTACCTGTCCGGTCAGATTGTGACGGCGGGAGTTCAAGCTCGATCTTCGTTTGCCTTCTGCGGTTTTGGGACCGGTCGAGAGTAGGGCATTGGCGCGGTTAGCGGCGAGTTGTTTTTCGGAGAGCATTGGTTTCCTCGGCTCAGAAGTAGCACGAGGTGGTGGGAAAATCGGGGTTGGAGATCGGCGAAATCGATCCGTCCGATCGGGTTAGTGCGTTGCAGGAATTGGAGATAGCTGGTTTACGGAATTATTTTGGTCTTTGGTTACCGGCTTGGCGCCTCATAGGAGACGCCGCCCTGACCAACTCCGATGTTCTCTGCAAGGCGCTGTGTCAATTCAATATATTTTTGTTCATCCCCACCAAGGACGCCGTAAGATAGTCTGTCGCAGCGGCGTCGATCGCTTGCACTGCTGCTGGCCAATTCTGGCCCAGCCACCAGGTAAAGCGATGCCAGGTAGAATCCACATCAAATAATTGCACCCTGTTCAGTACCGAGCTTACGACCTCACAGCGCGCGCCCGAGGAAACATTCCACGAGCTGACTTTCAAATGGAGCACGTGGCGGGACAACGTCCGAGTGTTCGGCGCACCGGCAGGGTCTGACCTGCGGTGTCGATGCTCGCTAGTATATCGTCTCATCAAACAGTTTCCTGATCGACGGCGGTTAAGGCATCGAATTTCCTCCAGCGATGTACAACCGGTGCGGCATTGATTTCAGCAATCCCCTGAAGTATTCGCTGGCGGAGTTCTGTCCAGGACTGAACACGGATGTGGCGCAGAAAGGTCCTTGCCATTTTGCCGAACAGGGTTTCCACGATGTTCAGCCACGATCCATGCTTCGGTGTCAGCACGTACCGGAAGCGATTCGGACGCGTCGCCAGGAAGGACCGCGTTTCTTTCGAGATGTGTGCTGAGTGGTTGTCGAGGACCAGTCGGATCGTGCAGTCAGCGGGATAGCGGGCATCCAGGTCTTTCAGCAGATCGATGAACTCCCGGCTGCGGTGGCGCCGTTCGACGCGGGCGGTTACATGGCCATCGTGCAGGTCGAGCGCTGCCAGAATCGAGCAAGTGCCCAGTCGCTTGTATTCGTGATCACGTCCGACAGTGGGATGTTTACCCGCCACGGGAGGCAGATCCGGAGCGGTATTGGCGAGGGCTTGCAAACCCGGTTTCTCATCCACTGAAACGGTGATGATGCGGGCGGTTCCGCTATCGGCTCGCCTTTCATTTTGCAGCGCCACTTCGTGATAAACCATCAGGATATCTTTCATCTTCGCCTCAAACTCGGGATCCCGCTTTTCCAGATAATACCGGACTCGCTCCGGGTGCGGTTCCTGCGCGGCGAGAATGCGATGCACCGTGGCTTTCACCGCTTTCGCCAGTGACGGATGTCCGGCCTGTTCGGCATGCTGGCGAACATACTGAGCCAGTGCACTTCGCGTCCAGAGTTCCGCCGCCAAACCGTGCTCCTTCGGTTTGGAGCAAGCCAGATGCACGACCCAGGCCTTCGCCTCCTCAGTGATCACCGGAGCATGCGGCCGATGCCAGGTATCCTTCAGGGCGGCTTCCGCTCCCATGGCAATCGCCTTGTCCACCCATTTCCGCACGCTCGGACGCGTTGTCTTCAGCGCGCGTGCGATCTGAGTGATCGTCTCGCCGGCCTCAAAGCGGCATAGGATCCGGGCGCGCTGCACTTCCCGTGCGGGACTCCCGCGGGCATGACTCAATCGCACCAACTCCTCTTTCTGTTCAGGACTCAGGATCAGTCTGGGACGCCCGGATTTTCCCGCCATGATTCAGCATAGCGGGAAACAGATGTTTATGGAAATGTTTTATTGAAACGATATACTAGCAGGCCGTGCGTGCGCAGGGGATGGCGGAGGGTCTGTTCACTAACCGCCACACGGACAGCTAATACGGCTGGCCGGACCCGATTGCTAAGATGTCGGGGGACCTGAGAATCCTGGTTACGGTCGTGCGAAAGCTGTGTCCCGCTGCTGAGGGGTTGCGCATGATATCAGGGAACTCTATCGGCGAGGGGTGCTCACGCGCGCTCCTTCCACGCAGTCTTTGGCTTGGCCCGGGGGCACTGGCGAGCAATTTCCAAGCGTTGTCCAAGGTCAGGTAGGGCCGGTTCTCGACTTGTACAAGCTCTATGGCTCCGCCCACTTCGTTCAGCCGTATTTAGCGGATCGGTTCGTCATCTTTAAGACACTCAAAACGTCAATCGAAAAGCAAGTTGGACGGCACGCGGACCGCCCGATCCAAAGACCTGCGTTACTCGGCCGGTGGGCTGCCCGAATGTCGATCTGTTGGTCAAATCGCCGCTGTAACAAATTGAAAACAGGGAGGTTAATGGAGTACAATCAAACCCACCCCATGCACCCCTCCGGCACGAGCGCCGAGTCTGTCCGGACGGAACTGGAGAAGATTTTGTCCAGCGATGGGTTCGCGCGGAATGATCGGCTTTGCAAATTTCTTCGCTTTGTGGTGGAGCAGCACCTGGCAGGCAATGATGGCGGGCTCAAGGAGTCGTTGATCGGAATCGAGGTCTTCGGCCGAAAGCCGGGCTATGACCCCAGGCAGGATTCGATCGTTCGGACGGAAGCCGCCAAGCTGCGCACCAGACTGGGGCGCTACTACAGCGAAGAGGGCATCGGCGATCCGATGATCATCGAACTGCCCAAGGGCGGATACACACCCAGCTTTCAGCAAGCGCCCACGCCGCGCAACACCGGTCACCCAACCCGACGCGTTGGAATCGTCGTCGCGGCGATCGCTTTGATGCTGCTCGTCGCTGTTGGGATCTGGTCGGATTACGGCCGTCGGAGCGCGCTCATTCCGATCGCTGTACTGCCGCTCACTAATTTGAGTCCGGATTCGAAGGACGGCTATTTCGCCGACGGACTCACGGACGAGCTGATTCGGAACCTTTCGATCATCAAAGGACTGGCCGTTCGCTCCAGATCCTCATCGTTCGCCTTCAAAGACGAAGCACATACTGCCCGCGAGCTTGGGAAGCGACTGGAAGTCAATTACATCCTGGAAGGGTCGGTACTTCACGCGGGTCAGCAGTTGCGTATTAACGTTCAATTGATTCGGGTGCGCGACGATTTTCCGCTTTGGCCAGGCACATTTGACCGCGAATGGAAAGATGTTTTCACGATTCAGGATGAGATTTCGCGCGGTATTGTCAATAGCCTCCGCCTCAAGCTGGGCAACGGCCAGCGGCGATATGACACCAGCCCCGAAGCCTATGATCTTTTCCTTCGTGGCCGTGCTTTTCCTATCCAGCAGGGCCTTCGTGGCTTCGACTTGAGCATCGAACCATTGGAGCAGGCCATCGCCAAAGATCCTTCATTCGCACCCGCGTACGCGGGACTCGCCGCGGCTCACGCGGCCCGGTCCGGACAGTTCAAATTCGATCTTGGCATCGAAATGTCACGAATGCGGGCCTCAGCCCAGAAGGCAATTGAATTGGATCCTCTCCTGGCCGAAGCACATGACGCAATGGGGATGGCTCACGCGCGCGACGCGCAGTGGGCAGAGTCGGAAAAAAGCTTTCGCCACGCCATCAAGCTTGATCCTGGCCGGTCTGAAACGTACGAGCATTTCGCAACGTTTCTTCTTTGGCCCCTCAACCGTACGGGAGAAGCACTGGAGCAGTTGCGACTCGCCGAAACAGCGGATCCGCTGTCCGCCCGAATCCGGTCGAGCGAAGGCCAGGTCCTGATCGCGGTTGGCAGTACGATAAAGCCATCAACAACTGCCAGAAGTTGCCGGATGGTTACGAATCCAGGATCCAATGTCTCGGCCGTGCGTTAATCGGCAAAGGGAAACTGAACGAAGCGATTCAAATTCTGAGCTCTGAATATAATCAGGGCGTTCCGGCGGGCACGCAAACCAGAGGCTATTTGGGGTATGCGTACGGACGCGCGGGACGGCGCAAGGAGGCGGAAAAGATCGCCGCCTCGACTTCCTGGCTGAACCCTTTCAACTACGCTTTTGTTTTCGCGGGGTTGGAAGATAAGGATCGGACTTTCGAAGCTTTGGACCGCGCCGCTGCGGGTGGTCCGTTTCGGATAGGCAGGGCTCTGGTGGGCCGGAGCTCGCGTTCCTTCGCGGCGATCCACGCTTGAAAAATCTTCGCAAGAGAGTCGGGTTGCCGAACTAGTGTCCTGCTTCTGAATCTCCTGACTCGGGGCGCGGTCTCGAGCATCCGGGCCTGCCTTATGGCTCAGACGGCGGACCAGGTCACGATCAGCAAAGGCGACCGGGAAGTCATGGAGGCATTGCTGCGCGCCTGTCAGGTCCCAAGTTGATTCGAGACCATTTGAGCAGCCGAGTTCCCCTTCCACGCCGCACTCCTCATTGCCGCTGGCGGGGTTGCAGTATTCGCTTTTGAATCCCCAGTGCGACCGGATGCGATCACCCGTTCGGTCTCTTCGCGTTGATATCCATGGAGGATTTTCTTCACCGCCGCCTTCAGGTCGTCAGCCTCTTGCCCGAGTAAGTTCCTGCAGTATGCAATGCTCCGAAGTTCATAGACACTGAAAGAGCCGGGTCCCGAATAGAGGAGCTGATGTCGAAGGTGTAGGAAGTATTGGTGGAAGCGGCACGTCCGAAGAGGATTATCCTGTTCGGGTCCGCGCTCGGGCCGATTCCCTCAACGATAGCGATTTCAACACGATGGTGGTTGAGGAGCAGCCCTCGGATCGTTTGCGGAGATGGGTCGGTTGAACTACCTGCGCAGGAACTTCGATGCGGCAATCGATCTCCTGGTCGTTCCAAGGATCGCTTTCAATACTGGCGAGATACCGCCGGGCAACGTTTATCACGAAGCGACCTTGCAGGGCAGAACGCTTTTTATGAAGCGGATGGAACAGGCGCTCTTGCTGCTGGTAAGGCGGCACAGGATGAATCCCTGTGGTCCGACTCGGCCGCTATAATAGCGTCGTGGCGGTTCCCTATAGAATCGGCGACGGGGCGTTCGAGCAGGCTGTGTCCGACTCAGGCCGCAGAGCTTTCGAAGAGACCCTTGCCGACGGGCAACCCGTGTTTTATCTCGACGCCGCCCTGAACGTTATGGAACTGCCGGATGGCAGGCGTTTTGAAATCCGCTGGCTCCCCGACGTCGTTGCGGGAGACAATTACGAAATTGTCCGCGAGTTGAGGACCCGGGCCGCCTGATAGCGTGCCTGTTCTTACGGTGGTCGCAGGTCCGAATGGATCAGGAAAGTCCACGCTGACGCGCTCGGTTGAATTTGAAGGACGCGAAGAACTGATTGATCCTGACGCCCTTGCGCGAGAAATGCACTCCGTGGATCCGTCTGGCATAGCGATGGCAGTTGGCCGAAGGCTTTGGAGCGAACTCGCGAATGCCTGCGGACTGGGAGTAGCTTCGCGATTGAAACCACTCTTGCAGGCCGAAGCGGACTGGCATTGATGCATGAAGCACGGTCCCGTGGCTATCAAGTTCATTTGCTGTACATCGCGCTGGACAGCCCCGAAAGGTCTATCGCGCGAATCAGAACCAGAGCGGCGCGCGGTGGACATTTCATTCCGGCAACCGATGTGAGGCGGCGATACGCACGGAGCATTGCAAATGTTACCGACGCAATCAGGCTGGCCGACATAGCAGAGGTTTACGATAATTCGGGCGCGAGGCAGCGGGTAGTTCTGCTGGCACGGGCCGGCGTTATTGTATGGCGGACTAATCCCTTGCCTGGGTGGCTTTTATTCCACTGGCCGGCGGAAGGCCGGACCATCCCGGAAAACACCTAACCCAATGCTATAATTGAATTTAACTAAAAAAACATGGCTGACCAGGAAAATCCCCCGCAGGGCCCGCCTGCGCCCCCGCAAACTCTCCCCCCCGCGGCAGCGGGCGGCGACAATAACGAAGCAATATCCCCATCAACATCGAAGACGAGATGAAGCAGCTCGTACCTCGATTACGCCATGAGCGTGATCGTCGGCCGCGCCCTTCCCGATGTGCGCGACGGCCTGAAGCCGGTCCACCGCCGCATCCTTTATGGATGAGCGAAATGGGCCTGCACCCAATCGCCCCACGCGCAAGTGCGCCCGGATCGTCGGCGACGTCATGGGTAAATACCACCCGCACGGCGACGCCTCGATCTACGACGCCTTGGTCCGCATGGCGCAGGATTTCTCGATGCGCTACCCGCTGATCGACGGGCAGGGAAACTTCGGTTCCGTCGATGGCGATCCGCCCGCGGCCATGCGGTACACCGAAGCGCGCCTCTCGCGCATCGCCGCGGCGCTGCTCGAAGACATCGACAAGGAAACCGTCGACTTCAAGCCCAACTACGACGAAAGCGAATTCGAGCCCGAAGTCCTGCCGACGCGCGTTCCCAACCTGCTGGTCAACGGCAGCGTAGGCATCGCGGTCGGCATGGCGACCAAGATTCCGCCGCACAATCTGCGCGAAATCGTCGAAGCCTGCATCGCGCTGGTGCAGAATCCGGACACCCAGCTCGCCAAGATCATCGAGATGGTGCAGGGCCCCGATTTCCCCACCGGCGGCATCATCCTGGGCCGCGAGGGCATTCTCGATTACTTCACGCACCGGCCGCGGCTCCATCAAAGTGCGCGCCAAAGCCGCCACCGAAAAGATGGGCAAGGACCGCGAAGCCATCATCGTCACCGAGCTTCCCTACCAGGTCAACAAAGCCCGCCTGATCGAATACGCCGCCGGCCTGGTCAACGAAAAGAAGCTCGAAGGCATTTCCGAAATCCGCGACGAGAGCGATCGCGACGGCATGCGCATCGTGTTCGAACTGAAGCGCGGCGAGCAGGCCGAAGTCGTCCTCAACAACCTGTACAAGCAAACGCAGATGCAGATCAACTTCGGCGTCATCTCTGCTGGCCATCGTCAACGGCCAGCCGCGCGAACTCGGCCTGATCTCGACGCTCAAGCGCTTCATCGAGCATCGCATCGACGTGATCCGCCGCCGCACCGATTACCTGCTGCGCAAAGCCCGCGAGCGCGAGCACATCTTGCTCGGCTTCCAGCGCGCGCTGAACAATCTCGACGAAGTGATCGCCTGATCCGCGCCGCCAAGACCCCGAGGAAGCCCGCGAAGCGCTTGATGGCATTCATCACGCCCGCCGAAGCCGCCGCCTACGTCATGGCCGCGTGCGCCGCCGAACCGCTCCCGCGCTTCACCGAGCGGCAGGCCCAAGCCATCATCGAACTGCAACTCCAGCGCCTGACCGGCATGGAGCAGCAGAAGATCATCGACGAACTCGCCGACATCCAGAGCCAGATCGCCGAGTATCTGGAAATCCTGGGTTCCGAGAAAGTTCTGCGCGCCGTGGTCGTCAAGGAGCTGAAGGAAGTCCAGAAAGACTTCGGCGATGAGCGCCGCACGCAGATCGTCGAAGACACCGGCGAGATCCGGCTCGAAGATCTGGTGCAGGTGGAAGACGTCGCCGTCACCGTGACGCGCGGCGGCTACCTCAAGCGCACCGCTGTCGATACCTACCGCCGCCAGACCCGCGGCGGCAAGGGCCGCATCGGCATGTCGACGCGCGCCGAGGATGTGGTCGAGCACCTGATCATCGCCTCCACGCACGCCTATCTGTTGATCTTCACCAACAAGGGCCGCGTCTACTGGCTGAAGATCTACAACATCCCCGATGCCACCACCACCGGAAAAGGCAAACACAGCTCGGGCCTGATCAACCTGCAGCCGGACGAAACCGTCACGGCGTTCCTGCCGGTGAAGGAATTCGTCGCCGGCAAGTTCATCGTGATGGTGACCAAGCAAGGCGTCATCAAGAAGTGCGAGCTGACCGAGTTCGACAATCCGCTGCAGCGCGGCATCATCGCGCTCGGCGTCGACGAAGGCGACGAACTGCTGGCCGCCCGGCTCACCAACGGCGAGAACTACATTTTCCTCGGCTCGCACGAAGGCATGGCCTGCCGCTTCAAGGAAGCCGACGTTCGTCCGATGGGCCGTCCGGCGCGCGGCGTCCGCGGCATGGAACTGGAAGAAGGCGACTTACCTGGTCGGCGTCGAAGTGGTGCGAAGAGGGACTGATCCTCTCGATCTCCGAAAACGGCTTCGGCAAGCGAACGCCGCTCGTGGACTACCGCCTGACCGCTCGCGGCGGCAAGGGCGTCATCAATATGAAGACCACGCCGCGCGTCGGCAAGGTGGTCGGGATTCTCTCCGTGAAGGAAGATTCCGACCTGATGATCATCACCAAGCAAGGCCAGATCATCCGCATCGATTCCGGGGAGATCCGCCAGGCCGGCCGCTCCACGCAGGGCGTCCGGCTGGTAAGGATGGAAGAAAGCGACCAGGTTGCGGCAGCTTGTCTGATCCCCGAATCCGAGGAACCAACACCGGACGTAACGGTTCAGTAGCGCGCCTGGAGTTTCCAGATTTTCAATGCCACCGCGTCGGCGGTGGCGTTGTGGCAGCCAGCGCGATCGGTTCGGGCAGTGGCCGTGCAAGGGGACACTCCCCACCCCGGTATACTGACAGTTTCCATGGCCATTATGGACGTAAACGAGATCCGGCAGATCCTGCCGCATCGCTACCCGTTTCTGCTTGTCGATCGGATCCTCGAACTCGAGCCCGAACGGATCGTCGGCATCAAGAACGTCACCGTCAACGAACCTTTCTTCAACGGCCATTTTCCCGAGTTTCCGGTCATGCCGGGCGTCCTGATCGTCGAAGCCATGGCGCAAACCGCGGGCGTGCTCGTGCTGAAGAGCATTCCCGACCGCGACAGCAAACTGGTGCTGCTCGTCTCGATCGACGCCGCGCAGGTTCCGCCGTCCCGTGGTCCCCGGCGATCAGTTGCGCATCGAGATGACGGTCATGCGGCGCAAGGGTACGGTGGCCAAGATGGCTGGCCGCGCCACGGTCGATGGCCGGCTGGTCGCCGAGGCCGAAGTCATGTGCAAGCTCGAGGACAAAGCCCCTCCGGCGGCCGCCGAGTAATCGCGGATGCCGGTTCATCCGACAGCAATCGTCGATCCGGCCGCGTGCGTCCACGAAACCGCCGATATCGGTCCTTACTGCATCATCGGCGCGGAAGTGGAGATCGGCGCGCGCACCCGGCTGATGGCCAATCTCTATCTCGAAGGCCCCACCACCATCGGCGAAGACAACATCTTTTTTCCCGTATTCCACGGTCGGCGTCGCCTCGCAGGACAAGAAATACAAAGGCGAGCGCGCCTTCACGCGGATCGGCAACCGGAACACGATCCGCGAGTTCGTCACGATTCATCGCGGCACCGAGGGCGGCGGCCTGCTGACACAGATCGGCGACGACAACCTGCTGATGGCCTATACGCACGTCGCGCACGATGTGACCATCGGCAGCGGCTGCGTGCTCGGTAACGCGGTCACGCTCGCCGGACACGTGACCATCGGCGACTGGGCCGACGATCAGCGCATTCAGCGGCGTGCACCAGTTCTGCCGGATCGGGCGCGAGTCCTTCGTCGGTGGATACAGCGTGATCAAGCAGGACGTGATGCCGTTTTCGAGCGTGGTCAGCGAGCGCGAAAGTCCGCGTGTTCGGCGCGAACCGCGTCGGTCTCGAGCGGCGGAACTTCGCACGCGAGGCGATCGAAGCGCTGCAGACGGCCTTCCGGCTGCTGACGCGCGCAGGGTTGAACACGAGTCAGGCGATCGAACGGATTGACGCCGAAGTCGAGCGCGGTCCCGAGGTCGATGAGCTGCTCGCATTCATCGCCTCGTCCCCGCGCGGTGTTATCAAAGGCTGAACGGAACGTGATCAAGGAATGAAATACGGCATCATCGCCGGCAATGGGCGCTTTCCCGTGATCGCGCTCGAAAGCGCGCGCAAACAGGGCGACGAAGCGATCGCCATCGCGATCCGGGAAGAGGCATCGGCCGGATGTGGAACGCGTGGCCGCGCGCTGCCACTGGGTCTCGCTCGGCGAACTGAGCAGGTTGATCGAGATCTGCCACGAAGAAGGAATCACCGAGATCATGATGGCCGGGCAGGTGAAGCACGCGAAGATCTTCTCATCCATCCGCGCCGATTGGCGACTGCTCAAAGTGCTTGCCACGCCTGGTGCACAAGAACACCGATTCGCTGATCGGCGGCGTCATCAAAGTGCTGGCGGACGAAGGAATCAATCTGGTCGATTCCACTCTGCTGCTGAAGCCGCTGCTCGCGCAGGCCGGAGCGATCACGAAACGCAAACCCGATTCGGACGAGAAACACGACATCGAATACGGGCGGAAGATCGCCCATGCGCTCGCGAGCCTCGATCTGGGCCAGAGCGTCGCGATCGCCGACCGCGCCTGCGTGGCGCTCGAAGCGATGGAAGGCACCGACGCCATGCTGCGCCGCGCGGCGAGCCTGGTGGAAGGCAAACGCCTGACGCTGGTCAAATCGTCGTCGCGGCGGCGGCACCTGTTGTTCGACGTGCCGGTGATCGGCCCGCTCACCATTGACGTCATGATCGAAACCAACACCACCGCGCTGGCGGTCGACGCCGGCCGCACTCTCCTGCTCGATCGCGAGGAACTGCTGCAAAAAGCCAATGCCGCGAAGCTTGCGATCATCGCGATGGAGGCGCATGTGAAGCGGCATGGCCGTCATCGGCGTGGGCTCTTTCGGCAAGAATCACGTGCGCGTCGTCCGGGAGAATCCGCAGGCCGAATTGCGCTTCGTCGTCGATGCGGATCTCGCCCGCGCGCGCGAACTCGCCGGTGAAAGCGCCACGGCAACGGCCGACTATCGCGACGTGATCGGCCACGTGGATGCCGCCATCCTTGCCGTGCCCACCATCAGGCATTCCGAAATCGGCTGCGCGCTGCTCGAAGCCGGCATCGACGTCCTCGTCGAAAAACCGATCGCGCCAACGCTCGCGGAAGCCGACCGCCTCGTCTCTGCAGCCGAAGCGCAACGATCGCATTCTCCAGGTCGGGCATCTGGAACGCTTTAATCCCGCCGTAATCGCTCTCGAGCAGACCGCCATCCTGCCGCTCTTTTTCGAAATCCACCGCATGAGCGTCTTCACGCTGCGCAGCCTCGACGTCGACGTGGTGCTCGATCTGATGATTCACGATCTCGACATCGTGCTCGCGCTCGCGAAGGCCGAACTCAAAGACATCCGCGCCGCCGGAATCTCGGTGCTTTCGCCGAAGGTCGATATCGCCAACGTGCGCCTGGAATTCGCCGACGGCTGCATCGCCAATCTCACCGCCAGCCGCGTTTCCACCGAAAAGGTGAGAAAACTCCGCCTTTTCCAGCCCCGGCAATATATTTCGCTCGATTATGCCAAACAATCCGCGGCGTGTTTTCAAGGTCGGCGGACCCGAAGGCATCGCCTTCGAGCAGTTGCCGATAGAGCCGGCCGAGCCGCTGAAACTGCAGTTCAACGCCTTTCTCGACGGCGATCGAAACGCGCCAGAGCCCGAAACTGAACGGCCGCGTGGCCCGTCGAACGTTGGAAGTAGCGCTCGCGATCCTTGATAAGATCGAGGAGCACGGGGTCGTTGTGGAAAAAACTCTTTCGTCCGGATGGAAACCTTAGTATCGCGGGAATCCGCCTCCCTTAACACGGAACCAGAACTCCATCTGTTGCTCGAACGCGACCGCGCCGACGACTGGCGCCGGTGGCGCACAGCTGCAATCGTGTCCTTTATCGCGCACGTGTTGCTGATCGCCACGCTGCTGCTGATGCCGGAGAGCGCGACTACTCTGCGCGTCTACGAATCGCAGCCGATTCGACTGGTCACCCCGCTCTACATCCCGACCGAACTGACGCAGAAGGACTCCGAACAAAGGGAAGCTCAGCAAGGAGCTATCGGTCGAAGCGGCCACGCCCCGGCCTGTGTTGAAATCGCCTTCCCCGCCCGCGCCCACCCCGCGAAAGATACCGTCCGCTGCGCCACCGCCGCAGATCGCAAGATCCGAGCCGAAACTGGTGATCGTCGAGCCGCCAAAAATCGAAACTCCCGCCACACCGCAACCGGAACAGATCGCAAAGCTGGCATCGCCTGTTCCGCCACCGCCGCCTCCGGCCCAGCCGCCGAAACTGCAACTGGAGAATGCCATCACGCCTCCGACCGCCCGCGGCGCAAGGCAATCCGCAGGCGCGCATCGCGATGCCGAATAATTCGATCGATGCCTCGATCCGCGACATCACCAGGGGTACCGTGCCGACCACGCAATCGGTGGAAGATGTCGGCGAGGTCAGCAGCGCAAACGGCTTTGGCGCCAATCTTCCGCCGTCCGCCGGCCGGCAGCAGTCGAGCATGGAACTGGCCAGCGATCCCATGGGCGCTGATTTTCGGCCGTATATGCGCCAGATCCTGCAGACCATCAAGCGCAACTGGCTGGCGGTCTATCCGGAAGCGGCGCGGCAGGGAACGCGCGGCGAGGTCGTGCTGCTGTTCCGCGATCGTAAAGGACGGAACCGTCGCGAAGGTGAGTTTTTCGACCGAATCCGGCGCCAAAGCGCTCGACCAGGCGGCGGTGGCAGCCATCAGCGCTTCCAATCCCCTGCTGCCGCTGCCGAAGGAATTCAAGGGCAACCAGATCGTCCTGCGCATGACGTTCAAATACAACATGCAGACGGTGACCCGAAGCGCAAGGACGCGTGCGTATCACCCGTCCGAAAGCGTGATATTGTATAAAGGTCTTTGCCCGCCTCCCGATTTGCGAGTGCCTTCGAGTTCTACCTCCCATCCGCCGTTGAGGTGCCTGGTGCAGTTCCGACAAAGACAAAAACGTTGAAAAGAGGAACGGAATGACGAATATCTTTGTCGGAAACTTGAGTTACCAGACCACGCAGGAAGACCTGCAGCAGGCTTTTGCGCAGTATGGCGGCGTCGAGCGCGTTAATATCGTAACGGACCGCGACAGCGGTCAGCCCCGTGGTTTTGCATTTGTCGAAATGACCGAGCGCCGCGATGCCGAGACGGCTATCGCCCAGCTCAACGGACAGGAAATGAACGGCCGTGCGTTGAACGTCAACGAAGCCCGTCCGAAGCCGGCTGGCGGCGGAGGCGGTGGTGGCGGACGCGGTGGTCGCGGACGCGGCGGTGGCGGCGGACTGGCGGCGGCGGCGGATCGCGCTGGTAAGCGTACCGTAGCGGACATCGATCCGCGTCTAGAGTTTATGGGGGAGCCGCGAGTCGGCGGTTCCCCCCAAAGCATCTCATTATCAGGAGAAGAGTATGGCCGGCCGCGGACCACAGTCTTTCAAGAAGCGTCAAAAAGAACAGCAGCGGAAAGAGAAGCAGCTGGAAAAGGCCCAGAAACGGGTCGAACGCAAGACCCTCCCCCGGGAAGAGGAAGAACTGGTTGTTCTTGACCGTCCGCTGATTCTTCCCGAATTCATGGACGACGAACCGGATGTCGCCGAAGACGAGAAGACGTCCCTGAAACAGGCTTACTAACCGGGAGCGCCGGCGGTCCTGCCGCCGGCTCTCCCGTCGTTGTTTGTTGCGCTCTTATTGATGGGCTGCGTTGTGCTTGTCACGGTAAATATCGCGGCTCAAGGTATTCTGCTCGCGATTCACGCGCGCCCTTTCCCCCGCCGTCAAATGCCCGTTGTCATGTCTGCGGTCGTTCCGGATCTGATGGTTCAGCCGGGATTCCTTCCGTTCGAGTGACGCCGTTTCATGGGCCGTCAACTGGCCGCTTTTCACAC
Source organism: Terriglobia bacterium (assembly GCA_963809655.1). Taxonomy (GTDB): domain Bacteria; phylum Acidobacteriota; class Terriglobia; order Bryobacterales; family Bryobacteraceae; genus BOG-234. The sequence goes on along the minus strand of CAWEKQ010000060.1, from coordinate 77,247 downwards.
CCTGCGCGATCCGGTCCTGCTGATTTTCGCGCCGCTGATTGACCGTGGCCGCGTTCATCGCCGTCGCTGTGGCCGCAAACACAAAACAAGCCGCTAAACTATTGACTGTAAACCGTTTCATGATTACTGCCTCCTGCTCATACAAACGCGGAAAGCAGTTCAATGTCGCGCGCGATACCATTAAATTCCGATCATGAACAAAAGGCTTGCGAGCGCGATGGCAGCTTACGCGGTGCTCATCGCGATCGCATTCTTCGTGCTGCATGGCAAGGCGCTCTATGCCGTTCTCATTCTCTTCGGCGGCCTAGCCCTCAAGACTTTGATCGCCGCGAAACGCGATCATCCTGACTCCCCCGACGTTCCAGCCTGGAACACCGCAGCCCGCAATGGATTCCACATCGGGCTCGAACACCGAGTATTTCCCCGGCGCTCGATTCCAAGTGATTGATAAGCCTGCCTCGCGGCAAGACTAGAACACGGCGAACTCCGTGCATACTCCTCCGCGAGGAAAATGCCAATGAGTGCCCCGCGGAAACCCGCCGATACACCGCGTATGCCCGACCCCGGACCACCGCAAACCGAGCGCGACCGGCTCGTACTGGAGCACCTTCCGCTGGTGCGGGCGATCGCTGTGCGGGTATATGAGAATCTGCCGGTGCACGTCGATCTCGACGATCTGATCCACGCCGGCGTGATGGGTCTCTTCGACGCCGCCCTCAAGTACAACGAAGACAAGCAGGTCCAGTTTCGCGGATATGCCAAGCACCGCATTAAAGGAGCCATTCTCGACAGCCTGCGGGACATGGACTGGGCCTCGCGCGATCTGCGCCGGCGTCATAAGCAACTGGAAGCGATCACGCGCGAAATGGCGGCAACCCTGCATCGCGCACCCACCGAAGCCGAGATCGCCGACAAGATGGGGATGGATGTGGAACGCTGGCGCCAGGTTGCCATCGAACTGCGCATGGTCGGCCTGCTCTCCGCCTCCACGCGCGCCCCGGAAGACGAAAATCAGAACGCTCCGGAATTCCCGGCGGGCGACCAGCTCAACCCCGACGTCCTCACCGGACAAAAGGAACTGCGCGCCGTCCTGTCCACCGCGATGAGAACGCTGCCGGATCGTTACCAGGCCGTGATCGGCCTCTACTATATCGGCGGGAAAACGATGCGCGAGATCGGCGACCGCCTGGGGATCAACGAAAGCCGCGTGTCGCAGATTCACCGCGCGGCGCTGGAGAAGATGGGCGCGAAGCTGCAAGCGGTGGGAATCAGTTCGCCGGAATCGCTCTTATAACCGGCTATGCTGGCGCTACAGACTTCGGAACACCTGGTCCAGAATCCCCACCGCTTCGTCCACTTCCTTTTCGGTGACGATATACGGGGGCAGGAAGCGCAGCACCGTATCGTGCGTGCAATTCATCAGCAGCCCCGCATCCATCGCGCGATTGACGATTTCCTTGCCGGAAATATTCAATTGCATCCCCACCATCAGCCCGTATCCGCGCACTTCGGTAATGAATCCGAAATTCTTCGCCAGGCGCCGGAGCTCGCTTTGAAAATACTCGCCCGTGCGGGTGATGTGCGGCAGCAGGCCGTCCAGAATATCGAAGAACTCGAGTGCGACCCGCGCCGCCAGCGCATTGCCTCCGAAGGTGGACCCGTGCATTCCCGGCCGGATCGATTTCGCCGCCCGTTCGTTCGCCGTGATGAACCCCAGCGGAATCCCGCACGCCACCGGTTTCGCCGCCGTCATGATATCGGGCATGACCGGCGGATCCACCAGCTGGTATCCGAAATACTTTCCGGTCCGTCCCACGCCGCACTGAATCTCGTCAAACCAGAGCAGCGCGTCGTGCTGATCCGCCAGCGCCCGCGCGCGCCGCGGAAGGCATGATCGAGCGGCACCACACCGCCCTCGCCCTGAATCCACTCCATGCAGATTCCGGCCGTCCGCTCGCTTACCGCCGCTTCGAGCGCCGCGATATCGTTCGGCGCGACGAACTTCACGCCGGGGATCAGCGGCTCGAAATCCTTGCGATACTTCGGCTGCCCGGTTACCGACAGCGCCCCCAGCGTCCGCCCGTGAAACGAGTTATCGAGCGAAACAATCTCGTACTTCTCCGGCGAAATATCGTGCCCGTGCGCCTTCATCATCTTGAGCGCGCCCTCGCACGATTCCGTTCCGCTGTTCGTGAAAAACGTGCGCGCGAGGCCGCTCACTTCCGCGATCCGCTTCGCCAGCGGCCCCTGGTACTCGTTGTAAAACAGGTTCGACGTATGAATCAGCCGCGCCGCCTGTTCCCGAATCACCTTCACGATCCGCGGATGATTCTGGCCGAGCGCGTTCACCCCGATCCCCGCGATGAAATCGAGATACCGTTTGCCGTCGACGTCCCACATGTACGGGCCGTCGCCGCGCGCCAGCACCAGCGGATGGCGCGCATAGTTCTGCAACAGATAACTGCTCTCGAGTTCGACGACGGAGGTTACTTCGACAGGCATTACTTCGATAATACAGGCACCTGAATAGTGAACGACGCCTCATTCGCCGTCGCCGGCTTCGCGCCTTCGACCTCGAACAGAAGAGTGCCCACGAGCGATCCGCCCGGCGGCAACTGCATCAGCGACTGGATCCCGTCCGCATCGTAGCTTTGATAGATCTGCTCCAGAATCGCGCTGATGTCCGGCTGCACCACTTTCGCGAGGGCGTCCGCGGTAACCAGCGCCGTTGACGCGGCGGAGCCGAAGCTGACCACCTTGAGCACCTGCAGTTGCTCGACGTCGTCAAGAATCTTGACCGCAACCGGCGAAAACCTCCCCCACAGAGCGCGGATCCCCGTGCCCTGCGATTTGAGCACGATCGCTTTCGCATCCTGCTGGCTCAGGGCGAGAAAACCCTTCGAGCGCAGGGTCTGAAGCACGAATCCCTGCCCGAAGACGACGTTCTGCCCGCCCCGGTTCGTGCCGGTCACGGATCCGGCGAAGATGGTCTTCGGCAGCTTGCGGCCGTATTTCGCCATCACCGTATCGGGCCCGAGGTAGTGCACCTGAAAATCGACATCGACGGTCGAAAGAGGAGGCGGCGGCGTAGTCTGCGCGCCAAGCGCCGCGCTGAACAGAAGCGCAAAGGGCACTCCCCCTCGCCGCCATAAAATGCGCGAACTGGCCAATCGGGCGGCGGCGAGGGCGCGACCCGTTTTGCGCGTGTTACTCAGTAAAGCGACAATCTGGTATCTCATGCCCGCATGCTATCCGGCGAACTCGCCCGAATCGTCGCAGGGCGGAGCTAAACCACTGATTCAATTAGGCAAATAAATCATCACCGGCTGTTATCGATAGGGCTGGCGTTTCGGTGACTCAGGTCGGCCCTATATTTTCCCTTTGAATCTATAACCTGGCGGCAACGGTGGCGGAAAATAACTTCGCCAAGGTGTATCTATAGGACCGTGAAAAGATCCTATGGTCTGCGCGCCACCCGCCGCGGGGCGATCGTCGAACTTCGGGTTCACTACGCGATTCGGCGCGAAAACGGATGCGACGTTTACAAAATCATAACTATCGACCAGGTCTAAAAAGGACAGTACGTACTATAACCAATTGATTAACCGTTTGTTATCCATTAGAGTGAGGATCTTGGAACAAAGACGGGCTCAGAGGTATCGGTTGCAGCTTCCTTTGCGAATCGTCCAGGTCGGCGACCAGAGAGTGGATCGCGAGGAAAAAACCCGCGATATCAGCTCCGGCGGCGTTTGCTTTCTCTCGCCCATGGAGGTCGAGGTGGGCGGTCGCATCGAGTATCTGATCACCCTCTCGGGAAGCAATCCCCCCGTGCGCATTCGCTGCCTGGGTAAGGTTTTGCGCAGTAGCCATCCTCCGGTTCCGAACCACAACAGCGAGTTCGAAGTCGCGGTCACGATGGAGCGTTATCAGTTCGTTCGCGCCGACGAGTTCGAGTCCGTTGCCGCTTCGGCTTGATCTTCCTACCGGTACTTTCACCGGGATCCATTGCGTGCGTCCCCCGTATCAGGTGATAATGAAGGTACTTTGGCTGGTAACAGCCGATGAGCGGGGGCTGTTCTTGGATTAGCTGCTCTCGCAATCGAAGGAGTCAACCTTGAAGCGTGCCGGATCGGACGAAACACTTCGTTGTTCCTTCTGCCACAAAAGCCAGGACGTAGTCGGTAAGCTGATCTCCTCCCCGAGCGATTATCCCGCGGGCGTACATCTGCGACGAGTGCATCGCGGTTTGCAATTCGATCCTTGAGGACGACAAGCCGGAACCGGCCACCGCAGGCCCTCACAAAATCCCCAAGCCTCTGGAGATCAAGGATTTTCTCGATCAATACGTGATCGGCCAGGAAGCCACCAAGACGCAAGCTGGCCGTCGCCGTTTATAACCACTCGAAGCGCATCCATATGAACCGGATGCGCAATTCCGAGATCGAGCTCGCCAAATCGAACATCCTTCTGATCGGCCCGACCGGCACCGGCAAGACGCTGATGGCCCAGACGCTGGCGCGCATTCTGGACGTTCCGTTCGCCATTGTCGACGCCACCACCCTGACCGAGGCCGGCTATGTCGGCGAAGACGTCGAGAACATCATCCTGAAACTGCTTCAGGCCGCGGATGGCGACGTTCAGCGCTGCCAGCAGGGCATCATCTACATCGACGAAATCGACAAGATCTGCCGCAAGGACGAAAATCCGTCCATCACCCGCGATGTTTCCGGTGAGGGCGTGCAGCAGGCGCTGCTGAAAATTCTCGAAGGCACCATCGCGAATGTTCCGCCGCAGGGCGGCCGCAAGCACCCGCACCAGGAATTCACCCCGATCGACACCACCAACATCCTGTTCATCTGTGGCGGCGCGTTCGTGGGTCTCGAGAAGATCATCGGCCGCCGCGTGGGCAAGAAGTCCATCGGATTCATGGCGGAAGATGCGAGCCGCGATCAGGCCAAATCCGGCGAACCGGCCAAGACGGTCGGCATCAGCGACCGCCGCGATCTCGATCTGCTCCGCGCGCTGCAGCCGCACGATCTGATCAAGTACGGCTTCATTCCCGAATTCATCGGACGAATGCCGGTGGTGGCAACGCTCGAAGACCTCGACAAATCGGCGCTCATCCAGATTCTGAGCAAGCCGAAGAACGCCATCATCAAGCAGTACCAGCGGCTGTTCGAATACGAGAACGTGCGGCTGCGGTTCTCCGAGGATGCACTGGACGCCATCGCGACCCTGGCGCTCGAGCGCAAGGTCGGCGCGCGCGGTCTCCGGATGATCCTCGAAGACCTGATGCTCGATCTGATGTACTTCCTGCCCTCCTACAAGAAGGTCAAGGAATTCCAGGTCACGCGCGAGATGGTTCTCTCGCAGAAGATCAGCCTCACCCTGCTCGAAAAGGCGGGTTAACGCGCGCGATACACAGGCCGTACAATAGTGACCGTATCTGAAGCCGCGATCCGATGCATTGGCCGCATGCTAGTCCCGCCAACTGGAAGCCTGACTTAAATCCGAACAAGACCATGCTCACTTCGAAAGAAAAGTCCGATACCAGACGCCTTCCGATGATGCCCATCCGGGATGTCGTCATCTTTCCGTACATGATGACGCCGTTCGTCGTGGGCCGCGAATCGAGCGTGCGCGCTCTCGAAGACGCCATGGCGGGCGACAAGAAAATTTTCCTCGCCACCCAGCACGACGCCTCAACCGACGAACCGAGCCCCAACGAGATCTTCAGCGTCGGCTGCATCGTCAACATCGTCCAGAGCCTCAAACTGCCGGACGGGAATATCAAAGTTCTGGTGGAAGGCGTCGAGCGCGCCAAAGTGGTTTCGGTGACCGACGACGAGGGCTTCTTCCGCGCCGTGGTCCGTACCTTCAACTTCAAAGTCGAGACCGGCCCGCAGCTCGAAGCAGCTGACCACGCGCGTCACCTCGCTCTTCGAGCAATACGTCAAGCTCAGCCAGAATCTGAACTACGAAACGATGGTCGCGGCCATCCGCGTGGACGATGCGGGCAAACTCGCCGACACCGTAGGCGCCAACCTGCAGCTCACCATCGAAGAGAAGCAGGAACTGCTCGAAATCTTCGACCCCATCGACCGCCTCACCCGCGTGGCCGAGATGCTCGATATCGAGATCGAGAAGCTCAATGTCGACCGCACCATCCAGGGCCGCGTGAAGCGCCAGATGGAGAAGGCGCAGAAAGAGTATTACCTCAACGAAAAGATCAAGGCCATCCAGAAGGAACTGGGCCGCGGCGAAAAAAGCGAAATCGACGAGCTGAAGAAGCGCATCGAGATGTCCGGCATGACGAAGGACGGTCTCGAGAAAGCGCTGGCCGAGTTGAAGCGCCTGGAAAACATGCCGCCCATGTCGGCCGAATCGACGGTTTCCCGCAATTATCTCGACTGGCTCCTCGCTGTGCCGTGGAAGAAGCGCTCGAAGGAAATCCGCGAACTCAAACACGCCGAGGAAGTGCTCGAATCCGATCACTACGGCCTCGAAAAGATCAAAGAGCGCATCCTCGAATTTCTCGCCGTGCGCCGCATGGTGAAGAATCCGCGCGGTTCGATCCTCATGTTTGTCGGACCTCCGGGCGTGGGCAAGACCTCGCTCGGGATGTCGATCGCGAAAGCCACCGGCCGCAAGTTCGTCCGCATGTCGCTCGGCGGCGTGCGCGATGAAGCCGAGATTCGCGGCCATCGCCGCACCTATATCGGCGCGCTGCCCGGCCAGGTGATCCAGATGATGAAGAAGGCCGGCACGCGCAATCCGGTTTTCATGCTGGATGAAATCGACAAGATGTCGACCGATTTCCGCGGCGATCCGTCTTCGGCGCTGCTCGAAGTACTCGATCCCGAGCAGAATCACATGTTCGTCGATCACTACCTCGACGTGGAATACGATCTTTCCCAGGTGTTCTTCGTGGCGACCGCGAACGTGCTTCACACCATTCCGCCCGCCCTGCAGGACCGCATGGAAGTCATCCGGCTTTCCGGCTACACGGAACTCGAAAAGCTGGAAATCGCCAAGCGCTTTCTGGTCAAGAAGCAAACCGAAGCCGCCGGGCTCAACACCGATCAGATCCAGTTCACCGACGACGGCCTGTCGCAGCTGATTCAGTACTACACGCGCGAATCGGGCGTCCGCAATCTGGAACGCGAAGTGGGCAATGTTGCCCGTAAAATCGTTCGCAAGATCGTGGGCGAGGGCGACAAGACGAAGGTGGTGGTCAATGCCGCCAAGGTAACCGAACTTCTCGGACCGGAGAAATTCCGCGACACCACGACCGACCGGCACAACGAAATCGGCGCAACCACCGGGCTCGCGTGGACCGAAGTCGGCGGCCAGATTCTGACCACCGAGTGCATCCTGATGGAAGGCAAAGGCAAGCTGACCGTCACCGGGAAGCTGGGTGATGTGATGCAGGAATCCGCGCAGGCAGCCTTCAGCTATGTGCGGTCGCGCGCGCTCACGCTCGGCCTGACGCGGGATTTCTACCGCAACCTCGACGTTCACCTGCATATTCCCGAGGGCGCAATTCCGAAGGACGGCCCGTCGGCAGGTATCACGATCGCCACCACCATCTGCAGTGCGCTTACGAAGATTCCGGTTCGCGGCGACCTCGCCATGACCGGCGAAATCACGCTGCGCGGCAAGGTTCTGCCCATCGGCGGCCTGAAAGAGAAGCTGCTCGCGGCGCACCGACATGGCATCAATGAGGTGATCGTCCCGAAGGACAATCAGAAGGACCTTCCGGACATTCCCGAATACATCCGCAACATCATGAAGCTGCATTTCGTCGATCACATGGATGAAGTGCTACGCCTCGCGCTCGAGCGCGAACTGGTGGCGCTGCCGTTGACGCCTGCCGGAGTTGAACTGGCGGCTCCGCAGGAAATCGACCGCGCCCACTAACATTTCGTTACCGCTCCGAAAAGACGTTGATTTACTGATCCGCGACCGTGAGGGAGCGGTAACGAAATGCTCCCAACTGAGCCAGGAGGAAGTGTGTCGGTGGGAGCCCTGAAAAACGCAGGCTATGTCCTTGCCGGGTTTCTGACCCTGGCGCCACTTCGCGCCGCCGGGTCCGAGTTCGAAGTCGCCACCATCAAGCCAGCGCCAGAAATTACGATGGAGATGGCGCGCTCCGGAAAAATCCATCTGGGCATGAACGTAGACCATCAAAGAGTCGATATCGGAGGGATTCCCTTGGGCGCGCTCATCCAGACCGCCTTTCGCGTCCGTCAGAGCCGGGTCACAGGACCCGACTGGCTGAACTCTCAGAGGTTCGATATTCTCGCGAAAATCCCGGAAGACACGACCGAAGATCAGGTTCCCGAAATGCTTCAGGCGCTCCTGGCGGATCGATTCAAACTAGCCGTACACCGCGCCACTAAAGACCAACCTGCTTACATGCTGGTTGTCACTAAGGGCGGAATTAAGGCAAAGGAAGTGCAGCCCGATGCCGAAGTCGCATCGTTACTCCCGGCCAGTAACGACTCTGCCGCTCCGCCTCAGACGCAAGTCGCTACCATGGGAGGCAGCATGATCCGCTTTACCCGGACGCCCGACGGCGGTGGTGTGATCAGCGGCCCTGAAATCCCTCAGGTCCGGCTCGTTCCGAGCGGCCGGGGCCTGCATCTCGAGTCGCCGAACATCACCTGCACAGAATTAGCCGCATTGTTGACCGGAATGCTGGACCAGCAGGTAATCGATATGACCGAAACCAGCAGTTCTTACCAGATCTCGATCGATGTGGCGCTGGAAGATCTTGCCGGAGCCCAGGCTAGCCCGGGAGCAGCGCCGGGTGAGGCGCCGATGCCGGCTACGCCGTCCTCAAATCCCATGGGGAGCGCGGTAGTCGCCGCCGTCAAACAACTTGGGCTGCGGCTGGAATCGCGCAAAGTGCCGACCGAACAATCTCTGCTATACTTGAACTTAACACCTCCTTGCGCCCACCTTCCCTTCCGGTGTAGTAAAATTGTTAGCGGAATTCATCAACAGTGCCAGTAGTCCCGAGCAGTTCCCCGCCGACGGGCTGCCCGAGGTAGCTTTCCTGGGTCGAAGCAACGTCGGAAAATCCAGCCTGATCAATGCATTGGCAGGAAAACGCGGGCTGGCGTTCACCAGTAATACGCCTGGTCGTACGCAGTCGATCAATTTCTACCGAATCGATGGCAGTTTCTATTTCGTGGATCTTCCAGGTTATGGATACGCACGGGTGCCCCTGGCCGCGAAGGCTGAGTGGGCGAAGCTTATTGAACATTATTTACGGGAGAGAAGCAGCTTAAGGCTTTCATTTCTGATCGTGGACGCTCGCCGCGGCTGGATGGAGAAAGACCTCGACCTCAAACAGTGGCTCGAGGCCAATCACCATCCCTATGTTGTGGTAGCGTCCAAGATCGACAAACTGAATCAGGCAGAGCAGCAGCGCGGCTTGAAAGCCATCGGGCAACATGCCGAGCCGCTGCCGTTCTCGGCGGTCACAGGCCGCGGAGTGAGGGAAATTTGGCAAGCGATAACGAAAACACACCTGCAGTAGACACACCGCCTCAGGAGCCAGTGGCTCAGGAGAAGACGGCTGAACGACCCGCCCGGGACGCTTCTTCCGAAAAGACAGACGAGACCGCCCCCAAGTCAAGTCAGGAGCGCCCCTCGCGCCCGCCGCGCGGCGAAAGGCAGCCCCATCGGCAGCACGAAAAGAACGACGGGCAGAAAAACGACACCAGGCATGACGCCCCAAAGGCGGAAACGCCTGTGGCTGTCGAATCCGCGGCGCCACCCGCGCCCCCAGCCGCTAACGGTGCAACCGCTCCGCCTGCGACCGTCGAGAGCGCGCCGCCCGCGCCTTCCGAAACAGCGCCCGACGCCGGTCAGGGTCAGCAGAACCGGCCACCGCAGCAGGGAGGGGCGCCTCAGCAGGGTGGCGGCCAACATCCGCACCAGGGCCCGCAAGGCCATCCCGGTCAACAGCGCCGCAAGCAGCAGCAGGGTAAGCCCGGTGGCGCGCCGACACTCGATCTGGTCGAGCTCAAGGACATGAGCATCCAGAACCTGAACCAGGTGGCGAAGGATATGGGCGTGCTCAACGCCGCCGGCCTGCGCAAACAGGAGCTCATCTTCAAGATCCTGCAGACGCAGGCGGAAAAGAGCGGACTGATCTTCTCCGAAGGCGTGCTCGAATGCCTGCCCGACGGCTTCGGATTCCTGCGCGCGCCCGAATACAACTACCTGCCCGGCCCCGACGACGTGTATGTCTCGCCCTCGCAGATCCGCCGCTTCGACCTGCGCACCGGCGACACCGTCTCCGGCCAGATCCGCCCGCCGAAGGAAGGCGAGCGCTACTTCGCGCTGATCAAAGTCGACGCCATCAACTTCGAGCCGCCCGAGGAAGCGCGCAACAAGATCTTCTTCGACAACCTGACGCCGCTCTATCCCGACGGGCGTCTCAAACTCGAAACCGTCAAGGACAACTTCTCGGGACGCGTGATGGATCTGCATCACGCCCATCGGCAAAGGCCAGCGCGGCCTGATCGTCGCGCCGCCGCGCACCGGCAAAACGATGCTGCTTGCAGAACATCGCCAACTCCGTCACCACCAACCATCCGGAAGTTTCGCTGATCGTTCTGCTGATCGACGAGCGCCCGGAAGAAGTCACCGACATGCAGCGTTCGGTGCGCGGCGAAGTGATCAGCTCCACCTTCGACGAGCCGGCCACCCGCCACGTGCAGGTCGCCGAGATGGTGATCGAAAAAGCCAAGCGCCTGGTCGAACACAAGAAAGACGTCGTGATCCTGCTCGATTCGATCACGCGTCTGGCGCGCGCTTACAACACCATCGTTCCGCCCTCCGGCAAAGTGCTCTCGGGCGGCGTCGATTCGAATGCGCTGCAGCGCCCGAAGCGTTTCTTCGGCGCGGCGCGCAACATCGAAGAAGGCGGTTCGCTGACCATCATCGCCACCGCGCTCGTCGATACCGGCAGCCGCATGGACGACGTGATCTTCGAAGAGTTCAAAGGCACCGGCAACATGGAAATCCATCTCGACCGCAAGCTGATCGAGAAGCGCGTGTTCCCGGCCATCGACATCAACAAGAGCGGCACGCGTAAGGAAGAACTGCTCATGCCGCGCGAAGAACTGAATCGCGTCTACATTCTGCGGCGCGTGCTCAGTCCGCTTTCGCCGGTGGAAACGATGGAGCTGCTGCTCGACAAGCTCGGCAAGACCCGCACCAACGGCGAGTTTCTCGCTTCGATGAGCGGGTAATTGCGATAAGCTCGACAGGATGAGCGCAAGCGTAGTTTCCCCCGTCGATCGCCACGCAGCCTATAACAAGACGCGTCTTTTCGTCGTCAGTCTGCTCGCGCTCTTTACCGCGGGGGTCGGCGCGTCTCTGCGGTCCAACATCGCGAGCGACCTCCAGCGCATTTTCTTCGACCCGATCGATAAAGTCCACTCCGCCGAAATGATCGGCGCCGTACTCGGCGTGCCTTTCCTCGGATACGCGTTCACCATCGCGATCGGCAGTCCCCTGCTCGACGCGATCGGCATGGGCGTGATGCTCCCGCTGTCAGGCGTGCTCTTCATCGCCGGCACTCTGGTCATCCTCTTCGCGGCAGGCATCAGCGCAAGTGCAGGCTTGGGAATCTACGCCGTGTTGTGGCTGGGCGCAGTGGTTACCGGAATCGGCTGGGGCCTCGTCGAAACCGTAATCAACCCGCTCACCACCACGCTCTATCCCGATGACAAAACCGCCCGTCTGAACACGCTCCACGCGTGGTGGCCCGGCGGTCTTATCGCCGGCGGGCTCCTCGGCATCGGCATGGGCGCGATGGGCTTCGGCTGGCAGATCAAGCTCGCCACCGTCATGGTGCCAGCGGCGCTCGTGACCATCCTCTGCATCGGGGTCAAATTCCCGCCCACTGAGCGCGTCGCATCCGGCGTCCCCATGAGCGCCATGTTCCGCGAACTGCTCAAACCCATGTTCCTCGTCCTCTTCTGCGCGATGTTCCTGACCGCGGCATCCGAGCTCGCACCCGGACAGTGGGTCGACCTCGCCCTCACCCGAACCGTGGGCATGCGCGGCATCTGGCTGCTGGTCTACGTCAGCGGACTGATGTTCGTGATGCGTCACTTCGCCGGACCCATGGTTCACAAACTCTCGCCGGCCGGACTGCTTTGGTTTTCGTCGTTGCTCGCTTCGATCGGGCTGTTTGCGCTGAGCGTCGCGAACTCGCCTGTTACCGGCTTGCTCGCCGCCACCGTATGGGGTACCGGCGTCTGCTACATGTGGCCGACCATGTTGGCGACGGCCGCCGATCGCTTCCCGCGAGGTGGCGCGCTGCTGATCGGATTGATGGGAACCGCTGGGATGCTTTCGATTACGTTCGTCTTGCCGGCGATGGGAACGATCTTCGATTCCAAGAAGGTCGAGGTCGCAGGAGGCAGCGCGGCCTTCGCCGCCTTGCAGCCGGGCCCCGAACTGGAGCGAGTGCTCGGCATCGCGGCCCAGACTTCGTTCCGCGCGGTGGCCATTCTTCCTGCGTTATTGCTGATCGTGTTCGGCGCGATCTGGTGGCATGACCGCGCAAAGCAACATCGTTCTTGACGGCGCAAAAATTCGATACGATCAGACGAGGAGGTACCCACCATGAGATCGCTGATAATCGGTCTTGTCGCGATCACCTTGCTTGGCGGAGCGGCGCGATTAAATGCTCAAGGCTATTCGATCCAGGGGACGTTTGACACGAGCAGGATAATTACCCTGGACGGCGTCATCACGAAAATTGACTTGGGTGCCGGAGCGCTCACCTATCTGTTCATCGATGTGAAAGAACCAAATGGAAGTACCATCCCATGGATGCTGAGGCTGTCCGCTCCAGGCCTCCTGATTTCTCGTGGCTTCACAAAAGACTCGTTCCGCATCGGGAGCAGGATAACGGCAGAAGTGTGGGCTGAGCGAAACCCACCCACCTTACCCCTGGCCGAACAAAATGCGCGCAGCCTCGTTCCTCTGGGAGTCAATTTCGGAGCAGCATGGAAGTTGACGTTCGATAACGGAAAAGTTCTCGATGAGGCGTCGAGGCCAAAAGCTCCATGGCCCCTCGAACCGGAAATCTTCCCCTCCCGGAGGTAATCCCCGGCTATCGCTGCGGCGGACGGTCCTTCTTCCGCGCGCGCCCCCGAATCGTCACCTTGATCGGCGTGCCCTCAAACCCAAACCGTTTCCGAATCTGATTCATCAGATACCGCTCATTCGAGAAATGCAGCGGCCCCGCCTTATCCGTGAACAGAACGAAAGATGGCGGATGCACGCTAGCCTGGGTGATATACAGAACCTTCCGCTCATCGAACTTCAGCGATTCCACGAACCGGTTCAACTCACCCGTAGTCACACGGTGGAACGCCGATTCATTCACGCTCTTGATCAGATCGAGCAGCGCGATAACGCCAGTCCCATTGAGCGCGGACATGAAAATCATCGGCGCGTAATCGAGAAACTTCAAGTGGTCGCGCACGTTCTGCTCGAACTCCTTGCGCTTGCCCGACGTCACCAGATCCCACTTGTTCACGCACAAAATCACCGGCCGGCCGCCTTCATGAGCATACCCGCCGATCGTCGCATCGCCGCCAACAAATCCGTCGCTCGCGTCCATCACCAGCAGCACCACATCGCACATCCGGATATGCCGCCGCGCCATCACCACACTGAGCTTTTCGGTCATCTCCTTCGTCTTGCCTTTGCGCCGGATCCCCGCCGTATCGACAAAAACGAATTTCGTCCCGTTGCGCTCGATGGTTTCGTCCACCGCATCCCGCGTCGTCCCGGCAATCGGAGAAACAATCGCCCGATCCTTGCCGGTCAGCGCATTCAGCAACGTCGATTTCCCCACGTTCGGCCGCCCGATGATCGCGATCCGAATGCCCCGCTGTTCCACCTCTTCCGCGGCATCCTCTACCGGGAAATCCTTCGTGACGTGATCGAGCATCGCATCCATGCCCATGCCGTGTTCGGCCGACACAGGAAAAATATCCTTGATCCCCAGGGAATAGAAATCGTGGATCAAATCCTCTTTCGCCCCGGTGTCGCACTTGTTCACCACCAGCGAAACGGGCTTCCCAGCCTTGCGCAGCATTGCCGCCAGCTCACGGTCGGAAGCCGTAATCTCGCTGCGGCCATCCACGATGAAGATCACCTGCGCAGCCTGCTCAAGCGCCACGCGCGCCTGCGCCAGAATCTGCTTGGGGATGTAATCCGCATCGCTGACCACCACGCCGCCGGTGTCGATCAACTCGAATCGCCGCCCCTCGTGTGTGGCGAAGCCATGGATGCGATCGCGCGTGATCCCAGGCTCATCGCCCACAATCGAACGGCGCTGTCCTGTGATGCGGTTAAAGACGGTGGACTTACCGACGTTCGGCCGTCCTACGATCACAACCGACGGTAATTCGTTTGATGTCACTACTTGCAATGATAGCTTCCGGTGAAATGGCAAGCCGTGGGCGGCGGTATACGCGGGTCCTGCGAGTAGTCCGTCAAATCCGCGTGCTCAGCTCGTATACACAAAGGACTCCAGCGTGCAGGTCGCGTCGTGTTGCGGATTGCGAATTCTCCAACAGCTTGACCGCGCATAGCCCCGGAGGCCGCCCGCGTAACGTATTCTCAAAGAAGGAGTGCATAGCATGGCAACAGCAACCCTCGACTGGTCACAATGCCCCGCCGTGGAAAGCGCGCCGGACAGACGCAGCGGCGCATGGGTGTTTCGGGATACGCGGATGCCAGTGGCTACGGTGTTTGAAAATCTTGAACTGGGCACGAGCGTTGAGGAAATCATCGAGCAGTATGATGTAACGCGGGAACAGATTCGCGCGGTGCTTGAATTTGCGGCGCGGAGTCTCGACGCTCCGCCGCCGGTGCGGCAACCGCCCGCCGTCGAAGCGGTCGATGCGCATTCTATTTGATCAAGGCGTCCCGAGAGGCCTCGCCGGATCGCTGGGAAGTCACGATGTCACAGAAGTAAGGAAACTCAAATGGGAGCGAATTTCAAACGGAGTACTACTTAAGCTGGCGGAAGAAGCTGGCTTCAATCTGTTGCTGACGACCGACAAGAACGTGCGCTATCAGCAGAACCTGGCCGACCGGAAAATCTCAATCGTTGTTCTTGGGCAATCGCCCTGGTGGCTTGTGCGGGAGCATGTTGACGCGATCGCAGCCGCGGTGAACGCCGCGACACCCGGCAGTTATGCCGAGGTGGACATTCCTTTCAAGTAAAGCTTCCGTGTTTCTATGCGGCGCGAAGAACGCAGCAATGGGCCTCAGGCGGCTGCGGTTAGGAAACGCGTGGCTTCGGGGTTGCATCAATTCTCGGAGGGGATTCTCTCGCTGTGAGAGATAACCAACATATCGACAGGGCCTTTCTGGTTCTCAAGCCTCAGCCCGAGCTCATCCTGCAAGGCCGAGGACAGCGAAGGCACGTCGACAGCGGCGATGAATCCGGTAGGGTCGGGAAATCTGAAACCAAAGTAATAGAGGCCTCCCAAACGTGTCTGATCCGGAACGAACGCGCCGAGAGTTCATCGGCCAACTGGGATAGCGGAACTCCCCGGCCAGTTATGGCTAAGGTTCCGGGGCCTTCCGCGGACGTAAAAGCGCGTCCCTCAAAGGCCTGTGGAGGCTTGCCCGCCAGGTACTTCGGCATCGGAGGCGGCCCCCCCGCCTCTGTAGCAATTGCCAGTTTCGGGCCACTCTTCGCGATGACCAGTGCATGGCCCGCCGTTCCCTTGTCTCGTGGTGGGAAACGACTTTGAAACGGTCCGCTAATAGTCGCTGCAGCATCAGACGAATGTCGTCTTCGCTGGTAACGGCATCCATGGTCGCGGCGATCGTGTAAAAGGTCTGTTCTGATTGGATCCCTGAAATTCGCCAGCCCGGAAGGTGATACGCGTAGCAGATGAGGAAGTACAAAGTAGTAGCCCAGCTGATCTGCCCCCGCGCGGTTTCAAAGAGAAGCCCGGGGGGAAAGTGCTGGGATTCTCAATCATCTTGACTGATGCGACTTCAAACGTTGGCAGCGCCGTTGTTATCTGACCGAACGATGCAACCACCATGCCGGTGGCAATGCCAGCGACTGCACCCAATTTCATAAATCTCTCCGCGATCAAGGTAAGGTTGCCATATTGTGCGGGCCGGAAGTAGAGGATCGTTGTAACAGGCACGTGAAGTCTATGTCCGGTGATCCAGGACGAAAGCCACACAGATTCAGCGCACCACCACTCTACGAGTTATCGGCGGTGTGCTGAACTGTTTGATATGGGTGTCACCTCCGTCCAGAGCCGGAATGCGGTGCGGCGTTTCTTCCGCCCCGATGGCCTGCTTGCCGCCAAACACCCCGCCTTCGAATCCCGCCAGGGCCAACTCGACATGGCCACCGCCGTCGAAGAAGCGCTCTCCGAAAAAAAGAAGCTGATCGTCGAAGCCGGCACCGGCACCGGCAAAACCCTCGCCTATCTCGTGCCCGCCCTCCTATCCGAACGGCGCGTAGTCGTCTCCACCGGAACCAAAGCGCTCCAGGAACAGCTCTTCTTCCGCGACATCCCCTTCCTCGAACGCGTCTTCGACCGCCCCCTCCGCGTCTGCTACATGAAAGGCCGCAGCAACTACGCCTGCCGCCAGAAAATCTACGAAGCCGAAAACTCACCCGTACTCACCGGCCTCGAAGAAGTCGCCGATTTCCAGATCATCCGCGATTGGGAAAAGACCACCGAACTCGGCGACCGCGCCGAAATCCGCACGCTCCCCGAAGACAGCACGGCCTGGGGCAAGATCGACGCCCGCTCCGAGCTCTGCGCCGGTTCCAAATGCAAACAGTACGAGCGCTGCTTCATCACGCTCATGCACCAGCGCGCCGCCGAAGCCGACATCATCATCGTCAACCACCACCTCTTCTTCGCCGACCTCGCCGTCCGCCGCGACGAAATGGGCAGCATCCTCCCCGACTACAACGCCGTAATCTTCGACGAAGCGCACGAGATCGAAGACATCGCCGGCCAGTACTTCGGCTTCACCCTCAGCAATTACCGCGTGCAGGAACTGCGCCGCGACATCGCCGCCATGTCCCGCGTCCGCAAGTTCGGCTCGGAAGAACTCGACCGCATCCTGATCCGTCTCGACGAAATCGCCCTGCACTTCTTCAGCCTGCTCCCCGGCTCCGAAGGCCGCTCGAGCTTCACCGGGCGCGACACATTCCTCGAACAGCATCAGGAAATCTACACCGACCTCCTCACCGCCTTCGACCTCCTCGCCAGCCACCTCAAAGTCATCGCCGACGCCCCGCAGGAAGTCATCCCGCTCTTCCGCCGCGCGCACGAACTGCGCTCCGCCCTGCAGTTCCTGATCGAAGGCGCAACCCCCGGCTTCGTCCACTGGATCGAACGCCGCGGCCGCGGCATCTTCGTCCAGGCCACGCCCATCGACGTGGCCGACGTCCTGCGCCAGCACCTCTGGGACAAGATCGACACCGCCGTCCTGACCTCCGCCACCCTCGCCGTCGCCGGCCGCTTCGATTACGTGCAAGCGCGCCTCGGCCTCGAAACCGCGCGCACCCAGGTCGTCCAGAGCCATTTCGACTACGGCACGCAGGCGCTGCTCTACATCCCCAACCATCTGCCGAACCCGTCGAGCCCGGCCTACGTCAAGGCGGCCAGCGAGGAAATCGTCCGCATCCTCGGGCGCCAGCCGCGGACGCGCCTTCGTGCTCTTCACCAGCTATCAGCAGATGCGCCAGATCTACGACCGCGTCTCCTTCGCCATCGAATACCCGGTTCTCATGCAGGGCACCGGCCCGCGCATGGCCCTTCTTGATGAATTCCGCGAAACGCCGCACTGCGTCCTTTTCGCCACCTCGTCGTTCTGGCAGGGCGTCGACGTTCCGGGCGAGCAATTGAGCTGCGTTATCATCGATAAGTTGCCCTTTGCGGTGCCGAACGATCCCGTGGTGGAAGCGCGGATCCGCAATGTGCGCGAGGCCGGCGGGAATCCGTTCTACGATTACCAGATCCCGCAGGCGGCCATCTCCCTGAAGCAGGGCTTCGGCCGGTTGATCCGGACACGGTCGGACCGGGGAGTGCTTTCGCTGCTCGATAACCGGATTACGCAGCAACGCTACGGACAGGTATTTTTTGATAGTCTGCCGGACTACGCATTTTCCATGCGATTCCCGGACGTGGAGAAATTTTTCGAGGTTTGAGGTTTGTATGTTTGAAGTAGCAATAGAACACACTTTTGCCGCCGGTCACGCGCTGCGCCATTACAAAGGCAAGTGCGAGAACGTGCATGGGCACAACTATAAGGTGCAAGTGGTGGTGCGCGGGGAGAACGTCGACCGGAAGACGGGAATGCTGGCCGATTTCGTGGAACTAAAGCGGCTGCTGCGCGCCATCTCGGAGCCGCTCGACCATGTCTTCCTCAACGACATCGAACCGTTTATCACGCTGGAACCCTCCGCCGAAAACATCGCCTGGTATATCTGCGAAAAGATGCAGGAAGGCATTGAAACAGGAAAATCCGGTCGAAGTGGCGGAAGTGAAAGTCTGGGAAACAGACATCCAATCCGCCACTTACCGGCCTTCTAAATAGGACTCTACTCAGTCCAGTACGTAACCAGCAGTCCTTCCCCCGCGACATCGGCATCGACCGCATAGTCGGCGAGGTGAATCGAATCCTCCCGCGTCCTGCGGCTTCGATTTCGAAGGTCTCGGAAAAGCCTCCCGCGGCGTTCGGCCACAGAATGCGCGCCGTTCCCGCGAGGGTAGTCTTGTTCATGGTGGGCGCGCCCACATAGGTTTTACCCGTCAGCCCGGGAATCACCTGGAAAAACAGCTTCGAAACGGTAACGGTCTCGTCGGTCGAAAGCGGCACCGGCGTGCCGGGTGTCGCCACGTTGACGCGGCCCATAGGGGTGAATGGTCATCAGATCTCCTCGACCGCATACTAGACTCCCAGAGCGGCCTGGCCCGCGCCAACTTAGCTAAATGACTGAATTTGAAAGAAATATAAGTCTGGCCCGGCCGTGATCCGCCCCAAAGCACGACCAGTATTTGTGTGATTTTACCGAGCCGCGACAGTTATGGAGCGGTAACGAAATCCGCGGGATGCCGCTTCCCTAAGCCGTCACCGCGCATTTCCGTGAACTCACCCGCCCAGGCGGCACAAGCACGGCCGCAAGGATGGGATGGAGGGTGGCTGCAAACGGGTTGGTCGACGGTGACTCCCCGCCACGTAAAGCCGTCCTGCAAATCTTCCGACAGCAGCAAACGACACTCAGCTTCCGCCGACGCGGCCAGCATGACCGAGTCCCAAATCGTAAGCCCATGATCGGACGCCAGATCCGTTGCACTGACGATTATCGCCGCTGACATGTCAACTACCGCATATGCATCGCGCCAACTCATCACTGCCTCGCGCGCACGAACCGGGCGCCGTTTGGCCTTTCGAACAAGTACATTGAACAACTCGCCCAACGCCTGAGCGGGCAGGACAAGAGCCTCCGGTGGCAATCGCTGGATCAGTTTCAGTGTCTGCTCTCGCCTGACCGCTCCTTTGACGCCTTCGGCGTAGGCCAGAACGTTAGTGTCCAACGCGATCCTCATGGGACGTCGTCGTACAACTCGTCACGCGTCCAGCGGCCGACATTCACAACCCGTTCCCGGCGGAGCCGGGCGAAAAGGGCGGAGCGCGCGCCTTCCTCGGCCCGATTATCCTCAACGATGGGCGAGATTTTTGCCACCGGTTTGCCGTGACTCGTCACCACGATGCTTTCGCCCTTCTTCACGGTTCGCAGAAGTTCGGAGAATCGGCGATTGGCGTCCGCGGCCGCGACTGTTTTGTTCATAGCTGCTCCCACAATGTAGTGATATTCACTACTGTACCGCAAAACAATGTCGGATTGGACGACACGCGATCGGCGTACCAATCCGGCTAGCGCTTCCCTTCCTTATATCCGAGCAAAATCCGTTACCGGACAAAGGGGCGAGGAGACCGCTTGTTTAAACCTGTTTCGCGCCAAGCTGCGGCGGGTGCGTCACGAGATCAAGAAACTTCTTCCCGAGATTGGATACTGGCCAATCGTTGATCACTAAGCTCTCATCCGAGTCCCGATTGCGGGCTGCGACTGGCCGGCTGTCGCGAATGAGCCCGCGGCTTAAAAGATCCATAGTCGCCTGATCACTTACGTAACGCTCTCGCCGAAACCGGTCTCGATCCACGGAATTGGGATGTAAATACAACCGAAGCAGTTGAAGGTGGACCGTGGTGAAGCTGTCCACGAGGTTCAGAAAAATAGCCTGCAGATCATCCGCCGGGGAATTCCCGAGAGCGATGTTCAGCACCGCGTTTCGCAATGCCTCCAGCTTCTCTTTATCTTTTGAATTCGTCTTCATTGCGCTTTGGGTAGCCTGCGCAAGTGCCGAGACGAATGCCTCATTCTTGGACAGTGCCTCCGGCGTCAGCCCGGCAACCAGCCGGTTCAGGTCGTTCAAATTCAACCGGAGTTCCCCGTAGAACGCGTCCCGACGCCTGCTGAGCAACGGTGCCGTGACCATGTTGAGTAGAACAGCGGCAGGTGCGGACCACCACGCTGTAATGCCAGCAACCCCTGCAGTTGCCAATCCGGCAAACCAGTCGGCGGCGGTCAGATCCGGAGCGGGATCCAGACGAGGTGGGGTTGTCGGAAGCTCATTCATCGAGAGCAACCTCCCTCATTAAAACACCCTTCCCCATTCCTGCTTGCAGTGAATTGGAAAAAGAGACGTTATCAGGCGTCAGGTATCCGGCGGTTCTAAGTCGGTTCCCTCGAAATGCCACCGCTAGACCGGTTCTTAAATCCGAGCAATTGTCTATCGGAGCGTGGCGAGCGCACTCGGGCAGGTTTCTTCGGTCACATACGCCAAAATCCTTTATTTTATTGAATCAAAATGACTTACTAAGATTCCGCACCTCGAGCCTGATTTGGGCATGCCATAGTAGGATCGCCAACAGATCGTGTCATGACGAATCAAAATCAACTCGCCCAATCCACGGATCCGCGGCGATGCGTTTTTCGCGTATCACCACGCATCGCCATGCAAATAATGCACTTACCAGACCGTCAGGTTCGTTTGGCAAAATCACTCGCTGCCGGAGATCGACCCTCCCGGGTTCGTTCGGCAGAATGCCTTTCCCCCGAAATTTGAACCAGACCTCAGCCCTTGCTACACTATTCCTTTATGTCAGTGCTCCCCGCTGCCCGGCATCATCACCATCACCATCGGGCGACCACTATGCGGCGGGTCCTGGCTTAAACCGGTTTCTAAGTCAAACGAAAGGACGCCCGCCGCGGTACCGGCGGGCTTTTTTATTGCCTCCGGAGCCAGATAAACATACTCCGTGCAGGCAATAACAGCGGCAAACCAAAAATGACTCTCGATTACACCAAACTCGACGGCCTCCTTCCGGCCGTCATTCAGGACGCAACCACCAACCGCGTCCTCATGGTCGGCTTCATGAACCCCGAAGCCTTCGAAAAAACCGTCGCCACCGGCTTCGTCACCTTTTACAGCCGCACGCGAAACAAGCTGTGGATGAAAGGCGAAAGCTCCGGCCACCGCCTGGTCGTCAAGGAAATCTCCACCGATTGCGACGACGACACCCTCCTCATCAAAGTCGAATCCCTCGGCCCAGGCGTCTGCCACAACGGCTACCAAAGCTGCTTTTACAAACGACTCGACGGCGCCGAATGGGTCGAAAGCGAAGCCCGCGCCTACGATCCCGAAGCCGTCTACGGGAGCAAATCATGAAGCTGAAACTCGGCATCCCCAAAGGCAGCCTCGAAAACGCCACGGTCGACCTCTTCCGCCGCGCCGGCTTCAACATCACCACCAGCTCGCGCTCCTACTTCCCCACCGTTGACGATCCCGACATGGAGTGCATGCTCATCCGCGCTCAGGAAATGGCGCGCTACGTCGAAGACGGCATCCTCGACGCCGGCCTCACCGGTCTCGACTGGGTCGAAGAAGTCGGTGCCGACGTCCATTCTGTCGCCGACCTCATCTACGCCAAGCAGAGTTTCGGCAAAGTGCGCTGGGTGCTCGCCGTGCCCGAAGCGAGCGCCTTCCACAGCGTGAAGGACCTGCAGGGCAAAGTCATCGCCACCGAACTGGTCGCCACCACGAAGCGCTATCTCGACCGCAACGGCGTCACCGCCAAAGTCGAATTCAGCTGGGGCGCCACCGAAGTGAAGCCGCCCGAACTCGCCGACGCCATCGTCGAAGTCACCGAAACGGGTTCGTCTTTGCGAGCCAACAAACTCCGTATCGTCGAGACCATTCTCGAATCGAACACCCGCCTGATCGCCAACAAAACCTCCTGGGCGGATTCCTGGAAACGCGGCAAGCTTGAGGATCTGAAGCTGCTCCTCGATGGAGCAATCGCCGCGCTCGGCAAGGTCGGCCTCATGCTAAACGTCCATAAGGACAACCTCGAAACGGTGCTGAACGTCCTGCCGGCCTTGAAGCGCCCCACCGTCTCGCACCTGAGCGATGGCGAATGGCTCGCGGTCAACACCATCCTCGACGAATCCACCGTGCGTTCCATCATCCCGCGTCTGAAGCAGGCAGGCGGAGAAGGCATTGTCGAATACCCGCTGAACAAGATCGTAATGTAGATGATCCGGATACTCCAATCGAACGCGATGGGCCGCCTCCTTTCCCGGCGCGCCGCACGCTTCAACGAAGCCGAAGAGATCGTACGCCCGATCCTCGAAACCGTGCGCACCCGCGGCGACAAAGGTCTGCTCGAACTCGCCCGTAAATTCGATAACCTCGACCGTAAATCGGTTCAGGTCCCGGTGAAGGAACTCGCTGAAGCCGCCTCGCGGCTCACACCCGAATTCCGTTCCGCCGTGGAAGTCGCCGCCAATAACGTCCGCCGTTTCGCGGAAAGGCAACTCCCCGCCGAATACACGGGCAACTTCGGCCCTGGCCTCCGCCTCGGTCAGATCGTGCGCCCGCTCGACACGGTAGGCTGCTACATCCCCGCCGGCCGCTATCCCCTTCCCTCCACGGTGATCATGACCGCCGTGCCCGCGCACGTAGCGGGCGTGAAGAACATCTGCATAGCCTGCCCCAGGCCGGTCACCGAAGTCTACGGAACCGCGCACCTGCTCGGCGTCGATCAGGTATTTCAAATGGGCGGCGCGCAGGCGATCGCGGCCTTCGCCTTCGGAACAAAAACCGTCCCGCGCGCCGACCGCATCGTAGGCCCCGGCAACATCTACGTAGCCGCCGCGAAGAAGCTGCTCGCCGGAGACGTCGGTATCGATTTCGTAGCCGGCCCCACCGAAATCCTGATCATCGCGAAAGAAGGAGATCCCCGCTTCATCGCCGCGGACATGCTCGCCCAGGCCGAACACGATACCGACGCCAGCGCCATCCTCCTCACCACTTCCATTCGCCTCGCCGGGCAGGTAGCCAAAGAAGTCGAGCGCCAGCTAGCCACGCTGCCCACGGCTCCGGTCGCGCGCAAAGCAATCGACAAAAACAGCGCGATCATCATCGTCCGCAACCTCGACGAAGCCGCTGAACTCTCGAACGCCTTCGCGCCCGAACACCTCAGCCTCCACCACGAAGAACTGCTCCCGAAGATTCAGCACGCCGGAAGTATCTTCCTCGGCCCGTACAGCCCCGAAGCGGCCGGCGACTATGCTGCCGGACCGAATCACGTACTCCCCACCAGCGGCGTGGCGCGCCTGCGCGGAGGACTCTCCGCCGCCGACTACGTCAAGGTCATCGCCACCCAGCAACTCGACTCCCGCGCGCTGGCCAAACTCGCCCCCGCCATCACCACCCTGGCGCGCGCCGAAGGCCTCGAAGCCCACGCCCGCTCCGTGGAGGTGCGCCTTGAGTCCTGGCAGGCTGCTTTCGTTACCGCTTGCTTACGCGCGCGGCTCGGAATCAGCACTCATCTTTCTGAGCCGCGACTGTAAAGGAGCGGTAAGAAGCGATGCTGGCACAGCCCTCAGCCTGTGTGAAGAAAGGCTGTATGCTTAATCCCCGCAAAGCCGTGCTCGACATGGCGCCCTACTCACCCCCGAGCGGTGGACGCGCAGGAAAACTGCGCCTCGACTTCAACGAAAACACCGTAGGCTGCTCGCCGCGAGTCATCGAATTCCTGCGCGCCAAACTCTGCGAGCAACAACTCAGCATCTATCCCGAATACACCAAAGCCACGTCCGGCCCTCGCCGCGTTCTTCAAGGTCTCGCCGGACGAGTTGCTGCTCACCAACGGCACCGACGAAGCCATCCAGGTCCTGGTCAACACCTATATCGATGACGACGCCGAAGTCATCATCATGCGTCCGTCCTACGCGATGTATCGCTTTTACTCCGAGCTGGCGGGCGCGAAGATCAAAGAGATCGACTACCAACCGCCAGCACTGGCGTTCCCGCTCGACGAACTTCTGCGCACAATCACCCCGTCCACGCGAGCGATACTAATCTCGAACCCCAACAACCCGACCGGAACCGCAATCGCCCTCCCGGCGATCAAACAGATTCTCGACCAAGCCCCGCACGCCGCTGTCCTCATCGACGAAGCCTACTTCGAATTCTGCGGCATCACCGCCCTGCCCCTCATCCACGACTACCCGAACCTCTTCGTCAGCCGCACGTTTTCGAAAGTCTACGGCATGGCCGCAATGCGCATGGGCTGCCTGTTCTCGCAGGCCGCGAACGTCGCCTTTCTCCACAAATCCCAATCGCCCTACAGCGTAAACATGCTGGCCGCGATGGCGGCGGAAGCCGCGGTGCAGGACACAGAGTTCGTCGCGAACTACGTCAAAGAAGCCCTCGCGGCGCGTGAACTCCTGAGCGCCGGACTCACCAAACTCGGCATCGACCAGGCCCCCAGCGCCGCGAACTTCATCCTCGGATACTTCGGCAACCGCGCCATCGAAGTGCGCGACGCCCTGCGCGACAAAGCAATCCTGGTCCGCGACCGCAGCTACGAAATTCCCGGAGGCGTGCGCATCACCGCCGGAACACATCGAACAAGCGCAGCGAGTCCTCGAAGAACTGGAGCGAATCTGGTGAAGGATCTTACTGATTTTCGACATGGATGGTGTGCTTGTCGACGTAAACGAGTCCTATCGCGCGACAATCCAGGCGACCGTGAAGCACTTCACCGGCTCCCAGCCCTCGCATGAAGAGATTCAGGACTGGAAGAACCGCGGCGGATGGAATGACGACTGGAAGCTTTCCACACGCCTGATCCAGGAATACGGCGGCAGCACTCCTTACGAGGAGGTGGTCGATTACTTCCAGAAAATCTTTCAGGGCGAGCGTTCGAATGGCCTGATTCTCCGCGAACAATGGCTGGCTGCGGAAGGGCTCTTCGATCGGCTCGCCGAACGCCATCACCTCGCGGTCTTCACCGGCCGTCTTCGCTGGGAAGCGAACATAACGCTCGATCGCTTCCTGCCCGGCCGTTTCGATCCCGTCATCGGAGCCGACGACGTAGCGCAGTCAAAGCCCGACCCCGAAGGCATTCACAAGATCTGCGCGGCGATCAAACACGGAAAATGCTGGTACATCGGCGACACCGTCGACGACGCCCGCGCATCGAGCGCCGCGCGCGTTCCGTTCATCGGCATCGCCTCGAAATCGAATCCGCGCTACGACGATCTCGTGCGCCTGCTTCGAGCCGAGGGCGCAGTCGCCGTGCTCGACGACATCAACTCACTGGAGGCCGCCATTGGCCAAGACCCAAGAACGCACAGCTAAGCTTCAGCGCGACACCAAAGAAACGCAAATCGGCGGCGAACTGCGCATCGAGGGCCGCGGCAAATACGAGATCTCAACCGGCATCCGCTTCCTCGACCACATGCTGGAGCTGTTCACGAAGCACGGCGGCTTCGACCTGAAGCTCACCGCAAAAGGCGATCTCGACGTCGACCAGCACCACACCGTCGAAGACGCCGGCATCGTGATCGGTCAGCTCTTCGCCAAAGCGCTCGGCGACCGCAAAGGCATCAATCGCGCCGGCTACTTCGTGCTGCCCATGGATGAAACACTCGCCGTGGTCGCAGTCGATCTCGGCGGACGCCCCGCGCTCGTCTACAAAGACCGCGTCAAAGTGCGCCTCGTCGGCGACCTGCAGACCGAACTCGTCGGAAGACTTCTTCGGCGGCTTCGTTCACCACGCCGGGGCCAATCTCCACGCCAAGGTTCTCTACGGCCGCTCCAATCACCACAAGCTCGAAGCGATCTTCAAATGCTGGGCGCGCGCCATGCGCTACGCCTGCTCGATGGACGAGCAGCTCAAAGACCAGCTGCCGTCGACGAAGGGTCTGCTGTGATCGCGATTTTCGACTACGGCGCCGGCAATCTCCGCTCGGTCCAAAACACGCTCGATGAAATCGGCGCGACCTATGAACTCGTGCGCGATGCCGCGGGTCTCGAACGCGCCTCGAAGATCATCCTGCCCGGCGTCGGCCACTTCGGACAAATGCTGCGCGCGCTCGATGAGATGAACGTCCGCAACACCTTCGTCGCGCGCATCAAGGCGGGCGTTCCCTTTCTCGGAATCTGCCTCGGTCTGCAGGGGCTCTTCGAAAGCAGCGAAGAAGCGCCGGACCAGCGCGGCCTCGGCATCTTTCCCGGCCAGGTCAAGCGCTTCGATATCCAGGCGCGCGTCCCGCACATGGGCTGGAATCAGCTTGATGCCGTCCGCCCGACTCGACTGCTGAACGGCCTGCCGAAACAACCCTACGTCTACTTCGCGCACAGCTACTACGTGCCCGTAGTCGAGCAAACCGCCGCCACCTGCACGTACACGCTGCCCTACACCGCCATTCTCGAATCGGGCAATGTGTTCGGCGTGCAATGCCACCCCGAAAAATCCGGGCCGCTCGGCCTCGCCATCGTCCGCAACTTCCTGGAACTCTGATGCTGGCCAAACGAATCATTCCCTGTCTCGATGTCACGGCCGGCCGCGTCGTCAAAGGCGTCAACTTCGTCAACCTGCGCGACGCGGGCGATCCGGTGGAACTCGCCGATCGCTACAACCAGCAGGGCGCGGACGAACTGGTCTTCCTCGACATCACCGCTTCGAGCGACGCGCGCGCCATCATGGCCGACGTCGTCGCGAAGACCGCCCGCAAGGTCTTCATCCCGCTCGCGGTCGGCGGTGGAATCAGATCGATCGCCGACGCCAGAGAGATCCTGATGTCCGGCGCCGACAAAGTCTCGGTCAACACAGCCGCCGTCCGGCGCCCCGAACTCATCTCCGAACTCAGTCTCGAATTCGGCGCGCAGGCGGTCATCCTCGCGATCGACGCCCGGCGTCACGGCGCGGGCACATGGCACGTCTACACCCGCGGTGGCCGCGACGATGAAGGCATTGACGTCGTCGAATGGGCCGCGCGCGGCGAAGCGCTCGGAGCGGGAGAAATCCTTCTCACCTCGATGGACACCGACGGCGTTCAAACCGGCTTCGATTGCGCATCTGACGCGAGCCGTGTCGCGCGCGACGCGCATCCCCATCATCGCGTCGGGCGGAGCAGGGAAGCCAGAGCACTTCACCGAGGTTCTCACCGACGGAGAAGCCGACGCGGCGCTCGCGGCATCGGTCTTCCACTACGGCACCTACACCGTCAACGATCTCAAGGAATCTCTCGATCGCGCCGGAATTCCCGTGAGGAAAGCCCAATGATCATTCCTTGCATCGATCTCATGGACGGCAAGGTCGTCCAGCTCGTTCAGGGGCGCGAGAAGGCGCTCGAAGGCGACAGCCCCGAAGAAATGCTGCGCCGCTTCGCCGCGTTCCCGCAGATTCAGGTCATCGATCTCGACGCCGCCATGGGCCGAGGCGAGAACGACGGCCTCGTCGAGATGCTCGCGTCGAAAGCCGTCACGCGCGTGGGTGGTGGAGTCCGGACCGTAGAACGGGCGCAGAAACTGCTGGCCGAAGGTGCATTCCGCGTCATCGTCGGAACGTCGGCGTTCCAGGCGGACGGCCCGAACCACACGTTCCTGAAATCTCTCGTCGATGCCATCGGCCGCGAACGGATCGTGCTGGCTCTCGATTCGAAGCACGGCCGCATCGTCGTCAAAGGCTGGCAGGAAGCGACGAAGTTTACCGCCGAAGAAGTGATCCGCCAGCTTGAGCCGTACTGCTCCGGCTTCCTCTGCACCTACGTCGACAAGGAAGGCATGATGCAGGGCACGGACCTCGACTGGTTCCGCCGTCTCCGCGCCGCAACCGATCTCGAAATCACCGCTGCCGGAGGCATCACCACAATCGAAGACATCCGCGCGCTGGAGCAGATGCGAATCCACGCAGCGGTAGGCATGGCGATCTACACCGGCCATCTCGATCTCGCCGAACTCGCCGCGCTGTAGCTTTACTTCCGGCCGGCTTCGCGATAGATCACGGCGCCGCTCGCGTCGCTCCACTGCGGCGGGGCAGGATCGTCGGCGATGCGCAGCAGGCCAGCCGCAACGCCGCGATCCACTTTCGCCATGTTCGCGAAATCGATCTTGTCGACCGTATCGCCCACGGCGTGATAGTCGGGATACTCGGAGGCCACCACGATCGTGTGTGCGACCACTCCGTGCAGCGCGAAGGCATAATTGTCGCTGCGATCGAAGTAGTCGTCGCTATCCTTCAAGGCCCAGGTG
Organism: Terriglobia bacterium; assembly: GCA_963809655.1. Classification (GTDB taxonomy): domain Bacteria; phylum Acidobacteriota; class Terriglobia; order Bryobacterales; family Bryobacteraceae; genus BOG-234. The sequence goes on along the minus strand of CAWEKQ010000060.1, from coordinate 48,532 downwards.
TCGACGCCCTCCGCCTTGGCCGCGGCGGTCATGACGGCAGACAGATTTGAGTAGGAAGTGCCCGTGATGGTGAATGACAATACCCGCTTACCGCCGGTGTCATCGGTGCGGCCCATCTGTTCGAGGTTGATGTCTGCCACGGTGTTCGCCAGCGGAAAGAGCGGAGTGTGTGCGTAGTAATAAGACCCGAGAAGCCCTTCCTCTTCGCCGAAGAAGGTCATGAACAGAATGCTTCGCTTCGGATGCGGGCTCAACGCCGCAAGCGCATTCGCGATTTCGATCACCGACACAGTGCCGCTGCCATTATCATTCGCGCCGTTGAAGATGCCCTTCGGACCTTTTCCGAGATGATCGTAGTGGGCCGTCAGCAGCACATACTGGTCGCGCAGCAGCGGGTCCGATCCGGGCAACAAACCAACCACGTTTCGCAGCGATACCTCATTTACGGTCGGCTTCGCCAGATGGAGGGTCAGCGTGAACTGTTCCGGTCGCTGCAAGAGTTCGAGCGCCGCGGAGTCGCGGATGCGAATGACGGGCGGATGATGCAGTTCCACATCGTCGAGGAATCGGCCCGCACGAGCACTTCTGCCGGACTTCTCGAACAGCAAAATCAGCGCCGGTTTGCGCGACTGCAATTCTTCGAGCAAAGCCTCATCGCCGTAGCGATTGAACGTGCCCGCAACAACCTTTCCCGCAACCGGTGGGATCACGCCGCTCTCCGGAAGCGCGGTGACCGGCGCGTCCGTAAAGTCGAGTGCGACGAGCGAACGCGGCCGCGCTTCGCTGACCGGAACGTTGATCTGCTGGTCTCCTGATTTGAGCAACAGTTGAAAGCCGGTCAGGTCGGGAGTCGACTGATCGAACTTCGCGACCTGAAAGTAGCTGTGGCCGGCTGCAGCGGGCTCCAGACCGGCGCTGCGAAAGCGGTCTGCGATATAGTCGGCGGCCCGATCGAGGCCGGCGGAAGGCGTGTTACGGCCTTCCAGTTCGTCCGACGCGATGAACGAAAGGTTGGTGCGGAGCGAATCCGCCGAGATGTGATCGAGAGCCGCCTCTTCGGCAGGCGTGCTCGCGGCGGCAATCGCGACGAATCAAAATGCAGCAGATTCGTTTCATGGCTCTAGTTACGAGATGCCAGCCAGAACGCGATGTTGCGCATCTGCTCTTCGATCCGTTCCCGATCCGGCGCGTCCGGTGAAAGATCCAGATACCGCTTGAACGCGGCGAAGGCTTCCTGGATACGCCGCTGCTGCAGCAAAGCAACAGCCCGCTGCTTGTGTTCATCCGCGCTGTCAGGCGCGGCTTCGATCATCAGATCGAGCACCTGCAGGGCCTTCACCCCATCGCGCCGTCCGAAGTAAATTCCCCGCAGATTGTTGACCAGGCGCATAGCAATGTGACACCGGTCGACCGCATCGAGCATCCCGTCGTCGAGCGATTGCACCTGGGCGAGTTGGCAGCACTGCGCGGCATCCAGGATGGCGCCGCCATGGAACGGATCAATGATCGCGGAATAATCCGGGTCGTCGTAGCGGATGACGAAGTGCCCCGGCAGCCCCACGCCGCTTACCGGCTTGGCCAGGCGGCGGCCAATCTCCATGTATATGATCGAGAGCGTAATCGGGATTCCGAGCTTCGAATCGAGCACCTGATTCAGGCAGCAATTTGCCGGGTTATAGTAATCCTCCTCGTTGCCGCGGAAGCCCAATTCGCCAAACAGATATTCGTTGGCTGACTGCACAAAGCTTCGGCCGTCGGAAAGATCGCGCGCGCGTTCGGCAATGGCCAGCGCATAAAAATCCAGCTGCGAGATAGACGCATCGGCGTCGAGATCGGGGTACTCGATCTTTGCGATCTCCAGAGCAGCGCGGTCGAGTTCGATCCGCGAAGGCCTGCGTCCGAGGAGATCCCGCAGCGATTGCGCGTCAGTTTGCATGGTGCACTGCCGGCAGCTTCTTGATGTCGCTCGCCTCGCCGAAGGGCGTTGCACGGGCGTCGCTCACGATGGACCGAAGCAGGCCGGAAAGCACCGCGCCCGCGCCGACCTCGAACCAGCGCGTAACGCCGTTCTCGGCAAGGTGTTCAATGATTTCCGTCCAGCGCACGGGGTTCGGAACCTGCTGGTAGAGGCCCTCGCGCGCTTCATCGCCCGTGTGTACCTCGCGTGCCTGCCAGTTGTTGATGAGGGGAATGCGCAGGTCGGCAAACCGGGTGGCATCGAGATCCGGTTTCAGGAGTTGCTGAGCAGGCCGCATCAGCGGGCAATGGAACGGCGCACTCACCGGCAACGCCACGGCACGCTTCGCACCCGCAGCTTTCGCGAGTTCCATGGCGCGTTCGACCGCACCTTTGTTTCCAGCGATTACGATCTGATCGGGCGAGTTGAATCCGGCTGGTGTGACCACTTCGCCCTGCGCCGCCGCGGTGAGGATTTCATCCAGCTTGCCTTGCGGCAGTTTCAGTAGCGCCGCCATCGCGCCCACGCCTTCGCGGGACCGCCTCCTGCATGTAGCGCCCTCGTTTGTGGACGAGCCGAAGTGCATCCGCGAAGTCGAGCGACCCGGCGGCTACCAGAGCCGAATACTCCCCGAGGCTGTGCCCTGCGACGTAGTCCGGTTCACCGATTTCGTTCCTCAGCACAGCGCACGCGGCGGTCGAAACCGCGAGCAGCGCCGGCTGCTGGTATTCCGTCTGCTTGAGAACCTCAGCCGGGCCTTCGAAGCACATCTTCGACAGCGAAAAGCCGAGAGCGTCATCGGCGTGTTCAAAGCACTGTACGGCACTCGGGGAAGTGTTCGGCGAGCGACTTGCCCATACCTGCGAATTGCGAGCCCTGGCCGGGGAACAGGAAAGCTGTTTTCATTTCAAACCGGTGAAAACACCACTATATGCGACGCGAAGGAACGGACCGGCCGCCAACTTCGTACCATAGGTTAGAGAGAACCAGGGTTAGAGAGAAGCCAAATGACCGAACAGGAACAGCAGCTGATTTCCGGACTGGCCGAACGCATCAGGAACGCACCCCCGCAACCGATCGACCGGGATGCCTACGACCTGATCCTCCACACGATCGGCACGCGGCCGGACGCGCTTTATCTCCTCACGCAACTCGTGATCATGCAGGAGATGGCGTTGAACCACGCGCAGTCGCAGGGCAGCTTCCTACCGCGGCAACAGCAACAGCCGGCGGCCTATCAGGAATCGCGGTATCAGGACTCCAGCTATGCGGCGCCACCGCCACCTCCTCCTCCGCAGGGCGGCGGGTTCTCCGGCTTCCTCCACAACGCCGCGCAGACGGCCGCGGGCGTGATCGCCGGCGAGATTGCATTTGACAGCATCGCCTCGATCTTCGGGCATCGCGGAGGTGGTGGCTTCTTTGGCGGCGGCGGTGGCGGCTTCTTTGGAGGTGGCGGCGGTTATCCATCCGAAACCATCATCAACAACAACTACGGCGATGACCGCGGGGACCGGGGCGACGATACTCGCTTCGCCGATGCGGCCGCGCAGAACCAGGACGTCAGTTCGGACATCGACGACGAACGAGACAACTCCGGAGACAGTTTTGCGGACGACAGTTCGTCATCCAGCGACGACGGCGGAAACTAAAGCTTGCTCAACAGCATCACGCCATTCTTTATCGTCGACGACCTCCAGGCGAGTCTTGACTTCTACTGCTCGAAGCTGGGCTTTGAAATAAGATACACAGGCGGGGGAAACGGACAGAGCAGGGATTTCTTCGGTATCGTCGGGCGGGATGGCGTGGTGGTCATGCTCAAGCGCATAGACCCGGAGGTTCATCCGCAACCGAACCGCTGCCGGCACGAATGGGCGCGCTGGGATGCGTATATTAATGCCGCCGATCCGGACTCGCTATACGCAGAGTGCGTCGCGAGAGGTGTTCCGATGCAGAGCAAATTGAGCAACACGAGCGATGGCTTGCGGGCCTTCGAGGTGATCGACAACAGCGGTTACGTGCTCTGTTTCGGACGCCCCATGTAATCACTTCCCGACCATGTGGGCGGGATCGCGGTTGTTCTCTTCGCAGATGCTCTCGATGAGATCCGTGTCCGGTTCGAGGCGCCATGCCAGCTTAACGGTCCACGGCTTGACATAAGCCTGGGGATCTTCGATCGTGACCTGAATGTCCATGTGACCGATCTTCGGGCGCGTGAAACGTTCGACCACTCGCAGAGACTCAGTTCCGGGCAGCCCTCGCATGTCGAGCCAGGTGCGGCCGTTCTGTCCGATGGTCTCGACGACGAACGTGTCGCCCTCCCAATGCCCGATTGAGTAGCCCATCCATGTCGGCTGCGGGTTTTTCGGCAGCGGCCGGCCATCGGTGAAGATTTGCCGGTAGATTGTGCGCGATTCGTGCAGCATCAGCGTCAGGTCTTCGGTCTGCACCAGCTTGAGGCCGTCGGGTATGTTGTCCTTCTCCGGGATGCCGGATGGCAGGCACGACACGCCCGGGTGATCCTTGCCATTATTCGCGATGCGCTGGTTGAGGATGTTCTGGGCCCACGGCGTCAGCTGGACTTCCCCCGGTTTCATGTCGGCATCCAGTCTCAACAGGTTCTTGACAAGATCTTCTGGTATCCAGAAGCCGGAAAGGTCGGGCTTGCCGTACGGCGTGCGCACCGCCGGCGCGTTCAGATTGACCTTGCCATCGGGGGTGCGCGGCATTCTCTTCCACGGGTAAGGGTCCCATTGCGCACTGGTTATTGCAGCCATCGTCAGCATAATCGACACAGCAGCCAGCGCTCTGCGAGTACTCTGGAGCGTTCGGATCATCTTCCAAATCATACATGGAGTGGCCACCGGGTGGCGCTCGATCAGCTGCGTATTGCTCGGACGGCTCACGAGCGAATGCGGCGCCTCACGTTGTCACCGACAACGGCTCAGTAACTCTGCGAGTTGATTCGCTCATAACCACCCCCAAGGCTGCGATTGCCTGCTCTCCGGAGGATGCATTGAGCATAATTTCGGCGATGCTCGCTCTTCCCGGTTTGTATGTATTGCCAAGCCCGGCGCGCGCAGTCGCGGGATGGATGCAGTTGTTACAGCATCATCCGGTCATCGGTGGAGACGCGTTCGATCTTCAAATTGTGACGGCCATGCAGGCCAGTTCTGGCTCCGTGAGGGCATTGTGTTTCTGCGCGGCTCACAGGCGTGATGTCGCCGAGGGCGGTCCCAGCCGGGCGGCCCGGCCTTCTGCCTGCTTAATTAAGCCCGGAACATCCAACTGATCAGTTTTCGCTCGGTCGCTCCAACTGGTTCACTACGAGAACATCGCCGGGGGCTTTCACACTTTCCAGTTTCAATCCGAGTTGTTCCCGGATGGCGACAAAGATCGACGGTCTCGATGAGTCCTGCACAGCTGCAGGCTCATTTGGCCCCACCGGCCCGGCACCGTTAATCTCGTCGGGAACGAACTCCAGATGGATATCGACATTCTGTTTAATCCCGGTCTTGTCGATCACGCTCCGGCCGAGAACGCCTGATAATACTGCGACGAACCGGTCCATCGGAACAGCGTACGCCTCAATCAGATTGGGAAGCACCCCGATATTGCCGCAATAGCGCGGCCACGGCCCAGCGGCCCTGGGGAGATTTTCCGGACTCGGCACCACATAGCCTCCTTCCTTCGAAATCGCAATCGTCTGACCGTTCTTCCCGGGAACCATCTGATACTCCACCATCTCTCTCGTTTCATGGCGTACGACGAGCTTGAATCGATCCTCCAACAGCTTTTGCAGCAAGGGTCGCGCCTGCTCAAAGCCCACGTCCTCACTGGCCCGGGCGTTGATGTCGTAAGCGTCTGTGTTCATCCACGACGGGCCTCCGGATATCTGGAAATCCTGAACGCTGTAGGCGAACCGAATCATGAACCGGACCGGCAGGTTCTTAACCATTAACCGGCCTCCGGGTGCGACCCCGATATTCTGCATGGGACTCGCGTCAACGTTACGCCTGATTGCGGCGACATCAAGCTGCGCACGCGATGATGGCGCGTTATTCTGTGCGACTGCAGATTGCCCGCAGATCATCAAAATCAAAGCCCCTGGCGGGATGAAATAAACCCGGGGTCGCATCAGCATGATCGTCTCCTGGACTTACATTGGATCAGACGCGGCAGGACGACCATTCTTCCAACTCCTTCCACGGAGCGGCCTCCAGCGCAGGAACCGGCAACCTTTCGGGTGAATCCCGCGTTCGGGGTATAAGTACTCAGCCGGGCTGCTTTAATGAGTGTTTGCCGATGATCGACAGACACACGCTCGCGTTGATCAGTATCATCGGCAATTCGCTCGACCTGCTGGGAGCCATGTACCTTGCCTATGACCTTCTCGGCGGCGACCGCGGGCCTCTGCGGACGCTGACGCGCGCGGTCACCTACGGCACCATCTTCGGAACGGGTTTCGGCGTAGCTCTGGGGCCTGTTTTCGGCCTCGCGGCCGGCGTGGCGCATGGCATCACGCTGGCCTGGGAGTATTCGCGCGCCTCCCGGCGTGAGCCCGACCCGGGATTCCGGGTGGACACGGCCATGAGCGCGATTCGCGGGTTCGGTTACGCCATGGGCGCTTCGTATGTGTTTGGCGCGCGCTTTGGTGTGACCTTTGGCGTGTTGAGCACGATTGGACAGGTGCTGGCCTATCAAATCGGCATCCGGCCGTCGGCTGCCTACAAACCTTCGGTCCTGCCCCATTTGAATCGTTTTCTGTTATTGGCGGCCGCGAATCGTACGGTGGGCTACGCGATTGCGGGCTATCTCAGTAGCCTGGTGGCGCAGCATCGGGAGCAGGCGGTCGCGGTGGGATTGAAAGCGGGGCTCGTGATTGGCGTGGTGACGGCACTCGCAGGCCCGCTAACCCCGTTTATCGAATGGACGGCCGATCATATGCCCGCGAAGCGGATGGGGGCGATTGGGGTCGGACTGATTCTGGTCGGGTTTCTGCTGCAATCGGTTCAGTACTGGCTGGCGCTGCTCGATATCGGAGTTCGATGATTCACGACGGGCGGGAATACATAATGACAAATGTGATTCGTGAACGTAAACTCCTTCGACGCACATTTCTGGCAGGCCTGATGTCGTGCCCCGCATGCTCGCTGGCGCTTGCCGCTGACTGGAACTACAGTGACCATGGTCCTCGCGAATGGCCCCAGCTCGATAGGGTATTTTCTGCGTGTGGCAGCGGGGATCAGCAATCGCCCATTGATCTCGGTGCCGGAGTACATGCCGCCATGTCACCCGTCCATGTACAGTGGCAAGCCGCTAAATCAGTAATCTGGAATACCGGACACACGATACAGGTGGTGGTCCCGGAAGGAAGCTTTCTAAAAGTTGGATCGTCCGCGCCAATACCGCTTACGCAGTTTCACTTCCATACACCCGGCGAACACGCTGTGGCGGGGAAGCGCGCCGCCGCGGAAGCGCACTTCGTTCACCAGGAGAAGGGCGGAGCGATCACCGTACTGGCGGTTCTGCTGAACGGCGGCGGCCAGAATGCCGATTTCTCGACGATCATGAAAGCTGCCCCGCGCCAGGCGGGCGGCAAAGCCCCAAGCCCTTTCCCGCTGGACCCGGTCCGGTTTCTTCCTGCGTCGCTCGAGAAGACCTGGCGTTACGAAGGGTCGCTGACAACGCCCCCTTGTTCTGAAACCGTAGACTGGATTGTCTGCGAGGAACAGATTGCGGTCGACGATGCGGATATCGAGCGGTTTCGCTCCCTGTATTCGATGAACGCACGTCCGCTGCAGCCGTTAAACAGGCGGTATCTCCTCGAGAGCGAGTAGGCGCGTCTTCCGTAAAGGTCAGTCAATTCGCCGACGCCTTCTGCGCGCTATCGATCACAAGGACCTCGACCGGCCCTTTCTGCGCGTCCAGTTTCAGGCCGAGCTGCTCTTGCAGCGCGGTGAAGATCGAAGGACCGCCGGACTCGGGTAGTTGCCGATCATCTCCCGGACCCGGCGGCTGTTGTCCCAGCCCACGGTCGGGGGCAAAGCTCATCTTGAAATCGTAGTTCTCTTTAAGGCCGGTCTTGTCCAGGACGGTGCGGCCAACCACGTCAGAGAGAAGATGAACCAAATGCGAAAGGGGCACCTTATTGCCCGTGATCTCCGCACCTGCGCCTCCCCTCCTCATACTCATTTGCCCACCGGGACTGCCGTCCTCCTTTGCGAGCTGAATCTTTGGTCCGCCCTTTGCGACGCTCAGTGCGTAGACCGGCATCTCTTTCGTCCCCCGGTGAAGCTTCAGTTGAAACCTGTCCGCCAACAGCGCCCGAAGCTTCATGAGAATCTCCTCCATCAGCTTGTTGCGCTGCGCTTCCGGCAATTTGCCCATCTCTTCCTCCGAGAGACCAGTGCCGTCTCCTTTGGCCTTGATGTCGTATCTTTCGGTGTCGAGCCAGCCTGGCCCGCCGGAAATTTGAAAGTCCCTGACGTCCCAGGCCTGTTGGATAAGGCTTTTCACCGTGACGTTCGTAGCCGTGAAAATGCCACCCGGAGAGAGGCCGATCCGGGTGCCGCGCGCCTGGGGGTCGCTCGGCTTGACGGATGCCACTTCGAACGACTGGCAAAAGCCGACGGCTGTGGTTAATACCATGAGATTCAGGCAGGCGAAGAATCGTGTCATCGGAAAGTCTCTTGCCGGGTATTACGCGCCGGGGCGCGGGAGGTTAACATCGAAAAACAACACTTGACAGAGCGACAATTGTCGCTGTATGCTACGTTTGTCGCTCAGGGTGCCGATGCCCAAAACCAACCCCACATTGCTTACCCGTCGTGAACGGGAAATCATGAACGCCGTATTTGCGCTGGGAAATCGCGCACCGGCAGATGAAATCCGCATGCGCCTGACGGACCCCCCGAGCGATTCGGCCGTGCGCGTCATGCTCGCGAGGCTCGAAAAGAAGGGCTGCCTGAAGCACCAGCAGGACGGCGCTCGTTACCTCTACTCAGCCACAGTCTCGCCCGCGGTTGCGAAACGCACGGCATTGCAGCAGTATTTGCAGACTTTCTTCGGCGGCTCGTTGCGTCAGATGATGACAGCTCTCGTAACCGAGGCGTCGTGGACCGATGACGATCTCGACGCGCTGAAGGGCGAAATCGATCGCGTTCGGAAGGAGAGGAGAAAGCAGTCATGACTCCCGCTGTCAAAGAAATGATGCTGGCGGTCAGCAGCTCGCTGGCCGCTTCGGTTGTCGTGAAGGTAACCGCAGTCATTGCCTTGGCCCTCTTCGCTGTCTGGGTCGCTCGCGGGAGCCGTGCTGCAATGCGTCATGCCTTGCTGGCTGCGGCGTTTGCTGTGATGTTGTTGCTGCCCATTACCTCCCTCGTCATACCGCCGGTGCACGTCGCGGTGCCTGTGGTGGTTGAAACCCGGGCCTCAGCCTCGACACCTCTGGCAACAGGCGTCGAGCGAGTTACGCCTGTTTTTATAGCGCGTGCTCCAGGCGTTCGTGCGATCTCCCCACCGCAACCGGCGCGGATTTCGCCACGCGATTTCCTGCTTACGGGATGGATCGCCGGAGTCGCGATCTTTCTGCTTCCGCTCGTGATCGGTCTGTGGCAAATCCGCTTGTTTCGACGATCGGGCTTGCCATGGCCTCACGGCCAGTCACTCGCTGGGGAGATCGCGCGCGACGCCGGTATTCATCGCCGCGTCGAGGTATTGCTGCACGAGGGTGTTCCCGGCCCGATGACCTGCGGTATCGTGCATCCGACCATTGTGCTGCCTCAGGACGCCGAGACGCTGGAGCGAGGAGGACCTGAGTCGCGCGTTTGTGCATGAGCTGGAGCATGTTCGGCGGGGCGACTCCGTATGCGGTTTCCTCGCGCGGGCCGTATGCGCAGTGTACTGGTTTCATCCGTTGGTGTGGATCGCGTGGCGGAGACTCGCGCTGGAAGCCGAGCGCTCGTGCGACGACGCAGTGCTTCTGCGATCGGAGGCAACCGCGTATGCGGAGCAACTCGTCGGACTCGCGAAGCGCCTGTATGCCGCGCAGAGATCGCCGCTGGTGGCAATGGCGAACCGTGCTGATCTGACAACACGCATCCGCGCGGTGCTCGACGTACGGCAACGGCGCGGCCGGGCAGGGGCTTTCTCTCTGGTGCTCGCTACTGCTTCCGCGATGGTGCTTGTTGTTTCGACGTCGTCCCTGGTCCTGGTTGCCGCGCCGCAGGCCGCTCCTGCGCGGAATGTCGCGCCGCAGCAGTCCGTCGATCCCCAATCCGCTGCCCGCCTCATCGCTCAAGCGCAGCCGCCCAAGGTCGACCGAACTGTTCCGGTAGCGCCGGCTCCGGCGAAGGTCGAGTTCGAGGTCGCGTCCGTGCGGCTGTCGCCAAGCTCGGCCGGGCGCGGCGGTCCGGCTCGGGGCGGGCCCGGTACGAGCGATCCGGAACGGCTGATCTATGAACACGTGTTGTTCCGGCGACTGCTGATGGACGCCTACGGCGTCCAGGTCGACCAGATCAAGGGGCCTGATTGGACGACCGCGCAGGGCGATGGAGGAGGTGCGCTCTTCGATATCTCGGCCAAAATTCCAGCGGGTGCGACAAAGGAGCAGGTGGCAATCATGCTGCAAAACCTTCTCAAGGACCGCTTCCAATTGGCACTGCATCGCGAAACGACCCAGTCGTCCGGTTATGCGTTGGTTGTGGCGAAGAGTGGGTCAAAGCTCAGGGAGAGCGCCGGGCCTCTGGACGAATCCGAACAGCGCAAGGCTGCCCCGGGGCCAATGAATCTCCAAACTGAGAAGGACGGGTTTCCGCAGTTGTATCCTGAGCGCAACATGGGCGGGACGTTCAAGGACGGAACGGTCCGCATGCGATTCCGCGATTATCCGCTCTCCGATCTCGTGCAGCAATTTTCGTTTGCTTTAGCCAGTCACATAGTCGACAGGACGGGTCTCAGCGGAAAGTACGATTTCACGCTGGAGTTCACGCCTCCGGAAAACGGAGGCCCGGTGGGGCTCCTCGCGACGTTGCCGCTTGCCCCGGGGCGGACGGCTCCGTTGAACGGGAATGGACCAAATCCAGGTCAGCTGGATTCCGTTTCCGCACTCTCTTCGGCGATGGAGAAGCAACTCGGGTTGAAGCTGGAAGGGACGAAGATCGCGATCGACAGCCTGGTGATCGATCACGCCGAGAAGACGCCGACGGCGAATTAACTTGCCAGGCGGCAGGAAGGGAAGAGGAAACAGTGATGACGCCCGCTATCAAAGAAGTGCTTCTCGCGATCAGCGGTTCGTTACCCGCCTCGGTTGTGGTCAAGGTGACCGCAGTCACTGCCCTTGCCCTCTTTGCTGTGTGGCTCGCTCGCGGGAGCCGCGCGGCAGTGCGTCATGCCCTGCTGGCTGCGGCGTTTGGCGTGATGTTACTGCTACCTCTTGCATCCGCCATTGTGCCGGTCCATCTCGAAGTGCCCATGGTGGTTGAGAATCGGACGTCCGCATCGACACCTCTGCTACGGGGCGACGGGGAAGTGGCGCCCATTCTGATCACGCATGATCCTGACGTTCGCGTGCTCTCCGCTCCGTACTCACGGGGGATTTCTCTTTCCAAACTGTTGCTCACGGGATGGATCGCAGGAGTCGCGATCTTTCTGCTTCCGCTCCTGATCGGCCTGTGGCAAATCCGATTGTTTCGACGATCGGGGTTGCCATGGCCTCACGGCCAGTCGCTCGCTGGAGAGATCGCGCGCGACGCCGGTATTTATCGCCGCGTCGAAGTTGTGCTGCACGAAGGTGTTCCGGGGCCGATGACCTGCGGTATCCTGCGCCCAGGCATCGTGCTGCCTCAGGACGCCGAGACCTGGAACGAGGAGGACCTGAGTCGCGCGTTTGTGCACGAGCTGGAGCATGTTCGGCGGGGCGATTGGGTGAGTTCCTGCCTCGCGCGGGCTGTCTGCGCCGTGTATTGGTTCCATCCGTTGGTATGGATCGCATGGCGGAGACTTGCGCTCGAAGCCGAGCGCTCCTGCGACGACGCGGTGCTCCGACGCTCAGACGCAACAGCATATGCCGAGCAGCTGGTCGGACTCGCGAAGCGCCTGTACGCCGCGCAGAGATCACCGGTGGTGGCGATGGCGAACCGCGCCGATCTGACAACCCGCGTTCGCGCGATGCTCGATACGCGGCAACAGCGCGGCCGGGCAGGGCCTTTCTCGCTGGGGCTCGCCACCGCTTCGGCGATGCGTGCTGGTCGTTTCGATGTCGTCCCTGGTTTTGGTTGCCGCACCGCAGGCTGCTCCCGCGCGTACGATGCCGCAAGCGTCCGATGCAGCGCCCGCAGAACCCGATCCACCACGCGTCGTCGCTCAAGTGCGGACTCTACCGCCGCCGGCACCAGCGGCGGAAGCGAAGCTGGAATTCGAAGTCGCCTCGGTCAGACGCGTCGAGATTCCGACCGGCGAACGGCGGAGTCCCCGTGTTCCCCACCACCGGTGGCATCGGCACCTCGGACCCGCACCGCATCACCTACCGCGGAACATGGCTCGCGCCCTTGATTGCAGACGCATTTGGGGTCCGAGCGGACCAGATTGCCGGGCTAGGGCCGGTCAGCAACGAACGCTACGACATTGTCGCGAACATCCCCGAGGGCGCCACAAAGGAACAGTTCAACGTGATGCTGGGAAATCTGCTGCGGGACCGTTTCCATCTGCGTTTCCATATGGACTTCGAAGGTCCGCCCCGTCTACGCGCTGCGTGTGGCGAAGAACGGACCCAAATTCAAAGAGACTGCGCGCCGCGCTGACGACGCACAGTTCCCTCCGGTGGCATTGGGGCGCCCGACGCGGAGGGCTGTCCGATCCTGCCGCCCAACTACCAGGGCATGGTCGGCCGTCCTGATCCCCGGCGAGGTGTGCTGGGCGGGCCAGGATGTCCCCGTAGCGGAACTGTCGCGGTTGATCGAGCAGCCGGCAGGGCGGCCCGTCATCGACGAAACGGGCCTCACGGGCCGTTACGACTTCAAGATTCGCATCGAGTCGGTCCGCCGTCCGACAGACGCCGCTGGAGTCGCGTCTGATCCCGCGCCGAGCGTCTTCAACGCCGTCGAGCAGCAACTCGGATTGAAGCTGGAATCCGCGACCCACTCCTTCCCCCAGCTGATCATCGACTCAATCGACCGCGAGCCTGCGGAAAACTGACGGCGTTGCTGCTATCTGCGCTTGATGCGCACTGCGAGATACCACACGATCAGGGCGTTGACCACCGTCACGGCGACTTTGACCATCGTGAAGTGGCGGTGGATTTCATAAATCTCCAGCGGAATGAAAAGCCCCGTACTGATGAGGGTCATGTATTCCGCCCAATGCTTGCGCAACAGCAGGCCGGTGCCTTCGGTGAGGAAGATCGCGGCGTAAACGAAGGTCCCGGCGCTCAGTTCCTTCAGCTGCTTCGGGGTCACGTTGAAGACCTTCATGAGCGCCCGGTGGATGAAACGGTTGTCCGGGTCGACGCGAAGGATTTCGATCCAGCGCTGCGTGACTTCGGCCACGTCGCGGTGGAGCAGGCGCAGCAAGCCCGAAGGCGATGATCAGCAGGCTCACGCCCTTCACGAGTTTGAAGAGTCCGATCAGCAGCAGCCAGGGATCGCGGTTCGCTCGACCGCGCGCGGAGGGCATTACATCAGCATAGACGTTACCGGGCGTGTAGCCGAACGTGCCCTTGAAGGCCGCGATGAACGCGCTTACGCTGGCGTAACCGCAGTCGAGCGCCGTGTCCGTGACGGACACGCCTTCCGCGAGCAGGCGGATGGAATCGAGCAGACGGGCTTTCTGGCGCCACACGCCGAAGCTCATGCCGGTCTCATCGCTGATAGCGCCTCTCCAGTGTGCGGCGGGCGACGCCATGTTGTTTCGCCAGTTCGTCCACATTCTCACTCCTCAAGGGTTGTCCCAGTACCGCATGGGCGAGAGCGAGTGCCCGCTCGTCCTGCGGCATGGGCAGTACGAGCGGCGAACCGGCAGCCGCGGTCATCGCGACGTTCACTTCGTCCTCGAGCAAGCCGATCATGCGAGTATCGTGAGCGAACGCGGGTGTCGAGCCCCATGCGTTCCACGGCTCGCAAGATCAGTTCCCGCAGTAGCGGCGCGACCTCCAACACATGACACTCCAGCCTCTCAAACCTGGTAAGCGCGGGCGAAAGATACAGTGTCCGCATCTGGACTGTGCCCCACATCCGGATGGCATGAGCACACTGGGCCGGGATGAAGACGGCGCGAGCGGTGGGGATCATCCAAGAAGACCTTTCGGTGGAGACGGTCATCGCTCCGGAAGTGGCATAGAGCAACTGGTGCCACCCTGGTGATGGGTCGCGATCTGGTAGCCGCTGGCGTAGTTCGTCGCCAGGGATCGAACCGCCAGGAGCAGGCTCCTGCGGCAGTCGATTGTGGCGACTTCCGACATTAATTGCTCAATCAGCGCGCAAGCGAAGAGCCACCGCGGCTACTTTACACTGCCGCTATGTCCTATATTTCCTGGTACGCCATCAACGCGGATGATGTTCCGCGTGCGCGCGATTTCTACAGTAAAGTGTTTGGCTGGACGTTTGAGCCGTGGGGTCCTCCCAACTTCTACCGGTTCCAGACGGCAGAACCCGTCACGGTGCGGATGGGCGGCTTGCCAGGAAGCGGCGGGAACTGGTCCCTGGCGGCAGGATGATCGGTTCGAATGCACCATCACCGTGGATAGCATCGACGAATCGCTTCGCGCGATCGAAAGCAACGGCGGCAAGATGGTTACGTCGAAGTTCCGCATTCCCGGCATTTGCACGGTGGCTTACTTCCAGGACACCGAAGGCAATGTGGCCGGGGTCAGTGAATTAGAGAAGGCGTGACAGGCACGTTCAGTCGCAGGTCGGTACTCGGGCCTGGCGAGCAGTGCCCAATTATGCGCTCAACGAGGGCGTTCTGACGGCCAATGGGATTGTGGGCGACGCATGGCGATATCCGTTTCATGGCGGTCCGAAGCGCGCGATTCTGCTGTGTTGAACGCTGGCTTGATAGTCCCAGCCGCCGTCCTGGCACTGCGTGTTTGCAATCAGCTTGAGGGCCCGCTCGAGCACGCCGCCGATCCGCGAGTCGTTGGTCATGCCGTAGGCCTGTCCGAGGACGAATGTCGACAGGCCGTGGTTGTACATGTCGCGGTGCCGGTCGGCCATGTTCAACAGGCCGGAGGGTTTCGCATGCGTGAGCACGTAGTTGATCGCCTTCTCGACGTTCGGGCCATATTTGCCACGCCCGGGCAAATGGCCGTCGGCCAGAAACGCCAGCGCTCCCATGCTGACCAGGCCGAGATCGTTCGACTGCCAATTCCCCTCGGCCCCTTGGTTCAGCGCGATCCACGCCAAGCCGCGCTCGAGCGCCGCCTCAGCTTTGAGGCGTGATCTCCCAATCCCCTTCAGCCCATGCGCGTCCGCCTATTAGGCAAACGGCCCATACGACCGCGATAACGGCGAGCTGCATTCGCATGGACGTCACCCTATCGAACAATGACTGTTGGCTGCCACTCGTCACGCATCTTTCGATTATACTGCTTCTAACGGCCACCGACCTTCCCGGCGCTAACGACATGCCTACCGATATGCTAATCCCTACGATGCGGCTGCCGCCTTGGGTTGCAGCCTTGTCGTCTTTTCTGATGATCGTGACGACGTTGTCGGCGGCCGATGAACAAGCCCCCGCTGTGCCGGCAGTTCGTTCCGCGGCCTCTTACGTGCGTCCGATCATTCTCAACACGCTGGGGATGCGTACGGAGCGCTGCCGAACGAGCCAGGAACTGTTTCGACTCTACCTGGCAGGAGCCCAGCGCTACGTGCTCTCGCGTGAGGACGGGGCGTTTCCCGACGTGGGAGGCGAGCACTGGCGAAACATCGCAGAACGGGCGCCGACGGCGCGGCGGTCCTATCGCTGCTGCCGAACCTTTGGCCCGCGGAACTCAACGCCGTTGCCAGCAGCAGTCGATCGAATTCATCACCGAGTTCGTGGCCCAATATCGCAAGGAACCGCTGTTTCTCCCGCCGGGCGCGGGAAATCGCGGCTGGCAAGCGTCGTGGTGGGCCGGCGAGATGGGCACCGCGGCGTGGTTTGTCTGGGATCAACTCTCGCCCGAGGTGCGCGAGCGACGTGGCGGACATGGTCGTGTTTCATGCCGACCGCATCGCGGCCCAAGAACCCGGGGCCGGGTCATCGACGACACGGAGGCCGAGACCGTGGCCTGGAACACGTGCATCCTGTCGCTCGCCGTGAATATGCTCCCCAAGCATCCTCATAACGCTCAATGGCAGGTAGCGGCCAAGCGCTATGCCTACACGATCTTCGCGACCCCGCGGGACACCACGGATGATACGCCGGGCGACGATGGCAAGCCGATCAAGGACTGGGTCAGCGGAGCGAACATTCACGACGATTTCGCGTTGGAGAATCATGGCCGGTTCCACATCGACTACGTGATGACCTGCTACCGGTTCTTCATCCATGGCGAGGCCATGTATCGCCTGGGAGGCAATCCCGTGCCCAAGGCGTTCCATCATCACACGCGCGACGTGTGGGAGCAGGCGCTGCTGCCATGCACCGACGCCGCCAAGTTCGCAGTGTTCGTTTCGGATAACGATTGGAAGCGCTATCACCTGTGGACGGAGTCGCCTGCCGCGGACGGATTCATCGCACTGACCGAGTCGTCGCGGCTGGGCTCGGCCCTGGAAGAAGTATCGCTGCGGAACGCCGTGGACTATTGGCGGAAATTCCCCAAGGACTTCGCCTTTCCAAATCCGTACGTCTGCGGCAAGGCTTGGACCCCGCGGATCGCCGACATCGTGCTGGTCCATCTGCTGTCGTCGCCGCTGCCCGAGCCGCTGCCGGCGACGGAAGTAGAGACCAAGCTCGTCGGCGTGCATCAGAGCGCCACGTCGGCCTCTTGACGCAGTATTCTCCGGCCGGAAGCTTCCGCAGCTTTTATTGGAAACCGGGGGCGGTCGTCCGACATGTTCAACCGAAAAGCGACCCCGGCGCTGGTGCTGCCGATCTTAACCAACTTCGTCCCGTTGTTCGACGGCAAGCCGGCGGAAGGGGCCAAAACGGAGACGTTCACCGGCAAGGGAGACAACTGGTTCTGGGTGCTGCGCCGCGACCGCGCGGCGTGCGAGAGGCGTTCGTGTCGCTCCCGAACGAAAGCGTCGTGATCCTGTCGGCGATTTCTGCCACGGCACTTCAGGGAGTCAAGCGGATCGACAGCGTCGTTACCGTCGAAAAGCCTTACGACGCGATCGTGGCTGCCTTTGCCGGAGGTCGGGCGTCGTATCACTTCGGCCAAACGAATTGGGACCGATCGGACCGCGTGTCCGGCCTCGAATTGAAGACCAACTGGATCAACCTGAACGACCGCATCGGCTACGTGGCCTTGAATCTTTCCGACGATCCTTCGCCGATGATTCTGCCGAAGCCGGGCGAACGGAGCATGCTACGTCTGCACCATCTCGCTAATCCGGGCCACGACCTGTCGCTCATTACGGTCGGCGCTACCGAACCAAGATCATGAGCAAACCGCAGCGACGGCCGCGAAAGTCTCGGGTTCGCGAGGCGCGGATTGGATGAGTTGCAAGCTGTCGCCGCTACTTTGTGTGGGCCAACTTCGGCGACCGGAAGAACAGCCCAAGCCCGCGGCTTCCAGCGGACGATCTCGCCAAGGCGCCGCCCCACAGCGTCGTCATTCTGCACGAAGATCGAGGCTGGGCGTGGCTCGCTCAAGTAAGGTGCCCGACACTTTGATCCATTTCACCCGGACGTTTCGTTAGATCGCGCACTTTCGCCAGCCTGCCGCTTCGCCAGAATACCACTGGTATTCTGCGAAGGCTTTTCCAATTGTCGTGAGTTTGACGGAAGTTCCGGTTAGAGAAGCTCCGATATTGTCCGTCGAGGTCGTTTAGGTCCACGACTGAGCGGATTTGCTGGAAATTAGGAATGAATACATGACTGCTATTCGAAGCCACAGAATGGGTAGGCTGGTCGGGCTCGGCTGCGAGGCTTTTCGCCGCGTCCTCGATCATCGGGGCGGTCGTGGCACAAACCGACAATTCCGATTCCTGGTCGGGCCGCACTCAGATCCGATATGGCATGGTTCGCGGACGCGGGCGCGGACCAAGGACGGCGATTCCGACACTTCAACCGATGTGCCACCGTCCGCGACACATGGTCACTGGGCGCCGTGGCGAGGCGAACCATCTCCTTCGCCCCCAAGACCCCTCCCAAGGAAAATGTCGCCGACGCACCGCAGCCATCGCGGCGCACCTACAAAGCGCGCGGGGAGCAAAACCGACCCGCCTAAAGATGATGCCGCCAGCGACGGTCCGAGCCTCGATACTCCGGCTAGCGTTCACGCCGACACGCCGCGTCGTCCCTTTCCGCGGCGAACGACGACGCGCGGCGACATTGTTCACTCATCTTATTCGCCGGCGGAAAATCAGGATCGCTATTCGACGCGCCGCCGCCGACTCAGCCTCGTCGTCAGAATGGCTGGGTCGATAATATGTCGAAGCAATTCTCGCATTCAGACGGCGGGATGTCCGCCACGCCTTCTCAACGCTCCGATACGTCGTATGGATATCGACCTCGCCGCACGCGACTGGCGATGGCCGATCAAAGCGTCGTCATACATCCGGCCGACGCCCAGCCGATGGAATCGCCCATGCACGCGGGCGAAGAGCTGCCGCCGGGCCGCGCATCTCGGCAACGGCCACATGGAGATGGGCCCGCCAAACGGTGAGTGGATTGAAGGGGAAGGTCCGCCGGGCAACTGCGGCGGCGACGATTGCGGCGGCTGTGGCTCATGCTGTTGCCGGCCGTTATGCGCACTACTGTGTGGTCCGTGGTGGGACGAATGGTGTCAGGACTTGAGCATCTACGCGGCGAGCAAGGTTTTGTCGGTCCCGTCGATCAGGGTACAAATGCAAACTTTGGCTTCCACGAAGGGGTCGACTGGGGATCGCCACTGCGGACCGAGATCGGGCTTGTGCCCCAGATCGGCATCGAGGCCGACCAGAGCGATCTCTCCGGTATCTTTTCGGCCGACACGACCCACTCCCGCCGCCAGTATTTCTTCACCGCGGGTCTGTTCCACACGCCGCAAGGTGCCTGTGGTTGGCAAGGAGGCTTGGTTTGGGATTATCTCAATGACAACTCGCTCGACGATTTTACGGTCAGCCAGCTCCGTGGCGACTTGAGCTACGTGTTCAACTGCAACGAGATCGGATTCTGGTTCACGGCCGGCGTCAGCGACAAGACGTTGGTGAACTCCAACAACGTCGATCGGATTCGCTCGACGGTCACCTATTCGGCGATCGATCTCTACGCGTTCTATTTTGGTCATAAATTCTGCAACGACGCCGAAGGTCGGGTGTGGGGCGGCTGGACGGGCGGCGGAATGGGCGGACTCGTTGTGGCACCGATTTCTCAGTGCCGCTCAGTGATCAGCTTCCGCTCGATACGGCCTTCAACTACCGAATTCCGAATTCGCTTCCCAACGACGCGGTTCCGATCGAGAGCTGGAACCTGGGAATCAGCGTCGTCTGGCACCCTGGCATCACGGCTGCGGCGAGTCCTGCGATCCGTATCGCCCGCTGTTCGACGTGGCCAACAATGGTACCTTCATGGTCACTCGCAAGGCGACGCCGATTCCGGTGCCCGACGATTGAGGTTGCGGTGCAACCGTCGGCTGCTCGAGCTGGCAGGCGGGAAGCCATCGCCACAATTGTCTGATATTACGGTGTAGACTTCCACACCGCCGCTTCTTCGCCGTCGAGTCGCAGCGTCAGGCATTTCGCGCTGCCGCCGGCTTTGACGAACTCGTCGAGCGGCGTTTCGCGCGGCTCAAAGCCGCGGTCGCGCAGTTGGCGTGCAGGTTCGGGGCAGCCGGTGTTGGTGACCACCGTGCGGCCGACCACGACCGCATTGCAGGCGAACCGCTTCGCCTCGTCTTCCTCGCACCTCGATCAGATTCCGGCACATGTGGCCGCCAACGCGTCGCGGCCGTAGCGATCGAACGCCGCGGGAAAATAGATCGCCTGCCCCGGCGCGAGCGGGCAAAAACACGTGTCGAGGTGGTAGTAATACGGATCGACCAACTCGAGCGGGATCACGCGGCAGCCGAGCATCTCGCCGATCTGCTGATGTCCGCGGGCGGCGCTGCGGATGCGATAGCCGGCGAACAGCGTGTCGCCGCAGAACAGCGCGTCGCCGGCGCCTTCGAAGTGCAAATCGCCGGGCACGTGCGCGATGCGGAAGCCGGCCTCGCGCAGCCAAGCCTCGTCGTAGGCCACTTCGCCCTGCCGCTCGGGATGCCGGAAATGGGCCATCACGGCCAGATCGCGGTAGATCAGCGCCGCGTTGGCCGTGAAGACCAGGTCGGGCAGTCCCTCGACCGGCCGGCAGCAGTGAAATCGTTCGCGCCGGCCGCTTCGAGCGCGTCGCCGCAGATCGGACCACTGCTGCTCGGCGGTCGGCCGATCCGACTGCCGCAGCCGGCTCATCCACGGATTGATCTCGTATTGGATGCCGTAGAAATCCGGCGGGCACATCAAGATTTGCGGTGTCGAGCGATCGATCATACTGAATTATAGCGGTTGCTTTGCAAACACTAACCCGAAGCGTTAGCGAGGCCGTGCGGCACGCTGCCTCGCTAACGTGTCGGGTTAGTGTGCAGCAGCGGCCAACAATTACCAAAAGGATCAATAGCGCAAGCATGGCGAGGAGAATCGCGACGGCGATCTTCCGCCACGATATCGGAGCCTGCCCGGTGACGCGGCCCGTTTGGCCGTTCGCCAGGAAGCGGAATACGCGATCCTGATAGCGATAGGCCATGATCCAGACCGGCACGAGCATCGGCTGGCTCGTCAGAGTCGGTGATCCGGACATTGACTTTCAGATTTCTCGCCGAGCCGGGGACGTCTTGCTGGCAGGCCTGGCGCCTCGAGCTGCTCGAACCCCTGGCTGGCCAGCGGCCGGCGCATACTTTCGCGGCACGGTGAACCGCTCGTAAATCGAGTTGGTCAAGTCGATCTTGTCCGGCGGGCGGCCGTCGAAAGATCGAACGGGCAGAGAGCGGCTGTCTCCGCCGGCTCCAGTGCGCCGCTGCGCCCCGACAAGCAGCGATTTGTATGTCGCCTTCGTGACTGCCCGTAACAGGATACCAGCTCGCTCGAGCACCGGGTGGCGTGCGATTCGTGTCGGCCGTCCAGAAGGTGTGCGTCTGCGCCTGGAACACCCAATAGGGCACATAGACGGGGGTCATCTTGACGACCGCCGCCTGCTGCGACAGATCGCCGGGCCGCCAGAAGCCGCTCCCAACCACTGCCGCATCGCCGCGACCGCCTGCTCTTGTGTGACGACGAACGGCACGATCGCCTGAGGGCGCAATCTCCTTGGCGTCGGGCTGCTTTTCCAACTCGGTCGAGCCGCAAAACGGGCAACGCAACGTGCCGGCCGAGGCGTCGTAGCTCATCGACGCCCCGCAACCCGCAGACGAAATTGTGCGTCGTCAGATGGGCAGCGGGCGTCGACTCGCCTTGACGTGTTGGCGTCCGTGCCGCAATTCGGGCAAAACAGATCCTCTTCGTCGAGAACCGCGCCGCACGTGCCGCATTTGATCAAGATATCGGACATGCTTCTTGTTCCCGGCTCTGCCCGGGAACTGACTGCCAATGCGGCTCCGCCTCGTCGTCTCGGTCGGGTGGCACTGGCCAGCGAAGCGGAGCGAAGTCGGCCAGTGCAAGTGTCGTCGCCACCCTATTACGCTATCGTCCACTCGCAGGCCGGCACTGGCAGACTTCGCTTGCCAGTGCCACCCGTCGAAACCTCGGAGGTACGCCGACCGGGCTTCTCTACGGTCCAGCCCCGGCCACCCGTCTCGTCACGAAATCAAGAGCACTTTCGCACAGGGATCGTCGTCCTTCGCCGTCCCGGTGATGATGCTGATGTGGCTGCGATTCTTGATCTCATGCGATTCGGCCGAGACCTCTTTGTCCTTGAGCGCATTGCAGAATCTCTCCGACAGAACGCCGCAAGTCGGGGAATCGTCGTCGCCGTAAAGGACGCAAAACGGCGGGCAGCCGGCGTGCACGTCTTTCAGCGGGCTGGCCGTCTTGCGGACATCTCGGATCCGTGCCGAACACGTCGTTGAACCATTTGTCCGGGATCAAGTACACGCCGCTGATCGGCATGACCCCTTTGATATCGGTCGAGCTTAAGCCCTTCGGCCTTGAGATAGATTCGTCGGTCGCCAAGAGCGCGACGAGATGACCGCCGGCCGAATGACCGCAAACGAACAGCTCATCCGGTCGGCCGCCGTAGTTCTTGACGTTGTTGTGCAGCCAGGCGAACGCTCGGGCCACGTCCTTGACATGCTCCGGATGCTTAACCCCCGGCGAAAGGCGATAGCTAATCACCGCGGCGCCGATGCCGTGCCGGGCAAACATTCGGCCGATCGCCTCATGGGCGCCAAAAAAATCCTTGTCGCCAAACACCCAAGCCCCGCCGTGAACGAACATCACGACTGGGAAATCCGATCTTTCCCTTGGGGAGAAACAGATCGAGCTTGTGCTTGACCTTGTCCGCATCCGGGCCGGTGTAGTAGGCGATATCGCGCTCGGCACGGACCTCGTCTGCCGGCAGCAGTTCTTCTTGTCGGTATCGGTCGCCCGCGCACCACTCCGGCCGACCAGCCGAGCCATGCTGCGACTGAACAAATCAGCAGACCAACTGCCCGTCGAGAAGTCACCATCGTTTGACCTGTTTAGATAACGCGGAAACACGCCCGCGCATTATACCCGGTCGGAGCAGCGACGGTTACTCGGAATCGCTCAGGCCAGCACCTGCCGCAATTGGTCCTTCGTGATCGGCTTTCCCAAGAGCTTATCGACGCCAGCCGGGGATTTCCCCCTCGACTTGCAGACGATCGGCCCAGCCCGTCAGCAGGAGGACGCGTGTGGCGGGCGAAAGCCGCTTGGCGTTCCGCGCAACCTCGCGACCATCGACCCCGGGCATTCCCAGGTCGGTGATCAGCACGTCGAACCGTTCGGCTTCGATGCGCCGGATCACTTCGGCGCCGGAGTCGGTTGTCGTCACCTCGTGACCAAGTTGACGCAGCATGCCTTCCAGCACCTTGAGGATTCGCATGTCGTCGTCGACGCAGATCACGCGGCGGCGATGACTCGGGCATGAGTGCCGGCGCCTGAGCGGGCTCGGCCTGGATTGATCTCAGCCCGCGGGAAGATGAGTCGGATTGTCGTGCCGCGGCCCAGTTCCGTGTCGATTTCCAAGCGACCGCGATTGCGCTCGACAATGCCGTGAACCATGCTCAGCCCGAGGCCGGTCCCTTGCACTCCCTTGGTGGTGAAATAGGGTTCGAGGCATTTTTCGCGGACCTCGTCGCTCATGCCGGTCCCCGAGTCCTGCACTTCCAGCCAGACGGAGTCGTCGAGGCGGCGCGTGCGAACCGTGATCTCTCCGCCGCCGGGCATTGCATCGACGGCGTTGAACAACAGATTCGTCAATGCGTCGCGAAGTTCCGCGGCGTTGCCAAGCGCGAATCCCACGTCCCCGAAATCCTCCTTGATCTCGATCGTGATTCCGTGCTGCCGCGGCATGTCGCGCCAGCGAGGGCGCGTGAGCGAGATCGTGCCCGCCGCCAGCCCGTTGATATCGACCGGTTCCAGCCCATCGTTCGTGTCGCGGCGATAGAAATTCCTCAACAGCGTAACGACCGAGGCCGCCGCCAGGCTCGATTCGCGGCTCATTTCGAGCCAGCTCCGCAGTTCGGGGTCGAGGTCGTCGCGGTCGAGCGACATTTCCAGAAACGCCAGGACTCCGGTCAAATGATTGTTGAAATCGTGGGCGATGCCGCTGGCCATTTGCCCGACGGCTCGCAGCCGTTCGGTTTGGATGATCTGGCGTTGGTTGGCTTGCAACTCGTCGCGCGATCGGCACAGTTGCTGGACCATGTCGTTGAACGCCCGGGCCAGTTCGCCCAGCTCGTCGCGACCTGAGGATTCGAATTGGACGTTGAGATTTCCTTGCCCGATCGCCCGCACGCCGGTCACCAGCGCGTGGACCGGTCGCGATATCATCAGGCTCAGAAAAAAGCTCGCGACCGCAGCGGCGACGAGGCCGCCCAGCGTGACCAGCACGAGGTTTCGCATGACGGCCCATAAGAAGCTGTTGGCGTTCGCCTGATCTTGGTGGATAACGCAGGTTCCCGACGCTCTGACCCGAGCACGGATCGAAGAGCGGCTCCTCGGCGGTGCGATAGGAAACGCCCGAGAGCTGCATCTCGACGATCTCTGCGAGCGGCGCCGTCTCGAGTTGTCTTTGTCGCGACAGCAATTCCGCCTTGCTCGTTGCCGACAAGCTCGACGCGGCGATGCCTCCGTCGGCGAGAAACGTGATTTCGCATCCATAGCTCTTGCCCAGCTCATCCGCGAAGGCGTCGGTGAGTTGCCGGCCCATGACGAGCGCCCCCTTCCGGCCGCGTCGATTTCGCTTCGGCTTCCGACTGAAACACCAGGGGCACGGCGGCCACTTCGTACGAGCCGTCCTTGGTAGACCCACAGGCCGTTTTGTCCCTTGCTTCGCGGCTCGAACGTGCGATCGACGAGCGAGCGAGCGGATGGCGAACGCTTCAAGAACGTGCCCAACTCAGCGGGCGACGACCAGGGTGAGAGTTTGTTCTCGGCGATTGGTATTCCGCTCCGGTCCATCGTCGCCACAAACGTCGCCCCGACGATGCCGCTGACGTCGTTGAGCCGGTCCTGAAGGCTGGCCTGATTGTCGCGCGACAGCTCATAGTTTTGTTCGGCGATCAGAGCCCGCAGGTCGGGGATGTTCACCATCAGGTCGCAGGCCTGCTGCATGCTGTTGACCCGCTCGAGGTAAAGATGCCGCATGCCCCGATTGATGCCGGCAAAAGTCTCTTCGGACATGCGGGCGAAGCTCGTCTCGACCGACCGCCGCATGGCAAAGAATGTGCCGGTCAACAGACAGAGCGTCAATGCGGCCCAACCGAGAAAGATTTTGGTTCGGAAACGCATGGACTGGCCTCGAATGAGCTTGTCTCGATCGACCGTCGCTCATCCGTGGCAAGCGGGAAATCGGCGATTGCGATTAGCGGTTTGCCTGAGGCGTGGGAGCGGGATGGAGATCTTGGACGACCGGCAGATTCAGCCGCTCGCGCTTCACGCCTGAGCCGCGCGCGACGCCCGGATCGCGACTGGCGGGCTCGCGCGGCTCGGCGGCGATGTCGCGCACCGTAGCGCCGGGTAACGCAATGTTGAGGTCGCGCAGGCCCTCGGGCGGCACGACGATCGTTTGCCGCTGCTCTCCGGCACGCAATCCCCAGCCGATCAACACGTATCGCCCCGGCGGAACATCGCGAATCGCGAATCGCCCTTGCGAATCGGCCCGCGCGAAGCAGCGATTCGGCACGACCAACAGGCTGGCTTTCATTTGCGGATGGATGTTGCAAAAGATCTGCACGAGGCCGACGTTGTTGAACGTGACGCTCTTGGATTGTCCTTGCCCGTAGCGATCGAGATCGAACGATGCCGCTTGGGAACGACTGAAGACGTTGTGGCTGAACGGATCCCAATTCGGGAACTCGACCGTCGTGCCTTGCGAAACGACGAGCAGATCGGGAACGAACGCCTTGCCCTTTTGAACGATCTGCGGGCGGGCGCCCTCGGGCGGCGGCGGAGCGGTCAGCGACGGTTCGGCATCGAGAAAGACGACCAATCGCGACGGTTCTTGCCCTCCCGCGGCGATACTCACGACGCCGGTGATGTCGGCCGCTTTGGCGGCGGCTGGCACGGCCAAGCCGGCCAGAGTGAGTAGAGCGAACGCGACTCGGGCAAAGTTTGTTTCGATCCATATCAGGATTCTTCGTACCGGTGGCTTCTAGCCGCCGAGTGGAAATCTGTCGGTCGCAACGGCGGCTGGAAGCCGCCGCCACGGGTTAGTATCCGAATGTCAGATTGGCCGTGAATTCGTCGCTCAGGCTGTCGACGGAAGTCCCGCGAATCTCTGTCTCTTGATGCACGTACTCGAAGCGGCTCTCCACGTGTTTGTCCAGATAGTAGCTGAACCCAATTCCCGCCTGCTGGCCTAGCTGCGGCACAAAGTTGAAATGGGCGTCGGGATCGTTCAAATCGCTCACTTGTCCGAACAGCCGCCATCGCTCCGATAAAGTCTGGCTTACGATCACTGCATAGCCGGTCCAATCGAGCCGGTTTCCCCGCCGCGTTTCCGTCTCGCCATAGAGGTATTCAGCCTCCAACGACAGCTTCGGCGTAATGTGCCAGCAGGTTTGAGCCAGCGTGAAAAACAGTTTGTCGTCGTTATCGTTGGTAAATTCGGGTCCCCACCAGTTCGTCCACCCCAGCGATAGACGTTCGCACAGCCGGTAATCGACATACATACCGAGCGACGGTTGCTGGTTGTTATCGAGATTCTCATCGATTCCGTTCACGACGAATGGACGGAATGTGAGGACTGTATCGGCGATCGGCAGCGGCTGGGTGTACATCAGCCCGACCATCTCGTGCGGCAGTGCGTCGAATACCAACGTCGTATCCGCGGTCTCGCGAAACCAGAACTTCTGCGGCTCGATCCCGAACGGGGCGTAGAACTTGCCGGCGGTGAAAATCGCATCGTGACAATCCGGAACGAGGATGCTCAGAGAAGAGCTGATCGACCGAGACAGTACGCCGTTGTTCGTGTCGATGAAACTGATGTCGGCCGCGGCGGCCAGCCGATCGGTGAACGACTTGGTGATGTCGAGCTGCGTCTCCCAGGCCCAGAACGAGTCGTAGTTGTCTTGCGGTATGGCAGTTGTACGCGAGCCAACCCCAGAAGCCGAACTGAAAACCGTCGGCGTAACCGTAGCCGTAGCCGCCTCCGGCGTGATGGCCTTCTCCGCCGGATGCCGCCGGCGGCGGAAGTTCCTCCGGTTCTGGCTGAAAGCTTGCCGCAGCCGTGCCTGCGGCCACGATATTCTGCGCAGGGATCACTCCCTGCGGATCGAGTGCCGAGGCGCACGGCAATGGCATCGGCTGCTGTTGATACTGCCGCAGTTGGGCATCGACCGCGGCCAATTGAGCTCGCAGCCGCTCGACCTCCACGGCCAGAGCATCCGATTGCTGCGCCCGCCATTCGAGATCGCCGATACGCCGCTGAAAGGAATCCCAGTCCGCCGGAGCTTGAGCGCACACGCGATCCGCACTCCAAAGCGCTAACGATGCGATCGCGCAGATCAGCAGGAGGCGATATGAGCGCAGCGCGAGCACGGTCGCATCCATCCGTGGAGTGCCGCGGCCACCTGAGACCGCGTCCGTTGCGGATCCGCAATTCGTGCCGCTCTAAAGAAGTATCGGTAAGGCCGACTACGAAGGGTGATCTATCGCTCAGCTCGTTGCCGCTAGACTCGATACAACCGGCACGGTCAAGCAAGTTTCAATCTCGGACCTGCTCGAAGAGAAACACGCCGTGCTTGTTGCCGATTGCGACGTCGAGCAGTCCGTCGCCGTTGACGTCGGCCACTTCGAACTGCGTGCCGACGCCGCTGTGGTCGTCGATCTCGTGGCGGACGAATTCGGCCTGGCCGTTCTTCCGCACCAGCTCGAACCAATAGAGCACGGCCGGCTCGCCCGCCCCCGGATCGCCGGTCGGGCCGTGGGCCCACCACCGCTTGCCGGTGACGAAGCCGGGCAGGCCGTCGCCGGTGATGTCGGCCAGCACGACGCTATGCGTCTCGGAGAACGACTTGTCGATTTCGTGCGTCTTCCAGCCGTCGGCCGTCTGCTCGTGCAACCAGATGCCGTAGTCGTGGGCGCTGGCGGTGAGCACGTCGTTGCGGCCGTCGCCGTTGAAATCGAACACGATCATGTGCGAGCAGGCCGGACCGAACTTCTCTGGATGGAATGTCCACGGCGTCCGGCTGGCTCTTATCTTCCGGCGATTCCCACCAGCCTTCGGTCACGATGACGTCGTTGCGGCCGTTGCCGCGGATCGAGCCGACGCCGAGGCCGTGCGAGAACTTCGTCGTCCCCGGCGCACCTTTGGTCGAAATCGGCTGGGCGATCCACGGCTTCGTCGGATCCTCTTTGGCGGGCCGCAGGATGGCCATCTGCCGGTCTTTGCCGTCGGAATGGGCCGTGTCGGGCGCGATCCCCATCACCAGCGACCGCTGGCCGCTGCCGTCGATATCGACGTAGCTGGGGCTTTCGTTGTTGCTCACCGGCGTGATCAGATGCCGCTTCCACGGCCCGGCGCTCCCTTCGGGTTCTCGTACCAAACGGTCTCCTTGCCGGGAAAGCCGATCACAATCAAATCGGTCCAACCGTCGTGATTCAAGTCGTCGGCATAGCACATGAAGGCGTCGCTGTAATTGTGCGGATCGAACTCCTCGGCCTTCTCGCCGATGACATGCATCTTCCAATCCGGGGCGGCATAGTAAACCGACCCCACGGCGATATCCATCTTCCCATCGTGATTGAAATCGCCGACCGCCACGCCTTCGCCGCGAAACTTCTCGTCGAGCACCGTCTTCTTCCAGTGAATCGCCTTGCCGGAAGCGGGAACCGTCGAGCGCGGATAGGGCAGTGTGGATGTAGCGGATGCCAAGCCCGACGGTGATCTAGTCGCTCGGGCCTCCGCCTGCGACTCATTCTTCCGACCGAGCTTAGGGCCATTGTCGCCTTTCGCTTCGCCGCCATTTTCAGGCCGTTCCACGATTCCGATCACGATATCTCTTTCGTCCCCAGTAAAGTCAAATGCCTTTCCGAGCATTTTATTGAATTCCGCGCTTGCTCCTCGCTCAGCACATCAAGGATCTTCTTCTCGATATCGAGCCGCGACGCGTCCCAGTCCTTGCTCGACCCTGGGGGAGCCATGTTGGTCCGATCTCGCAGCCGCGAAGTGAGAATAGACCTGATCTGCCCCTTCTGCTCGTCTGTGAGATGCAGCTCTTCTGCGACCGACGGGCTAAGTGTTGCACGCGCACCTTGAAACCTGAGCCTAAGCTCCTTGAGTGCTCAATTTGTTGTGGGCTGTGTTGCCGCCAGTTTGCCCTGCAAGGTGCTTCTCATCGTTTTGGCCTGCGCAAAAAACTCGGACATCTTGGCTCTGAACAAGTCGAAGTCTCCGCCACCCCTAGGTCAGCGCGGGAAGCGATTGGCTTGAATCGCGCGACTCCCGCTCAAGCGCGCTCGTATCGATTTGATCTGTTCGGCCGTCAAACCTAACTCGTTCTGGACTCGGTCAAGCCTCAGCAAGTCCAATCCCGATCCCGCGAGCATCATATTCCACCCAACTACGCCCGTTGGGTCGACTGGTTTATCATCCGCCTTCGACGACGGTGCGTCACATTGCCAGACGGAAATGAGTGCGGCTACGAACAACAGTCTTTGCGCGAATAAGTGACATGGTACCTACTCAACCGTTGAAGAGTGCGGAACGCCGAGATGTACGGGTGGCGGCTGGAGTCCCCATTATCGAATGTGGCGGCGGCGATGCAAGACAACCGGTAGAAGGTTTCGAAAGCTGAGTCGGCGGCCGTCGCAGGACCAAGCGCATAAAAAAGCCCAGGGAGGAGAGTCCCTGGGCTTTTCCCGGACCGCGGGGTGCATCACGCGAGGCGTTTCTTGCCCAGTATCGAATCAGTTGGGCAGTGTCGAATCTGATGCCCGCCGGCGTTGAATCATTCAGGTCGAATCATTCATCCGGACGCGAACCAACTGTCCCGTCTCAATTCAATTCCCGCCGCCGCGATTGCGTCGGCCGCCACCTTGACCGCGGCCGCCACCGCCGCCGAATCCGGCGCCTTGCGGCAGATCAATCTTGGCCCCGAGCATCTTCTCGTAGCTGGCCTTCTGCTCGTCGCTCAGTACGGCCAACATCTTGTCGGTGGAGTCCTTGCGAATCTTCGTGGTCTTTTCGCGGACCGCTGTGCGATCTCCGCCCTGGCCGGCCGACTGGAAGGCTTCTTGCATATCCTTCTGCATCGCGTCGGCGATCTCCTTGATCTTGTTCACCTCGTCGTCGGTCAGCTTGAGCGCCTCGGCGACTTCCTTATCGGTCAGAGCCGACGGGCCACGCGCTTGCAGGCGAATCTCTTTCAGCCGGGCCTTCTGCTTGTCGTCCAAAATGCTGGCGACTTTCGAATCCTGCTCCTTGATCAGCTCGGGCATCTTCGTCGTCCGCTCTTCGCGGCTGAGCCCTTGCATCGACTCGCGAGCCGAATCTTGCAACTTCTGGATCGAAGTCTTTTGATCGTCGGTCAGATTGAGGTCTTTCAGGACCACGTCGCTCCGGAGCAACGCTAAACTACTGCCGCCGCCTCCACGCATCCCGCGCTGCCGGGCAGGCGGATTATCCTGGGCCGTCGACGACTCACAGGCCGCCAACCCGCAGAGCGTAACGACCACGAGCGTCCCAAACATGAAACGAGTTTTGCACGACATAGAAATCCCTCCGAGAAAAATGAGTTGGATCCTGGACGGACCAATACGTAGGTCGAGGCCCTCCAGCCTGGCGGCGCATGCCCGCTTTCCAGCCTGGCGGTTGGAGTTCGGACTTTAGCCTGCTGACACAAGCTGAAGCTTGGACTCCATCAAGACAATCAGGCTAGAAAGCCTGACCTACGACAACGGCTGCCGAAGACCTGATATTCCCTAAGCGATTCAACCCCGACGCGCGGATGGGGTATCGACGGAAAAACTGGCCGGGCTGGAAAGCGCGGAAAAGGCCAAAAGGCAGTTTTTGGACAGGATAAACCGGATTTCAGGATTGGGATTCGGAGCCGATGTGCTCCGGTTGAAGCACAGGCCACATCAATCCTGCATAATCCTGTAAATCCTGTCTAAAACTTGCGCAACTGGACTTTACGGACTGGTCGCCGCGGCCTTCGGACGCGCTTCGGCGGGGATGTCGAGCGACGTAAGCTGGCGAGCCGGACGGGTTTGCTGCTCGTCCGAAAGTTGGTCGAGGAAGGCTCGCGAGGCCTTGTCGAGCACTATGATTTCGCTTTTGGCACCAGGGCTGGACGGCCGGACGATGCAAATCACCTCCGCGCCGCGGGCCTTCTCGCGGAGTTCGGCCAGCGTCGCGGCTTCTTCCGTCGTCAGTTGCCCCTTGGTGCTGGAACGGGATGATGAGAGCGGGACAATCCCCTTTTGTTCCGACTTTTGTTCCGCGACCGGCGATGCGCCGGTGCCCGCCACGAAAGGCGACAGTCCCCGTCGGCGATCGTGTTCCGATTGCTCTGATCGATGCCAATCTGACCATGGGAAACCTGGTGGCAATTGTGGGCGACGAGAGCAAGGCGTACTTGGCCAAGGCAAAAAAATAGAATTTGGCGCTCTGCCATCTCTCAAGCGCCGGGCGTCGGGTGAAATCATGCTGAAACGTTTGTTGCTGGCTGGGTTTGCTTTCGCGCTCATGGGCGCGGCCTTGCGCTGATCGAGTATTCGATCGAGGCCATCCGCTATGGCGTCGCGCCGGAAATTCCGGTCGGCGCGCTGGTTGTCGGCGGCCCCAAGGACGAGAAGGTCGATGTCGACTTTGTCGTTTGGCTGATTCGGCGGCGGGCGCAACATTCTTTTCGACAGCGGCTTTCACCGCGAGCGCTGGTTGAAGCAATGGAAGGTCACGGACTATTTGCGCCCCGACGAAGCGGTTCGGCAGGCAGGCGTCAAGCCCGAAGACGTGACCGACGTGGTGATCAGCCACGCGCATTGGGATCACATGGGAGGCATCGATCTATTCCCAAAGGCGACCGTCTGGATCAGAAGGACGAATTTCGCTACTACACGGGAGATGCGTGGCAGCCGGGTGGCCACAACGGCGGCATCGATCCGGATGACATTCAGCAACTGGTGCGGCTGAACACGGAAGGACGGCTGCGGCTGGTGGACGGCGACAATGTCGAGATCATCCCCGGCATTCGCGCCTTCACCGGATCACGGCACACCTTTGCATCGCAGTATCTGCGCATCGAAGGCAATCCGCCCTTTGTGCTCGCGTCCGACAATGTCTACTTTTATCGCAATCTTGCCGAACACAAGGCGAGCGCCACCTTCAGCGAGGCCGATCATGCGGCAAACATCAAGGCGCAGCAGCGCATGATCGATTTGGCCGGTTCAGCGGACCGCGTTGTGCCCGGACACGATGCGCTGCAATTTCAGAAATTCCCCACGCAGGGGCGCGTGGCGAAGATCAAGTAATAATGCGAACTCTGCCCATAAAATCGCGCTTCCCGAGCGGCAGGCCCTTGCAACGCAGGATGTCATACGCCGTGGCAGCGTGAAAATAGAAATTCGGCAGGGAGAAGGACAGAAGAAAATTCTCGGCGGTGAAATTGATCAATCCCCAATGACGAAGCTGCCGATGACGCCATCGACATCCGACAAACTCATCAACACGGTTTGAATGCGGTTCATGGCAACTCTGACCATTGGGCCCGCGCAACCCGAAAATCAACAACTTCCGCGACGTTCCGCAGCCGTAACCCGGCGGACACACCCTCGCAACTCTGCCCAAGCCGTACGGACTCGACTCCTCAAAGCTTGCTGCCAATTGTGCGTGTGAGACGGTCACGACCGTGCTCGCCGCGTTAAGGTGGGCACATGAAACCAGTCACGGCAGTGCTCGCGGTCATTGCCGCTCTGTTCGGAGGGCTACTCCTCGGCTATCGCTCGGGCGGTCGCCAGGTAAGCCCCGGTGCGTTCTGGGTCATCATCGCCGCGAGCGTCGGCTTCACCGCATGGAATCGCTGGCGTCGTTCGAAGAGGCAAGAGCCACCCCCTGGACCGCGTTGAAACCGCTCGACCATTGGGCGTCCTCGAATTCGACGTCCCAGCGCCACGCAGGACTACGAGCGTCCGCTGGAAATATCGGTCACGTTTCTGACAAGAGCTTCCGAGTCAGGATTGACGAACCGACGGGGTGACTCTCGGACTGCGACGCATCAAATTTTCACTATGCGTTCGACATGCCGCTCGACATATCCCATCGACGGGGACCGCAGTAGTTCCGTGAGGAAGTGGACTTCGCGGACGATCGAAACGCTGGGCTCGAGGAATTCGATGAATTTGTGCGTGGTCGCGGCAATAGCGACTGGGCAGAAGAGCCCGAGGACGATCAGCTCGACTTGGACCTCGTGCTCGCTGAGGACGGCGACGACCCCATCGCGCTCTCGGAGACCATTCCCGATAGAGAGACGCTTCCGGTCGACGAAATCATCGATGAACGTCGACGTTCCGAGCTCGCCCGGAAGCTTCTGAGGTGCCTGGCCCCGGTCCCGCGACGGGTCCTGGCGATGCGATTCGGCTTCGTCGAGGGCCGAGCTCACTCACTGATGGAAACCGCGAAGACGATTCGCTCGTCCACGAGCTCCGTCGAACGCCTCGAGCATCGCGCGTTGAAGGACCTTCGTTGGTTGCTCCGCGAGACGGCCGACGGTGCCGAAGAACGCGTCATTCGACCACACCGAGCGGAACGAGCTGATAACCGACGCCGAGCGCCGTGAGGAGCCGTCGTGGCCGAGCAGGATCGACCTCGATCTTCTGGCGAAGTTGTTTCACATACACGCGGAGATACTGCACTTCTTCCACGTGTGAACTGCCCCACACTTCACGCAATAGTTGTTGATGGGTGACGACGCGGTCCGAGTCACGCGCGAGCGCATGGAGTAGTTTGAACTGCGTCGGCGTGAGCGTTATTTCGGAGCTTCCGACGAAGACACGGCGCTGAACGGCGTCGATCGACAGGTCACCGACCTTCAAGGTGCGCCGCTCGGAAAGCGCGACCGGACGCCGCATTGCCGCGCGGACACGAGCCATCAGCTCGCCTTCGCGGAAGGGCTTCGTGACATAGTCGTTCGCGCCACAATCGAGCGCGCGGATTTGACACTGTTCCTCGGCTCGCGCGGAGAGGACGATGATGGGAAGCTCGTGCTCGCGGCGAATGTCCGCCGTGACCTCGAATCCATCCATGTCGGGGAGTCCCAAGTCCAAGATGACAGCGTCAGGGGTCAGAGCATCGACCTCTTCGAGCGCTTGCAGCCCGGTGGCGGCAGCACGCGTGTCGTAGCCGTGGCTCCGAAGCGCGAGCGTCAAGACGCCTCGCATGACCGCGTCGTCCTCGACGACGAGTACAACCGGGCGGGTCATGGCGAGAGGACCCCTGCGGTCGGGTAGCGTCTGTCCGACGCCAGGAACACCTCCGCCGACGCCGGCAAAGTGAACTCCAGCAAGGCGCCCCCACCCGTGCGCTCGCGAGCGGCTATCCGCCCCCCGTGCGCGCGGACGATGGCGCGACAGATCGTGAGTCCCAATCCAGCGCCACCGTCGCTCTTGCCGGCGCGTGCACCACGGTAGAATTTCTCGAACACCTTACCTCGCTCTTCCTCGGGGATCCCGGGGCCGTCATCGGCAACGCCGATGGTCACCATCCCATCCCTGACCCCCGCATTCAGGTAGAGGGTCGGGTCGGCTCCGGCGTAGCGAATTGCGTTCTCGAGTAGATTCACGAGCACCTGTTCGACGAGAAGCGGTTCGACGGTGACGAACGGTAAGTCTTCGACCAAGTCTAGGTGAATTCGGGTTTCATCGAATCGCGCGCCAACGCGTTTGATTGCGCTCCCGAGAATGTCTTCGACCGACTCTGGCGTGCGACGAAGTTCGATCGTCGGGGACTCCAGGCGCGAGAGCGAGAGGAGATTCTGGATGAGCCGGCTCAACCGTTCCCCCTCGGAGACGATGCTGGACAGCAGCGAAGAAACCTCGTGTTCGGCAAGCTCCGGACGCCGGTCGATGAGCATCGTACCCGCGGCGATCATCGTCGAGAGCGGCGTCTTCAGATCGTGCGAGACGGCGCTGAGCAGGGAGCTACGCAATCGCTCTGCCTCCGCTTCGAGCTCGGCTCGGTGCATGGCGCTCGCGATCTGAATGCGTTCGCTCGCCGTCGCAAATTGGTTCGCGCAAGCGGCGAACAGGAATCCGCGCTCCGAGCTCTGATCGAACCCTGCGGCGGTCGTGACCCCGAGAACGCCGAGGGGGGACCGGACGCCCACGAGCGGCACCCATATCGACGACTTCCGCTCGACGTCTCCGAGCGTGAAGGCACGCATCACCCAAGCGCGTTCAGCGAGCTCCAGTTCACGCCTGGTCGCCGCGCCGTCGAAGGTTCCGTCAGCGGCGCGAAGCAAGATCGTGACGCGACCGGCGAACAACCGCTCCATGTGACGGGCGGTCACGGCAGCGAGCTGGCGTCCGTCGGTAATTCCGGATAATTCGACATTCAGGTCGTAGAGCGCCTCGGCACGAAAAGCGGACGAACGCGCAGCTTGCTCCTGCCACCGGAGCCGCTCGGTGAGAACGCTGATCACGGCGGCCACGACGAGCATCACGACGAACGTCAGACTGCTCTTTGCGTCGGTCCACGCGAACTCGAAGTCGGGAGGAATGAAGAGAAAGTCGAACGAGAGAATGCTCACGACGCATGCGATGAGCGAGTCACGAACGCTGAACCGCAGGGAAATGAGAACGATCGCGAGGAGGTGAATCATCGCGAGATCGGAGAGCTGTGCGTAGCGCCGAACAGACTGCGCAAAGGCTGCGCTGGCGAGGGCGCACGCGATCGGCAGGACGCACGTGCGGAGCTTGCGGAACCACGTCGTCATTGCCGCATTGTACAGGACGCGTGACGGATGTTGTCGCCTCCGAAGTGGTACGCGCTGTTCCGCTACGCGTGCGTGTCGAGCTCGGCAAGTAGTGAGCTCATCGCAGCCGTGGGGTACGCGCTCGGGAAGTAACTGGCTACTCCTCGCGCGTCTCGCAACGTGAGCGATCGTGCCATTGCTCGAAATGGCAAACGGCCCCGACGTTTTGGCGTCGGGGCCGTTTCAATCATTGCCCGCTTCGGCACACACCGAACCGAAGCGTCAGTCCGAACTAGGAGGTCGCAACCGCGCCAGCTTGCGGAACGGCTTCGATCGCCGCCTTGATCTGGTCCGCCGGCACGCTTTCCGGGGTCGCCGAGGTGATGAACTCCGGATAGCCCGGGATGCCCATCTCCGGGATGTCGAGGCCGGCGATCTCGACCTCGGCGGAGACGCGGTTCCCGACGACCTTGCCGATCACGTAGAAGATGACGCCGCCGACGACGACGTTCCACGCGATGCACGACGCCGCCCTCGACGAGCTGCGCGACGAGCTGCTTGCCGTCGCCGTAGAACAGCCCGGTCACGCCCTTGCCGGCCTTCCCGAGGTACTCGGTCGCGCCGACGCCGTTCCAGCCCGCGCCGTAGGTGCCGTCCGAGAACAGGCCGACCGCGATGAGACCCCAGACGCCGTTCGACGCCGTGGACGCTGATGGCGCCGACCGGATCGTCGATCTTGAGCTTGTCGAAGAAGAAGACGCTACCAGATCGACCAGCACGCCGGCGACCGCGCCGATGATGAAGGCGCCGACCGGCGTCACGAAGGCGCACGGCGAGGTGATCGCGACGAGGCCAGCGAGCATGCTGTTGCACATCATCGAGGGATCGGGCTTGCCGTGCACGTTCCACATGTAGACGATGCCGCTCGAGCGTCGCCGCCATGCCGGCGATCATCGTGTTCGCCGCGACGATGCCGATGCGGCCGTCGGTGCCGGCGAGCGAGCTGCCGGCGTTGAAGCCGAACCAGCCGAAGGCGAGGATGAACGTGCCGAGCTGCACCATCGGGATGTGGTGCGGCAGGATCGGCGTTCACCTTGCCATCCTTGTCGTACTTGCCGATGCGCGGGCCGATGAGATGCGCCGTGATGAGCGCGAGCGCGCCGCCCTGCAAGTGCACGACGCCGGAGCCGGCGTAGTCGACCGCGCCGTGGCCGAGGCCCGAGCGATAGCCGAGCTGCGCGAGCCAGCCGCCGCCCCAGACCCAGCAGCCGAAGACCGGGTAGATGAAGCCGCCGATGAAGATGCTGTAGATGAAGAAGCTCTTGAAGCTCCAGCGCTCGGCGCAGGCGCCGGTGACGATGGTGGCCGTCGTGTCCATGAAGGCCATCATGAACAGGAACATGACGATGGCGGCCGAGTCGTAGCCGCTGCCGGTGAGGAAGAAGCCGGTCGTGCCGAAGAGGCCCCAGCCGTGATCGCCGTTCACCGCGGAGCCGACGGTGAACATGTGGTTCAGCGTCGGCAAGCCGCCGAGCGTCACCGGACCGCCGATGGCCGTGCCGTTGAAGCCGCCGCACATCAGCGCGAAGCCGCAACGAAGAAGCCGAACATGCCGAGCGCGTACACGCAGAAGTTCATCGAGACGTGTGCGCGGCGTTCTTCGCGCGGATGAGGCCGGTCTCGACGAGCGCGAAGCCGGCCTGCATGAAGATGACGAGGAAGCCCGCGATCAGCACCCAGACGAAGTTGATCGAGAAGTAGCTGCGCGACGTCGACTGCGCGACCGCGTCGACGGCCGCGGCGAGCTCCTTGGTGGTCGCCTTGTCCGGATCCGGCTTCGTGTAGCCGGGGACCGATGCCGGCGTCGGCGTCGTCTGGAACGCGCCGATCGGATCGGGCGCCGTGTCCGCGTAAGCCTGGGTCGTCGAAACGACCGCGGCGAGCCCTATCATGAGGGCCATGAATGCCATCCAGTGGCGCCGTTTGAACAATGAACTCAGCATGTGACTACCTCTTGTTGTGGAGATGGATTCAGCTCTCGGTCGCACCAGCGGCGCCGCGCATTTCGAGCCAGATACGGGGTTGGTGTTGGTGGTTTGCACTACGGAATTTTGCATTTCGAGAGTGTGAGCTCTCAGGTGCGGAAGAACGGAAGACGCGCATGCTTCTGCTTCAGTCGGAACGCCCAGGCCGCCCCAATCAGCGCACCCGCCTCCATCGTCACCAGGAAGACTCCCGCGACTGCCAGGACGTGGGACGCGAAGAGAACTGCGATCGTGACGACCGCGATCAGCAACTGCATCTGCGTGAACGTTTTCTTGTATGGATCCCACATGACTCACTCCGTTCGTGAAGACGAAACACCCTCGTCGACGAGCCCATGACGAACTTCAACGTCGGCGCCAGCGCTCCGTGGATTCGAGGCAGCGATTGAGCGGCGAACATGCGTCTTTGAAGCACGCGACGGCATTGCGACCAGCGCAGCGCCGACGCGTGGCGCGAGCGAGGGACGCGACCCCGGGGACGACGTCGAGAGAGTGGTCAGTGGGGTCGGATGCACGCTGGAAACAGGACGCCGGCAACAGGAAAACCTCGTGGAAGAGGTAGTAGCCGGGTCAATGTTTCCTTATGTTTTCCTAACGCGATCCCCAGTTTTTCTTTATGTCCAATTTTGACCCATGACCGCGGATTGCGCCCCGCCGGAAACGCGAATCAGGCGTCAGCGAGGAGACGGTAACCAACCCCCGCAACGGTCACGAGATACCGCGGTCGCGACGGCTCTTTCTCGAGCTTGTACCGAAGCTGCCGCATGAATACGCGAAGGTATTCGGGCTGATTGACGGCCTCATCGCCCCACACCTCGCGCAGGAGCTCTCGGTGCGTCACGACGCGACCGATCCGGCGTGCCAGCAAAGACAAGAGGCCGTACTCCGTCGGCGTGAGGTGGATTTCTTCGCCTTCGAGCCTGACGATTCGATTCTCGAGGTCGATTCTGAGGTTGCCGACCGTAATAAGGGACGCAG
This sequence comes from Terriglobia bacterium, assembly GCA_963809655.1. Taxonomy (GTDB): domain Bacteria; phylum Acidobacteriota; class Terriglobia; order Bryobacterales; family Bryobacteraceae; genus BOG-234. The sequence goes on along the minus strand of CAWEKQ010000060.1, from coordinate 9,807 downwards.
CCGGATTCTTGCCCTGGGACGAGCTGCGCAGCGCCGCGCGCGATGCGGGCGAGGAGCTCTCCGGCGCCGAAGGGCTTCGTGATGTAGTCGTTCGCGCCGCGATCGAGCGCGTCTATCTTGTCCGACTCGTCCCGTCTCGCCGAGATGACGATGACTGGCACGTCAGTCCGGGCCCGAAGGCTTGGTCAGGAGCGTCGTGCCGTCTACGTCGGGGAGTCCGAGATCGAGCAGGATCGACGCTGACTTCCGCGGAGAACGCGAGTTCCAGGGCTTGGCCGCCCGGTTGCGACATCGACGACGTCGTATCCGTTGTGAGCGAGCGTCGTCCGGAGAAATCGGCGCATGTGCGCCTCGTCCTCGATCACCAGAACCCGCAATGCAGCATTCACGACGAGGCCTTCTTTCGTAGACGCCAGGGGGAGCGAGAACCCCGCGACGGCGCCGCCGTCCGCATGGTTCGAGATGGATATACTTCCTCCGTGTGCCTCGACGATGGCTCGGCAAATGGTCAAGCCCAGCCCCACCCCACCGTCGCGAGTTCCGCCCGCCCGACCGCGGTAAAACCGCTCGAAAAGGCGGGGAGCTTCCGCTTCGACGATCCCTGGCCCATGATCACGCACTTCGACGCGCGCGCGCTCACCGTCGCTCGTGGCTTCGACCTCGATCGGGGACGATTCCGGCGTGTATCGAAGCGCGTTTTCGAGGAGGTTGGTCAACACCTGCTGAATCAGGACGGGCTCCATTGGAACCATCGGGACTTCCTGAGGAACATGGGCGTTCACCGGGCGGTTTCCCAGGCGGCCGTGTAACCGAGCCAGGGACGCCTCGACGATCTCATCGAGCGGCTCGAGTCGCTTGCGAATTTCCGGCGTGCCGCCCTCGAACTTGGCTAATTCGAGCAAGTTGGTCACAAGCCTGTCGAGACGCTCCGCCTCTTCCACGATGGCCTCGGCCAGGCCATCCCGCGCGGCTGGCTCCAGCCGCGCCCCGTCCTGAAGAAGCTCAGTACCCGCCCCGAATATCGCGGCGAGCGGGGTACGCAAATCGTGGGATACGGCGCTCAGGAGCGAGTTTCTCAGGCGTTCCGTCTCATTTGAACGTCGCGCACGTGAGCGACCCGACGTTGGCGGCGAGACCGCTCGCCGAGGCCGCTGATCACGCCCGCGACGACGATCATGACGGCAATGGTGATGAGCCCCTTCAGATCTTCGGGCGCAAACGAGAAGACCGGTGGAATGAAGAAGAAGTCGAAGCTGAGGGCGCTCAGCAGCGCGGTCGCCAGCGACGGACCGATCCCGAATCGCATCGACACGACGACGACCGAAACCAGGTTGATCATCACCATGTCCGGCAGCTGCAGGTACCCGGAGACCAGACTGCAAAGTCCGGTCGTCACGGCAACTGCGCCGATTCCGGTGACGTAGCCGCGCGAGCTGGACGGCTCGCGACCTGCCCGCTGGGAACCGGACTCGACACCCCGAGCTCGGGGCTGACCGTCCGCGACACGCGGTCAGAGTACCAGAGTCACGAAGCACGCAAACATCGTAAAATGTTTGTAAAAATTTGTCTCAAACGGCGAGACCGGAGCCGATACAAGATGAAATCCTTATTGTTAGGCAATGTTTCAGAAACATTCCGGAAGCACCGCGGGCGGTAACTCCGTGGTGAGACCGTCGAGCGGCCAGCGAGCGTGATTGGTGTGTTTTAAACGCTTTCGGTACCCCTAGGCATCGGAGCCGTTCGACGGTCGAATTCTCCCTGAAGGCGCTTCGTCCGCTTTGAATCGAAATGACCGAGCTTTTCCCTTCGTGGACGGTGTCCCCGTTCATCGTGATGGTCCTTGGTCTCGCAACCCTCCCTCTGATCGTCCCGGATTGGTGGGGCAAGCTCTGGTTCCAGGGTGCGATGGCCGCTGCGTGCGCAGCGCCCGTGGCGGCGTTCCTTCTGCTTGGCGGGCATGAAGCGCATCTGTTCGCAGTGGTTCGCGACTACCTATCGTTCGTCACGACGATTGGCGCGCTCTACGTGACCACAAGCGGCATCTTAGTCGCGGGCGACATCGAAGCGACGCCACGCGTGAACGCGCTGTTCCTGCTCTGCGGCGCGATCCTCGCCAGCGTCATCGGCACGACCGGCGCGAGCGTCCTGCTCATCCGCCCCTTCTTGCGGACGAATCAGCAGCGCACGGATCGCGCCCACCTCATTCCGTTCTTCATCATCATCGTCGCCAACGCGGGCGGGCTGCTGACGCCGCTCGGGGACCCACCGCTGCTCATCGGCTACATCGAGGGCGTGCCGTTCTTCTGGACGCTGCGCCTCTTCCCCTACTGGCTGCTCTACGTCGGCGCGAGCTCGCGCTTCTGGTTCGTGGAGCAGCGGCGCCTACGCCCGCGAACCGGAAACCGCGAAGGCGCGCGACCGGGCCGAGGTGGTGCCGCATCGCCGTGAGCGGGAAGCACAACCTCGTTCTATTGATGCGGCATCGTCGGGGCGGTTCTCCTGCCCTCGCCGTACCGCGAGGGAGCCATGCTCGGCATCGGCGCCACGTCGTATGCGATGACGACCAACGAACTTCGCGAGAACAACGGGTTTTCGTTCGGTCCCATCCTGGAAGTCGCCGTCCTCTTCGCGGGCCTGTTCGTGTGCCTCGCCCCGATCGAAGTGAACCTGGCGGGCAGCTCCGGCGGCTTACCGCTGCATCACGCCTGGCAGCTATTTTGGGGCGTCCGGCCTCCTCTCGTCGGTGTTGGACAACGCCCCGACGTATGCCGCGTTTGCGGCGCTCGCGCGTGGCCTTTCGCACGGCCAGGCCGGCTTGATTGCCGGGATCGCGCCGGTCCACCTGGCGGCGGTCAGCGTTGGCAGCGTCGTCATGGGCGCCACCACGTACATCGGCAACGGTCCGAACTTGGTCGTCAAAGCGATCGCCGAGACGCGAGCGCTACAGGACCCCGAGCTTCGTGCGCTACGCTGCGTTTGCCATTACGGTGATGGTCCCGCTGCATCTCATCGTCACGGCGGCGCTCTACTGGATGGAGCGGTGACCGAGCGAGAAGGATAGGTGCGATTACCCATGACGGATGCACAAACTCCCCTTCTAAACGTCGACGATGGGATCGGCGTGCTCATCATCGCCATCGATGCTTCGGCGCAAGCGGAACGTGTCGTCTCGACCGGTGCTCGCGTCGTTCGAGCGTCACCGATGGCAGTCGTTCACCTCGTTCACGTCTTCAAGACGAGTCGTCTCGATCGTGCGCGCGCCGGGGCGCCCAGGACGAGTGGCGCAGCCATCGACGAGGCCAAGGACTACCTGGAGGCCCAGGGGCGGGCGACGCGAAAACAGTGTCGGAACCAGGTTGTGACGCACTTGCTGATGGGGACCCCTCGGGCGAAGTCGTGAAGCTGGTTCAGCAAGTTCGTGCGGATCTCCTCGTCGTCGGGACTCAAGATTACACCGGGCTGGATTGGTTCCTGCTCGGGTCGCACGCCGAAACCCTGCTGCGCAAGGCTCGCTGCTCGGTTCTGGTCGTCAGGCGCAAGGGGCCGCATCGGTAAGGCGAGTCCTCTCTGAGTGCTTCCGGTTCATTCGGAACCGAGTAGCATCGCGCGTCGTGAATTCGTTTCGAACCTTCGCCGTCCTCGCCCTCTTCCTTCCCGGTGCTTGCAATCGCAGCCCGGAGCCGTCATCGCGCGCTCAGCCCACGTCGGTGCCCAACCCGGCGCCCACGCACGACAACGGACCGATCCCCTCGGCTCTCCTTGCTGCGCCCCCCGCGGCAGCTCCGGCCAACGAGGCCACGGCCCTCACCTGGTCCGATCCACCCGGGTGGACGCGCGTCCCGTCTCAGTCGGCGATGCGCCTCGCCACGTACAAGGTGCCGCGCGCGGACGGAGGACCCTGAGGACGCAGAGCTGACAGTGTTTCACTTCCCCGGCGGCGGCGGCGTGGACGCGAACTTCGAGCGCTGGATGGGCCAGTTTCAGGATCTCGATCGCTCGAAGACTCACCGGAACGATCACACGAGCGGGAACCTCACGCTGCACGTCCTCGAGATCGATAGCGGGACGTTCGCGTCCGCCATGGGCCCGATGGGTCCTGCGCAGACGGCGACCCCCAAGTCGAACTACGGCTTGCTCGGTGCCGTCATCGAGTCCCCGTCCGGCGACTACTTCTTCAAGCTCACCGGTCCAGCCAAGACAGTGAAATCCGCGCGCTCCAGATTCCTGGCGCTGCTCGACGGATTGAAGCATTCGTAGGATTTTGTTTTCGTTGGGCTGAGCAAGGGGCGCGCGCGTCTTTGCATTTCCGAACGCAACGCGCGCCTGGCTTCGCCAGGTGTTCGTGGGGGCTCGGGTCTCTCTCGCTCGTCGATCGGTCTTCCACGACTGTCGAGAGTCGTCTCGGCGCGGCTTCGCCGCGCACGCACTGAAGCTCGCTCGACGCGAGAATATCCGAACACCGTACCGCGGACGTGCACTCCGCGGTACGCTGCGCACGGGTGGCATGTGCAGCCCGACGGATTTGACGCGGCGACGACGGTGAGCAATTTTTCGGGGTGGCGTCGACGCTGGCTGTCCTGGTCGTCACCGCTTGTGGCGACTCCGACGGTTGCGACGCCGAGCGCAGCGCGAGCGCAAAGGCCGAACGTTGTTCACGGGGCGGTGCCGTGCTCCGTCCGCCAATAGGGTTCGATACGGCGACGTCGTGTGACGCGAGGAGCAATTGTCTCGCACAGTGCGTGTTGGACACGAAGTGCGATGCAATGAACTGCGTCGTGGGCACGACGGATTCCTTGAATTCTCCGCCCATCGTTGCTAGCCCGGAGCGACCGCGTATTGCGCGTGCATCGAGTCCTGCATCTGAACACGTCGGGCGTGCCAGTGGTGGCATCGACGCGGGTCGCGGCAGGACGCGCGCGCGGCGCATCGATGACCTCGTCAGGGTCGCATACCGCGGACGGCGAGCACGGAGCGCCGGGGAGGATCGTGCTGCCGTGAGACCGGTGCGTGCACGCGGCGGTTCCGTTGGATCAGCTAGCCGCTCACCGTGAGCCGCCGCCCGACGCATTAATTCGTACTTCATGTTCTTTGCCGGATTTCGACGACGAGTCGAAACAAACCTCCTCAGTGCCGATTGGTAGTGAAAGCAAACCGCTTTTCCACCCGAAAGGACATGTTATGAGTGCCCTGTTCAAGAGCCAGCGAAACTCTCGCTCGCCAAAAAGTTTTCTCGTCTTGGAGGACGAATGCGAGACCCCGAGTGGCGTCGATTCGGCAGAAATCTGCTGCTCGGCAGATTGCTGGGGCTCGCGGTGCTGCCAGTGGCGATCCTTGCGCTCAATTCGTGGTGCACCTGTTGAGCGGCACCACCGCCTTCGCGCAGGCGGCCACGGCGGTCGCACCGGTGATGCCCGCTGATCTGATCGACCAGGTCGAAGAACCCGGTCATCAACCCGATCAACACCGTCTGGGTGCTGCTCGGCGCGTTCCTCGTGTTCGGCATGCAGGCGGGCTTCACGATGCTCGAAGCCGGCTTCTGTCGAAATCGCGAAACCGTCAACGTGCTGGTCGAATGCGTGTTCGACACCTGCGTCTGCGGCCTCCTGCACTGGGCGTTGGGGCTTCGCGTTCATGTTCGGCGGGGGCAACGCCTTCATCGGCTGGCACATGCCGGGCGATCCGACCAAGAGCTTGATCTTCATGAAGGACGTCGGCGTGCTGTCGACGTACGGCGCCACCGGCGTCCCGATCGTTGCGCACTACCTCTTCCAGTTCGCCTTCGCCGACTGCGCCTCGACGATCTGCTCGGGCGCGATGGTCGGCCGCACGCGATTCATCGGCGACGTCCTCTACTCGATCGGCGTGTCGGGCTTCATCTATCCGATCTTCGGCCACTGGTGCTGGGGTCCGGATGGCTTCCTCGCCACGATGGGCTCGCGAAGGCGGCTTCCTCGCCGAGCCTCGGCATGAACTTCCACGACTTCGCCGGTTCGACCGTCGTGCACTCGATCGGCGGCTGGGTCGCGATCGCCGGCGCCATCTGCTTGGGCCGAGGCTCGGTCGCAAGTTCAAGCGTGACGGCGGCGGCCCGATGCTTCCGCACGATCTCACCATCGCCGTCATCGGCGGCCTGATCCTCTGGTTCGGCTGGTACGGCTTCAACCCCTGCTCGACGCTCTCGATCATGGACAACGCCGGCGTCGGTCGCGTCGCGATGAACACCACGCTCGCCGCCTGCACCGGCGGTCTGGCCGCGGTCTTCGTGATGTACTTCCATGATCAAGAAGTGGGACACCGCGCGCCATCATCAACGGCTTCCTCGCCGGCCTGGTGGCGATCACCTGCCCCTGCTACTGGGTCAGCGACGTCGGCGCGTGCATCCTCGGCGCGGTCGCCGGTGTGCTCGTCATCCTCGGCGATGGAGCTGCTCGAATATCTCCGCATCGACGATCCGGTCGGCGCCTGGCCGGTTCACGGCGTGTGCGGCATCTGGGGCACGCTCTCGCTGGGCCTGTTCGCCTGCGGTCAGTACTCCGCGGCCGGTTCGAGCCCCACCGGCGTGCCCGACGATCGTCGCCAAGTCGCGCCGACGCGCTCACCGGCCTGTTCTACGGCGGCGGCATGAACGGTGCTGGAGGCGCAGTGCATCGGCAGCTTCGATCGTCTGCGCCGCCACCTTCGCCAGCGCCATGGTCATGTTCAGGCGCTCAATGCCGTCGGCCTCCTGCGCGTCTCCAAGGCAGGGCGAACTCGAAGGCCTGGACCTCGACCAGCACGGCATCTCGGCTTACCCCGAGTACGTGATCTCGACGCTGACGGCATCGCACGCCGTGACCAGCGGCTCCGTCAGCGCCGCGGCGATGGCAGCGGCCGAAACGGCCAACGCGGAATGAGACTCGGGTAAGGACTGACGCTTCGGTTCGGTGTGTGCCGAAGCGGGCAACGATTGGAACGGCCCCGACGCTAAAACGTCGGGGCCGTTTGCTATTTTCAGCCCAAATCCGGGTCGCTGACGCCAGGCGACGAGCCTTCCCTTCGAGGATCTCGAATTGCGTTACGCTCCCGCACTCGAATGAACCCTCGAGTATTGCGTCGACCGGTGGCCGCGCTCGCGGCGTTGCTCATCTGCTCGACCCACGCCGGTTGTTCGACGGCGCTCCCGGTAGTGTCGATGTCGACGGAAGCAGCAAGCGACGCCGGCGCGGCGCTCGAAGCGAAGGTCGAGTCGATCGTCTCGGAGCTCACCCAGGACGAAAAGCTCAGTCTCATGTCGGGTACCGGAGTGCTCACGGAAGGCATGTGGCCGACGCCGGGCGTGCCGCGAGTCGGACTCGGGGGCTACTTCATGACGGACGGCGCGCGCGGCGTCGCCGCGACACAGTTCACCAAGGACCGTTCGCAGCAAGCGACGGCGTTTCCCGTCGGCTCGGCGCGCGGCGCCACCTTCGACCCGCTCATCGAGGAGCGAATCGGCGAAGCGATCGGCGAGGAAGCGCGCGCGTGGGGTGCAAACGTCTATCCTCGCACCGGTCATCAACGTACTGCGCCATCCGGCGTGGGGCCGGTCGCAAGAAACGTACGGCGAAGACCCACTTCACCTGGGAATCATGGGCGCGGCGTTCGTACGCGGGGCGCAGCATCACGTCTGGGCGAACGCGAAGCACTACGCCGTGTACGACATCGAGACACGCGGTTCACCGTCGACGTCACAGTCGACGAACGCACTCTCCGCGAAGTATTCCTCGCGCCATTTCGCGCAGCCGTCGCCGCAGGCGTGGGCTCCGTGATGAGCGCCTACAACCAAGTGAACGGCTCTTATTGCTCCGAAAACGCGCACCTCCTCGGCATCCTCGAGAACGAGTGGGGCTTCGATGGGTTCGTCGAATCCGACTGGATTGCGGCCGTTCGCAGCACCGCGCCGTCGGTTAACGCCGGCCTCGACATCGAGATGCCCCTTGCGAATTTTTCGAGCCGTCGAAGCTCACGGCGGCGCTCGCCGCCGGCGAACTCGCGCAGAGCAAGCTCGACGACGCTGTCCGACGCATCGTGCGAAAGCAACTCGAACTCCCGCATCGAATCGACGCCGCGGCCCCTACCCTCGACGTCGTCGGGAACGCGGAACACGGAGCGCTGGCGCTCGCCGCCGAGCGCGAAGCCATCGTGCTTCTGAAGAACGACGCGGGCGCATTGCCGCTCGACCGCCAGAAGGTGCACCAAGTCGCGGTCGTCGGAACGTTTGCGGGCATCGCGCGCCTGGGAGACGCCGGCAGCAGCAACGTCGTGCCCGGGCACGCGGTGACGCCGCTCGACGGCTTACGCGATCGCGCGGCAACGGTAACGTTCAACGTGATCGACGCCGACACCTTGAGTGCCACGGCTAAACGACGGTCAGCTCCGCGGACGCGACGTCGTGTCGTCGGGCTCACGACGAACGACGAGGGAGAGAACGTCTCAGCGACCGGCACCCCGGCGATCGCAAAACGCTCGCGCTCCACCCGAACACGTCGCGCTCATCCAAAGCGTAGCCAAGCTGAACCCGCGAACGATCGTCGTCATCGAGGCCGGCAGCGCCGTCACGATGCAGGGCTTGAGCGATCAGGTTCCCGCGATCGTGATGGCCTGGTATCCGGGCCAAGAGGGCGGCGACGCCATCGCGGACGTCCTTTTTGGTGACGTGAATCCGTCGGGGCGATTGCCGGTGTCCTTCCCCGTGTCCGAAGCGGATCTGCCGCCGTTCGACGACACGTCGAGCGCCGTTACTTACGGCTACTTGCACGGCTATCGCTACCTCGACGCGAAGGGCACCGCTCCCCTCTTCCCGTTTGGTTTCGGGCTGAGCTACACGACGTTCGCCTTCTCGAATTTCGCCTTGAGTAGCACCGCCATCGGGTCGACGGACTCACTCACTTCGACGGTGCAGGTGGCAAACACCGGGGCCGTTGCGGGCGACGAAGTGGTGGAACTGTACGTCGGCACGACGGGAACTGCCGTCGAACGCGCGCCGCGCGTCCTCGTCGGCTTCTCGCGTGTCCACCTCGAAGCGGGGGCAAAAGCGCCGTCCCGCTGCCCATCTCCGCGCAAGATCTCGGGTACTACGACGCGGCGTCGAGTGCGTGGAAGGTCGAGCCCGCCACTTACACGTTCTCGATCGGCTCCTCGTCGCGAGACCTACCGCTTTCGGCGACCGTCACCGTTCGCTAGTGCGCCTCGGGCTGCAGCAGCCCTCGCGCGTCGGGCCCTCCGTCCACCCCTCCGGGTGTTCCGCAGCGGCTCCTCCGGGCCCTCGTGCTCGCTTCGCTCGGAGCTGTGAACAGACGCGAAGAACCGGAGTTCTGGTGCGTCTCGGGCAGCCCTCGTGCTCGCTTTGCTCCGAGCTGGAGGAGCTGTGAACAGACTGAAGAACCGGAGGCCTCGGTGCGCCACGTCGGCCGGACGAACAGATCTCCGACCGACGGCGCGCGTGGCGCGGCGCCTCATCGGTCGCCACAGCGGGGATTTTACGCACCCGCATCGAGAGGCGCTCTACCCGCCGAGTGGTTTCGTCGCCATGACGATGAATGCCACGATCAGCACCGCAAACGAGAAGAGCACGAAGGCGATTGCGCCGATTCTGAGACCAGGCCGGTTCCCTTCCACGACGCCTCTCGGAAAGTGATAGGGCATCGAGCCCGTCATAGGGCCCATCCGGAAATCAGAGTCTTCTTCGAAGATTTGATTGGCCAAGCGACCTTGCTCCTTCGCACGGGAGTGGATGCAAGATGCTGGCCGCTATCCGCCGAAGAACTTTTCCTCGGTCACCTTTCCGTT
>CAWEKQ010000059.1:0-342463 GCA_963809655.1 Terriglobia bacterium | reverse complement strand
GACAGCCACGTCTTCTATGCGCGAACTCACGATCACAGCAGAATGGGCGTCGAGGCGGTAGGCGACACGGAGACTGTATCCACAAAGTTCGATATGACGGCCAACATTGAGCTGGGCGCCAGCACTCTGGTCGCGGTTACAAACGGTATTCCTTCCGCTTCAGTGGCCGTGACGGTGGAGGAGGGCTCGTCGCTCAAGTACACCGGGGCAACGACGGGAGATTATAACGACTCTGTCACGCTGTCGGCCAACCTCTCGTCCGCCGGGCTCCCCATCGCCGGCAAGACGGTGACGTTCACCAACACCTTCGGCGGCAGTTCGTGTTCCGGGACTACGGACGCGAGCGGAAACGCAAGCTGCAACGTGACGCCGACAGATGCTGCAGGCTCGTACAACGTAACCGCGACTTTCGCCGGGGATGCGACGTATGCGGGAAGCTCGGTAACAGTCGGCTTCACGGTGACTCTGGAGGACTCGCAACTTACCAATACTGGCCCGGTGACCTCCGACTACCACGACGCCGTCTCCGTGAAGGCCCACCTGATCGACCCGGACGACGCGACCGTGATCCCGGGCAAGCTCGTAACGTTTGCGCTCGGTTCCGGCGCAGGCACGGAGACCTGCACGGCTGCGACGGATGCGTCCGGGAATGCAACCTGCTCAATCACGCCGAATCAGGCGGCGGGTCCGTACCCGCTGACTGCCACTTTCACGGACGGTGTGTTCTACAAAACGGCAACTGTGACCACCGCCTTCACGATCACCCTGGAGGAAACGACCACCAAATACACCGGACCCACGCTCATCACCGACGGAGTTCCGACGACTTTTTCGGCTGTGCTGAAGGAGGATGGCGTAACACCCATCTCGGGCCGTACTATACAAATCACCCTAGGTACGGGCGGCACGGCGCAGACCTGTACCACGGGCGCGACCGATGCCACCGGGAGCGCCTCATGCACAATCACTCCGAACCAGCTTTACCCGACGACCATTGTGGCCAGTTTCGCTGGCGACAGCTTCTACCTGCCGTCCTCGAATAGCGTCTCCGCGGCTCTGAACGTCACCTCGATAGTCACGATTTCCATCGACCCGTTCCTGCCGGACCGCAGCAGCCGAAACCCGTCCTCGTGCACGGTTATTACGGTGGATAATCCCAACCTGCCGGCGAACCGCACAATCCGTTCCACCACGATCGCCGGCCCTCTTGAAGTGCTGGTGACAAATCTCTCGTCGAACGCTACACTCGAGAATCCTGCCGGAACATTTACCGGCTCACCTTTCACTGGCTCGCCTTATGCGATCCTTCAACCCGGGTTCCTCCCGCCGGGGGGGGAGATCGCCGTAGGGTTATGTTTCCTGAACTCAACCGGCGGGGCGATTACTTTCACACCCGTAATCGTCTCCGGAGCCATATAGCGCAACCTGCGCGGAGCCGCCTTTCGAGGCGGCCTCGCCCCAGCCGCGGGCTTGAGGAGGAGATCCAAGCTTGGACTACCAAGCCCCGGTATGGCGTTCTGGAAGCGTTTATCACGGGCGTCTGCGGCTGTTGTTCCGGCACGGGCTCAGCCCCTGGGCCAACGCGGGGCTGGCCGAATGGGCCGTCTGCGCTCCTCGGCGTATGACGGCGAGGATTCCGGGTCAAGACAGTCCACCGTGAATCCACCCGTTACGCAGCGGGCGTTCGGAGTGCGGTATTGTATCGGAGCTGATCCTCTTCATGCATGAGTTCCGCTGAGGATGTAAAGGCGAGTGTCGAAATGAAGCTGTCGAGCGCGCGATTGCCGGGAGTCTTGTTGGGCCTGCAATGGGACTGTCTCCTGAAGGGGGAGTCAGAGCGGAGTGACGTTCTCTCGCCATGGGGATAGTCGCCGTCTTCCGCAGTTCTGCGGCAGGGACGGGATTCTCAAGCGGGCCACGGCCGATCGTAACGAAGGGAGCGGCTTTCTCGTCCGGATCGACCCGCGTCAGGGGAAGACCCGGAATATCGCGGCAAGCTCGGCGACACGGTTTACCGGGCATGCGAGAGACGATCAATACACTGGAGCACGACCGCATTCAGGTAATCACGGATCACCCTGCTGAAGGGCTGAGTCTATGATCCCTCCTACCTCGGGATCGGCCGCACCGACGATATTGTCATCCCGATCACGCTGAACGTGGGACGGACGATTGATCAGAAGAAGGCGCTTTACGCAAAGATTGCCGGGCTGCTCGCCATCGAGCCGGGCATCCGCCCGGAAGATGTGCTCATCAGTCTTGTCGATTGCGCGAAGGATGATTGGTCTTTCGGCAATGGGATCGCTTCCTATGCGCCGTGAGGCCAGCTGCCCGGTGGCACGCAGCGTTTACCTTCGTGCGTAGGTGTGATGTCGCGGAAATGCGCAGAATAATTCGTTGAGAACGGGCGGATTTAAATCCGCCGTAGACTGAAGTCAGCCCCACAATGCTGCCGATTATGCCACGAACTTCCGGGACACCATACTGGCAGGGTGCCGAAAAAACGGCCTTTAGTTACCGCTTGCTGACGCGCGCGGCTGTGTAACCGCGACTGTAAGAAGACGGACTATGCCAGAGCCAACGGCACCGCGTCTTTCCACCGCCCTTGCGCCTTCAAAATCAGTTCTATCACCTCGCGCGCGGCTCCGCGGCCAGCGAGCCGTTGCGTTATATAGTGGCAGACCGCTTTCAGCTCATCGGCTCCATCGGCCACCGAGATGGCAAGACCCGCGCGCTGCGCGAGCGGTATATCCGGCAAATCGTCACCCAGGTAAGCCACTTCTTCATTGGTGACGCCGGCCTTCTCGACGCACTCCTCGAACGCCTTCATCTTTGTCGCTTATCCCGGATAAACGAAAGTAACCTTAAGCTCCTCGGCGCGCTTAGCGACCGCCGGTGAGCGTCGCCCCGTGATGAAACCCGTCTGGATGCCCATCGTATTCGCAAGCGAAAGGCCCTGTCCATCCTTTGCGTTGAAGACTTTCATCTCCGAGACCCTCGCGCCACTCGCCCCGTCGGCGGCGGTACTCGAGATCAGGCAGACGCCGCCATCCGTGAGCGTGCCGTCTACATCCATAAGGAAGAGCTTGATTTTTCGGGCGCGGGCGAGAACCTGGGGCGAAGCGAGATCGGCGAGAGAGATGTCGGGCATGGGCTCATGTTAGCGCTGGCTTCAGACTGCGAACTCGGCGCTGCTTTTCCAGTAGTACTACCAGTGAAAAATACTTGAGTGCCCTGAACCGTTCCGATGTTATACTGCGCTGACAGGAGTGGCTCACATGAAGATCTCTGCTCTGATTTTTCTGGCTCTGGCGATATCCGGGGCTGCAACCGCGGGTCGTGTGCAAACTGATGATGGCGATTATGGCGAAAATCCAATCTTCCTGCACCAAAATCAGTGTTTGGGGATCAATGGCGCCCTGCTGATACCCGCCGTCAACTGCGCCATGACTGGCGAGGCCTTTATAGACAGCAGCACCGACACTGAGATTGTATACGACTTTATGATCGATGGGGATCGCAGCAACTTCACTTTGACCCTGACCGGCACTGAGTCCTTTCCGGCAGACGATCCACCCCGGTATGCCTATGGCGCATTTGCCTGCACCGATTCGTCTAGTGTCGTTCAGTGCGGTCCCGACCCGACGTCGCAGCTGGCCGCGGGTTCGCCTACTTTGTCCTTGAATGGAATGACAGCGACTTTCGATGTGACCGGAACGAACAGTGGGACAGCCCCATTCGTTTTCTTCGTCGTCGAGCCGGACAGGTCAGGCACGGTGACAGCCCAGATCACCCAGAACGCGAGTTCGACGCCGGAGCCCGGTTCGTTTTCTCTTGTCTTCGGGGCCGTGCTCGCCGTCGTTGCGTTTGGCGGCAGGCGCATGGTGCAGTGTCTGCGAAATAGCTAAACAGGAAAGAGGTACTTGCGGCTTGAGCCGCTCGCTTTCAATCCCAAGCCGACGCGACTGAAGTCGCATCTGGACACTGGGTCATAATGCCCAACCACGTCGACGCGGTCTTCCAGCCAAAGGCCGCTTTGCCGAGCACCAGGCGCTGGCTCAAGGGGCGAACCGGCCGGGTTGTCAACCGCCTCCTCGGTCGCACGGCTTAGCCTTCTGGCAGGATGAGTCGCATGACCATTGGATTCGCTCCAATGAGAACTGCAGGAAATCATTGCATAATACGGCTCTGAGCAGGAATCTGTAGAGCACCCCGGTTTTATTGGGTTTCCGGAGTTCGGGCCGTATGGACTGACCAAAGCCTGGCGATTTCGGAAGGCCGTTGTCGCCTGTGTTCACCGGTGTTTGGGCGCGGCCTTGAGTGCGATGCCTGCTCCTCCGAAAATCGCCGTTTCTCGTCGCGGTCGGCGAGCACCGTGACCAGACACAGCGGCGTCTCGACCGCCGCGAAACCAAACGGCACTCGCTCCATCCGTTGGAGCGACAGCGCGCATGGAACCGGTGCGGGAGGACCAAATCGTGCGGAAGAGACCGTGAAATAAGGGGTATGCGCACAATCAACGCATCAACACTCCTGCAGATTCCAGTTCTTCGCAGCCCTTTGAGACCGCGCGCTGCAGCGACTCGCTGCCTCAGATCATTCGTCCGAGGCTGGATTCTCTTGCCAAGAATCACAGAAAGGGGGAAACGCTCAAGTCCCCGCCAATTGGCCCCTTCTCCGAATTCTTGCGCAGAGCCCATAATACATTGAAACAACCCAGTGAAGGCCGGTGTGGTCGAAGCCACTGCGCAACGGCCCGGGTCCAGTGCAGACGACGCAACCCGATCGTCTGCCCCACGTGACTCCTGAAAATGGGAACTCCAGACGCGACTGAAGCAGTGGCGCGTACACCTAGCGCCGTGGTAGTCACTCGCCTCACGGCGGACCCGGACTTCGAAAAGAACAACGCATTTAGAGGCGCTACAACGCAGTCTGGGGCCTCCCTGAAGGCTTGGTATCCCGATTTCCGGGACGGCAACGGGATTTCGATCTCGACTGACTATTACCACGGGCTGCTAGCGAAGGCGTTGTAGCCGCGCCGCTTTCGCGGCGATCAGGAGATACCCGCTCTTCCTGGCATCCTGCTCGACGGATCCAAGTTGCGCCCGGGCGGATGCGGCATGCGACGATCGTTCGATTTCCGCCAGAGCCAGTCGAATATCGAGTTGAGCACTGGTGAGCTTCAAGCGGCGGGCTTCCACAAGACTGGATTCCAACGACTGCTGTGCCTCCGCGGCATTTCCCTTCAAGGCGCCCAGCCTCGCGGCGGTAACGGCCACGGCAACGCGCACCTCATGGTCTTGCGAGGCTAGCGCCCTGGCGTCATTAATCTCGGCCAAAGCCTCATCGCGCTTTCCCTGACCCATCAACACCCGCGCCAGCGTTTCGTGAGCGGACGCTTCCTCATCCGGCGTTCGCTCGCTTTGAAACGCCGCAATCGCCTGGCGCACCAACGTTTCGGCCCCCTTCGTATCGCCCTCCTCGAGCGTTGTGCCGGCCAACGACACACGGCTGACGGCTGTGCTGGCCTGGTCTTCAAATTTCGTAAACAGGTCCAAGGCCTCCTGGTAGCTCTTTCGAGCGCCCGGCAAATCGCCGCGCGCCATTTGGACGTCACCGAGCGTGTTCAGCGAAGATGCATATACCCGTTGCAGCCCTGAACCTTGTGCGACCGAGATAGCCTGCCGAACATTTCGTTCGGCTTCGTTGAGATCACCGAGCTGAAGCAACAAAGTGGCAAGATTCATCGATGTCTTGGAGACATTTACCTTATCGCCCAGGTCCGCGGCGCTTTGTCTCGCGTGTTCCCAGGTCTGCACGGCGTTTGCGTAGTCTGCTTTCTGGTACAGAACAGCCCCTTTGCCCAATTGCGCCCTGACCAGCTGCGGCTTATCGTCGGTATCCCGTGCCAACTGGGCGGCTTCTTCGTAGTTTCCCGCCGCATCATCCAACTGGCCCTGGGACCGCTGAAGATTCGCAAGATTAATGAGGGCGCCGATGATATCTTTCCGGGAACCGATCTCCCGTGCCGTGCCCAGGGCCTGCCTGCGCAACTCCAGAGCTTCGGAGTTCCGGCCCTGTAAAACGCGGATGTTGGCCAGAACAGTTGCGCTGCGCGCCTGCACCTGGCGGCCGGCACTTGAATTCGCGGCCTGAGACGCTTGCATACAGGCCGCCTCAGCACCCATTTGATCGCCCAGAGACAGCAACGCGCTGCAGTCCTGCCAGTAAGCCTGGGCGGCGAGCAGCCGCGCTCCCAGCCGGGAGGCCTTTTCCGCGCCGCGAGCCGCAGCCTCCTTCTTGCGTTTAAAATCCGAGAGAGAAGAAGCAGCCAGCGCTTCCGCCAGGTCAACCCGTGGGTCGCTGGCAGCCGTCGGAGAGCGGCGCCGCAGAGCTTCGATCGTGGCAAGAGCGTCCTTTCCCTTTCCCGCCTGAGTTTGGACGTCCGCAAGCTGGAGGGCATAATCCGTTTCGTCGGAATAAATGGTCCAAAGGGAACGATAGATCTCGATGGCCCGACCCCATTGCGCATTCATCTTTACGAAGCTTGCCTCAATCGACATTCGGCGTTCGGGAGACAGATTGCCTGAAAAGTCGAACGCGTGGGAAGCTTCCTCCCGCGCCTTGCTGTCGTATCCCAGCTCCAGCCATGCCTGCGCCAGGGCCTGGCGAGCCAATGGCGACTTCGGATCGGCCGCCACGGCCGACTGCAAAGAATCCCGGGCGGCCAACAGGTCATAAGCTCTAAGTTTCTGCAGTCCCTCGGCGTATGCCCTGGAGGACTCGGCTTTAGAAGGGAAGGCCGCCTTGACCGACCTGGACTCCGCCTCCGTGACGCTCTCGACCCCCAGGCGGGCACGCAATTGAGCGCCTACCTTTCGAACCAACTCAGGAAGATCGGCCTGCGATCCGGTTTGGGAAGGAAGGGGGATGTTCTCGCCGCTTGCGGCGTTCTGGAGCCGCACGTCGATCCGGATGGAACCCTGCGGCTGCCGACTCATGGCGATATAAGAGCCACTCACCACATATTCCGAGCCGAGGTTTTTATAGATCCGGCTCAGCGTATCTTTGGCATATCCGGACGATTCGGAAAGGCCGAGATCCTGCTTTACCCGAGCTACATTTTCACCCGCGATGGCGCGCAGGCTTTGGCCTGCGGCCAACTCGGTGGTCAGCCATTCCGAAAGCGCGGTCGACAACCAGGCATCATCTGCGTGGCCGGAGAGATTGGTGAACCCCAACACGGCGACAGAAGGGCGGACCACTGGGGAAACGTTGGTTGCGCGAGGTGCCGCAGAGTCCGCACGTTTGGCCGATCGCCAGATTAACCATCCCGCCCCAGCCAGAAGTGCCAGGACTGCGGCGGTCGCAACCGCAGCGCGAAGCGGTACGCGTGCCGGGGGCGCGGCTTTTAGCGTGCCGGAGTTCAAGCCCGCTTGCAAGCGTTCCAGATCGTCGCGCAAGTCCGCGGCGGATGCGTACCGCAACGCGCGATCCTTTTCGAGAAGCTTGCCGATGATCCCTTCCAGCTCGGCCGGGACCTTCGGATTTCGCTCGCGCACTGGCTGGGGCGTCTTATTCAGAAGTGCGTCGAAGATAATCGGCGCCGTCGGACCATCGAACGGCCGCGATCCCGTGACCATTTCGTACAGAACCACGCCAAATGACCACAGGTCACTGCGCGCATCCACGGTCTGGCCGCGGGCCTGTTCGGGCGACATGTACGCGACCGTGCCCATGGCCGAACCCGGCTCTGTGAGCATCTGTTCCGTCGTCGCCTGGGTATCGCTCAGCCGGCTTTGCCTCGCTAGGCCGAAGTCGAGCACCTTGGCGTGACCGCGTGACGTGACAAAAATGTTGGCCGGCTTGATATCGCGATGAACGATACCTTCGCTGTGAGCTGCGTCCAGCGCGTCTGCCACCTGGATACTCAGCGCGAGCGCAGCAGGGATATCAAGGGGCTTATCGCCGATGCGCTCGCGAAGGGTCTCACCGTCGAGCAGTTCCATCACCAGAAACGGATGGCCAGCCGACTCGCCGACGTCGTAGACCGCGCAAATATTGGGATGATTCAGCGCCGAAGCGGCCTGTGCCTCGCGTTGGAAACGCTGTCGCGCAATCTCCGTTGCAAACGACTGCGGCAGAATCTTGACGGCGACCTGGCGATGCAGCCGGGTGTCCCGCGCCTTATACACTTCGCCCATGCCGCCTTTGCCGATGGCGGAGACGATTTCGTACGGGCCGAGCCGCGTGCCGGCGGCCAACATTTGAAAACCGGACGCGCCGGGCAACCCGGCCGCCGGACGATCTGGCGGTCCGTCGCGCGCCGCATCCTGAGCGAGCAGCGCTTCAACCCTGCGTTTCACCTCGGGATCGGCGCCCTCCAAAACTTCCCTGCCGTGCTCCCGCGCCGCGTGGTACAGCTCGTCGATCTGCTGCCAGCGTTCGGGGGGCATGCTTCACAATCTTACTGCGCAATCGGGATAGTCGGGGCAGTATGCCGGGGAGGAGCGCACTTCTGCTTTGACGGGCAGCGCGTTGAGTCCCGCGCGAAAAGCACTGGACCCGCCGTATCCTGCGCCAGCGCCTTCGCCTTTCGCTCTAGCCTGGGAGTGCCCTGATATTCTTCTCTAGTTACAACAGCCAAAATAGTTTGATACATTTCCTGGTTGGGAAGTGTTTCCTCATCGTGAGACGTTGTAGGCCATTCCTGCGATTCACGTACCGCTCATTTACATTCGCGGCTCAGCAAAACCAGTGATTCCGAGTCGCGCTCGTGTGAGGAAGTCTCCTGTCCCGGGCAAATTCCTTACGGCCGTGTTGCGAAGTGGCCAATCGTGCCAGCTGCCGCCTTCCGGCGGCTGGACTGGCTGAAAGCCAGTCCGCAGGCAGGATTGCCTGCCCCACTATGGGCGGAGAATGGACTATGGCCAGCATCGCCAGACCTCCTTGCGACGAAGGCGCGATTCTCGCCGGTTCCTGCGAGCACCCTGCTGCAACGAACGGCCGCTGGATTCTGGCCGCGACCATCCTCGGTTCGAGCATGGCCTTCATCGACGGCACGGTGGTGAACGTGGCGCTGCCGGCGCTGCAATCGGCGCTGCACGCGACCCTGGCGGACGTTCAATGGGTTGTCGAATCCTATGCGCTTTTTCTGGCGGCGCTGCTCCTCATCGGCGGATCTCTGGGAGACATGTACGGCCGCCGCAAAATCTTCGCTGCCGGCGTTGTGCTCTTCTCCGTGGCCTCGGCCTGGTGCGGACTCGCGCCCAACATCCGGCAGCTGATTGTCGCGAGGGGCATTCAGGGAATCGGCGGGGCGCTGCTTGTCCCCGGCAGCCTGGCTCTGATCAGCGCGAATTTCTCGGAGAAGGAGCGGGGCCGCGCCATCGGGACGTGGTCCGGCTTCACGTCGATCACCGCCGCCATCGGTCCGGTGCTGGGCGGATGGTTCACCGAGCACGGTTCGTGGAGATGGGTGTTCTTCATCAATCTTCCGCTGGGGCTGGCCGTTCTGTTGCTTACTCTGTGGAAAGTCCCGGAAAGCAGGGCGGGCAATCAGGGCCAGCGGTTCGACTGGCCGGGCGGCCTGTTGGCCGTCGCTCGGCTTCGGCGGAATCGTCTTTGCTCTGATCGAATCGATGCCGGTCGCGGCTGCAGCCGGGGCCATCGCTCTGATTGCGCTGTTGTATTGGGAAGCGCGCGCGTCGTCGCCGATGGTTCCGCTCCGTTTGTTCCGTTCCCGCAATTTCAGCGGAGCGAACCTGCTCACCCTTTTTCTCTACTCCGCGTTGAGCGGCATGCTCTTCTTTTTCCCGCTGGATCTGATACAGGTGCAGGGCTATTCGGCGACGGAAGCGGGAGCCGCTCTGCTGCCTTTCATTCTGTTGATGTTCCTGCTGTCGCGCTGGTCTGGCGGACTTCTCGATCGATATGGCGCCAAGGCTCCGCTGGTGATCGGCCCCCTGATCGCCGCCGCCGGATTCGCGCTGTTTGCGCAGGCCGGGTATCGGCGGTCCCTACTGGACCACGTTCTTCCCCGCGGTGCTGGTGCTGGGACTCGGCATGGCGATCAGCGTCGCCCCGCTGACCACGACCGTGATGAACGCCGTGGAGCAAAGCTACGCAGGAACGGCGTCGGGGATCAACAACGCGGTCTCGCGCATCGCCGGTTTGCTCGCCGTGGCGGTTTTCGGAGCGCTACTCAGCGGAGTTTTTCAGAGCGCTCTGGAACGGCGCCTGGATAGTCTCGAGCTGGCGCCGGCGGTGCGTGAAGAAATCGAGGCCCAGCGATCCAGGCTGGCCGCCGCGGAAACGAGGGACGCGCGCGGACGCCAGGCTATCGAAGAAGCATTTGTCGCCGGCTATCGCACGGTTTTGTGGGTGGCGGCGGGGCTGGCGCTCGCCAGTTCCCTGAGCGCGGCAGCGCTGATCAGAACCGAGAGGCGAGACGGGCATTAACCCGCAAGCGATCGGGCAGTCGATCCGGGTCAACGTACAAGACCTGGCTGGTTGATCCTGAGGCCAGAGCTTGCTTCGGTCGGTATATTCCTGGCTGGGAAGCGTTCTCATCGCGAGACCTGGCATCCCGTCGTCTCTTTTATGGTGCGGCCAATCGTGGCCGCTGCCGCCTTTTCGGCGGCTGGACTGGCTGGGGAAAGCCAGTCCGCAGGCAGGATTGCCTGCCCCACGTCTGACACCGGGTTAGTCGGGTTAAAGGCGCTGCGGCCAGCCCGAAATCAGGTAGGATGGTGAGAATTCATCACGCAAAGAGGATCAAACTTCGTGCGCTGTCGGGAGGATTTTTTTGGTCGGGCGGCTGATCGCACACTATCGGATCGAGGAGAAGCTTGGCGAGGGCGGCATGGGCGCCGTCTATCGGGCTGTCGATACGAAACTGGGGCGGACTGTCGCACTCAAGTTTATTCGCGGCGAGGTGGAAATCAGCGAATCCTCCCGGCGTGCCCTGATGGAAGAGGCGCAGGCGGCTTCCACCCTCGATCATCCCAATATCGGGACCATTTTCGGAATTGAAGACCCACCGGAGGGGCCTCGATTTATCGTCATGGCTTACTACGCAGGCGAAACCCTGGCCCGAAGGCTGAAGCGCGGCCCCCTGCTGATCACCGAATCGGTGTCCATCGGGCTCCAGATCGCAAGCGGGCTGGCGGAAGCGCACAGGCACAGCATCATCCATCGGGACATCAAGCCCTCGAACATTGTTCTGACCGGCCAAGGGCTTGTGAAGATTGTCGATTTCGGCCTCGCCCGGCTGGTCCGCCCGGAGGCTTCGACGCTCAGTGCCAGTGTTGCCGGAACCGTTTCCTACATGTCGCCAGAGCAGGCTCAGGGGAAGGTTCTGGATCCGCGAACGGACCTATGGTCGCTGGGAGCGGTTCTGTACGAGATGGTCTCCGGCCGGCGTGCATTCCCGGCCGAGAGTGTGCCTGCCACTCTGTTCGCAATCGTGCATGAGCCGCCAGCGCCTTTGGGGGAGGGCGTTCCGAGCGTGTACCGCAGGATCGTTGGCCGCGCGATCGCCAAACAACTGCAGGATCGATACCAGACCGCGGCGGAGATGATGCAGGATCTGCAGCGATTTTCCGACTTGGACGCACCCGAGGCGACTGTCTCGTTACCGGAGATCGAGGGCGGCCCGGAGCCGGTGGCGACTTCGCGCCTGCTCGGGATAAAGCGGCGATATTTGCTGTGGCTCCTCGCCGTCGGTACCAGTGGCCACCCTGGGACGCATGGTACTGACCTTGAGGAACAGCCGTAGGAGTAATCTCGCGGACAGCGCGATGCCCGCGGCCTATGAGTCCTATCTGGCGGCCGCCCCGTATCTCCGGCGGTACGAAAAGGTGGAGAATCTCGACAAGGCGATATCGCTGCTCAAAGAAGCAGTGAAAGCGGATCCGGACTTTGCGCTGGCGTTCGCCGCCCTGGGCGAGGCTTACCGGAGGAAGTTCGACATTACACAGGACCAAAGCCTGCTTACGGAGGCCGAATCCAACGCCAGCCGCGCGCTTCAACTGAACGACTCGCTGGCCCGTGTGCACATCGTCATGGGCGGGGTTCATCGCGAGTTGGGACGCCGGGAGCTTGCGCAACAGGAGTTTCTGACAGCGATTAAACTGGAACCCAATAACGCGGACGCTCTTTCCGAGCTTGCGGGCGAGTATGGAGCCAGCCAGCGCGTCCCGGATGCAGAGCGCCTCTATCGCCAGGCGGTGGCTTTGAAGCCCGATTCCTGGGGCATATACAACGATTACGGGCGGATTTCTGATGACTCAGGACAAGCCCGAGGAGGCAGCCGGGCAGTTCCGGATGGTGATTCAGCAAGCTCCGGACAGCGTGGCCGGGTACCTGAATCTGGCTACCGCGCTGCTCACCGCGGGCAGACCGAAGGAGGCGGAAGCGCCTCTCCGCGAGGCCCTGCTACTGAACCCGTTATCGCCGGTTTCGCACCTCAGCCCTGGGCGATCTGTACACCCAACGGGGGCTTCTTCACGAGGCCGAGAAGGAGACTCTTCGTGGCATTGAGCTGAACGACAAACTCTGGTACGCCTGGACGAATCTTGGGGACATTTACATTTTGCTGGGCCGCAACGACGAGGCCCTATCCGCGTACCGGCGCGCCGTCCCGCTCATCGAAGGGTTTGTGAAAGTTCACGATAAAGATGCGCCGATGTGGGCATCGCTGGCCGAAATGTATGCTTACACCGGCGACAAAGCCCGGTATCCCATCGCTATGCAAAAGGCCCTGGCGCTCGATCCGGAGAACCCGAGCGTTTTGTTGAAATGCGCCGATGTCCACGAATTGCTGGGGGAACACCGGTTGGCCGTCGAAATGGCGAACAAAGCGGTGGCTAAAGGTCTCCGTCTGTCAGATCTCGATTCAGATCCCGTGGCCCGGAAGCTTCGGACGGATCCAGGCTTCAAATCCCCTTAGGCAGATTGCGAAACCAGGGTTAAGATAAGCGGGACCACACTTGATAAAGGCGAAGAAGGAGACAGATGCTTAAATCGATCATAATCACTTACCGGAATGGCGGCTGGAACGCGACTGCCGAGCCACCCGTGACTTTGCAGGACCAACTCATCCTTTTCTTCAATGAGGATGCTAACCGCGCGTGCCAGCTCACCTTCTCGTCATCTGCCGGCTTCGGGATACTGGGGCTCGCTCTCGCGCCGGGTCCGGGATCTGTCCTGACCTTTCGTGGCGTCGTCACGGAGTGCTCGATTACCGATGCGCCGGATGTTTCACCAGACACGCTTCCGTTTAGAATCGTGCCAATACCGCCGGGCTCTTAGGTTAGACACGGGAATTAAGCTTCTAACCTGTTGGCCCCGGACGATGTAAACAAGCTGATCCCGGTTGGAAGGCGGCACGCGGCTTGCGCCGAGGGGCGCAGAATCGCCTGAAGCATTTTCGTACCGCTTGCTCACGCGCGCAGCTCTGTAAGAGTATCTGTGTCCGAGCGACAGTGATGGGCGGTCGGGTGTGACAGCCCTCGCTATACTCGCTTTCGAATGGGTGCAGATCTATTTCAGGCACACGTCGAGCTGCTGCGACTTTTTCTGGCCGATCGCGAAGATATCGTCGAGAGCATTGAGGCCGTTCTGAATGCCCAGCGAAAGCCGATCCGGTACCTGCAGGACCGGTCTCTTTTGTGCCAACACTTTGAGGATTGCTTCTTCGCGCGCACTGTGATCACTGCCGGCCAGAGTCGGCTGAGAGACCAACTGGAAGAAGCGCATTGGGCCGCGGGATTCAAACCTCGTCAGGTTCACTACCTGCATAACGACCTGATCCATCCAGCCGAGATGATGATTCGCGGCTTTCATTTCTGGCAGCAGACACGCTGGCCGGGTCGCAATGGCCGCATGCGCTACGCGCACACGCTGTTCAACCTGTACGTCATCCGGTGTCTCGAATTCCTGAGCATGCGCCTCTGGGATGACGACCAAGGCAGCGCCGGCACTCGGCTCGCAGAGATTCAAGGCGTGCTCGATGAGCTCTGGAGAACCTCACCGGCCGATCAGCCCGTGATCGTGCGCGATGCGCGCTGGCTGATTCCATTGGCGCTGAGTCTCGTTACCGATGACCTGGGGCCTTATTTCGAGGTCTCCCGGCAGATCACAGAGACGCTACCGGAAATGGACAGGCTCGAAATCCGGAAGGCCTATGTTCGAATGCTGGGCGGGCATCTGGCCTCACAGATTCGTTACTACTGCACGAAGGATAGAGTGCCGATCAACGAGCATAGCGTCGTTCTTCGCACCCGTACATCCAATGCGCTCGATTTCGCACTGCTGGTCGAGGGTCTCGTGGAGTTGCTCAAGGCCTATGACCGCGCATTGCTGAGCGGCGATGAGCGAATGCGGCTCGACATGGCAGGAGCCATCTCTCAGGGCATATCCGCGGATCCCGAGCTGTTTCTGAATCGTGTCGAACTGTTGTGCGCTTACAGCATGATTGAGCACGTTTTCATCGTCACGGGTCACGAGGGCCATGCCGCTTATTCGACCCTTGGGGAGCGACATGTGCAGATGCTGAAAGAGTACGGTCAACTGATGTACCGATTGATCAGTCCGCTGCGCGATGATTTCCCGCGTTTCAGACCGGTTGACGGCGGCTATTCTCCGTACGGAGTTATATTCGGGATCCCATCCAGTCTGATCGAGCTCATGGTGCTCAAAACCCTGGAGCGCGATGCGGAAACGCGATTCGGTCTGGAAGATATCTTTATCGATGGGGACGCCGATGATCGGGACACCGACAATGGGGAGACCAGCGCGGCAAAGCTCGCCTGGGTGGACGGCTGGCGGAAATTGCCCCACATCCACCGCGAAGTACAACGGCTGTACGACTACCCGCGACAGTTCGCCGAAGAGATTTACGACCGCATCGCGCAAGAGCTCGGCAAAGCGTCATTGGCAAAGAGAACCGGGCGCCTCTATATTGTGTCCGGGCACGACACGGAGACTGATTCGAAGGCGGCTGCGATTCCGGAATTGTCGCCGCGATACTTCGGCTCCTCGGACAGACAGGTCGTGACGGCGAACAAGGCTGAGCCTTATGAGCGGGCGCAGCTGCTGCGCGAGCGACGGGAAGGGCATTTCGTCATCAGTTACGAAACGCCAGGTGGATGGGTTGCCCTTAAGAAGGAGCTGCTCACGGAGGTCCTCGGAGCAGGCCGCGATGCCAGGATTGTCGGCCTGCCGCCCGACGCGGCTCAGGTGTTGCGCTTGCTGTGCACCGATCTGGTGATACCGGAGAACGTGGCCTTGCAGGCGAGCGGGCCGCGATCGATCGAGACAGCCTGACTTGCAATCACCCTCGCTCGCCCGAGGCTATCCTATGAGGAACGGAGGGAAGCACCATGCAAATTCAGATCTGGTTTACGCCTGCCGTAACTCTCTCAACCGTCTTCATTCACGCCTGGGACCAGAACGGCGGTGTCTGGGACATCGCCGGAACCCTGGCCGCCGACGGCGCCACCTGGGGCTTCGTTCTTTCGGGCACTACCAAGGATCAGCGCGACCTCTCATTCAAATATCGTTTTGCCAACAACGTATGGGAATCCGACAGCTTCATCCGAACCGTCCCCTCCCTAGAGGCCACCGAACTCTGGACCGAGGACTACTCGGCGCGCTGCGCCACCCAGGCTCCTGGCCCCGCCGCCACCTTTCCCACCGTTACGATTAACGCCATCACCGAGCATCGCTTCAAGGGAGGCGCGGCATTTACGTGGGTTCCGCTGAATGCCGGAATGCCAACCAACGAGGCCACCCGAAACGACGCAGCCAACACTTCGACTTTCGTCGTTCCGTTGACTCCTGCCCTCCGGTCCGGCTTCCATTTCAAACTCGTAAGCGCCGCCGGTGTTTACGAACCCGACAACGCCATCCGCTTCTGGGCCCCCAGCGACGGTCCGAATATCTGGGTCAAGAGCGGCGAAGTGAACGTTCAGTCTACGCCCATGACGCCGGTGCAGATTGGCGTTGATTTTTTCTCCCCACTCGCCCTCGGGATTCCGAACCTGCGTATCCAGGACCTCGCCGGCGATTTCGATGACACCATACTTCCCGATACCACCACGGCGCTCGACGCCGTCTTCGCCACATCGCATTACACCATCACTGTTTACACCGGCAGCCTCTACAACGTCTGGTGGACCACCGAACCGCAAGCTCTGATGCGCCGCTTCCGTATCCCTCCAACTGCCGTTACCGGCCCCTCCATCGCCGTTAACGGTTACGATCACTGGCTCAGCGCCGGTCCCACCCCAAATGGCGGCGTGAATCTCATCATCCATCGAAACCCCGGCAGCACCTTCGGTGACACGATCAGCGTGCAGGTCGGGATCGGGAATGCTCCCGCGCACCAGAACCTGTCCGCGTCCCGTGCCGCCGACGGAACGTGGGTCGCGCAACTGGATACCTTTCCCGGCGTGCCTTTCTGGGCGACGTTGGCAGGGGAATCGCGAGTCGACGGGCCACTCGATTTCCGCCGCGGCATCATGTCCTCGCCCGGCACAACCACGCTCCACACTATCGACGGTGTCGGCGGAGTCAGCGCATCGCGGCCCCGCGGTTTCGCCGACGTCGACCCCGATCTTCGGCAGTCCCTCATGGCCGCCGTCTACGGGCAAAACATCATAAACGCAGGCGTCTTCGACCCCTGGGAAATGCCCCACGGCTCGAACAAATTCCAGGGACAGGCGTACTTCGTCGTTCGTGCGCCCCACGCCGTGAGCTGCTCCGTGCTCCTGATGCAAGCACCCAACGCAACGGGGACACCGCGCAACGTGAGCACGTTTTCCATGAACCTGACGAACGATCTGCGTTATTGGTGGGCAGCCGTTCCGGGAGCCGCCGCGCCCCACGGCGCTCTCTATCGCTTCGCCTACTCCGATGGCCGGGAACTGCTCGATCCTGCCAGCCTTTATGGAGAATCGCTCGATCCCGCCTCCCGCTGGGCGCTCGACCAGGGCGACTTGACCGTACAAGCGGGCACAGGCGCGGAACAATCGTGGTCATACGTTACCGACCTCGCGGTCATCCTTGCGCCCTTCACGAACCGGTCCTGGCAGACGGCCGCATGGGATTGGCTGCTCATCTACGAGATGCACGTCCAGCGCTTCACCCAGCGCAACGCCGCCGCGAAAACTGACTTCGATCAAGTCATTATAGAGTTGCAAAACGGCTATCTTACTCGTCTGCCCGTGACTGCACTCGAATTTCTTCCGTTACACGAATTTCCAGCCAGTCAGGCGGGGTGGGGCTATAATCCCAGCCTCTTCTTCGCCCTCGATTCCTCTTATGGCACTCCGCTCGATTTTGCGCGCCTGGTCCGTGCAGCACACGACGCCTCTCGCGCGATCATCCTCGATCTTGTTTACAATCACGTGGTCGATTCGCCCCTGCAGGCGCTGGCCCGCGATGTCTATGTGAGCGGAGCCACGCAGTGGGGCGACATGGTTTATTTCGCGCATCCCGCGGCCTGCGAGTTCTTCCGCCAGGCCACTGTCTATCTTTTCAGCCTGTTCCAGCTCGACGGCTTCCGTTTCGATTCCAGCGAGACCATCATCAATGGCGGCCACTACACCGACAGCGCTCCTTATGTAATCGCCAGGGAACCAGACGGTAACTTCGAATTCGGCGCAGGCAAAGGTTGGGAGTTTCTCGATATGCTCCGCACCGCCCTGCGCCGCGCCGCGGACGCCGCCGGGAAAGGTTGGCCCTGCCTCGTCGGCGAGAACTCCCCCGAAAATTCGCCCATGACCGACCCTGCCACCGGCGTCCTCGACGGCCAATGGCACTTTGACGAAATGTACGCGCTGAACAATGCTGCCATAAATACAGACGATCATGCCTCCGAGGTGACGGGTGGCCTCGATGGCTCGGGGCGGCCCTTTCAGCGCTCCGTCATTTACGCGGAGAGCCATGACACGGTAAGCGGCCAGGGAGGGACCAAACGCATCGCGGCAACCGAGGCCTGGGGCAACGGACGCCAGATGGCAAAGGCGATTGGTACCGTGGCCCTGCTGGCCGAGGGAATTCCCATGATTTTTATGGGAGAGGAAGCCGCGGAAGACCAGCCTTTTACCTTCGGCAATTCGCCAACCATCCCTGGCTTCGCCTTGCGCCTCGATAGCTACGAACAAGCCGGAAGCGAGTTCCTGCAGGTGCTCAGCTGGTTTCGCGACCTGATGGGACTCCGCAACAACGCGTCGAATGGTATTCGCGCTAATGACAATCAGTGGACCGGACGCGGCGACAAGACTGTCGCCTTTGCGCGCGCCTACGGCGAATTCTTTATCATCGCTACCTTTGGCACCAACACTCAACAGCAGAATTCGAGCTGGTTAAATCTGCCAGCCGGATCTGCCTACAAAGAAATCCTCAACTCATCCTGGCCGCAATATCGGGTCCACGCCGAACCATTGATCTCCAATGGAGGGTATGACGCCCAGATCTATTCCGGAAACATTATTAACCTTCCGTTTATTGGAGCCGTGATCCTGCAGCGGCATTGAGGTCCGTTTGATTCGGAAGCCGGTCAGGGATGACAGAACATTGCCTGAGTTCGTTGCCACGCAGACCTGCCTGGAACAACTCAGGAAAAGCTAGCGGTGTGTCCACGAAATAACTGGGCCACGCTCCGGTATACGTGACTTCAGTCGCGTTTGTTTTCGCCCGCAAAAACGCGACTAAAGTCGCGTGTACAACGGTATGAACTGGACGAGCTATTTCCTGGGGTTGGAAAAACTTGACTCATTTGCATCACGTATTGCGCCTCAAGGAATCTAATGGCAGAACACGGCGACGACCGTGCCTGTGCCTGCATGCCCGGGATTCGGCGCATATCCTCCATTCGTTTTCACGACAATGATGATCGGAACATCGCCGGAGATGTTGCTGCCCGATTGCAAAACCGAACTCGACGCGATCACTCCCATATAGGAAGGCACGGTCGCGGGTGGGCCGGAGCTGTTGCCCGGATTCGAGGTCCAGCCTCCCCCGCAACTTTGCGGAGCGGTGCTGGCGAATCCCTTAAAGGCATCGGGCGCGGCGCCGCCGGTCAGTGAATTGGATTTCGCCCACTGCGCACCCCAGAACTCGACAGCGTCGCCGGTGGCTGCGTCATTATTCCCCACGATCATGGAACCCTGCGCGAGGAAGGCGAACAGAATCACCGGCTCCGAAGCCGATGATGGCAGGTAGAACGAATCGCCGGCGAAGCTGGCCGTCACGGTGTTGGGGCCGAGCGGTTGGTTGACCAGGATCGAGCACGCCGCAGTGCCTGTAGCATCGGTTGTGCCCGTGCAGGACTGACCGGTGATACCGGTGCCCAGGGTGAGGGTCACGGTGCGGCCGGCGATCGGCGTAACGCCGTCTTCTTTGAGGACGGCGGAAAGAGTTCCGTTATGGCCGTTCGCAATCACGGTCGGGCTGCCTGACGCGAACGCGATCGTGTCTTCTTCCCTTGTGATCGTGAACGTGGCGTGCCCCGAACTCGCGAGGTAGAATGCATCGCCCGCGAAGGATACCGTCAGCGTGTAGGGGCCGGCGGCCTGATTCGGCGTAATCGAGCAGCTTGCGGAGCCGCCCGCGCCGGTGGTTGCCGAGCAGGTCTCAGTGCCCGTGCCGGCGCCAAGGACGAATGTCAGCAGTTTGCCCGCGATCGGTGCTCCACCGGTTGGATCGGTGAGTTGAGCTGAGACCACCACTGCGTCGTCATAGTCGGAAGTGAGGGGGCCGGTAATGGCAACTGCCGTATCCTCCTTGAGGATGGTGAACGCTTCGGAGACGGAACTGGCGCCCCAGGAGGAATCGCCGGCAAATGTCGCAGTCAGATTGTACGAACCCGGGATCTGGTTAGGAGTGATGCTGCAACTCGCGATTCCCGCGAAATTCGTAGTGGCCGAGCATGTCTCCGTACCGCCGCCGGAGCCGAGAACAAAGGTGATCGTCTCGCCCGAAATGGGCGCTCCGCCCGAAGTTGCGGTGAGGGTCGCGGATACCGTGACCGCATCGCTGTAGTCCGCCGAGTTGACGCCGGACGCAAAGGTCAGTGTTGTCGCCGGCTGCACGTTAACGGGAAAAGGATCCGAGGGGAAGCCGTTGGTTACAACCACCAGCGAACCGGCGCCAGTGGCCAGGGCGCCGGGAACATCGAAGTTTGTGTTGGTAACGGTGGTGTTGTCGGACGGCGCCTGGACGCCCATCCGATCGGTACCGTGAGTCTTCGCGTAAAACACGTGTCCGGCGCTGTCCGTGATCCGCACGAGCGGGTAATTGGTGGAGCTTTGCGAATCGTCTCCGTAGAAGGCGCCGAGAGAGAAGCCGTTGAAGTTATGGCCGCCGATGCCGTAGGTCGTGCCGAGGCCAAGATTCGCCGGCGGAAAAGCCGTTATGACCGGGCCATAGCCAGTGAGCTGCGGATTGCTGTTGCGGTAGAGTTGCTGTGCGTCCGTGGAGTTCTGATTAAAGGCCGTCAGGAGCACCTCTCCAGTGGGAAGCAGCAGCATCCGGCCCTGGTAAGAGTCGAAAGAGCCGGCGTTGGCTGAATCGGCGACCTGGGTCAGGTTAGTTCCGTCCCATTCAAAGAAGTGGCTGGGCGAGTTGAAGATGCTGAATTTTCCCGGCTTGGGCTGGTTGCAGGTCACAGGGCTCGACATGACGAGCACGTGGCCATCGGGCAACAAAGACGCTGGAGCGTCCGCTGCCCCGTATTGAGCGCCACTCAGGGTGGGAAAGTTCATGGCCGCAGTGTTACTCCATGTGCCGGTGTTTATGTTGTAGACGGCATTCTGGCCGAAGGTGCTGCCGGAGAAGTACATGATAGTTCCATCCTGCCGGGCTACGCCTGGACCTACTTCATGGCTGTTGCAGCCGGTTCCAGCAGTCGGGCTGCCGAGATCGGTCAGGGCAATCCCGGCGGTGGGCACCGGGGCTTGCCACGTGTTGGTTGTGGCGTCGTAGATCTCAGACGAATTCGCAGTGTTGGCGTTCACTACAAGAAGCTTGTTGCCGGGAAGGTTGATGTAGCCTTCTTCATCGTTGCCGTCGTTCTTGGAGTTATTGACGATGAAGTTGCTGAACGACGGCGGGTTGGATCCGCAGGTGAAGCCAGCGGTGGTGATGCTGCAATTGAGCGAGGCAAAGGTGCTCCCGCTGATGCCGCCAATGAGCATCGTGCCGTTTTCGAGAATTACGGACGGGTCGTCGCCGACATTGCCGGTGCCAAAGGGTTCTGATAATTGCGTCGACCATGAGTCCGTGGCGGGATTGTAAACGAAGCCGATGTTCGTGTCGACCGCGGTATTGCCGTCCTGTGCGTTGTATTCTCCTCCGATGACCACAACGCGGCCGTCGGGAAGAACTTGGGATGCAAAGTACGTGGGTGCGTACGTGCAAGGTGTGCAGGTCAGGCCACTGACGTTACTGCTGTCGGTGCCGTTGGGCATGGGAGCGACGGGTGGGCTATCCCAGGTTCCGTTCAGATAGCTGCCGGTGTTGTCGGGACGGCGGCGGTGCCAGTTCGGGCTGCCGTATTCGTGGCACATGACGTCGCCGTTAGTGAGGAGGACGCAGGTGTCCAGATGCGTCGTCGATCCGAAAGGATTGTTGAGGGTTGTCCACTGCGCGCAGGCGGGCAAGGAAGCGATAAGAGCCACGGCAACAGTTAAGCCAGATCTCGAAATGAAGCTAAGGCTCTGCATTCTTTCCCTCCCGGAGTTTAGGATCGTTTTTGAATTTTAAACGAAGATCTCTTTCGCAGAGCCGGTAATTTGTGCCGCACCAGGAGGCGGGGTGCTTATAAGTACGGTCGGCGCGAGGCCTCGCGGCCAAAAATCGCGTGGTTTATTAAGAAGCTATTTGAGCACCTGGAAAAGGTTGCTGTAGTCGTCAGTCCACAGACGCGTGTGCGGGCCTGGGGATTCGGAGGAGCCGGAGATAACCACCCAATCGGCGTCGAGAATGTGCTGGTCCAGATGCGACTGGCTGTGAATGTGCGAGGCGCGCTTATGATAATTGGCCGCCTGGGCATCGACGATGGGGTTGAGGTCGATATAGCGGTTCGTCAGGTGAATGGCGAGCGCGCCGCCTGGTTTCAGGAGACGGAAGTAAAGGCCGAACGCTTCCTTCGTCATCAGGTGCACCGGGATCGTGTCGTCCGAGAAGGCATCGAGCACGAGTATGTCGAAACTGCCCGGCGGGTCCTTTGCGAGAGCCAGACGTCCGTCGTTGGTAATGACATCGACCATCGCCTGCGAGTTGCCGAGAAAGTGGAAATAGTTCGTTGCGATCTCGATGACCTGCGGATTGATTTCGTAGTAGCGGAACGTATCGCCGGGTCGGCCATAGGCGGCCAGCGTGCCGACGCCGAGCCCTACAACACCCACGCGGCGCGGACCGGATGCGGAGGCGAGCAGTGATCCCGCGCCGGATTCGGGGCCGTAATAAGTGGTGGGACGCAGGATTTTGTCAGAGGCGGTGTACTCGATGCCGTGCAGCGTTCTTCCGTTATAGAGCGAACGGAAGGCGAGCGCACCAGATCCGGTATCCATCACGCGCGATGCCCCATAGAAATTGCGCATGTGCGCGACATCGCCGGTAAAGTCGCGGACAGTAGTGGCAACCATGAAGGAACCGACAGCGATCACGCCAAGGCGGATGAGCCTTTCCTGCGAGGTCAGGCCGAATACCAGGGCCATGCCGAGCAGAACGCAGGCGGCGATGCCGATCGGAAGTTCGAGATAGGTGCTGAACAGATTCGGGGCCCCGAGGGCTACGAACATGCCGCCGAGTGCCCCGCCGAGCGCGATCATGAGGTAGAAGAACGTTAGGTCCTGGCGATTCTTCGGTTTGCGGCGGGCGTAGGACTCCCCTACTTTCTGCCGCCTTATGGCTCGCTGTTGGCGAATTCGAGACGCGGCCTTACGGGCAGTACGAGGAGGCTGATCACAAGAACCGCAGCGTGAACCAGACTCTGCATGCGAGGGCTCAGGGTGCGCGTGATCCACCACGCGCATAAATATCCGAGCAGGAGCATGATCTGGAAGAACAGCATGGCTGTGACCCAGACACCGGCTGATCCGCCGAATGCGGGCAGGATGGATTTCGTGATCATCGGCTGGATCGAAAAAAGTAAAGTCGAACTGCAGCCGATCGTGATGTAGTAGGCCAAGCGCCCACGCGCACGGTTCAAAGGCGCGGGATTCACAATCGCGGGAGAACTTCGTTCAGAGAACCCTGGCGATAGCCTTCGAGGTCCAGCGTGACGTACTTATAGCCGAGAGCTTTGAAAATTGCCGTAAGTTTCCGCGTGATATCAAGCGATAACGCCCGCGGCAATTCATCGGGTGCGATCTCGATGCGAACCAACTCGCCGTGGAAGCGCGTGCGGAACTGGCGGAATCCGAGGGCTTTGATTTCTTCCTCTCCGATCTCAACGGTTTTGATGTTTTGAAGGGTGACGGGTGTTCCGTAAGGGATACGGGAACTGAGACACGCGGCGGCGGGGCGGTTCCAGGTGGGCAGACCGGCTTCGCGGGAGAGCTGGCGGATTTCGGCTTTGGTGAGGCCGGCATCAACCAGGGGAGCCTTTACGTTGTGCAGCTTCGCGGCGCGCTGGCCGGGCCGGTAGTCGCCCAAGTCGTCCTTGTTAACGCCGTATGCGATGTTGGTGACGCCGCGTTCCGCGGCTACTCTCTCGAGCACAGTGAAGAGCTCGTCTTTGCAATGGAAACAACGGTTGGGATCGTTCCTGATGTAATCGGGGTTTTCGAATTCGTGCGTTTCGACGTATTCGTGGCGGATGCCGAACTGGCGCGCGAAGGCTTCCGCGTCTCGCTTGTGAGATTCGGGGAGGGAAGCGGAATCGGCCGTTATCGCGATGGCGTTGTCGCCGAGGGCTTGTTTGGCGGCCCACGCGAGGTAGGCGGAATCGGCACCGCCCGAATAGGCTACGATGACTCGTCCCATGCCATGCAGGAGCTCTTGCAGTGTGTCCTGTTTGGACGCGGCGGTCATGACCCAATCATATCGGACGTTCTCTGCGCAGGCACCACGGGAGCGATCCGGCGAAAGTGAGCAAAGCCAAAGGCACCACGATCCATGGTTCGGCTCCGGGACTCCAGTGCAACTCTATTTCACGGTGTCCGGAACAGCCAGACTCGATCACCACGAAACCCAGCCCATCGGAACGCCCCCGGCACGCTCTTTCCCGCGACCGAAGCGTGCCAGCCGGAGTGGTAGTTTTAACGCTACGGCAATCACATGCTCGGGGGTGAGGATGGTGGAGCGAATTGAAGCCGTGTTCGTGTTACGCCATTGCCAGGAGGCAGTGGGAAGTGCAGGGTCGTCGGTATTCTCAGAGGTCAGGATGGGCAGGGCCGGAATCGGCCAGACGCCGGGTTACGAAGATCATTCCGTCATCCGCGATCCGGAAGTCTTCTTCGGTAATAGAGCACGTCCCGGCAGAATGCGTCTGACAGGCCACAAAAAACGATGGCCTGCCCCACGGGATAGTACAATGTAGAAACTCCAGGCGCTTCTGCCCACACAATACCGCGCTGTTTACCAGGATGATGCATCTTGTGCATCGTAAGCTACCGCGAAGCGGAAGGAATGGTTACGCGTCCGCCCAGCGTCTCAGCAGATTGTGATAGACGCCGGTTAACTGCACGGCCGAGGGATGATCGCGATGGTCGAAGTTCAAGCGCTGAATGGCTGTGTCGAGATCGAACAGAATGGTTCGCTGCCCGTCGTCCCGCACCATGCTTTGGATCCAGAAGAACGAAGCCAGACGCGCACCGCGCGTGACCCGCTGTACACGATGCAGACTCGTCGCCGGATAGAGAATCATATACCCGGCGGGTAGTTTAACGGCGTGCGAGCCGTAGGTATCTTCCACTATCAGTTCGCCGCCGTCGTATTCGTCAGGATTTGCCAGAAACAGCGTGGCCGAAAGGTCGGTTCGGATGCGATGGCCGGTTCCGGTAATCTGGCGCATGGCATTATCCACGTGCGTGCCGAACGACTGCCCGCCCGAATACCGGTTGAAAAGCGGTGGAAACACGCGCAGAGGAAGCGCGGCCGAGATGAAGAGCAGGTTCTGTCCCAGAGCTGCCAGGATCATTTCGCCCAGATCGCACGCGGCCGGCGAGTTCTCTGGCAATTGCATATTGTCTTTGGCGAGGGCGGACTGATGCCCCGCCGTTACTTTTCCGTCGACCCATTCGGCGTTCTCGAAGACTTGCCGCGCTCTGGTCACCTGTTCCGCGGTGAGAACGTCGGGAATCTGTAATAACATTTGTTTTCCTTTGTTGGTTTAGTTGGGCCGCAGGCATGCCACCGGTTACGAAATCTAGAAGTTGAACTTAACTCCGATCAAAGCTGACCGGCCCGCTCCGAGTACGATGTGGCTGGGATGCAGCTGGTCATAGTAATAACGATTGGCGATGTTATACACATTCCCCTGAAGCCGCACATGCTCATTCAGTCTGTGTTCCGCCATAGTATTGAAGACCCAATATCCGGGTACCTGTTTGACCCATCCTGTGACGGGATCGAAAGGAGCTGTCGAGCTGGCGGTCCGGCTGGATACGAAATTGCCGCCGCCTCCTATCTCGCCCCAGCTTCGCGGCAATCGATAAGTTGTCCAGAGATTGAAAGTATCGCGTGGCACGTTGGCCAGTTGCGCTCCGACGGCGGCGGGATAATATTGCGACGAAACCACCTTGCCATCGAGATAGGCATAGCTTGTAAGAACATCCCAACGGCTGGTAAGGCGGCCGCGGATTCCCACCTGCACCCCGTTCACACGTTGGCTGCCTGCCAGTACGTTGAGCAATGGATTCGTGGGGTCCGGCTCACGCGCGTTCATCTTGGTCGTGCTGAAAATGGCCGCCGTGAGCGAGACCCTGCTTCTCATCGTGTCCCACTTGGTGCCTGCTTCGATCGTTCTGTTTTTCTCGGGAGGAAGATTGGGGGTTGCGGCACTCAGCGCAAGCATTTCCGCGGACGGGTTGAAGGACGTTCCTGCCGAGACATAAATGCTGCCCGCCTGCACAGGCTTATACACGAGACCGGCACGCCAGGTCGGCATTTCGTTCAGTTCGTTGTAAGCAGAAGCGGGCGCCACCTGCTGGGTGTAATGGGCATTGAAGCGGTCCCGGCGCAGGCCGGCGATAAGTTGCCACTTGCTGGAAAACCGGATCGTATCCAACGCATAGGCCGCAACGGTATTCGCTGAGTGTGGACGATCGAGGAGGTTGTCTCAACGCCGGAAAATGCCTGATCGGGATCAGGGTCGAGCAAACTCGTTCGCGGAACGTTGCTGAACTTTGGACGGACCGGATCCGATGTTTCGCGGCCGACTTCCACGCCGGTCACCACAGTGTGGTGCAGGAGGCTGGTGTTGAAGTTTGCGGTCAGATCAAGCTGATCCGTAAAGTAAGTCTCGGTGCTGCTGGCGGCGAGCTCGTTGCGGTTGACGGTCATTGCACTGAGCGGAGTGCCAATCGGATACGGAACCAGTGTTGTCCCGGATGCAGGCGTCGTCCCCAGTTGCGGTTCGGTAATCTGCACATCGCGAATGTAGTTTGCATAACGCACCTATTGCGCAGGGTGAAATGGCTGTTGAAGTCATGCTCGGCCTTGATGGTCCCGATGTCGTCATAGGTTCGCAGAAAATTGCCTTTCTCGAAGCCGTAGAAGTTATTTCGGTTGACGGGCGCCGGGCCATTGTAGAGCCATGGAACGCCGTAGTCGGGAATGTCGTCCGCGTCCTGATGAAAGTAGCTGAAGGTGACTCGGGTCGTCGTGCCGATTCCGAGCGCCAGTGTTGGAGCAATCCCGAAACGGCGGTTTTCCGCAACGTTTCGTCCGGCGACATTGCCTTCATCGCCCATAATGTTGAGCCGGAAGGCGGCGTGGTCGCCGAGTTGCGGCACAGGCGTATTGAGATCCCCGGCGACGCGCCGGGTCAGATCGGTCCCGCCAGCGAGGTCAAGCGAAAAGAACCGGTCGGGCTGGGCGCTCTTCGTCTCCTGATTGACGACTCCGCCTGTCGAGCCACGGCCGAACGTCAGCGAGGACGGCCCCTGAAGGACTTCTACTTCCTGCGTGTCGAACGGATCACGATAGTAATTTCCGTAATCCCGCATGCCGTCGATAAAGAGATCGGTGCGAGCCGTGAAACCGCGAATGGTCAGACTGTCTCCCTGCGAGTTGCCTTCTCCGGCGGCGAGACTGATGCCAGCTACATTGCGCAGAGTATCCCGCAAGGTTGTGGCATTCTGTTCCCCGATTACATTCTGAGGCACAACGCTGATAGTCTGTGGCGTGTCGACCAGCAGTTCCGTGTATTTGGACAATGAGCCTGCCACGGTCGCACTTATCGTGTCGTTATCGGCTGCGACGCTTACCGATGTCGAGACGCCGAGGACTTCGAGCGTCACGCTTCTGTCCGCGCTGAACCGGTAGCCGAGCCCCGTGCCTTGCAATAACTGATCGAGCGCACGCTCGGGCTTAAAGAATCCCGAAACCCCAGACGAGGAAAGGCTGAACATCTTCGGATCAGGGACCGCAACATGCAAATCACTTGCAGATTAGAACTCAGGGAGGACCGAACCGAGTGTTCCCGGGGGAATGTTGAACTGCAAGACAGAGGATGGAACGGCGCCGCTGTTTTGTTTCGATGGCAACTCCTGCGCCGCGGCGACATTCACCACGCTGCTGCCGATTGCCGTGTAGACGACGACCGTTCCGACAGCCAGCCATCTGTAGGCGACAGGCCATGACTTGGACGGTTTCGATTCCTTCGCGTACGTCATACCGTTTTCTCCTCTTGAATTTCCGGCGGTGGTGTGCCTGAATGCAGGCAGCCCGTGGTCCTTCGGCCAACTTACGAATCCCTCGTGCCTATTTGCAGAGCGCCCCGCGGGACGTCTGGTCAGGTCTCTCCGCAGGATCCTGTTGTTTCACGCAGTTGCTGCAGCGGCCGCCTGCTTCCATCTGAACAACTCCGATCCGGAATCCGCCTTCGCGCGTGATTTCCTGCTTCAAGCGTTCAAATAGAGGGCCTCCGTACTCCTCGATCTTTCCGCACTGGAAGCAGGCGAGGTGTATATGGCCGCGATCCCCCCGCAGTTCGTAGTAATGTTTTTCGCCATTCAGATGCATCAGATCGAGTTCATCCACGAGGCCCATTTTCTTGAGCAGTTCGAGCGTGCGATAGATGGTTGCACGATCAACCCGGGCATCTTTTCCGCGCGCCAGTCTGAGCAGTGAGGCGGCGTCGAGATGTTCTTTCGACGACTGGATTACCTCAAGGAGCACTCGCCGCTGGATCGTCAAGCGGACGCCTCTGGCAGCGAATTCTTCCACGAGCGAGCGGCGTTCCTGAGAGGGAGTTTCCATTACCAGTTGCGATTTAGTCGCATAAATACCACTGCCAAGACAGCCAGTTGCGACGTGAGTCGCAAATACAGGACCGAATCGGTCCGAGATCAAATTCTCAGAGTATCCGGATCAGTAGTCGCGTGTCAACCAAAAATTGCAACTCATTTGCAAATTCGGATTTGGGGACTGCGGTGCACGCTCTTGTTGGGAGCGCGAATAGAGCGTGTTCATAGCTATCCGCCGCTATTTGGTGCGTCACCGGCAAGTTCATGTTGTTATGCAACTGAGATGCAGATCGATGCCCTCGCGATGTACGCAGAACGGTAACAAAATCAGAGCGGCTGATTTGCGGCCGGGCGTTTGGTCCTGAAGGAGTTGGGTCTGGAGCTCTACCAGCAACAGTCGCGCCTCAACGCAATTAGAAACTTACGCATAACAGCCAGAATGGCTATCGAGACTGGGGAAACTTCTCAATGCCGGCATCCGGATGTCAGGATCGGCAATGACGGACTCCATCGGCCGATCCTGGGCGCATTGCTGAAACCGGTTGGCCGCTCTGCCAGATGTATCTGGACAGTAGCCAATTCGACCGGGCAGGCCGCGTCGTTACATCGGCGGTCAATATATACGATTGACCGCCGGATTTTGACGGGGTTTATGCTTCGCGAGTGACGTTAACGGTTACTTCCGCCGTAACGTCACGATGCAGGCGAACGGTGACTTTGTGCTCACCCAGAGTGCGGATGGGCTCATCGAGCTGGATCTTGCGGCGCTCGACGTTATACTTCTGCGCGGTGAGCGCGTCCGAGATGTCGGCCGCGGTTACCGAACCGAAGAGCTGATCGTTTTCGCCGGCCTTGCGCGAGATGGTGACCGTGACTGCGCCCATCAGTTTCGCCAGTTCCTGCGCTTCGCCCACTTCCTTCGCTTCCTTGCGCAGATGCGCCTGGCGCTCCTGCTCCACGATCTTCCTGTTCGAATCGGTCGCCGCCACGGCGAGCTTTTTCGGCAACAGAAAATTGCGCGCGTAGCCTGCCGCGACCTTCACCACCTGGCCGCGCGTGCCGAGGTTATCGACGTCTTCCCGAAGAATGATTTCCATGGGTCGATATCTCCTCTACACCGCCGCCGCGAAAGGCAGCAGGGCGATGTTGCGCGCCTTCAGGATGGCATCGGTCAGACGGCGCTGATGGGGCGCGCAAACGCCGGAAATGCGGCGGGGAACGATCTTGCCGCGCTCGGCGATGAAGGCCTGCAGCATGCGCACGTCCTTGTAATTGATGTCGTCGATCTTCTCGACGCAGAAACGGCAAACCTTCTTGCGCCGGAAATACTGCTTCTTGCCGACTGCGGCGGCTTTGTCGCCACCGGTGGGGCGCTGGGTCGCCGCGATCGGTCTTCCGCCTCTGGTTGGTTCGGGCATGTTCAGCTCTCCTTCTCTTCACGTTGCGGCGTTCAGCCGGGTTGCTCACGGGAGCGCCGGGCGCGGGTGCGCGGGTGCGCAGGTGACGGCGCGACGGGGCAGCCAGCGCAGGTGCGCCGGGTAACGGGATGCGCGCCTTCCGCTCCGCCACCCAACATCTGCTGGGCAAGCGACGGTTGCGGCGCCGCGGGCTGCGGACGGCGGTGCGCGCGCTTCTCGCGTTCCTTCTTGCGCTTGTCGAGCCGCTTCAGCGTCTCGTCGATGCGCACGGTCAGGAACTTGATCACCGAATCCTGCACGCGCAGGCGGCGCTCGAATTCCTTCACCGATTGCGGGCTCAGCGGTGAACTGCATCAGGATGTAGCTGCCTTCGCGATGCTTCTCGATCCGGTAAGCAAGCCTGCGCTTGCCCCACTTGTCGACCTTGTCAATGGTGCCACCGGCGTGTGGTGACATGCTTGATCATCGTGTCAACGAGGTGATCGATCTCTTCTTCTGTCGCATCGGGTTTCACGATGAACAGATTTTCGTAGATTCTCATTCTTCCTCTGTTGTGTTAACCTTGGGCGCGACGATTGAATTTCGTCATGGACTTTTCGACGCCTTCGGCGATTATGGACTCCGTTGCATCGGCCGCGAGGTCGATGAACGCATCCAGGGTTTCAGTTTGCTGTCGGGTAAAACGCGACAGCAGATAATCCTTGCCGCTTGGCAAAGGATGGCCGGGATGCACTCCCAGCCGGATTCGCGGGAACTCCTGCGTCCCGAGCTTTGTCGATCACGTCGATCACGCCGTTGTGTCCGGCGGACGAGCCTTTCGGCCGCACGCGCAGCGTACCCCACGGCAGATTGAGCTCGTCATAGACGAGGATCAGATCGGCGGGCGGAACTTCGTTCCGTTCCATGAGCGGCTTGATCGCGACGCCGCTCAGATTCATATACGTTTGTGGTTTGGCCAGAAGCACTGTTTTGCCACCGATGCTGCCCTGGCCGATCAAGCGCCTGGCATTCCTTGCGCGTCAGACGGATTGCGTGACGCGCCGCGAGCCGGTCCACCACAAGAAACCCCAGATTATGGGGCGTCGGGCGTACTCCTCGCCGGGATTACCAAGGCCGGCAACCAGGAACATTCCCGGTTATTTCTTCTTGCCCTTCTCCGCCGGCGCGGCAGCGGCAGGGTAGCGCCGGCTCTTCCTTCTTGCCCTTCTTCGCCACTTCGGGTTCCGCAACCGCGGCTGCAGCTTCGGGCAGCCGCTTCTTCCTTGATGCCGACCACGTGCGCGATCACGGCTTCCGGCGCAGTCAGAACGCGCACGCCCGATTTGAGCGGGAGATCGGAGACGCGGATGTTGGTGCCGATCATCAATTCGGTAACATCCACGTCGAATTGATTCGGGATGTCGTCCGGAATGCACTCGATTTCGATCGCTCTTGGTGACCACGTCGAGCACGCCGCCCTGCTGTTTGACGCCTTTGGCTTCGCCCGTTACGTGGATCGGAACCGAAACACGCAGCTTCCGGGTGAGGTCGATGCGCTTCAGATCGATGTGCATCAACGTGCCCTTGACCGGATGATATTGCTCGTCGGCCACGATCACAGGGGTCTTTTCGACGCCCGCGACCTCCACGTCGAAGATCGAGTTGTGGCCCGTCTTGCTGTGGATGATCCGCAAAATGTCTTTGGGGTTGAGGCTTACAGCGCGAGGATCCTGAAACGCGCCGTAGATAACTGCCGGAATCCGGCCACTGACGCGGACGCGCCGCGCTTCATTCTTGCCGCGACTCTCGCGAGCCTCGGCTGCAACTACCGTTTCGATTCTCAACTTCTCAATCTCCTTCTACCGCAAGTCCGTTTTGGCGTCTCTTCAAACAGCCAAGTCGTGGGTTGCGTTTGCTACTGCAAACCCTCAGAACCGCTCCTTTACAGTCGCGGCTCGAAATACATCACTAGCCTGCCACCATCCTGCGCGCTACATAAACAAAGCGCTGATCGATGTCTCTTCGTGGATCGATTGCACGGCCCGCGCCAGCAGCGGCGCAACCGACAACGACCTGATCTTCCCGCAAGCCTTCGCCTCCGCTCGAAAGAGGTATCGAATTCGAGACCACCACTTCCTTGATCCTCGATTCGATGATCCGCTCGCACCGCCGGACCCGAAAGCACCGCATGCGTTGCGCAGGCCGTGACGCTCAAAGCGCCATAATCCAGCAACGCCTCCGCACCTTTCACCAGAGTGCCGGCCGTGTCGATGATATCGTCCACGATCAGACAGTTCTGGCCTTCCACGTCGCCGATCACGTTCATGACCTCGGCGACGTTCGCCTGCTTCCCGGCGTTTGTCGATAATCGCCAGCGGCGCGTCGTTCAAACGCTTGGCGACCGACCGGGCCCGCTCCACACCCCCGGCGTCAGGCGAAACCACCGTGAGATCCGAAATGTGCTGCGGCTTGAAATAATCGATGGTCACCGGGCGAAAAAACAAATGGTCCACCGGCTTGTCGAAAAATCCCTGAATCTGCGCCGCATGCAGATCCAGAGCACATGATACGGTCCGCGCCGGCAGTTTCGAGCAGCTGAGCCACGAGTTTCGCCGAAATCGGCACCCGCGGCTTATCCTTCCGATCCTGTCGACCGTACCCATAATAGGGTAGCACTGCGGTAATCCGCTCCGCCGAAGACAGCCTCAGCGTGTAGATGATCTCGAGCAGTTCCATGAGATGCGGATCGCCCGGAGTGCAGGTCGGCTGCACGACAAAGCAATCCGCGCCGCGCACGTTTTCGAGGATCTGCAGGTTGATCTCGCCATCGGAGAAGCGTTTCAGGCGCATCATACCCAGATCGAGCCCGAGCTGCTGGCAGATATCCTCGGCGAGCGCAGGATTGGCGCTGCCGGTGAAGATCTTGATGCGATCCGGATTCATCGCGCGGACGGGTTTCGGGCGGACAGGCTTTGGGGAGGCCATGGGTTACCTTCGGCACGGAGATGGAGGGCGCGTCCCAGAGCTTGTCTCCAGGCGGAGCGGTATTGCGCGCGACTCAGGAACGATATCGGGAACACGGTAGTATCGGGAAACGACTTTCGGGCGCGATTCAGTTTTTCCGCGTCTGCGAAGATTCCGAAGATCGCGGAACCACTGCCTGTCATCGCCGCCGGTTTTGCGCCCAGGCGGCACAGGCGCTGTTTGATTGCTTTGAGTTCGGGATGCCGGGCAAAGACGACTTCTTCAAAGTCGTTCTCGTCTACTCCTACCTGGTCCGACCGCTGCGCGCCAGACTTCCCGCTGGAAACTATCCAGTTTATTTTGTAACCCAATTGATGTCAATGTTGAGGACAAATCGCGATAAGCCTCGGCAGTGGAGGAGTGCACGTTCGGGACCACCACGAGGCCGCGCGCCGCTGAACAGGTCGGGGAGCGGATAGAGTTCTTCGCCGCGGCCGAGGCCGAGAGCGGTTCCACCGTGGAGGAAAAAAGGAACGTCACTTCCGAGTTGGGCGGCAAGGCTGGCGGCTGGCAGCGGTTTCCGAGCCAAGACCGGGAGTGCCAGCAGGACCGCTGCGGCGTCGGAGGAGCCTCCGCCGAGATCCGGCGCCCATGGGAATGGTTTTCCTTAGGGTAAACCGCACATGTGCATGGATTTTCATCGCTTCGAGAGCAAAGCGGCAGGCGCGTTCCACCAGGTTGTCTGCGATGTTCGGGGGTGCCGTCGATCTGAACTT
This sequence comes from Terriglobia bacterium, assembly GCA_963809655.1. Lineage (GTDB taxonomy): Bacteria > Acidobacteriota > Terriglobia > Bryobacterales > Bryobacteraceae > BOG-234. Next base: position 308,899 of record CAWEKQ010000059.1, on the reverse strand, counting down.
CGGGTGGTTCGCGAGGGCGTGAATTCAATGTCCAGACCGATCGGCCAGCGAGATGGTCTGGAAGACGGTGCGGAGTTCGTGAAAGCCATCCGGCCGACGGTAGAGGACGCGGAGGCCCAGGTTCAGCTTGGCGTAGGCCGGGACGCGAACCTTAGTCGTCATACTGCAGTCGTCATACTGCCCCGACAGGGTGCTGAAAAGGCTTCTTACCGCTCCTCGACAGTCGCGGCTCAGAAAGGTGCGTACTGATTTTCGAAAGACCACTCCCTCGCCGTCGAGACTCGGTAGTGCGATGGGCGGGTTCGCGCCAGTCATTTGTCGTACTGGAGCAGCGAGAAGACGTCGTAGCCGTTGAGCTTCTCGCGTCCACCGAGAAATGTCAGTTCGACGACGAAGGCGATACCCACCACGATTCCGCCCAATTCCTCCACCAGACGTGTGGCAGCCTTCGCCGTGCCGCCTGTCGCGAGCAGGTCGTCGACGATCAGGACTTTACACCCCTTGAAGATCGCGTCGGTGTGGATTTCGAGCGTATCGGTGCCGTACTCCAGGTCGTAGGTCACGCCGGTGCGATGGGCGGGCAGCTTCTTCGGCTTCCGGACGGGGATGAAGCCGACGTCCAAGCGCATAGGCCAGAGCGGGGGCAAAAATAAACCCGCGGGCCTCGATGCCCAGCACCAGGTCCACGCTCTTGCCCTCGTAGTGGCTCTTGAGCCCGTCGATTGTCCGGCGCAGACCATGTCTGTCCTTCAGCAGCGTGGTGATGTCGTAAAAAAGGATGCCCGGTTTGGGGAAATCGGGAACTTCGCGAATCAGTTCTTTGAGTGAATTCAAAAGGCAGGCTACTCCGAGCGAAAGGAATTCAATTGTTGCACAGCGGCTTCGCGCGCTTCAACTCCCCGCACATCCGCCATGCGGGGTCCGCGATAGAGAAGTCCCGCCAGTTCATTAAGCTGCTCGGAATTGCCGACGGCGTAGACCTGCACCCGGCCGTCATCCTCGTTCCGGACCCAGCCGCGGAGCCCGATGCGGCGCGCATGCTCCTGCACAAACCAGCGGAATCCGACGCCCTGCACCCGTCCGGAAACAAACCAGGTCCGGGCCTCAACGGACGGCCGGGTCAGCTTTCACTCCACCGGCGCAATGGCTTCGATTTCCGCCTCGACCGCCGACCGCAACGCATTGAGCGAGAAGGGCTTGGCAAGGAGCCGGAAGCCCTTCTCGACCACGTAGCGCTGTACGACCTGACGGTCGTCGTAGCCGGACATGAAGAGAACCTTCAGGTCGGGCTGCTTTGCGAGAAGCTGGTCGACCAGCATGGGTCCGCTCATTCCAGGCATCACAACGTCGGTCAAGAGAAGATCTGGGTGGCGCGGCATCTTGTCGAAGGCTTTGATCGCGTTTTCCGCGCTGCTCGCCCCGACAACTGAATAGCCGGCCTCTTCCAGAATCGATTCGACGAGCTGTAGCACATTCGGCTCATCATCGACCACCAGGATTGTTTGAAGATTGTGTTTCGGACCTTCGGACACCGCCTTAAATCTAGCCTGGCATCCTTATTGGCAATCAAACATTGATGTAACTAATATCACGTTTCAGGATTCCAGTATCCCGACGGATCCGTTCCGGCGTTTAATAGAATATGCGCTCGGAGGCGAAATTATCGAGACGCGGCCTTATCGGAAGGTCGCTTGGTGTAGCTCTTTGCCTCTCATCGAAGGCTTGGGGCGGCGGGGAGTTCTGGAACAAGAAAGAAGCTGCCGCATGGACGACCGATCAGATTCTTGAGCTCACAACCAACTCGCCGTGGGCAAGAGAAATCCGGGTCAATCTGAAAGCGAAGGGCGGCGCCACGGGCGAAGACGGTGTCAGTGCAGTCCGGGACCCTACGACGGGCGAATTTCGTGGCGGCTCCGGCAGCAGTGGCCAGAAAGGCGAGAAACCAGCCAGCGTCGTCGTCACCTGGGAGAGCGCGCTCCCGCTTTTCGATGCGATGAAGTACCGTCTTCCGGCGGATTTCATCGGCCATTACGTGATCGGGGTCAAGGATTTGCCGATTCTGGTCGATGCCGGGCCGCAGCGCCAGTCGGCGGAACAGCTTGTGGACTGGCTGAAGAATTCCGCCACTCTGCGCGCGAAATCCAGGGAGCCCGTGCAGGCGGGGGTTGTGGCGACTTCACGCGGCGGTTCGATAGTCCTGTTTGGCTTTTCGAAGGAACTGCTGCCGCTGAGCGAGAAAGATAAGGAAGTGGTGTTCGCTTTGAATACGAATCAGTTGGCGTTCAAGGCAAAGTTCGAGCCCAAAGAAATGATGTATCAGGGCAAACTGGCGTTGTGATGTGCTCAAAATAGTGTGGGTTGATCCTGCGCAGGCACTGCCTTCCTTCGTTTGGCGCGCAGCGGACTCCCCACAACTCCCAACACCTGAATACTTTGCAGCGCCGAACGCGGCACAAACACACGCTGGTTGTTCGCGTCCGGTTCGGGCGGCGTGACGGTATAGCCGGCGATTTCCCATGCCAGCAGGTTATTAGGCAGGATGCCGTCCATAATTTCGCCATCCCGAAACTTCATCCGGACCCACAACCCTTCCAGTTTGGGGCGGGTCAGGAAAATTCGCCGGGATTCGGCCTCAGCCTCGAAATCCTTAACGAAACAAACACTCTTGACCTCGTCGTAGGGAAGCAGGGCGAGGGCGCCATCGGGCTTCAGCAGCTCGATATTATGTGGTTGTAAGTAGCTGAGCGGATTAACAAATCCGTTCAGATTCTCGCGGTCGAACCGCCGGACAACCACCATCTTGGCTGTTGAACTTGCCACGAATCCTTACTCCTCGCCAGCGTCCCGCATTTTACGACGTTGCGGGAATTGATTTAAACATTTTCGCGGGTATTGTATCATTGCACGAAAGGGAGCCCATCAGAATGGCGGAAGTGGGATCTACGGCTGAGTCGCCTACCTCGAGAGGCATTCGGGCATTCCTTTCCTTCTGCCGCATGGAGAAGGGTTTATCGCAGAATTCGCTCGATGCTTATGGACGGGATCTGGCGGCGTTTCGCCTCTGGGCAGAACCGCTCACCGGTGGCGAACTACCCGCCGCGCCTGTCTTGAAGAACTACGTCAACTATCTGTATACACAGAAGTTAAGCAGCAGGTCGATCGCCCGGCATCTGAGCGCCATTCGCAGTCTCTTCCATTTCCTCGTGCGCGAGGAGGAAGTTGAGATTGACCCGACCGAGCACCTTTCCAGTCCGAAACAATGGAGTACCATCCCTAAGTTCCTGAATCGCCAGCAGATCGAAAAACTGATCGCCGCGCCGGACCCGGCTAAACCGAGCGGAATGCGCGACCGCGCCATGCTGGAGCTTTTGTATGCCACCGGCATCCGCGTAACCGAACTGATACAGTTACGCTTATCGAATCTGGACATGAAGCTGGGACTGGTGCGGGTGACGGGAAAGGGCAACAAACAGCGGCTCGTGCCCGTGCACGCGACCGCCCTCGACGCCATCTCGCGCTATATCGAAATCGGGCGCCCGGCCCTGCTTCGCGGGCGCAGTTCTCCCCAGTTGTTCGTCACCGCGCGAGGCGGGAGCAATGACGAGGCAGGCTTTCTGGGCCAGCGTTAAGGTCAACGGCAAGAAGGCCGGTATTTTCCACAATCTTTCTCCTCACGTACTGCGGCACACTTTTGCCACTCACCTCCTGGAAGGCGGGGCCGACCTGCGCAGCGTGCAGGCCATGCTGGGCCACGCCGATCTCTCAACCACGGAAATCTACACACACGTCGTCCGCGCGCGGCTGCGCGAAACGCTGGACACCCACCATCCGAGAGCCTGACTATGAGCGATTACATGTTTGTGCTCGAGAGTCATCTGGATGCCGCGCAGAATCGCGCGGTCACCGAGATGCAGCGAGTGGCCACTGAAGCCGGGATGAACGTATGGCTGACCGGCGGCGCCATGCGGGATACGCTGCGCGGTGCGATGATTCTCGATCTCGATTTCACCGTTGAGCGCGATGCCATCAAGGCGGGCAAGGCTCTTGCACACGCCCTGACCGGCAGCGTCGTATCGGAAGACAGCCTGAAACGCGGCGTCGAACTGGAACTTCCCGGCGGCGTGCGCGCCTCGGTTTACAACGCGCGCACCGAGAAGGTTTCGAAGCCCGGGGGGAAGCCGCAGATTTCGCCCGCCGGGATTCACGAGGACCTCACGCGGCGCGATTTCACCATCAACGCAATGGCCTTGTCGTTGAATCGCGGCTCGCGCGGGCTGCTGATCGATCCCACGAACGGGCAGGCCGATCTCGCCAATCGCGAGCTGCGGGGAGCCAATCCGTATATCTTTTTCGACGATCCTGCGCGCATCTTCCGCCTGATCCGTTTCCAGCACACGCTCGGTTTTGAGATCGCCCCGCGAACGCAGTCGCAGCTCGAAAATGCGCTGATGGAAGGGTACGAAAAATCCGCTGCGGTTTCGGCGCTCGGCGGCGGAGATCCGCGCCCTGGCGGAGAGTGAAAACGCCGTGGCTGCGCTGGAAGCGTTTGACCGCCTCGGACTGCTCGCGCTGATTTCACCCGGTTTGACGGGCGCAAAGCTGAATACGGCTGGTCTCGCCCGTTTCGAGAAAGCTCTCCATACCGTGCTGCCCCCGGGTTCGAAGGGCGGCTGGATGGCCTTCCTCGCCGTGCTGATGGAAAAGGCGAGCGCGAAGGAAAAGGCCGATCTGCTCCGCGCGTTCGACCTTCCGAAAAAAGACGCCGACGCGCTCAAGAAGCTGGAAGGGCAAGCGAAGAAACTGGAATCCACGTTGAAATCTTCGCGAATCACCAAACCGTCGCATGTGTATGATGCCCTTTACGAGGCGAGCACGGACGAAATCCTGCTGGTTCTCTACGATTCCACGCAGCGAGTGGTGCAGGATCGAATCCGCGCTTACTACCAGAAGTATCTGGCGCTCGCGCAGGAGGTCACCGAGGAACAGGTAGCCGCGACCGGCGTGAAGCCGGGCACGCCGAAGTTCGAAAAGGCGTTCCGCGCCATGGTGACCACACACATTAACGCGAGGCCGAAAAAGATTCCGCCGCCGGAGCCCGAAGCCGCGGTGGCGCCTGTCCCTCCGATGGCCGCCCGCAAGTAGCCTTCTATCCGATAATGGGCCAATGCTTCTCATACGAACCTTAACCGCTCTGGCGCTTACCGTTGCAGCGTTCGGCCAGGCGCCCCTCGTCCCGCCCCCCAACGCGCCCTACGGAATCTCGATCTCGCCCGATACCGCGAAGAAGGTTGCGGCTGCAGCCATTGCCCAAGCGCGGAAGAACAACTGGGCTATGGCTGTGGCCGTTGTTGACACCGGCGGCTACCTTGTTTACTTCGAAAGGATGCCTGACACGCAGCTGGGTAGTGTCCAGATCTCAATCGAAAAAGCGAAATCAGCTGTGCTTTTTCGCCGCCCGACGAAATCGTTCCAGGATACGCTGGCCGGCGGCGGCGATGGCCTCCGCATGCTTGGCCTGACCGGCGCGGTGCCGGTCGCGGGCGGCATCCCGATTATCGTGGACGGCAAAATCATTGGCGCCGTGGGCGCTTCCGGTGGCAGCAGCGACCAGGATAACAGAACGGCTCAGGCTGGCGCTGATTCCTTGAAATAGGAACCTGCGCACACCAGTACCGCTTGCTTGCGCGCGCGGCTCGGTAACGTTGCTAAGCCGCCCCAGTGGGGGCGTTAATCGTAATACGCAGGCGATTTCTTCAGCTTGACGAACGTCGCGGTGTCGTGCTCGATCCACATCTGCGCACCGGATTTCTTGAGAAATTCATCGATCGCAGCGCGACTGACGGCGGACTGCTCTGTGTTGAATTCGAAATCCGGGAACCGCTTCATCGTCCTTTCCTCGGGGTAATGATAGAGATCGCCAGCTACCAGCAGCGGGCCGAAACTCGCCAGTTTGAGAAACAGTACCTGATGGCCTGGCGTATGGCCTGGCGCGGATTTGATGACGACCGTACCGTCGCCAAAAACGTCATAGTCGTCACTTCCGAGGACCACGGTCTTGCTGCTCTTCAGCGCGCTGTAACTGCGCTGGTCCATGATGGCTGCCGCGGTAGCCGCGAACATGGCGTTGCGCTCGGCGAGCGGCACCAGCCATGTGGATGACGCGAACTGATTCGCATTCCCTGTGTGGTCGGAATGATAATGCGAGAGCGATATGTAGTTGATGTCGGCAGGCTTGTAGCCAATCTCCGCCAATTGCGATTTGAGCGTCTTCGTCGCGGTCGAAATGTCTTGCCTCGCAGGTCCGCCTCCTGCCGGAAAAGCCTCATCCGGAATCACGCCCACGTCCCATATCAGCGTGCCCTTCGGATGAACTACCAGATAACACGGCACCACGAAATCCCGCATTGGCACCTCGCCTTCTTTGAATCCGAACCTGGTTACCTTGAGGCCTTTGATCACGCCGCAGTCCATTACGTAGAGCCGCAGAGACGAGGGCGGTTTTGGCGCGGTCTGGGCTAACATCGTCCCGGCCGCAAGGCAAAAAAATGCGGGCACAGCGCGAAACCGGTTCAGCGGCATGGCCATCAGGATAGCACCGCTTCGAGGCGGTGATTGAAGATATAATCGCCGCAGGTCAGGCATGAAGATGAACCGAATCGGTCTGGTTATATTGTTCGCCGGAAACATCTGCGCGCAGTGGCTCAACTATCCCACTGCCGGGATCCCCAGGCTGCCAAATGGTAAACCCGACCTCTCCGCTCCTGCGCCACGAACGGCAGACGGCAAACCCGATCTCTCCGGCATCTGGCAACAGCCGAACGGCGTGAAGTATACGATCAATCTCGCGGCAGACCTCAAGCCTGGCGACGTCGTGATGACGCCGCCCGCGGCCGCTTTGTATAAGGAACACCAGGACAATCTCAGCAAGGACGATCCCGTCGGCCACTGCAATCTCGCGGGCGTTCCGCAGATGAACGCGGTTCCGTATCCCTACAAGATCATCCAGCGCCCCGACATGGTGGTCATCCTCTATGAAGCTCTCGCGACCTTCCGCCAGATTTTTACCGATGGCCGCGCCTTGCCGAAAGACCCGAACCCGACCTGGATGGGATACTCGGTCGGCAAGTGGGACGGCGACACGCTCGTGGTTGAAACCGCCGGCTTCAACGACAAAGCCTGGATCGATAGCGGCGGCCATCCTCATTCTGACGCCCTGCATGTCACTGAACGCTTCCACCGCCGCGACTTCGGACACATCGATTTCCAGGTCACGATCAACGATCCGAAAGACTACGTGAAGCCGTGGACCGCGGCCTATGAAATCCGGCTGCTCCCCGATACGGAGCTCATGGAATACGTCTGCGGAGAGAACAACAAAGATCTCGAGCATCTGGTGGGTAAGTAGTTTGCCGCAAGTTTGACTGGAACCCTGCCCAGACCTCGCGTAGGCGGTTATACAATAGGCGTTCCATCGAAAAAAACTCTTATGTGCAATCTCAATCGGGCCAAAATTGCGGCCTTTTTAGTCCTGATCACCACCGGAGCGTGGACCGCTTCGGCTCAGGTGAATCTGGCGGGCGAATGGGCGATGACTCTCGATGAGGATCAACCCGAGCGCCTGCCTGGTCCGGAGATCGGCGACTACCTGGGAATTCCGATCAACGCCGCGGCGCGACTGCATGCGGAAAGCTGGGATGCGTCTCTCCTCGCACTGCCTGAGTATCAGTGCCGGGTGCACCCGGTCGATTACGTTCCCAGCTTCTTCAACATCAGAATCTGGGAAGAGCGCGACAAAGACTCGCAGGACCTGATCGCTTTTCACGTACACCATCAGGCATGGGGCACGGAGCGCACGATCTGGATGGATGGCCGGCCGCATCCACCGGATTACGCGATGCACACGTCCCAGGGCTTCTCAACCGGCAAGTGGGATGGCGAGATTCTGACGGTGACCACTACGCACCTGAAGCAGGGATGGATTCGCCGTAACGGCATTCCGCGCAGCGACCGGGCAATCGTGTACGAGAACTTCATCCGGCACGGCGATCATCTGACGTGGACGACCGTCATCCATGATCCCGCCTACCTCACCGAGACCTTCATTCGTACGCGCGATTTCCTCCTCAGCATCGGCCTGCAGATGGGAGCGTATCCGTGTGAGAGCGTGGTGGAAGTGGTGATGCCCAAAGGTAAGATCCCGCATCACCTGCCCGGTACCAACACGTTCCTCGCCGAGTTTCCGGCCCGCTACGGCATACCGGCGGAAGCCGCGATGGGCGGGGCGGAAACCATGTATCCCGAGTATCAGGAAAAATTGAAGACCCTGCCGAAGCCGGTGAAAACCGCGGCGCAGCCGGAGAAGAAATGACTCGGATGCTCTGCATCGCGCTGTTTGCGGCAGTCCTCGTGCCTGCTCAGGAAATCCACGTCCTTCCTGCGCAAGGTAACGTGTACATGCTCGCCGGACCGGGCGGCAACACGATGACAATGCAGGTGGGCAGCGACGGCGTGTTCCTCGTGGACACAATGTCGGCACCCCTGGCCGATAAGATTCTGGCGGCGATTCGCAGCGTTTCGAAGGGCCCCATCCGCTACATCGTCGACACCAGTGTGGTCACCGATCATGTCGGTGGAAACGAGCCGCTGCGGAAGGCGGGCAGCACCATCACCGGCGGAAACGTCTCGGCTGATATCAAGGATTCTGCCGAAGGCGCCCAGATTATTGCGCATCAGAACGTGCTGAACCGCATGAGCGCACCGAGCGGAACGAAGTCTCCCTATCCCTCGGCAGCATGGCCGACAGATAGCTACATCACCGATGAAAAGGGCGTTTACTTCAACCACGAAGGCGTTGAGGTCATCCATATCGCCAACGCGATTACGGATGGCGATAGTATCGTGTTCTTCCGCAAGTCGGACGTAATCAGCGCCGGCGAAATCTTCACCACCACCACTTATCCCGTTATCGATATCGCGGCGGGCGGCAATATTCAGGGCGTGCTCGCAGGCTTGCAGAAGATTGTGGATCTGATCATTCCGGTCTACGGGCAGGAGGGCGGCACTATGGTGATCCCCGGCCACGGAAGGCTTTGCGATCTGGGCGACGTGATCGAATATCGCGAGATGCTCACTATCATCCGCGACCGCGTGCAGGACATGGTGAACAAAGGGATGGCGCTCGATCAGGTGAGGGCGGCGAAACCAACGCTCGATTACGATCCGCTTTATGGCAGCGATCCCGCGTGGACGACGGCGCAGTTCGTCGAAGCGGTTTACAAGAGTCTGAAGAATCAGGGCAAGAAATGAAATTCGGATCTGGAACGATTGCCCTCATGGGCTCCCTCGGCCTGGCCGGCATAATGTTCGCGCAGTTTGGCGGTCCGCCTCCAGGGCCTCCGCCCACCGGCCGCACCGCCGCGCCAGAGGATGTCACCGGCTACTGGGTATCGCTCGTCACCGAAGACTGGCGCTACCGTATGGTCACTCCCGCCAAAGGCGACTATGACGGCGTTCCGCTGAATGGCGCGGGCCGGAAGGTGGCCGACGCATGGGATCCCGCGAAGGATGAAGCTGCCGGTAATCAGTGCAAGTCGTACGGGGCGGCGGCCATTACTCGCGTTCCCGGACGACTGCACATCACCTGGCAGGACGACATGACTCTGAAAGTGGAAGCCGACGCGGGCACGCAGACGCGATTGTTCCATTTCGCGGGCAAACCGCCGCAATCGGGCGATTCGCAATGGCAGGGATATTCCACGGCGTCATGGGATCACCAGGCGGGTGGCGGCTTCGGTCCCCCGGGCCCCGGCGGATCTCTTAAGGTCGTGACGACGAAAATGAAGGCCGGGTATCTGCGCAAGAACGGCGCGCCCTACAGCGCGGATGCGGTCGTGACCGAGTATTTCGACGCCGTCAAAGAGCCTGATGGCGAACAATATCTGATCGTGAAGACTCTGGTCGACGATCCTCAATATCTCTCAGGCCAATTCCTCACCAGCACGCATTTCAAGAAGGAGCCGGATGGCTCCAAGTGGCATCCGACGGCGTGCGCTTCGCGTTAGGCGTTGTTGAAGGGAAGGCCCGCTCCCTCGCGGTCGCGGCTCGGAAACGACGTATGACTACTGAGCCGCGATCGCGAGGGAGCGGGCCTTACTTGATCGCAACTGCGTTGGGCGGCGATGCGATCCCGCCCTCCAGATTCAAAGGCGTCGAAACGAGCATGAATTCGTATCGCCGGTCGGCGGCGCAGTCTTCCGCCAGAGGTGCCAGCACAAACAATTCACCCAGCGGCAATCCCAATAGCGGCAAAGCCCGGTAATGCAGGGCGCTGTCATCCGCAAAATCGAACGGAAAGGCCTCCACGGCCGGGCAATCCGTGCCGATCGCCGCGACCTTGCTGTTCCACAACCATTCGACCATCCTGCGGCTCGCCTCGATCCCCATCGACGCCAGTTTCTCCATGGGCGCAAGCGCAAGCTTCTGCTCCGCCGAACACGCTTCATACGATTCCATCCAGCCTGTGCGCACCAGCAGAACCGTTCCCGGACGCAGTGTCGTTCCCTGGGCTTCCAAAGCCCCTTGTAATTCTTCCAGCGTATATACGTCCCTCGACAGAGGATTCACCGCGACGCCGCGCGCCTTGCGGAAACCGAACGCATCAATCAATATGCCCCGTCCCACGAACTTGTCGGACCAATGGTGAATCCCCAGGCGGGCATTGCCTTGCCTCGTCTCGTCCACGCTGACGCCGTTATAAAACAGCTCGTGGCGGCAATGACCTACGTGACCGAACCCGTCCCACTGGCTGCCTTCCTGCGTATTGAAGCGATCCAGGAAATCGTCGTTCGCCGTTGGTCCCAGCGGTACGACGCTGTGGGACATCGAAGCCCTTCCGTAAAGCGGCGGCTTCGCGAACCCGATTTTCGCGTCCAGACGAAATACCTTTCCCGCCTGAACCAGCCCTGCCGCCTCCACTACCCCGGCGGGCGTCAGAAAATTCAGGCACCCCAGTGCGTCCTCGTCGCCGAATACGCCCCACGACGAATCGGCGGGCGCGCCTTTTCTCACAGGCAGTTCGGAAAACGCGGGTATTTTGTTCAAATCAATGTTCTTCATGGTGTTTGTAATATGGCTGCTCTCTGTCAAGGTTATTACAGCTTTCCGGTTCGACAGGCATTGCAGGGAAAGTTCAACCGTAATATACTTCCCGGCGTTGGCTTACAACTTCGCGAAACTCCCGTCCATCGTCGCCTCGTTTGTCCTCGCCGCATCATGGTCTTTGTCGCCGCAACCCGCATGGGCTTTAGGTGTCTGTGCCGATCCTGACTATTTTCCGTATTCGAATCGCGCCGGCGAAGGTTTCGAAAACAAGATAGCCGCAGCCGTTGCGAAAGCCCTCGGTGAGAAAGTCGAGTACACCTGGGCGAGTTCCCGCGCCCATGGCGGATTTCCACAATTCCTTTCCTCTACGCTCGATGCGAAGAAATGCGCCGTGATCATGAGCATCCCGTACGGAAGCCGGGAAGAGCTTACAACGCGCCCTTATTACATTTCTTCTTACGTATTTGTTTTCGCGAAGAACAAGAACTACCAGATCACGAGTATGGATTCTCCGGTTCTGAAGCGAATCAAGGTTGGCTTTGAAAAGAACACTCCGGCTGAGGACGCGCTGAAGATTCGCAGCTTGCTCACGCGATCAATGGCCTTCGACGTGGGTGACGACGAGGGAAAGTCGCCCTCAACAATGATCGACGCGTTGACAAAGGGTGAAATCGACGTCCTGATCACCTGGCAGCCGGCGATTGGTGCTTTCCTGAAGAACCATTCCAACTTCGAAGTGGTCGTGGTTCCGAACGAGAGAGCGCTGGGCGCGCCGGAGCAGTTTTCTTTCCCCATGTCGATGGGGGTCCGCACCGGGGATGAGGCGATGAGGAAACGGCTCGACGACGTAATCGCAAAACATCAGGTGGAACTCACCCACATCCTCACTGACAGCGGCATGAAGTTGTTCGCGCCACCATAGGAGCCACCTTGACGGCGGCAAGGACATTCTGAAAACGGTTATCGTCACCGCGCTGGCAACGGGCGCGACAACTCAGATCTCTGCCGGACAAACCGGCGACAAGCTGGTAAGCGGCAGCGACTGCCTGGGGTGCCACGCGTTGGATAGCCAGGTGGTGGGACCTTCCTGGAAGGCAATCGCCAAACGCTACCGCGATCAGCCGGGCAGCGAGGCCCGGCTTGCCGCCAGAGTTCGGCAGGGCGGCTCCGGGAAATGGGGCGATGTTGCCATGACCGCTCATCCCGATCTGCCGGACGCACAAGCGAGACTCATGGTTCGATGGATTCTCTCTTTGAGCGACTCTCCGTCTTCTGCGCCCAAGGCTGCTTCGAAAACGTACACATACACGTCCAAGGCCGGCAAGACGGTCCAACTCGACTTTCCTCTCTTTGTAGCGGGCCAGGACGGGAAGGTCACAAAAGACGTCTTCAAAGGTTATGAGCTGTTCAACTCTTACTGCTATCGGTGCCACGGCACAGACGCGACAGGCAGTCAGCTGGGGCCGGATCTGCGGCACTCTCTCGCAGCCGGCATGACTCAATCCCGGTTTCTTTCAGTGGCGATGGCGGGCAGGAAAGATCAGGGCATGCCATCCTGGGCCGGATTTCTCAGCCGGCAGGAAGTTATTCAGACCTATCAGTACACCAAAGGGCGAAGTCTTGACCTGCGTCCCGGCGGGCAGGCCTTCCTCGGAATGAAAGCAGTAAGAAAAGGAGATCGTTGAAATGCATTTCACGAAACAGTTTTGCTGCCTGGCAATAGGGCTCTGCGCGCTTGCCGCGAACGGCGCCAGCCCGCTCGAGACGGATTCCCAGGATCCCAATCAGTGGGTATTGCCGCTGGGCAGTTACAGCGCGATCCGGCACAGCAAGTTGAGCCAGATCAACCAAAGCAACGTCTCCCGGCTCAAAGTCGCCTGGATGATGTCGACTGGCACGCTCCGAGGGCAGGAGGGACAACCGCTGGTCGTCGGCGACATGATGTATTTCGAGAGTTCTTTCCCCAACTACGTTTACGCCGTTAACCTCGACGACATAGGCCACATTGTCTGGAAATTCAGTCCGGAACAGGATAAGTACGCTCCATCGGTGGCCTGCTGCGATGTGGTGAACCGCGGCGTCGCTTATGCCGACGGGAACATTCTCGCCGCCACACTCGACACAACGCTTTATGCCCTCGACGCGAAAACAGGGAAAACCCTGTGGACCGCGAAGAACGGAGACCCGCAGCTGGGGCAAACGATGACGGCAGCTCCACTGGTGGTGCACGACAAAGTCATCGTGGGTATCGCGGGAGGAGAGTATGGTGTTCGCGGCTATCTCACTGCCTACGACCTGAAAACGGGCAAGCTCGCGTGGCGGGCGTACAGCGTTGGCTCGGACCAGGACATGCTGGTCGATCCGAACAAAACCATCGATGGTGCGACCCAAAGCCCCGTAGGCAAGGATTCCAGCCTGAAGACATGGCAGGGCGATCAGTGGAAACTGGGTGGCGGCACCACGTGGGGCTGGTATACCTACGATCCTCAACTCAATCTGGTTTACTACGGAACCGGCAACCCGGGAACCTGGAATCCTTCGCAGCGGCCAGGAGACAACAGGTGGTCGACGACCATCTTTGCACGCAACCCGGATACCGGCGTGGCCGCGTGGGCGTATCAAATGACCCCTCATGACGCATGGGATTACGATGGCATCAACGAGAGCGTACTCACCGACAGCGTCGTCGATGGCAAGACGATCCAGACGCTGACGCATTTCGATCGCAACGGATTTGCGTACGTGCTCGACCGGAGTAACGGCAAGCTTCTTAGAGCGAACAAGTTCGATTCCTCGACAAACTGGGCGAAGCAAATCGATCTGAAGACGGGCAAGCCTGTGCTTAACCCGGACAAGATGACAAAGGCCGATGTCAACGTGACAGATATCTGTCCGGCGGCCCAGGGCGCCAAGAATCATCAGCCTGCGTCATACGATCCCGCGTCGAAACTCTTCTACGTCGCCACCAATCACATTTGCATGGATTACCAGGCATTCAGTATCAAATACAAGGGCGGGTTTCCGTATGTCGGAGCTCTCCTGAGCATGTACCCGGCGGATCATGGAAACGTTCGCGGCCGGCTGATCGCTTTCAATCAGGTTTCGGGGGAAACGAAATGGGCGATCAACGATATGTTCCAGGACTACAGCGGGCCGCTGACGACCGACGGTGGCGTGCTGTTCTACGGGACGCTTGGCGGGTGGTTTAAAGGTGTCGAGCAGGCGACGGGGAAGATTCTGTATCAATTCCACACGCCCTCGGGCATCATCGGCAACCCCATCACTTATATGCACAAAGGTAAGCAGTACGTTGCCGTGCTGACGGGAGTGGGCGGATGGGCCGCCATTGGTCTCGCCGAAGGCCTTACAAAAGGTACTGAAGGGCTTGGCGCCGTCGCGCTGACGACATCGCTGACTGACTGGACCAACCTCGGTGGAACGCTGGTCGTTTTCTCGTTGGATTGACAGCGCCACACCCGGGAGTCCGCGGTTCGCCTGGTGTGGAGGGGAACTTCTTGCCGAAGGCGGAGCGCTCGGCCAATCTTGCAAGCCCGATTCTCTCAAGAGCATTTCTGTCTGGCACGAATAGGACACTGCCACGTGACGGCGTCGTCATTGCGGCTTTCTTGACGCGCGCCCGCGCCGGCCGTACGCTGGTGCGATTCGATACACCAGGAAAACAATGACTCGCCTTACTTTCACTATTCACCTGCCTGTTTGTCGGATTGTCGCCCGCATTTACTGGAATATCCGCGGCGGCGCCGGACCGCGTGACGCGCCCCGTGAGCCGGGATCGGGTTCGCGTGGTCCGTGGCAATATCCATCCGCTGGCTCGTGCGGCATTCGATCGTGGCGCGGTCGATGCATCCTTGCCCCTCGATCACGTCATGCTCCTGTTCCAGACCTTCTGCTGCGCAGCAGTCGGATCTCGACCAGTTCCTGGTCTCGCAACAAAATCCCTCGTCGCCGGACTTCCACAAATGGCTGACACCCGAACAATTCGCCGACCGTTTTGGCATCAGCACGAGCGATCATTCCAGGGTCGTCGCCTGGCTCCAGTCCGAAGGGCTTACCGTAAACGAATCCGGGCGCGGCCGGAACTGGGTCGCATTCAGCGGTACCGCGGGCAGGTTTCCCGGGCGCTCAGGACGGAAATCCACCGCTACCAGGCCGACGGCGCGACGCACATCGCCAACGCAACCGAGCCCTCCGTTCCCGACGCGCTGGCCGATATCGTCGGCGGGTTCATGGGTCTGAACGATTTCCATCCGAAGTCGATGGTGACGTCGTTTCACCGACGCCGCTCCAGCCTCTGCCTCCCACTCCGGACTACAACAACGGCGCCAATCACTATCTCGTACCGCAGGATTTCGCCACCATCTATGACATCGCTCCGCTCTACACGGCCGGATTCGACGGCACCGGACAGAAGATCGCCATCGTCGGGCAGTCAGACCTGATACTCAGCGACCTCAGTGCATTCCGCGCACGCTATGGTCTTTCCGGCGAACCCTCCGGTGCTCGTTCCTTATGGGGCGGACCCAGGCGTGAATGGCGATCTGATCGAGGCCGATCTTGATCTCGAATGGTCGGGAGCCATCGCTCCGCAACGCCACGATCTATTACGTCTATGGTCAGAACGCCTTTGAGGCGGCGATCGTCGCCGTTGGCAATAACATCGCGCCGGTGATCAGCATCAGCTATGGCGGCTGTGAAATCGACAATCCGGTCGGCCTGTTCCGCGCGATCGGGCAGCAAGCGAATGCGCAGGGGATCACCATCCTCTCGGCCTCGGGTGATTCCGGCGCCGCCGGATGTGATTCGCAGGGTTTCGATCCGCTCGCGACGCGGGGCGAGAGCGTGAATTTCCCCGCCGATCTTCCCGAAGTAACCGGTGTGGGCGGCACGTGCCTTCGCTGAAGCGGGCGGGAACTTCTGGGCTCCGGCGAACTCCGCGAATCTCGGCTCCGCTCTCTCGTACATCCCGGAGATCGCGTGGAACGAATCCTCCCAGACGCTCGGGCTGGGGGCTGGCGGAGGCGGCGTGAGCGCGCAAGTATCGAAGCCCGCCTGGCAGGCTGGGCCCGGCGTGCCGAACGACAACGCGAGGGACGTGCCGGATGTGGCCTTCAGCGCAGCCCTGCACGACGGCTACTACATCACTTATCAGGGTTCCAATGGCTACGTGGGCGGGACGTCCGCGTCCACGCCCTCGTTTGCCGGAATTGTCGCCATCCTCAATCAGTATCAGGTCGCGAAAGGCTTCCAGCCGGCAGCCGGACTCGGCAACATCAACCCGCAGCTTTACCGCCTCGCGCAAAGCGCTCCGACCGCGTTTCACGATGTAACCGTCCGGGAACAATATCGTGCCGTGCGCAGCAGGGTTCGCCCGACTGTGTTTCCGGCAGCCTTCGGCTATGCCGCGGGTAATGGATACGACGCGGTGACGGGCCTCGGATCGGTGGATGCCAACAACCTGGTGACGCAGTGGAACACGGCCGCCAGCGCGGTGAACGTCACCCTGACGCTGAGCCCTGCTCGCGCGACGGTCAACGACACCGTGCAACTGACCGCCACCGTGGTTGCCGCCAGCGGAACGGGCGTTCCCACCGGCACCGTGAATTTCCAGACCGGCGGGGTTGCGCTGGGCACGGCAACGTTGGCGCCGGTTGGCGGGAGTGCCAACCGCCAGCGCCACATTTCAGGCGTCGCAACTCGGAACAGGGAACGGATCCATCTACGCGATTTACTCGGGCGACGCGGCGTTCAGCAGCGGCACCGGCAGCGCGCCGCTGCGGATCGTTCTGCCTGTCGGGCGCGGCGGCGATCGAGGCTTCAGCGTCTCTGAATCCCGTTTACGCATCGTCCCCCGATGCGCAGGGGCCGAGTTGGCAGACCACCATCACACTGGCCGAAGTAGCGGGTGTCCCGGCGATGGTTACGGGTTTCACCATCGATGGCCAGGCGCAGTCGATGGCGCAGTATTTCCCCTCGACCGCCATTCCCGCGAACGGTAAGTCTCAACGTCACCGTCGTCTTGCGCAATCTGGCCGTGCCGCTGACCAGCATCTTCGCGTTCACCGGTACCGACGCGGCAGGGAATGCATGGACGCGTCAGATTCAGGTGAGCTTCCTCGGCCCGCAGGTGTTTCAGAACTTCAACCTCTCCGCCACTCCGCTCACCATGGCGCAGAACCCTGCCGCAGCCTGCCAGTGGTCGCAGCTGCTGACTCTCGATGAGACAGGTGGCTACGCATTTCCAGGTGATAGGTCTTCTTACCGGAAACGTTGATATCTCGAATCAGATTCCGGCGATCTTCGGCACCAACCGGCTGGCCGCTTATGGATCGCTGCAGGGCACGCTTTGCTGGAACGGGATCACAGCTTCCGGCGAGTAATAACGTCCTGATCGAACTAACCGACGAATTCGGCAACCTTCTGGAATCGGAGCTGACCGTCTCGTTCGCCGGTCCGCCGGCGAATCCGATTGCGCTGTCGGCGACGCCGCCATCGCTAAGCTCTTCAACAGGTGGTTCCCGGCGTTTCAGCGCAAGCGACGCTGGCGCTCGGTATCTCCGATAAGACGCAGTCGTGGACCGCATCTGTTTCCCCTGGCAATCGCACCACCTCCTGGCTCACGCTTTCGCAATACTCGGGAACCGGCCCGGCGAACATTACGCTCACCGCGTTGGCCAACGGGTTCGAGGCGGGAGTCTATCGCGCGAACATCGTGTTCCAATCCGCCAATGCGGTTCCGCAGTACATCACGGTTCCGGTGATGTTTATTTACGGCGTTTCCGGTGGCTCCACCATCTCCGGCGTCACCAATGCCGAGTCGTTCCAGGTAGCTGCGAGCCCGGGCATGATCATGGCTGTCTTCGGTACCGAACTCGCGACGGCGCCGCAGTCGGTCGTCCGCTTTGCCGCTGCCGTTTTCGATGTCCGGCGTCGCCGTCACAATCAACGGCTTGCCTGCTCCCCTCTACTACATTTCGCCCACTCAGCTCAATGTGCAGGTTCCTTATGAAGCCGGCGCCGGACCCGCGGTCCTGGGCGTCAACAACCAGGGACAGATCTCGGGCATCCAGTTTCAGATCTCGCCTTCCGCCCCGGGCATCGTGACGGACGGCAACGGGAACGTCAACCCCACTCCGACGGCGCAGCCGGGCTCGATCGGCGTGCTCTACGTGACGGGGGATGGTGTGGTCACGCCCGCGCTGCGAGATGGTTTTTCACCTGCTTCCGGAACGCCGCTGCCGAGCCTTCCTCACTCGCTGCTGCCGTTCAGCGTTACTGTCGGGCGGCATCCCGGCGTTTCCTGGAATTCGTCGGGATCACGCCAGGAGTGGTCGGTCTGACTCAGGTGAACTTCATGGTGCCGGGTTCGGTCACGCCAGGAGTGCAGCCTGTGGTGGTTACCGTGAACGGGGTGCCGAGCCCGCCGGTGAACATCACCGTGCAGGCGTCGCAGTAGGGTTGGAATCCTTAAGCACCAGCCGCGCCGCAATCATTGCCTGGCGGCACCACTGGTAGGAATGTAAAGAACGTCGCGAGCTTGTAGTGGGATATCAGGACGTCCCGGAAACTGACCTGTCCTGCTTGGTCGCTCCGCCACCCCGGGCCAGCGCAGCCGACAACGCGGGTGGCTGAGAGAGATCGACTGGGTAGACGCCAGGTTGGTCCACGACAGCCCCTGCCCGCTTGATCGCTGTCGTCAACGGCCCCGCAAGAGCGGCGCTTTTTATATTTGCACTCGATCGGAGAATCCTGGATGAGCAACAAGAGATTAGGAAAGAAATGGACAGGTCACATCGCGAGAAGTTCGCAGATGAAGCAAGAACCGGCTGATTAAGAACGGCGGCGTAACAGATGTTGGATCGGCGAAGCAGATGGAATTCAGATCTCGTCGGTTTTTTCGTTATAGTCAGCCTCGTCCGCGCGCAGTATAAATCCGGCAGTCCTGACTTCCACACTACCTTTCAGGCGCACCGTGGAGGGATACGGAAGGTCGCGTTGAAAACCGATCGCACTTAACCTGGCTCCGCCGCGAACACCATCTGGGCTGTCGTGATGTGTTTGACTTGACGGACCGATCAGATGCGTCTACCGTTTATCCTGCGTTTCTTTTCGGCCTCCGCTCTTGGGCTTCCCATGCGGCCATGAGATCTTAGATTCTCGATCTTCTTCGAGAATGCCTTATCAATTCACGAATGGTTTCTCTACGTGGTCGACGCTGAAAACATCGACGGGCGCCGGTGTGATTCAAATTTCAGTCCGAATATGTCCTCCACTGCGGCCTTGACGTAGTCGTCCCCGGTCAACTGAAGTACGAAGTGGTAAACGCCGTCGAGGCCGGTCTTGTCTACTATCGGGCGGTCGATATTGCCGAAAACGGTCGTGTTTGGGAACAATGGGTCGCATTCCGGAGTCTCCGCATTGTGGAGAATCCGACTACTCGCTCTGATTGCAATCGGGACGTGCATCGCCGCGGCCCAGCCTCCTCCGCCACCTCCGCCTCCGCCACCGCCTCCATTCATGGCGATGAAGGGCCTGCCGCTTTCCATGTTTTGCCAAATCCAATTTTGAGCAGGACGGCCTGGAGTTTTTCGTATGCAACGGAGGTGGCGGGATCGCCGGGGTCCGCAAGAAGAACGATGCGAAGCACACGATCTTCGTACGTGACCAGGACATCGCGCAGAACCTGAACCTGCAAGTCGCCAGGGGCGAGTGCACTGACCGGGTCAGTGTTTCCGCAGATCGGGATGGATTCATCTCCTTCCGCTGCGGCGGGTCCGAGATCGCGAACGCAGAGAGATTCCAAGCCGCATCCAAGGCGGATTGGACCGCCTGGAGCAAATACTTGAACAAGTAAAGAACTACGCCAAAGACATAAACCACCGCATCGCTGCGGCGGCCACCTCAGGCGGCAGCGTATGTTTCCCCTCAAATTCCCGATAGGTCACGCGATAGCCATCCTTCTGCAGTTGCGGCACGATGCGGCGGCTGCACTCGTCGATCGGAAGCACGTTGTCGATTGTCCCGTGTGAGATATATACCGGCGGCTTGCCGATGCGGGTTCCGGGCGCGATGAAGCCGGGCGAGAATCCGAACACGGCGCTGAACAGGTCGCCGTTGCAGAGACCGATCGAGAGCGAATACGACGCCCCATCCGAGAACCCCGCCATCGCGATACGCGCCGGATCGATCTTCCGCAGTTCGAAGGTTCGGGCCAGCGATTGATTGATGAACGCGACATCCGGCCCCCACGCGCCGTCGTCGATGACGTCCCAGGTGCGGTCCGGTTGATGCCGGAGCCAGAAGAACAAAGCCGTGTTCATCGGAGAGCGACCGGAGAAGATCGATGCCCCGGTCCGCATTCCGCGTAGCGCCGTGCAGCGAGACCACGAGCGGCGCCGCGTCGTATTTCGATGCCGACTCCGGGATGTAGAGCAACGCATCGCGGTCGTCGCGCAGCATCAGGCGGTGCAATCCGGGAGGCGTCGAAGACGACGAACTTCCCGGACGCGCCGTGAGCCGAGTCACCGATCCTCCCGGCGTTTGAGCTCGCAGGCGACGCGACACCGGGAATCGCGCCGATGAATACCCGTCTGGTGAAGTTGCCCCGCATGGCTTATTATTATGGCAGCGATGAAGTCCATTGCTGTTGCTCTTGCTGGCCGCTGTGACGCTGCTCCCGCAGGAGATTTCGCACAACACCCCGCCCTCGGTGATCCACAAGGTCGATCCGGAGTACACACCCGAAGCATTGGAACGCCAAACTGACGGGAACGGTCGTCCTGAGCGTGGTCGTCGATGTCGAAGGAAATCCTACCGAAATCAAAGTGATCAAAGGGCTGGGCAAGGGGCTGGACGAGAAAGCTGTGGAATGCCTGCAGAAGTGGCGTTTCAAACCCGGCACACACAACAGCGAGCCTGTGTCCAGTGAAGGCCACAGTCGAAGTCAATTTCCGTCTGCCGCCCGTTTGACACCGCTGTTTTGAGCCGGATACACTGACAACCAAACACGGAGGAGTGTGTCATGAGGAATACCGGATTCGTTCTGCTGGGGATTCTCCTCGCGCTGCCCGTTGCTTCGATCGCCGGCCGACGCGCCCGTCACCTTCGCCAAAGACATCGCCCCGATTCTGCAGGAGAAGTGCCAGGACTGCCACCGCAAGGGCTCCATGGCCCCGATGTCGCTCGTGACCTACGAAGAAACGCGCCCGTGGGCGAAATCCATCCGCCAGCGCGTGATCACGCGCCAGATGCCGCCGTGGCACATCGATAAGACCGTCGGCGTGCAGCAGTTCAAGAACGACATGTCGCTCAGCGACGAGCAGATCGCGGCGATCGTGAAGTGGGTTGACGCCGGAGCGCCGCTCGGCAATCCGAAGGACATGCCCGCCGCGAAGCAGTGGCCCGCCGAAAACGAATGGAAGGCCGCGAAGGAACTGGGTCAGCCCGATCTCGTCATCAAGTCCGAGCCCTACACGATGGCCGCTCATCATCAGGACGTCTGGTGGAGGCCGGTGTCCGATATTCCGCTGACGGAGCCGCGCTGGGTACGCGCGGTCGAGATGCGTCCGGGCACGCTTGCGGGCCGCAGGATCACCCACCACGCAGTCACTTACCTTGCGCAGGATGACCCCGAAAGCATCATCCCGGGCAGCGATGCCGAGCTTCGCGGACGCGCCCTGCTGATGGAATGGGCCGTCGGCAAAGGCTACGATCTCTACCGGCCCGACACCGGCAAACTGATTCTGCCGGGATCGCAGATTTCGTGGGACATCCATATCCACGCCGTGGGTGAAGCGATTCGCGATCACGTCGAGCTCGGGATCTGGCTCTATCCGAAGGGCCAGGAGCCCAAACACCGGACTTATCTCACGGCGTTCCAGGCGGTGAAAGGGCGCAACCGGACCCGCGTCGTCGATATCCCGCCGAACTCGATCGTCGAATCGCAGAACTTCACGGTGCTGCCGCAAGCCGCGCAGCTCGAGAACTTCCAGCCGCACATGCATCTTCGCGGCAAGGCCATGGAAGTGGAAGCCATCCTGCCGGACGGCAGCCACGCAGGTGGTCAGCTACGTCGGCAACTTCAACTTCAACTGGATGACGAACTACATCTACGCGGACGATGCCGCGCCCGTGTTTCCCAAAGGCACGATGATTCGCGTCACCGCCTGGTACGACAACACCACGGCCAACCCGAACAATCCCGATCCGGACCAATGGGTCGGCTTCGGCGACCGCACGGTCGACGAGATGGGGCACGCCTGGATGAACGTCACCTATCATGTCCGATGAGGAATACAAAGCGTGGGCGGCGACGCACAAGAATCAGTTAACGGCCAGTCGGTGAAGATCGTCCTGCTTTTTGCCGCGTGCGCCGTGGCTTGCCTCCGCGCAATCGCTGCCGCTCGAACCCCGGCACGATTCCGGCACGAGCATCACCGGCGCCTTCGAAGGCTGGTTCCAGAACGCGGATGGCACGTACAGCCTGCTGCTGGGCTATTTCAACCGCAATCTGAAACAGGAACTCGACATTCCCATCGGGCCCGACAACCGCATCGAGCCCGGCGGACCGGACCACGGCCAGCCGACACACTTTCTGACCGGCAGGCAGTGGGGCATGTTCGCGATCAAAGTCCCGGCCGATTTCGGGACGAACAAATTTACGTGGACGATCGTCGCCAACGGCCAGACCACGGTCATTCCGGCCAGCCTGAAAATGGATTACGAGATCTCGCCGTTCGAAGAAGCCGCCGTGAAGAATACGCCTCCGCTGATCGGCTTCGATCAGGCGGGCCCGTTCGTGCAGGGTCCGCGGAGAGTTGAGCGTTGAACGCACGGCAAAGGTCGGGACACCGCTGGCATTGACAGCCTGGGTTTCCGACGATGCGAAGTTCACCACGCAATCCGGGCCTCCGGCCGAAGGATCCAGGCCCTGCAGTGACCGTGCGCTGGAGCAAGTACCGCGGACCCGGCAACGTAGTGTTCGAGAAAGAACGGCCGCCCGTGGACGGAGCGGAAACGAAATCGGGCTTCAGCGGCAAAGCAACCACCACAGCCACATTCGACCAGCCCGGCGACTACATCCTGCATATCGTGGCAAACGACTACTCAGGCGAGGGCGGCGGCGGCTTCCAATGCTGCTGGACAACCGCCCAACTGCGCATCTCAGTCCGACCCTAGCTTAGCTGGTGTTGTGCCCAACAAATAACCAGACAGAATACAACCGCCCGATAACCGAAACCGTGATGCCATGGCGGCCATTCCCCTCAGAACGACCAACAATGCCGGCAGCACCCGATACGGCATAGTCCGGCATTCGACATTGTGGCGACAACAGACATCCTGGCTGTGTCCGGTACACTGGCGCCTGTTTTGTGATATTTTCTTCGGACGAACCAGCAAGACGTCGTGCTTGCACTCAGAGAAGCCAAGCCGGAAATGTCCGGGCGTCCACTGGCCAGCGTAAGACCGTGACAAATGAAATCAGGAGATCCGAAAGATGATGCGTCTCGCAATGGCAGCCATGTGTCTGTGCGCCGCTTGTCTGTGCACCTCGCGGGCGGCGTTTGCTCAGGATAATGCAAACCCGGCAAAGTCAGCGGCCGAAGCGACCGCTGTGCAGGCCATGCTTCAAGCTCAAACCCCCGACGCCCAGATCAAGGCAGCGGAGGAACTGATCACCAAATATCCCAGCACGAACTACAGGGCTTACGCTCTCTTTACCGAAGCGGGCGCCTATGAACAGAAGAGCGACCATGCCAGGGCCATCGCTTCCTGTGAAAAGGCGCTCGCCGCCGATCCGAAGGACTTCGACGCTGAAATTCTAATGGCCAACGTGATTGCCAGTAACACAAGCGATAGCGATCCCGACAAATCGGACAAACTGGCCCGCGTGGAAAAGGCCGCAAAACACGCCCTCGAGGTGATCAAGACGGCGCCCAAGCCACGCTTGTTTCAGATGACGGACAGTGAATGGGCGAGCACGAAGAATTCCTCGGCGTCGCAGGCGTGGCAAGTACTGGCTTTGGCAGCAACGATTGAAAAGAAAACGGACGAGGCAATCGCCGATTACGAAAAGGGTCTCGCTCTCACCCCTGACCCGGGTCTGATGGTACGCACGGGGCGCGCACTCGAAGGGTTCCGGAGATACGATGACGCCCTCGGATGGTTCGACAAGGCGATCGCTTCGCCCGAGGCCGACGCGCAACTCAAAGAGGTTGCGGCGAAAGACAAGACGCGCGTTACAGCGGAGAAGGAACGATCGACGCCGGAATGACGGAATGATTCCGCTGGGGGTGATGCGGTAGCGGCTGCGCATTGGGGTGTGAACGAATTGGTGTTGCTGCGTTACTGCTGGAATCGCAGGCGGTGCCACATTCTCAAGATCATTCCTACAGCGGCTGCTGAGGATCAGGGTCGTCTCGCTGGCCCATCGACACATAACATTCCGGCATGCAGTTGAGCGTGCGTTGGATTATGGAGCGGTTGCTGGGACCAGTGTTTGCGTTTGTGCAGTTCTTTATTCAACCTTACCGGCGCTGCGCGCAGGACTGCCTTGCCGAGACGATTCGAAGGAGAGCAAAAGGGGTCCTTCTCGCTTTGAGGGGGGCTCGCGGGCAATGGCCCGGCTTTGGGCGTGAACGGTTGCCTTCAGGCTACTCCCGCCTGAAGTTGATAAATGCAAAACCGCCGTTCCTTACGGTGTGGGATAAATTCCGGCACTCTGTCGACTACACCAGCATTCTCCGGAAAAAACAAAATTAAAATGATATGTCGAGGAGAAGCCTTGAACGAGGAGAGAAGATTATCAATGATTCTCTTTATTAAATCCGGGCCGAATGGATTAAACAGAAAGACGACCAGATTACCTTCGGGAAAGTGATAATCAGCAGCGTTCATTCGCAGCGATTGGATATCATCACATTTTTGCCCGGCGCATCTATAGGTTCGAATATTCTCTACAGCCCGTGAATGGAGCTCGCTCGCAAACTCCACTCCCACGATCTTCTTATAAGGCGTTTCAGCCGCCAGGAATAATACCCTCCCTTTACCGGATCCCAAGTCGATGAAGGTATAGTCGGAGTAAACGGATACGGGGGCCGAGGCTAATGCGCGCCTTGCAGTGCTCGGACGAGAAGGAAGGTAATCGTGGGCTTGAATCGGTCTGCCTGCGAGAGTCAGTCGCTCTACAAATACAAATCCGGACGTGCGAATATGACGGGTAGCGTCGAACCATTTGCCTTCCAGGCGTACGAGTTGCTTGCGAAGGTTGTTTAGCAGAAACATCTTCCCCTCATGTCGATGGATATCAATGGCCGTCCGGCACGAGCCACTCAGCAAAAATTTTCATCCGGGAAGGGAGAAAACGAGTGGCAAATCCGATCAGCCGTTTTGTCGCTCGCCAGGTCAGAGTGGGTGTGTCGAGGTATATTCCGGTCATAGGCAAAGAGTGGCTGTAGCGGTCCAGCGGAGGGACAATGCCTGCCCAAAATAAGATTCTCGAGACAGCCCGACCAATTGATTGCTCGATCAAATATCCCCGGAGAACTATTGACAGAGAGTTCTTTCCGTATTCGTGGTCATTGTTCATCTGGAAGAAGACGATTGCGGAATCCGCCTCATACCAGCCTCCTATAATACCGAGCCATTCACCATTCCTGTGTCTTAGTCCGACCGTAAGCGGCCGGTTCACGTGTGACAGCATTTGCAGAGCCCGCTCGATCCCATTCTGATCCGATCCTATCGATTTTCCCGAAAGCCAGTGTGCGGCATCGGCAAATTCGGCCGGAGAGATTTCCTGCACAAACAGATGACCATCGGCTTCAAATCGACGCCTGTAATAGCGGAAGTTTCGTCTGGTTTTGTATCCTAATCTATCCAGGAACACTTCGTAATCAGAGGCGAGATCCAATACCGCGTGATAGTCGACGTGTTTCCGCCGGACATCCAATGAAGTTGAGCAAAGAAAACGCTCCATTGCCGTTTCCTCATGGCTGCCCCCGCGAATCAAAAGTCGCAGCGCTCTGACTCCTCTATGATCGAACAGATGACTGATAGCCGATTTGAAAAGGGCTTCTGTCCCGACGCCGTCTTGAAACACCAAGCCCTCACGAATACCATCGGCATATACGATGCCGGTAGGTACGCCCGCGAATTTACGCTCTTTGAAGTAGAACAGTCCCACAGGTAAATCACCTTTTGTTACGGCGATGATAACCGGAATCCAGGCGAGTCGGTCGATAGAGGCCAAGAAGAACATGGGATCCACCGTGTCATCTCTGTGCCCGAGCAGCACATAAACGCTTTCGGCCAGCCGTTCAGCATCCTCACGAGAGGAAATCGTTGTGGCGACTAGGCCCTGGTCGCACAGTGGCGTGTGCGGCAGAATCACTTTCGAGAACAACAGCACCCTCTCGTTATCAGCGTCAGACGAAGAATCGAGTTGAACAATTCGCTAGCAGGCTACCATCACCTTTTATCAAAAGTAAAGATCACGGACAATCTGCCGGCCGGCCAATCCGAGCGATGACCCAATGGCAGCTACGACAACTGCCCAAATCTGTGCGCATAAACACCTTGAAGGAGCCCAGCAACTGCTTTCCTTCGAAGGCGCTTGCGTCTCTGGGACTTCATGCCGCTAATCAAGAGCGCGGCCGGCTTCGCCAGTGCGCACGCCAAGGCCTCGACGCGGACTAGAGCAGCCTGAGGGATTAACCGGGCTTTGGAACGAGGCGCTTCGATGGCCCATTCCACTCTGTCGGACAAGTCAAACGGTAAGTTATTGATTAGCCAAGGTGTTGCCGAAATCAATTGCCCGAGTACGCGAGGCTGGCTCGCTCAAGATTGACCCGTGCCAGCCGCAGCGCATTCCGCCTCCGCTCCAGCCCGTCCTCGCCTAGCTGCCGACGCGTGCGCGTCGCCGTCGATGTCGCACGCCGGACCTCGCTTAAGGTACCGGTACTGTCCAGTACTAGTACGATGTCCAACGGGTCTAAATTTCATACCAAAAACCCATACTTTGGGATAACATCGCTGAGTTGGCGAGCACGGCTCGAAATAAAGACTTCCATCAGGAGGAGAAGAGCAATGATACGCATTCAGAGCTTTTACAGGATTATCGGAGGAGCATTCGCGTTGATGTGCGCGGTCGCGGCGCACGCAAACACCTCCACTTATCAGATCGCGGGCGAAGCCACCGCAGTGGTCACCACGGGGACCAACTCGATTTCAATCACACTTACGGATCTCTACGTAAATCCCCTGGACGTCGGGCAAGACCTCAGCGCTTTCTACTTCACAACGAGCGTTACACCATCGTCGGCGTCGATTTCAACCAGTTCGGCCCCGGCGATCAACATAGCGGGAAACGGGACATATACCAGTCTGGGGACGATCCCTCCAGATTGGGCTTTAACCCTGCTTTCCGCCGTGACCGAACTGGACGATCTCGGTGCGGGCGGCGCGGGGCCTGAGGATACTATCGTCGGTGCGCCCGATGGCAGCAATAAATACGGCAACGCCAACGGATCGATTGATGGCAATGGGCCTCATAATCCATTCCTGCAGCAAACAGCCACGTGGACTCTGACGGAAAATGGCATCACTTCGGCAACAACGCTCTCGAATGTGTTTTTTCAGTTCGGCACCACCGACGGCACGAACGACGTCCCGGGTATCCTGGTTGCAACTCCCGAACCCGCGACGACCGGGATGTTGCTGGCAGCCGGGGCTTTGTTGATCCTGCTGGGCATATCCCGGCGGCGTTCTCTTTAAGCCGATTGGATCGATTCGGGCACGTCGAGCCAGGCACAGTTAGCGCAACGAAAACAGAAATCGGCCCGCTCCTTCAGGGGCGGTCGGTCTTTTGTTGTGTGCCCAGCATATTGGCAGCTCGAAGGTGAGAGTCATTCGAGGCCGATTTGCCGGTCCGGTGAGTTGACCATGGCGTCACGGTAAATTATTGATTGCCAAGGCCTTTGCCGGAATCAAGAACTCGGGCACGTTGTGGCTCGAGTCCCAGGAATTCAAACTTTAATAGACTCTACCCGACGATTCCCGAATCAACTTTTAGGGGATCGAGCACGTCTCCGGGTTCTTACCGCACTCGTTTCGATGTAGCTGATCCTCGCTGGCGCGGTCGCCACCTGGGTAATTGACAGGGCCGTATCAGGTGGATTCGGAAGATCGCAGAAGGTTCACGCGATGGATAGCGACCGCAAAGACTGGCGCAGACACGATCCGGTATCCATGGCCCCGCCCGTGTTCCGGCTCGCCCATGGTTTTTTTACACCTTATCGTATTTTCCGAGCCCTGCGAGCAGCCCCTCTTCTTCGAGGTGTTGCGCTTGCGGCCTTGATTGTGGCCGTCGGGAGCGCTCAAAGCGAAGCGACGACCGATGATGAACTAGGCAAGCCTCTTGATTGGCCTTCATTGGCTTCCACGAGTGCCGGTATTCAATTTGCCCTGCGCACTGCATGGCGGGATGGCGCCTTAAAATACGTGGCCACGTTCTCTGATGAGAAAGGGAGGATAGCAGGGTACTTATCAAAACGGAAGGGTGGCCATGCTCTCTCCAGCTTCAGCTTCTCGTTCCATGATGGAGACGGCTTCCTTTTGGGCACCGTCTATATTCCAAACTCTTCCTTGTCGAAGGACGCGGACACGCTTAATTTCAAGGCAGTGGGGGAGAGTCAGTGCGCAGAAAAGTTGTATCGGGCGATTGTTGAAAGCTGGAACGCTGCGATTTCCGCTGGTCCATCTGCTCCCTCCACCCACACGGTGTCGTTCCCGAGCGAATTGGAGGAGTCCCCCAGTTCATCCAAGAAGAAGCGGTGATCATTAAGCTGAAACCGCACATCTAATGGCGGCGCGCTGGTGGCACTCTTCGAGTTTCAGAGAGGCGAGGCTTCGTTGAGTAACGCCACCCGGCAAATTCCCCGTGGGGCCGGATGCGGAGGACTGCTCTAACGGTTGAAGATGGACAGCGATGAGAACGGCTGGTGTCGCGACATGATTGCAGGCCGATCGCCGGCCTCCCAATGTGCCTGAGCGTTCTCAGTTGCCTATCGATTACTTCTGATGCGGTCTGCCGGCACACCTGCATCTCCCGATGGACGAAATATATGAACCCGTTTATGCTTCACGTTCTGGCAGGTCACACCACGAAGCGGTACGTTCACCCAAGCGACGCTGACATTCTCGAAGCGATGGAAAGAGTCCGGGGTGGGCACAAATTCGTCGATCCCGGGCAAGTTGCCGAAATCACCTGCAAGCTATTGATTGAACTTGGAGTTGTCTGGAGCCACCCGCCGGGATCGAACCGGCGACCTGCTGATTACGAATCAATGGCGCACACAGAATCAGCAACTTAGACCAACGACGACTAACTGATATCAATCAATATTGTCAATCACTTAGGCCGAGAGCAGTATCTGTTGGTATCAGTCCGTCTGCGCAGGTCGTGGGCATACTTTTAGGCATACCTGACTTTCGCTCTTACCATTTCTGAAGACGGCGATTCCTTCAGTGCGGACAAGCGAGTCGCCTCCGGCGAACCAATGACATCGTGACAACGCGGTGCATGGACAGCAATCAAAACAAAATCATCGAACTGATGCGCGAGGTGCACCTGATCGCTTTCAAGGAAATTGAGCGGCTGAAGCTGCGAATCGCCGAACTGGAAAGCCTGAATCGCGCACCAATCGAAAAGCCGATGCTCCGGTGGCTCGCCTCGGTGTTTGTTGGCGACAGACGCAGCTTGCCTTCGACTCTTTGGAGAGAGTGGTTGATCGTCAGACGCTTGTTTTCAAGATCGAGATCTGTGAGCTGAAGGCCAAGAACTTCGCCATGACACATCCCCAGTCAGAGGGCGACCAGAAATAGAGACTCCAATCGATGGCCTTTGATGGCGTGTACAAACTGCTGCGCCTCGGCTTTGTTGTAGACGCCGGCTTTCGCTTTCCTTCGCTTCGAGAGATTCACAAGAGTTGAGGGGTTGCGTACGAGCAGGTGCCACTGCATCGCGACGTCGAGCGCTATGCGGAGGCAATCTCGGATGGCCCTGACTGTACTTGCGGATTTTCCTCGCTTTTTGCGTTCAAGAGCCGAGCCCGATGGCGATTGAGCGTCTGGCGGTACGTACAGCACCCCGCAACGGTGATGACGCCGCCCAGGCAAGGCGTACGGTCGAACCGATTCTGGACAGACCCGAATAATGCGGTGCATATCGATTAAGAGTGCCTTCGCGGGCCTGCAGGAGACAATTCCGGCCACCCCGCCACTCTATTGCCCCGGCAGCATCAGTTTCAATGACCCAATCGGGGCATCGTCCGCCTCGCCTGAGGGACGATCAAAAGGCGAATTTCATGGCAAGTTGAATGATTCTCGGATCGCCTGCATCGAGCCCATTGTTGCCACTGACATCGCTCAGGATCTGACCAAAGGTGGATGACGCCAGATTGCCCGTCGGGTTACTCGGATTCAAATGATTAGGAAGGTTAAACGACTCCGCACGAACCTGTAAGGTCCGCTTTTCCCCATAAACATGGAAAGTGCGGGACAGCGCGACGTTAAACTGGAACATCCCAGGTCCCCGGACGTTGTTCAACCCGAGATTCCCGTAAGTTCCCAAGGCCGGCTGAGCAAAGGCCGCCGTGTTTAGCCAATTGTTCACGCTTTGACTGGCAGGAAACACGGAGCCCGGGTTCACCAGATTCACGGTTTGAGCCGGCGCGGTCGTGAGTGCACGATCGGTTCCCGGTACGATACTGAAATACTGTCCGGATCTCAAAACCACGATGGGGGCAACCTGCCAGTCGCTGGCGAGGTGGCGAAGCCATGTGTTAGCGAAGCGGGGTGACTGGGCCACCAGGTTCAAAACGAAAGATTGCCGCAGGTCGGCCCCAGCACAATTGCTGCGTCCGTTTCGGCGAATAAAAGGCGAGACTCCGCCGGACCCGGTCTGCTGGTCATAGAGATCGCTGATGCAATGTGACCACGTGTAATTCGTATTCATCGTGATGTTGTGCTTCAGGCGCTTGTTCGCCGAGAGATAAAGTCCGTTGTAAGATCCCGTGCCGCCGGGGTCGTAAGCGCCAATTCCTGAGTAATATTGACCGGCCAGAGGATTCTGGAGGTAGAGTGCCCGCCGCTGATTTTGGTTAGTGGTCGTCGAACACGTCGAGAAGTTCGTTGGAACAACGGCGCCGCCGCTCACAACGTTCAGCGTGCAAGGCCCGAGTCCCAGGAAGACCGCTGGATTGATGTTTTCTGAAGTTCCAAGGTGAATGGAACTGTTTCCGATGTAATTGGCGCTCAGCAGCCAGTCGGCGACCTGCCGCTGAATGCTGAGGTTCCATTGGTGCGTGTACATCGCCTTATAGTCGTCGGTGTTGAAGCGAACATAAGCGCCCGCCGTAGGAAAAGTGCAGTCGTGCCGCGCATGACCGACGGGGCTGCAGTTAACCAGGTACGGAATCGCGTTGCCGCCGGGGTACGCAGACCACGGGTTCGAAAGGTTCACATTGGAAAGGCCGATGTTGTTTCCAAACGGCGGACCGAATCCCATCTGGTTGGGGAAGAACTGATGCAGGCGATCGCCGAACATTCCGTACGAAGCGCGAATGGTCATTTTGCCGTCGCCACCTGGGTCCAGAACGAATCCGATGCGCGGGAAGAACTTGTTGTAGTCGCTGCAGTTGTAACCGTTGGCACACTTGTATTGGGGATCGCCCGCGAAGGCCAGCCCAGCGGGGGCATTGGGAAAAACGCTGCTGTGAAAACCCGCGTTGTAGAGCGACTGGTCAAAGTGGTCCAGCTGCCCGGTTTTATTGATGTTCGAAAGATAGGGTTCCCACCGCAGGCCATAGCTGAGGGTGAATCGCGGTTTGATCTTCCACGAATCCTGCAGGTAGAGCGAGCCGTAATACTGATAGAGGTACATGCCGTAATTGGTCCCCTGGCCGAAGGACGAGGTATCGCCGAGAAGAAAATCGGCCAAAGCCAATCCGGTGACAGTACCGTTAAAGGCGACCGTGCCCACCGCGTTGACGCCAGACCAGTAGTTCATGATGCGTTTGTAGACGTTTCCGCCGAAGCCGATCTGGTGCGATCCTTTTACCCAATTCACGTCATCGGTGATGGAGACATTCGGTCCCGTATGGGCTTCCCCTGGTACAGAGGCCGTTGAGCCAATTGCGAAACCCCCTCCAACCCCGGCCACGGTCAAATCGAGAACCGGCCCTCCGATCGGCGTATAGTTCGAGCCGAAGTCGGCGAGCGATTTGTAAGCATCCGGAATTTTCACCACGTTGGTGCGGCTGGCAGCCACGCGGAATGAATTCACGATGCTCGAACTGACGACGTAGGTGTCGCCCAGCGCTATGACGTAGTTCAGATCATGCACGCCATAGTTGTTTATCGACAGGGGATTGTGCCCGTCGTAAGTCGACGAATTGTTCAAATGGCCGGCGTTGTAACGCCCGAAAATCGTGTGCTTTTCGCTTTTCAGGTAATCGATTCGGCCGACAATGAGATCTTCATCGAGTCCCGCGTTATAGCCGTAGATCGTGCGCCCACATGGGTCCGAAGAAATAGGCATCGTTTTGACGATGTTCAGCGCAACGGGATTCAGGAGAGAAGTGGAAATCTTGTTTCCGGCGAATCCCTGAGTCGCGGAGAGGGTAATTTGCTTGTTTCCCTGGCAGGCAGGTGAAGTTACGGCCGTGAAGTCGCCGGCCAGCATGTCCCTTGTCGGAACAAATGCAGTGAGCGAATTGGGGTCGGAGCGTTGCGTCGTTCTCTGGTATCCGCCGAAGAAGAAAAGCTTGTCGCGGATGATGTGCCCACCTGCAACGCCGCCGAACTGATTTCGCTTCAAGGTGTCCCGAAGTGGGGCAAAGAAGTCCCGCGCATTGAAGTCGCCGTTGCGAATGAATTCGAAGAGGTCGCCGTGAAAGTCGTTTGTACCCGACTTGGTCACGGCATTGACGACTGATCCGGAATGATAGCCGTACTGGGCCGAGAGCGCGCTCGTCTCCACTTTGAATTCTTGGAGAGCGTCGGGGAATGGCAGCGGGAGCGTGAGGTTGTTGTACGGGTCTTCATGGATCGCGCCGTCCAGCAGATACATCGCGGTGTTACCGCCCTGACCGCCTGCAACCGATATGACGATGGTGGGATAGTTCCTGACGTTGTTGATCGCGCCCGGGCCGGGCAGGCTCGCCATGCCGGTCAGGAGTACAAGTTCGAGCGGATTGCGGCCGTTAAGTGGCATCTCCGCGACTCGTACATTGTCGACAACCTGGCCAACGCCGGTCGAATGCGTCTCAACCTGCAGCGCGTTCGCCTCCACCGTTACCTGCTCATTCACTTCCCCGACCTTGAGTGAGATATCGAGCGTCGGATTTGAATCAACCTGCAGAACGATTCCCGCTTCAATCGCTCTGCTGAAGCCCGCTTTAGTGGCCTCGATCGTGTAGTTCCCAATCGGCAGATTCGTCAGAACGTAAGTTCCATTCGCCTCGGTAGTTGCCGTGCGCACACTGCCCGTTCCAGTGTTCGTAGCTTTGACTTCCACAGCTGGAATGGCGCCGCCACTGGCGTCTCTGACGCTACCGTTTATTTGAGCGGTGGACTGCGCCAGCACCGGCGCGACGCACAGAATGCCAAGCAACACGGCCGTAAGCACCCTTGTCGATATCATCGATTCCCCTTTTCCGGTACCGAACGGTAGCCAGTGGCTGGATTCTATTGCGCCACGCCTTCGGGAACAATAACCCGTTCGGATGATCCGTTTGGATCATTGCGGATCATTTGCTTTTGCGGTGATAGATATAGTGATAGATAATGAGACTCCTGATGGTTCGCATCGCTGCATCAACGAGGAAACTTCGGGCTGATCGGCATGCGTGAGCGCGCGGAACGGATCAAGGGAAAGTTGCGGCTCGACACACATCGTGGGAAGGGAACGCGGGTCGAAGTCAAGGTGCCATTACGGTGAAAAAGATTCGTATCCTGGTAGCGGAAGACCATCTAATCGCGCGCGCGGGTTTGAAATCGATCATAGACGCTCAGCCCGATATGACTGTGGTTGCTGAAACCGTCGATGGCGAGCAGACGATAAGGGTTTACCGGGAGAAAAAGCCGAATGTGGCTTTAATCGATATGCGGATGCCGGTGATGTCCGGCGTTGAGGCCGCGGCGCAGATTCGCCGCGAGTTTCCCGACAGCCGGCTGATTGCATTGACGACTTACGAAGGCGACGAAAACGTACGCAGGGCGTTCGCGGCGGGTGTGCGAGCCTATCTCACAAAAGACGTCCGCCGGGGAGAACTGCTGAAAACGATCCGCGCTGTTCATGGCGGCGAGAGTCGTGTCCCGCCAGCGCTGCTGGATCATCCTGAATCACAACTCAGTGGTCGCGAAATGGAAGTCCTCGATCTCCTTGTCGTGGGACTATCCAACAAGCAGATCGCCTACCGGCTTAATATTGCCCAAGCGACAGCCAAGAATCATGTCAAGAGTATCCTCGCGAAACTGAATGTGCATGACAGGACGGAAGCGACGAGGGCAGCGATCCAGCGCGGATTTGTAATCCTGCCCTGAGCGCTCCTGCATTACTCTCCAGCCCTGACTCCCGGCCCGGAAACCGAAGGGCCCGCCAGTATCATGCGCTGGACCGCCGGGACTCTATTCCGTGGTTCCTGAGGTCACAGAACCAGCTCTCGCGGGGCCAGGTCCATTGCGACCGCGTCCGTTGTCGCCACGACCAGGGGTGCCGCGGCCACCGCCAGGAGTATAGTGATCCGCCAACTGCTGGCTGTTGAAACTGTATGAGTTCGGCACGAGTGGTCCTCGCGCAGCATCGTCGCGTCCCAGACCGCGTACTCGTTAACCATGCGGTCAAACACATCGGGCTGCTTGCGGCGCAGGTTTGCGCGTTCCAGCGGATCCGCAGCCACGTCGAACAGAAACTGGTTCTCGTTGATCTTCAGCCGCTTCATGTGGCCGTCGAGCATAGCGCGTTGCGCATTCGAACGATAGCGCCAGAAGAGCTTTCGGGAAACCGGAGCGGCGCCCTGCGTCAGCGCGGCTGTCAGATCCATGCCATCGCTGGGATATTCCGGATCGATCTTTCCTCCCCCCATCGTCACGAAAGTAGGCATCCAGTCCATCGACATACACGCTTGGTCGCTCACGCTGCCGCGCTTGATGTGGCCATCCCACCGCGCGATTGCCGGGATGCGGAGGCCGCCTTCCAGCAACTCCGTCTTCTTGCCGGTGAACGGCCAGGTGTCAGAGAACCGGTCACCGCCGTTGTCGCTGGTGAACGCCACCACCGTATTTTTCGAGAACCTGCTGCGTTCGAGTTCCCGCAGAATTCGTCCGATTGCGGAGTCCATCTCCCGCACCATGGCCCCGTACGTCGCAATCGTGCCGGCTTCAAACGTCGCCAGACCTCCCTTCAACGCTGCCGCCTCGTCCTCCGGCCCTTCCCATGGCCAATGCGGCGCATTGAAATGAACGCTCAGCAGAAACGGCTGCTTCCGGCCGGAATAATCGTGAATGTGTTGAATGGTCTTGTCGGCAATCAGGTCTGTGAGGTAGCCGTGTTCCTCGACCTTTGCTTCCCCGTCCCAGAGCCCAGGCGCTGAGGTGGGCTCACCCACGCGATGCGTAAAGTAATCCAGTGCCCCGTTGGCGAATCCCCAGAAGTGATCGTAACCGTATTTCGTCGGGCCGAGTTGCGGAACATCGCCCACATGCCATTTACCAATCAGAGCTGTGCCATAGCCGGCCTGCTTGAGGGTCGAAGCGATCGTCGGGTGTCCCGGAGGCAGGCCCACCTTCGCGCCATTGCCCAGCGGTTCATAGAGCCCGACTTCGACACGATATTGATAACGCCCCGTCACGAGGCCGACGCGTGTCGCCGTACAAACTGCGGAGTTGGCGTAAGCGTGCGTGAGCTTCATGCCGTCCGCGGCCAGACGGTCGATGTTCGGCGTTTTGTAATCGCGGCGGCCGAAGCACGACACGTCGGCATAGCCCATATCGTCCGCCATCAGGAACACGAAATTCGGGCGCTCGGCGGCGCTGGCATTCCGCACGAAAAACGTGAACGGAGCCGCTGCTGCCGCAGCCTGGATCACGCGCCGGCGGCTGACGCGGCCTGGCTATGAGCTTACGCTGGCGGCAGGGTTGGTTCTATCTGGAGACGACGGAGGCTCTGGCGTCATAGGTTTCCTTACCAATTGGTGAATGAACCGTCGGGCCGCTGGTTCATCAACATGCCCGCGCGGTACGTGTCATACCTGCCGATCTGCGTCAGCTTGCTTCTGTCGACCAGCACACCCAGCCCCGGGCGATCGTTGGGCCAGAGTTTTCCTTCTTTGAAGTCATAGACCTTCGGAAGGTACGGCCACGCGCGGCTGCCATCGCCCAACATCTCCATCAACGCGGTAATCGACGTGGCGGCCAGACAATTGACCAGCGCCGCTTCAGAGATCGGACCCGTAAAGTGGGGAATCATTCCAATGTAGTGAGTCTCGGCAAGCGCGATGACTTTCATGAACTCGCCGATCCCTCCGACGTTGGGCAGTGTCACGCGCGTGTAGTCGATGAGCTGTTTTTCGATCAGGGTGTTGACGTCCCATTTGTAGCCGAACTGCTCGCCCGCCGCGATCGGCACACGTGTCCTCTGGCGAATCGTTTCGTAAGAAAGAGCTCCCTCGCTGCGGATCAGGTCCTCGCAGAAGTAAGGATGAAGCGGCTCGATCATCGTGGCCAGATTGATCGCGTCCGGTGGATCGAACTCCGTGTGGAAGTCGATTGCCCATCCGCCGTCCCCGGCCGCTTTGTGGATCAGGACGCAATCGTCGTACATCTTCTGCACGAGCTTGAAACGGTCCACTTCGCGCTGGCGAGGGTTGTCTGTGGCGTGGCGGTAAGTGCGAAAACCTGCCTGTATGCAGGCGCGCGCCGCGTCTTCGATTGTGCCGCCGCGTGGACCCGGGAAAGTCGTCGCGTAGAGTTCCACGTAGTGCGCGACTTCCCGCCCAGCAGTTGCCACACCGGCACGTCCAGCGCTTTCCCCTTGAGATCCCAGAGAGCCAGATCCAGCGCGCCCAGAGAGTGAAGTTTCTCGCGACCCGCGGGATAGAAATAGCCGCGCATCATACGCTGCCACAAGTTGTCGATGCGGAACGGGTCCAAACCGATCAGCATGCTGGCGCATTCTTCCGTCGTGCGGGGCTCACCGCCCTCGCCGACTCCTGTCAGTCCCCGCTCGGTTTCGATGATCACCACATTGGTCGACTGGTTGACCATCGGCTGGCCTTGCCTGCCACTCGCATCGCCTGGCGTCGTGAAGTAGTGAACGGCTTTGATCTTGTCGTTGGGCAGCGCGGCCGTGCGCGGCTCCCGGCGTTGAGAGCGAAATCCCGAGCGCGCCCAGCCCGCTCAGGAAGTTCCGTCTGGACGTTTCTGCCGCGGTTGGCGCCTTCGTCTCTTGCTCTGTGCACGCGCTTTCATAGCTTCTATTCATTCTGCCTGTCATATTGCCTGCATTCGATACTACAGGAATCTCTCCGGGCGCATCTGGCAATAGTAGCGGCTATAATGACCGGGCGAGGAGAGGGCGGATGAAAGCGGTCAACAGGAAATGGCTCGGTCTTATGCTCGCTTTTTGTGTGAGCAGAGGCGGCGCCGCCCCCATCGAATTGCGGCTTTGGCCCGGTAAGGCGCCCGGGTCGGAAACCTGGTCGATTCCGGAGTCGATCACAGGAAGGGGTGGCGGTCGCATCGCGACGAACGTCACCGAGCCGACCCTGACTGTGTATTTGCCGGACGCGTCCAGGTCCACCGGCACCGCCATCATCGTTGCCCCCGGCGGAGCCCTCCAGGCACTCTCCATCGACAACGAAGGAACGATGGTGGCCGAATGGCTGAACAGCAAAGGCGTCGCGGCATTTGTGCTGAAGTATCGCCTTCGCCAACAGCAACCGGGTGCTAGCCGACCGCCCTCGTCGCCGTCCGGCCGCGCGAGGAGTTGAAAATCATCAACGGGAACGCGAATCCCGCGCCGGACGACGCAGTGCTCGACGAAGTGCTGAAGATGGGCGTGGCCGACGCCCAGCAGGCTTTGCGACTGATTCGTAAAAACGCATCGGAATGGCGCGTCGACCCCAAACGAGTCGGCCTGATGGGCTTCTCCGCCGGCGGCGGGGTGTCGGTCGGAGCCGTGCTGGCCGATGCTTCTGCGGACTTCCTCATTTCCGTCTACGGCCCGTCGCTTCAGGATGTGAATGTGCCTCCCGATGCCCCTCCGTTATTTGTCGCCGTCGGCTCAAATCACTTCAATGTGACCAATGGGTGTCTGGCTTTGTTTGCCGAATGGAAGAAGGCCGCAAATCGGCCGAAATTCACGTCTACGATCAGGTGAGCGGCGGCTTCGGGATGT
This sequence comes from Terriglobia bacterium, assembly GCA_963809655.1. Taxonomy (GTDB): domain Bacteria; phylum Acidobacteriota; class Terriglobia; order Bryobacterales; family Bryobacteraceae; genus BOG-234. Next base: position 270,327 of record CAWEKQ010000059.1, on the reverse strand, counting down.
CGAAGCGCGGCCTTCCGGTCGACACCTGGCCGGATCGCTTGCTGGATTGGATGCAGTTGCACAAGCTGGTCCAGCCCTGATTAACCTGCGTCACATTCGAGGGAACCCGGGTGTAGAATACTGAACGTTTTGGAAAGAAGTGATTAAGGGGGTGCAACGGTGAAGCGACGTGTCTTTCTGACTGCGATCCTCTGGGTGAGCAGAGCGGCGGCTCATCATTCGTTTGGCGCAGAGTTCGATGCGCAGAAGCCGCTGACGCTGAAAGGTACCGTCGTCAAATGGGAGATGATCAATCCTCACGGGTGGATCACGATGGATGTTCCCGGGCCGGACGGCAAGACGCTGCAATGGATGGTGGAGACGTCCAATCCGAACGGTCTGATGAGGCTCGGTTGGACGAAGCGCTCCCTGAAGCCCGGCGACGAGATTACCGTTGAGGGGTTTCGGGCTAAGGACGGGTCGAACACGGCAAATGCCGCGCGAGTGACTCTCGCGGATGGCCGCCAGGTATTTGCGGGTTCTTCCGGCACACCGCCGCCAACGGCGGATACAACACCCAAAGAAAAGTAGGCTACGGTGCAAGTCTTGCGCGCATACCATGGCCGGGCGATGCTGCCGGCAACCATTTGCTTACTGCTGAGTGTTGGGGGTGCGGGTCCGGTTTGGGCACAGATTACAGAGGCCTCGCCAAAGGGGTTCCAAGCGGCGGTACACCGATTGCCGGACGGACATCCCGACCTGCAGGGTCTGTGGATGAAGAGCAATGGGGGATTTCAGGGCCTCTTCGTGGGCTCGCTGGATGGCACGAATTTTGCGGCGGCTGGCCGGGGAAGGGGCAATGGCGGCGGACCCGGAGGACCGACGTATGAATATACGCCGGCGGCGGAAGCGGAGCGAAAGGACCGGATACGGCGAGGATATGAGGACCCGGAAGCGCGTTGCCATTTACCCGGAGTTCCGCGAGCACTCGATCAACCCGGCGGCCTGTATCCGGTCCAGGTCATTCAGGACGAGAAATATGTGGCGCTGCTCCACGAAGCTATGCACGATGTCCGGATTATTCCGACCGACAACAGCAAACATCCGCAAAACTACCGGGCGTGGGACGGGGATTCGCGCGGGCGATGGGAAGGCGACACCTTTGTCGTGGACGTGAGCAATTTCAACGGGCGGACGTGGCTGGACATGGCGGGGAACTTCGTCGACGAGAACGAACACGTGGTAGAACGATTCACGCTGACCGATCCCGATACGATTCTGTACGAGGCGAGCATCAGCGACCCAACAGTGTTCGTGAAGCCTGTTCAGATGCGCTTCACGCTGAAACGAGTGCCTGCGGAGCAGCAGATCCTGGAATACAGTTGCCTCGAAGGCGAGCGAAGCCTGCAGCACTACACGGAAGAAGACGGCGGCAGGAAACAGAGGGCGAGATGAGCGGTGCCACGACACGACTGGCGTTGCGGTTCATCCTGGCCGGTGTGATGATGGCAACGTTGATTCCTGGCAGCGGCGCCCAGACGGCGTTTTCCCCAGCGCGCTTGTGGGACGGCAAAACGCCGGACTTTCGCGGCATCTGGCAAGTGCGTGACACGGCCTACGTCAACATCGAGGGGCATCCCGCCGGAAACGGTATACCCGCCGGCAAGAGCATCATCGTGGAGCCGTCTGGCGGGAAGATACCTTACAAACCTGAGGCTCTCAGACAACGGCAGGAGAACTTCAGAACTCAGGCGACTACCGATCCGTCTCTGAAGTGCTATCAGGCCAGCGTTCCCCGTGCGACGTATCTGCCGACTCCTCTTCAGATTCTTCAAAGTCCCGGCAACTTTGCCATTGTTTATCAGGAGAATCACGCCTTCCGCGTATTCCAGCCGGACACGCGGCCTCACTTCGACAGCACCGACTGGTGGATGGGCGACACGCGTTACCGTTGGGAGGGAGACACCCTGGTTGCCGACGTGGCCGCGATTACCGATCAAGCATGGCTGGATCACGCGGGAAACTTTCATAGCACGGAGATCCACATCGTCGAGCGCTACCGCCTGATTGGTCCCGATGCGCTGCAGTATGAAGCACGCATCGAAGACCCGGTTGTTTACTCGATGCCGTGGACGCTGCGGACCGTTCTATACCGTGTCAAGCAGCCCGGAGCGCGGATCATTGAGGACGAGTGTCTCGAAGACGTCAACGGGGTGCGACATCATATCTCCCCATCCGACCCGAGGAACCTGCTGAAATCCGATTATTCCCGCTGGACGAAGTCGGCGCAGAAATAAACGTCACGCGCGCACGACATCTGGCACCCACCCGGGACCGCACCGCAAATCAACTCAAAGATCGCCGAGCGTCGTTATACAATCTCGGAGGCATCTCCCTCAGAGATCAAAGGATGGAAATAAGATGAAAAGCTGGATGCGACCCACGACGGCCCTCACTTTCGCAGCGTTCGCCGCATGCCTGACGCTGAGCACTCCGCAACCCGCCGTGGCGCAGGCGCCTGCGGCGGATGCCGCCGGCGGAGGCGGGGGCAGAGGAGCACGGTTTGCGCAGGACCCGCGCGTCCAGGCCCGCACTTACCATTTCGAAGACACCAACGAAGACCTGCCGTACTCGGTCTACGTCTCCACGAAAGTGAAAGCGGATCAGAAGGCGCCGATGATCGTAACTCTTCACGGACTCGGAGCACCGCAGACCATTATGATGGGCAAGGCCGCTGTGGATCTCGCTGAAGAAGGCGGCTACATTCTGGTCGCGCCCATGGGCTACAACGTAAGCGGATGGTACGGGACTCCGCCCTTCGCCGGCGGTGGCAGAGGCCGTGGCAACGGTGCTACCGGTGCCGCGAGGCCTGCCGGCGGTGCGCCCGGAGCTGCCGGTAATGGCCCCGGTGGAGCGCCGCCTCCGGGCAGAGCGGGCCTCGTCCCCGCCAACCAGCCGGCGAATGTGCGCGAACTCAGCGAAAAGGACGTGATGAATGCCATCGCTATGGTTCGCAAAGAATTCAATGTGGACAATTCGCGAATCTACATCATGGGCCACTCCATGGGTGGAGCGGGCGCGCTTTTCCTCGGCTCGAGGAACGCCAGTATGTTTGCTGCGGTTGCAGCCGAAGCTCCTGCCGCGTTTTGGCAGACCCGGAAAGAAACCATGCAGCCCCTGAAGGATGCAAAGGTTCCGGTGATGATCATACAGGGCGATATCGATGAGATGGTCCCTGTGGCGAATACCCGCGAGTGGGTCGATGTGATGAAGGGACTCGACATGGAGTACGAGTATGTTGAGCAACCAGGCATTACGCACGGCCCCGTGATTCAGTCCGGATTGAAGCCTATCTACGAGTTCTTCGGGAAGCACAGTAAGAACGCCGCCAGGCCATAACTTTTGCTGGTTGGGCGATCGCTGTAACTCTTCGGATTTGCGGGGTGAGTGCCCCCAGTCAGGGGCGGCCCTCACCGATTGCGAGCCATGACTTCGCGCATTCCTGCACGACAGTCAGATACTTCCGGACTTCCGGCTTGCCGACGACCCACGGGTTAGGATCGCCTGGTTTTTGCGCTTTTGTCTGCTCCAGCCTTGTGAGCGCGTCGTTATATTCGGTGTGGTTGCCGATAATCACATCGGCTCCGGCGCCATCGGCGATATCCAGCAAGCGCCCGGCGTTCGAAATGTAAGACTGCAGCATTTCCTTCGAAGTGCCTCCGCCCAGCGCAGTACCGCCCCACTCCATAGCCATGTGAGGTACACCGTGATCCGTCACGGGAACGAGGAAGGAAAGCGTACCGCCGGTGTGACCGGGAGTGATGTAGATGGTGATTGTTGTATCGCCCAGCGTCAGCTTCTGTCCATCCGTGGCGTCCATATCGTGGGTATATGGGGTGGCTTGCCTCGCGGCCAGTTCCCAGTCTTTGGGCGCCAGGATAACGTGCGGATGGTAAGTATCCTGCAGAAATTTCACGGCGCCATCGTGATCGCCGTGCGCATGACTGATGACAATGTATTTGATATCGGCCGGATCGAGGCCCAGCTTTTTCATGCCATCCACGATTTCATCCTGCGCCGCGTAGCCGAACAGGGTGTCGATCAAAATGATACCGGCGGAGGTCTTCACAGCCCAGGCGCTGTTCATCTTCGTCGTGAGCATATAGAGGTTGTCAAAAACCTGACCACCTTCGGCATACCAGTTCTCGCGCGGCGGGGTTGCGCCCCGTCCGGCACCACCGCGGCTGCCGGCTCGCCCGGCGCCTGGAGCGCCCGCAGTTTGCGGCGGGCCGCCGCGGGCCGCACCATCTCGCGCCGGACCACCACCCGGCGGGTTGGCAGCAGGCTCTGGCAAGATCGTGGCGGGGCAGGCAAGGTGCGCGGCTCCGGTGTTATTCGAGTTCAGCAAAGCCGTCGCGGCAGCCTTGTGAGATGTGCCGGTGTCCTTTGACTGACCGAAAGCCAGGGCGCTCATCAATACGGATAAGGGGATCAAACGGGCAAGGTGCATCGTGCGGTAGTTTATCGCAGACGCACGCGCTTGCGCATTTCGTGCATATAACCGTGGAATACTTCGGAAGCTAATCTCCGTTGGGTAATGTCAGCGCGACCAACTCCGCGCCTTCGGTGCGATTGGTCGTCGCCAGCACAATGTACTGTTTGCCTCGCCAGAAGTACGGCATCGGCGAGCCGGAGGTCAGTCCCGGCATTTTCATCTCATGCAGAATTTTGCCGGTCTTCTTGTCGAAGACCCGGAGGGTGGGGCCGCCGCCGTTGGGGGCTCCATTTACGAGGCCTGCGCCCTCGCCGGTGATCAGCAGAGTTTTGGTGACCAGCAGCATGGCGATAGCGGGGTTGCCCGCCTCGCTCAGGTCGAGCCCTTTCGCGGCGGGCAGGTTGCGGTACGCCTCGGGCGCGGGACCGTTGGCTTTCATCCACACCTGTTCGCCGGTGTTCATGTCGATCGCGGTGATGCGACCCCATGGCGGACGCACCAGCGGCAAACCGAGCGGACGTTCGGGCCGTCCCGCTCCGCGGCCGCCGATGTATGACATATCGGAGCGGTCGGGCGTGGCGGGCGCCATGGCGAGGACCCACAGATCGGTCAAGGAACCGACGTAGAGGATGCCGGTTTCGGGGTCGACTGCAGCGCCCTCCCAGTTCGCGCCCCCATTCACGGAGGGCAGCATGAGTACACCCTGCTTGCCACCTTCCTTAGGAACCATTGGGGGCGTAAAGAGCGGTCCCATTTGATAACGCGCGGCGATCTTTTGCGCCTCGGCGAAGATCTCCGGTGTGAGGTTGTTGAGCACGTCGACCGATGTTCCCTGCACGTCGAACGGCGCCGGTTTGGTGGGAAACGGCTGGGTGGGCCACGTCTGTTCGCCGGGGATGTCGGATTGCGGAACGGGACGTTCTTCGATCGGCCAGATGGGTGGCCGGTCACACGATCGAACGCATAGACGAAACCTGCTTGGTTACTTGCGCGACGGCTTTGATCTTCCTACCGCCCACAGTCACATCGACGAGGTTCGGCGCGGCGGGCGGATCCCAATCCCAGATGCCGTGATGAACCAGTTGGTAGTGCCAGATCCGCTTGCCGGTATTCACGTCGAGGCAGACCAGGCTTTCGCCGAACAGACCGTTACCCGGGCGATGGCCTCCGTAGTAGTCGCCGGTGGGGGACTCGACCGGAAGGTAGACGTAGCCGAGTTCTTCATCTGCGCTAATGGGGGCCCAGGCGCCGGTGTTGCCCGTGTATTCGGCGGAGGAATTTTTCCAGGTGTCGTATCCGAATTCGCCGGGGCGAGGAATGGTGTGGAAGGTCCAGAGAAGTTTGCCGGTGCGGACATCGAAGGCTCTGACATCTCCCGGTACATTGGTCTTGCTCACGGGCGCCGTGCCATTCTTCAGCGCCGCGCCAACGACTACGATGTTTTTGACGACCGTGGGTGGCGAGGTCAATCCAATTTCGCCTTGTTTGGCGCGCTCGAGCCCATCGTAGAGATCGACCAGCCCTTTGCTTCCGAACGAAGGCACCGGCACACCGGTTTTGGCGTCGAGCGCGACCAGGCGATAGCCTGCTGTGACGGCAAGGACGCGGTCATCGCCTTTGCCGTCGCTCCAATAAGAAACCCCTCGGCTGTAAGGGCGTGGAAACGCACTCGCGCGCGTGCCTTCGTCGAGGCGATACATCCATAGCGTTTCGCCGGTGGCTGCGTCGGCCGCGATGATCACGCGGCGTTGACCCGCGTTGAAGTAGAGCACCCCGCCAACCATGAGCGGCGTGGTCTCCATATTGCCTTCGTTGCGCGGCCCAAAGTTATTGGATTTCCAGCGCCACGCTATTTGCAGCCTGCTTACGTTGCTGGCGTTGATCTGGTCGAGGGGCGAATATTTGGTGCTGGCGGGGTCGGCGGCGTAGCTGCGCCACTCGGCTCCGGCGGGCGGGGAGGTTTGGGCGGTGAGCGTCAGGATTCCGGCTACCAACAGCGCGGCTGCGATTTGCGCTCGAGTGATCTTGATCATTGGTTCGGGGCCTATTATAGCCGTCGGTGGGGAGCGCTCTCGATCAAGCCCCCGGCACAGCCCCTGCAGGACAAGGCGCCGGCTTGTCGGGATGAATGAGGTAACGTGGCTCCCTTCTCCGAGCCCTCGATCAGGATTACGAGAAGCCGAGCGCGGACGCCTGGATTCGCCAGAGACCGAACGTAGGTGACAGCGCATCTGAAAGCGCTTGCACGGCATGGCATAATGTTACTTTTCCGGAGGGCCTCCGCATGTTCAGAACTCTGGTTTTTGCTCTGTTTGCCGCTTTGATGACAGATGCCGCGATCGCGCAGAATCCCGCGCCTGGCGCTACGGCTCCAGTCAGACCCACGCCTCCGACACGCGACCCGCATGCATCCGGCTACGTGCAAGCGGCCGATCTTGCCGATGGCGCCAATGCTCCTGCCAATCAGGACGGAAATTTCGTCCTCGGTCCAACTCATGACGCCGCGCCCGAAACGGTCTCGCGGGAGGGGTTGCCCCACGGCACGATCTATAACTTCACCATGAATTCAGAGGACAGCAGGATCTACCCTGGAATCGTCCGCGATCCCAACGACCGGACGAGACGAAACATATCGACGCATGCTGCTCCTTACATCCGGAAAGTAGCGGTCTACGTCCCGCAGCAATACAAGACAGGAACCGAGGCGCCATTCATCGTGGGCGGCGACGGACCGGACCAGCTTCTATTCACCGTGCTCGACAATTTGATTGCCGAAAAGAGAGTCCCACCTGTGATCGCTGTTTCCATAGGCAACGGTGGATCGGATGCACAGGGCAGCGAGCGCGGGCTCGAATACGACACGATGTCGGGAAAGTACGCCGAATTTGTCGAGCAGGAAGTGCTTCCACTCGTCGAGAAGCAGTATGGCGTGAAACTGACGAAAGATCCGAATCGCCGGGCGTCCATGGGGTGCAGTTCCGGCGCGGCAGCCGCACTCAGCATGGCGTGGTATCACAACGACCTCTACCATCGCGTGCTCAGCTACAGCGGCACATATGTGAATCAGCAGTGGCCTTCCAATCCGGAGACGCCCGGCGGAGCCTGGGAATACCATCGCAGCATCATTCCCAACAGTCCCAGGAAGCCGCTGCGCATCTGGATGGAAGTGGCCGACCGCGATCTGTTCAATAACAGCGACGACATGCACGATTGGGTGCTGGCCAACGAGAACATGGCGAGGGTCCTGACCGCGAAAGGTTATCACTATCAGTTCGTATTCGCGCGCGACGCGGGCCACTGCGATGGCCCCGTCAAGCGTCAGACCCTCGCTGAAGCGCTCGAGTACATGTGGCAGGGCTATCCCGACCTTCCCTGAGAAACAGTCCTGTGCGTTGCGCCGCGATACTCGCCGCCCTCCTTCCCCTGCTATGCGGCGCGCAGTCCACTGACCTCGTCCTTTGGTACAAGCAGCCGGCGCCGGTCTGGACCGAAGCGCTGCCGGTGGGGAACGGCCATCTCGGCGCGATGGTTTTTGGCGGGGCGAATACCGGCCCCAACAATGGAGACCAGCAGGAGGCGGCCAGGAATCGCGATATTCAGGACGGCAAACAAACTCGCGCGCAGGATGAGCATCTGCAATTGAACGAAAGCACCATCTGGCACGGCGCGCGCGGCGACAAACTGAACCCGGAGGGACGCGAGGGGTTCCAGAACGTACGGAGGCTACTGTTGGAATCCAGGGGACTCGACGGCGCGAAGATTCAGGAAGCGGAGCGGATCGCGGCGCGGACGATGATCTCCAATCCCGCGGGAATGCCCGGCTATTCGACACTGGGCGATTTGTATGTTCGCACTGCCGATGCAGGTCCGGTAACGGACTACAGGCGTGACTTGAATCTCGACTCAGGCGCGGTAACGGTGATGTATCGACTAGGCGGCATCCAGTTTCGCCGTGAGGTGTTTGCGTCGGCTCCGGACCGGGTCATTGTCCTGCATCTGACCGCCTCTCAACCGAACAGCCTCACTTTTGACGTAAGCATGGACAGGCCGGCGGATTTCGACGTTCGCGCGCTGAGCAACAGGGATCTCGCGCTGACGCAGGGTCCCGTGCACAACGACCAGATCCGATTCCAGGGGCAGGTACGGATTATCCAGTCTGGCGGCATGCTTGAGAGGCGCGATCGAACTCTGAGCGTGGTGAAGGCGAGCGAAGCCACGCTGCTGATCGCCGCGGCCACGGATTTTTCCGGCGGTGCACCCGCGGAAAAATGCGAAAGCGCTCTTGACGCCGCATCAAAGAAGAGATACGACGATCTGAAGGCTGCCGCGGTGAAGGACCAGATGGCGTGGATGGGACGTGTCCGGCTCCGGCTGGGGAGCACCGATGCGGCAGCCGAGGCAACGCCAACGGACGAACGCCTGCGCCGTGTGTCAGCAGGGGCGAACGATCTCGGATTACAGACGCTCTATTTTCAATTCGCCCGCTATCTGCTGATCGGCAGCAGCCGGCCCGGGGGACTCCCCGCGAACCTTCAGGGTTTGTGGGCGAGCGCGATCGACAATCCGTGGGGATCGAAATGGACTATCAACGCCAACACGGAGATGAACTACTGGATCGCCGAGCCGGCCAATCTCGCCGATCTCCACACGCCTCTTTTCGATTTGCTCGACATGGTCAGACATCCCGGTTCCGGAACTGGCAGTGAAGTGGCAAGCAAGTATTACGGTGCGCGCGGGTTTGTCATTCATCACAATACGGATATTTGGGGCGACGCTCACCCGATCGACGGCGTGCCCTGGGGAATATGGCCGATGGGCGGTGCCTGGCTGACGCTGCATGCCTGGGATCATTATGCATATTCGGGGGATCGGGATTTCTTACGAACGCGCGCCTGGCCATTACTACATGACGCGTCAATCTTCTTTCTCGATTACCTCGTCGATGACGGTGCAGGCCACCTCGTCTCGGGCCCATCGTTGTCACCCGAGAACCAATACAGGCTGCCGGACGGTTCGGCGCACTCGCTTGCAATGGCGCCGACAATGGATATCGAAATTCTGCGCGAATTGTTTGAGCGAACGATTCATGCGAGTGACATCCTTAAAATCGACACGGCATTCCGCGGCCGGGTAAAGACGGCCATTGAACGGTTACCGCCCATCTCCATCGGTCGCGCCGGCAATATTCAGGAATGGATGACGGATTACGCGGACGCGACGCCGGGACACCGCCACATCTCGCACCTGTGGGCCCTCTTTCCGGGATCGCAAATCTCGACTGCGCACACACCCGACCTGGCGAAAGCCGCGAAAGTTACGCTGGAGCAGCGACTCGCGGATGGTGGCGGCCAGACGGGCTGGTCGCGGGCATGGGTCGTGAACTACTGGGCATATCTTGGCGAGGGCGAAAAGGCGTACGAGAGTATGTCCGTATTGTTCCGGCAATCGACGTTTCCGAATTTGATGGATACCCATCCACCAGGCGTGTTTCAGATCGATGGCAATCTGGGGGGTGCGAATGGAATGCTGGAGACGCTGGTGCAGTCCAGCTGGTTTCCCGATCACGCGGAAGTGACCCTGCTCCCCGCACTCCCGAGTGCATGGAAGAACGGCTCGATCGCCGGAGTTCGCGTGAGGGGCGGCGGCGAAATCGATCTCGCCTGGGACTCAGGTAAGGCGGTTTCGACACGCCTGCGGGCATCGCAGGATGAAGCTTTCGAGCTTCGCCTGCCGCGTGGACAGCACGTACGCACCTTCGAAATAAATGCGAAGTCGCAAGCCCCGCCGCTTGAAAAAGCGGGCGTCGTTCGCATTGCGACCCGAAAAGGGTCCCGCTATGCGATGGCTTTTTACTGAATTTTCCAGCGTTCTGCGGCGGCTGGCAGTTCATCGCACGTTAAGTAAGTCACTGCGCCGTGTTTGGGTCCGGTGGAGTTGATTGTCTTGATCGCGCCTTCGTTGAAGTGTCGTTTCGCTGAAGCCCATGTTGTTGGCCAGCGCCGCTCCGCCGAAAACGGGATCGCCATGGTTGACATCGGTGAAGGTGTAGCCGTCGCGGCTGATGGCGGCGAGACAATGATGCCTGTCGGGCGCGCTGACGCCAGCGTGCCGGCGGCCTGGGCAATCACCGCGTTGAACGCGGGCTTCGGCTTACCCTCGCGATCGAACAGCAGTGGGTGATTCGTGCGTCCTCGCGTGGGGAAATTATTGAGCCACGAGTCGCCGTCGGTGACACCCCAGAACGTGATGCGGTCCATCACCGCGCGATGCTGGACGAACACCTGAAAGAACTCGCCGTACCGTTTCGCGAGCGCCTCCTGCACCGGCTGCGGCAAGCCGTTGACGTACGGGTTGGACTGCGCCGTGCCGGCCGCGGTCGCCGCTACATCGGCCGAGTTCGAGGTGGTGGTGCGCGGCAGAACGTCGATATCCAATTCGCTGACGTTAACGCGCAGGCCAAGCGCCGCGAACGCCTCAATCGTCTCGGCCTCCTGCTTCGGCTCGGGACTGTCGATTTTCATGTGACCTTGGAGTCCGACGCCGGTGATCGGAGCCCCAGCGGCCTTGAGCTTACGGAGTAATTCCACGGCGCCTTTTCGCTTCGCTTCGATTTCCAGTGAGTAGTCGTTGTAATAAAGCTCCGCCTGCGGGTCCGCTTCGTGAGCGAACTGGAAAGCCTTCAGCAAATAGTCGTCGCCGATTATCCGGAACCAGGGGGACTGCCGCAGGGAGCCGTCATCGTTCAAAGCTTCATTCACCACATCCCATCCGCCGATCCGTCCTTTATAACGGCCGACGACGGCATGGATATGCTCGCGCATCCGCTCGATCAGTGCTTCGCGCGAGAGAGGCTTCCCCTCGCTGTCTTCGAACACCCAGCGCGGAGTCTGGCTGTGCCACACCAGACAATGCCCCACAATGAACATCTTGTGCTTCTCGCCGAACGCGGCGTAGCGGTCCGCGGCGGCGAAATCGTAACGCTCGGGGTTGGGGTGCACAGACTGCCACTTCAAGGCGTTCTCCGGGCTGATGGTATTGAACTGCTGAGCAATGATCGGATTGCCGCGGGCGTCGCGCTCCTCAAACTGCGCCGGATTGAGCGCTGCACCGATGCGAAAAATCCCCTGATACGCGTCCTTGAGAGCAGGTGCGGTCTGGCCGTTCGCAGCGGCGTTCAACAGAGCGAATGCAAGCGTCAAATACTGGAATTTCCTCATGAATGGCGCCTCCGGGAACGACGACGATGGTTCATATAGAATATTGCAAGCGCTTACATGACGCAAACCCGACTCGGATGCGCGGCGAAAGACAACGTCGTGGAGGTAATGCCTTGATCGCAAGAATTCTTGCTGCCTTGTTGATGGCGGATTCTCTTGCATTCGCGTTGGACGGCGTCGTCGGCATTCACGATCCTTCGACCATCGTCCTGAGCGATGGCAAGTATTACACTTGGGGCACGGGCGGCAACGGGCTCGTCTCCGACGATGGCTGGACGTGGCGGCGCGGGGCCATGCTCCCCCGCCGGGGACTAGCCCCTGACGTGATTCACATAGGCGACCGCTACTACGTCTACGTCGCGGCGAACATCGGCGCGCAGCCCAAAGCTGCCGTCAACATGATCTGGAGCAAGACCCTCGATCCGGATTCCCCCGACTACAAATGGGAAGAAGGCGGCGTGGTTGCCTCGTCCGATGGCGTCGAAGATTCAAACGCCATCGATCCGGGCGTATTCCGGGATCCGAACGACGGGCGCCTCTGGCTCGTCTACGGCTCGTATTTCGGGTACATCCGTCTGGTCGAGCTCGATCCGAAGACCGGCAAGCGTCTCAACGCGAACGATACGCCGCGCAACATCGCCATCAATTCCGAAGCTTCCGACATGATTTATCATGACGGCTGGTATTACCTGCTGGTCACGCACGGCAGTTGCTGCCGCGGTGCGGACTCCGGCTACAACATCCGTGTCGGGCGCGCGAAGAAGGTCAGTGGTCCCTTCGTCGATAATCAGGGCATCGACATGATTCAGGGTGGCGGCAAGCTCTTTCTCGGCTCCGGCGGCCGCGTGGTTGGTCCCGGCCACTTCGGCCTGATCGATGTTGGCGACGGCGTGCAGAGGTTCTCGATGCACTGGGAGGCCGATCTCGATCGCGGTGGAGCGAGCGTGCTCGATATCCGTCCGCTCATGTGGAAGGACGGGTGGCCTGTAGCCGGAGAGAACGCAAAATCCGGCGAGTACGAAATCGAATCGGTCCGCACAGGAACGGCGCTGGAAATGGCCGTGGAAGGAACGCCCGTCGGCGGCCGCCGCGGCCGCGGTGGACGTGGATTCGAGGGCCAGGGCGGAGCGATTCCGCCGCAGAACTCTTCGGACGCTTCGAAAAACTGGCCCAGTGGCAGCCTGGATACGCGCATGGCCAATTACATGCTCCAGGCACAGCAGAAGTGGTCGATTACTCCAGTCGCTGACGCCGGTGGTTACCTGGGATCGCCGTATTTCAAAATCACTCTCGCCGGCACCGACCGCGCTCTGGCAGCAACGAATGACGCCGAATTGGTCGTGGTTCCGTCTTTCACCGGCGCGCCCGAGCAACTCTGGCGTCTCGATGAGTTAGCCGACGGCTCCTGGCGCATCATGCCGAAGTCTGCGAGCAAAGACAAACAGCCGCTCGCACTCTCCGCGGTCGGCGCGAGCTTCGCTACTCTTGCAAAGTTCGATCCTGCGAGCGAGAAGCAACGCTGGCTACTGAAGACTCCATGAACATCTCTATTCCACTTCTTTTTGCAATGGCGGCGCTGACGAGCTTCGCCGAGGTTGCGCCAGTAACTCTGACAACCCCGGCCGGCCGCGAAGAGGCAACCGGCCCGGACGGATTCATCAGGCGCTGGCTTCTGCTCGAGCCGATCGCGTCAACCGGACTCACCGACAGTGCCGTCCAGGCAGCAGTCAGGAAGGAATACTTCCCGAACCAATTGACTGTGCTCCCTCACGATGGGGACAAAGTGACCGTGGCCAACGCGCAATTGACGTGGCACGCGGTCGAAACCAGGAACTACAACGTTAATCTCTACCATTTCGCGCACGGCCTGAAGCTGCCGACTTCCGACGTGCTGTTCTGGGTCGTCACCACAATCGATGCTCCGAAGGAAATGAAAGACGTGCGGCTCGCGATCGGCTCGAATGCCGCATCAGTCTGGTGGGTGAACGACAAGGAAGTGATCGACATCTACGGCGATCGCCAGACAGTGATCGACGACGGAGTCTCCAGGCGCCTGACGCTGAAGAAGGGGCTCAACGTTGTGCGCGCGGCCGTGATCAACGGTGGTGGAGCGACCGACTTTTGCGCCCGATTCCTCGATGCGGACGATAAGCCGTTAAAGGGATTCACTGTGAGCGTTGGCGACACGCGAAAGTGAGCCCGCTCGACTGCTCGTAGTGTTATTGATTTTCGCCCGGAGGCGGGGCATTCGGGTTGGCTCCGCGTCCCCTGCCCGCCGGGACGTAACCATCGTTCGATTTGCCGTTCTGGAAGAACTTTGCGTCGCCGCTCGCCGGGTGTCCCGAGGCGTACATCGCGTTAGCCTGACGAAGATCTTACCGGCCCTAAAAACGTCATCGTGTACCTTCTTCACCAGCGCCTCATACTCGGGCGAACCCTTGTAGCCGGAGAAGGAGGACACCTGGTATCGAGCTGAATAAGCAGAGTTCTCATATTCTCCTTTCAGAAATGGACGCCGGCTAGCGTACCCCGAGCAAAACTTCGATCGTGAGTTGATCGACCCGCTCGTAGGCCAGACCTTTAGACGCAAGTGCAACTCGATCGAATTCCTCCGACATCAGAGCGCGTCTGTTTTGCGCCGAAAACCCGGACAAACCAGGTGCGCCGCTGCCAGTGTGCGATATTTCCTCGAGAATCGATCGGATCTCCGGGTCCGCGTTCCATCGGGTCGCGCGCTCCTTCAGGATCAGGTAGGTTCGCATGCAGCCGCGTGCGAAGTCTTCGACCCCGCAATAGTCCTCGGTTCGATAGGCATGGGCGTCGAAGTGCCGAGGGCCGGAGTACCCGACATCTTCAAGGAACTTGACCAGCCAAAACGCCGACTTGATGTTCGCGGAGCCGAATCGAAAATCCTGATCGTAGCGGCCGGACACCTGGTCATTGAGGTCGATATGAAAGAGTTTTCCGGCCTCCCACGCCTGGGCCACGGCGTGAAGAAAATTCAGGCCGGCCATCTGTTCGTGGGCGACTTCCGGGTTGACCCCCACCAGTTCGGGATAATCCAGCGTGGAAATGAAACCCAGATACGCGCCGGTTGTCGCCATGTAAATATCGCCCCGCGGCTCGTTCGGTTTGGCCTCGAGCGCAAAGCGAAAGCCGTATTCCTGCTCGAGCGAATACTCGCACAAGTAATTCACAGCCTCGCGCAGGCGTTTTACGGCTTCGTCCGGCCGCCGGCACGCATCCGTTTCGGTTCCCTCCCGCCCACCCCAAAGTACGAAAATACCGGCTCCAAGCTCGGCGCCGAGATCCATCGCGCGCATCGCCTTTTGCACCGCATAGGCGCGCACGCGGGGGTCGTTGGATGTGAACGCGCCGTCGCGAAATACCGGGTCGAAAAAAAGATTCACAGTAGCCATGGGCACAACGATGGCATTGTCGGCGCAGGCCCGCTTGAATTCCGCTACGATCTGATCGCGGTCGGCGGAGGAAGCGTCGATCGGGACCAAATCGTTATCGTGGAGGTTCACGCCCCACGCGCCAACCTTCGCAAGCAGCTTTACGGCATCCACCGGCGTCAGCGGGGGACGAACGGCATCTCCGAAAGGATCCCGGCCGCGATTGCTGACCGTCCATAAGCCGAAAGAAAACTTGTGTTCGGGACGCGGATCAAATTGAGCCATGCGATTGAAAGCGGCTTCGTCAGTTTGCGACGGACCTGCTCGACAATCACTTTAAGCTATGCCGCTATTTTTCTGCAAGCGCATTCTTCTCTGCTTGCCCTCTATCGACAGCTGCATATATACTGCCATGTGACATTTACATGGAAGCGTTTGCTGTAGTTGCCCAATCGATTGCTCGCCATGAGGGAAGCCTTTGAACGCACTCCTGTTGCTTCAGGCGGCCGATGCCGGTCTCATCCACCTCAGCTGGGTTGATACGGCGATCATCGTCATCTATTTTCTGACGGTCCTGGGGATCGGCTTCTATCTGAAAGGGCAGACCCACACCGGCAACGACTTCTTTCTCGCCGGCCGCGAGATGACCGCGTGGATCGCGGGCCTCGGATTTCTGTCGGCGAATCTCGGCGCGTTGGAATTGATGGGGTGGGCCGCCGCGACCTACCAATACGGCATCCTCGCCACTCATTGGTACTGGATCGGCGCCATACCCGCGATGCTATTTCTGGCCATCGTGATGATGCCTTTCTATTACATCAGCAAAACCCACTCTGTTCCGGGCTACCTGAAACTTCGTTTTGGCGAATCCACGCGAGGGCTTTCGGCCGTTACGTTCGCCTTCATGACGGTGCTGATGAGCGGTATCAACATGTATTCGATGGCGCTGGTCATGAAGGTCGTGCTCGGCTGGGACATCAATTTCAGCATCTGGGTATCGTCGGTGACAGTCGCGATCTATGTGGCGCTGGGCGGCCTTCGATCAGCGATCTTTAACGAGGTGCTGCAGTTCGTACTCATCTGGCTGGGTGCCCTGCTGATTCCGATCCTGGGATTGAAAGAGACGGGCGGCTGGGCCGGGCTCCAGCAACGTCTCGCTGCCAATCTCGGCAGCACCGATTACACGCACCTGTGGAGCACGCTCGGATCCTTCAAAGACAACCCCATGGGGATTCACTGGACCGGCATCGTGCTGGGCCTCGGTTGGGTGATCTCGTTTGGCTATTGGACGACCGACTTCCTGGTTGTCCAGCGGGTGCTGACCGCCAAAGACCTGCGCTCGGCGAAGATGGCGCCCGTCATTGGTGCTGGTTTCAAGATGATGGTCCCATTTATCGTGATCCTGCCGGGTTTGCTGGGACTCGCGTTGTTGCCCCAGAAACTCACCGGTGAAGCCGCCGCCGTTGCTTCGCACGGTCACAGCTATAACGAGGTGCTCCCTCTGATGCTGGCCCGCTATTTCGGTTCCGGACTCCTTGGCCTCGGCATCACGGCCCTCATCGCCGGGTTCATGTCAGGTATGGCTGGGAATGTTACCGCCTTCTCGACCGTGTGGACTTACGACATCTACCGCGCCTTGATTCGGAAGAAAGCCCCGGACGCCCATTACGTGAGCATGGGGCGGTGGTGCACGATTCTCGGCGTTCTCGTCAGCATCGGCACCGCCTACCTGGTTATGCAATTCCTCAGCATTATGGACTATGTGCAGGCGCTGTTCAGCTTCTTCATTGCGCCGTTGTTCGGGACGGTTCTGCTCGGGATGCTATGGAAACGAGCCACGCCCGCAGGAGGATTCTGGGGACTGCTGACGGGGACGCTCTCCTCCATCGCGATGTGGGCCTGGGTGAAAATCGACCCGAGCGCCCTCTCGATCATTGCGCTTTCACCAAACGCGAAGGACATGGCGGAAAACATGTACCGCGGTTTGTGGTCGTGGCTGATTTGCGTGGCGGTAACAGTCGCAGTCAGTCTCGCCACCAAACCGTTGCCCGAAAAACAGCTCGAGGGCCTCGTCTATGGATGCACCAACCTTCCGTCTGAAGATAAGGCCCCACTCTTTCAGCGGCCCTTATTCTGGGCGGGCATTGTTGCTGTGGTTTTTATCATTCTGAATATCGTTTTCTGGTAAATCCCGATGCTGCAGAAAAAGACGATTTCGATTTGGTATTTCATCGGTTGGTTGCTCCTGGTTTACGGACTGCTAATCCTTGGAGCGGGGATTGGTGAATTGTCTACACCATCCTCGGTCGTCATGGCTGATCTGCACGTCGGGATCTGGTGGGGTGCGTTGCTAACCGTGATCGGCGGCATCTACATCTACTTCTTCCGGCCCGGAAGATCATCGTGACGCAAACTTGAAGGAAACACGAGTTCGCGCCCGTTAAGCCCTCGCTGCTTTTTGGCGGTTCGCTTCGAGCCGGGAGTCAACCAGGGCCACGATTTCGTCGATCACGGGATGGCTGAGACCTTTCTGTCTCGCGATGAGTTGCACCAGTTTCTCCGCACGTTCGATATACGGCGCTCCATTATTGAGGGCACGGGCGGCAGAAGCGGGCCGGACCAAAGATTGGGCGGCCGCGGCGTACTTCTCAAAGGGAACGAGATCGCCAGGACCGGCGCCGAGTTTCACGCACAAGTCGTTGACGAAATTGTAAACCGAACGCGAAGTCTCGATATCGCTGTGAACTGCCTCCTGCGCCGTGCGTATCCCGTCTTTCAAAATGCATCGATAGTTACCGGCCAGCAGCATCGCCCATTTTGCGAGAGGCACAAAGATCGATTCATGGACCTTTCAGCTTTACCGGCAACTCGACCTTTCCCTCCGGCGTGTCGAAACGTGCGCTTTCAATGTCCTTTTCGAGCTGGCGAAGAATCGCAGTGGGTTTTTCCCCGTCGAATCTCGCGACTTTGAAGTTGGTAGGGAGTGTCACCATCAATACGTTCACCGGTTCGTCCGGCGGACGGATCGCCTGGGGGTCGGGGCTATTGAGCGTGATGCTTGCGGGATCGAAGTCGTCCCACACCGCCGGATCCGTGTACGCAGCCCTCAAGGGCTCATAATCCAGACCGGGGATGCGTTTGACATACGGCAATGGCGCCATGTTCATGATTGACATGCAAGGCACTCGCGATTTGGCGACCGCATCGAGCAGTTCGCGTACGCCTGATGAGCGATATTGCGGTTCCCGCATACACAGTCCAACGAGGTCGTAGTCTTCGGGATTAACGCCCGCGGCCGGTCCCGCGGTTACTTTGCCTGGCAGGTTGCGCGAATCCAGAACTATCGGGTCTTTTCGTCCTTTAACGGGCAGCCGAACGCGAAAGCCTTCAGCGTTGATTAAATCAGCCTCGGATGGCAGACAAACGAGATGAATCCGGTGTCCGCCGAACAGCATTTTTGAGGCGAGAAGCGAGCCGTAAGAGGCTCCCATCAGCAGGATGTTGTAGGGCATAGATTACTTACCTTTCGACATGGTTTGACAGCGTTCCAATCTGAGAGATGGAAATATCCACTCGGTCTCCGGCCGCCAGCGTGAACGAATCCGGCGGCACAATTCCGGTACCCGTCATAAGAAAAGCGCCCTGCGGAAACGAGGCCTCGAGATAGAGATAGTGGACCAGTTCATCCAGCCGGCGTTTCATTGCCGAAAGCTTCGTTGCGTCCTCAAACACAGGCGACCCCGAGCGGGAAATCCGCAGCCGGATCTCAGTCTCCGGTCCCGGCGCTTCAGGCGATATCAAGAGTGCAGGACCCAGTGCGCAGCAATTGTCATAGACCTTCGCCTGCGGCAGGTAAAGCGGATTCTCTCCCTCAATATCGCGCGAACTCATATCGTTACCGACCGTGTAGCCCGTATCTTCCCCAGTGGAGAGATGAGAAGTGTCAGCTCGGGCTCGGGAACATTCCATTTGGAATCCCGCCGGATACGCACGGCGGCGCCGGTCCCGACGACACGATGGGGCGTAGCTTTGAAGAAGACCTCGGGGCGTTCGGCGACATAAACCCGGTCGTAGAAATCACCGCCGCCCGCCAGTTCAGACTCGGCCATACGCGCGGCGCGGCTGCGAAAGTAGGTGACCCCCGCCGCCCAAACTTCCTGTGATTCGATCGGCGCCAGAATTCCGTCAGGCGCCGAAATCCGCGTCCCGTTGCGCTCGGATTGCAGGTAATCGAACAAATCCTCACGCGTCGATAAGCCCGTCTGGATTTGCGGACGCACCCAGCGGCCGGTCCTCCGCTTCCAACACCCAACCGGACTGCGTCCGATATAGCAGCATGGGTTGCCTAAGCTCCTCCCTCAAGCGCCCGTTTTCCCGCCTCGAGCGTCTTCACGATCTGGTCCACATCAAACACGCATCCTCCCCACACGCCTCCGCTTGCATCCTGCAAGGCCGCCCAAAGTCGCGTATCGGCCGGAAGCTTCTCATCGGCGTCGAAGATCGTTCCTCGGCGGGCGTGCGGCGAGCACGCGCGCACCATCTTCCGCGCTGAATCGATGCTCGCCTTCACCGACGAGATTCACGCTGCCTTCGAGCCGGTTTCGATCGATCGTAATCTCGATCCAGTCGCCATCCCGCAACTTCCCGATTGGCCCGCCGGCCAGCGCTTCGGGCGACACGTGGCCGATGCACGCGCCCGCGGAGAAGCCGCTGAATCGCGCGTCCGTCAGAATCGCCACATGTTTGCCGAACGCGAGGTAGCGCAGCGCCGACGTCAGCTGGGACGTCTCTTCCATTCCTGCGCCCATCGGGTCCGCGGCAGGCGAGCACCATCACGTCGCCTTCCTCGTATGCGGTGGCTCTTGATTGCGGCGATAGCGTCCGGCTCCGTAAAGAAAACTCGTGCCGGGCCGATCTTCCGGATAGACGCCATCGGCATCGACCACCGAAGGATCGATCGCGGTGCTCTTCATCACAGAGCCTTCGGGCGCCAGATTGCCGACCGGGAAACACACAGTCGATGTCAGCCCCGCTGCTCGCGCAGCATCGGGTGAAAAGATCGACGTGATCCGGATCGACGCCGTCGCTCTCGCGCAACCGTTTCCGCAGCGAATGCCGCCGCTGACTCGCTTCCCATGCATCGAACTGATCGCCGAGCGTTTCACCGCTCACTGTCTTCGCGCCCGTTTCGAGCAGTCCTGCTCGGCGCAAATGGAGCATCACTTCGGGCACGCCGCCCGCGAGAAACACTTGAATGGTCGTGTGGTTCCGTGGGCCGTTCGGCAAGCGCGTCCACCAGTCGCGGCGTCAGACGATTCATGCGTGTCCAGTCGGCCGCGATCAGGACGGCGCAGTCCTGCCGCGTGTGCGATCGCGGGAACGTGCAGAAGCAGGTTCGTAGAACCGCCGAACGCCGCGTGCGTCACCATCGCGTTGTGCAGCGACGCGCGCATCGAGCAGTTCTGCCATGGTGCGAGCTCAACTTCAGTAACGCCTCGCGCCGAGCGCCGAGCCATGTCGAGCCAGATCGGTTGTCCTGAAGGCGCCAGCGCCGTGTGTCCGAGCGATAGTCCGAGCGCTTCGCCGACCACCTGCGATGTCGCCGCTGTCCCCAGAAACTGACACCCTCCGCCGGCGCTTCCGCACGCGCGGCAGCCGAGCTCCGAAGCCTCTGCCAGCGTGAGTTCGCCATGCGCGAAGCGCAGCGCCGATGGTTTGCACTCGTCCCGCGTCCTCGCCGTCGCTGGGGGGCAACGTGACTCCGCCCGGGACCAGAACGCAAGGCAGATCGTGCATCGCGGCGAGGGCCATCATCATCGCGGGCAGTCCCTTGTCGCAGGTCGCGATGCCGAGGACTCCCCGGCGCGTCGGCAGAGATCGAATCAATCGGCGAAATATGCCAGCCGCATCGTTGCGATAGGGCAGGCTGTCGAACATGCCGTCGTGCCCTGCGATGCGGCCGTCGCACGGATCGGTGCACGCCGCCGCAAACGGAATCGCGTCCATGTGCGCGATCGTGCGAGCGGCTTCTTCCACCAAGCAGCCCGACTTCCCAGTGGCCGGTGTGATATCCCAGCGCCACCGGGGTTCCATCCGGGGCGCGCACGCCGCCGTGCGTGGACAGAATCAGATAATTGCCGCCAGTGAGCGTCGCATGGCGACCAGCCCATGCCCGCGTTCTGCGTCCAGCCGAACAAATCGCCGGACGGCCGCTCGCGCAGCATGCTGCTCGGTCAGACGGTAGCCGGCCGCTGGGTCCTGGAGCGCTCGCTGGGGAACTCGAAAAGCGAAAGATCGCGCTGTCGAAAGCGCTTTCAATCATTGAGGATCCGACCCCATTATAATGGTCCAACCTTAATCTGCCATGTCCCCCCGCAAAATTCCAGGACTTCGCTGGTGGATGATCACGCTGATCATGCTCGGCGCGATCATCAACTACCTTACTCGCTCCACGCTTTCCGTTGCAGCGCCGACGCTGCTGCAGAGACCTGCATATCGGGCCGAAGGAGTACTCCTGGATCACCGGCGCCTTTCAAGGCGCGATCATGTTGCAGCCCGTCTGCGGCTACGTCCTCGACGTGATCGGCCTCAAACGCGGATTCGCGCTCTTCGCCGATCGCCTGGTCGCTGATAAACATGCTGCACGCCGCGGCCCGCAGTTGGCCAGCGTTCGCCGTCCTGCGAGGACTGCTCGGGTTCGCGGAAGGCTCGGCGAATCCTGCCGGGATGAAAGCGACGGCAGAATGGTTTCCCGCCAGCGAGCGCGGACTGGCGGGAGGCGTCTACAACATCGGAGCGTCCGTCGGCTCAATGCTTGCGCCGCCATTAGTCGCGTGGGCGATTCTGAATTACAACTGGCAATCGGCGTTCGTTGTCACAGGCGCGTTGGGACTGCTCTGGGTAATCCTCTGGCTTTTTCTCTATCACTCGCCGAAAGAGCACCCCCGACTGAGCGATCAGGAAGCACTTTACATTTCCGCCGGACAGGAACCGCAGCTCGCTGACTCGCGCCGCCCGTCGATCCTCGACATCGCGAGGGCGGCTAACTTCTGGGGCATTGCGCTACCGCGCTTTCTGGCGGATCCGACCTGGGGCACCCTCACTGTGTGGCTGCCGCTCTATCTCAACACGGCGCGCCACATGGATCTCAGGCAAATCGCCCTCACCGCATGGCTGCCTTTTCTCGCGGCGGACCTCGGCTGCCTCTTCGGCGGGTTTCTCAGCGGCCGTCTGCATCGCGCCGGCATGCCGCTCATTGATGCCCGCCGCTGGACCTTCACTACCGGCGCGGTCATGATGACGGGAGTGGCCTTCGTGGGCATGGCATCGAGCGCTGCCGCGGCGCTTGCCCTGCTGTGCCTTGCCGGATTCGCGCACCAGACGCTCTCAGTCACGGTGATCACGATGTCGTCCGATCTCTTCAAGCGAAGCGAAGTCGCGACAGTTGCGGGTATGGCGGGCACATTTGGAAATCTTGGCATCCTCGTCTTCTCACTCGCCATTGGCGGCCTGGTCACGACGGTCGGGTACTCGCCCTTCTTCATCTGCCTCGGCGTGCTCGATCTCATCGGAGCCGCGATATTGTGGAGCGTCGTGAAAGATCCGGCCAATGCGGCTCATTCATAACCCCATTCTTCCCGGCTTCCATCCGGACCCCTGCATCGTGCGGGTGGGCCCGGATTATTACATCGCCACGTCGACCTTCGAGTGGTTCCCCGGCGTTCAGCTTTATCATTCACGCGATCTCGAACATTGGCGCGCCCTGCCCCAACCCCTTCGCCGCGCAACGCAACTCAACATGCTCGGCGATCCGGATTCATGCGGGGTCTGGGCTCCCTGCCTCACCTTTGCCGACGGCTTGTTCTACCTCGTCTACACCGACACCAAACGTTATGGCCGAACAACCGTCGCCGGGGCAACCGGAGCGTCGCTCCGCGATTTTCACAATTACCTCGTGACCAGTCCCGCGATCGATGGTGAATGGTCCGATCCTGTTTATCTCAACGCCACCGGCTTCGATCCGTCGCTTTTCCACGATGACGACGGCCGCAGGTACCTGGTACAGATGCTGTGGGATCACCGGCCCGGGCGAAATCGCTTCGCGGGCATTGTGCTCCAGGAATACTCGGCTACTGCGCAACGGCTGATCGGCCAACGGAAGGTCATTTTCGAGGGCACCGCAATCGGTTTCACGGAAGGTCCACATCTCTACAAACGCGGCGGTTACTACTACCTGATCACCGCCGAGGGAGGGACGGGATGGGGCCATGCGGTGACGCTGGCTAGATCGCGCGATATCGCCGGACCTTACGAGCTTCATCCGCAGACTTATCTGCTCACATCGCGCGACCGTCCGGACGCGCCGCTGCAGCGCGCGGGCCATGCCGACCTTGTCGAGACGGAGCAGGGCGAGACGTATATGGTCCACCTCTGCGGCCGTCCGATTCCCAACCGAGGGCGCTGCATCCTAGGACGCGAAACGGCCATTCAGCGCATGGAATGGCGCTCGGATGGATGGCTCTACATGGCAAGCGGCGGCGCAATCCCGGAGGTCGCGGTTCAGGCTCCTTCAATTGCCGAACACAAATGGCAAAAGTCCGCGGACCGCGTGCAGTTTGAGGGCCCCGCATTGCCCGTGGAGTTCCAGTGGCTGCGCTCGCCCTGGCCCGCCGAGCTTTTCAGCCTCACCGATCGGCCCGGACGCCTGAGACTCTACGGTCGTGAGACAATCGGCAGCCTTTTCCGCCAATCACTCGTCGCGCGGCGACTCCAGGCGCACTGCTGCTCTGTTTCAACGGCGATGGAATTCGAGCCTCTGCATTTCCAGCAAATGGCGGGGCTGGTTCTCTATTACAACGCGTCGAAGTTCCACTACCTGTACGTTTCTCACGACGAAGGCCTCGGCAAATGCGTCCGGGCCATGTCCGCCCTGCCCGATCAGGTGTCAGGTGACGCGTTCACCGCACCCATTGCGGTTCCGCCAGGCGCCATCGAACTCCGCGCTGAAATCGATTTTGAGAGGCTGCGATTTGCCTGGCGAGGGCCCGAAGGCGAGTGGCAATGGCTTCCCGATCTGGACGCAAGTATTCTTTCCGACGAAGCGTCCGCCCCCGGGCTACCGAATTTCACCGGTGCCTTCGCCGGAATCTGTTGCCAGGACCTTTCCGGCCAGGGACATCCCGCGGACTTTGGCTGGTTCGAATACCGGGAGCGCCCTTTTATTCCCTGATCGTGGCCACCGCAAGCGCTTTCCCACGCCGTCAGCGCGCGTCCCTTGACACTATTCTGCGACTCGCGTATAGTTCCATGAAAGCGATTTCATTCTGGATTCGTTCCAGAACGAAAGGGGATTTCATGCAGACTTCGTGGTTCCAAAAAGCAGGGCTTTCATTCGTTTCGGCTATGTTGCCGCTGACGCTGCTGGCCGTTTCGGCCGCTTCTGTCTACGCGCAAACTTTTGGTGAAATCTCGGGGCACGTGAGCGACGCCTCGGGCGCCGCGGTGCCGGGAACGTCCGTGACGATCACCAACACGTCGACCAACGCGACCCGGCAAACCGTATCGACTGACGCAGGCGACTTCACGTTTCCATCGCTCGCCCCAGGTGTCTACCGCGTCCGGATGGAGCATAGCGGATTTAAGGCACTGACCAGCGACAACCTCGAGGTGCAGGTACAGCAGACAGTGCGGTTTGACGCCACTTTGCAGGTCGGCCAGATCGCAGAGACGGTCGAAGTATCCGCCAATGCCGATTTGCTGCAGGCGGAAAATGCCACAGTGGGCACTGTAGTCGAGAACAAGATGATCGAGGAGATGCCGCTGAACGGCCGGCAGTATTTGAATCTTGTCTCACTTGCGCCGAACGTCAATACGCTTGCGCCGGCGGCCGGGCAGGCGGCGTCGCGGCAAGGAGGAGACCGGGCCGCGCAGGCGATCTCCACCGGCGGACAGCGCATCATGTTCGACTACTACACGCTGGATGGCGTTAACAACACAGACCCGAACTTCAACACTTACGTTGTGCTCCCCTCCATCGATGCCATTCAGGAGTTCAAGGTTCAGATCGGCGTCTACCCGGCGGAGTTCGGGCACCAGAGCACGCAGGTCAACGTTCTCACTAAATCCGGGGGCAACACGTATCACGGAGCGCTGTTCGAATTCCTGCGCAACAACAAGATGGACGCGGTCCCGTACGCCTTCAGTGCCGCGCAACACGTGGCGACTTCGCCGTTCAAGTGGAATGATTATGGTTTTGAGCTGGACGGGCCGGTTCGTATTCCGAAGATCTACAACGGCCGCGACAAGCTGTTCTTCATGGCCAACTATGAAGCGCTGCGCCGCCGCCAGAGCTCGGCAGCTAACTACACGGTGCCGACGGCGGCCATGTTTGGCGGTGACTTCAGCTCCCTGCTGAATCAGGCAAACCCGATCAGAATCTACGATCCCACCAACAACAAACAGCAGTTTTCGAACAACGTCATTCCGACCAGCCGGCTGGATCAGGTCTCACTGCGGCTGCTGAAGTATTACCCCACGGCGACCATCGCCACTGCGAACCAGAACTACACACAAGTCAACTCCTCGCCTTCCAACCGGGATGGTCTGGTGCTTCGGATGGACTTTGTGGAGTCCTCCAGATCACAGTGGTCCGCGCGGTATAGCTGGGGCGACGAAGATCAGAGCACGCAGGGCCTGACAGTGACAGGCTCTAAGATTCTGACCAACTACGATCAGTACTCCGTTTCCAATGTCAGGACATTCACGCCGGGCATCGTAAACGAAGCGCGCTACGGCTACACCCGGTTCTTCAACTCGATCGGCACGGCGCTGGCTTTCAACTCGGACGCAGTGAGCGCGGCCCAGATCCCAGGCCTCAAGGGCGGCGATCCCGTCACCTGGGGCGTTCCTGCCGTTGCGTTCAGTGGCGCGGGCGGTTACACGCCGATCGGCGACGGTACCGACGGCCCTTATGCCAACAACAACAACACGTTGCAATTTCTCGACAAGCTTTCGTGGACCAGAGGCAAGCACACCGTCCGGTTCGGCTTTGAATATGATCGGCAGAACTACAATCAGGTGGGCAATCAGTTCTCGCGGGGGTCCTTCACTTTTCAACCCAACGCCACACAGGATGCGGCGAAGACGGGCGGCTTCGGCTTCGCCGAGTTCCTGCTCGGCGATCTGTTCAGTTCAACCGTGGCGGTCGCCGTGGCCGATGCGAAGTTCCAGCGCAACGCGGAATCGGCATTCATCGACGACACATGGAAGGTGAATTCGAAACTGACGCTGTCGCTCGGGCTCCGCTATGAGCTGACACCGCCGTTCACGGACACACTTGGTGACTACTTCACCGTGGCCGTGCCCAAAATCACTTTCGACGCGAACACCGCTGCTTCCGACTATCCCTACTTCGTTCGCCAGGGCAATTGTACCGATCCATATGCTGGCCTCAACATCCGCTGGACCTCAACTAAGGCTGTTTGCAGCAACGGCTTGCTGAACAACAACCTGCTGGAGACCAAATACAAGAACTTCGCGCCTCGCATCGGGATTGCGTGGTCACCGGGCGCGAAGACGGTGGTCCGCACCGGATTCGGCGTTTTCTATAACCAGGACACGGGCAACGGGACGTATTTCGACATGGCGCGCAACATCGCGGCGCGCGTCACGCTAAATGCCGATCCCGGCGCAGCGAATCTTACATGGGCAAACGCGATTCCCGGCGGAACCGGCGCGCTCGCTCAGGTGCCGCCTCCTTATGCCTATGTCGGCGCCTACGATCATGCGACCTCCTATACGACCCAATACCTGTTGAATATCCAACGCCAGCTTGGGCAGGACTACGTGGTCGAAATCGGCTACCTGGGATCGGAAAGCCATCACCTCTACGGCTTCCAGAACCTGAACCAGGCAACGCCCGGCACCACAGGCAGCATTGCATCCCGCACCGCGTTCAAGAACTACGGAGTAATTCAGTATGTGAGCGACGGGCTGAACGCCGTGTATAACGCGGGCTCGGTCAAACTGACGCGGCGCTTCAGCAAGGGTCTGAGTGGCACCGCATCTTACACGCTGTCGAAATCGATCGATAACAGCAGCGGCATTCGTCCTCAGGGTTTCGACACGCTTTTCCCGCAGGACAACCGCTGCATGAGTTGCGAGCGAGCTCTCTCGGCGTTCGACACCCGGCATCGCTTCGTAATGGCTGGCAGCTACGAACTTCCGGTCGGCAAAGGGAAACCGCTCGCCATCAATAACGGATTCCTCGACGCCATCGTCGGAGGCTGGCAAACGAGCGGTGAATACACGCTGCAAAGCGGCGTGCCGCAGACGCTCAACATCGGCGGTGTGGATAACGCCAGCACCGGCAACCAGGCTACTGACCGGCCGAACTATACGGGAATTGGCAACGGTTACGCAACCACGCAGACGCCGTCGCGCTGGCTGGATCCTGCTTCGTTCGTCAAGCCGCTGGCCGGGACATTCGGAAATGTCGGACGAAACACGATCATCACCCCGCACTTCCGATCGCTTGACTTTGCGATACACAAGAACTTCCGCTTGCCTCTGGAGGGGCACTCTCTGCAGTTCCGCGCCGAGGCGTTCAATGTTCTGAACCATCCGTCGTGGGGCGCGCCCAACGGCAATATCACGGCCGCCGGATTCGGCGTCATCGGCTCAACCGGGATCCCGATGCGGCAACTCCAGTTGGGCCTGAAATACGCATTCTGATTGGATCGAGCGTGCCCCTTCGCGATTGTTCGCACCGCAGCCGGTGTGACATAATCGCGCGGGGAGTGGAAGTGTTTTCATTGCTCCCGTCGCGAGGCTCCATATGAAGGATTTCAAATTATCCCGCCGCACTGTTCTCAGAACTCTGGCAGTTGCGCCCTCCATCCTGCGCGGCCAGCCGGCTCCCCAGCGCGCCCGCATTAAGGTCGATACCGAGCGCGTCATCGGCGACATCGACCCCAAGATCTACGGCAACTTCATCGAGCACCTCGGACGCTGCATCGAAGGCGGCATCTTCGACGAGGGCTCGCCGCTCTCGGACACCAACGGCTATCGCAAGGACGTGCTTGAGGCCGTCGAAGAATCTTGGTGTCTCGATTCTGCGCTGGCCCGGCGGCAACTTCTCCTCCAACTACCACTGGAGGGACGGCATCGGCCCGCGCGACAAGCGTCCGCCGCGGCTCGAGATGGCGTGGGGCACGGTCGAGAGCAATCGCTTCGGCACTCACGAGTTCCTGAACTACTGCGAAATGGCGAAAACCGAACCCTACATCTGCGCCAACCTCGGCACCGGATCGTGGGAAGAGGCGCAGCAATGGGTCGAATACGTGAACTCTTCGCAGGACACCGCCATGACGCGCCTGCGCAACCAGAACGGCCGGCGCGAGCCCTGGAAGGTGAAGTACTGGGGGCTCGGCAACGAGATGGACGGCCCATGGCAGATGGGCCACGCAGCGCCGAGGACTACGGCAAGTTCGCGCTCGAAGCCGCCAAGCTGATGAAGTGGACCGATCCCGAACATCAAGCTGATCGCGGCCGGATCGTCCAACTACAGCAACGGGATCGACTGGATCGGCTGGAACCGCACGGTACTCGATTTCCTGAAGACTCACGCCGACTATCTCTCGCTTCACATGTATGTCGGGCAACACGGCCAACGACTTCGGCGAATTCCTGGCGAGTTCCCTGGTCCTCAACGAGCGCATCAAGATCAGCCGAAGGCGTCATCGACGCGGTGATGTCACGGGCAGACCGCGGCAGTCGCAAGATCTACATCGCCTGGGACGAATGGAATGTCTGGTATCGCGCGCGCGGCGACTCGCAGCGCGGCCGCCGCATCCTGGAAGAGCACTACAACCTCGAAGACGCGCTGGTGGTTGCGACCTTCCTCAATACGTTCGTCAACAATGCGCACATCGTGAAGATCGCCAACATGGCGCAGCTCGTGAACGTCATCGCGCCCATCTTCACCGACGAAAAGGGCATGTTCCTGCAGACGATCTACTATCCGCTGGCTCTATTCGCGAACAACACGAAAGGCAAGGCGCTCGAGCTGCTGGTGAAGGGCCCGGTACTACAAGACGCGCGATTCGACGAGGTCCCTTATCTCGATGCATCCGCGGCTCTCGATAACGGAACGCTGGTGGTCAACGTCGTCAACCGCCATCGCGATCAGGCCGTCGAAGCGGATATCGAACTCGAGGACAAACAGTTCGCGGGAGCCGTCGGAAGTCTTCGAAGTCAATGCTCCCGACATCAAAGCCGAGAACAGCTTCGACGCCACGACGGTCAAAACTACGCAGCGGCAGGCGAAGGCGGAAAATAAGCTGTTGCGCTACAGCTTCCCGCCGCACTCCTACACGATGCTGAGGACGAAGCTTACCTGAATCGCACCGTGGGTAAACGGCAATGAGCGTTGTAGCTGGTGTGGATTTCGGTACGCTGAGCGTTCGCGTGTCCATCGTGGACAGCGAGCAGGGCCGCATTGGATCCGGCGTCGCGGAATATCCTCTGCACCGGAAGCGCGACGATCCCGATCACGCAACCCAGAGCCACGCCGACCACATGAAGGCGCTGGCCGAAGCGATGGCCCTCGCCTTGAAGAGTGCCGCTCTCGACGGCGACGGGATCGAAGCGCTCGCGCTCGCTACCACAGGCTCCAGCGTGATCCCTGTGGGCGATTGTCTTCTGCCTCTGGGCGACTACTACTTGTGGTGCGACCACCGTGCTGCCGGGGAGGCCTCACTGATCACGGAGAGAGCCCGCAACCAGGGCCTTGAAGCGATCGATTGGTGCGGAGGTACCTATTCGTCGGAGTGGGGATTCTCCAAGCTCCTTCATTGGCTGCGCCACCATCCCGACAAACGAGCGAGCCTCGTCACTGCCTTCGAGCACTGCGACATGCTTACGGCCACGCTGTGCGGGATCACCGAGCCGACGCAAGCGGCGCGTAGCGTTTGCGCGATGGGCCACAAGTGGATGTGGAATCCAGCCCTCGGCGGACTCCCTTCCGATGAGTTTCTTCGATCGGTCGATCCGTTGCTCGGCGGCGTTCGTGAAAAGCTCAGCGGCCGCTATGCGACGTCGGATGAGATTGCGGGGCGCCTCGTGCCGCAATGGGCGGCAACCCTGGGTTTACGGGCCGGGATTCCGATCCCGACAGGCGCGTTCGACGCTCACTGGGACGCGATAGGGGCGGGCGTGTGCGTAGGTGATGTCGTGAACGTAGTGGGGACGTCGACATGCATCATCGCCGTTGCCGATGGCGTGAATCTCATTCCCGGCGTGTGCGGAGTTGTCCAGGGTTCCGTACATCCAAAGTTGACAGGAATAGAAGCAGGCCTCTCTGCGACCGGCGATATTTTCGAAGCCATTGCACGCAGAGCCGGCGCCAGTGTCGAGGCGTTGTCACGGGAGCTGGATAACTATCGCGCCGGTCAAACGGGT
Organism: Terriglobia bacterium; assembly: GCA_963809655.1. Lineage (GTDB taxonomy): Bacteria > Acidobacteriota > Terriglobia > Bryobacterales > Bryobacteraceae > BOG-234. The sequence continues at coordinate 239,779 of CAWEKQ010000059.1, read as the reverse complement.
CTCATGCGCCTGAGTTGGGATAACGGCGATCGCACGGTATTAGTGAACCCCGAGCTCGGCGGCATCACCCTCGGCTGGAACCTATTGCACACTGCGGCTGACGAACTGTTCGCCGCAATCGAAGGCACCGCGTTTCATACCCGTTTGATCCTCGAGAGGATGGAGCAATATGGCGTTCCCATTCGCCGCGTGATCAATGGAGGAGGCATTCCGCAACGGAATCACGTGCTCAATCGCGTCTATGCCAACGTTCTGAACAAACCCGTGCTGGTGCCCGAGTCGGATGTCACAAGCCTCGGCTCGTCGATTTTCGCATTCCTCGCGGCGGGCACGTTCCCCACCATCGAGGCCGCGCAGGACCGTCTGTGCCCCAGCTACCGGACTTTTGAGCCCGACGGACAGCAAGCCGCTGTGTACGAAAGGATGTACGGAATCTACAAGAAGCTCTACTTCGGTTTCGGCCGCGTTGATTCGGAACCGGTACTCGCTGGCGACGTTCTGCCCTCGCTTCGCAGCATCGCCGCGGTGGCTCGGGGTGTTTCATGAGCCTCAATGCGTTGCGCGAGCAAGTGCTGAAAGCGAATCTCGAACTGGTGCGCCGGGGCCTCGTCCTCTACACCTTTGGGAATGCCAGCGGGATCGATCGCGGGCGAGGGCTCGTAGCGATCAAGCCGAGTGGCGTTCCCTACGACGAGATGAGGCGGAGTGACATCGTCGTCGTCGATCTGGAAGGCCGAATCGTGGAAGGATCCCTGCGGCCTTCTTCCGATCTCGCGACGCACCTGATTCTGTACCGCGCGTTTCCCGGAATCGGCGGAGTCGTTCACACACATTCGCGCAACGCGACAGTGTGGGCGCAGGCAGGCCGTGAGATTCCTTGCTTCGGGACCACTCACGCGGATTACTTCCACGGTCCGATCCCGGTGACAACGCATCTGGCCGTTCCTGAAATCGAAGGCGAGTACGAAGCCAATACGGGTCATGCGATTCTGCGGCGCTTCCACGGCATTGATCCGATGCACATGCCGGCCGTGCTGGTGGCCGGACATGCACCTTTTACGTGGGGTGAATCGGCCGCCGAAGCGGCATATCATGCGGTGTTGCTCGAGGAAGTGGCGCTCACTGCGCGGCAGACGCTCGCGGTGAATCCCGGGTCGGAACCAATTTCGCAGGCATTACTGGATAAACATTTTTTCCGGAAACACGGAGGGAACTCTTACTATGGACAAGCAAAGACGTAGAATCCTGCGCGCATCGGCAGCGCCCATCGCGGCAGCGCTGCTCGGCTGTTCCACTCGTAACGAAACGACGGCTATCGCAGCGGAAAAGGCTGCCGCGGTTGCGTGGGGTAAAACCAAAGAGGGCGAGCCCGTTGCGCTCTATACCCTGAGGAATGCCAAAGGCGCCGAAGCCCGCATCGCGACTTATGGCGGGGTCGTAGTCTCTTTGAAGGTGCCGGACCGCTCAGGCACGATCGGCGATGTCGTGGCAGGATTCGATAATTTCGACGATTACCTGAAGCCGCCTCCCTACTTCGGGGCGATCATTGGACGATACGGAAACCGGATCGGAAATGCGCGGTTCTCACTGAACGGCAAAGAGTACACACTCGCGCGGAACGACGGTCCGAATCAATTGCACGGCGGCCTGCGCGGCTTCGACAAGAGACTCTGGACGGCCAGGCGGCAATCGGCGCAAAGCATCGATCTCAGCTATCTGAGTGCCGACGGCGAGGAAGGATACCCCGGCAACTTATCCGTCACGGTCACCTATACCCTGACCGATGCCAACGAACTGAAGATCGAGTATTCGGCCACGACCGACAAGGAGACCGTGGTTAACCTGACCAATCACAGCTACTTCAACCTTGCGGGTGATGGCGACATCCTCGGTCACGAGGTCTTGATTAATGCTGATCGCTTCACGCCCGTCGACAAGGGTCTCATCCCCACGGGCGAGTTGAAGAAGGTCGACGGAACTCCCTTCGATTTCCGCACTCCGAAAAAGATCGGAGAACGAATAGACCAGAAAGACGAGCAATTGACCTTCGGCCGCGGATACGATCACAACTGGGTGCTCAATCGGTCCGGTTCAGGCCTGGAGCCGGCGGCGAAGGTCAAGGACCCCAAATCCGGCCGCGTGTTGGAAGTCCTCACGACTGAGCCGGGTCTTCAGTTCTATACCGGCAACTTTCTCGACGGGACACTGAAGGGTAAAGGGAGAACTTACGCGCGGCGCTCCGCCTTTTGCATGGAAACCCAGCATTTTCCCGACTCGCCCAACAAGCCGAGCTTCCCCTCGACCGTGCTGAAACCCGGCGTGACGTATCGCACCACGACGGTGTATCGCTTTTCCGCCTGAGTGCGCGGCATATGCAAGCGCCTCCATCGGTTACGATAGAGAGTCTTGCCTGACCGAATGAGCCTGGAGGACGTCGCGCGCAAGGCTCGCGTTTCTCCCGCAACCGTCTCACGCGTTTTGAACAACATCGGCGTCGTCAAGAGCAGTACGCGCAGCCGGGTCCTCAAAGCCATCGAAGAGTTGAAGTACTATCCGAACGTGCATGCGCGGGCGCTTGCCGGAGGCGCCAGCCGTACGCTCGGGCTCATCGTTTCCAATCTGGAAAATCCGTTTTTTCTCGATATATTCCGGGTGCTGGAACAGGAAGCGCACACGCACGGATACGAGGTTCTGATCGCCAACACGGATTACGATCTGCAGTGGCTGAAGTCCAGCGTGCACATCATGCTGGGGCGCCGCGTTGCGGGGTTGGCTCTCATCGTTTCGGAGATCGCTCCCGACATTCTCGACGAGCTCGAAGAGCGCAAGATCCGGACCGTTGTTTATGATGTCGGATCGCCGCGGCGGGGCATCCATAGCATCAAATCGAACTACCGCAGGGGTATTGAGCGCGTGACCGAATACCTCAGGAGTCTGGGCCACAAGCGCTTCGCGTTCGTCGGGCACCATACCGGCTTAGGGCCGCTGAACGACCGGAAGCGCGCTTTCGTGGAAGTAATGCAGCGCTACTCGCCCGAGCTGCAGTTCACGACCGTGGCCGATTCGGACGATTATGCAGGTGGCCGTCGGGCCGTCCAGCAGTTACTCTCATCGAAATTCCGTCCCACGGCCATCCTGTGCGTGAACGATTTCATGGCAGTCGGAGTATTGCGGCAGTTGCGCGACATGAACATCGACGTCCCAGGCCAGATTTCGGTCACCGGGTTCGACAATATTACGCTTTCCGAAGTCGTGCACCCCGCGATTACTACTCTGCATATTCCCCGGGATCAGATTGGGCGCCAGATCTTCGCAAGCTTGACAGCCAAGCAACCGCCCGCGACTCAGCAGGAAATCATCATCATGCCGGAACTGGTGGTCCGGGAGTCGACCGGGCGGGCTCCCGCAGACGGCTAAACTGCTGTTACCAGAACGCTTTCTTTTGACGAAGAAAGCGCTTTCATCTACACTGGAAAGGTTCCCTCAACCGTATGCAGGCGCCGCAGCGAAAGCCTCCCCCGGGGGTGATCTTCGATTCCTCGCTCGACGAGAGCATCGATCAGGTCCTGGCGCTCGCGCTCCTTTTCGGTCTGGAAGGGAAAGGCCAGGTGCGGATCGCTTCGGCGAGCACCAGCCGCAATAACCTCAGGACCGCCGCTTTCCTCGATCTGCTTTGCAGATTTTACAGCGGCGCCCGGGGTGGCGGCCCCGGACCGAACCGACTCGCGATGCCCGTCGGGATGTATGCGGATGGCGCGGCGGACGCACAATCATCTCCGATCGCCGAGGCGGCGCTCGCCAGGACCGCGTATGACCGTGGTATCGAAAAGCTCAACGACACCGCGGAGCCCGTGGCTCTGATGCGCAATGCACTCAGCGCCCAGAACGATCGGAGCGCGGTAGTCGTGCTGGCAGGCCCGCCAACAAACCTGCTCAGTCTGATTGCGCTGGCCGACGGGATGCAGTGGGTGCGGCGGAAAGCGCGTGTGCTGGCGATCGCCGCCGGGCGTTTTGATGGACAGCGCGATTTATTACTGAAACGTAACGCGGAGGGTTTTCGCAAGCTGCTTGCCGAATGGCCGGGAGACGTCGTGTTCGCGGGGGCGGAATTCGGTGAAGCGGTCGCGTTTCCGGGTGCGAGTCTCGAATCGAGTTTTGCCTGGGCGCCTAACCACCCCGTTGTCGACGCCTGGCACGCATCCAGTAAGGCGCACGGGGACGCGGCGGCTCAGGCGATGGCGGCGGCCCTCTTTGCCGCTCCACCGGACGAAGGCTACTTCAGACTTTCCGCCCCCGGAACGGTGACGGTGACCGAGGATGGGCGCGCGCAATTCGGCCCATCTGCCGATGGCCTGCATCGCTATCTGATTCCGGACCCGGCACAAAAAACGCGCGTGCAGGAAGCCTACCTGAAGCTCGCGAGCGCCCCGCCGCTGGTTCCACAAAGGAGAGGCGCTCCTCCGGCCCCCGCAAAGGACGTTGCGAAGGCGCTGCTCATTGGCGCGCTCTCGTTGCTGGCGTTGGCCCCGGTGAAGGTTGCGGCGCAGCCTCGCGAAAGCTTCGATCAATCCGTTCGGCCGATCCTGACCCGGACCTGCGGGCAATGTCATAACGCGCGGCTCCGATCGGGCGGACTCGATATAGCAGAGATTTCTTCAACAGACTCCATCCTTGCGAACCGGGAAACTTGGCAAAAGATTCTCCGCCGAGTGCGTGCCGGAGAGATGCCGCCCCCCGGGATCGCGAGGCCACCAGCCGACCGCGTCGACGCCTTCACTTCGTATGTGCAAAGCGTGTTCGATCGGGTCGACGCCACCGCTCCGGCCGCCCCCGGCCACGTCACAGCCCACAGGCTGAACCGGAACGAGTACACCAACACGATTCGCGATCTGCTGGGCGTCGATTTCCGCGCCGGGAAGTATTTTCCTACCGACGATTCGGGCGACGGCTTCGATAACATCGGCGATGTTCTCACCGTTTCACCGGTGCTGATGGATCGGTTCATGGCGGCGGCGGAGCGCATTGCCGCGTGGGCAATTTCCACGGACATTCCGGCAAAGCCCATCGAGGCTCTCTATCACTTCAGGGAACGCAAGGTGCGGCGCATCGATCGCAGCACAATCGAAGCCGAGCATCGGATCGACTTCGGCGGTGAATACGTTGTGCGCTTCGGGCTGCCCGGAGAGCGAGCCAAAGACGCGGCGCCGGTAAAGCTCGGGTTGTGGATGGATGGCAAGCTGCTTCAAACCACGTCCGCGGAAACGAAGCCCTCGGGGCTGGTTTATTTCGATCCTTACTCAGAAGAAGAGATGCGTCTTTATTTGCCAGAAGGCGATCATGTCTTCCGGGCCGGCTTCATCGGCGATGATTTCGTCAGAACGCTTTCCGATAAAGACGCCTACAACCGTAAGGTCAACAAATTTCTGGATTCGATTCTCTTCATCGGCCCGTTTCCCTCAAAGGCCGAAAAAGAGAGCCGAAAGAAGATTCTCATTTGTGATCCGGCCTCGGGACGCGCATGCGTCGAGCGGATTGTCTCCACGCTCGCTCGCCGCGCATATCGGAGGCCGGTGACAGGCGCCGAGGTCAACGGGTTGCTGCGGTTCGTTGATTTAGCAAAGCAGGATGGGGAGTCCGCCGAACAGGGGATTCAACTCGCCATTCAGGCCATGCTCGTTTCCCCGAATTTCCTGTTCCACATTGAGCGGGACGCAATAAAGCAATCGCATCCAATCACCGGAGTCGAGTTGGCATCGCGGCTCAGCTATTTCCTCTGGAGTTCCATGCCGGATGATGAGTTGCTCCGGCTGGCGGAGACCGGCAAGCTGAGGGCGTCTCTGGATGCCCAGGTCGACCGTATGCTGCGCGATCCCCGCGCGGCGGCATTCGCTGACAACTTCGCCGGTCAGTGGCTGGAGACCCGGAATCTCGATGTGGTGAAACCGGATCCCGACAAGTTCCCCGACTGGGATCCGGAATTACGCGACGCGATGAAGCGGGAAACCTCGATGTTCTTCGAGTCCATTCTCCGTGAAAACCGCCCTATTTCGGACTTCCTGACCGCGGACTATACGTTCCTGAACGAGCGGCTCGCCCGCCATTACGGAATCGATGGCGTCGTGGGCAATGATTTCATTCGCGTGGATCTCAAGCCGGGCGTATCACGCGGCGGCATTCTGAGTCAGGCGTCTGTTCTTACGGTTTCGAGCTATCCGACGCGCACGTCTCCGGTCATACGGGGGAAATACGTCCTGCAGAACATTCTGGGCACGCCCCCGCCACCACCGCCTCCGGACGTTCCGGTACTGGACGAAGCCGCTATCGGCGCCACGATGTCGATGCGCGAGCAATTGCAGAAGCACCGCGCCGACCCAACCTGTGCCGCCTGCCACAGCAAAATGGACCCGCTGGGGTTCGGTCTCGAGAACTACGATGCGATCGGAAAGTGGCGAGAGAAGGACGGAAAATTTCCGGTGGATGCAAGCGGTGTGCTGCCGAACGGAAAAACCTTTTCGTCGCCCGCGGAGATGCGCGCCATTCTCGTTTCGGAACTCCCTCAGTTCTCAAGAACGCTTACCGCGAAGATGCTCACGTATGCGCTCGGCCGCGGTCTGAAGACCTACGACGAGCGCACGATTGACAGCATCCAGCGGGATCTGGAACGGAACGGATACCGGTTCCAGACTTTGATCCATCAGGTCGTAAACAGCTTGCCATTTCAGTCTGCACGCGGAGAAAGCCGATGATATTGACGCGGAAGACCATTCCCAGACGCATATTTCTGCGAGGTATGGGATCAGCCGTAGCCTTGCCGTTTCTGGATGCAATGATTCCGGCAATGGCCCGGGCGAAATCGGCACAGCGGCCTGTGCGCACGGCGTTCGTGTATGTTCCGAACGGCATCGACATGCGGAACTGGACGCTCGACTACGAAGGTCCGCTGAACAGTCTGAAACCCACGCTGGAACCCCTCGCGCCTTACAAGAAGGACGTCACGATTCTCGGCAATCTGACACACAACACCGGGCGCGCGCTGCTCGATGGACCGGGAGACCATGGACGATGCTGCGGGTCGTATCTCACCGGCGTGCAGGTAAAGAAGACACTCACGGATATCAAGGCGAGCGTCTCCTTCGATCAATTGGTGGCCAACGAGATCGGACACTCCACGCGCTTTCCCTCGCTCGAACTGGGGCTGGAAGACGCGCGACAGGCCGGGGACTGTGATTCCGGCTACTCATGCGCATATACAAACAATCTGGCCTGGCGCAGCGAAACGCAGCCGCTGCCTCCGGTGCTGGACCCCAGGGCGTTATTCGAAAGGCTTTTCGGGAACGATGCCGGTCTTAGCCCCGAGGAACGCGCACGCCGCACCAGGTACCGGCTTAGCATTCTCGATTTCGTCAAAGAGGACACGCGGACGCTGCAGTCGACCCTTGGGCCGTCCGATAAGCGCAAGCTGGATGAGTACCTCACGTCGGTTCGCGAAATCGAGCAGCAGATCGAAAAAGCCGAAAAGGACAATGCGCAGGTCGATCCGGGTATGGAACAGCCTTACGGCGTGCCCAGTGATTTCGCCGAGCACTTCCGCCTGATGACCGACATGATTACCGTGGCGTTCCAGGCGGATCTGACCCGGATCGTCACCTTCCTCGTCACCCATGAAGGCACCTCGCGCGCTTACCGCGAGATCGGAATATCCGACGGCCATCACCCGCTGACACATCACCGCAATCAGATTGAGCTGATGGATAAGGTTGCGCGGATCAACCTCTATCACATGCAGCAATTCGCCCAGTGGGTGGGACGGCTGCAAAGCGTGAAGGACGCGGATGGCTCGCTGCTCGATAACTCAATGATTGTCTACGGCGCGGGACTGGCCGATGGCAACACCCACCAGCACCAGGACCTGCCCACCTTGATCGTGGGCCGCGGCGGTGGATACATCAAATCCGGCCGGCGGATCGTCTATCGAAAAGAAACCCCGATGTGCAATTTGTTCCTGACCATGATGGATCGCATGGGCGTGCACATGGATCAATTCGGCGACTCAACCGGGCATCTCAACGGGCTCGATCTGGCCTGATCACTATGACCAAATCAGCTATCCTCACGGCTTTGGCTCTGGCATCTGTGTTGGCGTATGCGCAGGACGCCCCCACTGTCACGATCGGCGCCGGAAAGTTGCGCGGAGTGGCTTCAGGGAACGTAGCTGTCTTCAAGGGAATTCCATTCGCGGCCCCTCCCGTCGGCGATCTGCGCTGGCGAGAACCCATGCCGGTGAAGCCATGGACAGGCGTGCGAGACGCATCCAGGTTTTCCCCGCGATGCATGCAAAATGGCCAGGACGTCAGCGAGGATTGCCTGTACCTCAATGTTTGGACTACAGAGTGGCCTCCGAAATCGCGCAAGCCCGTTATGTTGTGGATCCATGGCGGCGGCAACTTCGCGGGCGCATCTTCGGAGCCTGTATTCAACGGCGAGAGTCTTGCCCGGCGCGGCGTGGTGCTGGTGAGCGCCAATTACCGGCTCGGTGTCTTTGGATTCTTCGCGCACTCGGAGTTGATAGCCGAATCTGCTCATCACTCGTCCGGCAACTACGGACTGCTCGACCAGATCGCCGCGCTCAAGTGGGTGCGGGACAACATTACCCGTTTCGGAGGCGATCCCCGGAACGTGACGGTTTTCGGAGAGTCGGCCGGGTCACTGGACATCAATGTCCTGATGACTTCGCCACTCGCAAAGGGCCTGTATGCCCGACTGATAGGTGAGAGCGGTCCTGTCGTGGCTCCTCCGCCGCTCGCCGATGGAGAGAAGAAGGGACGCGAGGTGGCGGCCGGGCTGAAGGCGGGTTCGATCGGAGCGCTGCGCCAGGTATCGGCGCGGGATCTGCAAAAGGCGACCGGACAAGGACTCCAGTTCCTCGGGCCCTTGTTGGGCGTCGTCGTGGATGGGTGGGTGCTGCCCAGTCCGCCTTTTGATATTTTCAAAGCGGGCAAGGAACATCGGGCCGATCTTCTTATCGGAAGCAATGCGCGGGAACTGAGCCGTCCGTTTTTCCCGATCGCGGGGCTTAAGGAGGGCATTCAGGAACAGTTTGGAGCATTGGCACCGCGCGCGATGGACGTATACGGTTTGAAAGATGGCAGCGAGCCGGAAGCGGATGCGGTGTTCGGAAACGCCCTGGCGCAGTGGGTTACGGATACTCAATTCCGCTGCGGGACTGTCGCGGAACTGATCTGGCATTCGCGCGCGGGGAACCAGTCGTGGCAGTTTCAATTCTCGCGTGTGCCGTCAGGCCGCGAATCGGTTGGAGCCGCCCATGGAAGCGAGATTCCATATGTATTCGGAACTCTCGCGGCCGCCGCGGGCTCGGCCAATGCTCCGAAGTACGATTCCACTGATACGGCCGTTTCCGATCAGATGGAAGGGTACTGGACTAATTTCGCGAAGACAGGCGATCCGAACGGCGGCTCGCTGCCGAAGTGGCCGAAGTTCGATCCCGCCGCCCGCGGCTACATCGATTTCACCGCAGCGGGGCCTGTAGCGCGCGAAGGCCTGCGCCGCGCCGCGTGTGACATGTTTGTGGAAAACCTGGACCGGCACTGACGAACCAGTTCGCCTCGTCAGAGGAATCTATGGTGGGGCATCGGCCTTGGCCGGCCGTTGTAACTTTGCGCTTTCGGTCGAGTATTCACAGGCATGGAACCGCCAGTTCTTTGTTTGCGAAGGCCCGTTTCTGGCCATTCTCCACGGGCCTCAATGATCCTGGCCGCAATCATTCTTGGAGGTTCTGTGGCCGAGCTTCTGAGTGCTCAGGCCATTTCATCAAGTGCCGTCCCACCGGCCCTGTATCATTTTGAGGTTGTGTCGATCAAAATCAACCGAACCGGTGGCAGTTCCGATGCTGACTTCCTTCCCGGCGGCCGGTTCAGGGGCCGAAATCTGTCGGTCCGCAACATGAGCCAAATGGCGACTATGGTTGAAGATAGCCAGATGATCGGCGTTCCCTCCTGGACGGACACGGCGAGCTACGACATTGACGGCAAGACGGTCACCAAGGAGCCCGTGACACAAGAGCGAAGGTCGGATGTGATGATGGCGCTGCTGGAGGAGCGTTTCAGCTTTAAGGTCCACCGCGATACAAAAGAAGGCCCGGTCTATCGTCTGGAAATCGCAAGAGGCGGACCTCGGCTTGCCCTCCATGGAACTTCCGACCGGCTCATGAGCACCAACGCCAACGGGACAATAATCACGATGAAAGCCGCCAGGATCTCGATGTCGAGCTTAGCCATCAGCCTGCGCCGCCAACTTGGCGGGACCGTTGAAGATCACACGCAGATCGAAGGTGAGTTCGATTTCGAGCTCGTTTGGGACCGTGATGGGACTGGCGATTCCACCGCACCCTCCCTGTTCGCGGCGCTACAGGAACAACTCGGGCTACATCTCAGAGCCGCAAGAGGGAGGATTCCGACGGTTGTTGTCGATCACATCGAGCGCCCAACGGGAAGTTGACCCGGCACTGAGAGCGAACCGTAACGCACCAGCGCCGATGGCATAGAGTGCCCTCAGTTCGGGGAGAACCAGACTGGGCCGGCACGCCGAATGCCCTGCAGCATTCGTGGTGTGCCGGCTCCGTCCGAACTCAGAATTGGACCCGGACAACCATCTGCAGAATTCGTGCGTAGCCAAGCGCTCCCGGTCCTGGCTGCGTCACCGTTCCAAACCCGCTGATGTTGACCGCGCCGTTCGGATTGCGGCCCAGAGCGTTCGCTGCCAGGGAAGGCTGGCCCGTCGCGATTCCGTTGCTGAGTGTAAACGGCAAGTAATTCAACGTGGCGTTCAACCCCGTAAAATTCGCGTGATTGAACACATTGAATCCGTCGACACGGAACTGGAAGCGCACGCGCTCTTTAACCGCGAAGTCCTTCTGGACCGACATATCGAAATTGATGACCCCCGGCGCGTACAAATAGTCGATGCCGGATTCGAGCCCCAGGCTTCCCAGACTCGGCACAAAGAAGCAGGCTGGATTGAGGCGGTTAAACGGATCGCTGGAATGCGTGTACGGATCGCATCCCTGGACGACGCCGATGCGGGCGCCTTCGGTATTGGAGCCGGTGAAATACTGGTTGCCCGCTCCTTGCACAGAGAAGGTCTGGAGTGAAAGGAGCGCCGGTTGTCGCCTGCGTTACACCCGAGATCTGCCAGCCATCCGTCGCCAGCCTTGTAAACGCATTCCCCCACGACAGTTTCGGCGTGTTGTAGACGTAATTGATCGCCAGCACCTGCCTCCGGTCGAAGGAGGTGGGGCCATAGTACGCCTGCCGGGTGTACTGGTCGGGACGAACAAAGCTGTTGTCATTCGTGGATGCGATCCCGTTGCCGGCAATGCCCATGGACTTGCTCCAGGTGTACGCCACACCCAATAACAGTCCCTTGGTGGCGCGCCGCTGAAGGTTGATCTGAAGCGCATTGTAGTTGGAGTTCGAGGCGCCTTCGTAGAGGTTGATATTGGCAAAGCCGATGTACGGTTTGAGGAAGTTCGCATCCTTGCAGTTATTGCCCAACAGAGCGTTGGGACTTGTTGCCAGCCGCTGCGGATCCTGGTTTTGCGGCAGATAGCACTGTCCGAACGCATTGTAATTGAGGTTCCGATTGTCTTGCAGGTGCCGCGCCTGCGTGCCCACATAAGCTGTGTCCAGCATCATCCCCCAGGGCAGCCGCGTTTGCACGCTGAACTGATACTGATAGGTGGTCGGAATCATGCCCGTGGGATCCGCCATATTGACAGCGGACGGACCGATCAGGATGTTTTTGGGATCGATGGCGGAAACGAAGTTTTGCTGCAATGTCGGCGCCAGAGCTTCAGGAGGATTGGCGACGGAATCAAAGATCCGGTTCCCCTGAATGCGGTCGTAGTAAATCCCGCCACCGGTACGAACGACGAGATTGCCCTTTCCGGTCACATCCCAGGCAATACCGAACCGCGGCCCCCATTGCGGCGCGCGGCTCTTGAACAAATACTTGTCCACGCAAGTTCCCGCCTGGCAAATTCCGTTGAAAGGATCGCCGGTTCCGGGCACTTCCAGGCCGATATCGAACGACGGCAGATACGTATTCGTCACCGGGTCAAACGCCGCGCGCTGGTTATTGGACGGGTTGATAGCGGGTTGATACAGGCGCGGCGCCTTGGCGGGATTGTAGAGCGCCGGAACGAAGGTAGAGGCCTGCAGGGATGTGTCATATTGCGGTTGATAATAAGCGATGCGCAAGCCGTAATCGAGCGTCAGGTTGCGGCGAATTTTCCAGGTGTCCTGCACGAACCCTTCGACGTTCCAATACCGGTACAATCCGACAACGTGAGTGGCCGCCTGGGTAAACGTGTTGAACACGCCGATCGCGGCGTTGGCAAACCCGAAGCCCGTGTCGTAGGGGTTCGAAGGATTATCGCCAAAATTGTAGCTTCCGTTGAACGAAGCAAACGAGCTTTGATCTTTGGTGCTGCGTTGAAGGTAAATGCCGGCCTTCAAGATGTGGCTTCCCCAGACCTTCGTCAGGTTGTCAACGATGTCGATAGTGTCGTTAATCGCGTGAAACGGCGCGTCGGCGGTTCCGAAGCTCGGGCTCGCGTTGATTCGGGTACCGTTGAAGGTTACGTTGGGAAGGAAGTCGTTCTGGACCGCGCTGGGATAGAGCACCGGCAGGTGGATGCCCGATGTGGAACTCCGGAGAATGTTCGTGGCCTCATCGAAATTGTTTTCGCCGTGGCTAAAGCCCAGATTGAATTCATTCGTCATCGTGGGCGACAGAATAAATGTCGCGCCGCCCGCATAGGAGTGTCCCGGCTGCTGGTTGCTGACCTGAGCGAGCGGGACGGCCAAACCGAGAATAAACGAGCCATACGGCAAGACATTTGGTTGAACGTCATTGATCCAGTGGCCAAAAAGATGGATCTTGTCGCTCACGTTGTAATCCAGCCGCAGCAGATCCTCGCGCCGCGGCATCGCTCCCGGTAATTGGGAAGTGTAGTTGAAGTTGCTCACCTGCGTCACGTTCGGGGCGGGAAAAATGTTCAACAGGGCCACTCCAGGAGCGTATAGCAGGCTCTTCGGGATCACCATGTTATTGAAAGGCTGCCCGTTCGTCGGATCGTTGATGACGGTCAGCTTTCGATTGTTGCTGTCAACGCTCTTGCTGAAATCTCCCTGCTTTTCCAGGTCCGTGGGAACCAGAGCGTTTCGCGCACTATTGGGCGAAAGCTGCCGCTGGAACTCCTCGCTCCAGAAGAAGAACGCTTTGTGGCGTGCGCGCTCAAACAGCTTTGGAATGTAAATGGGCCCGCCGATTGTATAACCGGGATCGTTATAACGGAAGAGAGGTCTCGGGAGGGCCGGCAGCCCGAAGCTCGGGCGCGCATTGTTCAGAAATGTGTTCGCGTTCAGGCCGTCGTTGCGGTGATAAAAATAGCCACTCCCGTGAAACTGCTCACTGCCGGTCTTGGTCACCAGCGCGATTTGCCCTCCAATGCTGCGCCCGTACTCAGCCTGGTAGGTTCCCGTGAGCATCTTGAACTCAGAGATGGAGTCGATGCTCAGGACCGCGGTTTGCTGGCCGTTGTTGCCCGTGTCAACGGCTCCGATTCCGTTAATCGTCAGCTGATTCTGGGAAGCTCGCTCTCCGTTGACATTCAAATTATTCAGTCCGCCGATACCCCCCACGGAGAAATTCGCGGTCGAGACCACACCCGGGATGAGCTTGGCGAGATCCAGCGGATTTCGCCCGTTCACCTCGATGTTTTCGATCTGGTGCCCGGTGATGGTAGCCGATCGCTCCACGCTCTCGGTTTGCAGAAGCGCGCCTTGTGCGGCTACCTCGACCGACTCCGTGACAGCGCCTAACTCGAGAAGAAGATTCCCGACGTCCAGTTTGTCATTCGCGTCCAGAGGAATCGACGTCCGGGACAGCTTCTTGAAGCCTGTCGCTTCGACAGAAATCGAGTAGGTTCCGGGTAACAGTCCAGCTGACAGGAAGCTGCCCTCGGGCCCCGTTTTTGTGGTGACTGTGAAATTTCTGGATGGTTCGGTAACCGTGACGGTGGCACCCAGGATGGGGGCCATTTGCGGATCGTAAACCCGCCCGCCCATCGAACCGGATATCGTTTGTGCCTGTGCTGAAACTGCACATAGTGCAAGCGACAGTGTTGCCGCTGCAATCGAAATTCGCGATGAATTGCGCATCATCCTGGATGCCTCCCCGTTTCCCCGAATTTGTTGACGTGGCGCTGCCGGCGGCAACCGGCGGCCCCAAACCCGGCTGAAGTCTCCGACAATGATAACGCTTACATTTCTGGAACGCAATAGCTAAATTACGCCCACACGAGTTGTTGCCGAATGCGTAAGATTGCGCTTTCAGCGATCTTCATATGAATCGCCGTCGTGCCGGCCAGGAAGCGCAGAAAACGCATCCTGAGGCAACGAGGAGAGCATGTTGATTTGCAGGGTTGCGTTCAAGGCTGCCGCATTCCTGCCGACGCCGATGCTCTTCATTCCGGCACGGCGCGCTGCCTCAATGCCCGCCGCCGCGTCTTCAACCACCAAGCACGAACGTGCTTCAGCACCAAGCCGCGACGCTGCGACGAGGAAGACCTGCGGATCGGGCTTGCCGGCGGTGACATCCTCGGCGGAAACGGTTGCGCCGAACCATCGGCTCAGCCCCAGCGCATCCAGCACCGTGTCGACGTTCGCCCGCGGCGCGGACGACGCAACGGCCTGCCGCCAGCCTTCGCGATGCAGACGCTCCACCCATTCTGCGGCGCCCGGCAGCGGTGCGAGACCTTCAATCCGCACCAGTTCGCGATGGCGCAATTCCTTCGCATCACCGATACGTTCGATGTCTTCAACACGCGCGTTGGCGCCCAACCACCGCGGAATAATCGCGTCGTTCCGCTGGCCAAAGCCGGTGAGAAAATCCTGACGGGTGATATTGACTCCCTCGCGGTCAAGCGTTTCCTTCCATGAGCGCCAGTGGTACTCTTCGGAGTCCACCAGAGTTCCATCGAGGTCCCACAGGACTGCGATCGGCGAGTTGGCCATTTGCCGTATTATCGGCGGCCAGTCGAAATCTCTTCCAGGTCCCGCACCATCCGGCTCCTTACGCTTGTGACCGCGCAAATCAGAACCGATGAAAGCAGGCACGATAAGCCCAGAACCAGATATGCGAGCGTCATGGCGCCGGTTGTGTCGCGAATGCGACCCACCAGAAACGGGCTGACGTATCCGGCGAGGTTACCGACTGAATTGATCCACGCGATGCCCGCCGCAGCCGCCGCACCTGACAAGACTGCCGTTGGCAGCGACCAGAAGACGGCCTGCGTGCACATCAATGAAATGGTCGTGCCGGTGACCACAGCGAAGGCGAACCAGCCGGAAACACCGAACGCCCCCATCGCCAGCGTCAAACCGGCGATTCCGATTCCAAGCGCCGCATGCCAGCGCCGCTCGCCGGTACGATCGGAGTGATGCGCCCACAGCACCATCGCGACAGCTGCGGCGCCCCACGGAATCATCGAGGCCAGGCCAATGAACAACGGATCTCCGGTAACGGTGTCTTTCAAGATCTGCGGCAGCCAGAAGGCAAGCCCATAATTCCCCATCTGAACGCCAAAAAACGCCAACGCCAGAATCCAGACCTTACCGCTGCGGAATGCATCCGAAAACCGCTGGGACGACTCCCCTCGGCGCATCTTGACGTTCTCATCCTGTTCCAGATCGTGCGCGATCAACGCGCGCTCTTCGCTGTTAAGCCAATGGGCCTGTTCCGGAGTGTCCGTCAGAAAGAGAAGCGTCGTGATACCCGCGAGCACCGAGGGAAGACCCTCGACGAGGAATAACACCTGCCATGGCCGCAAGCCTGCGATGGTCTGATGGCCGGCTAAGATCCATCCTGACAGAGGTCCGGCTACTACTCCAGAAAGCGGGTTCGCCGCAATGAAGGTCGCGACGATTCTTGCGCGCCGGTGTTGAGGATACCAGAACGTGAGATACAACATGACACCGGGAAAGAACCCGGACTCTACCACGCCCAGCAGGAAACGCAGCGCATAGAAGCTTCCAGTCCCTCGCACGAACATCATGCCTGTCGAGACCAATCCCCAGGCGATCATGATGGGTCCAAGCCAGCGCCTCGCTCCCAGGCGGCGTAGCATCATGTTGGCGGGAACCTCAAGCAGGAAGTAGCCGAAGAAGAACAGGCCCGCTCCGATGCCGTAGACCGTTTCGCTCATCTTCAGATCGGTCTGCATCTGGAGCTTTGCGAATCCCACGTTGACCCGGTCGATATAGGCCAGGATGTAGCAGGCAAACAGGAAGGGCACGAGCCGTGCGGTGATCTTGCGATAGGTCGCGGCTCGCGGATCCATTTAGAGAGTCTATTTCGAGAGAGCCTGAAGTTCCGGAGGAAGGAATTCCGGCGGACAGTCCTGAAAACAAATTGGTCGCGCGAAACGTTGAATCGCGGCGGCGCCCACGGATGTGAAACGCGGATCGGTGGTCGCGGGGTAGGGACCGCCATGCTGCATCGAGGCACACACCTCAACGCCGGTCGGGTAGCCATTAAAGATCAGTCTGCCCGCTTTGCGCGCGAGTTGCGACAGAAGTTGGCGGTTTCGCTTGAGGTCAATTGGCGTGGCATGGACCGTGGCGGTCAGACTGCCTTCGAGATAATCTGCGACTTCCAGAACCCGGGCGTCGGACGCGCAGCGCACCAGAATGCAGGCAGGCCCGAACAACTCGTGCCGCAGCTCATCATGAGCTTGAAAAACCTCATCGGACGTCTCGAACAGCGCAGGCGCGCCTGCCCTGGACATCCATGCGCGAACGGCGGGAAGCGAGGCGACCCGGTCGATTCCGTCACGATATGCGCACGCGATCGAGGCGGTAAGCATGGCTCCCGGCCTGGCGCTCTGAAACCGGGTGCGAAACATCTCAGCAAATCGCTCGAGAGCGGGGCTTTCGACTGCCACGACCACCCCGGGACACGTGCAGAACTGTCCAACTCCCAGCGTCACAGACTGGAACACTCCTTCCGCAATCGCGTCGCTGCGTTCCGCGAGGGCATTTAGGAGGAGGAATACGGGGTTCACACTGCCCATCTCGGCGAAGAACGGAATAGTCGCCGGTCTGCGCGCAGCCGCGTCGAAAAGCGCGCGGCCGGCCTTAAGCGAGCCGGTAAAAGCACCTGCCGCGATTCGCGGATGCTTCACGAGTTCAAGGCTGACTTCGGGACTCACCCCGTGAAGGACCGAAAAGATGCCGGGTGGCAGCCGCAGGGACGCGATCGCTTTCGCAACGGCCTTGCCTGTGAGTTCGGAGACACCCGGATGTCCCGGATGCGCTTTCACTACGACCGGACAACCCGCGGCGAGCGCTGCTGCCGTATCGCCTCCCGCGACCGAAAAAGCCAGCGGGAAGTTACTGGCTGCCCAGACAGCCACGGGCCCGATCGGGATCATCGTGCGGCGGAGGTCCGGGCGGCGCGCGGGCTGACGATCCGGTAGCGCGGCATCCATCGTGGGGTTCTTCCACGATCCGTCGCGCACAAGTTCAGCGAACGAACGAAGCTGATTAATGGTCCGCGCGCGTTCCCCCTTCAGGCGATCAAGGGTCAGCGCCGTTTCCTGCATCGCGCGCTCGACGAGCGCATCGCCCACTGCCTCGATCTCCTGCGCGATGCGATCGAGAAGCGTGCCGATGCGGGCGGAGGGCAGCGAATAGAACTCGTCCTGGCTGTTGGCCGCGAGGGTGACGGCGCGGTCGATCTCCGCCGAGGTGGCGTCGCGGTACTCCGGCTCCAGCGGTTCACCACTGTCCGGCGCAATTGCGTGGAATGAGGTCGTTCCCATAGACGAAATGTGTCCCGCGATCAGATTGGCTCCTCTAAGTTCCGCCATCAATCTGATCTAGCAGCCGTTTCTCAACACGTACGCCGCGTCATTCCATCGCAGCTCATTGCGGAACTGGCGCAGATCGGTGGTAGCGCAGATCAAGAGGAACTCGAGATCCGCCATAACAGCAAAGTCCTCCATCATCTCGCTGGTGAGCGCCTGGCTGAACGCGGTGTGGTGGGCGCCTCCACCATAGAGCCATGCGGCCGCAGCGGTCTTCAGATTCGGCCGCGGCATCCACACGGCCCTGGCTACCGGAAGGTGTGGCAGCGGCTCCCGCGGATCCACCACATCGATTTCGTTGACAATCATCCGAAAACGATCGCGCACCTGTATCAACGATGCGTTAACCGCCGGTCCGGCGGATGCTGTAAAGACCAGGCGAACCGGATCGGCCCTGTTGCCGATCGATAACGGATGAATCTCGGCCGACGGCCGGCTCGCTGCAATGGAAGGACAAATCTCGAGCATGTGAGCGCCCAGCACTTTCGCCGTGCCGCCGAAGTCGTAGGTATAGTCCTCCATGAAAGATGTGCCGCCGGGGAGCCCGTGAGCCATCACCTTCATCGTGCGGACAAGGGCCGCGGTCTTCCAGTCACCTTCCGCGCCAAAACCGTAGCCGTCCGCCATGAGCCGTTGCACGGCGATTCCGGGAAGCTGTCTCAGGCCATGGAGATCCTGAAACGTATCGGTAAACGCTCCGAAGTGTCCATTCTGAAGAAAAGCGCGCAGGCCAAGCTCGATTTTCGCGGCGTCTTTCAGTGACTGGCGGCGTTCTGCGCCTTGCCGTAGTGGCGGCGCAATACAGTAGGTCTCATCGTACTCAGCAGTCAGCTCGTCGGTATCGGCATCCGACACCTGGTTGATCGAACACAGCAGGTCTCCAACGCCGTAACCGCTCACGGAATATCCCATTCGGGCCTGCGCTTCCACCTTGTCGCCCTCAGTGACGGCGACGTCACGCATGTTGTCTCCAAAACGCGCAATCTTCAGGTGCTGTGATTCCTGCCAGCCCGCGGCCGCTCGCGACCAGCTTGCGAGCTGATTTTCGACTTCCGGGTCCTGCCAATGGCCGACGACGACCTTGCGTTTAAGTCCGATCCTCATGGCGAGGTGGCCGAATTCACGATCGCCATGTGCCGACTGATTCAGGTTCATGAAGTCCATATCAATGGAACCCCACGGCAGGTCGCGATTGTATTGGGTGTGAAGGTGAACGACGGGTTTTACCAGGACGCGCAGTCCGCCCAGCCACATCTTTGCGGGGGAGAAGGTATGCATCCAGGCGACGATACCGGCGCACGCGTGGGCAGCATTCGCCTCGCCGCACAGTTCAGCGACCGCCTCCGGCGTGGTCATCACGGCTTTGGGAACAATCTTCACCGGGATAGCACCGGACGCGTTCAGGCCGCTGATGATTTCCCGGGAGTGCTCGGCGACGGTCTGCAAGGTCGCCTCGCCGTAAAGGTGCTGGCTGCCGGTAACGAACCAGACTTCCTTCTTCGAAAGGTCGATCATGCGGTCAGATTTCTCACCCGGACGAATGCAAGCGCATTCATTGCTCATTATAGACACGCCATGTAATACGTCGCCGGAAGGCCCGGGTTCGTGGACGAGACAGACTATCGGAAAACGCGAGGTGCGAAATCGTTCAGACAGCGTCTCCAGGTAAGCCACTCATGAGCTGTTCCGGGCGATTCGAAGTAAACGTTGTGAATGCCCGCTTGCGTCAGTTGATCACTGAAGTTCTTCGTGTTTGGACCCTCCACCGACCCGATTCCAAGGAACAGCACCTTCATCTTTTTGTTGAATGCTGCGGGATCGGCGAAGACGCCATTGTTGGAGGTTTTAGGATCGAATCCAGCACCGCCGCCACTGGACCCGCTGAAACCTCCAAGATATGCGAACTTGTCGAGATTGGGAAGCACGGTCAGAAACGACTGCATTCCCCCCATCGAAAGACCAGCCATGGCGCGATTCTCGCGGCCAGGCGCCACACGGTAAGAATGCTCCACCATCGGGATAAGGTCATCGAGCATCATGTCGGTGAATGTCCCGTCCCAATTTGCGGGGAATCCACCACGCCCCGGAGTTGCTCCGCCGCGGCCGCCCGGCGCGGGAGCAACGTCCGCCACGGATGGACGCGAGATAATGCCTCGCCCATGGTACAGGCTGGCGTCTGCGCCAGGCTTCACCGCATTCAGATTTTCCATCACGATGATCATGGGCTTCGCCTTCTTTTCGGCGATAAGGTTGTCCATGATCAAATCAATGTGGCCTTGCGCGTCCCAGCCTTGCTCGTTTTCACCCCAACCGTGCAGAAGATAAAGCACCGGGTAGCGAGTGCGCGCGTTGGCTTCGTATTCGGGAGGCGTATAGACGTAAGCGCGCCGCCACTTTCCTGTGACCTTGGAGTAATACATGCGCTGGCGCACCTCGCCGTGCGGCACATCCTTCGCTGAATAGAAGTCGGCGTCGGGCGCGGGGATCTCAACGGCGCTGTTATCCCATCCGGAGCCGAAAAAGGTTCGTGTGGCAGGGTCCGCTATCACGGCCCCGTCGACGACGATCGAGTAGTAATGGAAGCCGACGACCTGCGGAGAGATGGTGACGGTCCAGAGTCCGTCTGCCCCCCGAGTCATATCATGGGCGCCGCCGAGTCTGACCTGAACTTTTTTTGCGTCCGGCGCCGCGACGCGGAAAGCCACGCTGCGATCCGCATAGACGCAGGGGAACGGCGCACCCGGAATATTGAGCGCGGACGGCTTGCACTCGTCCTTGACCTGTCCCAGGCACAAAGTCCAGCCAAGCAAACCCAGCGCGACGATTCGCATCACAATACTCCTTCGTGGGGAATCCTATCACCCGCCAGAGGACTCGTGCAAGCGCTTCCAATATTTGTCGGTCCTGCAGGTATGTGCCGCATCGAAGCCGCCGACGACTTTGTTTTCACCACGAGAATCGGATTCCGCTCGAAGGGCGAACCCTCACGAAGAGAGGACGCTGTAGCCAGGATTGGACGCCATTTTAAAGCCGATGGCTGTCAAACGGGAAGAAGTGAAGCCAAACTGATGTGCAAATATCTGAAAAATATGGAGCCACCCGCCGGGATCGAACCGGCGACCTGCTGATTACGAATCCGTTTTTGCCGTCTTTGGCTGATGTTGCCCGAGGACGGCCATGTTGTCTAAGTATGCTGTGAATCAATGTCTTGCGACGATCCCTCCTGCTGCGGAGCGCCGCCGAATTTGGCCGAGTTTTGCGGAGCTGGCACACTTTTGGCACACACGTTTTAGCTCTGACATCGGACGAGATTGAACCCCTCAGTTCCCAATCCAAGAGAAACGCCCGCGCCAGTATTCAGCGACTTTCGTGGGCTGGCGCTGTTTGATCCGTACATTTGGCTGAAATCCAGAAAGCGAGTATAAGTATCCCATGAGCACCTCCCCTATGAGAACAAACCAAAGCGCTGCTCCGGCGCGAATCCAAATGCTCACTATGCACGAGGTCGCGGACCGTCTCGGTGTGTCTCTGCAAAGAGCGTACGAGATGGGCCGCGCAGGACTGCTTCCGATAGTGCGTATGGGTCGTCAGATCCGTGTCGAAGAGACTCGCCTCATGTCGCTGGATCGAGTCCGGTGGTCGAGCCCTGCCTGGAGGATGGAAAAGATATCCGAGTTAGGATTCGTCGGCCAAGTCGTCGTGTGGTAAGCCTTAAGGAGTTCTCATGCGCATTACGGCAGACCAAAAGATCGCCGGCTATCCCGCGGTGCAGATCCGCCAGTTGATGCGGGAAACCGTCGGTCGTTCAATAACGCTCCGCTATGTACGCGAAATCCTGCGATGTTCGGATGCCGCCGCTACTCGTGTATTGAATCGTCTACAAAAGGACGGCTTTGTCGAGCCGGCACGAGGCCATTTGGAACCAACCACAAAAGGCAGCGCACTCGCCATGGCTACCGCGGCCCCACCTCTGCGGCGCGAAACGGCTGCGCGCCTGATTGCAGGTCTCATCGAGCGCGCACACGCCCTAAATGCTGATGACGGGTGGGCGTACCGGGTCGGAATGATCGTGGTCTTTGGCAGCTATGTACGCGGCGTCGACCGCCCAAACGATGTTGATATCGCGTGTGAACTGCGTCCTCGATGGACGGGGGAAAAGCAGCGAGCGCAGGAGCAAGTTAGACGTGAGATCTGCGGGGAACCGTTTCGCAATATGAGCGAATGGGCAACTTGGCCAAAGTTGGAGGTGATTCGATTCCTGAAGGCGCGCACACGCGGACTATCAATTCACGAACTCGAGGACTGGATCCTCCGAACCCCAGATCACGAAGTCCTGCTCAACGACGAGCCGAAGACAGCGGATTTGGTCCAAGTAAGTAGGAAGTCTAGCGTCCAACTAGAGCGTTGGGAATCTAACGGGAGGCGGGCCCAAATCGGTCTGGCTACGAACCAGAAGGTCGGGTGTTCGAGTCATGCCGGGCGCACCAAATAAATCAGTAATTTACAGCCGAGACATCCGGGAAAATTGAGTACCATCAGTACGAATCCGGGTGGGCTGATCGTCTGGCCGCCGCACAGAAGATCGTTGCCCCTCGCACCTGATCCGCCAGCTGCAGTATGCGTGAAGCGCGTGCTCCCCATGATCTACGGCCCTATGCCGCATGCTACATAGCCGCCGCACAGCACGCTGCGCTTATCTCCCCCGAACCGGTCCTTTGCCAATGGCGGGAAGCTCCAAATATACTTAACGAGATCGCAAATCGAGGAGGATTCCCGTGACCAGTCCAAACGTCGCCTTCGTCGCCGCCAGCCTGCTGCTCTCGTTCGCAGCCGTTCCCTTGTTCGCCGAATCGATCAACCCGCCCACGACGCCCCAAACCGCCCCCATGACAGCCCAGGAAAAGAAGAATCTGGATATGGTTCTTACCTGGTGGCGTGAAGTGCTGGACGGCGGCCATCTGGAACTGACGCCGAAGTATCAGGCCGAGGACTATATTCAGCACAACCCCAACGTCCCCACCGGACGCGCCGGATTTGTCGAGTTCTTCTCGAAGTTCGCCAAGCCAAAGAATCCGATTCCCGCCAAACTGGAGAACCCGCCCGTTGTGATGGGTGCCCGTGGAGATTTCGTCTGGCTCGTCTTTGAAACCGAGAAAAAGGACCCGCGGGATCCTTCGAAGACCTACCACTCCAACAGCTTCGACGTGCTGCGCATTCAGAACGGGAAGGTGCAGGAGCACTGGGACAGCGCGCAGAAGAATAAGGGTTCGGGCATGGTTCCCACTGGGGTTTCACCGAAGCCGCCGATGCAGTGGAACACGGGCAAGCTTTCCAGACAGGATGAGAAAACGCTTGCCCTCGCTACCGAAGAGCTGAAAGACATGCTTCAGTACGGCCATCTTGAGCTCGCCGACAAAACGATGGACCCCGGCTACATTCAGCACAACCCCAATGTGCCGCAGGGCCGCGATGGCTTTAAGCAGTTCATGAGCCGCATTCCCGGCCGCCGACCTGAAGACGCGAAGCCGATTCAGGCGGCCTGGATCAACCCGCCGGTCTTAACCCTGATCGACGGCCCCTACAGCTTCATGATGTGGGACCGTACGGCGAAGGATCCCGATGACCCCGGCCGCGAATACCACTGGAATCACTTCGATCTGGTGCGCGTGGAGAAAGGCATGATCAAAGAGCACTGGGATGAAGCGGTCATCAATCCGCCACAGCCGGCGCGAGGCAATTGAATGAACAGGTGCTGTCTCCTTGCCGCCGCGCTCCTCGTCTACAGCGCGGCAGTTACGAAAGCGCAGTCCAACAACAACGCCACCTTCACCGCGGCACAGGCAAGCGCGGGCGGGAACGCTTACGCTCAGAGTTGTGCGAGTTGCCACGGGCCGAATACCGACGATGGCGAATTTGCTCCACCGCTCAAGGGCACGGCTTTCCTCCAGAAGTATGCCGGCAAGCCGGTCAGTGAACTGATCGATTACATAACCAGCAGGATGCCGCCAGGCAAGCCAGGCAGTCTCGGAGCGCCCCTTAACACGCAGATCGCGGCTTTCATTCTTCAACAAAATGGCACGAGACCAGGCTCGGTGGATTTGCCAACCAATGCGGCCCAGCTTGCGCGCCAGATCTTCCCGGGCGCTGGCGCGCCAGGCGGGCGGCGCGGTCGTGGGCCAGGTCCCGGATCGGCTAACAGGCGGGCACACTCATCGCACTGCATTGAGAATCAGAGTAACCGAATTGCTGTCAGGCACGAAATCGGATTTGTACGGTTTCAGTCGGCCTCTCACGCCGCTACAAGCGACCGGCCAGCGAGCGGTCAATTCTCTCCGCCGTGAACCTGCTGGTGCTGTTCCAGTTCCAATCGGGCGGTCTCCTCGTCGCTCCATGCCTCATCAGCCCTCGCCAGGAGGGCATAATACTCCTTTGGAGATACCCGTCGCTCAGCCCCGTCTTTGAACCGTTGTTTGGCGATTGCCCTGTCCTCTTTCACGCGGATATGAACGGCCAGCAACCGGGGAGGAAAACAGAATCCTTCGCAGTCAGCTTGGCGCGCGGCGGCTTCGCTTCACCGACGATCAGCGCCGCCGTTTGGCCATCAGAGCCCGGCCGCTGGGAAGAAGGTTGCTGGCAGAAATGGCCGCCATCGTAACTCCGCAGACCTTGCTGGCATGGCACCGGAAACTCATCGCGAATAAGTATGACGGTAGTGCACGGCGCAGTCCGGGTCGGCCGCCGACCGGGAAAGAGATCGAAGCGTTGGTTGTCCGTATGGCGACGGAGAACCGGGACTGGGGTTATGTGCGGATTCAGGGCGCGCTGTCGAATCTCGGTCATGAACTGGCACACGGCACGATTGCCAACATCCTGATGCGAAACGCCATCGAACCGGCACCGCAACGAGTGCGCAAAACAACCTGGAAGGAATTTCTCGCTCAACACTGGGGACAGATCGTCGCCGCCGATTTCTTCACTGTAGAGATCTGGACATGCAAGGGCCTCCGGCGCTTCCTGGTTCTGTTTTTTATCGAGCTTTCCACCCGCCGCGTGCAGATCGCCGGGATCTCGGCGATTACCAACGGCTTGTGGATGAGCCAGATCGCACGCAATCTGACCGATGCGGTCGACGGGTTCCTCAAGGGCAAGCGCTACCTGATTCATGACCGGGATCCGCTCTTCACGGCGGAGTTCCTCTCCACGCTGGCCGAGGTCGGCACGGAATCCGTAAAGCTGCCACCCCGATCGCCGAACCTGAACAGCTATGCCGAGCGCTTCGTGCGCAGCATTAAGGAGTCCTGCCTCGAACGCATGATTCTGTTCGGAGAGGGTGCTCTGCGCATCGCTGTTCGAGAGTTCGTCGCCCATTATCACTTCGAGCGAAACCATCAAGGCCTCGGTAATCTGCTCATTTTCCCTGAGTCCGGTCTCGCCGACCGCGCCGGACCGGTTCGTCGCCGAAGCCGCCTCGGCGGAATGCTCAATTATTATGCTCGGGCAGCGTGATGAAGCGATGAAGCCGGGTTTCGGTATTTGGATACTACGGGTCAGATGGTTTGGAACGTCCGTTTATTACCTCACTGCAACACGCCGTTCTTGCCCAGAGTTCTAATTACGACCACCACAAAGACAGCTTCGAGATTGACCCAAAGACATTTCAAACCGTTCCACGGAAAGTCCCCGGCGGTACTTCCGGTATATAGCCCAGCGAACCGACCTCTTATCATCGAAAACCCGCGATACGTCGACATTTGGAGAAGTCCGCGTCCAAAGGGCGATTTGATTGTATGGTACGGCTTTGAGCGAATCTTCGGCCACTCGGGGAATGGCCTGGGTCCAAAAGCTGCGAAGGATCGCTCCCGCGAACGGCGTCCCGGGAAGTTGCACCCAAACATGGGCCAGAGCCGGATCAGCACACCGGTGTCGTCCGGTCAATGCGTTATTTCAACGCCTATGCCAACAAGTCAGTCTTGCCCCCGCGCCCTTTGCCGGCTCGCTAGAAAACGAAGCGAGCGACGATCTGGCCTGTCCGCGTCCCGCCCGCGATGGCTGCCGTTTGCTCAAAGCCGAAGCCCGAAGCGAAGGTAGCACCGGGCTGGCAGGCGCCCGTGGCGCCGCTCGTGCCCGACAGGAAGCAGGTTGCCGGCGTCAGCGGAGCCGTCGAACTTGGGGCGGGAAGTACGGTGCGGTTAAAGATGTTCACGAACTCCGCCCGAACGCTGAGGCTCATCGCCTCGCGGAGCCTGAACTGGCGTCCTATGTTGAAGTTCTCCGTGGGATGCCGCTGGGCCCGGTAGTCGTTGTAATACGCCGCGGAAGTGCCCCACGTGCCAGGAGGCGGACTTGCCCACGCAGCCGGATTCAGAACCAGAGTTTTGGTCGGATCGAAGCAGTGGCAGTTGAGATCCTGAAGAAACAGCGGTTGTCCAGGGACGCGATTCATGAAGGATGCCGAAAGGAACGTATCCGTGTTCAGCAGATTGGTCGAGGCAGGAACGAGGATGGGCGCCCCGCTGGCGTACGTCAGGAGGGCTCCCGTTTGCCAGCCACTCACCACGTACCGCAGGATCTTGTTGTGGATGAACTCAGGCGCCGGCACGATGTAACTGACGTTGATGTTGGTGACCAGCGGCCGGTCCAGGCTCGAGAGGTACTTGTTCTGACTCCGATTGAAAACATCGTTTTCTACTGCCTCGATACCGTTGTCGAGCGACTTTGACCAGGTAAAGTTAGCGCTGACAATCAGACCGTGCGAGAACCGTTCGATTCCTCTGATCTGCAGGGAGTTGTACCAGCTATCTCCCAACGGGGCCCACTCCGCCGTGGGCGAGTTCGTGAACTGCGGGAACGGCCGCAGCGACTGAGCCACCGTCGCGGTGAGCGGGAAATTCGAATACGGCAGCTTGTTCTGGAACGGGCCAGCCGCCGCACTGCCGATCGGAGCGGCCAGGATGGCCCGGGCCGAAGCGGTGGTGATGTCCAGCCCGTCGGCTAACAGGGACTGCGGGGTGTTCGCGTTGAAGTTGGCCCCCACGGTGCTTACCGGCCACCACACCCCGCGGTTCCCCACGTAGCTGGCTTCCACCGTCAGATTCCGAACGATCTCGCGCTGCACGCCGATGCTCCATTGAGTCGACCGGCTGGGGCGCCCGCCGTTCGAATCGATCCAGTACGCCGGAGCTGCTCCGGGCGTTCCTGGAATGGCCACAACAGGGAAGTGGCTCGGACTAAAGTTGGGGTACGCAATCTGAGCAGAGGTAAGCGGAACGCCACCGGCCAAGGGTCATTGGCGCCTGGGCCCAGGCAGTTGAAAATACCTGATTCACGGATGTAACTGAGCGCGCGAGAATGCCGGTGTCTGGCGTACCGTTGTAAACCAGGGCCGCTCCTCCGCGGATCACGGTCTTCGAATTCAACTGATAGGCGAAGCAAAGCCGCGGCCCGAATCCAAGCTTATAGTTGTTGGCAAAATTATTGTCGCAACCGCAGGTCGCCCCATAGGTGACGCCTCCGGGACGTCCACCGTCCTGCGTATTCGCCACGGTGGGGTCGAAGGTTCCATAACGGCCATACTGCTCCTTCGAAGCGGTGGCAAAATCGTAGCGCAGCCCGTACTCGAGCGTAAACTTGCGCGTGACCTTCCAGCTGTCCTGAGCGAAAAATGCCAATGAGTGTTTCCCAAGCTTGGCGATCGCCGGTTGTGCAACGTTGTAGCTATCGACCAGACCCAGCAGGAAACTGGCATAGGGAAGTCCGATGGTGCCGTTGGTGCCCGCCGGGCCAGTCGCGTTCAAGTAGGGTAGGCCTGTTTCCGCTGCGCTGAAGGCAAAGTTACCGTTGGTATTGATGAAATTGGAATTGGGGTAACCTTCAATGGCCGCTTCCCCGCCGAATTTGAAGTTGTGGTTGTTCTTGACCCAGGTAACGTTGGCATTGAAGTTGGTTTTTTCTTCCAGCGTGTCCTGAAATCCGCCAATGCCGGTGCTCGCCCCTAAGGCACTCGAGCCGCCCGTGTTGTTAGCCCCCAACAGCCCTGTGAATATCGGAAAGGCCAAGGGCGTAAATGGCCCGGTTAATCCTATTCCCGAAGTGGCGTTGTAACCAGTGACCGCGGAGGGCATGGAGAGCGAGCTGCCCACGTACGACGCCCCCAAATGCAGGAGCAGAGTCGGTTTGAGCGTCTGGTCGTAGTTGAGGCGATTGCTGGTGGTTACCCAATGTGTCGGGACAAACGCCGAAAGCAGTGTGGGAAAACCATCCTCACTGGTATTGGTGGGCGGTCCGGGTGTTTCTATGTGCACGACTCCAAAGGCGTAGCTCAGCCTCATCCTGGAATTCAGCGCGTGGTCGATCTTAAACGAAGGAATATAGTCGGACGCCTTGACCGTATATGGGTTCTCGTAGTTATTGATCAACTGGGTCGCGAACGGTCCCTGTGGTTGCGGGATCAGAGCCTGAACTTTCAAAGCGACCGGATCGAGCTGGCTCATCGGAACGATCGTGTTGTTCGGGAACGGATCCCGGATGAGCAGGCCGTTGAACGTTTGCTGCGTGGCCGGATCGTAAATCGCGTTTTGAATGATAGGCCGGCCCAGCGGATCCGTTCCCAAAACTTTATTGCCGGTCGCCGCCAGAGCCGCGCTGAAATTCCCGGCCTGATATTGCGCCGTGGGAACCGTGAGCAGGTTGTTGGAGGTCGTGGTGGTGGTGGGAAGGGATTCGTAGCTGAAGAAGAAAAAGGTCTTGTCTTTGCCGTTGTAGACCTTGGGAATCCAGACGGGTCCTCCGATGGTGCCGCCGAAGTCGTTCTTTCGAGTTTTGGGGCGGGTGTGGGAGTATGCGCCGGCGGAGTTGAGATCCTCATTCACCCAGTAATCGTATGCAGATCCGTGGAAATGGTTGGTGCCCGATCTCATGGTGTAGCTTAAAACGGCGCCCGAAGTCTGACCGTATTCGGCCGCGAAGTTACTGGTTTGTATCGCGACCTCCTGAACCGAATCCACGCTGGGCGCTCCGAACGAGTAGTAGGCATTGCCCAAAGTGTAGGTTGCATCCAGACCGTCGATCCGGATCCGTTCGCTGGCGGCCGGCGTGCCATTGATACTGATCGAAGTGAGGCCGCCGTTCACGCCGGGAATCGTTAGTACCGCCTGCGTCGTAACGCGGATGGCGCCGATCTGGCCCATCGGAAGATCGTCGACTTGGGTCGGTAGTGACGTTGTGGCTTACGTCTCCGGACTCGGTTTTCAGGAGCGGCGCGTCAGCGGTTACCGTCACGGACTCGGTGGAGGCGCCTATTTCGAGTGCGACGTCGACGCGTGTGGTTTGCAGTTGCTGGACCGTGATCCCCGGCCGGACGTACTTTTTGAATCCGGGAACGGTCGCGTTTATTTCATACGTGCCGGCGGGAAGATCGCCGAGGACGTAATTGCCCGTGGCGCTGGTCGCGGCCGACACGACGACGCCGGTTTCGGAGTTCTTAGCTTCGATCGGAGCGTTCGGAACCACGGCGCCCGCCGGATCCGAAATCACACCGGTGATCATGCCGCCGGTCTGTCCAAATGCAACGTGAGCGAGGGTCAATAGGAAGAGAAGAGCTATCGCTGGCTTTGTGTGTTTCATGCTAAACCCCTTTTGTCAAATTCAAACCTCAGCCAGGCTCGCCCAGCGGCTCATCTGCTGATCGTCAATGTGCCACGGATGCTATCACGGTGGTCTGGCAAGGTCAACGGCCATAATGTGACCATAATGTGACCTGTCGCTGACATACGATCTGTCCGGTCGAAATAACAGATGAGCTGTCCGCTTTGACAAATTCGGGGCAGAGGTCACTGGGTTGTGGGAATGATCCAGATGTACTCCATAACCCGGATGGAGCGGATGATGAACTGGATCACCTGGCTGGAGGCCGCGGAGATCATCGGAGTAACGGATCGAACGATGCGGGGAACTGGTCTTGTGGCGAAGGAACGAAAGCGCGGGAAGCATCGGCGCCGACGGTTCCTACGCCCGCTCACGGGCATGCTGCTGCACATTGATGGCAGCAAGCATCGCTGCTTGAACGACGAGCGTGGCACGATCGGACAGGCAGCTGAAAAGCGATCAGAAAGCCGGTTATTGTCCGTCGGCCGGTCAGCACGCGCATCAAGGCGTGGGCTGATGCTGACGAACGAAAGCGGTCGTCTCGCGCCGTCGTCGATAAACTCCTCCCAGCACCAAACCGCTCCCGATCAAAACCCAGCTCGCCGGCTCCGGAGCCGCCGCCGGCCCGGGCACTGTAATCGAAACCGCCGCGGACGTAAAGTTCCCGGTGCTGACCAGATCCAGGTCGGGATCGAACCCCGGGTCAAGCGGACTGTGCTGGAACAAATCGTAATAGACCCGAACGGTCCCCGAAAACGAATCGCCAGGCAATGCTCCCGAAGACACTGCAAACTCTCCCAGCCCCGTCTGCGCTGTCGCATCGAAATCCTCCGTCCACATCATTCGAGCGAACGGCCCATCCGGTCCGATCACCACAAAATTCGAGGGCAACGAAATGAAATCCGTAAACGCTCCCAGGGAATCCCCGCCGATCAGCACTGCGTCGTCCACCACTGCATAATCCGTATCGTTCGACAAGGTGAAACCCCATCCTGTGATCCCGCCCGGAAGAGCGGCTACCGCCCCTCCGGCCGGACTCAGACTCAGTACCGTTCCCCGAACATCGCAGGCCCCCCTGCGAACGCCCAGGCCCAGAAACCAAAGTGATCTCTTCATGAATTT
Organism: Terriglobia bacterium; assembly: GCA_963809655.1. Lineage (GTDB taxonomy): Bacteria > Acidobacteriota > Terriglobia > Bryobacterales > Bryobacteraceae > BOG-234. The sequence continues at coordinate 209,067 of CAWEKQ010000059.1, read as the reverse complement.
CTCCTCTCTTGAACTCTTTTGATCTTCAACGGTATTGGTTATTGATTGCCGTCGTTCCCGCATACGAGTTATTCGCCGTGGAATGCACTGTCACGGTGAATCGCGCCGTCGCCGGGCAGGAACTGAAATCGAATGTCACTCCAACCTGCGCGCCTGCTCCAGGTGCAATCGTCCCCAGGGCCTCCGGCAGTGACGTCGCCGGAGCCAACGGTCTCGTGCACGCGGCACCGAACGTTTGAGCGATATCGATTGAACTTAACCGGGCGTCAAGCGCCGCGCCCGGGCCCACACTGCTCACTTGTATAGTCCAGAGTCGTGCCGTCGGATCGCCGGTCTTACTCACTACGCTCGCCACCAGTTGCGGAGCCTGCGCCGGCGCCGGCACAAATACCGCGCCCACCGCTCGTGGCTTGTCCATTACCAGACTCTGAGGTTGCGCCGAGCCGCTCATGTCCCCCGTGAAGTTGCTGAATACAAATCCGGGCTGCGCGGCGGCGCTCACCGCCACGCTCGATCCCGCGCTGTAAAACCCCGAGCCCGATGCCGGTTGAACCGCAACCGTGCCGTTCGCCGGTTGATTCAAAGTCAACTGGTACTCCTTTTCATACGTCGCGACCAGGTCGATAGTCGCAGACGTCACCCCTACCCAATGCGTCGCTGGCTGGCCGTCGCTCCAGGCGATGAACCCATATCGCGAACCGGCGGAAGGCATCGTCGCCTGCGGCACGGAGACCAGATGGTTGTCGTTCACTTGCCAGATCAGGATGCTGCCCGAGGCAAATGGCGTGCCGTCCACAAGGACGGTGCCGCCCTGGGGAATGATCCGGATGCCCGCGAGTACGGGATTTCCGTGTAGGGTCGTGTGCGCCACCAGATCCGACCCGGCGCCGGCATAGGACGCGTTCCCTGGTAAGTCGCCGAGATGGTTCCGTGGCCTTCCGGCAGGTTGAACCAATCGAACGCCGCCCCTCCCTTCACTAACGGATAAGTCCCGAGATCCTGAACGGCGCCGCTATCGGCCGTGAACCGGAATTTGAGCGAACCTCCGGGCGCCGGGCCGCCCGCGGTATTCGGAAGCACGCTCGCACTGATCGTGACGCGGTCTCCCAGCCTCGATTGCGGCGGTGTAACGAACATCTTCGCCGTTGTGATGTACAGAGCCGTGACCGAAACCGGATCCGACGTGCTCGGCGCATAGCTCGAATCTCCCGTATAGCCGTTGTCTCCGTCGTACGCCCCAACGTAGCAAGCGCCGTACTTGTGCGTGCCGGCCGGCAAATTTGGCACCGTGAACACGACCGTTGTCATCCGCCGGACTCTTCCCAAGATTGTCCGCCGTGCTGTTGACGATCTGCGAATCCACATCCTGCGCGGTCACCGCATTCACCGTCACTGTCGCCCCCGGAAGTCCCGTCGTGGGGTCGAGCGGAGTTCACCTGCTCGGCCGTCGTTATCAGTTCCCGCAGCACCACGCTGCCTGTGGCCGGCACCTGGCTGCCGTCGAGCGGATCCTTCTGCGGCACATACGACAGCTTTGCCGTCACCTGCGCGCTTCCACCTTCCGCCACAGGCGAGGGCGCGATTTGCACGATGGAAATCGATGTCGCCGCCTTCACGTGGAGACTGACCGGAATGCTCGTCTGCATGCGCAGTGTTACGTCGAAGACGAGGATCGATGCCGTGTAGGGACCCGGCTTCATGAGCGACACCACTGCCGGGTCCACACTCACCGTAATCGGAGTGCCCGTCATTCCCACCGTGCCCGACATCGGGCTCACCAGAAGCCAGTTGCCATCGCCCGCATTCGTGCGCGGGTCCAGACTGAACGTATCGCCCTGATTGCTGTAAACCTGCATGGTCCGCGGCGGCGGCGGTGTTGCGCTCCCCGCCACAGCATTGAAGTTCACCGGGGCCGGCATTGCTGAGGGCAGCGGAATCGGCACAATCGAATAATTGAGCCACACGTCAGGCCGGCTCGCCGGCAGCGCCGCAATGAGCGCGTCCTGCATTTTTGCGTTGCGCGATAGCCCGAAAACGTACCGCCCGCCTGTCTCGGACCGGCAGATGTTATCGCCCACAGCGAACACGCCGGAGGTCTTCGTGATGTACCATTGCAGGCCGTCGGGATCGGCGAACGTCGTCGGGTCCAGAAAGTTCCCGGGCTGCAAAGGGTCGATGTCACGCTTCAGAAAACAGGCGAATGGATGTGTTTCGCTCGTGGTATTCGATCTGGCCACCCAACGTCCATCCGATGCCCGCAGCAGCGCCAGCGGCCCGTTACTGCCGTCTTCGCCCTGCGCCCAACTCCAGATCGTTGCCTCGCGCCTGCCGTCGTATCCGTCGCGGCCGTATCCGCCCGATGCATCCCCGAGCGCGTTCAGCCATCCCAGCGAAATGATCCCCACGCCGCAGTGCGTCGCTTCAGTTACCTCCGGCTCATATAAAAAGTTCAGATCGTCGCCCAGCGCCCGGCCCTCGTAAACTCGCGACCAATGCCGCGGGTCGCCGCTCGCGCTCGAATGCTGATACCACAAGCCCGCCCCGCCGCTGCAGCCCCATAGTCCGCCGATCCAGCCGCGTCGTCGATACCGCCCTCCTGCGAAGGAAAGATGTACTTGTCGCCATGCGTATTGCTGCTCGTGATAATGACCTGTTTGCCCGCTGCCGCCATCTGCCGCGGCGTAGGCCAGAGCGCCCGCGTCGACGTTCCCGGAACGTCGCCATACGGATAATCGGTACTTGACGTCGTCCATACCTTCGACGCCGAGCCACTTCTTGATCGGGTTGTTGATCACGTCGTGGGCGCGTCGTTCGCGCGGTCCTCGAAATCGATCTGAATAATCTCCCTCGGATTCGCGTCGAGCCACTCCCCGAGCTCGCGAATCGCGTAGGCATAGAGGCGGTCCCACGTCGCGCAGCCCACATGATTCGTCATGCCATGGCAAACCAGCGCCTGACCGTAAACCCAGTGAACGTCGAGCTCGAGTGAACGCACTCCCCAGTTCAGAAGATCGGTCATCGAATACTTCTGGTCGGGAATCAGGTAGCCGTCGTCTTTGTTGTTGTACGCGTTGTGCGCGTTCAGGGAAGTGATCCAGTTGATCGGCTCGCCCGCCGCGATGTTATACCGCTGCTGGCCCAGCGCCCAGGCGGTCCATGAGTAGTCCTTCGGCCCCGTCTGGCGGTTATCGTTGACGCACTGATCGTCGGAAGTTTTAAAGAAATTGCCCAGATCGATCTTGAGCCCGCGATCGCATGCGAAACCGGAAGCCGAATTGAAATAGAACTCCGTATCGATCGGCGAGCACGGTCTCTGGTTGAACCCGACGCAATCCGGTGTCCTGATCGCGCCCGCCTGCGCGCGATTCGGGATCGCCATAAGCAAGGCCGCAAAAACACACATCAAAGCTGTCCGTAAGATAAAAGCTGTCCGCAACATCCGTTTTCTCCTTCTTTGCCGCTCGCGGCGCCCGCTACCGCGGAAGCTCGCGAAATTCAGTCCTGGAGGAAAACGGACCGTATCAGGGAGTGATAATGGGTTAACCCGGGGTTATTCACCCCGGTGCGGGTCCCCAAAAATTGCCATCGGAACCACTGGAAAAGAATCCCCGGGCTGTTGTCCAGATACATCTGCGGCGCGTCCTCGAAAGCCCCGTCTTTCGCGACTCCGCGCGCCTCACCCGTTTCCTCCGCGTCGTCGTCGAACAGACTGCCGAAGGCGCGGCGGACCAGTTAAAGGAAAGCGTCATCGGCGTGCTCGTCTTCGACCGCGCGCCCGGCTACGATCCCAAAATCGATTCCATCGTCCGCGTCCAGGCGCGGCAATTGCGCTCCAAGCTCGACGAGTACTACGCGGGTCCGGGCCGCTCCGATGAAATCCGGTTCCAGATTCCCAAGGGCTCTTACGCGCCAGTCATCCGCACCATCGCTCCCCGCGAAACGCTAAGCGTGGTTGTATCCGAGGTCGTGCAATAGTTCGGCGACCATGCGGTGGCTCGTCTTATGCCCCATGCTCCTCAACTCAGCCGCCAGTTTGCGAAGGCTCTTGCAGGTCCAGCGTAACGGCGATTCCGGATCACCCCTTGTCGCCGGCTCGATGAGCCGTTCCAGATCCCGCAACAGACTCGGGTCCTGCGTAACCGTTTTCTTCCGCCCACCTCCTGGCCGTCGAATGCGATTAGGAGGATGAGCCGCAGGCTCTCGCAATTCCGTCAGTCCAAGTCGAATCGCCGGTCGCGACATTCCCGTCGCCTCCGAGACGGCCGTTATCCCTCCGCGACCTATCGCTATGCTCTCTGCCGCCGCGGCCAAACGGCGCGAGCGCTCATCCAGACTGTCCCGCAAAACCATGAACCGGCGATTGATCCCAGTGAGATCCTTCACCCTTTCAGCTTACGCCAAAACATTCAATATCGAAAATGTTATTTTGTTACAGGCCCTAAGCGTTGTTCCTGTCGATAGGGGTCGGCCCGAGCCCGTCGCTCATCTCTCCGTTCTGCCATTCGTGAATCTCAGCTCGGATCCCGAAAACGAATATTTCAGCGACGGCATTTCGGAGGAAATTCTCGCTTCGCTGGCCCGCGTCCCCGGCCTGCGCCTCATCGCGCGCACCTCGGCGTTTCAGTTCAAAGGCGATCGCCGCGACGTCCGGCAAATCGCGCGCCAGATCGGCGTTCAGTGCATTCTCGAAGGAAGCGTCCGGCGGATCGGCAACCAGTTCCGCGTCACCGCCCACCTGATTCAGGGTTCCGACGGCGCGAATAAATGGACCGAAAGGTTCGACGCCTGCCTGCTGGAGCCCGCCCAGGTTTTCTCGATTCAGGAAGACATCGCCGGGGAGATCGCCCAGCGGCTGGCGCGCATCTTCGGAATTGCCGGCGGAATTTCCAATGGAATTTCCAATGTGAACACGCCCGTTTCGCGCGGCCAGACCACGAGCGTCCCAGCGTACGAATCGTATCTGCAGGCCCGCCGCTGGATGCGTGAAATGACCGCCGATTCCCTTGGCCGCGCCATTCCGCTGCTCGAAAAATCGATCGCCGAAGATCCTGCCTACGCAGCCCCGTATGCCGCTCTCGCGGGATGTTACTGCCAGCTTGGAATCTACGGAGGCGTATCGGCGGCAGAAATAGCGCCGCGGGCGCATGGCTGGGCCGAAGAAGCGCTGCGCCTCGATCCGTACATCGCCGACACCCACACCCTGCTCGGCAACATAGCCGCCACGCTGGATCTCGATCTGGCGTCCGCTGGCCGGCATTTCGACCGCGCTCTCGAACTTGATCCGCAAAATACTTACGCGCGGCAGTGCCGCGCGCAGTGGTATCTCGTGCCGTCGGGCCGGACCGCCGACGCTGTCGAGGAACTAAGCGCGCTGCTGCCGCTCGATCCGCTTTCGCTCGAATTGCGCCACGCCTGGATCGCGGCTTTGTATTTCGACAGGCGTTACGCGGACGCCATCGAACAGGCCACCACCGTCCTGAAACTCATGCCCCAGTCCTGGGCTGGAAGCTTCTTCCGGTGGCTCTCGTACGAAGCCGCGGGCGATTCCGAGCGCGCTATTGAAGACCTGGCCGCCCACGCCGCCGCGCTGCCCAATCTGTTGATTGAACGCCATCTCGCAAGTTATCGCTTCGTGCGCGCAGGCAAACGTGATGAAGCCATCCGGATCGCCCGCGAAATGGAAGACGACCCCCGGGCCGCCGTCGCGCCCACCGTGCTGGCCGACCTGTGGCTTCGCCTCGGCGACAGGGAGCGGGCCATGCACTGGCTCGAGGCCGCCTTCGAAGCACGCATCTTTGAAACAAATTAGGACACTACCCAGTTGTCGCTCCCGGTGCCGTCACTCACCAACATCGATGACGAAAGTCTTCCAGGAGAATTATCCATAGAATCAATCTCTTGGCGAGATTCCCTGCAAAAATCACGGCACCCGTCTGTCACAATGTCGCCAGATGAAAACCTGCGCTCAACCCCACTCCCAAATCACCAGCCGCAGGACTCTTGTCGGCAGCCCCCGCCCGCTCGCAGTACCCATCGCCTTTTCCAAAAAATATGTTTTTGCAAAACGAACCCAAGCGTCCATCCCAGAGGATTACCTTCCCATTTCCCGGGTTTCCAGGCACCCATCCGCGGGTTCCAAACGTCCGAATCTCAGGTTCCGGCGTATGTCCGCGACTTCGATAACCAGTCCACGCTCAAACACTTCCGAGCCGGCGCCCAGGCAGAAACCCGCCAAAAACGGGAAAAACCAAAAAATGCGAAACGAAGTGAACCTGACATCGGGGAATTACGGAGCCGGATCCGGGTCCGCCACCCATCCGCCCGCCGCCCCCAATCCCGCCTACAATAAACCTATGACTGGCCGCTCGCCAGGCCGTCTCCAGGGTGACGACCTCATCGGAGAAGTCCTGCGCAACATGGAAGAGGGCTTGTTCCGCATCCGGCGCAAGACTCTCGTACCCGCGATTTATCGCATCTATCTCAATCCCGAAGACTACGAGCCCTTCCGCGACGTAGTCCCCTTCATCGCCGGCGAAATCCGCACCGCGCTCGACGAAAGGCTCGCCGTCTGGAACCGCTCGCCCCGCAAACTCGCCTTCAATCTCCTGGGCAAACTCGGTGTCGGCGAACCTCCGCCCGACAACGAATACGTGCGCATGAACGACGCCTGGGTCGTCGAAATCCATCCCGACCTCGACGGCAAACTCCAGCCCGGCGAGATTGAGGTTTATTCAGAACTCGGCGCGCCGCAGAAGGCCGAATACGGCGCAGGCTCCCTGACCCGCCGCATCTTTCCTCATCAGCCGCCGCAAGTAGCCGCCGCTGGAAGCGTTAACGGAGACGCGGCCGCCACCGTAGCAACGGGTATTCCCCCGCACACGTCCGATCAAAAGGAACCGGACACCGGCAACGAAGACCAAACAAAAGGGATCGCCTTTGCGTACCTCCGTTATGCGGATCAGCACGGGCCGCAGACCTTCGACGTGACAAAGAATCAGGTGGTAATCGGGCGCGGCGGCAGATCGTACTGGGTCGATCTCCGGCTCGACACCCTGCCCGACGTATCGAGAGAGCACTGCCGCATCCGGCGCGATCCGGAAACGGGACGCTTTACGGTCGAAGACGTCAGCCAGTTCGGCACCGCGGTGAACGGAAAACCGGTAGGCCGCAACGCCTCCGCCGACCTCCCGACGCGCGCCACCATCAGTCTCGCAGGCGTAATCGACCTGCAATGGGAAGCGGCCTAGGTGAAAGACCTTCTCTTCTGGCGGACCATCGTAGGCACGGCAATCCTCGCCGCCGTGCTCCTGATCGCCCTCATCACCGCGAAAAAGGAACGCAGCCGATGACCGGCGGGCTGTTACTGAGCCGCGACTGTAAAGGAGCGGTAACGGAATCCCCCAGGCTGCCCACTAATTTTGTCTTATCCGTGTTCATCCGTGTTCATCCGTGGCCAAAAAGGTTGCACCGATGGCCGTGAAAACCCGCCTGCGCCACGCCGCTGCCAGCGATCCCGGCAAGCGCCGCAAAAACAACGAAGACCGCTATTACGTCGATGCCGACCGCGGCATCTACGCAGTCATCGACGGAGTAGGCGGTCAGGCCGCCGGCGAGACTGCGGCCGGAGTCGCTGTCGACGTGATCCGCGAGCGCCTCGAACGCCAGACCGGCACCCCCGAGGAGCGTCTGCGCGAAGCCATCACGCTCGCCAACAACGAAATCCTGCGCCTCTCCCGCACCAAAGCCGAATGGGCGGGAATGGCATGCGTCCTCACCGTCGCGCTCATCGAAGACGACATCGTCACCATCGGCCACGTCGGCGATTCGCGCCTCTATCTTCTGCGCCCCGGCGAAATTCAGAAGATCACCCACGATCACTCGCCCGTCGGTGAGCGTGAAGATCGCGGCGAGATCACCGAGGATGAAGCCATGCGCCACGCCCGGCGCAACGAGATCTATCGCGACGTAGGCTCCTCCGAGAGGGATCCCGACGACCCCGGGTTCATCGAGATCGAGACCTTCCCGATGCCTTCCGACGGCGTGCTCCTGCTCTGCTCCGACGGCCTGACCGATCTCGTCGCGAGCGCCGCCATCCGCGCCGGAGTCGAGCGCTACGCCCCGGATTTCGACGCCGTCGCGCGCGCCCTGATCGCCGCCGCCAATGATGCCGGAGGCAAAGACAACATCACCATCGTCCTCGTCGCCGGACCGGAATACGGCGAATCGACCGTCGAAACCGCAGCCCAAAGCGCGGGCAGCCCGTGGAACAAACTCGCGCCCGTGGACGTTCCTCGCAGTTGGGCTCTTGATCGGAATCGCTCTCGGCGCAATCGCGACTGTAGTCTGGAACCGGCTCACTCCGCTTCACTAACGCCGGTCCGCGTACCATCACAGTCGGACAAGCCGGCATCGCGGCAGCCCTGAGCGAAGCGCACTCCGGCGATACGGTCGTCATCCCGCAGGGCCGTTATCGCGAGCGCGTCGAGCTTCGCGAAGGCGTCATCCTGCGCACACAGCTCCCCGGCACCGTAACGTTGATCTCGCCCGATAAAGGTCCCGCGCTCATTGCGCGCAAGTTGGATTCGGGCGGAGTTGAAGGCCTCTGGATCCAGGGCGATCTCGAAGCGCCGCTCGCCGTCGGCATCGAGGTTGTCGATGCCAGCCCGTTTATCTCTCAGGTCAAAATCACCGGTGCGAATGTCGGCATCGAAGTGCAGGGAAACTCCGCGCCCGCCATCACCGGCAGCCGCATCACCAACAGTCTTGGCGCCGGAATCCTGGTGTCGCCCGGCGCGTCTCCGCGCATCGAAAGCAATCTGATTGCCGCCAACGGAAACGGGCATCCGGATAGTGCGAAGCCGGGAATCGAGGTGCTCGAGCGCGCGCACCCGGTGCTCAAAGACAACGCCATCGTCAACAACGGCGCCGAACCGGTCTGGGTACACGGCCGCATCTACACTCCCGGCGACTACGAAGAAAACTTCTTCGGCCCCGTCCCCGCGAAGAAGGCGATCCGCTTTATTGACGCTCCTCCGGAAAAAGCCGAACCGGAAAAAGCCGCACCGCAAAAAGTAACGTCCAAACCAGCCGAAAAGCCAGTCGAAAAGGGGACCAGGAAATAAATGGACCCCAAACTCTTCGGCCGCTATGAAATCATCCGCAAGCTCGCCGGCGGCGGCATGGGTCGCGTGTTTCTCGCCTACGATCCCGTACTGAACCGCCAGGTCGGCCTCAAGCTGATCGATGCCGGAGGCGACCGTGACAGCATCGACGTCGTTGCCGCCGAGCGCCGCGGCGCCGTCTTGCAGGACCAACTCGCCAAGCGCGAACAAAGCGGCCGCGTGGCCCAGATCTTCGACGTGGGCGATCGCGACGGCTACTTCTACATCGCGATGGAGTACATCGAAGGCGAAGACCTCTCCGAGCTTTTCGCCAACGGCCCCATGGACCCGCAGCGCGCCGTAGACATCGCGCTCGACATCCTCGATGTTCTCGTCAAAGCCCACACCTTCCAGACCGTGATCGAGGAGCGCGCGCATCGCGGCATCATCCACGGCGACATCAAGCCCCGCAACATCCGCATCACTCCCGCGGGCCAGGTCAAGGTCCTCGATTTCGGTATCGCCAAAGCCGTCTCCATGACGCGCAGCCTGACCTTCAACCAGTTCGGCAGCATCCCGTATTCCTCGCCCGAGCGCCTGCAGACCGGCGATATGGACGCCCGCTCCGACGTATGGTCCGTGGCCGTCGTGCTCTTCGAGATGCTGACCGGCAAGCCCTATTTCGAAGCCGATATCTCGCAGAAACTCGAATGGATGATTCGGAACTACCGCGCCCTGCAGCCTTCGATCGCGCAGTTGCCCGCGGGCTTGCGCGAGATCCTTTCCCGCGCGCTCGATCCCGACCTCAGCCACCGCTTCGTCAGCGCCGCCGCCTTCCGCAGCGCGCTGTTCGAATGGCGCAAGTTCGCGAGCGCCGGGCCTGCTGAGGCTGCGGCCGATCCCAACGCCACCCGGCGCACGGTCTTTCCGAATCCCGACGAAAAAACTCGTCGCGCCCCTGCGCCGCCCGTTGTCAAAACAGTGCCCCGGCCGCCCGTACACACCGCTCGTGCCGAAACCGGTCTCCCGCGGTCTCATGCCCGGGCTGGTGGCTCTCTTTCTGATCGCCGTCTTCGTCATCGTCTATGAAATCCGCATGCTGAACAACGCGGAGGCGCTGGCGAACCAGATCGATTCCGGCCGCATCAGCCTTGCCGATGCCATGCCGGCCTATCAGTCGCTCGTGAAGCACGGCATCTTCTCGCTGCCTCTCTATCCCGCGCGCCGCAGCCTGCGCAATCGCTACACCGCGGAAGCGGATCGCGTCATCGCCGACTACCGCGAAGCCAGCGACAGCACGCCCGTCACAGTCAAGGATTGGAAGCGCGCCCGCGAGTCTCTCGCCTCGGCGATCTCGATTTCACCGGATGATAAGCTCCGCGGAAAATACAGCCTGATCGACGGTTTTCTCGAGCTGAAAACGAACCCCAAACAATCGCGCAACGATTTCGAAGAGTCCGCCCGGCTGTTGCCCGATTCGCCCGATCCGCACCTCGGTCTCGCGCTCTATCAGATGAGCCAGAACAACCTCGATCAGGCCGAAGAAGAATTGCGCAAGGCCGAGCGAAACGGTTTTAAAGCGGGCCGCAGAGAACAGAGAAGCCTGGCTGACGGATACCGCATCCGTGGCGAACGATGGCTCGCCGAAGCCCACCACGCCCAGGGCATCGCGCAGATGCAGGACGCCCTGAAACACGCCGATAGCGACCTCGCCCACGCCCAGGAGCTCTACAACTCCGTAGCGCCCTTTCTCAACGGAGTGCAGCTGGCCGAGCGCGTGTCTCTCGAACGCGACAGGGCCGCGAAGACCCTGGCCGAAGCCCAGCAGGCCACACCAGACCAGGGGGACCCGAATGCCACGCAAAAACCCTAGCCCCCTCACTGTATTTCTGAGCCGCGACTGTAAAGGAGCGGTAAGAAGCTTATCTCAGCGTACGACGGTGGCACAGGCTTCAGCCTGTGTGTATTCACCGAGCCGCGACCGCAAGGAAGCCGGTTACCCTAATGGCCGTAACCCGCAGCACCATAGAATCCCGCGCGCACGAACGCCCCAGCCTCGCGCCAGTCCGCCGAGCCCCGTGGCGAAGCCTCGAACTCGTCTGGCTCTTACTCGCCTCCCTCATCGTCTGCGGAGTCTGGACCCTCGTCTACACCGCCAAAGTCCGCCGCTCGACCACCCCCGCCCCAACCATAAACCTCTCTGACCTCGACCGCGCCGAAAAACTCTACCCCGTCCTCGCCGTTCTCCAAAGCCCCGCCGACCGCGACTTCGCTGCCCGCAGCATCTTCGACCTCCTCGCCGATCACGAAGGCTTTCTCACCAACACCGGAGCCATCGCGCGCATCCGAATCCCGCGCGCCGACCTCATCGCAAATCAAAAACTCGACGAACTCCGCAAACGAGCCGAAGACTCCCACGCCGCCACCATCGCCCTCTTCACCCCCGCCGAATTCGCCCAGATCAAACCGCAGATCGCCGTCCGCGCGCTCTCCGTATTCCGCCGCGACTTCCTCATCTGGGCCGGAGCCATTCTCGCCGCCTTCCTGCTCACCCACATCGTCTGGAGCGTGCGCGGCTTCACCGGCCCCTGGGCCTACCTGCCGCTGCTCCTGATCCTCACCGGAATCGGCTACGCGCTCATGATCAGCCTGCGCGATCCCCTCCGCGACACCCTGATCTCCGTGCCCTTCGCCCAGGGCGTAGCCGCCGGATGCATCGTAATGCTGATCGCCAGCCTCATCGATTGGGAAGGCGCAATGTCCGCCTACAGCTTCGTCCCGCTGCTCGGCGCGATCGTTCTCTCCATCGCCCTCATCTTCCTCGGCAGCGGACCCGCCGGCAGCGACGCGCGCGTAAACCTCGGCCCCTTCCAACCCGTAGAAGCCATTAAAATCCTGCTCGTCTTCTTCATCGCCGGATACTTCGCCAAACGCTGGCCCCTGCTGCGCGAACTGCGTGAGAAGCGCTCGATCGTAGCCCGCGCCATCCCAGGTATCGAGATCCCGCCCTTCGAATACGCGCTCCCGGTTCTCATTGGCGTCGCCGTAGCACTCGTCTTCTTCTATCTCCAGAAGGATCTCGGCCCCGCGCTCGTATTCGCAGCTGTCTTTCTCACTCTCTACGCCACCGCGCGCAATCGCGTACCGCTGGCCGTCACAGGACTTCTCGTGCTCCTGAGCGGCTTCCTCACGGGCTACTACCTCGGCGTGCCAAAGACTGTGCATGACCGCGTAGCCATGTGGCTGTCCCCCTGGAGCAACACCGTTCGCGGTGGCGATCAGGTCGCGCACTCCCTCTGGGCCATGGCCTCGGGCGGCGCATTCGGAACTGGTCCGGGCTTGGGCGAATCCGACGTCATTCCCGCTGGCTACACGGATCTCATCGTCTCCGTGCTCGGCGAAGACTGGGGCTTTCTCGGCATTCTCTCCGTCTATCTCATCTATGGCGTAATGATCTGGCTCGGCCTCCGCATCGCTCGCCGCGCCCGCACCGACTACGGTTTCTTCCTCGCGCTCGGCCTCACGCTGCTCATCAGCGCCGAACTGCTCCTGATCTCGCTCGGAATCCTCGATCTCTTTCCGCTCTCCGGCGTCGCCACGCCATTCCTCAGCTACGGGCGCACGGCCATGCTGGCCAACTTCGCCATCATCGGAATTCTCCTCGCGATAGGCCGCTCCAAAACCAGCCGCGTCAGCCCCCTGATCCCCGGCCTTCGCTGGATCGAACTCGTTCTCGCCGTGCTCGCCATCACCGTCGTCGGAAAAGCCGCCTACGTACAGATCGGCCACGCCGACGCCATCGCGGGGCAGGGAACACTCGTGCTCCAGGCCGATGGCGGACGCCGCTACGTCTACAATCCGCGTCTCATCGATGCTGCACGCACCCTCCAGCGCGGCACCATCTACGATCGCGCCGGACTGCCGCTCGCCACCAGCAGCTGGACCGAACTCGAAGCCCATCGCGCCCAATACAAAAACCTCGGCATCGATATCGATAAGGCCTGCAACCGAGCGGACCCGCGCTGCTACCCCTTCGGCTCCCTGACGTTTCATCTGCTCGGTGATATCCGCACCCGCGCCAACTGGAGCGCGCCCAACAGCTCCCTGGTCGAACGCGATTCAGCAACCCGGCTGCAAGGCTATGACGATCGCGCGCGCATCGTTACCGTCACCAACACAGACGGCAAGCCCTTCAACACTATCCGCTACGACTACCGCGAACTTCTGCCCCTGCTGCGCCATCGCTGGGAGCCGGACAACATCTCCGTCAAACGCATCCGCGACCGCGAGCGTAACGTGCACCTCTCGATCTCCGGCGCACTCCAGGCCAAAGTCGGCCAGATTCTCAAGGCACGTCTAGCCGAACAGCACCTCGATCGCGGCTCGATCGTCGTCATGGATCCCGTCACGGGCGACCTCCTCGCTTCTGTCAATCTTCCTGCGCCCGATTTGCTCCAGGAAAAACTCGCCTTGGGAGTAGCTGCCGGATCGCTGCTCGATCGCGCCCGTTACGGTCTCTACCCACCTGGCTCAACCTTCAAAGTGGTCACCGCGATTGCCGCGCTGCGCCTGAATCCCGCGCTCGCCAACCAGCAATACCAGTGCGTTCGTCTGCCCGACGGCCGGAATGGCGCCTACGTCGGCAATTCCAGACGCCCCATCCGCGACGACGAGGAAGACAAGAGCCCGCACGGCACTCTCGACATGAACCGCGCGATCGTGGTTTCCTGCAACGCGTACTTCGCCCAACTCGGCACCTATAAGGTCGGGCCGCAACAACTGCTCGATACCGCGAAGCTGATCGGCATCTCGGTCGCGAATCCGCCCACGGTCAAGAACCTCACGCCGCAAATGCCCCAGGTTTCCTATGGACAGGGACAGGTCGTCGTAACGCCCTTTCAGATGGCGCGCGTGGCCTCGGCGATTGCAGCTTCGGGCAACCTGCTGCCTGGCCGATGGGTGATCGACGACAGCAACACGCGCACGCAGCCAGGCCAGGAACTAATGCCTGCCGCCACCGCGAACCTCCTAGCCAAAGACATGCGCGGCGTCGTAACCTCCGGCACCGGCTTCCGTCTTGCTGCGATCAAACCGCAAATCGCCGGCAAGACCGGCACGGCCGAACTCGCGACCGCACCCTCGCACGCCTGGTTTATCGGCTTCGCTCCCTATGACGACGCCTCGAAGCGAATCGCCTTCGCCATCCTTGCCGAGAATGGACATTACGGGGGCACCGCGGCCGCGCCCATGGCGGGCGATATCGTCGTTGCTGCCCAGCAGTTACATTTGATCCCATGAACCTCCTCCGACGCATCGAAAAATCTCTCGATCACCGGCTCCGCGCCATCTTCTCCGGCGGAGGCGACCAGACCGGCGCGCGCGAAGGGATCGAGTTGTATCGCGATGCGCTCGATCAGATCGCCGCGCGTGCCACAGTAGGCAAACGCGGCGACCGCATCTTCCCTTTCAACCGGATCACCATCGAACTGCACGCCGCCGATCCGGAACGCAAGGCCGTTCTCGAAACGCTCTTCGACCCCGGCCAGTTAGGCGACGATATCCGATCGGTTCTCGAAGAAGAGCGCATCACTCCTCCCGCCGAACTGACGGTCGTCGTCCACTATTCCGAAGAGGCGCTCGTCGAGATGCGGATCCTCTGCGAAAAGGCCGAGAAGACCACCCGCATCGAACCAACTCCCGCAGCGCCGTTGAGCCCGTTGCCGCTCCACCGCCCGGCCGCACTTGTTCCAGCGCAAGCTGGTCACGATCACCGGCGTGGCGTCTTCGCCCGAACTCGCTCTCGACCGCCCGCGCATCAACCTCGGTCGCGAGGAGGAAGTCCTCGATGCGATGGGCAGGGTGTTCCGCCACAACGAACTCTCGTTCCCCGAATCGGCGCACGCGGCGAACCCGAGCGTTTCCCGCGCCCACGCCCACATCCTCTTCGATTCCGCCTCCGGCCAATGGCGCATCTTCGACGACGGCAGTTCACTCGGCACAACCCTGTTCCGCGACGGCCGCCGCATCGACGTTCCCGCGCATGCCAGCCGCGGCGTGGCGCTCCGGTCTGGAGACGAGATTTATCTCGGGCAGGCGCGACTGCGATTTGAAGCGGTAATATCTTAATAACGATGCCAATCTACGAGTACCGTTGCCAATCCTGTGAAACCAGATTCGAGAAGCTGGTGCGGCGCGCCACCGACGTAATGGAAACCGGTTGCCCGTCCTGCGGCGACAAGCACCTCGAACAGCAATATTCGACCTTCGCCGCTCGCGGCGGCGGATCTGACGACGCCTCATTCACCCCGGCCCAGAGTCGCGGCTGCGAAGGCGGCATGTGCAGCACGCCCGGCCTCTGCGGACGTAACTGAAGTCCGTGCGGCGCCTGATCTCGTCCGGCTCCTCATTCGAGCGCGACATCGGCTACTCGCGCGCAGTCGTCGACGGAAATCTGGTGTTCGTATCCGGCACCACCGGTTTCGACTATCGGACCATGACCATCTCCGCCGACGTGGTCGAACAGGCGGAGCAGTGCATGCGGAACATCGCAGAAGCGCTGGCCGAGGCCGGCAGCCGCATCGAGGATGTCGTTCGGGTCCGCTACATCCTGCCGAAACTCGAGGATTTCGAGCCCTGCTGGCCGGTCCTGCGCCGCTATTTCGGAGAGATCCGGCCCGCTGCCACGATGATCTCGGCTGGTCTGTCCGACCCGCGCATGCGGATCGAAATCGAAGTCACCGCGGTCAAGCAAACGCCCGATCAAACCCTCCAATCCCGCCGATAAAAAGAAGTAATGGCACTTAGCCCGTCAAAACGGCATAAAACGTATTGCCGATACTGTATCCGATCGTTCATAATCGGTAGTTCGTCGGGCGCAATGCGCTCCAAATACTATGACCAAATACAAACTCGAGTACATCTGGCTTGACGGTTACACGCCCGTTCCCAACCTGCGCGGCAAGACTCAGCTGAAGTCGTTCGAGAAGCCTCCGACGCTCGCCGACATACCCAACTGGGGTTTCGACGGCAGTTCCACCATGCAGGCGGAGGGGAAAAGCTCCGACTGCATATTGAAGCCGGTGGCGCTCTACCCGGATGCGAGCCGGAACAACGCTTACATCGTTCTGAGCGAAGTCATGCACCCCGACGGCACGCCGCACTCAACGAACATGCGCGCCACGATCGAGAACGACCCGGACCTGTGGGTCGGTTTTGAGCAGGAATACTTTCTGTATCAGGACGGGCGCCCCCTGGGCTTCCCGAAAGAAGGCTACCCCGGTCCTCAGGGACCCTACTACTGCGGCGTCGGCTACAAGTACATGGGCAGCCTTGCGAGGAAGATCGTCGAAGAGCATCTGGAACTCTGTCTCGCCGCCGGCATCAATCATGAAGGCATCAACGCGGAAGTCGCCAAAGGCCAGTGGGAATTCCAGATCTTCGCCAAAGGCTCCGCAAAAGCCGCGGATGACCTCTGGACCGCTCGCTATCTGATGGCGCGTCTCTGCGAGCAATACGAAGTCGATTTCCAGCTGCACTGCAAACCTATCAAGGGCGACTGGAACGGATCCGGCATGCACACCAACTTCTCGACGAAGATCATCCGCGAAGTGGGCGGCAAGGCGTACTTTGAGTCCCTGATGAAGGCGTTCTCCGACAACATCGCCGCGCACATTGCCGTCTACGGTCCGGATAACCACCTGCGCCTGACCGGTCATCATGAAACGCAGGCCATCGACAAGTTCAGCTATGGTCTGTCGGATCGCGGCGCTTCCATCCGGATGCCGGTCAACTTCATCAAGAACGATTACAAAGGCTACCTCGAAGATCGCCGCCCGAATTCCGAGGCCGATCCGTACCAGATCGTGTCGCAGATTCTGAAGACGATCAGGACCGTAGCGAAGCCGTAACCCAAGGCGCTTAATAACAACAAAAAGGGCGATCCCGGATCAACTTCGGGATCGCCCTTTTTATTGCTCGCGTAGCCGCGAACCCGCTGCCGGATGGTGGGGCGTCAACTTCTTTACGTAGCCAGTTGCCTTTCGAACCAGTTGGACCTCGCCAGTAAGCCCTACGCCGTTGATAGTTACTGTTGCAACACCGAATGGTTAAGAATCTCCACCGTCCATTGCCTTGGACTACCGGGGCCGCCTCCGTCGCAGATCCCAAAGCCCGCGCGCCGAGAGGATCAAGGTGAAGCCACCTGGCCCGCCGAGGGCCCAGCGCATCCAGACGAAGAAAAAGCCACCGGGGGATTTGGCGATCTCGCCGTAATGTGCCCCCCTCATGTGAATGACGGGCATGGCTGCTGCGCGAGGACGAGCAGCGCAGTGTTTGAGCTCTCTGCCTTCGATATCCCACGAACGATGTCTTCCGTAGTGTGAAGCATCAGGAAGAGGAGCGAGAACAGAGATGCGAGTGCGCCGGGATAAACCGGCATGTTGTAGGGCATGACAGCGCCCTACAGAAAAGGAGCAGCGACTCTATTCTGACCTTGAGTCTTGCGCGGTACGTCGCGAGTCGTACGGCGAAGCGTGGATAGAGGGATCGGCGGGCCGGGCGATATAGGCCGTCGCCGCGACGAGGATTTAGTCCCGCGAGGAAGCTCGAAACCGAACTGCAAAAAATCTACGATTCGGAAATCCGCGTGGACATCGGATGGCTTTGGGACGGCGGGATTGATTCCAGCATCCGCACCGGTGACTTTTCCGGGCACGTCTGAGCCGTGGCAGAAATTTTGCCGTGGCGAACGTCCCTTTCCATTTCGCGTCGAGACGGCGGAGAATACCGCTCCTTCAGCGAGGCGGCTTTTGCTTTGGGTGGACGGAACTATTTCCGGTTACCCGGCGAGTCCACAGACAGCGCATCTATCACTGCAACCGAGGGATGGTGTGCCAACGGTGGAGACGCCGACGAATTACTTCACCCACAACTCGAAAACAACCTGAATCCTGCTGACAGCGGAGGCCGCCAGCCCATCGACCACGCAAAAAAATGAACCGGAAAGGTTGATTCAGCATCGCCATCTAAGGAAGGGTTTGAGTACTCTGTATGGGCAAAACAGACAAAAGTAGTCGCGAATCAAGACTTCGGTTTGGAGCCGGTCCGATTGTTGTGTCGGGACAAATTATGGCTAATCGTTACAACCGCTGGATTGTGACAGCTTCGCTTTTTGCGGTTCTTGTTTTGGGGCTCACGCTGGTTCGCCCCGACCCCGCCAAAGCTCAAGGAGACCAACACCCGATCCTGGACAAGGTCGCCAGTAAGGTGATCGAGAAGTACCAGGCATCTACCTGCGAGCAGTTGTGGACCAAGAAAGAAGCAAAGGCTCCGCCAAGCGCTGAAGAACAAAAAGCCATCGCATTTCTTAAGGGCAATGCGCAGATGCGCACAATATTTATAAACAAGGTTGCGGCGCCGATCGCGAACAAGATGTTCGAATGCGGGCTGATTCCCTAGCAGTCAAAAGCGTCCAAAATCGCCGAAACTGGCCCGCAAGTCATTGATTCCGTGTCAGCGGAATCACCGAAAAACTTAGCTTTCAGCACACCTGCTGGAAACATCAGGAACACCGGTTCATTCGATCGTTCAACCGAACGATGAGCTGGAACCAGGCTGGGAACCATGAAAAAGATATCCGGACAAGCATTGCTGGCCTGCCTGCTGGTTCTCTCAATTGCGGATGGAGCGGCGAAGGCCCAAAATACAACGCCGCCCGCAAAGAAGAAGACCACCCAAGTCAGAAAGTCCCCTGCAACCTCGCCCAAGCCGGACCTCGAGCCGAAGGCAATCGAACTACTTAAGGCTGTAAGCGAACGCCTGGCGGCCGCGCATACCCTGTCCTTTACCGCAGTCCAACTCGCCGAGTCCCCGAGCCGCCAGGGACCTCCCCTTGCCTATGCGACAAAGACAGAAGCCACTCTGCAGAGGCCTGACAAGCTGCGTGTGATCACTTCCGGTGACGGTCCGGCCTCGGAGTTCTACTACAACGGCAAAACCATGATGGCCTACGCGCCGTCGGGGAACCTGCTCGCCGTTGCCGATGCGCCGCCTGACGATTGACTCCATGTTGGAAGCCGCCTACCGCTCCGCCGGGATCTTCTTCAACTTCACCGACTTGATCGTTGCCGACCCTTATAAGGATATGTCCAAGGGGCTGACGCTTGCCTATTACATCGGGCAGTCCCACGTGGTCGCGGGAACGACGACGGATATGCTGGCATACATCGACAACGGCGTGTTCATCCAATTGTGGGTTGGAGCGGAGGATAAACTTCCGCGGATGGTCCGCGCAATGTTTCTCGACGATCCGGACCGTTTGCGCGGCGAAGTGGAGTTCTCCAACTGGCAACTCGACAGCTACCGTCTCCCCGGATACCTTCGAGTGCGCGAACACGGCCACCGCGAAACACATTCCGTTCGCTCACCTCCAGGCGGAGCCCCGGCCGAACAATACGGCTCCGGGCGCGCCTCCGTCTAAAGCAAAGCGATCCAAACTGCAGCAGTAATGAGGAAGGAAATCACGCGATGAGAAAGATAAACGTGAGCCTGGCAAGTCTGGTAATCGGCATGTCCCTGTGCGGGACAGCCCGGGCCCAGGCGCACAGAAACGCGTACGGAGGCAGCACTTCACATAGTTCCGGGTCAACGAGCCGCACCAATGCCTACGGTGGCAGCTCGTCGCACACGGCCGGTGAAGGTACAAGCCATACCAGCGCATATGGCACCAGTACGTCGCACGCCTACGGTGGGGGCACGTGCCCACACAAACGAGTACGGCGGTACAACTTCTGGAAAGGCTGGGTATGGCGCGGAACATACCAACGCCTACGGAGGAACCACGGCCGGAGCTTATGGGGCGGGCGCAGTACACACCACCCCGTACGGAACGACGGCCGCTGCCTCTGCGTATCATCCACCCACTGCCTACTATGCGTATCATCCGCCCGCAACGGCGGCTTATTACCAAACCGGCTGCTACAACTGTGTTTCGACTGGTGGGGCCGCGGCCGCGGGAGCTGTAGTCGGCATGGCCGTTGGCGCTGCTGCCGTCTCTTCCCAGGCCAGTTCCCAAAGCGCGAGCGCCTACAATGCAGGCTACTCAGCTGGCGCCGCCAATACGAGCGCTGCCAATGCTGCGGCTTCGAATGCCAATGCGGCGGCCGCCAATGCCAATGCCGCGGCGGCGACGCGAATACCGCCGCCAATGCGGTCGCCCGGCAGCCAACGGCGCGTATCAGATGGGCGCAGTTTATGCGGCGCTACCTGCCGGTTGCATCAGTCCCCATGTCTCGGCAGGTGGAACCTATTATTTGTGCGGCAACACCTGGTTCAGTCCGTCCTTTGGGGCGAACGGAGTGCTGTACCGCGTCGTCCCAACACCGTAATTTAATTTTTCGGGCATTCAACAATGGAGCCCGACACTACAAGCTGTTAAAGAAGTGAGCCCACCGTATCAGTAGAACTCGGTGGCAACGAGAACGCAATACGCGGCCGAGGTCCCCTCAAACAAGGTGTTTTCAGAACGCGCAAGGCAAGGCAAATTAAGGGAAATATGTATGAAAAAGAAACTCGTAGTCAGGTATCGAGCGCAAAGGGGTAACGGCCGGATCGCGGTCGCGGGATTGGCACTACTGGCTGTTGTGCAGGCAATAGCGCAAAACCCCGAACTGCAGCAAAAAGTCGCAGACGTAAAGCAGGCGTCTGCGGCAAACAAACAAAGACTACTCCAGTATCAATGGACGGAAACAACGCAGATCACTTTGAATGGCGATGCGAAGCCCCCGTCTCAAAACCTCTGCCGATACGGCCCCGACGGACAAGTCCAGAAGACTCCGATGGGTGCTCCGCCGCCGCCACCGGGCGGTGGCAGATTCAAGCAAAAAATCGTTGCGAAGAAAAAAGCTGAAATGACGGACTATATGGGCGACGTGAAGAACCTGCTGGCCCTCTATGTGCCGCCCGATCCCCAAAGAATACAGCAGGCATTCCAGGCCGGCAAAGTGTCATTGAACCCCGCGGGAGGCATGGTGAATATCATCTTCACTGACTATGCTCAGCCCGGCGATCGGATGACTGTGTCTTTCGACGGAGCCGCGAAAAAGATCGCGGCGCTAAGTGTCAACACATATATGGGCCAGGCGAAAGATGCGGTAACACTCCAGGTTCGGATGGCTGATCTGCCTGACGGAACCAACTATTCGCAGCAGACAATTGTGGAAGCAACCGCTAAGAAACTGGTGGTCACCACCACCAACTCCAACTACCAGAAAATCGGTGGGTAGCGGTTTTTCGAGCAATCGCGCAACTTTCCCGAAATACTCTCGCATCGGGATCAGCGTCACTGAAGGCCGCAATCGTCAGGCCGTCGAATGACTGAGGCGGCGGGAGCAAAGTTCTGAAGCTGGTGCGTACAGCGATCGGTCCGATTGGGATGCCGGGTTGGAGATCGATCAGTGGCGGCCGCTTACTGAACGCGAAATTGCCTCACTCCGCGGGTCCCCTGCAATCGGGCCGAGCCCCTGAAGCAGGCAGATCGGACAATTCATCAACTCCGCCGGAATGCCCAGCCCAGCAGCAGCAATCCAATTGCGACAGTCCAACTACCGGCCACGCGGACGGCGATCCTCAGCCATTGCCGCCGTAACGAAATGACGAACGACGAGCCGAGCGCCACCAGAACAAAGACGGCAAAGACCAGACCAGCGACAGCGAGTGCCCCATCCGCAGCCCGTCCCATGCCCGCGCCATTCAGGTATCCATGAAAAAGCCCGGTCAAACCGGCCAGGGCCGTGGTGGCGGGCAGCGGAAGCGCAGCGTCTGCCGCGAGTAACGCACCCGGCAGCAGGAAAGAAACAGCCGTCAAAGCCGTGCCAGCGGTGGCATTAGCCGTTAGTCCGAACAGTCCGCCCGCCAACCACGCTCCGGGCAATACAAATAATGTCCAGCGCCCGTGCGCGGCCCCCCGCTGGCCTGCAAACATTGCGAGAACGAGCACGGCGAGAATATCTTCGGGGCTTAGCGCGAAATGCAGCAGCCCGTCGTAGACTGGTCCCATCCCGGAGGTGTTGAGGTGAGCGCCGGCCGGTCGCGGGAAGAGCACTATCGCCAGCACTCCAATACCCGGCAGCCACGGAGATTGTTTCGGTCCGGCCCGCTTCATACGACGGCTCGCCACATAAAAAACATGCCGGCCATGGTCACGCCCGCGCCGGCGGCGCGCAGCATTCGCTGTCCCCACGACCAGCGGTGGATACTTCCAGTGGCAATTCCAACTCCATGCAGGCATCCGGTAGCGATCACGAAGCCCAGGCTGTAGAGCAGTCCGCTTTCTCCCGCCGGCAGTTCCGTTCCGTGGGCATGGCCATGGCAGACAGCAAAGATCGCTACCGGTATTGCCGCGGCCGCGAGCGGCAGACGAACCTCAAACATCACCGCGGCTCCGAGCAGAATGGCGGATAATGCGATGCCATACTCAATTCCGGGAAGCGGAACTCCCATGAGGCCGAGCATCCCGCCCATCGCCATCACCATTGGGAACGCGACAGGCAGAACCCAAATCGCCGGAGCGCCGAGTTGAGCGCCCCAGAGGCCGACTGCGATCATCGCCAGTACGTGATCCAGCCCCGATATCGGGTGGCGGAAACCGCTCAGAAAGCCGGCCGCCTCGTTTTTTTGTGTGTGCGCAAATGCAGACTGCGCGCACGACGCGATCATAAGGATCAGCCCCAGGCTTCGTCCCAAATTTCGCCGCCGGGATGTTTTCATCTCGCGCCTCCCAACAGCAGCGTTACGCGCTGCACGGTCCAGAAGGCGCCGACCGAGCCGACGGTATATCCGGGAAGCGCTTGCGCCCAGCCTGGCCAGCGTATTTCCAGGATTCGAAAGGATCGTTCCAGAGCCAGTATCAGCCCGATGAAAGAGAGTTGACCGAGTTCTACGCCTGCGTTGAATGTTAGTAATGCAAGTGGCAGTTCCCGCCGCGGCAACCCGGCGCCGGTCAGGGCACTGGCGAAGCCGAAACCGTGCAGCAGGCCAAACGCAAACGCCACAGCCCAGGGATGCCGGAGCGTGAAGCTCGTTTCCCCACGCCATGACTGAACGATCTCGGGGCCGAGAAACAGTATGCTGAGCGCAATCCCGGCATTCAGGGGCAGCTCGGGCGCTTGCGCGTAACCGAGTGTTGCGATAGCCAGCGTGATACTGTGCGCTACCGTGAACGCAGTCACAGTCTTCAGCAGCATCCAGCGATCCTTCACAATCAGCAGGAGGCCGAGAACGAACAACATGTGATCCGCGCCGAACAGAATGTGCCTGATTCCCTGAACGATGAACGTGCCGGCTATTCCCGCCCAGGTCTGGGAAGCTGCCATTTCGATCCAGGGCTGCGATGGATGTACGATGGTCGTCCACCTCCTCCCGTCAAGCATCTCCACGCGTACCAGCACGTCGGTGATAGTGGTCTGGAGTCCGGCGAAGTCGATGCGCTTGCCCGCCAGGCCGTTCGGCCCAGCGTCGATCCAGCGGCGCTCCACAATCGAATCCGCCAGTTCTTCAACACTCGGCTCCCGTAAATTCCGCGAATTGCCGGGGAGTGCCAGGACCACGGGAAGGTACATCCCCGCCATTACCGGCGTGCGCCACAGCACCTCGAACTGTCCGCGAGTGGTCTCTTTGACTTCGAGATATGCAGGCCGTGCCTCATGTGCTGAAGCGATCGAAGCCGTAAGCGCAACACAGGTGGATAACCAAACCAGGCGCGCAATCAAACGCCTCACAATGGGCCCTCGCGGGATAAAATCGGAATCCGCCTTGGTTTTGAAGGAACTCCAGCGGGCTGCTGTTCCGCTGGGATCGGGCAGAAGAATGGTGTATTTGGCGCGCATGGCGCGATAGGCCTTTTGCAGCGCTTGTTGCTTCTGATCGCCGAGCCAGGCGGCTTTTACTTCGGCCTCGACTTCTTCGAAAACAGGAGTGCGTCCGGGAATCACATTGTCGACAAACACCAGGTGCCATCCGTAGCCGGACTCGACAGGCCCTTGCCACGACCCAGGTCGAAGCTTCGGGACCGCCGAAGCAAATTGCAGCCCGAAGTCCTTCTCCAGTTCTTCCGGTGTACGGTCTGCATAATAATCCTGGAACATGAACGGATCGGCCACGCCGGCCGCTGCCTTCGACTGCTGTGGCTCTGTCGCGATCCTCGCCAGAGCTTTCATCGCTTCCTCATGAGCTCGTTGGCCGCGGCGGTCGGGCGAGAAGTATAGCTGGCGGAAGCTGAAACGGCTCGGCAAGCCGAATCTGGCGCTGTTGCTTGCGTACCAGGCTTTGAGTTCGCCGGTCGTGGGTTGGCGGGCGGCGGCCACATCCTCGGCGAGAAACTGTATCTTCTGCGCCAACCGGCGTTTCACGATGATGTCGTCTCTGTCCAGGCCGAGCATTAACGCCTCCCGGTACAAGACCTCCTCGTGAATCCTGGCCTCCTCGAGCCCTCGCATCTCCTCAAGCGACGGAGCGCGCCGCCATTGCGCCGCGAACGTCTCTTGCAGTTGGCGGAGATCTTCGGCGGTGAGCGCGATCTTGTAGGACCTCTCAGGACTGGCGCCGTGATTCAAAGCCGCGTCGAGCAAAAAAATAATCAGCCCGATGACCAGGAAGTGCAGGAGCGGCTCGCGCAGCCATGGCGTCCGCTTCGCACCGTGAAATTCCGCCATGTCACTGTTAGCTGCCGGAGCCGATAAAGATGCGGGCGCGACAATTTCTTCGTCTTCGACATCCGTGCATTTCATGGCTTAACTTCCTCGACCTCGTAATTCGCGTAGCCGAATTCATTGCTGCGCGCTGCCCAATACTGGTTACCGAGCTTGTAGACTCTGACGTCGAAAAGAGTCGCGTGAATAGTCGTAGTGATGTGTCCACCGTTGATTTCATACTCAGCGGGGGAGCCCAACTCACCGCTGTGCAGGACATCCCCGACCTCTCCCGGGTCCGGTTGCTTTCCATTGACGCTGGTGATCAGCCGGCGGCCATTCTTCCCATATAGGATCTCGAATCGGTCGCCTGTAACCCGGTTGCGGATTCGAAACGTTTTACCCACCACCAGTGTGGTCAGTTGCGCGTCGTCGAGAGCCGTCGCCCCGCGGGTCTGGAGATCCGCCGCTGTCGTGCCCTGTCTCTCAGCCTTTCGCGCTTCCTCTCCCGAAGGCGTGTACCAGATGGGGGAGGTCCAGGCGCGCTCCTGTACCGTTACCGGCGCGAAGTTGGGTGGCGGCACGCCCAGTTTCTTTGCGTCGTAAGTGGTCCATCGCGGTGTCGGAATTTGCAACACGCGTGCGTAATAGAAAGCGTGCAGGCTGGGATCGAAATCGGGATCCCGCCATACCTCCTTCAGTTCGACCGCGCCGATGCTGTTTTTGTAGGTCGCATTTTTGACGTCGACAGTGTTGCCGACGGCAGGGACTTTGCCGGTGGCCGGATCGAGTTTGCGATTGCCTGACCATGCGACTTCGTACACTTTTTCGAAGATCTGGCCGGACTTGCTCCAGCCTTTGATAATTTGAACGCGATCGAGATTGGCGTCGTCGGGGTCTTTCACCGCCCACACGATAAAGGTTGGCTCTTTCCCGGCTGTCTTTGGGAGATCCCCGCCCATCGGCACGCCCCTGGCATAACCGGCCTTCACCCAATCTTTTTGGTTCAGAACGTCGTCACGAAAATCCCAGCCGCCGAAGAGCCGGACCTTAATGCGGACGCCACTCGTGCCGAAAGTTTCCTTGCGCTGCATGGCGGCGAATATGGCTTCGCGCGTGTTCTCTTCCGCCCACACGCCTCCCAGGCCGGCGGTACTGAGCAAACCCATATTCATCCCAAGTTCTTTCTTGCCGCTCAAGCGGACCTCCGGCGTGGGATCCTGAAGTCCGTGGCCGCCGAAGTAGTCGTTCTGGCTGTAGCCCGCGGCTGTGTTGTGCGAGTCGCTGGCGCCTACGACCCCCATTTTGTAGGGATTGTAGCCGCGGCCCTCCTGCATGGCCAGGCCGTTCTGCCAGGCCTCACGGATATAGCTGCCGTGGATTTTGGGAGTGCGTTCCACGCCGCCCAAAAGGTAGGTCATTAGTTCGTAGTCGGCGAACTCATCGTTGGGAGAAAGCACGGGATGGGTTTCCGATGTGCCCTTGAGCTGATGGATTTCCGTTAACGGCTCATTGTTGACGCGCTGCTGGGCCCAGGCGGCGTCAATCGGCCGTCCCTTGCTATCCACCTCGAGCGGAAACATAACTCCATCGCTCAGATTCGCGTTGTGCGAGATCGCCAGCAACTCTATGCCCCCCTGCCGCTGGGTATTCATCCAATTCCAGAGGTCTTCAGGGTGATCGGAGTCCAGAGAACTGAACGGAACCTCCGGCACCTTGCTGGAATCTTTGAAGATGATGTTTCGGTGCAGGTTGCGATTGTCTGGGGTGGAACTCCACTCATAGGCGGGGAAGGTCGTAAACTTTCCCGGCTGATAATATTTGTCCGCGATGCTGACCATTTGCTTCCAGACGTTGCCCGCCACCTCGGGCCTGGTTAGCTCCGGGATCGGTTCGTTTTTGATCATCGAGGTGCCCAGAAACAAGTACACGCGCTGCATGTCCTCCTTGTTTCGGACCTTCAGTTTTTCCGCGATGGGCAGTTTGCCGACGGGCGAATTGGGGTCGTTTGCCAGTGGAACAACGCCCGCGTACTCGGCATGGTCGGTCACCGCCATGAAGTCGAGCGGACGGGTGATCTTCACTTTGTAGCCTGCGGGATGGTCGATGGGCTGGCCCAGTGCAAACTTATAGGCGTCTTCCGGACCTGCCTTGGTATTGCCGAAAACGAACGCATCAAATGACCAGCTCGTGTGAACGTGTGTCTCCCCGAAGTAGGCGTCCCGGTCGGGATTCCTTTGTGGTTCTCTGGCTGCCTTGCTCAATTGGCTGGGTCCCGATTGCTGACTGGGGCTTTTATCGTTTTGGGCCGCGAGGCGGCCTTTCGGGATCGCAAGAATACACATAGTCCCTACGCACGCGGCAATCATAATCGTCCTGGTTTTCATACCGCTCCTGCCCAAACGATTCGCTGATGAGTTTGATGCGCGACGACGTCGCACGAAGCCCTCGCCGGGGGGATGCGGCCGTTCGGCGGAGGGTGCATTTTTTTTGAATGGGAAGCAGGCCTGTTAACTCCGGATCTTCGCCGGAAACCGGGCGGCCGCGGGGCCGACTTTCGTGCCCGCAACAGCGAACTGTGACAACCCGTCCCGCGCGGACGAACGCAAAAACGAAGGGCAGCGATTCTGCGGGCTCAGGCACACGCGAAATTGAAGATCGAGGCATTACGGGTCAGCAAGCAGATTCGAGACCGTTGCAGGGAGCCTTGACGGCCGAAGAGCGGCGCGAGCGCAATTTCCCGATGTGGGATTCGAGTTAACGCGCCGGGTGCAGGCGTGGACCTTATTCGAGGACATTCAATTTGTTCCCAAACAGAGCGTCCTACTTTAGCGCTTTTCCAGCAGAGGTGCCTTTGCAGCCGCGGCCCGAGCGGCGAGATCGACCGCGACACGCGCGATCACAGGCGGGTTGTGGCGCACCATGATACCTTTCAGCACGAGGTCGGACATGAGGACTTCGATCCCCATTTTTTCGATCGCAGCGGTATCGCATTCCACGGGAGCCGAATCCTGCTCGGCGTATCTGCGGCGGAGGGCGGGCGAGATGCGGGAGTTGTTCATCACGACGCAATCGATAAGCTTGCCGCCCGCGTGCTCGAACACGGCTCGTACGTGGTCGGACGCGGCGAAGTTCGTCGTCTCACCGGGCTGCGACATGAGGTTGACGAAGTACGCCTTCAGCGCCCGCGACTGGCGAATGGCTTTGGGAATCCCGGCGACGAGGAGATTGGGAATCAAGCTGGTGAAGAGCGAGCCAGGGCCGAGTGTAATGAGATCGGCGCGCGCGATGGCATGGAGAGTTTCGCGGAGCGGACGCACCTGTCCGGGTTGCAGACGAATGCGCCGGATGCGGCTGCGGCTGCGGCTGATGCGGGTCTCGCCAACTACCACGGTGCCATCGTCGAGCAGGGCCTCCAGTGAAACATTGGCGGCGGTAGACGGGAAAATCCGGCCGGCGATCTTCAGGACCTCGGCGGAACTGCGGACGGCATCGGGGAAGTCGCCGGTGATGTCGGTGAGCGCGGTCAGGAAGAGATTGCCGAAACTGTGGCCTTTGAGACCGCGGCCGGCTTTGAAGCGATACTGAAAAAGCCGTGAGAGCAGAGCGTCGTCTTCGGAGAGCGCCACCATGCAGTTGCGGATGTCGCCCGGGGGAAGGACGTCAAACTCGCGGCGGAGGCGTCCGGAACTGCCGCCGTCATCGGTGACGGTTACGATGGCGGTGATATCGATTACCGGTTCGTCTTCACCCTTCCGGTTGCGACTGGGATGTGTGTATTTCTTGAGGCCGTTCAACAGCGCCGCGAGACCGTGGCCGCCACCGATGGAGACTACCCGGAGGGGTTCAGTCATCTTTTTTCCGCTCGCGCGGCATGTTCAAAAGGACGCTTCGAGCAGCGCTCGCAGTGCCGGAAACTGTGAAGCCAGCGCGAGGAATTCGGGGTCCTGACGGACCAGAATCCTGTTGCGGGGTTCGCCCAAAACAAAGGCTTGCCTTCATGCCTCTTTACCCGAGTGCGACAAAAGAAGCCGGCCAGATACAACGACAGATAGAGGAATTCCTTAAACTCCTGGGCGGCTTTTTGCTTCCGGTTCGCCCTTGGCGAAGTCTCGGCTGCCACTAGGCCTCCCTTTTTTCTTTCGGACCAGGCCCGGGCGTCATTCGGTTCGCCAGCCTCTGAACGACTCGATGAGGACAGAGCGTCGCGGGCTGTATTCTTTTGCAGAAATCCCTGGGTTGCCATTCAGATTGGAATTGAGTGCAAGTGCCCGAAAGTAAGTATTTTTGGCTGAACGATCAAGACCGGTCCGCCGATGGCGGCACGCTCCCCACCAACACACTATCGGATTTCCCGGGGGGCAGTTCCTCGAAACCGGCAATAGCTCCGTCCTCTCGAAATCGTACGTTCGTAACCTTGAATTCCCGTGCTTCGTTGAGTTTCTTCTCGTCGATTCCAGCCCGCGCTGCTTGCTCGGCAACAGTTAGTACGGGCGGCTGAGGAGAACCCGTCGGGCAGCGAGTCAGCCGGCGGCGGTTTATCAGCGCCCAAAGGCATAACCACGTAACCAACCCTACCGAGAACAGCACAAAATAGCGGAGGCGATCCCAAAGGACACCAATATCCAGAGGCTGGGCCGTGGTCAATTGAAAAATTGGATGGCGCAGGTAATCATAGGCAACGTAAATCGGGTCCCTGAGCAGCCGGCCGAGGAGGAACCATGCCAGCAATGTCAGAACAACGTCGCGGATCTTGATCCAGCGCGGAAGGCGAGCGCCGGTAATCAGGGGAGGCCAAGGTCGGAGCGGCGTGGGGTTCATGTGACCCCTCGATCCGGGCTAACCCAGGTGCCGCTGGGACTTCGCAGTCGAAAGATGGCTTGCGGTAAGCCCACGAATGCGGTCCCCGCTTGAAGGGTCCAGAAAAGCAGTGGATACCAGACCACCCAAAACAACGCCCTGCCAAGACGCTTTTCGAACTGACGGTCGACGGAAATGCTGACGACTGCCTGCACAAGATAGGTCAGGCACAGAACCACTCCCCACCATTCCGGCAGGAGTCGAAACGCGGGAATGAGGGGTAGCACGGGCAGCCCGGCCGCTTTCACGAACCACAGAGCAATTCCCACGCACATCAAATAGGACCACACGATGCTGAACAGATAGTTCAGGAGAGAAGGCCAGCCACGCCAATGGCGCAAGGGAGCGGAAAGCAGCTTCGGCAACGAAATGAACACGGTCTGAGTACCGCCTTCCGACCAACGCAAACGTTGGCGCCATAGTCCCTTAAGTGTCTCCGGCATCAGAATCCAGCAGAGGGCCCTGGGCTCAAAGGTGATGCGCCAACCGGCGAGTTGCAGCCGCCACGTCAGTTCCACATCATCGGTAAGGGTCTCGGCCGACCACCATCCGGCCTCGTGAACGGCGCGCTTGCGGAAGCACACGATTACGCCGGAAACGGTGAAGAGCCAGCCGAACACCGCTTGGGCGCGTTTGATCAGCCCGACAATCGTTGAGAACTCGCCCACTTGTAACCGCCCGAGCAGCGTGGCCCGGTTGCGGATTCGAGGATTGCCGGTAATCGCCCCCAGCAGTCCGTCGGACTGCATGCGCCGTACGAACCAGGTGACGGCGTGGCGCTCGAGTAGCGCGTCGCCATCGATGCAGACCATAAACTCGCCTTTGGCCACGAGCGCGCCCGCATTGAGCGCCTTGGCTTTCCCTTGATTGCGGGCCAGGTGAACCACGCGCATTTGTGGAAGCCGTGCCGCTAATCCCTCGAGAATCCCCGCTGTGCGATCGCGCGAACCGTCGTTGATGGCGACGATTTCGAAATTGGGATAGTCAACTTGAGCCAGGGCGCTGAAAGTTTCTTCTGCCTGATTCTCCTCGTTATGGCACGGGACCAGAATCGACACCATGGGGTAGGAAGGCAGCGCGGGAGGGTTGTCCGGTGTGGGCTCGTGCCGTTCGCGGAACGCATGGAAAAGCAATCCTCCCGCCATCCAGTACCACGCCATCACGAACGGATAGCCAAAGCAGAAGGCGGCCAGGAGAAATTCTACGTTCTCGAAGAGCTTCATACGCGTTCTCAGAAGCGAAGCGGGAACTGCGCGGCGGAAACGGCCGGAGCTGCCAACGCGGCCTTTGGTTCGTCGGCGACAGGGTCGTCCTGCTCCCACCCGAAAGCTATGCCGCCGCGGCGCTCGAACAGGCGCACGTCGGTGGAAAGCGCGGCGGCCGAAGGTGGTTTTTCTCCTTGTATCCAGATGCCGGAACTGTACCGGCAAGTTGGCGTCAGCCACCCCGCCGCAACCAGACGATCGACCACCTGACCGAACGGCTTCGCGGCGAGTGGGCCTTCGACCAGAGTAAGATCCGCCACACCGCTTGGACTTGTACCAATCGACTGCGCCAGCAGAAAAAGAAGAGCTTTCTGGCGGACGCGCGCGAAGGCAAAGAAGGCGCGCAATGCCAGGGCGTCGGGCGCCGGAAGCGATAAGATATCGAGCGAGTTGCGTTTCCGCCTGACCTCCCACGGTGATCTGCTGGAAAAGTCCTTAGCCGGAATCGCCGCGAGCGCCGGAGCCGGATCGAGTAAAAGAGCATCTGCCACCACGCTGTACCCCAGATCCTCAAACAGGCGCATCACGCCGTCGTCGTCCCCCACGGTTGCGCGCGCCGCGGACACGGGGAGGGACACGGCGACCGAGACACGCGCCCGCGTGCGCATTTGCCACACAATCCGCGATAACACGTCGGATTTCATGGGTAGCACTCGATTCGGGAACCAAACCCCTTCCAGCCGGCCGGATGTTCCCCGGATAGCGGCATCGACAACCACAGCGGTGGCCCCCAACGCCCGGATCCGCTCGATGGCGGAGCCGAGAGACTTTTCAAATCTCTCGGAATCGCCGGCCCAAAGCGCACCAGGATCCAGATGCACCAGGCGGACCGCCGTCGGCTGCTCGGCGCCCAAACGGATTATCATCGAGCGCAGATCCGGATCGCCAGTTGGATACATGCGTGCCACCCTGGGCAAATCATCGGGGAACGCAGGCTCGGGGTCCATTGTGAGTAGAAATTGGTACTTTGCCGCCTGAGCCTCCTCCTGTGCAGCTTGCGTATAACGGCCGAACGGCCAGGCAATTGCGCGCGGCGCTCTTCCAAGCTCCCTCTGCATCAGCTCGCTCGACTTTTCGAGGTCCGTCCGAATCCGGCGCCGGTAGGAGATCTCGGTTTCATATCCGCTCGAGGCATCCCAGGCCAGCGTGATCGCCGCCGGCTCTTGGCCTCCCTGTGGATTGACCAGTTGGCTACGGTGCAGATCGTACGTGTGACTGGCGAACTCGACCAGCCCGGACCGCGCCATTTCCCGTGCCTTGTCCCAGGTTATGAGAGTGCTGGTTCCCGGAATCAGATCGTCGCCCACGCGCATGGTCTCCGGCACCGTTCCCTCGATCCAACTGCCCACCAGCGCGGCGACGACCGGTATTTTGTACGCCAGTAACAGGGGGTAGACCTTGGTGTAGAGGCTGGCGTATCCGTCGTCGAAGGTGATGAGCACGGCCCGATCCGGAAGCGGCCGTGTACCAGACCCGGCACGCTCGATGTCGTCGAGAGTGATGGGTGTCCAGCCGTTGCCGCGGAGCCACTCAAAGAACGCGACCAGGTGGTCGGCTGTCACCGAGTCTCCCGCCCCGGTGTGCCGGTCCACCACATCGTGGAACACCACGGAAACATACTGCGGCCGGGCGGCGAAACTTTCCCCGGCGGTGAGTGGAACAAGCGACACGATGGCCGCGATCAATTGCGCACGCATTCAAAACCTCCGCGAAAGCCCCAGGGACAAGGTCACCGAATTGACCGGATCACCATCGTAGACGCGCCTTGCGTAGGTCGCGCCGTAGTGCAGTTCCATATCGGGCGTGGCTTGATAAATCTGCTCGTACGTGGCAGTCGCGATGGTCCCCCATCCATGGGTATCCTGCCAATACGTGCCGGCGCCTCCGCTAACGTGCTGGCGGAAACTGTGCTCATAGCGCCGCCAAAGGATATGCACAACGTCGAAGCCGGGCACGATCGACAGATCACGCGACGGATTGAAGTAAGGCGCGCCGAGCTTTGTATTGCGGGAGACATAGATCTCCGGGCGCGCGGTGACCTTAAGATGCGGCTTGTCCACGAGCCTCTGGACAAAGTGGAATCCACCGGAGAAGCGATGGTTTCCGTCGGAGAAGTCCATGGCGTGCACATTGGCCCCCCATCCTGTGGATTCGTGCCAATCGTACCCGAGGCCAAACCCTACCGAGTTGGCGGTTGTGCCATGAATTACAGCGCGCAAAGGCGTGTCCATCGAATACAGTTCAGCGTCGGCGTCGAAATTCAGGTGATCGGCAGGAGTCCAGGCGGCTGAAATGCGAGCGCCTCCGCGGTGCAGGGTTCCGGTGTTGTCCCAGCCGGTCGCTTCCAACGTAAAGGCCGGAATTCGCAATTCGATCCCGCCGCCGATGTGGTAGCGGTCCACAAAACCCTCCGTCGGACGCGCGTTCGAATAATCGAAGCCTCCCAGGATTCTCCAGTGGTCGCCAATCGGGGGCGAATAGATCCGATTGACGGTTTCGATGCCGTTGCCGGGAGCATCGGATGCCCCGTTTGCGTTCTCCTTGTAGCTTTGCGAGTCTGAACGGAATTCCCAGCGATCGAACGAGTCAATCTCGGTTTGCAAGCGCTTCACGGCGGCATTCCCGGGGTACAGCATGGCCAGATCGGCAGCACGCTTGCGCGCTTCCGCGTATTCACGTAGACGGAAAGCGGAATCAGCGAGGGCGACCTGGCCGCCGAGATCGTCAGGCGACAGGGTTGAAGCGATTTCCGCCTCTTCCGATGCAAAGCGGGGCCAGCCCCGCCCAGCGGCGACGGACCCCACCGCACCCCGTAAATACCCCAGCCCAGGCGCTTGCCGGGACAGAGGGTAGAGCCGCCGCCACGCTGCGGCATTCATGTCGGCGTAATTGCGTGCCATCGCGGCCGTAACCCGGTCGCCCAACCAATCTGGATTCGGTACGGGCGCAGCGCCATTAGCGGAAGGGTCTGCCGGCTTTTGGCTCGCCGCGAGAGCATCGACGGTGGCAAAAGCAACTCGAAAGTCCTCTTCCTCAACCTCGGTATAGAATCTCCCGACCAGAGCGGCATGGTTTTGTGGCTCGGCTTCGATCACCTCGCGGTAGGCCAGTCGAGCCTCATGCGGCTTGCGCAGCGCAAGCAAGGAATCCGCTTCTGCCTCGCGTACGTTCGGAGGGAGGCGATCACCGCTCTGTCGAAGTACATTGGCTTGCGCAATAGCGTCCGCCCATCGCTCCCGGTCGCGCAAGGCGACCACACGATCTCGCCGCAACCTCGTGACGAGACCCGCATCCTGCGGCTGCGCCGTCAGCGCTTCGGTGATCAGCAAGTCGAGCCTCGCGAGAGCCGCGTCGGTTGCCGCGAATCGGAGCATGGGATTCGGCGGCTTGACTTGATCTCCCCAACGCACCATCAGGCCAGCCTTTTGTGCCTCCAATCCTGCGTCCGGCCGGGCCAGGACCGACGACGCGGCGTAAGGAGCTCCAATCCGCGCGAGGACTCCCGACGTGGCTTTTCTCAGATCCTGGTCTTCCGGAAGCTGGCGCAGCGCATCGCCGTAATACCGGAGTGCCGTATACAAGTCGCCAGAACGCTCCGCCGCCTCACCCGCAATCAGGCCCAAGAGCTTGGTCCAATCGGAGTTCGCGGGAAACGCCGCTAACCCGCGCCGCGCGAGACGCTCGCCTTCGTCGTAGCGGCGCTGATCCCAGTAAGCGCGAGTCATTGCCAGCAGCACATACTCCGGGGCATCTGGTGCGTCGGCACGCTCGAATGTATCAGTGGCGTCTCGAGGTCGTTTCGCCCAAGTAAGCACGACGGCAAGATCGTAAGCTGTGCCGGGAGACGTGTCTCCCGCAGCGATCAACGAGCGCAGCGCGGAGATCCCTTCGTCAACGCGCCCTTCGCGTGCGGCCGCAACCGCCTGCTCCCGGGTCTGCGCCATTACGGCGGCCGCCAGAGACAACACGACAAGACCGTTCAGGAGCCAACTCATTGATCCGATGGAGAAGATTCATCCGGACAGAACTTCTCATAAAAAGTGATGCCGCTAGTAAGGGGGGGATCGCAAAACTTCGTCCCTAAACGAACTTGAGGCCACGTTAACGCAGTCTTGCGCCCGGCCGTTGAAGAACTGGCTCGCAGCTCTTACTCTCCCGAGCCTCGCTTCAGGCGCATTCGATCACAGCTGTTTTTGGCAGAGACTAACACTTTGGCAGCAGGCTTCGAGTGCGACTTGGTGGCGCAACCACGCCAAGGCGTCGGTCCGTCGGACAACGTCGGACAAGCAGCCGTGGTTTCTGGCACCGCGCGGAACGTAGAATCCCGATCGCAAGTTTCAACCGAAAAGGCGGGCATCCTTCCGTTCAGTTCCAAAGTTTTCGAATTATTTTCTGCACAAAACAAATAACTTAACCGCATCCTCTATCAACTTCCCGTCCTCCGCGAAGTAACATATCCGCGAGATCCCCAATGGCTTCCGAAAAGCAAAAAGCGGCCTCGCGCGCGAATGGCGCGAGATCGCGCGGCCCCGTCACTCCCGAGGGCAAACACAAATCCTCTCGCCGCCCGCTCGCTCAACGCGATGTTGAGCGTGGAATGCTCGCCCGCACCGTCGTCCTCGACGGCGAATCGCGTCCCCGCTTCGACGCTCTCCTTACTTCCCTGCAGGAAGAACTAAAGCCCGGGACCCCCATCGAAAATCTGCTGATTCACAAAATGGCCGTAGCCCACTGGCGTTTGATGCGCGTTTGGGGAATGGAACGGTCCGGTGTCTCCCATGCAGCCCGGGAATCCGGACCACCCGAATCGCCCGACGTCCCCACGTGCGACGTGCTGGCCTTCGGCAAATCCGGCGTGCACCGGAACGAATACGAGATGCGTTTTGACCGCCAGTTCACCCGGGCTCTGGACCATTTCGAAAGATTTCGCGCCGCCCGAACCCGGCATGTCGAACAAACCAAAGCTCCCGAAGTAAAGCGATGACCCGATAATGAACCCGACAATGAACCCGACCCCCCATGATGATCGTGAGATACCGACCCGGCATAGCCCGAGACTTGGGAGTATTCCCGGGTCCTCTGGGCCGACCGGTCCCGCCTTCGTGGATGCAACAACGCCCCCATCCACCCAGGCGATTGGGTTGCGCAACGGTGAGCGAAGCGGGCAGCGCATGGTTTCTGAACCCCGCGAAACCCTCCGCCACAAAGCGCGGCCGCGCGGGGTTGCTGCTGATGATTTTCTCCCACAGTTGTGGTGCTCAAACCACACTGCAACCCGCAAAATTCCGGAAACAATAAGCGCATTCGATCAGTCTCACTATGGGCGCGTGATTGCTCCCAACGTTTCCTTTCGTGCCAACGTCTTAAGTAAGACAACCGTGCCTCGTCGAGCCTTGATCTTTTGCGTCCCGATTCTTGCCATGATCGTGACCAGCAACGCTGCGACGACAACCGCCCCGCAATGGACGGTTCACCCTGTCCGCGCCACGGGCGTGATTCGCGCTGTCCATTCCGTGACCGTCCTGGTTCCCTTTATCGAGGGCCAGGGCGGCAATCTGTCGCTCGCGACCCTGGCTGAGAACGGCGCCCTGGTGAACGCCGGCGATTCCCTCGCCACTTTCGACCGGGCCAATGAACTCAAACTTCTGCGCGATGCGCAGACCAAGCTCGAAGACCTCGCGCGCCAGATCGAAGAGAAGAAGGCGGAGCACCTCAGCAACGCCGAAAAACGCATCGCCGATCTTCAACAGGCCGAGGCCGACCTCAAGAAGGCCGAGATCGAAAGCCGCAAAGGTCCGGTGCTGAGCGCCATCGATCAGGAGAAAAATCAGGTCAAGCTGACCGATGCACGGGAGCATGCCGAGAGCCTGCGGAAATCGAGCCATTCGCACGACCTTGCCGAAGAAGCCGAGCTTCGCGTGCTCCAGCTTCAGCATGACCGGTCCGACGTGGCTGTGCAGCGCCAGACGCGAAATTCCGAGAAGCTGCTGGTCAAGGCGCCTCTCAAGGGCATGGTGGCGCTGCAGAATATCTGGCACAACAATACGATGGGCCACGCGCAGGAAGGCGACCAACTGTGGCCGGGCAGCCCGCTGCTGAAACTCTTCGATCCTTCGCTGATGGATGTCGAGGTCTCGGTGGGAGAGCCGGACGGCGCGGTGCTCGTGCCGGGGGCGAAGGCGATTGTTCACCTGGACGCGTTCCCGGACATCAAGTTCACGGCGCACTATACGTCGGCCAGTCCGGTGGCGACCGCGCCGCTCGGGATGTCGGTGAAGAATTTCACGGCGCGCTTCCGGCTCGATCAGAGCGATCCCCACCTTTTGCCGGATCTTTCGGCAGCGGTCGATATCCAGGTGGATATCCAGGTTGCGACTGAGGTTTCGAAGTAATGAGGCGCAAGTGGACACGCTACGTCGTCCGCGTCGTGGTTTTCCTGCTGGTACTCGCCGGTTCGGCCTTCGCGCTGCGCCAGTTCCGGCGCACGCGCGCCGCGGCGGATCTTCCCGTTGCGACGGCGAAGCGCGGGGAGTTTCTGGTGCTCGTGCGCTGCCGCGGAGAGCTGGTGGCGAAGATTTCGGAACAACTCGCCGCGCCGCTCGATGTGCAGGATCTGCAGATCGTCTGGGAAGTTCCGGACGGTGGCGAGGTCAGGAAGGGCGACCCGGTGATCCGGTTCGATCCCACGCGCGTGCAGCAGGACATTCAGGAGAAGACAGCCGCGCTGCAGCAGGCGCAATCGACGCTCGATCAGGCGACGGCGCAGGCCAGGATCACTGAGGATCAGGACAAGCTCGATCTCTCGACTGCCCAATACAACGTGGAGAAGGCGAAGCTCGAGGCCTCGAAACAAGCCATCATGAGCAAGATCCAGGGCGAGGAGAGCGGCATCGATCTGAGCCTCGCGGAGGAAAAGCTCAAGGTGCAGCAGGCCGCCACCGTGACTCACCAGAAAGGGCAACGAGCAGAAGATCGCGGCGCTCGAACGGGGCCGCGACAACGCCAAACGCCAGCTGGACCTCACCCAATATCACCTTACGTTGATGGAATTGAAAAGCCCGCTGAACGGCGTGGTGAATTATCTGCCGAACTACTCGCAGGGGTGGCAGAATGCCCAGCCGTTCAAGGTGGGTGATCATGCGGTTCCGGGAGGAGTGATCGCGGAAATCCCCGACCTCTCGACGCTCGGAATGGAGAGCAAGGTGGATGAGGTCGATCGCGGGCGGATTGCGGTGGGCAGCACGGTGCTGGTGCATGTGGATGCCTTCCCGGAAAAGACGATCACTGCCACGATCGCCAGCATCACGCCGCTCACCGAAGAGAGCTTCAACGAATGGCCGCCGACGCGCAGCTTCCGCGCCTACGCGAAACTGGTGAACGCGGACGCGCGCATGCGCCCGGGCATGAACTCCGGCGCGGATCTCATCGAGACGAAGATTCCGGATGCCGTGAGCATCCCGACGAAGGCGCTTTTCGTGATCGCCGGAAAGCCGGTGGTCTACGTGAAAGCCAATGGCAAGTACACTCCGACCACCGTTCGCGTGCTGGCGAAAAATCCGGATGAGGTGGCGGTGGACGGAATCGCAGGGGGCACCGTCGTCACGCTGACCGAGCCACCGCAGGAGGGCAAGTGAGGACGAGACGGCTGCGGCGTGTCGCAATCGGAGCGCTGCTGGTTTGTGCGGTTGCCGGCGCCACGACGTGGTATGGCATGCGCGCCTACCGGAACATCAACGGGCCGAAGGCGGATATCATCCCGACCGCGAAGGTGACCCGTGGCGACGTGACGCTCGACGTAACCGCGCGCGGCGAACTGCGCGGCGGCAATCCGGAAGTGCTGACTGCGCCGTCAACGGGAGGTCTCGATCTGCACCTCACTTCGCTGAAGACTCCCGGCGAGCAGGTGACGAAAGGCGAAGTGGTGGCGCAGTTCGATACCACCGAACAGACGTACAAATTGAAAGAGGCGGAAGCCGATCTGGCGGAGGCCGAAGCGCATCTCGCCCAGGCCCGGGCTCAGAACGACGCTCAGGATGAAGAGGATCGCTACGCATTGCGCAAGGCCGAGAGCGATGTGCGGACGGCTGAGCTCGATGTCCGCCGGAACCCGCTGCTGCCAGCGCTGCTGGCCCGCGAAAATACCCTGGCGCTCGACGCCGCGAAAGACCACCTGACGCAGTTGCAGCACAATCTGGCCAACCGCAAGGCGACGAACGAGGCGGCGATCGGCATCCAGGAAGCGGCTCGCGGCAAGGCCGAATCGCAGGCGAAGACAGCGCGCGAGAACATCGAGGCGATGACGCTGCGGGCTCCGCGCGACGGCTATGTTTCCATCAAGCAGAACTCCAGCGGCACTAACGTTCTTCGGCCAGATCCTGCCGCTGTTTCAGGTTGGCGATCAGGTGCGTCCCGGGATGGCGATCGCCGAAATTCCCGATCTGAAGAACTGGGAGGTGAATGCCAATATCGGAGAGCTTGACCGCGGCCACATTGCGATCGGGCAAAAAGTGGTGATCAACATTGTCGCGATGCCGGGCCGGCCTCTTGCGGGGCACGTGAAAGAAGTCGGCGGCACCAGCGGACAGCCGTGGAACCGTCACTTCGAATGCCAGATCGCGCTGGATACTGCCGCGCCCGAGTTGCGTCCCGGCATGAGCGCGAACATCGTCGTTACTACGGACCAGATGAAGGGCGTTCTCTCTTTGCCCGCGCAGGCGCTGTTCGAAAGCGACGGCAAGGCGTTCGTCTACCTGCAGACGAACGGCGAATTCTCGCCGAAGGATGTGACGCTCGTGCGTCGCAACGAAATGCGCGTGGTGGTGACGGGCGTGGCCGAGGGCCAGTTGGTCGCGATGGCGAATCCGACCGAGATCGCAAAGAAGAAGACCGCGGCTGGCGCGCTGCAGTCGATTCCGAAATGATTCTGACCCGCTACCTTTCGGACTTCGCGCTGGCAGGCAGTAACCTCTGGGCGCAGAAGACGCGCACGGTGCTGACCGCGCTCGGGATCATCTTCGGCGTGGGAGCGGTGATCGGGATGCTTGCGATAGGCGCGGGCGCGCGGGAAGAATCGCTGCGGTTCATCGAGACGCTCGGGGTGCGGAATCTGCTGATCGAATCGCGCCCGGCGACGAGCGATCAGGAGTTTCAGGAACGCCGCCGATCCTCGCCGGGGCTGACCGAGCGCGACGTGCGCGTCCTGAAAGCCAATGTCGACGCGCTCGAAATGATCTCGGCGCGCCGGGGCATGCATCCCGCGCAGGTGTTTCCGAAGTCGTCGCAGGATCTGCCGGAGCTCTACGGAGTCCGGCCGGCATATGCGCCGATTCACAACTGGAAATTCGCGGAGGGCAACGGTTTCGACGAGAAGAGCGATGAAGCGAGCGCCGCGGTTTGCGTGCTCGGCGAAAAGGCGAAGGTCTCGATTCTCGGGTACGGCCCGGCGTTGGGCAAGTTCGTGAAGGTCAACGATACCTGGCTGCAGGTGGTGGGCGTGCTGCAGAATCAGGTCAGCTCAGGCTCGGGGACGGCGCAATCGCAGGACCCGAATTTCATCGTCTACGTTCCGCTCAACACGTTTCAATACCGGTTCTTCGACACGGGCAGCTACAAGGACGAGCTTGACGGCGTCGACATCCGGCTGAAAGCCGAAGCCGATAGTCCCAGCGCGGCTCGTGTAGTGACCGCGATTCTCGATTCCACGCACCACAAGATGGCCGATTTCGCGGTTACGATTCCGGCCGAGTTGCTCGCCGAGCAGCAGCGCTCGCAATCCATCTTCACTTACGTGATGGTGGCGATCGCCGCGATTTCGCTGCTGGTGGGCGGTATCGGCATCATGAACATCGTGCTTGCGACGGTGCTCGAGCGGACGCGCGAGATCGGCATTCGCCGTTCGATCGGCGCGTGCCGCGGCGATATCGTGCGGCAGTTCCTTTTTGAATCGATTCTGATTTCGATCGGCGGCGGGCTGGTGGGTATTGCGTTCGGGTACTTCCTTTCCTGGCTGATCGCGCGCGCCGCGGAGTGGAACACGATCGTCACGCCGGCGTCGATCGGAATTGCTTTTGGTGTTTCTGTCGCGGTGGGCGTGATTTTCGGCATTTATCCTGCGAGAAAGGCTTCGCGCATCGATCCCATCGAGGCGCTCCGCTATGAGTAAACGACATGAGTAAACCGATGAGCAAACTCGTCATCCTTCTCCTCATACCAGCGACTCTGTTCTGCGCCTCGATGCCGGTGCCGGCCTGGGTCATGCGCCGGTTCAAACCGGAAGTTGTGCAGACGAGCGACGTGCAGGGCATTACCGAAAGAGTCGTCAATGGCAAGCTGACGCTGAAGGTCGCCTCGTTCCTGGAGTTGGTGTTGAAGAACTCGACCGACATCAACATCAGCCGTATGGACGTCTACAACGCGGCGGACCAGATACTGGCGGCGCGCGCCGTGTTCGATCCTTCGCTCGCGCTCGGGTTCAACACGTTTCGTTCGGTCACACCGCAGACTTCGCAGATCGGCGGGGCATCCACGCTGAGCAGCCTGACGGAAAATTCATTCATCAACTATCAGGAGCTGTTTCCGACAGGCCAGACTGCTTCCGTCACCTTCAACGCGGCGAGAGATTCCACCAACAGCGCGTTCAATATTCTCAACCCGAGCATCGGCGGGACCCTCGGGTTTTCGATTCTGCAGCCGCTGTTGCAGAATCGCAACGGCATCCAGTTCAAAGGTCCGCTGCAGATTGCGCGAACGCAACTGGCGATCACGTCGAAGCAGACCGAAGCCACGATCGCCGGCATCATCGCGAATGCCGCCGGTCAGTACTGGGACGCGGTTCGCGCGCGCGACAACGTCAAAGTGCTGCAGCAGACGCT
This sequence comes from Terriglobia bacterium, assembly GCA_963809655.1. Classification (GTDB taxonomy): domain Bacteria; phylum Acidobacteriota; class Terriglobia; order Bryobacterales; family Bryobacteraceae; genus BOG-234. Next base: position 167,287 of record CAWEKQ010000059.1, on the reverse strand, counting down.
CGATCTGGCGCAGAAATCGTACGAGCGCGACAAACTGGCGCTCGATCTGGGCGCGCTGGCGAGCCTCGACATCTATCAATCGCAAACGCAGGTTGCGCAGCGAAAGACCGATCTTGTGCAGGCGCAGTACTCGTACGTGGCGGCGCTCGACGGGCTGCGGCACCTGATGGGCGCGGACGTTACGCCGGAATTCCGCGCGCTCGAGATTGTGCTGGAAGACGACCCGGCGCAACTGCCCGATCGTACCGCGGTGATGCCGTATGAGGACGCGTACCAGGCCGCGCTGCGCCTTCGGCCCGAGATGGATGCGGCGCAGGGCCGTCTGACGATCGACGATCTGAACGCACGCATCGCGCGCAACCTGATGCTGCCGCGCGTCGATCTTACGGTGCAGGGGCAATCGGCGGGTCTGGGCGGCAACCAGGTGGCAGTGATCGGTCCGCTGGGCATTATCTCGCCGGCGGTATCAGGGGGATTGCCGGACACGCTCGGACAGGTATTCGGGTTCAACTCGCCCGGGTATGGAGCGGGACTGCAGGTGACGCTTCCGATACGCAGTTCGTCGGCGCGGGCGCAGCTGGCCGACGCGCTTGTGAATCGCACGCGCGACCGCTATGCGGAACGCCAGACCGAGCAGCTGATCGCGCAGGACGTGAGGCAGGCGATTACATCGATCGATCTAGCGAACGCCTCCATCGAAGTCGGCGAAGCTGGCGCGCGACCTCGCGCAGAAGAACGTGGAAGCCGAGCAGCAGAAGTACGAGTTGGGGACGATCACGGCGTTTGAAGTGCTGGATTCGCAGTCGCGGCTCGCGTCGGCGGAGAGTTCGCTGCTCAATGCTTACGTCGGGTATCAGCAGGCTTTCGTCAGCTACCGGCGCGCGACGTGGACACTGCTGGATGGGCTGGGCATGGTGGTCGAAACGCCAAGACTGAACTAACCAGCCACCTGCAGGATCAGACACTTCAAATACATTGTTTCCGGTACCGTCAGCAGGATGGGATGATCCTGCGCCTGCGTGCGGCGCTCCAGCACGCGCACCGTCCGGCCGGCATCGAGCGATGCCTGCGCCACGACTTCGAGCAACATCGCCTCGCTCACGTGGTGTGAGCAGGAGCAGGTGACGAGGATTCCGCCCGGACCGAGCAGGCGCAGCGCGCGGAGGTTGATGTCCTTGTATCCGCGCATGGCGCCTTCGACCTGCTTGCGCGATTTCGCGAACGCCGGCGGATCGAGCACGATGCTGTCGAAGGTGCGGCGCGCCGAGGAATAGCTCGAGAGCACGTCGAAAACGTCAGCTTCGCGGAACGTGATGTTCAGGAGGTCGTTCGCCTCGGCATTCCGTTCCGCGGCGGCAAGCGCGGGAGCGCTCGAATCGACCGCTTCCACATGCTGGCACGTGCGCGCGAGATGGAGGGCGAAGCCTCCGGTGGACGTGAAGCAATCGAGGGCCTTGCCCGTGGCGTAGCGCGCCGCTGCGAGGTAATTTTCGCGCTGGTCGAGATAGATGCCTGTCTTCTGCCCGTGAAGGAGATCGGCTTCCAGCTGGAACCCGTTCATCTGTACGGTCACTGGCCCGTCGAGCTCGCCAGTGAGAAGGCTGATCTCGCGCGGAAGCTCTTCGAGTGTGCGAACCGCCGAATCGTTGCGGGCCACAATGGCGCGCGGCGAAAACTGCGCTTCGAGAGCGGCGGTGATCTGTGGCGCGGCGCGATCCATGCCCTGGTCGAGCATCTGAACGACGAAGCAATCGCCATAGCGATCGACAATCAGGGCAGGCAGGAAATCGCCTTCCGCGTGGACCATCCGGTAAGCGGATGAATCGGTGACGACCTGCTCACGGAACCGCTGGGCTTCGGCGATTCGGGCGGCAATGTCAAAAGGCTCCGGCGAGCGATCCACCATTCGCAACGCGATCTGGGAGACGGCGCTGTAATGGGCCTGACCGAGGAACTGGCCTCGCGGATCGAGCACATGCACGGTCTCGCCCGGCGCGGCATCCGCGGTGTCCGTGATGTCCGAACGGAAGATCCAGGGATGCCCGGAACGGAAACGGTCCGCGCCTTTGTTTGAGACCCGGACCCCGGGCGGTAGAGGTTGTTCCAAATGAATATGGTCGCAGATACGCGGAGGTTGTGAAGCAGGATTCGACGGGAGTCGCGCGACCATGGCGATGTCATTTATAGTGGTCATGTGATCAACAGGCTCGCCGAGATACGGAAATCGCGCGGTGTGCCTGCGGTCGACCTCGCGGCGCAGGCTGGCGTGACACGTCAGGCGATCTACGCGATTGAGGCCGGAACATACATTCCCAACACGACGGTGGCCCTGCACCTGGCGCGCGCTCTGGAGACTTCCGTCGAGGCTCTGTTCGCGCTGGATCCGCCGGAAAATCCGGCCACGGACTTGCGGCGTTTTGAACTTCTTGACGCCGATGCCGCGACGGGTCCTGGCGAACCGATTCAGATCTGCCAGGTAGGAAAGTTCGCGATCGGCGTGCCCGCACCGTCGTTCCCCGCATACTTTCCGGTTGCAGACGGCGTCATAAGCGATCTTTCCAAAGACAGCGGGCTCGCCGCAGTTTCGGGAGAATCCGACGGGGCGAGCCGGCTTTTGATTGCGGGGTGCGACCCAGCGCTTTCCCTGCTGGCAGCGCATGCGCGCGAGGCCGGAATCGACATCGTGCTGGCGAATGCCAATAGCGCGCGATCGCTCAAATGGTTGCGCGACGGGAAGATCGACGTCGCAGGGACGCATCTGAACGAGCCGGTTGCGGCGCACAAAGGATTCCGAATTGTCACATTCGCACTCTGGGAAGAGGGATTTGTGGTGCGCAAAGGCAATCCGAAAGCGATCCGGCGGGTGGAAGATCTGGCGAATCCGCAGGTGGAATTCGTCAATCGCGAGCCGGGCTCGGGCAGCCGGCGTTTGTTCGAAACTCTGATTGCGGCGGCCGGAATGAGCGCTGCGAAGGTGAAGGGCAGTCAGAACAGCGTGCCGGGTCATCTCGCTGCGGCATGGGCCGTGGCGTCAGGTGCCGCGGATTGCTGTATCGCGGCGGGCTCGGCGGCGCGGCGCTTCGGGCTGGATTTCGTGCCGCTTGCCGCCGAAAGATTCGAGCTGATACTGCACAAACGCGACCTGACGAAGAAGGCCGTGCAGGGCGTCTTCGATGTTCTGAACCGTTCACGCTTCCGCCGCCAGCTGGAGGTCATTGCAGGTTACGACGTTTCACACGCCGGAGAGGCGATCCAGTAAAGGCGCGTGGCACACTGGAAGTCATAGTGAGCCAATTTCTGGTGACAGGCGGGGCGGGATTCATCGGATCGGCGCTGGTGCGGGGCCTCATCGCGTGTGGCGCGAAGAGGATCGTGGTGGTGGACAACCTGCTCACCGGCCATGCGCGCAATCTGGACGCGGTGCGCGGCGCGATCGATTTCCATGAGGTGGATATCCGCGACTACAAGGCTTTGCGCACTGCGATGGAGGGCGTCGAAATCGTGTTTCACGAAGCGGCCATCCCGTCTGTGCCGCGCTCGATTGACGAGCCCGTTCCTTCGCACGAGGTGAACATCAACGGCACATTCAATGTGTTGCAGGCCGCGACTGATGCGGGTGTTCGGCGCGTGATTTATGCGGCATCCTCATCCGCTTATGGCGATACCGAAGAGTTGCCGAAGGTCGAGACGATGGAGCCGCGCCCGAAATCTCCTTACGCGGCGCAAAAGCTTTTGGGGGAGCACTACATGTCTGTCTGGGCATCGTGCTTCGCGCTGGAGACGGTGAGCCTTCGCTATTTCAACGTGTTTGGCCCGAGGCAGGATCCGTCAAGCGCATATTCGGGTGTGCTGTCGCTGTTCATGACGGCGATACTTGAGCGGCGCGCGCCGAAGATTTTTGGCGACGGAGAACAATCGCGCGATTTCACTTTCGTGGAAGATGTAGTGGCGCTGAATCTGAAAGCCGCACAGGCGCCTTCGCTCGTTTCCGGGCGCATGTACAACGCCGGGAACGGCGGGCGGATCACACTGAATCAGGCGTGGGAACTGTTGCAGAAGATCGAAGGTGTGACAATTCCCGCGAAGTTCGGGCCCGCGAGGGCGGGCGATGTGATGGATTCGCAAGCCGATACCACAGCGGCATGCCGGGATCTGGGGCACGATCCAAAATTCACGTTTGAGCAGGGGATGCGAGAGACGTTGAAGTGGTACAGGGAAAGCCTGAAGTAAGGCACGGACGCCCGGCGGAAACCGCGACGTCCGACCTGTTGAATCTCTATACGGCTTCGGGAAAAGCAAAGCCTGATTTCGCCAAAGCCTTTTCCAACAATAAAATTGCTTCCGACTGAGAGATGTTCCGCGCGAGGGATACCTCGGAGATGAGCATCGTTCGGGTGCGGTCCAGCATTTTCTTTTCGCGGAACGAAAGGGGTTTTTCCGCCTGCAGGCGCACCAACTGTTTGAAGACTTCCGAGATCTGCAACAGGCTGCCGGTCAGCATTTTTTCGCTGTTGATTTTGAAGCGGAGTTTCCAGTCACAAAGGTTCTCGATGGCTGGACCGGACAGATACGCCAGCACTTTGCTGACATCCGTGTTTTTGGAGAGCTTGCGAAGCCCGATCGTCTCGGCGTTCGAGAAAGGCACCATCACCGTCATGCTCGAACAGAAGAGCCTGAGGAGATAGAACTTCTCGGGCCGCTGTTCGAAATAACGGGTGCTGATGTTTTCGATCGTCCCAACACCCTGATTGGGATAAACGACTTTTTCACCGACTGCGAAGGTCATCATACGTTGAGCCCCCCACCTGACCAGTGGTGCGAAATTAACAAGAATTTAACTGCGACGAGCACCTAATGATAGGCCGCGCTAATCCTTTTGTCAAGTATGTATGCAACAGGTTAAGAGTGCATGATTTAACTTGCGCCTTCGGCGGCGGAAAAATGACGAAAGGTGCCGATTTTCACGGATTCCTGGCGTGTAAAACGATCTGTTAGCCACCTGCCCCGGGTGGCTATCCGGCGGGGCTCATGAAGAGGCTTTCGCGGGGCGCGCTCTCGACGCAAAAAGCGTCGCAAAGTGGATGCAGGTCTTTGGGCATTTCGTGCTGGTCCGCGACAGCGATTTGGCGACTGCCCCGCCATGTACGTATGCGTGGGAAATTTCGATATGGCGTGACTGCATTCAAGGGACGAGGGTTAAGTGTTTTTCCACTCTGCTTGGTCGAGCGGAGGGTGCGTGCTACATTGAGAACGTAACAAAGAGCGGGGACGTAGTTCAGTTGGTTAGAACGCCGGCCTGTCACGTCGGAGGTCGCGGGTTCGAGCCCCGTCGTCCCCGCCAATTAACTCACTTTGGTTGCAACGACTTCGAGTTTTTTGGCATTTCCCGCTTGAGTCTGTCCGGTTTCTTTACGCGGCCCGTTTCGGAATGACGTCCCGCTCGATTACTGCCTTGTCGAGGGAATCGAGATCGAAACGATTCTGGATGTTCAGCCAATACTGGGCCGACGTCAACGGCCGAGGCGGGCTGCGGTATCGGCGGTGATTCCCGGCCTCCCATTGACGATCAGGCTGATGCGGTTCGCCGGCACCCGAATCGCCCGCGCCATTCCGTTGATGCTGATCTCCTCGTCCTTCATGTCTTCGAGCAGAATCCTGCCGGGGTGAATCGGCAGCAGTTTCTTTGCTTTCTCAGTGGTGGTGGGTGATTTTCGACATCGGACGGTCCTTTCGCTTCCCAGTTGAAGCAGATTCGATATTGCCCCTTTCGGCTGCCGCTCAGTGCTTCGAGTCGATTGGCGCGAAGTGCCCGAAGGTCTTCGAGTCAGGAGCTTACGACAAGATTTTTCCGCAACACACCAAGCGAATCACTGCGCGCAGGTCGCTGTCAGACCATTTCGGAATTTCGCTGCAATGGAAAGCGGTTTTGCCGCGGGTTACAATCGCGTCGGAACTGTCTTTGATCTGAAAGCGGATATTGTCGTCCTCGTCATCGTCTCCGGCGACGACCACGTGGCCAAGCAGTTCCTGCTCGTCCGCCGTATCCGATTCCGCTCCAGGTCCGCTTACTTCCTGCGGAATAGCGATTCGTTCTTCAGCAGATCTTCGTAGTGCTGAATGTCGGTATTGTTTTCGACACATTCGTACTCGCGCAAGCGCGTCCCGGGGCGAAGCATAAGCGAACTTTTCGTGACCCAGGGCTTCGTCAGGACCTTGGGATCTTCTACCGTCTGCTCATAGTTGATGCGGTTGTAATCGACGCGTGTGTATCGCTCCGTGACATGCATGGCCTCGGAATGAAAGCTTCCCGTGGGCCCGATCCAGGTCTTGTCGTTGAACGAAGTCACATCTACCACGAGCGTGTCGCCCTCCCAATGGCCCACAGAATCTCCCATGTACGAAGGCTCCATATCGTCCGGATGTTTGGCATTCAAGGGTATGACGCGGAATTCGTGGAAGACCTCATAAAGCATGACGATTTGGGTCGGTGTCTGTATGATCTGCATCGGAAAGAGGCCGATGGTGGTGCTGCGCGGAATGCCTTCCATCAGGCAGCGCGCGGCAGGGTCGTCAATGCCGCGGCGATCGAACGATTCCTGCACCCTGGCCTTTGCCCAGTCCTGATAGGGAGCGGGTTCGCGAGCCGGCGGCGGAGTCCCTCGTCCTCTGCCGGGAGCGGCTGCTGGCGGAGGTCCGCCGAGCCCGCCAGGGCCATTCGCTTCTTCCCAGGTTCCTGGGCGATTGCTGCCGCCTTGCCAGACGCCGGTCATATCCGGCTTGCCGTCTGTAGTGCGGGGCATCGGCGGGGTCGGGCGTGTGGTTGGAGCCTGCGCCTGCACCAGCGCGACTAAGAAAAGCGTAAGCAGGGCGGATCTCGTCATGAAGTTTCTCATTGGGCAACGGCGGACACGTTGCCGCCATCGCCTGTTCCCGCTGGCGGTCCGAAGTACAACTTCTTGCCGTCCTTGAAAGTGACCTCTCTCGAATGCGCCCAGTTGGTGCCGTCTCTTGCGCGCCAACCGAAGACGGTGATTTCGTCGCCCGGCTTCAGGGTTACGTCTCTCTTCCAGCCGGTCCGGTACAAGACGTTCGGCGGAAAGCCTTCGAATTTCCAGTTGGCAACCGTGCCGTTGGCGTCTTTGACGTCCATGTAGAAGTAGCTGTGGGGGTTCATCCAGTCCACTTTGGTCACAACGCCGGTGAGTGTGATTGGCTTGTTCGAATCATATTCCGCGCCGAATGAGTGGTGGGCTTCTACGGGGCCGGACATTACGAAAAGGCAGGCCACCGCGAGACAGTAATTCAGTTTTCTCATGCCGAGTCGAAGTGTATCCCACCGCCCCGTTGGTGGACAGTCTGTTCAATCTATTGCACACTGAGGACGGGATGGCAACAGCGCCCACAAACTCGCTCGAACGCGCACTGCTGCTGCTGGACGTGATCGAGAAGACGCCGGGCGGGCTGCGAAACGTCGAGATAAGCCGCCAGCTGGGGATTCCCCGGAGCAGTTGTTCCTGGATCCTCGCGCGTCTGGAACGCCAAGGCTATCTGGCGCGGAACGAAGATACGAGCCGGTACAAGATCGGCCTGAAGACCATCGCGCTTGCCCACGGAGCGCTACGCGATCTGGGCTTCCGCTCCTGCGCAGAGCCGGTGCTCTATCGGGTTGCGAGCGACACGGGTCTCGCGGCGGGAATTGGCGTGCTCGAATCGGGCCATGTGCTTCTGGTCGATAGGGTGGAGGCGCCTGAGTTCGCGGGGCACAGCGTAATTGGCGCACGTCCGCGCGACGAGAGGGATATCGGCAGAGAATTGCCTGCGCACTCAACCGCGCTGGGCAAGGTTCTGCTAGCAAACCTTCCGCGTCCGCAACTTCTCGCTTATCTCGATGCGGGGGTTCTTGCGAGACGAACCCCGAAGACGATCGTGTCGAGAGACCTGCTGCTGGTGGAGTTGAGAAAGATACGGCAGCGCGGATACGCGATTGCGGACGAGGAGCACGATCTCGGTCTGCGCGCTCTGAGCGCTCCCATCGCGGACTTCACTGGAACGGTGCGGGCGGCCATCTCGCTGAACGGATCTCCGGCAGCCGCGATCTGGCGCGAGCCGCGTACACTGGTCGCACTGGTTACGGCGGCGGCTAAAGAGATTTCGGGGAATGCGCGCTTTCCGTGGGGAATGTGAACTCGCGGGGATGCTGCGCGCGCCAGGCGACGAAGCCATCCGGTCGAACGAGCACGGCGCCTTCCGGTCCGATTCCATAGGCCTCGCAGAAGGTGTTGCCCGGGTCGGTCAGGCCGTGTTCTCCGATGCGGTAGTAACGCACGTCCGGGACGAGGTGTTCAGCCCAGGCCGCTCCGGCCGGGCCTGCGAGCAGAACGAAACCGGGGCCGAACAGATCGAGTGTCGAGAGTCTCGTGCCGTCGCGTTCCAGCCAGACGTGTGGCGCGCGTGTGCCGGGGCGGCCTTTCGAGTTGCGCGGGTTCTCATGTGCGGGAGCGTCACCCTCGGCCATCGATTGCCGCGGAGTCGTAGCAGTAGCCGAGTTCGATGTTGAGATCGTCTTCGAGAGGCTGCATGCCGCTGGTTCCGAGATACGCCGCGGCCCGCGTGACATAGCGAGAGTACGATTGCTCGACGGTGAAGGTCGATGCGGGCCGCCGCTCCGGATCGTAAGTCGAGAGCAGATCCGGTGACGCCTCTCCTTTCAGGACGAGCGCCAGCTTCCACGCGAGATTGTGGGCGTCGTGGATCCCGGTGTTCCCGCCGAAGCCGCCGTAGGGCGGCATGACATGCGCAGCATCGCCGGCGAGGAAGACTCGTCCTTCGGAGAAACGCTCGGCGATGTCGGCAGTCGACTGCCAGTGCATTACGTTCTCGATCGTCACCGGAAAGTCGTCGGCACCGAGACCGGCGTGCACATATTCGAGACACCGGGCTTCGGTGAGGCCGCTCGATACGTCGGTTTCCGGATGGGCGGGATCGCCGATGGTATGCACGGCGAGAAACCCCGATTCGTAAGGCTTCTCGATGCGAAAGAAGCCGCGCAGCGTGGGATTGACCACCATGATCACGCTCAGATTGCGTCCGCGCATCAACGGAGCGAAGGTGTGCGGCCGAACCGCGCGGAAGTAAATCGTGATGCTGTTCGAAAAAACGCCGCGGCCGAGCATACGGATACCGAGGCTTTCGCGGATCCGGCTACGGCTTCCATCGGCCGCGACCATATAGCGTGCGCGCACCGTTCTGGTCGCGCCCGAATCGCGATCGCGAATCACGGCCGTGACACCTTCCGCGTCCTGTTCGAACGAAGTCATCTCCGTGCCGAACCGTAGTTCCGCGCCCAATTCCGTGGCCCGCTGCTGCAGCAGCGGCTCGAGCAGACTCTGGGTGATGAAGACACGCGAGCAGGGGCTTACATCGCGCACGTGTTCGTTGAGGTTCGCGATATACCAGGCGAGTTCCTTGCCCGCGAGCGTCTCGACGGCCATGATCGCGCCATCCTGATCGAACTGCTGGCCCGATTTTTCGTGCACGATCCGCTCGACGCCTACGCTGCGGAAAATCTCCATCGTGCGCTGATTGATCATGGCGGCGCGCGGGTGAATCGCGGTTCCGCGATGGTGTTCGACGGCGAGCGTGCTGATGCCGTGATAGCCGAGCAGCAGGGCGGTGGACATGCCCACAAGGCTGCCGCCGACGATCAACACAGGGACCTCAAGGTCGGGCTTTCCGGACATGGGAAGGAGCAGTATACAGGATGTTCCGTATCGGTCGGGTAAAAATGACCCTTGTCCATCGAGAGGGCATTGATTTCCGGGGTGACCGGGCAGGACGGATCTTACCTTGCGGAATTCCTGCTCACGCGCGGTTACGAAGTTCACCGCATTGTCCGGCGTGTCGCGCTCGAGGATCCGGCCGATCGGATGGTTCTGATCTCAACGATGAATTCTCCACGATAAATGCATGAATACCGTAGACCTCCCGGTAGTTGCGCGTCAGGTCGAAGTCGGCAACCTTGCTGATGCCGTGGGCGGAGCGACGCGGAGGAAAGTTGGTCTTCTCGGATTGGGGCTCTTCCTCGGCGCGGCCGAGCATCTCGCTCGTCCCGGCGAAGTAAAAGCGGTATTCAGGACGAGCGTCCTTCAGCGCCGCCAGCATGTGATGAGTTCCGTTCACGTTGACAGTCCATCCGGCTCCGATCGTCGTGCTAACGCACATTTGCAGTAATCGTGTTTTCGGGCTCACCCGATGGCTGTTTGCGCGCCTGTTCCACGGATGCCGGCGGATAATTGTGAAGTGAAACATAGGCGCGATACGGCACTGTAAATGGCGTTGCGGGGCGGGGATCAACGGACCGGACCGGTCGTCGCGGGCGTTGGTGGCCGACAGGGGGAATGTGCTGTTCGCATTTTCGATTGATGGCAAGTGAAAAGCAGCCTGCCCTGTTTAAGAGACGATGTAAACTATACGTCGGCGAGCAGGGTATCAATGATGAAGAAATCGTTTTCAGCAGCCGCTTTTCTTGAACTGCTCGCGACAGGCGCGACATTTGCCCAGAGCCCGGCCCGCGACAGCCCGTACCACCACTCCATGTTTGAACTGTTTGCGCTCGAGACCACCCTCGACCTAACCGATGCCGCGACTCGCGCCGACATTGTGAAGGCGATGGACGGGCACATCTTGTGAAGAGTGTCTCGCCGGCTGTTTCCAGCAGTAGTAATTTGAGAAGGGACTTATGAAAAAGCTTCAATATACTCTGGCCGGCGGATTTACGCTGCTGGCACTTGCCTGGTCGCTCCAGGGAAACGGTGCGAAGATCGTTGGCCTGATCACAGGCACGAACGCCTTCGTGAGTGCGAAAGACCTGGTGCCAGGTTCTTTTCGCAAGATCACAGTAGCCGATCTGCCCGAGCCGATGCCGCCGCAGGGCCGCGGTGGCTTCGGTGGTTTCGGGCCGCCGGCGAAGGCTCCTGAGGGCGCGAAGCCTGCGGTTCCGGCCGGCTTTAAGGTTGAGGCATTCGCGACCGGGCTCAAAGCACCGCGGCAGGTTCGCCGCGCACCGAATGGCGACCTCTTTGTGATGGAGCAGAACGCCGGGCAGATCACGATCCTGCGGGGAAATAAAGATGGCAAGCCCGAGACGACGTCGGTTTATGCCACGGGGTTGACCACCAATTTCGGGATCAACTTCTATCCGAGTGGGCCGAATCCGCAGTGGGTCTACGTGGGCAACACGGGGAGCGTGGTTCGCTTCCCTTATAAGAACGGCGATCTGAAGGCGAGCGGTCCGGCGGAAGTGCTGATCTCCGACATACCGCCGCGCGGCAACCACTCGACGCGCGACATCGTGTTCTCGAAAGACGGCACGAAGATGTTTGTCGCGGTGGGTTCGGCGGATAACGTGTCCGATACTCAGCCGGTGCAGGAGCATCGCGCCAACATTCTGGAGTACACGCCGGAAGGCAAGTTCGTGAAGATTTATGCCTCGGGGATCCGGAACCCGGTCGGCCTCGGCATCAATCCGACGACCGGCGAGTTGTGGTGCTCGGTGAACGAGCGCGACAAGCTGGGCGACAACCTGGTGCCGGATTACATCACCAGCGTGAAGGAAGACGGTTTCTACGGCTGGCCGTGGTTCTACATCGGCAAGCACGAAGACAACCGGGCCAAGATGGAGCGTCCGGCTGACAAGACGATCGATAAGGTGATCGTGCCGGATGTTCTGATGCAACCGCACAATGCTTCGCTCGGGCTGACTTTCTACGACGGCAAGATGTTTCCCGCCGAGTACAGCGGCGATTTGTTTGCGGCAGAGCACGGATCGTGGAATCGGACCAGTCCGTCCGGCCATGAACTGGTGCGGGTTCCGCTGCAAAACGGCAAGTCGAACGGCGTGTATGAGGACTTCATGACCTTCCCGGGCGGCGATGGCACCTGGGGCCGGCCGGTTGGCGTTGCGACGGGCACGGATGGGGCTCTCTACGTGACCGACGATACCGGCAATCTGGTCTGGCGCATCAGCACCAGTAAGTAAATTCGGAGGCAGTTCAAGCGCTCCCTCGCAGTGCGCGGGAGCGTTTCCGTTTATAGTTGGTCGAACAAGCAGGTGCAATCCTTCGCGAACGGCCTCGCACGGCCGGGGCACTCAGGTTGCCACAGTATTCCACCAGTTCGTCCTTGTCAATCGTCAGGATCTGCGATACATTGACCACGCTCACTTTTCGCAGATTGGCCTCGCCTTTCTTGAGGCGAACGTTTCCCGGAGCATTCGCTCTGCTTCGATTCGAGGTGATCACGCACACGACAGTGGTGCCGATCGCGCTTCGGTTGAACAGGTCGTTCTGAACGACAACGCAAGGATGCCGCTCGGCGGGCGCCGAGCCGAGGGAAGGGCCGAAGTCGAGCCAGTAAACGTGCCCTTGGCGGATTCCGGTCACCAGCGATCTTTCACCGCGGGGCGCATGCGGGCCTTCATTCCGCGCAGAAGGCGTTCCTCATCGGGTTGCCCCCCCCCAGAATAGACTTTATTCAGCTGCGCCAGCATCTGTTCGCGCCGCTGACCTTGCAGAAAATCGCAGATCGCCCGAGCAAAGAACCGGCTGCGGCTGAGGCCCAATATACGTGCTGCTTCGTCAGCTTCTCGCAACAACCCGTCCTCGATTGAAATCGCGGTCTTCATATGACTACCAATAGTTATACCAGAACTTATACCGCGAGTAGCGCCGCCAGGTCGGCGTGCCCGCTTCTATTGGCAAAAAACGGCCCAAAGACATCGGGCGGAAATTGCCACCGCGCTATCCTGAATAAAACACACATGGCATATCAACCAGGCAGACATTTCCTTCAAATTCCGGGACCCACGAACGTTCCCGATCAGGTTCTCAGGGCGATCGACAAGCCCACCATCGACCATCGCGGCCCCGGATTCGCCGTGCTCGCGAAGGAATGCCTCGAAGGCATGAAGACCATCTTCAAGACGAAAGATCCGGTGATCATTTACACGGCGTCGGGCACCGGCGGCTGGGAAGCGGCGTTGGTGAATACGCTCAATCCTGGCGACCGAGTGCTGGCCTCCGATACCGGCCAGTTCGCCGCACTGTGGACCAAAATGGCCACGCATATGGGCTTCGATGTCGAACTGATCCCGAGCGACTGGCGTCACGGCGCGGATGCGAACGAAATCGGCGCGCGGCTGACGGCTGATAAGGAACACAAGATCAAGGCCGTCATGGCGGTCCACAACGAGACGTCGACCGGAGTCAAGACCGACATCACCAAAATCCGTAAGGCGATGGACGATGCGAAGCACCCGGCGCTGCTGATGGTGGACACGGTTTCATCCCTGGGCTCGATCGACTACCGGCACGGCGAATGGCGTGTGGATGTTTCGATCGGCGGGTCGCAGAAGGGCATGATGCTGCCTCCTGGCCTGAGCTTCAACGCGATCAGTCAGAAAGCGATCGAAGCGAGCAAGACGTCGAAGATGCCGAAGAGCTTCTGGCGCTGGGACGACATGCTGACGGCGAATGCCACCGGCTTTTTCCCGTATACTCCGGCGACGAACCTGTTCTACGGTTTAAAGGAATCGCTGGCGCTGCTGCACGAAGAGGGTCTCGATAACGTGTTCAAGCGCCACAGCCGCCACGCGGAAGCCACGCGGCGGGCTGTGCGTGCATGGGGTCTCGAAATCTGCGCGCTCGATCCGTGCGAATACAGCGATACGGTGACGTCGATTTTCATTCCGGAAGGTTTCCAGGAAGCGGCGTTCCGCGCTCTCGTGCTGGAGAAATTCAACATGTCGCTCGGCGCGGGTCTGGGTAAGGTGGCAGGCAAAGTGTTCCGCATTGGTCACATCGGCAACATGAACGACCTGACGATGTGCGGCGCGCTCGCGGGCGTCGAGATGGCCCTCGAAGTGGCCGGGATTCCGCACAAAAAAGACGGCGTAGCGGCGGCGATGGCGTACTTTGCCGAGCAGGCCAAAGCCGGTTAAATGACTCCCGCGCAGGCGTGGAATAACGATCAGCGCGCGCTCTGGAACGGTCCGGATGCCGAATACTGGGTGCGCGAGCAGGAGCGTATGGACCGCACGCTCGCGCCGGTCACCGGGTCGCTGCTTTCGTTCGCGGCTCCGGTTGCAGGATCGACCGTCCTCGACGTCGGTTGCGGCTGCGGCACTACGACCATTGAACTGGCGCGCGCGGTAGGGCCCGCGGGGCGTGTCGTCGGACTCGATGTTTCGGAAGGCATGCTGGGTCGGGCGAAGCAGCGTCTCCGCGACTTCGGCAACGCGACCTGTATGTTGGGTGATGCGGCCGAGTTGCCGCTGCAGGATATCGGGGCTGAACTGATTGTTTCGCGCTTCGGCGTGATGTTCTTCGGTAATCCCGTCGGGGCGTTTACGAATCTGCGCACGGCACTTGTTCCTGGAGGGCGGCTTCGGTTCGCGTGCTGGCGTCCGATCGGAGAAAATCCGTGGCTGCAGATTCCATTGCGTGCCGTGTATGAACACGTCCCGCGGATGCCGAAGCCTGATCCTGAGGAGCCCGGGCCGTTTTCGTTCGGCGATACAACTCGCGTGGAACGGATACTGAAAGGGGCCGGCTTCGGATCAATATCATTCACTCCGCTGGATGTTCAAATCGATCTTGCCCCTGGAGGAACACTCGATGAGGCTGCCGCCCAATCGTCGGCAGTAGGACCGGCGAAGCGCGCGCTGAAAGAACAACCGGACGACGTTCGAGCCGCAGCCGTTGAATCGATTCGGCGTGCTTTGGCGCCTTATGTTTCGCCGGCGGGTGTGAAACTGGCAGGCGCGGTCTGGCTGGTGGCGGCGGATCGCCCGAGTTGATCCACCGCTATCTACCGCTCTCTCGCGGTCGCGGCTCACCAGCCGTACCCGGGTTCCGGGCCGCGACCGCAAGGGAGTTGTGTTAGTGATCAGAGTCAAAGTTCAGGCCGGGGAGCAGGGGAGTACCTTCTGCCTGCACGGCCGTCAGGCTGTGGGGATCCAGACCCAGGATCGATAGAATCGTGGGCGCCACCTGCTTTGTTTCGACGAAGCTGCTGTTGGTCGCGGCTTTGATCTTCGGGTTGGAGACGAGCAACATCACGTTGGTATCGTCCTGCGCAAAGCCGCCGTGTTCGGATTGCTTTTTCGAACTGCCGGTGTAGACCACGCCGACGTTGGGCTGCACGATGATATCGGGCGTGCGTGGATCGTTGGGCGGCAATCCGGGCGTGTCGTAGGTGGTTGCGATCGACGGGCCATAGAAGATTTCTCCCACGCCGGCCGCAGTCGCGCCGCTTTCGATCAGGTTGACGGCGGCAACTGTGTCCGCTCCGGGCTTGAGCCAGAGCAGCGAAATATCATCTTCCGTTGCGCCGATCTGGTTGATCTCGGAATCCGGAAGGTAGAGCGGTCCGAGCAGACCTGATGGCGGCGTGCCATTCGTGCCGCTCGGACCCGGGATCGGAAAGAAACGGTTCGTATCGATCGGCGACTGGCCATGCTTGGCGGTGATGATGATGGTCGTCGAATTGAGAAGGCCGGCTTTCGAGAGGGCGCTCACCATTTGGCCGATGGCGGCGTCGACATACTCGAATTCCGTCAGCATGGAAGGAGTGGGTGTCCCTGCGGCATCGGTGTAGCCGCCTTTGGCGGTCGACGTGATCAGCTTCTGACCAACGCTGACGGCCTGGAAGTTCATGCCGAATACTGCCGGCACCGGAGCGTTCTTTGTTCCGAGGTGGGTCTTGCCGTTGATCCAGTTCAGAACCGCGTTGACCTTCAGTTGGTCGTTGCACTTCACGGCGTCGAAGCCGGTAGTCCAGTCGCCGGAGTTGGTGATGGTCGCGCAATTCACTCCGGTGGCAGTGGTGATTCCCGGCAGGGGGACAATGTTGGAGTTGATATCGGGGGCGTAGTAATCGTCGATATTGCTCGGCGTGGAGGTACCTGTGGGGCCGGACACCACGGAGTAGGCGGCGTGCTTATCCGCCCAGGCGGTATATTGACCGGCCTTATGAATCACGCCGTAGATCGTGTTTGCGCGGATGAAGTTCCAGGGGTAGACCGGATTGCATGAGTTGTAGGGATCGCGAATCAGCTTGTTGGGGTCGATCGAGAGAAATCCGCCGTCGATCGGATTTGTATAGAGAGGGCTGCCGCCGGTTAGTTTCGTCTGATCGAGGTCAATGCCTTCTTCGTACTCGGTTCGCGTGCCGTTGGGCTGGTTCTTCGTGCAGGTTCCGCCTGACAGGCCATTGCCGGTGGTAATCGTTGGAGGCGCGAGGACGCGGTCATAGGCGACGTCGTACCAGGCGCCCACGGTTTTCGGGGTGCCTCCCGTCATAATGGCCAGGACACCGGGGAAGGAATCGGATGGGCGGGACGTAGTAGTGCGGGTGTAAGTGACGCCCGTGGTGGCGAGCTCCTTCAGCGTAGGACAGGTATTGGCGGCAGCGCAGTTCTGGAAATCCAGCACGTGCATCCCGTCGATGCTGATGAGAAGGACGTGCCGGTCGTTGTCTTTATTGCCGTCATTGCCGTTCCCCTGGTCGTCGTCATCAGGCAGCGCCGGGACCGCTGCGACAAGCGCAATTGTAAGAGCGATAACAACTCGCGTCAGGTTGTTTGACAAGGTAAAACCTCCTGAGGGCTAGAATTATCAGCCGGAGATTAAAAGGTGGTTACGCAGTTATGACGTTCGTGTTTCTGTATCGATATTGTGTTCAAAAGCAGACAAGCCACTCTTGATTTCGGCCAGATCGGGCACAATTTCCTGACGAAAAGGGTTATCGTCCGTGACGTAAGCAATGTTCGATTCCGCACTGAGCAGCATCGCCTGAGCTGCGCCGCGCAGCAAGAATGCCGCAGAACCAAGATCGGCTGCAGTGAGGCCTGTGGAGCAGAATGCCGTGGCTTCGCGGCACAGACCTAAGCCGCGCACGGCTGAACGCGCAGCATCCATTGGAACCTTGATCGCTTCCCGCATGGCTTCGTCCCTCGGCTGCTTGCTTCGAACGCACTCCATGTAACCCTGGAAAGCGCGAATATCTCTGTCGGCGAGTTCCGCCAACTGCGCTGACTCCTCCTGCACCGCATCGAGCAGGGCTGTATCGGCGCGCTTGACTCGAAGCACCTTGGCGATCAGGGCGAGCGCGAGGCTCGCTGTTACTGCCGAGATCGATACGCCCGCCGGGACCGGGTTCGTTCCGGCCGCTTTGTCGCGAAACTCAGCAAGCGTATCGGACCAGATCGAGGCTGGCATTAGTCTCCGGGTTCAGATAATTCGTTACGGTGCCTGCGGACTGGCTCTCCAGCCAGTCCAGCCGCCTGAAAGGCGGCGGCGGCCACGATTGGCCGCCCCACAAAAACGATTGCCTGACCGCGCATGACATCGGTCGCTCTACGAGAGACCGATAATGCGGCCGGTCTCCGTATCGATATCCATCTCGTAGTAACCCGGGCGCGTGGAGAGGCCCGGCATGGTGGCCATGGTGCCCAGCAGCGGATACAGGAAGCCTGCGCCCACACTGGCGCGAACGTCGCGCACCGGGACGATGAATCCGGTCGGCGCGCCTTTGAGCGTTGGGATCGTGGCTCAGGCTCAGATGCGTCTTCGCCATGCAGATCGGCAGCTTGTCGAAGCCCTGGCGGGTATAGCGCTCGATCTTCTTCTCCGCTTCCGGCGAATACTCGACGCCGCTGCCGCCATACATTTCCGTCACGATGATTTCGATCTTTTCCTTGATGCTCATCTCAAGCGGATAGAGGAATTTGAACTCGCTCGGCTTCTCGCAGGCTGCAACCACAGCCTTTCCGAGATTCACCGCGCCCAGCCCGCCTTCCGCCCAATGGTTGGACATCACGGCGTCTTCCGCGCCCGCCGCGATCGACGAGCTTCCGCACCAGTTCGACTTCGGCGTCGGTATCGTTCTTGAAGCGATTGATCGCCACAACCACGGGAATACCGAATGAGCGCGCGTTTCCGATCAGACGGATCAGATTGCTGCAGCCCTTCTCGAGCAGCCCGAGATTCTCTTCGACGTAAGCATGAGCGAGCGGCTGCCCGGCGACCACTTTCGGACCGCCGCCGTGCATCTTCAGCGCGCGAATGGTGGCCACGAGCACAACGCAATCGGGAACGAGGCCGCTATACCGGCACTTGATGTTGAAGAACTTCTCCATCCCCATATCGGCGCCGAAGCCGGCTTCGGTCAGCACATAGCCATCGGGCCCGACCAGCTTCAGCGCGATCTGATCGGCGACGATCGACGAATTGCCGTGCGCGATGTTGGCGAACGGTCCGGCATGCACAAATGCCGGCGTGCCCTCGATGGTCTGCATCAGATTGGGCATGATGGTGTCCTTCATCAGGATGGTCAGAGCCCCGCTCACGCCGATATCGTCGGCGGTGACGGGTTCGCCCGCGCGGCTGGACCCGATGACCATGCGGCCCAGGCGTTCCCGCATATCGTTCAGGCTGGTGGCGAGCGCAAGGATCGCCATGATCTCGCTGGCCACGGCGATGTCGAAGCCGGTGTTGCGGGTGAAGCCCTTTTCTTCCGGGCCCTGGCCGACGGTGATCTCGCGAAGCATGCGGTCGTTCGTATCGAGCACGCGCCGCCACGTGATGGTGTCGGGATCGATATCGAGCCGCGCAAATTTGCTGCGCTCTTCGGGCGTCAGATCGTTGGGATTGGTCTTGTGATCCCCAGCTTGTGCAGACGGCGCAACATGACGCGGGTAAAGCGGCGGTTGCCGTCTTTATCCGCGGGGCAGAGGCGGTCGAAGAGCACCTGATCGTCCGGCGTGTTGTGCTCGTGCAGCATGCGCGTATCGATGGCGGCGGCAAGCAGATTGTTCGCCGCGATGATGGCGTGGATGTCGCCCGTGAGATGGAGATTGAACTCCTCCATCGGAATGATCTGGCTGTAGCCGCCGCCCGCCGCGCCGCCTTTGATTCCGAAGGTCGGACCCTGGCTGGGCTGGCGGATGCAGGTGAACACCTTCTTGTCGAGATGCGCGCCCAGCGCCTGGCTGAGGCCGACGGTGGTGGTCGTCTTGCCTTCTCCCAGCGGCGTGGGCGTGATCGCGGTCACGACAATGTACTTGCCGTTCTTCACGTCCTTCAGGCGGTCGCGGATCGAGAGGTGAACCTTGGCTTTGGTCTTGCCGTAGAGCTCCAGCTCATCGGGAAGAATCCCGGCTTCGGACGCAATCTGTTCGATGCGAAGGGGCGTGGCGGCCTGTGCGATATCGAGATCGCTGGGCACACTCTTCAATAGGTTCTTTAATTTGTGAGGCATCGTATGTTAGTCACTTTTTCGCGGGATGGATCTTGACGAGATCTTCAGGATGCGGGCGGCCGCCGCGTTCCAGGAAAAGATTGATGAACGAGCTGGTGCCTTTGAGCGAAAGATCGCGCGGCGGAATGTAGAGCTTCAGGTTTTCAACCCGGTCGCCGGCCTTCGCGCGTTTCGTACACCTTGACCCAGATACAGGGCTTATCGGGAATCACTTCGCACATGCCGTTGAACGTGCCGCCGCAGGGGCCATTGCGCAGATTCTTCGGGCACGTCATGGGGCAGACGTATTCCATCTCGCCCAGCACGCAATTGCCGCAGGCCTGGCAGCCGAACATCGGTTCTTTGATGGCCAGTTCGAACCGCTCGAGCGCATGCGCCGCCGCGGGCCGTGCGTCGACCCATTTCATCACCGACGTGAGGGACCGGTGCAGCATATTATCTTCGTGCTTGACCGGAAAGAGCGCCGCGGCGACATCGAGAACCTGCGCGAGCATGGGCTTCGGTTCTTTTGAGCGCGGCGTTTTGTCGAAGAAGAAAAATCCACCCTTCGGCCCGTAGCTGATCTCTTCGGCGAACTCTTCCCATTGCGGGGCGATGGCGTCGGCCCGTTCCACAATCATGCTGATGTGCGCCGCATTGTGCGTGCCGCCGATGTACGCGCCTGCATAACCGAGTCCGCGCAGAATCGCGACCGTGCGCGCCGCTCTTTCGAGGCGTGCCGCGAGACCCTTGTCCTCCGCTTTCGATTCCTCCTGGACGCGCTCCAGCAGTTCCTGCGAAACCCAGCAGCCAGGAGGTTCGGCTTTGGAAAATTTGCGCGCCGCGCCAGCGCTGAGCACGTAAACGTTGCCGAAAACCGGCGTCTTCAAGCCGCGTTCGTCAAGATATTGCTTCAGCTCGCGGAACTTCCGGGAATCGAATCCGAGCTGCGTGATGGCGAAATCCGCACCCGCCGCGATTTTCTTTTCGAGCTTCAGATACTGGTAGGCGCAATCGGCCTCGGTGTATTTGAATGGCGAGATCGCAACGGAGGTCTGGAACGGCATTCCGCCCTCGCGCATCTCCGAAATCATCTCGACCAGCTGCACCGAATCCATCGCGAACAGCGGCGGATTGGAGGTGTCGCGCACGGCGGGATAATCCCCGGTGATGGCGAAAACGTTCTCGATGCCGAGTTGGTTGACCCGTAAGAGCTGCTGCCGGATCGCCTCGCGATCCTTGTTGACACATGTGATGTGAACGTTGGGCGTCAAGCCCGCGGCCCTTGATCCCCTCAGCGATTCGGACTGGATCGTGACCAGCCGAACCGCCTGCGTAGCTCGTGATACCCGCGCCGATGATCCCGGGAACGGTCAGCAGATCGGTGCCGATCTGAAATATCTTCTCCTCCGGCGCGCTGGCGCTGGCGACAATCTCCACGAGGTAACGGAACTGCCCCGCGGCCAGTGCTTCCCGGATTGGATTCGGTGCTGCCATGTTTACTTGCCTGACTCCTTACTTACCTGGCTCTTACTTGCCTAATTCTGCGCGCACCATCCGTGCGCCTTCCACCATCGCCTTCAATTTCGCGAATGCCACATCGCGCGGCAGGTGGAACAGCCGCAATCCGGCAACACCGCCATCCGCTCGGCCGGCATCACTTCGAGCGCCCTGCCGGATGTGTTCCGCCACCATGTCCGGAGTTTCCACGTCGTGATTCTTTACGTCGATCACGCCCACGCCCAGTTCAAACGGCGCTTTGAACTCTTTGAACAGATCGAGATCCTCGCCCCCGCGCCGCGCGAATTCAAGAGTCAGTTGCTGGATGTTGGCGCTCAGAATCGCGGGGAACAGATACCGATAGCTGCCTTCCCATGAAGGTTTGCCGTAGCGGTTTCCGTAGCAGACGTGGAGCCCGATCTTCGTCTCCACTCCCTCTACCAGTGTATTCAACGCCTTCACGCCCCAGATGACATCCTCCGGGAAGCCGGAATAATACGGCTCGTCGATCTGGATCATGGAAATCCCGGCCTTGGCGAGCGCCTTGAGCTCCATATTCATGACCCGCGCGATGTCCATCGCCAGAGCTTCATCGCTGGGATAGAACTCGTTGCGGATGCGCTTGGTCAGGGAGTGCGGCCCGGTGATGCAGATCTTGGTGGGGCGGTCAGTGAACGTGCTGAGAAACTGGAAATCCTGCACCAGCCCGAGCGACGCGGTGGGAAGTTTTCCCTTCACCGAGCTGTCGTAAAAATCGTAGTAGAACTTCTTCGAAGATCGATCGATCTGGACTCCCGGCAGGCGCTCAAGGAAGTAATCGACCATGTTGTCGCGCCGCGGCTCGCCGTCGGTGATCATGTCGAGGCCGGCGATTTCCTGATCCTTGATAGCGGCCTTAGCCGCCGCGTCGTAAATCTCATCCAGATCGTGATGGCTGATGCGCCGCGCGAAATATTCGGTCTTTAGGCGCTCCAGCCAGCCAGGCATGGCGTAGCTGCCGACCATCGATGTGGGAAGAATAGGGAGTTTGATATTGTTCATCAAAAATTACTCGCGTGGCGACGTATAGAGAATGGATGTCTTCGATCCCTTGCGGTAGTGATACGGCTCGAAGTGCAGGTTGTAACCGGTGCGTTCGGCCACTCCTTTAAGGAGCGCGCCATTGACCCAGTTCACGATCGAGCCGTCCAGTTTTCCCGGCCCGTGGAAGCCCACGCGGTAGTCGTTCAGGTCCGTTACGAATATATCCTGCACCTGCAGATAGCCGCGCGGATGCAGCAGCGGGATCGTGTTCACGAAACTTTCGAGCGCGCCGGAGCTCAGATGGAAGCGCAGATCGCCGGGCGATTCGTCGAGAATGTCTTCCAGCTTGATCATGTCGAGGCCGTTGGGCAGGGCGAGATCGGGCAGGTCCTCGATCGCGACGATCTTTTCTTCGAGGCGGATCGACGTCCAGAGTTCCATCCAGAAACTCATGCCGCAGCTTCGCTCGCCCATGGCGTCCGGGCCGAGGAACAGCAGTTTATCCATCGCGCCCCGAATGCTCTCGACCGGGATCTTGAACTTCTCGGCGAGTTTCTTCGCCGCGCTCATCGGCACGCAGGCGCGCACATGCACGTAGAACAAGCGCCCGTCGCGGCGAAGCATTTCTTCGTCGGGCAGGTTGTCGTACATGTTGGTGGAATGGATGTAGAGGATCTTGTGACGCATGAAGGACAGCGTCTTGAGCGGATTCAACGCGTCGAGAGCAAGAAAGCTGCAGAGCTCGATGTGTTCCTTGACAGCGGGCCGCGAAAAATCGAGCGTAGCGAGCGAGTAATCGCCCATCAGCACGCGCAGGCGCGGATAGTAGTTGGTCTGGCGCTCGCTGATCGAGCGCGCGAAACTTCTCGACGAACATGCCGCATCGCTTGCCGGTTCCCACGCCGATTTCGAGAATGAAGATTTCGGCGGGGAGTTGATGCTTCGTATCCATGTCGCGCAACAGGTTCCAGAACTCGGTCACGCTGTCCGCGATGGCGTCTTCGTGATTGCCGTCCGACTTGCCGCCCGGCAGCGCATGCTCGTAGCCTTTGCCGGTGGCCTTCTCCCATTCGCCGAGGTAGCTCCAGTAAAGGCGGTTGAACTCCCACGCGATGCTGTTGCGAAACGATTTGAAATCTTCGAGTGGAAGCGAGGCTTCGGAGTCGCTCATCGCCCGCAGCATTTCATCGCGCAGCGAATCCGGCGTGACCTGACGGGTGTCGATGCGAAGATCCATGACGCCGGCACTGCGCGATGCGGTGACTACATCACGAAAATTCTGCTTGTACTGGATCCAATCGAGCTGAACGTTGAGGCGGCAGAATTGCGCGTGATCGATGTGGCCCTCTTCGAGCAATTTATAGAGAGTATCGACCACACTTTGGGTGGTGGCTGCCGCTGCCTTGCTGTTGAAATGGTTCAGTTGCAGGATCATCGTTGGAGATAAAAAGCCGCCGGGCGCTAGAAGAGAGTGTAACGAATCGATCTTTGCGGCTGAGTGCTTCAGTTAGTCAGGCACTTGACATCTGTTCGCTGCAGTTATGAGCGAGGACGGATTTGCTTCCGCGTCAAAGCGGAATGACGAAGGCGCCCGGAATCCGTTCATCGAGGGTGCCGAGCACCGCATCGTTAGCGATCGCCAACTGCGCGAGGTGGCCATCAGTGGTTTGCTTTGCGGATTTCGCCCACGCAGGCAAGTGCGAGGCGTCATGATCGTCAGCAATAAAACCAAAACGAACTGAGTCCGACCTCTTCAGCCGAGCTAACAGAGTTCGGGCCTGTGCTACGGTGAAGCCAAATTGCGGAGCTTGCACCAAAACTCGGACGGTGCCCAACTCCGTAATCGGCGAAGTCAGTAACTGAGCGGCGTCAGAAGTTCCAAGCCCGCGAACCCATTTGGCAACGCGTTTATGGAACACATGATCGAGGAGGCCCAGCGCTACGAGTGCATTAACGTCGAGCAGATACTTCATGGAAAGCTGGAAAGAATATCCTGAACCTGTTCGCTCGTGAGGGGTGAAGCGCCACTCCCTGCGCTGAGTACGGGGAGACCTGTCGTCGGGTCTTTGCGTATTACAGCCTTAACCGCTCTCGTTTGCCGCGGAATGAGTACGATCTGCCCGCTCTTCACCATCGCATCAAGAGTATCGCCGGGTCGCAGTCCGAGTTTTTGCCGGATCGCGCCAGGTAAAACGACCTGACCTTTGGTGGAAAGGCGAGTTTGCATCGTAAGAATATCTTACCGCAAATTCCATCACCCGCGTCCGATGAAGGGCATCGCGGTCGCCATCACGGTCATGAACTGAACGTTGGCGTCAAGCGGCAGGTTCGCCATATAGAGCACCGCACCGGCGACATAGCGAACGGCCATGCGCGGTTCCTGTCTGATCGTTCCATCCGCTTGCGTCACGCCTTCGGCCATCCGCTGCGTCATCTCCGTCTCCGCATTGCCGACATCGATTTGCCCGCACGCGATGTCATATTTCCGGCAGTCGAGCGAGATGCATTTTGTCAGGCCGGTCATGGCGTGTTTCGTCGCGGTGTAGGGCGCGGAATTCGGACGCGGTGCGTGTGCGGAAAGCGATCCGTTATTGATGATGCGCCCGCCTCGCGGCTGCTGTGCTTTCATTAGTTTGATCGCCTCCTGTGCGCAGAGGAACGCGCCTGTCAGATTCACTCCGACGACGGCGTTCCACTGGTCGATGGTCAGGTCTTCCAGCGGGATCGCCTTGCCGCCGTAGCCCGCATTGTTGAACAGGAGGTCCAGCCGTCCGAACTCCGCGCCCACCCGTGCGAAGAGCGCGCGCACCGATTCCTGTTTGCTCACATCGGACGGGACGCAAACCATCTTGCCGCCGTTTGCGACTGCGGCGGCCGCGGTTCGATCCAGTTCCGCCGCGCGCCGTCCGGCCAGAACCACCGAAAATCCCGCGGACTGTAAAGCCAGGCTTACCGCGCGGCCGATACCACTGCCAGCGCCAGTGACCAGCGCAATCCTGCCATTTCCTACCATAATTGTTCGATCTATCGACTATAACCCCCTGTCGGCAGGCATACCCAAAGCCCCGAACCAGCTTGTTACCGTCGAGTCTCGTGTCTACTTGCGAACACCACGAACCTCCGGAGCGTGCTCGAGACTTTTATTGCCGGTGCTGTGGAACCTGCGGTGCTCGATCCCGGCGAAGAACCGCTGCTTCTGGTCGCGGAACAGTGGAATCTGTCCGAATGGAATGGCCGTGTCGTCCTGCAGGCATGGGACCGCGAGCGCAATCTGGTGCGGAAGATCGTCGGGTTGAAAGAACAGCGCCGCGACCGGCTGTCTCTCATCATCGAGCGATTTCCAAGGGCGCAAGCCGAATTGCAGGTGGCGGATCTCGCCGCTCCCCACGGCCGCGAACTCCAACGCACGACGTCGCGCCGAGCCTTCGGGGAGCGCTTTCACCTCATGCTATCGCGCGAATTTCCGGACTGGCGCATCGAAGAGGTCAGCTCGGAACCAAATCTGGAACAGAGCCTTTCGCCTTCATACACGCGGGCGTTTCTGCGGCAGGGCTCGACTGGAATGGCGGTGATGGCGGCGGCACCGGGGGCGGCGGCCGCCGGCATCGTTACCTTCGGACTGATCTGGCTGGATCATCTGCGCCGCCGCGAAAAGGCCGTGCCGGCCTGGCGTCTGCTCCTCTTCGTACCGCTGGGATCGGAGCGTGAAGTCGTGTTCCGCGCCGCCTGCATCAGCCCGGCGGCAGTAGCCTGTCAGGTGTTTGCCTTCGACGAGAAGGACCGAGCCGGCATCATTGATTTCGCGGACGCGGGCAACGTCGAATCCACGCTGCCACCCTGCCGCCGCGCGCCCTCGCTGAACGTAGAGAACCATGCTTTGCCAAACCACGCATTGTGCGGCCATCCGGATATCGATCGTGTAGAAAACCCGGATGGATCGGTCAGACTGCAGATTCGCGGCCTCGAATTCGCGCGTGTGGCAGGGGGCAAGCTGACCTGCGGAATTTCGAAGCAGAGGCGAGCGGGCGTTGAGACAATCGCGGCGATCGCCACGGAGATCGCGCGGGTTCGCAATCCGGATGCGGAAGACCGGCAACATCCTTTTTATTCGCTCAATCCCGAAGGCTGGCTGGAATCCCAAGTGCGGGCGAATGCCGCTATGATCGATGCGTCTCTTCTCTCCAAGCCGCTCTACGGACAGGTCCCCGTTTTCAGCGGGGTCGAGCGCGACGTGATCGATCTCCTCGCGATCGATCACAAAGGGCGCCTCGCCATCATCGAACTCAAAGCCACGGCCGATCTGCAACTGCCCTTTCAGGCGCTCGATTACTGGCTGCGCGTGCGCAAGCACCTGGTCGCCGGCGATTTCGAGCGGCTCGGTTACTTTGAAGGCCACGTCATCAGCCGGGAATCCCCGCGCATTCTGCCGGTGGCCCCGGCGTTCGAATTCCACTCGACCACCGAAACGGTGCTAAGCAGTCTCGCGCCAGAGATCGAGGTGACGAGGATCGGTCTTGCAACCGATTGGCGCAGCGGACTACGCGTGATGTTCCGGCTGCAAGGCGGGGAGAAGCCGACCTAGCTCCAAAGGTAGCCGGGCCAGGTCGAAGCGGCCCCGCCCGAGATCGTGACCTAGCCCGTCAAGGGCCACCAGTTCTTTCGCCGCAGGAATCATCTCGAGCGCGGCGCGCATTTCCTCGATCGTGCCGAAAGGATCTTTCGCGCCATGCACGAACAGCGATGGCGTTCGCAGGGCAGGGAAGTGGTCGGTTCGCGGTTTCTCCGGCCTGTTCGGCGGATGCAGCGGATAGGACAGCAGCAGCAACGCATCGGCCACGTCAGGCGTTTCAGCGGCAAGCATGGTCGCCTGACGGCCGCCATACGAATGCCCTCCCAGAATCACGGGGCCATCAACCAGCTCACGCATGCGGGCCACAGCCTCGCGGAGACTTTCGCGATCCTGGGCTGCAGTGGCCGGGGAAGGTGGGCCAAACGGGCGCCGTTGCCGGAATGCCATGTCGATGCGCATCACCTGATAACCGGCGTCACGGAACGCGTCATCCACGCCGATCAGGAGTGGCGCTTTTGAATTGGCCCCTGCGCCGTGGGTGAGCACCAGTCCGCGAGTCATTCCACTTAAGCATAAAATGACTCTTGACCATCACCGAGTCCGTCGTCGAAATCCCCACGCCCACTGGGCCCATGCGCTCGATGGTTTTCCAACCGGCAGAGCCGGGAAAGTACCCCGGACTCGTGTTCTTTTCCGAAATCTTTCAGATCACAGGGCCGATCCACCGAACAGGCGCGTATCTTGCGGGAAACGGCTACGTGGTCGTCGTGCCAGAGATTTATCACGAGCTCGAGCCGATGGGCACCGTTCTGCCCTACGATCAGGCCGGAGCCGATCGCGGGAATGCGCGCAAGATCGGCAAAGAACTTTCGGCCTACGACGCCGATGCGCGCGCTGCGCTCGATTACCTGAAAGCGAATCCCGCATGCACAGGCAAGCTCGGCGCGATGGGAATCTGCATCGGAGGACACCTCGCCTTCCGTGCCGCGATGAATCCGGACGTTCTCGCCGCAGCTTGTTTTTACGCGACGGACATTCACTCAAACGGCCTCGGCAAAGGCGTGAACGATCGCTCAAGCGCGCACTCGCTCGAACGGGCCGGGGAAATCAAGGGCGAACTTCTGCACATCTGGGGCAGGCAAGACCCGCATATACCACTCGAGGGCCGCAATTTGATTCACGCGCGCCTCGAAGAGGTGGGTGCGCGTTTCCAATGGATCGAAGTCAACGGCCAACACGCTTTCCTACGGGACGAGGGGCCGCGCTACGATCCGGCCCTTGTAAGACTTTGTTATGAATTTGTGTTTGAGCTTTTCCATTGGCGATTGTCGTAATATACTGGACGGTGCTGGTATCCTGAGTACTTGAAGGAGAGTCCGGAGTTCAAGGAGTTCAACATGAAAAAAGCAACCTTAGTAAGCGCATTCGCCGTTGGAGCAGGACTGATGCTTTCCGCCCTGCCTGTTCTCGCCCATCACTCGTTCGCGGCCGAGTATGACAACAAACAGCCGGTCACGCTGACCGGGACCGTGACAAAAGTTGAGTGGATGAATCCGCATGCGCGGTTCTACATCAACGCGAAGGACGAGTCCGGGAAGGCCGCCGATTGGGAACTTGAGCTGGGCAGCCCGAACGGCCTGATGCGCCAGGGCTGGACGCGCAACTCTCTCAAAGAGGGAGATGTTGTGACCGTTACCGGTTCCAAGGCAAAAGACGGTTCGAATCTCGCCAACGCGCGCGCCGTAACGCTGGCCAACGGCAAAAAGGTTTTCGCGGGCTCTTCTGAAACGGAAACTCCCACTGCGCCTGCTGCCGGGGCTGCTCCCGCTGCCGCCGCTGCAAAATAGTACTGACCGGGCTTGCTGAAGGGGGCGGAGGCCACTCCGCCCCCGAACTCCCCGCGATTAGTGTCCCTATCCTCCTCCGTCCTCCCGGAAGCAACCAGCGTGGCTACTGGCGCGTCGCACCAGTAGGCTGAAGTCTTCATGCGCACTGCCTTCCTCGTGATCGCTTGGTTGTCGACCTTGGCTGCTCTATCGGCCGCTGAGCTTCATCCGTTTGGCACCGGGCTCTACGGCGGCTGGCTCAAGATGTACGACCTGAAGTTCGACGACGCCCACCAGAACTTCGCTACTTGGAAACACGATCATCCCGAGGATTCGCTTGGCCCTGCCTCGAATGCTGCCGCATATCTCTTTTCCGAGTTAGCGCGATTAGGCGTGCTCGAATCGGAGCTGTTTGTCGACGATTCCCGGTTCAAGAATCGCCCGAAGCTGACGCCGGACAAGAGCAAGGGCGCGCTGTTCGTACACGAGATCGCCGATGCCGAGCGTCTGGCCGATTCCTCGCTGCAGAAATCGGCGGTCAACCCGAACGCGCTTTTCGTCAAATCTCTCACCTTCGGGTTGCGCGCCGACTATGCCGGTCTGGTGGAGAAACGATCGTTCGCCGCGCTCGACTACACCAAACAGGGCCGGGCTTTCGCTGATAGGCTGTTGGCCGCGGATCCCCAGGCGTTTGATGCTTACCTAGGGCCGGGTGTCGAGAATTACCTGCTAAGCCTCAAGCCGGCACCCTTGCGCGTTCTGCTGCGCATGACTGGCTCGAACGTTGATCGCGAAAAGGGCATCGAGGAAATTCGCCAGACGGCGCAGCATGGGTATTACCTCGAGCCGTTCGCGAAGCTTCTCCTCGCCGTCGCGGCGCTGCGTGACAACAATCCGGGCGGGGCTCGCCAGTTGCTCGAAGAGTTGCACCGGCGGTTTCCCGACAACGAGTTGTACTTCCGCGAAATGAATCGGATCGAGCAAGTCCGGCGTTGACTAAACGGCGACCCGAACGCTCGCCGTGACCCGGTATAATTGATTTCGCAATGGATGTATTCGACGAACTGATCCACCTGCGCAATCTGGGGCAGAAATGTGCGCTCGCGACCATCGTCCAGGTGCGCGGCTCCATCCCCAGTTTTGAAAGCGCCAAGCTGCTGGTCCGTGAAGACGGTTCGATGGTTGGAACCATCGGCGGCGGGTGCGTGGAGGCGGAGGTCTGGAATGCTGCAAGGGAAGTAATTGCCACCAGCAAACCGCGCCATATGTCGTTTAGTCTGGGGCAGGATGCGGCTTACGACAACGGGCTTATTTGCGGAGGGCAGTTGGACGTCTTCGTCGAGTGCATCACGCCTCAGCCTTCGGTGCTGATCTTCGGTGGCGGCCATATTTCGAAGAGCCTGGCGAAGGTGCTGGATCTGGCCGGTTTCCGCGTCTCCGTGATCGATAACCGGGAATCCTACGCGAATCGCGAACGCTTTCCCGAGGCGGCGGAGGTGCATGCCGATGAGTACGAAGAAGTCTATCCGAAGCTTGGTCTGACTGATTCCACGTACATCGTGATCGTGACCCGCGGCCACCGCGACGACATGCGCATACTCCGCTGGGCGGTCACTACTCCCGCGCGGTATATTTCGATGATCGGCAGCAAGCGCAAGGTAATCTCGGTTATCAGGGAGCTCGAAAAAGAAGGCGTTCCGCACGAGGCGTTCGAACGCGTCTTTGCGCCGATGGGTCTCGAAATCGGCGCGGTATCGCCGGAGGAGATCGCTATTTCTGTGGGCGCCGAAATGATCGCCATGCGGCGTGATCCGGAAGGCAACTGGCGCAGCATCTCGAAGTCGGTTTTCTTCGACGAACATCTTCGCGAGCATATGCGCGTGTCGAAGTGAATGCTGCTGCAATTATCCTCGCCGGCGGCGAGTCGCGACGGATGGGGCGTCCGAAAGCGATGCTGCCGTTTCGCGGGGGAACGTTTCTCACCGCCATTGCCGGAAATCTGGCGCGCCGCTGTTCGCCGGTAATCGCAGTGTTCGGGTTCGACGCCGCATATCTGAGTCAATGCGCTCCCCCGGGTGTGGTGCCGGTCGAAAACCCCGACTATGCCCAGGGAATGCTCACCTCGCTCAAAGCGGGCTTGCGCGCTGTGCCGGAATCATGCGGTACGGTATTGTTCACACTCGTCGACCACCCCGCCGTGTTGCCAGAAACGGTTGATGCAGTCATGCGGTCGACTGCCCCGATCGCCATCCCGCGCTATGAGAATCGTCGCGGGCACCCGGTGCTCATCACCAGGCAGATCGCCCGCGAGTTTCTGGCGGAGCCGCTGACTTCGAAAGTGCGTGACGTGATCGACCGCCATACCGCTGAAATCGAGTATGTCGAGGTGGATGATCCCGGCATTTCGGACGATATCGACAACCCCGCGCTGTACGAAAAACTGCTGGCCCGCGAGGCGGCTCGCCTGTGAAACGCTGGCTGTTTGCTGCCGTTGCGGTTGTTCTCCTCGCCGCTCTTTATGTGCCGAGAATCAGCGCGGATGCTTACCGCGACCGGGCAAAGACGGCGCTCGAAAAGGCGCTGGGACGAACGGTGGAAATCGGCAGCGTGCGCTTCCGCCTGCTGCCCACGCCCGCAATCACCATCAGCGATGTCATCATCTCCGAAGATCCGCAGATCGGTCCGGAGCCGACAGCGTATGTCAAAACACTCCAGGCAACCCCTCGCTTCACGGCCCTTTTTGGCGGGCCGCTCGAATTCGCTTCCGTCGAGCTGGAAGATGCCAGTGTCAATCTTACGCGCGTCCTGACGCAGGGCGATAATGGGCCGAACGATTTCCGCTGGAACTTCGCCGCCTTGCTGCAACCGCAGTTGCTCGCTGCGTTTCCGCGCGTACACATGCGGGGTGGGCGGATCAACTTCAAGTTCGGCGACGCGAAATCGTTGTTTTACCTTTCGAACACCGATGTGGATTTGTGGCCGCCGGGTTCGGCAAAAGACCCCTGGACGCTGCGCGTGCATGCCGAGCCGGCTCGCACCGACCGGCGAGCGCGCGGTTTCGGCAGCTTCGTGATGCGGGGCCAGTGGCAGCAAACGGACGGCGCGACGACGCTCGATGTGAAGCTCGAACAAAGCGAGCTGGGCGATATGCTGACGCTTTTCAACGGCTACGAGTCCGGCTTGGCCGGGCACATCTCGGGTGACGCTCACCTTGCAGGGCCCCTCAACCGCTTGGGTGTGGCGGGCCGAATGAAGGTCTCGAATGTCCATGGTTGGAATCAGACGCCGGGTGGCAACGAATGGAATTTTGCGATCGGTGGCGCCATCGATGCACCGGGCCAGGTGATCGACCTCAGCGCCAGCACGCGGGTATCGCGAACCCAGACGCCGCTGCAGTTGCACTACCGCGTAGCAGATTATCTGCGCCGCCCGCGCTGGGCCGTTACAGCCAATCTGAATCGTTTCCCGCTGGCTCCCATTCCCGACATCGCGCGCAACCTCGGGTGGGTGATTCCGGCGGACTTCAAGTTCGACGGCACGGCGGATGGCGCCGTGGGATTTTCGCTGCCCGACCGCGCTCCCCGCATGGATGGCGCGCTGAACGTTTCCAATGCGACGTTGATCGTCGCGGGTGCGCCGCCGCTGCATCTTCCGGGCGCGACACTGAGATTTTCCGGCAGTGCGATCAAACTCGAAGCCACTGAAATCCGGAACGAAAGCAATGAGACGGCGGCCATTCAAGGCGACTGGGACGTTGCGTCGCAGAAATTCGATGTCGAGCTTTCGAGCGACGGGATGGCGCTCGCTTCGCTGCGCCGTCAGGTGTCCGTTGCGGGCATCCCGCTGCTCGGTAATGCGACTTCCGGCACGTGGAAAGGGCGATCTGCGATACAGCACCGATTCGGGCTGGGCGGGCGCGATCAACCTGGCGAACGCCGATATTCCATTCGAGGCATTCGGCGCGCCGCTGCATGTGATTTCGGCCGATGCCACGATCGATCCGGCCGGGCTCGTGATGAAGCGCATCAATCTTTCCCTCGGAGATATTGCCGCGCAGGCGGAATATCGCTACCAGACGGCCGCTCCCCGCCCGCACCAGTTCCGTATTACGGTGGCCGAGGCCAGCGCTCCCGCGATCGAAAAGCTTTTGATGCCCGCGTTGCGGCGCGGCAATCTGCTGACCTACGCGTTCAACTTCGGCCGCGTACCCGAGCCGGACTGGCTGCGCAACATGCATGCCGACGGAACGATCCAGGCCGGGACGTTCGATCTGGCGGGCGCGCGGTTCACAAAGCTTCGCGCCCGCGTGATCTGGGAGGGTACGAACGTTAAACTCACCGGTTTGCAGAGCGGCTTCGGGGACGCGTCATTCAGCGGCGGAGCTACGATTCATCTCGCGGGCCGTCAGCCCGCTTACGAGGTGCAGGGCAAGCTTGACCGGTCTGCCCTGGCGCAACGGAAAGATCAACGCGGAGGGAACGCTGGCCGCATCCGGCACCGGCGCCGGACTACTTACGAACCTGCGGGCGAACGGATCATTCGACGGCAAAGAAATCGATCTGGCCGCGCTCGATGCCTACGATTCCGTGGAGGGCGTGTTCGACTGGAGTTGGGACGTGCGCAATCCCAAACTGAAGTTGACGC
The DNA here is from genome assembly GCA_963809655.1 of Terriglobia bacterium. Taxonomy (GTDB): domain Bacteria; phylum Acidobacteriota; class Terriglobia; order Bryobacterales; family Bryobacteraceae; genus BOG-234. Next base: position 134,428 of record CAWEKQ010000059.1, on the reverse strand, counting down.
AACTGGTGATGAAGACCGGCGCCGAGACCTACTCGGGGACGGCCGAGATGGAAGACAACGGCCAACTGGTGCTCAAGGTCAGCGATGGGACTCGTCGCATCCAGGCTGCGGGCGCGATTCTGCGGGGCGACGCGTTGAAGCCGGTGAGTCCATAGTTAGCGCGGGCGCCTCGCGGAAATGCAGAGTAAATCGGGCGCCCTTGCCGGTCTCCGAAAACACCCTCACGAAACCGCCCTGCTGCCGCATCAGTTCGCGCACGATCGATAAGCCCAGCCCTGTACCCGCGCCGCCCTTTGTGCTGAAGAACGGCTCGAAGATTTTCATCCTCGATTGCGCGGGAATTCCGGGACCCGAATCGCTCACCTCGATTACTCCCGGCGCGGCGGTGATGCGCAGCTTTCCGCAGTCATTCATCGCCGCACAGGCGTTCGAAACGAGGTTCGTCATCACACGCGTAAGCGCGAGCGGGTTGGCCAGAATTGCCGGTAATGATGCGGGCGTGCTTAGCGTGACCTCGATCTCATTCGGTAAGCGGAGTTGCGCGGCGAAAATGGCGCAGGAACGCAACCGGATCCAGCGGACCGAGCTCAACGGCCTCGCCTCTACAGTAAGACAGCAGACTGGCGGTCAGCTGCGAACAGCGGTCGACGGCTGCCTGTGCACCTTGCACGTCGGCGAACGAAAGGTGGTTCACGATGAGCGTGAGCTGGTTATTGATATCGTGCGCGATCCCGGCCGCCGCTGAGCCGATTGTCGCCAGCCTGATTGTTTCGAGTCTGGATTCATCCACGGCATCAGCATAGACCGGCCGCGAACGGTTCAGGTTCGCGAACGCCTCGCAAGTAATTGATTCGGCAGAACAGATAAATCTGCTCCGTTGGTGATTGCGTCGTCGCCGCCGGGTCAATTCGTCGTCGCAGTCTCGCGCTTATGCGTGAGCTTGCGTTTGACGTCGGGCCAGAATTCCTTCAAGACACCGGAAATTGCATCAGTCGCGATCTGCGTTCCCATTCGCTGCATGGTAGGGCCAAAGCCGCGCGAGTCCGGATAGTAAAGGTTGCCGATCGCGGCCACAGTCCCGTTGCCGAGGAACTCCGACGCGTTGAATTGCCACTTGCCCGCATCCGAGCGCGTCACCAGCACGCGTGTTGCAGCATAGCCGAGCCTGTCCATAACCGAACCGTTCACCTTGCGGAAATAGCGCGGATCCTGGTGCAGAAGGTACGGGTAGATCGCCTCCGTCATGTAATTTCCGATATCCTGATCCGCGACGGCTGTTACATAGCGGTGTGCGTAGCCTTTCAGGCCCTGGCCGAACGAAGGATTGCTGTTATCGAGTTGCGAGATACCCGAAAAAGCTCCGGCAAGGATGTAAGACGGATAGTCGAAGGTGTCCTTGGTCGCAATCGTGAACTTTTGTTTTGTCGTAATCGGCTTGAAAGGTTTGGTGCCATCCGCCGTCCGATAGTTCGGCAGCACGCCGAAAATACGCTTGTCCTGCCCTGAACCGGGATCTCCCGGCAAAGGCGTCTGGCCTGCAGGCACAGCATTGGCCGCCGCAGCCGTTTGCGACGCGCCATCTGCTGGCGGCGTAGCCGCGCTCTGCCCCATTAGAAAGACAGGAATCGCTACAATAAATAGAACTTTACTTGAAATCAGATACACTCCCACTTCTTCTTCCGATGTTAAGACGCCGCCGAAGGTTACACTTTATTTATGTCCTGCCGTCGTTTTAACTCTCCTGCAGATAAACCAAAATTTGACAATTATTTACGGCTGGATCGCGCAGATCGCGTGAGTCCCGGTATCGAGCGCGACATCCATTCCCAGGCGAACCCGGCACTCGTCCGGGTGATTCATCTGGACCTCGATCTGACCGTCGTCTTCGAGCGCCGTACCATTCAGGGCATAGCGATACTCACTATTGAGCGACTCGCACGCGATGCGACGCAACTGATACTCGACTCGCGGGCACTTCGGATCGAAGAAATCGCCATCTCTTCGGACGGCATAAATTATCAGGACTCCCGTTTTTCCATTGGCCCTGCCGACAAGATTCTCGGTGCGGCGGTAAGCATTGATATCGCGCCCGACACACGCTTCGTCCGCGTCCGCTATGCGACGGACCCCGCGGCGACAGCACTCCAATGGCTCGCTCCGGAGCAAACGGCCGGCAAACGATACCCGTTTCTTTATACTCAGTCGCAGGCGATTCACGCGCGCAGCTGGATTCCGCTCCAGGATTCGCCCGGGGTCCGGGTCACCTTCGAGGCGAGGGTTCACATTCCACCGGCATTGAGGGCGGTTATGGGCGCGTCCAGCCGCGGGATAGGCTTCGTCATGAACCAGCCGATTCCGCCCTACCTGATTGCGCTCGCCGTTGGCGATCTGGCATTTCAGCCGACAGGTCCGCGAACCGGGGTATGGGCCGAGCCGCCGGTATTAGCGCGCGCGTCCGCCGAATTTTCCGATATGGAGAAGATGCTCGACGCGGCGGAACGGCTTTACGGCCCTTATCGCTGGGGCCGTTACGATGTCCTTGTCATGCCGCCCAGCTTTCCTTTCGGCGGGATGGAGAATCCCTGTCTCACGTTCGCAACGCCAACATTCATCACCGGCGACAAGAGTCTCGTGTCGCTGGTCGCCCATGAGATGGCGCATTCGTGGTCCGGCAACCTGGTCACCAACGCCACCTGGAGCGACTTCTGGCTGAACGAGGGTTATACGGTTTACATCGAGCGCCGCATCCTCGAAGAGCTATATGGTTCGCGGCGCGCAGAAATGGAAGCGGCTCTCGGATATCAGGATCTTCAGGATGCGTTCAAGACGCATCCGCCCGCCGAACAGATTCTGCATATCGATCTGGCGGGCCGCGATCCCGATGACGGCTGCACCAGCGTTCCCTATGAAAAGGGCGCCCTTTTCCTGCGCCATGTTGAGCAGATTTTCGGCAGGCAAAAATTTGACGCCTGGCTCAGACGCTATTTCGACCGATTCGCTTTCCAGAGCATCAGCACCGCCCAGTCGCTCGAGTACATGCACGAGCATCTCTTCACTGACAACCCTCAGCTAGCCGCGGAGATCCCTGTCGAGGAATGGGTAGTTGAGCCGGGGTTGCCGGCATGCTCGCGGCCTCCGGTGTTTGAAGCGGCGGAGAGAATCACCGAATGGACGACGCACGAATGGCTGCACTTCCTTCGCGGATTGCCATCGCAACTCGACGCGCGCCGCATGCAGGACCTCGATTCCGCTTATCACCTGACTCGTTCCGGCAACGACGAAATTCTGCATCAATGGTTGCTGATGGCGATTCGAAATCGCTACGAACCCGCGTATGCGAGGCTCGAACAATTCCTGATCGAGGTTGGCAGACGTAAATTCGTCAAGCCGCTGTATGAGGCTATGGATCTGAAACAAGCCGCCGCGATATACGAAAAAGCGCGGCCCGGGTATCATCCGATTACGCAGGCGACGATCGACGCCATCCTTGTTGGGAAGACCAGCCGCGAAGACCAGCCGTAAACCCCACACGTCTGGCTACAGCAAGTCCTCGCGGCCGTTCTTTTCCAACTGCTTCACGATCTCGTTCACCTGCTGAGCGCGCGACCGATCGGCTATCAACAGGGCATCCGGCGTATCAACAATAATCAGATCTTTGACGCCCAGCAGCGCGACGAGCTTACGGCCGCAATCGATGTAGTTTCCGCTGGAATCCGCCGACAGCAGTTCAGAACGCGCGGCGTTCGAGTCCGCGTCGCGAGGCATCAGTTCGTAGACCGCGCTCCAGGTTCCCACATCGCTCCAGCCAAATTCTTCGCATGGCACTCCCGCCACGTTGCCGGCCCGTTCGATCACGCCGAAATCCACCGAGATACTCTCGCACAACGGGAACACTTCCGCCAGTTTCTTGCCGAAACCTTTGTGGCTGAATGCGGGCAGGCTTGAGATCAGGGTCGCCGTCTTCGGCTGGTGCAGGCGCATCGCGTCCAGCACCGTTTCGGCTTTCCAGAAGAACATGCCGGCATTCCAGAAGTAATGTCCGGCTTTGAAAAACCTCTTCGCCGTTTTTAAATCCGGTTTCTCCCGGAAGCTCTTGACGGGAAGCGAATCGCCGCCACTCGATGTCTGCAACTCGGCCTTGCCAAACTCGATGTATCCGTAGCCGGTGTCTGGCCACGCCGGCTTGACGCCCAGCACGGCGATCTTTCCTTTTTCCGCCGCGCGGAATGCCGGTTTCAGGGATCGAAGGTAGCGTTTCGGAGAGCCGATCACATGGTCGGACGGAAACACTCCGAACACAGCTTTGGGATCGATCGAATGGAGAATATGCGCCGCCAGTGCGATCGCCGGAGCCGTATTCCGCTGCGCCGGCTCCGCGATGATCTGGGCCGCGGGAACTTCGGGCAGCTGGGCAGTAATTTCATCGCGCAGGAAATCGTTGGTGAGTATCCAGATCCGCTCCGGCGGAATCAATGGCGCCAGGCGATCCACCGTAGCCTGAATCAACGTACGTTCGCCGACTACATTGAGTACTTGTTTCGCGTGCCGCTTGCGGCTTCGCGGCCAGAACCGCGTACCCCTGCCACCGGCCAGAATCAGGCCGTAATAATTCGCTTTGGCCATGTCAGTCTACTGGACAGGATATGAATGGACGAGGCGCAGCTCGCGGTTCCAACGGGTCTTTGAGATGAAGTGAGTCGCAATATCGAACAGGTGGCCGATACCGATCGCCGGATTCGAAAGCTCCTCGGTACTCGCGTTGTAAGACCAGTAAATGATCAGAGGTTTACCGATGATATTCTCCCGCGGCACAAATCCCCAATAACGGCTGTCGAGCGACTGGTCCCGGTTGTCGCCCATCGCAAAATAGAATCCCTGCGGCACCACGACTTCGCCATTCTTCACGTTTTGTTCCAGCATGAGCTGCGCCCGCGGGTCGAGGCCCGGATACGCATCTCCCGTGGGGAAGTTGTCGCGGTACGACTCCATGTAGTCCAGCTTGTGAACAACGTAGGGTTCGTTCAGCAGGTGTCCGTTGAGGAAAACCTTTTTATTTTCCAGATGGAGGTGGTCTCCCGCAACGCCCATCACACGCTTCACAAAAGTCTGTTTGATATCGACGGGATAGCGGAACACGATGATGTCGCCCCGGTGAACGTCTTCATAAGGCAAAATCTTCGACGTCATCGACCCGCCGGGCGCGAACGCAAGTTTGTCCACCAGCAGGTGATCGCCCACCAGAAGTGTGTCTTCCATCGAACCGGTCGGGATGACGAACGCCTGCACGAGCGTTGTGGTGCCGAAGAGCAGGAGAATGATGGTGACTGTCCACTCGGCGATGAAGCCTCGCGGCGGCTCGGCGCTCTTAGCCTTCTTCGAGCCGGAATCCGCCTGCGTTCCGGGTTCGGCAACTTTGTCGGCGACAACTGCTTTTGAACGATCCACTGACACCATTGTATCCGTATACACTGCTATCCTGAGAAGACCCCTTGGCTGTTCCGAAACAATGACCAGTTCCCCCCCACAGGCTTCGGCGGTCTTGTCCAGGCGCTCTAATAAATCGATCTACCTGGTGCTTGGCTGCACGGTATTCGCCGCGACGGCGCAGGTCCTGCTGAAGTTCGGCGCCGACCACCCGATGCCAGTCATGAATCCCGCCGATACCTCGACGTGGATGCCGTTCCTCGTGGCGCTGCTGGGCAACTACTACCTGCTGCTGGGCTATACCTTCCACTCCGGTAACGCGCTGTTATTGATTCTTGCTTTGCGTGACGGCGAACTGTCGGTGCTTTTCCCGATCATCTCCCTGTCGTATGTGTGGGTCGATCTGCTATCCATCTACTTCTTTCACGAGCACATGAATGTCTGGAAGGCCGCTGGAATCCTGCTCGTGATCTGTGGTGTGGCGCTTCTGGGGCGTGCGAGTTCGCGTTCATGAACAAAACCCCACTCAGTTCCGTTCTGCTGGTTCTGATGGCGTCTGTAGTCGGATCCCTGGGTGCGGTGTTTCTGAAACGCGGCGCGGCGCATCTCAACCGCGGTTTTCGCTACATCATAAACTGGCAGCTTGCATCCGGCATCGCATTATTTCTGGGATCGAGCATCCCGTTCCTGATCGCCCTCAAGCACGGCGAACTTTCCGTACTGTACCCGATGGTCTCGCTCAGCTACATGTGTTCGCTGTTCTGGTCGAAGCTGTTCTTCAATGAGCCGATTACCAGGCCAAAGGTGTTTGCTTTGTGTCTGATTCTGGCCGGCATCACCTGCATCGGCATCGGCGCGAATTAGAGCATTTTCGCAATTACGGTACACCGCTCCATTATTGTCGCGGCTCGGAAACGAGGTATTGTCGCAGAGAGCGCGCGCCAGTTCTGGCTCGGCCGCCCTCTTCACTTTCGGGCCTGCTGCGCGCCCCGGCCGGAGGTTGAGGCGGGGTAAACGAGCACCGCCACGCCAGTGCCCTCGCCATCGTTGGGCTTCCCCAATCCGATCGTTTTTACGCGGGTATCGTCCATCTTGAAATTCTTGACCAGATAATCGCGAACCACCATCGCCCGCGCTTCGGTGACGATTTTTTCCTGCGCGCTATCGCCCTTGTCGGCATAGCCGGCCACCACAGCCAGACCGAACGGGTTCGCCTGCAGAAACGATCCTGCTTCATTCAGCGCTTTCGTGTCTTTGAGTTTCGCTGTGTCGGTTTTATCGAAAAGCTTTTGTCCGTCCCAGGAGAAGCGTTTGACGGCCGGCGTGGAAGGCAGTTGCGGGATCTCGTTCTTTGTCAGGTCGGCGGAATCCTCATATCCCCGCTTGTGAAAGAAATGGCTCATGAGGAAGTTGTGCTTGGCGGCCTCCATGTCTTCCTTCATTTCGGTGGTTGCCTGGTTCATGTTCTCGTAGATTTGCCTGTTATTGACGAGGGCGCCCACAGTCCCCGCGCCATTGTTGATCTTTGAAGTAATCGCCCCCAGGTTGCCTGCGGTTTGGGATACATTCTGCATGGCGCCGCCCGCGGAATCCAGGATGCCGTCGGCCTTTTTGATCAAATCCGAAATCTCGACGGGTGGAGTCCCCTGCAATACGTCGTTGTTCTTAACGGCGGGCGCATCGTTGGTTCCCGGAGAGACCTCTACGTATTCGTCGCCCATCAGGCCTTCGGTGTGAATTGCCGCTGCCGAGTCTTTCCTGATTACATTGCGCGTCTCGCTGTCGAGATCCATTTCGATCTTCGCTTTCTGATCCGGACGCTGAGGAAGATCGATGCGCCGCACGGATCCCTTTCGAATTCCGTCGACGCGCACGTCCGCTCCCTCGGCAAGTCCGGCTACAGTCTTGAACTCTGCGTTGAGCCGGTAGGTCGATCGAAACAGCATGCGGTTCTGGCCGATCAGGAACACTCCCGCGCCGAATACGAGCAGCGCCGCAACAATGAAAATGCCCAATCGAAATGCTCTCGACATAAGTTACCTCTGTTTTCCCGCGCCATTCCCGTCATCTCCGTTCTCACCGTTTCCCAGGAAGCGAACAACGAAGTCATCTTTGCGTTTGCTCAGTTCGTCGAACGTTCCCTCCGCGACGATTTTGCCCTGATCGAGCAGGATCAAAATGTCGGAGAACGTCTTTGCGCCGTGAATGTCGTGTGTCACCACGACGGCCGTCATAGTTCGTTTTTTCTTCAACTCGATGATCAGGCGGCCGATCTCCGCAGCAGTGATCGGGTCGAGTCCCGCAGTCGGCTCGTCGAGGAGCAGAATCTCCGGGTCCAGCGCCAATGCCCGAGCAAGCCCTACTCGTTTTTGCATACCTCCGGAAATCTCGGACGGCATTTTCCCGGAATCGCCATCGTTCAGGCCGACGCTCGAGAGTAGTTCACGCACCTTGTCTTTACGCTCCGATTCGGGCATCCTGGTGTTTCGGCTCAAAGGAAAATCGATGTTCTGCGCCACCGTCAGGGCATCGTAGAGCGCCGCCTGTTGAAACAGGTAACCCATCTTCTTTCTGATTTCGTTCAAGGGGCCCGGTTCGAGGCCGTTAATCTCCTGCCCGGCTATCCGCACGGAACCTGAATCCGCTGGCTGAAGCCCCACAAGCAGTTTCAGCAAAACGCTCTTGCCGGTTCCGCTCCGCCCGAGTACGGCGACCGTTTGGTCCTGAGACACGTTGAGGCTGATTCCATTCAGAACCTTCTGCGCGCCGAAAGACTTCCGAAGATCCCTGATCTCGACTTTCACCTGGCTGTCGGTGGATGTCATGATCGCCTCAAGCGCGCTGGCCTCAACCCCAAAAAAACAGAATCAACCGCACGAGGAGGACGTCCGCGAGAATGACAAAGAGCGAGGAAAGTACAACCGAGCTGGTAGTGGAACGCCCGACCCCTGCTGTGCCTCCGGTTGTGCGCATTCCCTGGAAGCAGGCGACAATCCCGATGATGAATCCGTAAACGAGCGTCTTCATTGTCGGCGGGATGAAGTCGCTGAACTGGGCGCCCTTCAGGGCACTGCCGACAAAGTGGCGAAACGTGACCGGATCTACAACGGTTTCGGCAATCCAACCCGTCACGATCGCGCAGAAATCGGCGCATAGCGTGAGCAGAGGCAGCATCAGGATGCAAGCCATCACGCGGGTCGCGGCGAGATATCGCAGCGGCTCGACTGCTGAAGCTTCCATCGCGTCGATTTGCTCGGTGACTTTCATCGAGCCCAATTCGGCGCCAATACCCGCGCCTACGCGTCCGCTGACCACGAGCCCTGTAATGACCGGCCCGCTTTCCTTTATGACGGAATAGAAGATCACGGCCGGCAGCAACGACTTTGCGCCGAAATGGGTCAGGCTGTCCCGCGTCTGCAGGGAGAGAACAACTCCGGTGGCCGCTCCCGCCAACGCAACGAGCGGCAGTGATTTCGACCCAACCTCATCACATTGGTGGATAAACTCGCCGATCTCGTATGGCGGAGTAAACGCAGCGCGCGCTAGCCGCGCCGTGAAGATACCCAGCTCACCGAACCATTCGAACAGCTGAAACGAAGTGGTTCTTCCCTGGTCTTTCACCAGCGCCGGCGAGCCGGGCGCGCGCGTAGTAGTTGATGCGGTCATAGGCGAAGAGCCGGACTACTTACCCTTTTTCGTGGCCCTCTTCGCGTGGTGCTTCATAACGTCGGCGCACTTCGTCACACCCACACCGCTGACTCGGCCTGCATTCGGCCGTACTGGATCTAATTCCACGCCCGGAGATGCTTTTTGCCGGGGATAATCAATCCCTGACGGGAGGAGCACGATGATCGCCACAAAGAGAGAGAGTTTCGGGCTCAATAGTACGAGCGACGGTGAGATGAGGATGAAAGCGAATCCGAAGCGGGCCGCACGGTAAACAGCACCTCCGTTCCACCGCTCCGGTACTTCCTCTCGTTCCGGGTTAATCCGAATCCGGCCCCCGTGCATTTCCGCGATCAGCTTCGCCACGGACAATCCCAGACCGGCGCCCGGGTATTGCGCGTCCATTCAGACGTTTGAAAGGCAGGAACACTGTTTCGGCATATTCGGGATCGATGCCGATTCCATTGTCTGCGACTGAAATGCTCCGCAGATCGCCATCTCGTATGAAAGACACCTGAATACGGGGAGGCGCCTCGGGCCTGACGGAACTTGATCGCGTTGCCGATCAGAATCTCGAAGATGGCCACCATCTGTGCGGAGTCCGCTGACACCACCGGCAACTGACCGAAAGCGATAACTGCGCGGCTCTCCGCGATCTCTTTTTCCAGCAGCGCGAGCGAAGAAGCGAGCGAAGCGTTCAAATCCACCGTCTCAAAGATCGGCGGCTCTGCTCGCGATCTCCAGATATCTTCGGAAGCCGGCCAGCACGCCTTCTATCCTGATCGACGAGCTTTGCAGAAATTCCAGGAGAGTAGTCGCCTGGGTGTCGGGCGAATCTCCCGCCGCGTTTCAGGAAGAGTGCCAACAGCGAGGCGGCCTGGTTGAGCGGACCCAGCAGATCGTGACCGGCGCGCGACGAGAGATCGTTCAGCCCGGAAAGCAGCGCATTCGCCACGATCACCTCCTGCCGGTCAGGTTCCCGTTGCGGCGCCATCATCCGACTCCATTCAGAACCCGGGTCTTCCCGGCTGCGGAGCTGACGCTCTCCCGCATCGGCAGCAGAACCTGGAATGCGCTGCCGCGCCCCGGTGCGCTGCTCACCCGGATGCCTCCTCGCAGGGAGCGGACGATGCCCTGCACGACTGCCAGACCGAGCCCTCTGCCCATGAATTTCGTGGTGAAAAACGGATCGAATATCTGGGTCTGCGTCTGAACGTCCATGCCGGGGCCCGAATCCGACTACTTCAATCAGCACGTACTGTCCCTCCGCGAGCTCATAACCGAGCACGTTCGATTGAACACCGCCCGAAATATCCGTTCCCCGGTCGACAAATTCCACGGCCGTTCTTACCCTTACCGCGCCATCCTGTTCGCCGATCGCCTCCACAGCATTCATCACCAGATTGGCGATTACCTCCTTGAGATGGCCCGCATTCGTCTCGATCGGGCGGAGCATCATCGGCTGTCTCAATGGTCAGACGAACGTTCGGCGGAATCGAAGTCTGCACCGGTTCGCAGGCCTTGCGGACCACCTGCGAGATGTTGGTCTGCTCCAACCCGACCTCTACCTTTCCCGCGTAAGCAAGTAATTGCTGTGTCAGCTGGGCGGCTCGTTCGCTCGAGTGCAGCACCATCTCGAGCATCGGCCAGGCAGGATGGTCCGGCTCGAGCGATTCCCGCACAACACTCGCCCCGCCCATGATTCCGACCAGAAGATTGTTGAAGTCATGCGCCACTCCAGCGGCCAGCACGCCGATGCTGTCCAGTTTTTCGCGCTGCCGGAGCGCCCCTTCGGCACGCCTCTGATCCTCGATGTCCGTGAACGTCCCGAACCAGCGGACAGGCCCTCCGTCGGCGGCGGGAAGCGGCGCTGTCCGCATCAGATGCCAGCGCCACGTCTGATCCTGAGCCCGCCGCAGCCGGAGCTCGGTCTCGAACGCGCATCCGGCTCGCGCGGCTTCGTTCCATTTGTTCCACATGCCGGTTCTGTCGTCCGCGTGAACCAGACTATCGAGCGGCCACAGTCTTGTGTCCACTTTGCCGTTGAATTCCCACAAACGGTGGTTTGCATAGTGGAGGCAGTCCATTGGAATCGGCCGTCCAGACCAGCTGCGGAATGTTCTCAGCCAGAATCCGATAGCGTTCTTTCTCGTCAAACAGTTCCGCCCTGATTGCTTCCAGTTCCCGGTTGCGCTGCTCCAGCGCGACGCGCTGCCTTGCGATCTCATCCTGGAAACGAAATCGCTGGACGGCGCTGGCGACAACCCTCGGTAGCGCATGTGCGCTCGCCGGGCCCTTGACCATGTAATCCATTACACCCAGCTTCATGGCCTCCACGGCAATTTCTTCATTGCCGGTACCGGTCAGCATCACCACAGCGCAGGGAAGCATTTCGCGCCCTTCGTGCAGAAGCCGGATCATTTTCAGGCCATCCAGGTCCGGAAGATTCAGGTCCATGAGAATGCAGTCGGGCTGGAAATCCTGCAGGCGGCGAAGGCCTTCCCGTCCGGTCTCGGCGTCGGCGTAGACGAAGGCGTCCGGGGCGGTCCGCGTCGAGATATTGTTTGAAAATCTCACGGTCGACGGGCTCGTCGTCGATAATCAGGATGTTGAGCACGTTGGCCATTTAGCAGTCAAGTTGCGATCTCTTGAGCACGTTTATTGCAAAATCAGTGCTCGCCGGGTAACGTGAAATAAAACGTGGCGCCCTTGCCCAACTCAGATTCAACCCAGATGCGGCCGTGATGGCGGCTCACGATTTTGCGGCAAATGGCGAGACCCATGCCGCTGCCGGAGCGCTTATCCCGCGGATCGAGACGATTTGAAGATCCCGAACACCTTCTCCGCATACTGCGGCTCGATTCCGATTCCGTTGTCGCGAACGGAAAATAGCCAGTCGTGCCCGGCCCTGTCGGCGGCGACCTGAATCGAGGGAACCTGCCGGGATCGGTACTTTATGGAATTCACCAGCAGATTCTGGAACAGTCTGGTCATTTGTACCGGATCGCCCGTAATCGAGGGCAAGTCCCCTCTCGTGATCACCGCGCCGCTCTCCTGTATCAGCGAATGAAGGTTCCGGACTGCATCGTCGAAGGCCTCATCGCAGTTCATGCTCACGAAGAAATCCGCGCCTCTCGCTTCCACCCGCGAAAAATCCAGCAGATCGTGGATCAGCCTCTCCATTCGTTCCGCGCCTTCCACCATGAAGTCGATGAACTGATCCGCGTCGCCCTGAAGCTGCCCCTGATAGCGCCTGGCCATCAGCTGAGCGTAGATCGACACCGTGCGCAGCGGCTCCTGAAGATCGTGGCTGGCGATGTATGCAAACTGCTGCAACTCTTCGTTGGAACGCATCAAAGCGTTCGTGCGCTCCAGCACTCGCTCTTCGAGGTTCATGTTCAACTGCCGGATCTGCTCTTCGGTTTTCCTGCGCTCCGTGATGTCGCGGATGGCGCTGGTGATCACCACGCCTTCCTCGGTCTGCAGCGGGCTGAAGCTGATCTCGACGGGGAATGGCGCGTGGCCTTCCGGATACGCCGTCAGTTCCACTCCCCGCTCTACATCCCGCACGGGGCTCCGGCGAACTCCCCACCCCGGAACCAGCGCTCGTAATGTTCTTCGATAGCAGCCGGTCCCGCCCGCAGCGGAAGAGAACCTCGGTCTGCGAATTGACCATGAGGATCTCACCATCCTCGCGGCACATCACCATCGGATCCGGCGCCGCTTCGAGCAGCGATCTGAATTTTACTTCGGCTTTCTGCAGCACCTCGGCCTGCTTGCGCAGCGCGTCGGCCTGTTCCTTCAGCCTGGTATTGCCCCGGCTGAGATCCACAAACACCGCGACCTTGGAGCGCAGCACCTCGGGCACGATCGGCTTGAACAGAAAATCGACCGCGCCCAGATCGTAGCCCCGGAACAGGTGCTCTTCATTCCTGTATCCGGTGAGGAACAGAATCGGGGTCTGCTTCGACCGCGGGCGGCTGCGGATCAGTTCCGCGGTTTCGAAGCCGTCCATATCGGGCATCCTGACATCCAGCAGAATGGCCGCGAAGTCGTCGTCGAGAAGATGCCGGAGCGCCTCCTTTCCGGAGTTCGCCAGCACCAGTTCTTCGCCCAGGCCGTCGAGCGCGGCTCCGATGGAGACCAGGTTCTCCGGCGTGTCGTCCACCAGAAGGATTTTCATCCTCTGTTCTGAGCCAGGTTCCCGGGTCATTTGTAAGCCGTTGGCGGTCGCCATACGTCACTTCATCCGGCCACGGTCATCGTGGCAGGCGCCGACTGGCTGGAGCCCACCAGCCAGACGCGCAGCACCGAGAACAACTGGTCGAGATCGACCGGTTTCGTAATGTAGTCGGATGCGCCGGCTTCGATGCATTTGGCGCGATCTCCCTTCATCGCCTTGGCGGTCACCGCGATGATGGGAAGCGAACGGAACTCCGCGATCTGACGGATCGCCCGCATGGTTTCGTAACCGTCCATCTCGGGCATCATGATGTCCATCAGGACGCCATCGACGCCCGGCGTGTTGCGCAGCATCTCGATGCCGGCGCGGCCGTTTTCGGCGTGAACCACCTGCAGGTCATGCTGTTCGAGGACGCGTGGTGAGCGCAAAAATGTTGCGGACGTCGTCGTCCACCACCAGGACGTTCTTGCCGGCCAGCCTGGCATCGGTGCGGCGAACGGAACCGAGAATGTCCCGCTGCGAGTCGGAGAGGTCGATCTCCGCCCGATGCAGGAAGAGCACCGTTTCCTCGAGCAGGCGTTCCAGTGAATCCACATACCGGACGACGCTCTGACGGCCGAGGTTCCTGATTTCGGCGTCCGCCTCCGCGCCAGGCTCGGCGGGCCCGCAGATCAGGATGGGCGGAGTGTGTCCGCCAAGCTGACCCTGGATCTCTTCCACGAGCTGTGTGGCAGGAATATCGGTGATGGCGAAAGTCGATCACAATGCCGTCCAGGTACTGCTGGCTGACGACCGCCAGAGCTTCTCCGCCCGATCCCACCACGATCGTCTCGACGTCGGTTCCTCCCAACTCCGCCTCCCAGCGGATTCGCCGGGCGTCATCCTCCGCGACGATCAGCAGTTTCCGCCTGCGCCTCTCGAGTGAGTGATGAATGGCATCGAAGGCCGCGTTCAGGTTGTCCTTGGTGACCGATTTCTCCAGATAGGTCATGGCGCCGAGCGCCAGTCCGCGGCGGCGATTTTCGTCGCCGGTGATCACGTGCACCGGAATGTGCCGTGTGGCCGGATCGTGCTTCAGGCGGTCGAGAATCGTCCAGCCCGCCATGTCGGGCAGGTTGATATCGAGCGTGATGGCGCGGGGAGTGAATTCGCGCGCGAGGCTCAGCGCCGTGCCGCCGCGAAGCGCAACCAGAACCTTGATGCCCCGGTCGTGCGCGAGATCCACGAGGATTCGGGCAAAGGTGACGTCATCCTCGACGATCAGCAGAACCGGATCGCCGGAGTGAATCAGATTCCGGTCGTCGTCGATTTCGATGTCGTGCACCACCAGTGCCGGGGCGCGGGACGGCGGCGGCAGAATGATATCGACCGTTTCGCCGTCCGGCGCGATCACGCCTTCAACGAGCGGCAAACCCGAACGGTTATCCGTGCCCGGTATGGCGCGCTGCACGTCGGGCCTGACGCTGGGTACCTGCGCGACCCACGTTTGCGGCAGATACAGGGTGAACGTGCTGCCCACGCCGGGTGCGCTCTGCAGACGAATCTCGCCACCCAGCAACCGGGTCAATTCGCGGCTGATGGAAAGCCCCAGACCCGTGCCGCCGTACTTGCGGCTGGTGGTTCCATCCGCCTGCTGGAACGCCTCGAAGATGATTCGCTGCTTGTCCTGCGGAATTCCGATGCCGGTATCGGTGACGGAGAACGCGATAACCGATTTCACGCGATTGAGCACCGGATGATTCGTGCTCCAGCCCGCCGCGGCCCGTTCGATCTGCAGCCGTACCGTGCCGTGTTCCGTGAATTTCAGGGCGTTCGACAAGCAGATTCTTGAGGACCTGCTGCAGCCGCTTGGCGTCGGTAATGATCGTCTCTCCCGGCAGCGCTCTCCGTCAGATCGATCGAAAGATCCAGGCCCTTGCCCTCGGCCACGTGGCGGAAGGTGCGCAGGCAGAAATCGCGCAGTTCGCTGAAACGAACGCTGCCCACCTCGACATCCATCTTGCCGGATTCGATCTTGCTCAGATCGAGAATGTCGTTGATCAGAGCCAGCAGGTCGGTGCCGGAAGAGTGGATGGTTTCCGCGTACTTGACCTGCTTCGGAGTCAGGATATTCTCGCTGTTCTCGGCCAGCATCTGCGCGAGGATCAGCAGGTTGTTCAGCGGCGTGCGCAGTTCGTGGCTCATGTTGGCGAGGAACTCGCTCTTGTACTTCGAGGTGAGCGATAACTGCTCGGCCTTCTCTTCGAGCGCCGCCTTGGCCTGCTCGACCTCGCGGTTCTTGGTTTCCACCTCGTTCTTCTGCTCGGCCAGCAGGTGCGCCTTTTCCTCCAGCTCGGCGTTGGTCTTCTGCAGCTGCTCGGCCAGAGCCTGGCTCTGTTTGAGCAGTTGTTCCGTCCGCATGGTGGCGGCGATGGTGTTCAGCACGATGCCGATGCTCTGCGTGAGCTGATCGAGGAACGCCAGGTGGACATCGCTGAAGTGCCGGAACGAAGCCAGTTCCAGCACCGCCTTGGCTTCGCCTTCGAACAGCACCGGCAGCACCACGATACTGAGCGGCGTGCCTTCGCCCAGGCTGGACGAGATCTTGATGTAGTCCTTCGGTATGTCGGTGACCAGGATGCGGCGCTTCTCCTGCCCGCACTGTCCCACCAGCCCCTGTCCCATTCGGAACTGAGTCGGCACGAGGCCGTTATCGCTCGATGCGTAGGCGGCGAGCAGTGTCAGCGACTCCGCTCTGTTCGGCGGAATCGGCGATGTAGAAGCGTTCCGTTCTGCGCTCCTACCAGCGGAGTCAGTTCGGACAAGAGTAACTTCGAGACCGTCACCAGATCGCGCTGGCCCTGCAGCATTCCGGTGAACTTGGCGATGTTGGTCTTCAGCCAGTCCTGATCGGTATTCTTGCGCGTTGTCTCGGCAAGGTTCACGATCATCTCGTTGATGTTGTCTTTCAGCGCGGCCACTTCGCCCAGCGCTTCGACCGCGATCGACCGCGTCAGATCGCCCTTGGTCACGGCAGTGGCGACGTCGGCGATGGCGCGGACCTGAGTGGTCAGGTTCGCGGCCAGCTGATTGACGTTGTCCGTAAGATCGCGCCAGATGCCGGCGGCGCCGGGCACCAGCGCCTGGCCGCCCAGCTTGCCTTCCTTGCCGACTTCGCGGGCCACGTTGCTCACCTGGTCGGCGAACACCGCGAGCGTGTCGATCATTCCGTTGATGGTGTCCGCGAGTTCCGCGATTTCGCCCTTGGTCTCGAGCACCAGTTTGCGTTTCAGGTTTCCGTTGGCGACGTCGGTCACCACTTTGGCGATACCGCGAACCTGCGTCGTAAGATTCGCCGCCATGGAATTGACGTTGTCGGTCAGATCTTTCCACGTGCCGGCCACGCCGCGCACCTCGGCCTGGCCGCCCAGCTTGCCTTCGGTGCCGACTTCGCGCGCGACGCGCGTCACTTCCGACGCGAAGCTGTTGAGCTGATCGACCATCGTGTTGATGGTGTCTTTCAGCTCCAGAATTTCGCCCTGCACGTCGACCGTGATTTTGCGGCTCAGATTGCCGTTGGCCACCGCGGTCGTGACCTGCGCGATGTTGCGAACCTGCGCGGTGAGATTGCCGGCCATGGAGTTGACGCTGTCGGTAAGATCCTTCCACGTGCCGGCCACGCCGCGCACTTCGGCCTGGCCGCCGAGCTTGCCTTCCGTGCCGACTTCGCGCGCCACGCGCGTGACTTCCGCCGCGAACGAACCCAGCTGATCCACCATCGTGTTGACGGTGTTCTTCAACTCCAGAATTTCGCCGCGCACATCGACGGTGATCTTGCGCGACAGGTCGCCTTTGGCGACGGCCGTTGTTACTTCGGCGATGTTACGGACCTGCATCGTGAGGTTGGCCGCCATGGAGTTGACGCTGTCGGTCAGATCCTTCCACGTTCCGGCGACGTCTTTCACATCCGCCTGGCCGCCCAGTTTGCCTTCGGTGCCGACTTCGCGCGCCACGCGCGTAACTTCCGCCGCGAACGAGCTGAGCTGATCCACCATCGTATTGATGGTGTTCTTCAGCTCGAGAATTTCGCCGCGCGCGTCGACCGTGATCTTGGTGGTCAAATCGCCCTTGGCGACGGCCGTGGTGACGCCCGCGATGTTACGCACCTGATTGGTGAGGTTGCTGGCCATGGAATTGACCGAGTCGGTCAGATCCTTCCACGTGCCGGCGACGCCGCGCACATCGGCCTGCCCGCCCAGCTTGCCTTCGGTGCCGACTTCGCGCGCCACGCGCGTCACTTCGCCGGCGAAGGCGTTGAGCTGGTCGACCATGGTGTTGATCGTGTTCTTCAGCTCCAGGATCTCGCCGCGCACGTCCACCGTGATCTTGCTGCGCAGATCGCCCTTGGCCACGGCGGTGGTCACTTCCGCGATGTTGCGAACCTGCGCCGTCAGATTGCCGGCCATGGAGTTCACGCTGTCGGTGAGATCCTTCCAGGTGCCGCCGACGCCCTTCACATCCGCCTGGCCGCCGAGTTTGCCTTCGGTGCCGACCTCGCGCGCCACGCGCGTCACTTCGCCGGCGAACGCGTTGAGCTGATCGACCATGGTGTTGATCGTGTTCTTCAGCTCGAGGATTTCGCCGCGCACGTCCACCGTGATCTTGCGGCTCAAGTCGCCTCTCGCGACGGCGGTAGTCACCTCGGCGATGTTTCGGACCTGCGCGGTCAGGTTGCCGGCCATGGAATTCACGCTGTCGGTGAGATCTTTCCACGTTCCGGCGACGCCGCGCACATCGGCCTGGCCGCCCAGCTTGCCTTCGGTACCGACTTCGCGCGCCACGCGCGTCACTTCCGATGCGAAGGAGCTGAGCTGATCGACCATCGTGTTGATGGTGTTCTTGAGCTCCAGAATTTCGCCGCGCACATCGACCGTGATTTTGCGACGCAAATCGCCCTTGGCGACCGCGGTGGTCACCTCGGCGATGTTGCGGACCTGGTTCGTCAGGTTGCTGGCCATGGAGTTGACCGAGTCCGTCAAATCCTTCCACGTGCCGGCGACGCCCTTCACTTCCGCCTGCCCGCCGAGCTTGCCTTCCGTGCCGACTTCGCGCGCCACGCGCGTGACTTCGCGAGGCGAACGCGTTGAGCTGATCGACCATCGTGTTGATGGTGTTCTTGAGCTCGAGAATCTCGCCCTGCACATCCACCGTGATCTTGCGCGAAAGATCGCCATTGGCCACGGCAGTGGTCACTGCCGCGATGTTTCGGACCTGCGCCGTCAGGTTGCCGGCCATGGAATTCACGCTGTCGGTAAGATCCTTCCAGACGCCGCCAACGCCTTTCACCTCAGCCTGGCCGCCCAACTCGCCTTCCGTTCCGACTTCGCGCGCCACGCGCGTGACTTCCGACGCGAAGGCGTTCAACTGATCGACCATCGTGTTGATGGTGTTCTTCAGTTCCAGAATTTCGCCCTGGACGTCCACCGTGATTTTGCGCGAAAGATCGCCGTTCGCCACCGCCGTGGTCACTTCCGCGATGTTGCGGACCTGGGCCGTAAGATTGCCGGCCATCGAGTTGACGCTGTCGGTCAGATCCTTCCAGACGCCGCCGACGCCCTTCACCTGCGCCTGGCCGCCCAGCTTTCCTTCGGTGCCGACCTCGCGCGCCACGCGCGTGACTTCCGAACCGAAGCTGTTGAGCTGATCGACCATCGTGTTGATGGTGTTCTTCAGCTCAAGAATTTCGCCGCGCGCATCCACCGTGATCTTGGTCGAAAGATCGCCTCTGGCGACGGCGGTGGTCACGCCGGCGATATTGCGCACCTGGTTGGTCAGGTTGCCGGCCATCGAGTTCACGCTCTCCGTGAGATCTTTCCACGTGCCGGCGACGCCCTTAACCTCCGCCTGCCCGCCCAGTTTGCCGTCCGTGCCGACCTCGCGCGCCACGCGCGTAACTTCCGAAGCGAAAGAGCTGAGCTGATCGACCATCGTGTTGATGGTGTTCTTGAGCTCGAGAATTTCGCCGCGCACCGCGACCGTGATCTTGCGCGAAAGATCGCCGTTGGCCACCGCGGTCGTGACTTCCGCGATGTTGCGGACCTGGCCGGTGAGATTGCCCGCCATGGAATTCACGCTGTCGGTGAGATCTTTCCAGGTTCCGGCAACGCCACGCACATCGGCCTGACCGCCGAGAATACCTTCCGTACCCACCTCGCGCGCCACGCGCGTCACTTCCGAAGCGAATGCGTTCAACTGATCGACCATCGTGTTGATGGTGTTCTTGAGCTCAAGAATTTCGCCGCGCACATCCACCGTGATCTTGCGGGAAAGGTCGCCATTGGCGACCGCCGTGGTGACTTCGGCGATGTTTCGGACCTGCGCCGTGAGATTACCGGCCATCGAGTTCACGCTGTCGGTGAGGTCTTTCCAGACGCCCGCGACGCCCTTCACTTCCGCCTGGCCGCCCAACTCGCCTTCGGTTCCGACTTCGCGCGCCACGCGGGTCACTTCGGAAGCGAACGATCCGAGCTGATCCACCATCGTATTGATCGTGTTCTTGAGTTCGAGGATCTCGCCCTGCACATCCACCGTGATTTTGCGCGAGAGATCGCCATTGGCCACCGCGGTGGTGACTTCCGCGATGTTGCGGACCTGCGCGGTGAGATTGCCCGCCATCGAATTGACGCTGTCCGTGAGATCCTTCCAGACGCCGGCGACGCCCTTCACCACGGCCTGACCGCCCAGCTTGCCTTCCGTGCCGACTTCGCGCGCCACGCGCGTTACTTCCGAAGCGAAGGAATTCAACTGCGCCACCATGGTGTTCACCACGCGCGCCGTGTGCAGGAACTCGCCTTTGAGCGAGCGGCCGTCGACATCGAGAGCCATGGTCTGCGAAAGGTCGCCCTTGGCCACCGAGCCGATCACGCGGGCGACTTCGGTCGACGGCTGCACCAGATCCCCGATCAGGCCGTTGACCGAATCCAGACACTCCGCCCAATCGCCGGACGCCGAGCCCATGCTGGCCCGCTGGTTGATCTTGCCTTCCTTGCCGACCGCGCTGCTGATCCGGGCGAATTCGCTCGCCATGCGTTCGTTCAACTGGAAAATATCGTTGAGCGTGTCGGCGATCTTGCCCGCGATCCCGGTCTGGTCAACCGGCAGGCGAACCGAAAAATCGCCGTCCTTGAAGGCGATCAACGTCTTCAACAGCGTGCTCGTGTCGAGTGCGTCAGTTACCAGTTGAGGCATCAGAAACTCCTTTGGCCTGGGACTTTCGCTTGCGATTGTCCCAAAAGATCTTTGAATATGGCGCCCAGGCCCAGAAACTCATCCAGGCTGGAGGGTTTTCGCAGGTACCGCGTGGCTCCCAGTTGATTCGCCAGAACCCGGTCGCGCGGCGAGTCCGACGACGTAAGCACCACGACGGGGATGTGCTCGAACGCCGACCGACTCCCGCAGTTTTTGCAGAATTTCGATTCCATCGTGCCGGGGCAGATTCAGGTCGAGGATGATCAGGCCCAGGGATCCGATATCGGTATCCGCCGTTTCTCCCGAAACGACACCCAGCGCGGCTCTTCCGTCCGACACGACGCGGAGAACGCAATCGACGGAATGCTCGCGCAATGCTTCGCGTATCAAGTAAACATCCGACGGATTATCGTCGGCCAACAATACTACAGGCATACTTTTTCCTAAATTTCGCCACACCCAGGCTTCGCAGAAACCAGTTGCACGGGATTCAGCTTTGCAGGAATTGCAGAGAATGCAAATTTTGCATGCTCCTTTGCGCAATTCCTGGCCTGCCAATGTGCTTTTCATCGCTTTATCCTGGTACTAACCGGCTAGAACGGCCATTCCCGTTACCCCGTAAACTGTATCGAATACAACCGAATGAGTCTTCGCGTTGCAAGTTTTCGTCCATTGCGGGTCAGCCAAGAAATACGGACCTCATTTGTAAGGTCAGTTCGTTTTTTGGTATAGCGGGATTCCTTCGGGCGTCAGTGTGCGTGATTACGCACATTGACGCCCACTCCATTGGACAAGCAGATGCTCTGGTCATCGCGCGAGTCTCGCTGCTGCAGGAAACAACCGCGTTCCGTTAGAGAATGCCAAAGAGTCACAAAACAGTTCTCCTCATCGACGATGAGGCTTCAGAGCGCGACTTCATGCGCCGCGTTCTCGAGGATGCGGACTACGAAGTACTCGAAGGAGCGGACTTCAACGACGCACTTGTAATCCACAAACAATATCCAGGGACAATTGACGTTGTTCTGACGGATGTTTCGCTTCCCGGCCAGAACGGCTATGTCCTTGTAAAAGCTCTCCTTGACAGGCAGCCGGACCTCAGCGCAATTTTCATGTCCGGCTTGGCTGGAGCCCAGGTGTGCCGTTTTTATGGAATGGCGACGAACGACCTGCATTTTCTCGAAAAGCCGTTTGCGAGCGACGAACTTTTGCGGAGAGTCCAGCGCGTCGCGCAATATGGAGGCCCTTTCCTCACGCGAACGGCCTGAACCTGGAAGCGCTGACTCGTAACCCATTTCCCGGAATGGCAATCTTCTTGCTCAGCCGGACAGTTCTATTTGTGACTAATTTCACGAAATCAAGCAATAGAGCGAAATCCCCAAACTCCGTGTTTGAAGACAGCGAGTTTTCAGCAAGAGTTAAAATGGGTGTTGAGATCGAATAAGGAAAATGCCAGCAAAAATTCTTGTAGTAGACGACGACCTCCAGCAAAGAACAGACCTGGCCGAGATGGTTGAGTCCCTCGGCTTCGAGGTTGCAACGGCAACTGACGGGGAAGATGCGCTTGCCAAGCTTGCCTCTTTCCGGCCCAACGCGATCCTCACAGACCTTGTAATGCCTAAGATGGATGGCGACGCATTTCTCAAGGTCCTGGCAGAGCGGGGGGACCGGACACCGACCATCGTCCTGACAGGATTCGGCAGTGTGGATCAGGCGATCTCCTTCGTGCACGACCTCAAGGCGTTCTGGTTCCTCGAGAAGCCGGTACAGGCGGGCGTGATGCGCACGCTGCTTGAGCGCGCATTACAGCAGAACCATCTTATAGAGGAAACCGAACGGCTCAACCGCGAGCTCAGCTATCGGGGTGTTTTGGACGAGCTGACCGGCGATTCGCCGTCGATGAAGGAAGTCTTCTCTTTGATCCAGCAGGTTGCGCCCACCACCGCATCGGTATTCATTTGCGGCGAGAGCGGGACGGGGAAGGAACTGGTCGCACGCGCGATACATCGGCTGAGTCCGAGGAACGGAGGGCCGTTTGTAGCGGTGAATTGCGCGGCCTTGCCCGATACTCTTGTGGAGAGCGAACTCTTCGGTCATGAGAAGGGCGCGTTTACGGGCGCAGTCGAACGCCGGGCCGGATGTTTCGAGCAGGCCCATAACGGAACGCTGTTGCTCGACGAAATCGGTGAGATGCCGATTGGCACTCAAGCCAAGCTGCTTCGCGTAATTGAGGAATCGAAGGTCCGCCGCCTGGGGGGAAAAGCCGATCTGCCGTTCGCGGTCCGCGTGCTGGCAGCTACCAACCGGGCACCGGACGACGCGATCAAAGACAATCACCTGCGCGAAGACCTGTTTTACCGGCTGAACGTTTTCAACATTGCCCTGCCGCCGCTGCGCGAGCGCAAGCAGGACATTCCTTCGATCGCAGCGGCTCTGCTGCGCGATCTGAACAAGAAGCATAGCTGCCGGGTGACGCATCTCTCTGCCGACGTCCTGGCTCGATTCGCCTCCGCTTCGTGGCCCGGAAACGTTCGGGAACTGCGAAACGTAATCGAGCGCGCGGTGATTATGGCGGGCGAGGGAGAAATTCAGCTCAGACATCTTTCCGGGGCCTCGGCCTCGAGCAGCGGCCGCGGCTGCAACGCCGCGGGAGGTCTCCACGCCCACCGTTTCCGATGACATGCTTCAAATGCCGGTAGGCGCCCGCATGGAAGAAGTTGAAGAAGCCTACCTTCGCTTGACGCTGAAACACACCAACGACAACAAGACTCGCGCGGCCGAGATTCTTGGCCTTTCACTCCGCACGCTCCACAACAGAATCAATGCGTACGGCGATACGAAAACCAAGATCGCCAGCGCAAACTGAAAATGCCGGCCCGCATGCGGACGGGCATATCGTTGATTTATAGAGGATTATCGCCGATGGGCCACGCCGTAGCATCTTTTCTCGGCACCGGCCCACGGCGGCCGCCCGAGCAATTCCGTCACGCTGCGCCTTGTGACGGAAGGCAAGATTTCCCCTGAATGGGCGTGACGGGATTCCGGACGCGGCCTTTCGCTGCTCTCGGATTCCGTGGAATCCGCCGATATCGTCGATTAGGCAGTGCGCGAACCGGGAGCGCAGCTCACTCCTCCGCAGGCAGCGTAAAAAGGAATGTGGAACCGACGCCCGGCGCGGATTCGACCCGCATTCTGCCGCCGTGCCGTTCCACTATGGCCCGGCAGATCGTGAGACCCATTCCTGCGCCTTCGCCATGCGCTTCCTCCAAACGCTCAAATGGCTGGAAGACCCGTTCGAGGTATTCGGTCTCGATACCCGGACCGTTGTCCCGCACGGCAAAAAGCCACTCTTTGTCCTGCTTTTCGGCGCTGATTTGAACGCGGGGAGGGCGCTCGCCGCGGTAGCGGAGCGTGTTACGCAGTAAAATATCGAAAACCTGCACCAGCCGATCGAGGTTGCCGGATACGACCGGGAGCGCGCTGCTGGTCACCTCGGCGCCCTCAATGCGTAATTCCTTATCCAGCTTTGCCAGTGCAGTTCGGAGCACAAGTTCCATCCGCGTGCGCTGGAATGACGACGGGTCGATCTGCAATGCAAGCGAGTAGCTCGCCAGGCCATCAGTCAATAATTCGATTCGCCGGGAGCCGTCCAGGATAAACCCGAGATGCTGATCGAATGCGGAAATCTCAGCCGGAAACTCTCGCCGGAGCAGTTCGGTGTGCGCGCGGATCGCACGCAGGGAAGATCTGAAATCATGACAGGCACGGAGGAGAAATCGACTGAGATCCGGATCGGAGGGTATTCCGCTGGTCCGATGGCTAAGTTCGTCGCGTTCGCTGGTTTCGCGCGGCAGCACGAAGATACCGTACCATGACCGACACCGTACCGTGATTGGAATCCAGGGCGCGACGCGCGGCTTTCCCAACGCACTTGCGGCGGAATACCATCATTGGTGGGGTGGGTGATTTTTGCCAAAGCTAAAAGTTCAAAGCTTCGCGATCTCGATCGATGGCTACGGCGCGGGATTAAAACAGGATCTCCAGAATCCGCTCGGCCTGAGAGGGCCTGAGTTAATGGAGTGGTTCTTCCAGGCCCGCGTATGGCGGAAGATGCATGGCCTTGACGGTGGAGAAACCGGCGTCGATAACGGGATCGCGGAGCAAGGCTTCGCGGGAATCGGCGCCTGGATTCTCGGGACGCAACATGTTCGGCCCTGTTCGCGGACCCTGGCCCGACGACAGCTGGAAGGGCTGGTGGGGTGATGAGCCGCCGTATCGGACACCCGTCTTTGTGCTCACCCATCATCCGCGGCCTTCGCTAAAGATGGCGGGTGGCACTGAATTTCACTTTGTCACCGAAGGCATTCACGCTGCTCTTGAGCGGGCCACCGCTGCCGCTGGGTGGACGCGACATTCGCCTTGGCGGCGGCGTATCCGCGATCCGGCAGTATTTGAGCGCAGCACTGATCGACGAACTGCATCTCGCCATCAGACCGGTCTTACTCGGTTCCGGTGAACATCTGCTGCATGATATCGATTTATGCGATTTGGGTTATGAATGTGTGAAATCCGTCGCAGGCGAACGGGCGACCCATGTATTTCTACGCAGACGCGAATCCCATGCGCTTTGAGACGAAATTTGACCGCTGGTTAGTGATTGTGCTGATCGTGGCAGCCTGTGCAAGCTTCAGTCTGCCTGTCTCTCTCCTGAAGCCGGGTCCTCACCCGACGCCCCAGATTGTGGCTGCGTGCTTTGTCCCGGTGGTCTGGCTCATCGTCCTGTAGGGCACGCTGCCTCAGTATTACGAAGTGCGTGCGGATGGACTCTTCATTCGCCAGGGCCGGAAGAAGAGCCTGATTTCCTACGCGTCTGTGGTCGAAGTTCAGTCAGTGTCCGACGCACGCAGCGCCGCCGTATACTCCACCGACCGCATTTTGATCCTGCTCCAGAACGGAAAGCGCTTCGTGATTGCAGTGGCGGAGGATGATGGATTTTTCTCCGAACTCGCCAAACGCTGCCCTCAACTGGAGCGGAGGGCATTCGGGCCAGGCGCCCCTCTCTCTCCGCCCCTGATCATCTGAATTGATGCGGAACCGCCTCAGAGCTTAACGGTAACCGTCTTCACTTCCGTGTACTGCTGCAGGCCATACTCGCCCAGTTCGCGTCCGATCCCGGACTGCTTGAATCCGCCGAACGGCGCCCGGGTGTCGAGGACGTTGTAGCAGTTCACCCAAACCGTGCCCGCACGAACGCTGTTCGCGATCGCATGCGCCTTCTTGATGTCGCGTGTCCAGACCGCCGCGGCCAGGCCATAGGTGGTGTGATTCGCCCGCCCGACCACTTCGTCCGCATTCTTGAACGGGATGATGCTCATCACCGGTCCGAATATCTCTTCCTGCGCGATCTTCATGTCGTCCTGCACATCGGCGAAGACGGTCGGCTGGACGAAGTAGCCGCGATCTCCCACGCGGTCGCCGCCGCACACCAGCTTCGCGCCCTCGCTCCGGCCCGAATCGATGTAGCCCATCACCTTGTCGAACTGCGCCTGATCCACCTGCGGGCCCTGTTCCGTCGTGGGGTCGAACGGATCGCCCACCGTGCGATTTCTTGCCCGGGCGCCGCTCTTCTCCACGAACTCGTCGTAGATCTTCTCCTCGACGAACACCCGCGACCCCGCGCAGCAGCACTGGCCGTGATTGAAGAACAGTCCGAAGTGCGCGCCCTCCACCGCTTCGTCCAGATCGGTATCGGCGAAAACGATGTTGGGACTCTTGCCGCCCAGTTCCAGCGTGACGCGCTTCAGGTTCGATTTCGCGGCCGCTTCCATGATCAGGTGGCCCACTTCGGTCGACCCGGTGAAAGCCACTTTGTCCACATCCATGTGACGCGCGATGGCGGCGCCTGCCGTCGGGCCGAATCCGGGCAGCAGGTTCACCACGCCTTCCGGAAATCCCGCTTCCACGATCAGTTCGCCGATGCGCAGCGCGGAAAGAGGCGTTTGCTCGGCCGGCTTCATCACGACCGTGTTGCCGGTGGCCAGCGCCGGCGCCAGTTTCCACGCCTGCATCAGCATCGGGAAATTCCACGGAATGATCTGCCCCACCACGCCCACCGGCTCGTGCCGCGTGTAGCAGAAGTAATCGCCGTCGATGGGAATCGTCTTGCCGTGAACCTTATCGGCCCAGCCGGCGAAGTACCGGTAGCACGAAACGGTGGCCGCCACATCGACCGCCTTCGCGACCGAAACCGGCTTGCCGTTGTCCAGCGATTCGAGGCGCGCAAGCTCGTCGGCATTGGCTTCGATCAGATCGGCGAGCCGGTGCAGCAGCCGGCCGCGCTCAGAGGCGAGTGTCTTTCGCCACGGGCCGTGCTCGAAGGCCGCGCGCGCTGCCCGGACCGCCTTTTCGACGTCGGCGGCATCGGCTTCGGCGATCTGGCAGATTTCCTCGCCTGTCGACGGATTGATGGTTGCGAAAGTCTTGCCGGATTCGCTCGGAACCCAGCGATTATTGATCAGAAGTTGAGTCGCCGACACAGCGACGTGGCTTTCACTCGGTGCGGACAAAACAGAGGCCATGGAGAACTCCTTGGATGACGTTTTTAGAGGACGAGTAAACTATACCAGGCGGTCGCACGGAGGTCAAACCGCCTCGAGAACGTCAGCAAAAACGAAGCCATCGCGCTCGACGACATCGCCGGTTCGTACATCGATCTGCCGGTCGAACACCGGCGCGTCATGCACAAAGGTGTGGAACTCACCGTTTTCACCACACGGATCAATCTGTCTGGGAAGGCTCTCGAGCAGCGCAAGGTCGAAATCGCGGCCTGCGAATGACTTGTCAAGCCGGGCCGGATCCACGCAGGTGATCTTCGCCTTTACACCGGCTGCGATCATTTCCCGGGCGAGTTGGTCCGTAGGTATTTTCCATACCGGAAACAAGGGTTCGAGACCTGTGCCTTTTAATTGCTCCTCGCGGTAGGCGCGAATATCCTGCAGGAACAAATCCCCGAATGCAACGGCTGTGATTCCTTCGGCTACGGCGCGCCGGTATACCGCGCGCATGATCTCTTCGTATTGCGCATTGGAACAGGGCCACGGCAACTCGACCTGCCACAAGGGCAAGCCGGTTCGTTCGGCCTGCGCTTCCACCAAAGACCGGCGCACCGCGTGCATCGCCACGCGATTCGCCGCGCTGTTGAATGTGGTGATGAGAGCCGCGATTCGAACGTCCTCCCGGCGTGACAGAAGATGTAATGCCCACACACTGTCCTTGCCGCTACTCCATGACAGAAGAATATTTTTCATCGCGCCGGTCGAGCGAAGTCCAGAGTACACTATGCCGGGATTGGTGCAGTCACCAGGTCGCCTTGCTCACGCCACGCCCGACCGCTAAACTTACCAGCGAGGTACAGTCGATGAAGGGCAAAGGGATACTGGCGATCGCGATTATTGCTGGTGCGTCCGCCTTCGTGGGCGGCCGGGCCATTTCCGCGCAGGATAAATACGCAGTGAAAGTCCCAAACGGGCTCTCGTTCTCAGAGTTCAGAGGATATGAGTCCTGGCAGGTTGTCTCTATCAGTCAGAACGGAAACCTTGTTGCTGCGATCCTCGCTAATCCTGTGATGATCAATGCCTACCAGGCCGGCGTCCCGGGCAACGGCAAGCCTTTTCCCGATGGCGCAAGGATGGCGAAGATCCACTGGAACCCGAAAAAGATGGAGGTGTTCCCGGCAGCGACAGTGCCAGGCACTCAGCATGACGTCGACTTCATGGTGAAGGACAGCAAAAGGTTTGGGGACAGTGGCGGATGGGGGTGGGCGGTGTTCGATTATGACGCTGCATCCGATACGTTCAGGCCAGGTACGTTGGCAGACAAGCCGCCGCAGGGAAATGACGCCAGGTGCGGATTTGCCTGCCACACGATGGTGAAGACAAGGGACTACGTCTTCACGGATTACGGGCACAGATAAAGCGGTCGATTCAGCGTCGGCGGCGGCCGGGAGAGAAGCTTCTGGTGAAAGTACGCGCCGGAGCGTTTCCGGCCGGCTGACTGGAACCGATGGAAGGAGTCGTCATGAAGCTTGTAGTGTCACTGACGAGGCCGATCGGTCGCGGCAGCGACGGCAGTTCGCGGTATTCCACTTTGACGCCGAGCACGCGCTCAATGGTGCGTACATCGGAACGTTCGAGCGGGACCGCGAAGGTCCATGAGGCGCCGCGGGCTCCGGCGCGGCCGGTACGGCCGACGCGGTGAATGAAGCCTTCCGGTTCCTGCGGCAGATCGTAATTCACGACGTGGGCGATGTCGTCGACGTGAATGCCGCGGGCGGCTACGTCGGTGGCGACAAGTACGCGGTAGGCGCCATCCTTGAAACCCTGCAGCGCCTCATTGCGCTGGCTCTGCGAGCGGTCGCCGTGGATGCTCGCCACTTTGTATCTCCCGCGCTCCAGAAATGTAGCGAGCCGGTCGGCGCCTTGTTTGGTGCGCGTGAAGACGAGGAAAGATCCCTCCTCCTTTTTCAGCAGATGAACGAGGAGATCGAACTTGGAACGTTCCTCGACTTCGTAACAGAAGAGATCAACCTGGTCGGCTGGTTTCGTGGCGGTTCCAACGGCGATTCGCACCGGTTCGTGAACATAGGTATCGACAAGGTGAGCGACGGAACGCTCGATGGTCGCCGAGAACAACATCGTCTGGCGTTTGGCCGGAAGCTCTTTCAGGATAGAGCGCAGGGAGGGCAGGAAACCCATGTCGAGCATGCGGTCGGCTTCATCGAGAACGATGGTGGTGGTCGTGGAAAGATCGACCAGACGCCGCAGCAGATAATCGCAGAGACGACCGGGGGTAGCGATCACCACTTCGGCCCCCGCCTTGATGTCACGCAACTGCTTGGCTTCGCTCAAACCGCCCACCACAACCGCGGTGCGGATGCGCATGCCTTCGGCGAGTTGTTTGAAAGCTACATCGATCTGGATCGCGAGTTCGCGCGTGGGGCTGAGGATGAGGACTTTGATTGCTTTGGTGCGGGGAACCGCGGCGAGAGCTTCAATGATGGGGATGGCGAACGCGAGGGTCTTGCCGGTGCCGGTTTGCGCGGTGGCGACCACATCGCGGCCTTCCAGCAATGGCGGAATGGCCTGAGCCTGAACAGGCGTTGGAGTGACGAATTCGTTTTTAGCGAGGTTGTTCCGCAATGCGGAGCAGAGATTGAGTTCCGTAAAATGATTCATCGATCGTGTTGGGTTCGTTTTTTCCGGCGAGGCGGCTCGCCCTGGAGGGTGTGAAAGGCTGCGCAGACAACGGGAAAAGCGAAGGCGGGAGTATCACGCCTCGCAAGGGATCTCTGGCGGCTGTTCAGAATTTCGAAAATACGCTCACCCGGCAAGTTCGGCGCATCAGGCGCCGGCTGTTGCAACGTTCGCGAGTATTTCCGGCCAGCAAGGATTCGCCCGGCGAAGAGGAATCTGAAACGTTGACATCTCCAGAATAGCAGTGTCAGCCAGCCGTTTGGAGGGAAGCGGGATTTTCAGGGCCTTCGCGCTACGATCGACAATGCAATCCTGAACAACAGGAGACTCATGAGCGACCGCATAGATTTTGAAGTCGTATGTCCCAACGATCACGGCCAGACCGTTACATTCAGCCAGCAGGAATTCGAAGAAACGCTGAAATCCGGCACGCTGGTCTTCCACTGCAACACGTGCGACACGAACTGGACTCCCTCCCACAAAGACATTGCCAGATTTCGAAAACAGTTCGCCCGGGATTGACGGACGTTTGACGGCCCAACAGTCTGTGTCGAAAGCCCTGAACAACCGCTTGTTGACACGCGCGGCTCTGCAAAATCAATGCGTTACCGGGCCGCGATTATGAAGGAGCGGTTTTCGACACAGACGGCTAAGGCACCCGGAACTGGCCAACCGCGGGAGGCGCGACAGCCTTCTCCGCAGGATGTCCGAGTTGCGGGATCCATTCGTAGGGGAGCCGGTAGGCCCGATAAACCGAGTTGGTGGGCCGCGCCCCCGCGCCGGCGAAGAGCGGGAAGACGTACTCCCACACGATGGTTCCCTCCCGCGTCACTTCGAAGATCCTGCCATCCGGGCCCTCGGTAACCAGCGTGTTCCCGTTCAGGAGTCTCTGCGCCCCGCTGATGTTCGTTGCGAAAAAGCCGGGCGCGTTGTAGGACCACACCAGCTTCAAGGCCACCGGATCGATCTCCAGTACGCGCGATGTCGGCCGCGCGAAAATGGCCGAGCCGTTCGGCGCGACCGGGGTCGGGCGCCCGTAGCCGCTCGCGCCGCCGTTGTCGAACACCATGAGGTTGCCCGCGCCCGGCAGTCCTTTCGGAATGAAGTGCGCGTTGTGCTGGCCGATGATCTGGCGAATCGCGCGCAACTCGGGCGAGGCGTTGAAGTCCGGGCCTATCTGCCACACGATCGATCCATCGCGCGCCACGATCGCCACCAGTGAAGCCTCACGGCTGCTGATGATCACGTTTTCCGGTGCGAAGCGCTTGTCGCCTTCGTCATACCAGTGATTCGGCCCGACATATGCCGCCGCGTTCAGGTGCAGCCAATCGAACGAACCGCGCGCGGCGTTTGCGTTCGACGCGCCGGCAATCGCGTCCCGTGCATCTTTGTCGAAATGGAAGTCGTCAATGTGATCGCTCGCCGTCCATTCCCACAGGATCTTCCCGTCGCGCGAAATCTCCAGTATTCGATCATCTTCGAGCGTGGCCTTGGGTGCCACCTTAGTCACAACGTGGTTCGTATGCGTCAGGATCAGAGTCTTGGCGCCTTCACGTGCAGGCGTAATTCCTGGCGAGTAATAACCGGCTGGAAAGTCGTCGAGTTGCCAGTCGTGGTGCTGGCGCACGGACCAGACCTTCTCCGTCGTTGGTGGCGTTGTAGGTGCCGGGCCGGGTCCGCCGCGCGGCTCAATCTGCTCGTTGTGATCGAAACGCCACAAGATGTTCCCGTCGAAATCCTTCTCAATCAATTCGAGCGATTCCTGCCGCGGCGGATTTGCCCCCGCTGCGCCGACCACGATCCCGCCAGGCAAGATACGCGCCGGCCCCCCCGCGGAACTGTTAAACCCATCCCAGCGCTTCACCACATTGCCGTTCATGTCGATCACGAGCGCGGCCTGCGTGCCCAGGGGCGAAAGCACGGTAAACCCATTCCAGGCCTTGCCCGGATCGTAGATGGTGGTCCCAGTGGGAAATACGGACGGCGCAGCCCAAACAATGGCGGCGACGAGTCCCATGCCAACCAGCCCCGCGCCGGCCAGCTTCATCAAACCGCGCTTTGTTCCAGTCACATCGACGAGATCCATATCGGCTTTCCACGCTAACACAGGTCAGGAGGATATGACTTGCATTCCCGGTTAGACTAGTCCAATGAGAAGCGTTCATCTGGCTCCGCGAATCCCGGTCGTCGCGTTCTATCTAGTCTGCGCAGTAGTTATCCCCGCTTCGGCCCAGACCCCCGATTGGGCTCAAATCAATAAGGAAACTCTGCGTCACTTCCAGGCGCTGGTGCAGATCGACAGCACGAATCCGCCCGGTAACGAAACGCGCGTTGCCGATTATGTGAAGAAGGTGCTGGAGGCGGAGGGGATCCCCGTTACGCTTGCGGCGAAGGACCCGGCGCGAGCTAACGTGATCGCCCGGTTGAAAGGCAATGGTGCGAAACGGCCGCTGTTGATCATGGGCCACAGCGACACGGTCAAAGTCGATCAGGCGAAATGGACCTTCCCTCCTTTCAGTGCTCACCTGGACAGCGGCTATGTTTACGGCCGCGGAACACTCGACGACAAGAGCGATCTGGCGGCCGCGCTCATGACCATGCTGCTTCTCAAGCGGTCGGGCACGCCCCTCGACCGGGACGTAATCTTTGTCTCGGAAGTGGGTGAAGAGGCTTCGACCGGGCCTGGCATCGAGTACCTGGTAAATGAGCGTTGGCCCGAGATCGATGCCGAAATCTGTCTTGCCGAAAGTGGCGGGGTGCGCCGGCGTGACGGCAAGCTCGTGTACGCAACGGTGGAGACCACGGAAAAGCAACCGAAGGGCGCGTCACTCGTTGCAAAAGGCCCAGCCGGACATGGATCGCGGCCTCTCCGCAGCAACGCCGTTGTTCACCTCGCAAAAGCGGTTGAAGTCATTGCGGCCTGGGAACCGCCGACGAAATTCAACGACACCACGCGGTACTACTTCGAGAAACTTGCCGGAGTGAGCGACCCGCAATCGGCGCAGCGTTACAAGGATCTATTCAATCCGGCTAAAGCGGCCGCGGCCCGGGATTACCTGGCGGAACATGAGCCGGGTCTATACTCCATGCTCCACACGTCGATCTCGCCTAATATTATTCAGGCTGGATACCAGGTCAACGTGATCCCCTCCGAAGCTCGCGCCACGCTTGATATCAGGGCGTTGCCAGGTGAGGATATCGATGCGTTCTATGCCATGATGCGCAAGGTGATCAACGATCCCGCCGTCGAACTGGTGCCCGAGACGAGCAATCAGCGGCCGGCCGCGGCGCCATCCTCAATCAGCAACGACGCGTATCGCTCGGTTGAAGCGGCTTACAGGAAGATCTATGGAGTCCAGACTCTGCCGGTGATGAGCACGGGCGCGACCGACATGGCTTTTCTACGTGCGAAAGGCGTTCAGTGTTACGGGGTGGGCGCGATGCTCGACGAAGAGGATGCGGCCAAGGGCTTCGGAGCGCACAGCGATCAGGAGCGCATTCTGGAAGAGGCGATCTACAAACACACACAGTTCTTCT
Source organism: Terriglobia bacterium (assembly GCA_963809655.1). Taxonomy (GTDB): domain Bacteria; phylum Acidobacteriota; class Terriglobia; order Bryobacterales; family Bryobacteraceae; genus BOG-234. The sequence continues at coordinate 101,143 of CAWEKQ010000059.1, read as the reverse complement.
GGGATGCGGTAACGTCGATCGCGGGAAAGCACTGAGGCTGGCGAAACTTCCATGGAACGGGATTGCGCTCTACTCAGGCACATGCTGGCCACGATCGCTTATCGTTGCGGCAAGACGATTCGCGGTGCGCCGGAGGGGTTTGGATCATTCCGGGCTCCAGGCAGTCTGAACACACCCGTTTTGTTGCTCGCCCATATCGGAGATCTGATCGAATGGGCGTGTCGGTGGTGCCAAGGCGAAGAAGAGAGCTACAAGGTCTCTGAGCCGCTCGATTGGGATGGCGAGGTCGCACGATTCTACGGTGCGCTGGAAGGGTTCGATCAATTTCTGGCCTCGGACGGGAACTTGCAGGCAAGCCTGGAAGCCGTATTCCAGGCCCCGATCGCAGATGCGCTGACGCACATCGGGCAATTGGCATTGCTGCGCAGGATGGCGGGTGATCCGATATTGGGAGAGGCGTACCGGTTGGCCGGGATTGTTGCGGGCAGCGTGGGGCCTGAGCAGGCCAAACCTCGCCGCGAGTATGAGCATGGCAAGGGCGCTATCTGGTCGGGGCAATCCCATCGTTAGGAGTCTTTGAACGGAGTGGAAATCGCATGAGCATTCCGAGGATCGAACTCGGCAGGCGCACGCTGCGCAGGAGACTCAAGAGCTTGAGGGTGGCTTCCGTCATACTCGGCATACTCCCAGCACTCACGAGCCTCACGGCGTTTGCGCAGCAGAGAGCCGACACAGTGGTCACGAATGGCAAGATCCTGACCGTCGATGCGGACTTCCGCGTGGTCGAAGCGCTCGCGATCAACGACGGCCGCGTCGTTGCACGCGGCACGAGCGCGGAGATGGCACGCTATGCGGGTCCCGGCACGAAGGTGATTGATGTGAAGGGCGCAACTGTCATCCCCGGCCTTATCGACCATTTTCACTTCACTCGCGCCGTCGAACGCTGGCACCAGCAGGCCCGATTCGAAGGCGTGGACTCGCGCCGCGAAGCGCTGCGGATTCTCGCGGCAAAGGCCGCCAGCTTGAGGCCAGGTGACTGGATTATGGTGCAAGGCGGCTGGACGCCACGACAGTTCGCCGATGCACCGGGCGGCTTCACGCTCGCGGAGCTCGACGGCGTTGCGCCGAAGAATCCCCTGTTTGTGCAGGAAGGTTACAGCGTCGTATACGCCAACAGTCTGGCGCTCAAAGCGGTCGGGCTGAACCCCGTTGACGGGGCGCGCCGCAATGCCACGGGACTGGTTTCATTCCAGCCGCCCTATGCGATGTACGATGCCATGCCGACGGCCTCACCCGAGCAACTCGACCAGAACCTCACCGGCTTCATGCACGAGTTGAATGCCGCCGGACTCACGGGCGTCTACAGCCTGGGTCACTCCGCCTACCTCGGCCCCCGCGCAGCGAAGGGGCCGCTGCCACTGCGACTCTGGGAGACCTTGCCGGTCAACGCGACGGATCCGGCGTCTGCCACTAGGGCTGCGGCGCTTATCGAGAGCAGCCGCCCGAATCAGTTCGACGGCCAGTACGGCATCTTCGGCTTGGCTGAGGTTCTCTACGGGCCGTTCTTCGATCTGGCGCCTCGAAAGGACCCGTGGCCCGCCGAGATCATGAACGAATACGGCAAGCTCGCGACGGCGGCAGCACATGCCGGCTGGCATGTCCACGAGCACGTGATCAACAACTCAGCCGTGACCGATCTGCTCGATACCCTCGAACGGGTGAACAAGACCCAGCGTATCGATCGTCTGCGTTGGACGCTCGGCCACGTCTACGACATTTCTCCCACCAACATTGCGCGTGCCAAAGCGCTGGGCATGACGCTCGGTGTTCACGGCGCGGCAATGCAGGCGGCCGCGCATATGCCGCTCCGAAAGATCGGCGACAGCGGCATTGTGTTCGGCCTGGGCACGGACGCCACGATCGTTTCGCATTACAGCCCGTTCGTGACGCTCGGCTGGGTGGTCAGCGGTCTTGACGTGGGCGGGAACCGCGTTCTCGACGAGACGCTGACGCGCGAGGAGGCGCTGATTGCGCACACGCGCTCGAACGCGTATTTGTTCTTTCAGGAGAATTCGCTCGGCTCGCTCGAAGTCGGGAAGCAGGCTGATCTTGTCGTGCTCGACCGCGACTATATGACGGTGCCTGCTGCCGAGATCAAGCACATTCACCCGACAATGACGATGGTTGGCGGGCGTGTTGTGTTCAGCGCCGCTAACAGCGCGTGGTAAAAGTCCGATTTACCTTCCAAACATGTGACCTCTGAAATGTTTCAGACGTCATAAGCAGTATGGCGATGGGCAAGCGCAAGCCGAAGCAGAACGCGCTGTTTTTCAGCGCGCAGGAAATTCCCCAGGCGGCGAGTCACCCGTTCTACACGAAGGTCAACGACATCCTGGAGCGGAACAAGGTCGACAAACGCCTGGAGCACCTGTGCAAGCGTTTTTACAAGCCGGTCATGGGTCGACCGAGTATGGCTCCGGGTGTGTATTTCCGGATGCTCCTGCTCGGCTACTTTGAAGGAATCGATTCGGAACGGGGAATTGCGTGGCGTGTAGCGGACTCGCTTTCGTTGCGGGATTTTCTGGGCTTCAGTGTTATCGAATCGACGCCGGATCATTCGACAATGTCGCGGACGCGCCGTCTGATGCCAGTGGAAACGCACAAAGCGGTGTTCCGCTGGTTCGTGAAGGTACTGGGCGAAGAAGGCCTGATGGAAGGGCAGACCATCGCTGTAGACGCGACCATGCTGGAAGCCAACGCCGCGATGCGTTCGATCAAACGGCGCGACGATGGCCGCGGCTATGACGAGTATTTGAAGGATCTGGCCAAGGCCGAAGGCATTGAGGAACCGACCCGCGAGCAGGCCGCGAGGCTGGACCGGAAGCGCAAAAAGAAAGCTTCGAATAAAGACTGGATGAGTCCCGGAGATACCACCGCGCGCATTGCCAGGATGAAGGATGGGCGCACGCATCTGGCGCACAAGGCCGAGCATGCGGTCGATCTGTCCAGCGGCGCGATAGTGGCGATTACGCTGCAAGCGGCAGATCTGGGTGACACGACCACCATCGGAATCACACTACAGGAAGCTCAGTCCAATGTGGCTCTGATCAACGAACGCAGCATCGAAGAGCTGGTGGCCGACAAGGGTTATCACAGCAATGAAGTTCTGGTCGATTTGCATGCGGACGGTGTGCGCAGCTATATTCCGGAGCCGGAGCGCGGGTCCCGCAATTGGGACGGCAAGGAAAAAGAGCAGAAGCAGGTGTATGGGAATCGGCGGCGGATGAGAGGACGGCGCGGCAAGGACCTGCAGAAGCTGCGCACGGAGTTGACCGAAAGAAGTTTTGCCCACATGTACGAAACCGGCGGCATGAGACGAACCCACCTCAAGGGTCAAAAGAACATTCTCAAGCGGCTTCTGTTCCACGCAGTCGGATTCAATCTGGCGCTGCTGGTCCGGAAATCTTCAGGAATCGGCAAACCGAGGACCCTGCAGGGTCTCTCAGATACGATTTTGCTTGTCCAGATCGCGATGACGGCATGGACGGCGCGCTGGAACGAATTAGCAGGAGAAAACGAGCCCATCTCCGGCTCGTTTTCACTTCGTCTGGTTTTTCCAGCTCCCAGCCACAGCTGAAGGTTTTCGCACTTCTACCACGGGCTGCTAAGTAATGGCAGCCCGCCGCCTGCGGCCACTGATCAAATACACAGCGGCGCGCAGTTCCAGGAGAGGGTCTGCCGATGGTTCGATCCCATCCACCCGCGGAATGGGATCGAAGATCATCTGCTTCTGCAGGCTAGCGTTGTCCGGGACCGGACAGTCAAGGGTGATGGTTCCGAAGTCAATCAGCGGCCGGTCCTCAGGCCAATGGATCGTTGCATCGTCCACTGTATCTCCGCGGCCGGCAATCTGGACGAGCACACGAAACGAAATCGAGCCCTTCGAAATTCTTTCCTTAAGTTCATCGAACAGAAAATTCTCGCCGCGGGCTGCAACCTCCGCGTCAGAAAGATGATGGTTGCCCGCCTCCGGCACAATCCGATAGCGGCCAAAGTGCGCAACGCCATCTCTGTTTCGAAACGCATCGCTGTGACGCCAAAGTATGTCTCCTGCGCGAAACTGGACGGAAAAGGTTTCGGCGCCTGTACAAAAGCGAGTGCTGCCGGGTGCGAACCGAGATACACCTCGATCGGAGAAGGCGACGGTTTTGATGGATCGCTCGAAGCGGCGGCCTGCAGGAATTCCAGAAATTCCTCGCCGGTGTGTGTGGGAAAGCCGTCCGCCGAATGCCCGATGATGTCGGTGTGGACGCGCTCGCCCAGGTGAAAGCGAATTGCCATTCCGCGCGGATTCGCATTCGGATTGTTATCGGGGATCAGCGGCAGGCCGGTTGAACTGGAAAACCGGACAGTCACTGGCGTCGATTTCTGCTGAATGTGAGGTGCGCGGGTGAGCGCAGCGGCGTCCGGCGCGGGAGAAAACGTGCCGGTCAGCAGCGCTCCTTTTGCGTGGGCAGGCCGAAAGCCGGGATGCGTGCCGAACATGGATTCGAACTGCTTCAGCAGTTTTTCGCTCAGGGCGATAAGCCGTGCGTCATCGGGAAGTGGCATATGTCTCAATGTACTCTGCTTCAGGTTCCGCGCGTCGTTCAGCTTCGAATCGCATATCTGCGCGCCTCGTACTCATAAACGGGGCTGGAAGTTCGATTTCGTGCTGTGGTCCTCCCTGTGCTCCCCGAAAGTTCGAACCCGGGAGGCAGCTATGCGAGTCTTTGTAGCAGGAGCGGCGGGAGCCATTGGAAAAAGGCTCGTTCCGTTACTCGTGGCCAGCGGACATCACGTGATCGCGACCACGCGGTCAAGAGAAAAATTCAACACACTGAGCGCCTTTGGCGCCGAACCCGTGTTGATGGACGAACTGGATTACGGTTCGGTGATGAATGCGATTGTGCGTTCCAGACCCGACGTGATCGTGCATCAGATGACGTCCCTGGCATCGATGCAGGGATTCAGGAATCTCGATCGGGAGCTTGCGATGACCAACCGGCTGCGCACAGAAGGGACGGAGCATCTGCTCGCTGCCGCGCGGGAGGCCGGTGTCCGTAAGTTCGTGGCCCAGAGCTATGGAGGATGGCCGAACATTCGCGAGGGCGGGCGCATCAAGACCGAACGCGATCCGCTCGATCCCTCTCCACCGCGAGGTATGACACGAACAGTCGCCGCGATCCGTAAATTGGAGAGCCTCGTGACCGGTGCTGGCGGAATCGCGGGAACCGTGTTGCGCTATGGGGTTTTCTACGGACCGGGAACTTCGTTCGCGTTCGATGGCGCGGTGTTGGAGCTTGTCCGCCGGCGGAAATTGCCGCTGATTGGCGACGGGTCTGGTGTTTGGTCTTTTATCCACGTTGACGACGCGGCGATGGCGACGCAATTGGCGATCGAGCGGGGAAAGACGGGAAGCTATAACGCTGTCGATAACGATCCAGCGGAAGTTTCAGTCTGGCTGCCGGAACTCGCGCGGATCCTTGGCGCAAAGCCGCCACATCATCTGCCTGGATGGCTGGGGCGATGGTTGGTTGGCGACGCTGGCATCTCATGACCAGGGTACGCGGCTCATCGAATGCCAAGGCGAAGAGTGAGTTGAGCTGGCAGCCGAAATATACGAGTTGGCGCGAGGGATTTCAAATAGTTGCTCGCCTGGGCATCACGCCCGAGCCAGCCGCGGAACGTCCGCAGGCGTCTCTCATGAGCGGTAAAGGAGAAAAACGATGAACGTGACAGAACGGAATGTAGTGAGCGTAGCTATTATTGGAGCCGGTCCAACCGGGCTGGCTTTGGGCGCGGAACTGCATCGTCTTGGTGTTACCCCGGTCATCCTGGACAGACAAGCCGCCGGGGAGAACACTTCGCGCGCCTGTGTAATTCACGCACGCACGATGGAAGTGCTGGAACCGCTCGGCGTCACCGCCGAACTGGTTCAGCGCGGCGTGGTCGTCCCGACCTTTCGTATCCGGGACAAAGGCCATGTTCTTGCGACAGTCAACTTTAATGATCTGAAGACTGCGTATCCAGTCACGCTGATGTACCCTCAGGATCGCGTGGAGGCGGCGCTGCTGCAGCGTCTCCAATCTCTCGGAGGCGCGGTGGAACGGCCCTGGGAGGTGAATGAGATTCGCCAGTCTGACAATTATGTTCAGGCGCGGGCACACAACGGAGAAGACGCGAGGACAATTCACGCACAATGGGTTGTTGGCTGCGATGGGGCGCACAGCTTCGTACGTGAAGCAGCCTCGATTCCATTTGAAGGCGGCGACTATGAAGAAAGCTTTCTGCTTGCCGATGTGGAGATGGAGTGGCCGCTCGACCGCGGCGAAGTGACTCTTTTCTATTCCGAGCAAGGACTGATGGTGGTTGCGCCGCTGCCCGAAAATCGTTTCCGCATTGTCGCGACGGTCCAGGATGCGCCCGCTCAGCCGTCGATTGCCGACTTCCAATCGGTTGTGAACGAGCGCGGGCCCGAAGACGGTCCATGGTCGATCCGCCGTATGAACTGGTCCTCGCGTTTTCACATCCGGCACCGCGTCGCGAAAACTCTGCGTATAGGCAATATCCTGCTGGCGGGCGATGCTGCGCATGTACATAGTCCGGCAGGCGGGCAAGGGATGAATACCGGGATTCAGGATGTGGTTTCGCTCGCGAGCGCATTGCACCAGACGCTGCAGACTCGCGATGAGGCAGCTTTGGACAAATGGCAGGATTCGCGGCTTAAGATCGCTCATTCCGTCGTGGACCTGACGGACCGCATGACCAGGGTCGCAACGTTGTCATCGCCGATCCTCAAGGCAGTGCGGAATACTGCGGTGGAATTGATTGGCAACATCCCGTTTGTGCAACACGCTATGGCGGAAAGGCTTTCGGGAACTGGTCAACAGGTAAGCCCTCCACCATGGAGATTACGAAGAACACGATTCTGATCACCGGCGGAACGAGCGGTATTGGATTTGAACTTGCCGCTCAGCTGCTCAAGCTTGGCAATACCGTAATCGTCACGGGGCGGGATCGGCACAGACTTGAGGACGCACAAAAACGGTTGCCGGGAGTCTGTGCGTTTCTAAGCGACGTAAGCGATTCGAAAGCAATTTCTCTTCTCTTCGATGCGGTGATTGCTCAGTTCCCCGCGCTGAATGTGCTGATCAACAACGCCGGAATTATGCGGAGGGTCAATCTTCTGGAAGCGGGCAACCTTGATGAGATCAGCCGCGAGATTGAGACAGATCTTACAGGGCCGATTCGGATGGTGAAACACTTCCTGCCGCACCTGATGACTCAAAAGAACGCTGCGATCGTTAACGTTTCCTCCGGCCTGGCCTTTGTCCCGTTCCCGATCGCTCCGATCTATTGCGCTGCAAAGGCAGGCATGCATTCATTCACCCAATCGATGCGTGTCCAACTCATGAGAGCCGGCGTCAAGGTGTTTGAGCTGGCTCCTCCGCCGGTGGGGACGCCATTACTAACGGCGAATTTCGATCCTCTGGAAGCGATGGGCTTTCCTCCAATGGATGTTGCAAAGCTGGTTGCTCTGACGATTGACGGGCTAAAAAAAGATCGGTTTGAAATCCGTCCGGGCCGCAGCAACGCCCTGAAGCTCATGAGCCGCATCGCGCCTGGGTTCATCCTGAAGCAACTCAGCAAGCATGTCGAAACCATGATGACCCAGGCCAGGCCGCGCAGGATCTAATTATCGGTTGGCTTCTGCTCGATATGGTCGATCACAAAAACCAGCTCAGGACGCTTTTGCGATTGCAGCTTCAACCCGAGCTGTTTCTCGATGGCTTCGACAATTGTGTAGCCGCCGCCCGGATCGGATGCGAGCGGCTCGCCGCCCGGCACACCCGCGTCACCGCCGCGCCCGGGACGATTCAGTCCCTGAGGCAACCGGCTGAACGTAAGCGCGAAGTCCCAGCCGCCTTCGATTCCGGTTGCATCGAGCACAGGCCACTCCAGGCCTGGGGCCAGGTTCCGCAGTCGTTCAGCGAATAGCGCCATCGTCGTGTTCTGGCACGTCAGCGTGGCCGATCCGGATGGAGAGCCGGCGGGGGCAGGGCCGGTCCGGCAGAAGATGCGGCTGGCGGGGTCTGCCTTCTTCAGCTTCGGTTTTGCCGACACCAGCGAGTAAGCGGACATCGGCCGCTCTTCCGAGTGATAAGTCATTTTGAAGCGATCGGCGAGCAGAGCGCGCAACATGGGCCCCAAGGTTTCCTGATCCAATCCAGGGCCGGTCAAGGTTTCAGCGGGGGCTTTCGCGGTGATATCGACTTTGACGGTGTCAGCCCACGACGGCAGCCCGACGAGTTGATCGATGTTGTTTTGATTGAAAGCGAGGCTGATCAAAAATCGCATCGGCATGCCATGGGAAACGAAACGGCCCCCGGGCGTTGCCTGCAGAATCGGCCCCGACATGGGCGATGCGTCCGGCGAAGAGAGTTTTACGTCGACAACTTCAAACTCGGTTGGCGAGGGCATCGGCGGCAACGCTTCCGCCACCCCCGGTGGATTGGCACCCGGCGCTCTGTTTGCGCTCTTCACCACGATTACCGGCGTCGGCGCCTGTCTTTGTTCGAGTTTCAATCCGAGCTGTTTCTCTACCGCATCGGCGACCGATATCTGAGTACCATCCCCTCCCAGCCCTATCAGTCCCAACGACCATTTGATGTCGAAGTTCCAGCTTCCCTTCAGCCCGGTTTCATCCAGCACCGGGGTTGTGCCCAGTTGCGCGCCCAGCATGCCTCGCAGGCCCGCTGCGAAGGCTGCCATGGTCATGTTGCGGCATTGGAATTGAATCGTCGCGCCCGGACCGATGGTGATCCTGGTTGTGGTTCCATCCGCATTGGCCATCATCAGCCTGCCCGCACCTTCCGCAGGCGGCCCCGAATCAGCTTGAGGCTTACAGCCGGCGGAGCCTGAGCCATCCGCTTCTTTGAGGTGCGGCTGTTTTCCGGAGGTGAGCGCCCAGGTAGGGAGAGGCTTGGTTTCCTTGCTGACTACCAGTTTGAACCGGTCTTCGACTAGAGATTGAAGCATCGCCTTCTGGTCGTCGGCGGAAGTGCCGGCAGGGATTTTCGCGATCACGTCGAAGCGATCGAGCTCCAGCCAGTTGGGCCCTTCCAGGATCTTGTCCGGATCGAAGCCGTAGGCGATTCGGATCAGATCCAGCATGGTGGCGTTCTTGAGTTCGTAACGCCCGTTTCGCGCGGTCGGAGGCCGAACGAACGCGTTGGTGGTTTTCGCGCTGACGTGTACGTCAGCGGTTTCGAACTTCGGCGCGTTGCCGGTTTGACCCGGCAGCACACCACCAACAAGGGCAAGCAAAACTGCGCACGGAAATGCCCGCATCGATTTGTCTCCTGGAATCGATTCCTGTTTGAGTCCCTGTTCACGTATTATGCGCTTTTTTGGACCCCGTTCCTTGACAGCATCGGGGATCTGATGGTACTCCCTAAGAGTGCGCTCCAGGCGCCGGCAGGTTCGCGCGAAGGGCTAACAGCCGCGTGGTAAAAGTCCGATTTACCTTCCAAACATGTGACCTCTGAAATGTTTCAGAGCGTCATGAAGCAGTATGGCGATGGGCAAGCGCAAGCCGAAGCAGAACGCGCTGTTTTTCAGCGCGCAGGAGATTCCCCAGGCGGCGAGTCACCCGTTCTACACGAAGGTCAACGACATCCTGGAGCGGAACAAGGTCGACAAACGCCTGGAGCACCTGTGCAAGCGTTTTTACAAGCCGGTCATGGGTCGACCGAGTATGGCTCCGGGTGTGTATTTCCGGATGCTCCTGCTCGGCTACTTTGAAGGAATCGATTCGGAACGGGGAATTGCGTGGCGTGTAGCGGACTCGCTTTCGTTGCGGGATTTTCTGGGCTTCAGTGTTATCGAATCGACGCCGGATCATTCGACAATGTCGCGGACGCGCCGTCTGATGCCAGTGGAAACGCACAAAGCGGTGTTCCGCTGGTTCGTGAAGGTACTGGGCGAAGAAGGCCTGATGGAAGGGCAGACCATCGCTGTAGACGCGACCATGCTGGAAGCCAACGCCGCGATGCGTTCGATCAAACGGCGCGACGATGGCCGCGGCTATGACGAGTATTTGAAGGATCTGGCCAAGGCCGAAGGCATTGAGGAACCGACCCGCGAGCAGGCCGCGAGGCTGGACCGGAAGCGCAAAAAGAAAGCTTCGAATAAAGACTGGATGAGTCCCGGAGATACCACCGCGCGCATTGCCAGGATGAAGGATGGGCGCACGCATCTGGCGCACAAGGCCGAGCATGCGGTCGATCTGTCCAGCGGCGCGATAGTGGCGATTACGCTGCAAGCGGCAGATCTGGGTGACACGACCACCATCGGAATCACACTACAGGAAGCTCAGTCCAATGTGGCTCTGATCAACGAACGCAGCATCGAAGAGCTGGTGGCCGACAAGGGTTATCACAGCAATGAAGTTCTGGTCGATTGCAGGTGCGAACGGTCGTTTTAGTTGTCTGGTGCTCCTGAGCTCGCAACGTCGTTGGCACCATTGCCAACGGGACGATGAGAGCAGCGCGCAGCAAGGACGCGTTGCAGAAGCTGGAAATCTTTATTCTCATGTTGTGAGTGCAGCATTTTGCGGCCAGTGTCGACGAAAGCGGTGAAGCACCTTAGACGCTGGTTCATTCCCGCCGCCTGCCACGCAGTCTTCTCGTCGCGCTGGTCCGCGCTCTTTCGGCGGGTGACCGCAATCGGTCAAACCGGACCCTTCAAGTCTTCAAGCTACGATTTTTCGTTGTCCGATCAGCTCTGACGGCAGACGGCGCGACTACTGTGACAGGCTTCCTTGACAGGTTCGGAGATTTCGTGTTAACTCCTAATGGTGCGCTCCAGGCGCCGGCAGGTTCGCGCGAAGGGCTAAGCCCACTGCATCCAGATTCATTGCACGTCCTTTGACCACGTGCTGCCTGATTGCGAACCGCAGGCTCAAGCATGGAGGTCGTTGATGACGTCGCAGCAATTACCTGAGCGTGCCAATCTTGAGCAGCTCAAAAAACAAGCCAAATCTTTGCTTCACGCCGCGCAGGGCAGGGAACCGGACGCGCTCCGCCGGTTTCAGGCGCTGCCCCAGCTGGCGCGCCTCTCCGTCGTCGAGCTCGGGGCCTCTACTCTCGCCTTGCACGATGCCCAATCCGTAATCGCGCGGGAATATGGTTTCAAATCCTGGAACGAGTTGCGCGAACACGTGCAGGATCGGTCTTTGTCATTTGAAGCGGCCATGGATGAGTTCCTGCGCTGCGCCACCGGCGGTGCGCCGGCCCGCGCGCTTCGATTGCTGGAGCGATACCCCGCCATCGCTCACGCCAACCTCTACACCGAGCTGGTGCTTGGCGATTCCGAGTCGGTGGAAGAGCGGCTGCGGAAGCATCCCGAGGCCGCCACGCAACCGGGCGGAATGCAGAATTGGGAGCCGCTTCTCTATGTCTGCCACACGTGCCTGCAGCCGAGATCTGCCGGAGCGAAAAGCAGGGCTCGTCGAGATCGCGCGCGGGTTGCTGGCGCGGGGCGCGAATCCCAACGCCGAATACCACTGGAACTGGCATCGCGAACTCCCGCGGACGGCGCTGTGGGGAGCGCTCTGCGCGGTCAACCACCTTCCGCTCGCGGAGGCCCTGCTCGAAGGCGGCGCGAATCCAACCGACGGTGTTTCACTGCACATCACGGCAGGAAGCGGCATGCTCGCCGCCGTGGAGTTATTGCATCGCTTTGGCGTGAACGTCAACGGCATCCCGGGCGGAGTGCCGCCGCTGCGTTACATCCTGGGATGGGCCGCCAATACGCCGGAGCGCTCCGCCGGTGTGCACTGGCTGCTGGAACACGGCGCGGACCCCAACCTCGCGTGGAGCGACTTTGGCGACGCTCCGTTGCACATCGCGGCCGAGCGGTGGGACGTCCCCATGGTCGAGGCAATCGTCAGTCACGGCGGCGACATCCATCAGCGGCGTGCCGATGGCCGCACCGCGTACACAGATCGCCGCCCTGCACGGCAACCAGGCTGTCGCGGAGTGGCTGCTGGCCCACGGCGCGAGCGATGAGCTCTCGTTGCTGGAACGATTCGTTTCGGCCGCGTGCGCGCGGGGACCGGGCGCGTGCAGACGAATTGCTGCGGGTGCACCCCAACCTGCGTGGCGAGCTTCGCGACGAGCATCACCTCCTGATGCACGTGCCGGCGGAGCGCGGCGATGCGGCGGTCCTCGAGACCATGCTCGCCTGCGGCTTCGACCCGAACGTGAAGGATCACGACGGCGTCACGGCCTTGCATCGCGCTGCCATGGGCGGCCGCGTGGAAGCCGTCCGAATGCTTCTCGCCGGCGGCGCAGCGGTCAACGCGCTCGACGGCATGTTCTCCGGCACGCCGTTGCTCTGGGCATCCCACGGGTGGCGAAATAATCCGCATCAGGACGGTGTGGATTACCTCGGCGTGGCGCGCCAACTCATCGCCGCCGGCTCGTCTCTCGAATGGATCTCCCCCGAAAAAGCGCCTGATCCGGAGGCCACCCAGGAGGAGTTGAGCGAGCTTTGCCGCGCTGCGGCGGCGGCATCCTGATGGAGTTCGACGGCTGTCCGCGATGTGGCCCGGGAGTTGTCCGCTACGCTGCCGGGTATCGAGGAAAGCGCCAGCCGCGGTGTATGGTCGCTGAAGGTCCGCGGCAAATTGCTGGCCTGTCCCGCGATTCACAAATCAGCTGAGCCGGATTCGCTTGGTGGTCAAGCTCGGGCTTGATCAGCGCGCGGAACTGATCGCGGCGGATCCGGAAGTGTACTACGTAACGGATCATTACCTGAAGTACCCGAGCGTCCTGGTGCGCGTGTCTCGCATTCACCGGGATTCCCTGCGTGGTCTGCTCGAAATGGCTTTGAAGTTCGTGAGCGAGGATCGTCGAAAACCGGGCGCATCGCAACGGAAAGCGTTATGATGATGCGCTGTATGCAACGTTTTCGAATGGGCCATTGTGGCGGCGGGAGCGCCACGCTCGATACGTTCGATATGTTGAGTGCCTCGGTGGACTGGGTGGAAAAGGGGCAAGCTCCCGAATCGGTCAACGCCACGGGGCGAGCGTTCCCCGGCCGGAGTCGTCCGCTGTGCGCTTACCCGGCTCATGCCCAATACAAGGGGCAGGGTAGCGTGGAAGACGCCGCGAATTTCGTCTGCCGGTAACAGGATTACATCCGGACAATCGCATACATCGGCAGTTCGTTTGCTTATCCGGACGAAGGGAGATTAGACGTATGAAGACAATTACCGCGGTAGCGTTAATGTCGATGGGACTCGCAACGAGCCTTCTGGCGGAGAACTTTAAAGGTGTCGTCATGGACGAAAAGTGCTCCGGCAACACCGCCATGCGGAGCAATGTGGAATGTATTCAGAAATGCATAAAGGAGGGGTCAGCCGCAGTTCTGGTAACTCCTGAGGGAAAGGTCTATAAGATCGCCAATCAGGATAAAATCCTGGCGAGTGCGGGCAAAGATGTAACTGTGAATGGCAAACTTGAAGGAGAGACGATTACCGTCTCGAGCGTTAAATAACCGTTCTCCGGACGGCCCGCGGGCTCCGGCCTGCCCGGACAATCATCGTGGATGTGAGGTGCAGGTAAAAAGTTCCTCACACGCGTGCAGATTATTCTGTGCATGTCAAAAAAGCACGAATAAGGCGAGTCTCGTTCGGAACAGGGGAGCGCTGAGTGTATCCGGCGGTTCGACCCTCGACGCTCTCTGTTATATGGCGATACTTTCAATCGGCGCCGCCGCGCTCCAGGCGGCGCCCACACGCGATCAGCCGATTCTTGAATACATCAAGCGAACATGGGCAGTACTTGCGCGTTCCAATGGGACGCTTGCCACGTCGGCAGTGGACCCGAAATTTCACCCCGAGGCTGACGGCCGGTGGCCGGTGTATATTTCTGGTGTTGAGGAGCGCCGGCGGATAGAAGCGCAATTGCGACGCGAGGTCCCGCCCGCAGGCCTTCGATTGATCGATCTGCGCACGCTGCCGGTGGGGAGAGCACCCGCCGCGGGACTGCTCTATTTGCCGCAGCCTTATGTTGTGCCCGGCGGGCGGTTCAACGAGATGTATGGATGGGACAGCTATTTCATCGTACGGGGGCTGTTGCGTGACGGCCTGGTGACTCAAGCAAAGGCGATAGTGGATGATTTCCTGTACGAAATCCGGAATTACGGCAAAATCCTGAATGCGAACCGCACGTATTATCTGACCCGTTCGCAACCGCCTTTGCTCACCGGAATGCTTCTTGCCGTTTACCGGCGTACCCACGATCGGCAGTGGATGGAGGAAGCGCTACCTGCGGTTGGAACTTACTATCGGTACTGGAACAGCGAGCCGCATCTGACGCCTTCGACAGGGCTGGCGCGCTACTTCGACCTGGGCGAGGGACCGGCACCCGAAGTGGTCGCCTCGGAGCGCGACCCTGCCGGATTCACGCACTACGACCGCGTCCTGCAGTACTTCCGCACGCATCGTGTAGACGATTATGATGTCAGCCAGTATTACGACGCCAGGGCGAAACGGCTCACGCCGCTGTTTTATAAGGGCGACCGGTCGATGCGCGAATCGGGTTTTGATCCTTCGGGCCGTTTCGGTCCGTTCAGCGTGGATATTATCCATTACAATCCGGTCTGTCTTAATTCTCTTCTTTACATGATGGAGAGCGAGATGGCGGAACTTCTCCAGAACATTCCGGATAAAGCCGGTGATGCCGCGATCTGGCTCGAGCGCTCGCATAAACGCGCGGCTTTGATCAACAAGCTGATGTGGAACGAACGGGATGGGCTGTATGAAGACTATGATTTTGCGCGGCGCCGGATGCGCCAGTATCCGTTCCTGACAACCTTCTACCCGTTATGGGCAGGCATTGCGAGCCCTCAGCAGGCGGCGCGGGTTGCGGCCAATCTGCCGATGTTCGAGCGCGCAGGCGGTCTTCAGACCAGCACGACCGAAAGCGGAGATCAATGGGACGCGCCTTTCGGCTGGGCGCCCCTTCAACTGATCGCGGTGGAAGGGCTGCGGCGCTACGGCTATAACACCGACGCGGACCGGGTCTCCGAAGAGTTTCTTTCGATGGTGGTGGAACAGTTTCGCCGCAAGGGAATGATTCTGGAAAAATACGACGTCGTGCGTCGCAGCGTTGAGCTCGATCGCGAGATTCAATTCGGCTATCGCACGAATGAGGCTGGGTTTGGTTGGACTAATGCGGTGTTCACCAGGCTGCTGGATGCCTTGCCGCAGAACCTGCAAAAGCGTGTACTGGCTGGCACGGCCCGGTAATACAGTTGAGATAAACGGGCCGCGCCCGTTGCGCCCGAGATATTCGCTGCCGCCAGCTACGTTTCCCAGCCCCCGCCCAGCGCGGCATACAACTGCACCAGCGTCAGCCGTTCGTTCAAGCGCGCCCGCGAAAGATTCAATTGCGCGGCAAAATAGTTCGTCTGGCTGGTCAGCACCTCGAGATAACTCGACGCGCCGCCGCGATACCGCATATCCGATAACCGGGCCGCATCTTCCGCCGCCGCCGTCAGCTTCTCCTGATGTTCCCGAAACTCACGATACTTCCGGTACGCGATCAGCGCATCCGACACCTGGCGGAATGCCGCCTGAATCGTCTGTTCATACGTCAGCACCAACTCCTGTTGCTGCGCTTCGCTGAGTCGCACGTTCGACCGCAGCTCGCCCGCGTTGAAAATCGGCTGGGTCAAAGACGCGGAAAGAGTCCACCCCGCGCCCGGACCCGAAAACAACCGCGCGAAATTCGCACTCTGAGTTCCCGCGCCTCCGGTCAGCGGGAGACTCGGAAACAGCTGTGCGCGCGCTACCCCGATGTTTGCGGTCGCCGCCGCCAGTCGCTGTTCGACGGCTCGAATGTCAGGGCCGCCGCTCCAGCAGCCGCGAAGGTAAGTCCGACGGGTATCTCAGGCGGGACCTGCTGCCCGGTAAAAGCCTGGCCGCGCGGAATCGCATGCGGGTTCTCGCCGATGAGCGTGCTGATCAAATCCTCCTGCACCCCGATCTGCCGCTCTGTATCCGGAATCGTCTCCGCCGCTTCTTCCACCAGTTGCTCTGCTTGCCGCACGTCCAGCAGCCCTGTCGCCCCGCCGTTCAACAGCGTCTGTGTCAACGCCAGCGATTCCCGGCGCGAGGCCAGAGTCTGTTTGGAAAGGTCGAGTTCCGCATCGAGCTCACGCATCTGGAAGTATGCGACCGCGACGCTCTCGACGACCGTGCTCAGTATTTCGCGCCGGTTCCATTCAGCCGCCGTCTCAGTCGCTCGCGCGGCTTCTGTGGCGCGCCGGTACCGGCCCCAGAAATCGGGCGTCCACGAGACCAGCGCCTGAAGCTGAAAGTAGGTGATTGCAATGCCCGGGCAGTTTCTGACTCGAAAACGCCGGACCGGCGGTCACCGAAGGAAACTCGCCCGCGCGCGTAATCCCGACCTGCTCCTGCGCCTGTAGTATCCGGCTCGCCGCGATGCGCACGTCGAAGCTTTTCTCGAGCGCTGTGCGGATCAGCGTCTGCAATTCCGGATCGCCGAAGACCGTGAACCACTTCTCATCTCCGAGCGAAGTTGTCTCAGCCGCAGCGCCCGCGTTCACCGGTGCTGCGTTGTAGAACTGGTCCGGCGTGGCCACCGCGGGCCGCTTGTAGTTCGGCCCGACTGTGCACGCCGAAGCGATCAGGAGCAGCATGGCGCCCGTGCAATCGCCAGTCTGCGCATCATGCTGGTTCCTCGCCCGGTCCGCTCCAGGTGTTCACGCTCGCGCGCTTCCCCGTGACCTTTGCCGTAATCAGCTCGACCACATCGAAAGTAACCGGGATCAAAAATATTGCCAGCACCGCCGCCGCCAGCGCACCGCCGATCACCGCGGTCCCCAGAATCCTTCTCGACACCGCACCGGATCCCGAAGCTGTCCATAGCGGGACACAACCGAGGATGAACGCAAGCGCAGTCATCAGAATCGGCCGTAACCGGATGCGGCCGGCGGTCAGCGCCGCCTCCGCCGCGCTCTTGCCCGATTCGTATTCGTGCTTGGCGAATTCCACGATGAGAATCGCATTCTTCGCCGCGAGGCCGATCAGCACCACGAGACCGATCTGCGCATAGACATCGTTATCGAACTTTCGCGCCCACAGGAACAGATAAGCGCCGAACACAGCCACCGGAGTACCCAGCAGCACGCTGAACGGCAGCGACCAGCTCTCATACTGGGCCGCCAGAATCAGGAACACAAACAACAGCGACAGCCCGAACACCTGCAGGGTCGAAACGCCCTTCGCCGCCTGCTGCTCCTGAAACGACATACCGGTATAGTCGTAGCCCATTTCCCTCGGCATCGTCTGCGCGAAGGTTTCTTCGAGCGCCTTCATCGCCTGGCCGGAACTATAACCGGGCGCGGCCGACGCATTGATCTGCGCGGCGTGGTATTCGTTGTAGCGCATCGTGAACTCCGGCCCCAGCGATGCTCTTCGAGCTCGTCACCGCGGTCAGAGGCACCATCCCGCCGGTCGTGTTGGCCACATAGAACCGCCCGAGATCTTTGATGTTGGTCCGGTAGTCTCCTTCGGCCTCCACATATACCTGCCACTGCCGGCCAAACCGGTTGAAGTAATTGACGAGATAGCCGCCCATGAAGGCGCCCATCGTCTGATACACGTCCGCGACATTGACCTGCTGCCGCTGCACCTTCGCGCGGTCCACTTCCACGTAATCCTGCGGCACGTCCGGAAGATAGGAACTCGCGATGCCCGTCAGTTCCGGCCTCTTCCGTGACGCCGCCACAAACTTGTTCACGTTGTCTGTCAGGAAATCCAGGTCCGCGCCCGAGCGATCCTCCAGCATGAAGGTGACGCCGCCCGACGTTCCCACGCCCGGAATGGCGGGAGGCGAAAACGAAAACGCCTGGCCGTCCGGAACCTTCGACAGCGCCTGCGTTATATGCGCGCGGATCGCGTCGTACTGCTCTTCCGGTTTCGTGCGCTCATCCCACGGCTTCTCCGTCACAAAGAAGAACGAACTGTAAGTGTTCTGCACGCGGCTCAGCAGGCTGAATCCGATTACCGACGTGCAACCTGCCACGCCTGGCGTATGCATAATCACGTCTTCCACCTGACGCGCGGCGGCGCTTGTCCTTTGCAGCGAAGCCGCATACGGAAGCTGCAGACTCACATAAACGTAACCGTAATCCTCCTCCGGCAGAAATGAATTCGGCAGCTTACGCCCGATCCACACCGACGCGCAGGTAATGATCGCCAGCAGCGCCAGCGCGACCACCGCCTTCCGGATCAGCATTGCCGAAATCCCGACGTACCCATCCGTGACCCGCGCGAACATGCGGTTGAACCAGTTGAAGAACCGCCCCAGCAGGCCGGGCTTCCTGTTCTTGTCTTTCGGCTTCAGCAGCAGCGCCGCCATCGCCGGGCTCAGCGACAACGCATTGAACGCGGAAAGCATCACCGAGATCGCAATCGTCACCGCGAACTGCTGATATAACCGGCCCGTGATCCCGCTGATGAAGACGGTCGGGATGAACACCGCGCCCAGAATCAGCGCGACTGCGACCACCGGGCCGGACACCTCGTCCATCGCTTTTATCGCTGCATCGCGCGGCGACATGCCTTCGTCGATGTGGCGCTCAACTGCTTCCACGACGACGATCGCGTCGTCCACCACCAGTCCGATCGCCAGCACCAGCCCGAACAGCGACAGCGTGTTGATCGAAAACCCGAGCAGCGGAAACACGGCGAATGTACCGATCAGCGATACGGGCACAGCCATAAGCGGAATCAGCGTTGCGCGCCAGCCCTGCAGGAAAAGGTAGACGACCAGCACCACCAGCCCGAGTGCCTCGAGCAGCGTGTAAGTAATTTCCTTCATGCCGGCCGTGACCGACGCCGTCGTATCCAGACTCACCGCATAGGAAAGGTCGTGAGGGAACTTCTGCCCCAGTTCCTTCAGCCGCGCGCGCACGCCGTTCGCTGCGTCCACCGCATTCGTGCCCGGCAGCTGGTAAAGCGCCAGGATCGCCGCGGGTTTTCCGTTGTAGCGTCCGGTCAGATTGTAGAACTGCGCGCCCAACTCCACGCGGGACACATCCTTGAGCCTGAGAATCGATCCATCCGGATTCGCCCGCAGCACGATGTTCCCGAACTCTTCCGGGGAAATCAGCCGCCCCTGCGTTCTCACGGTGTACGTGAACTGCTGCCCGTCCGGCACCGGCTCACCCCCCACCTGGCCCGCCGGATTCACGTTGTTCTGCGCCTGCAGCGCCGCCACAATCTGCGGCACCGTCACCTGCAGTTTTGCCAGCTGATCCGGATTCACCCACGCCCGCATCGCATACTGCCCCGCGCCGAACACATTGATCTGCGAGATGCCGGGCACGCGCGTCAATTCGTCCACCAGGTTGATGTACGCGTAGTTCGCAAGGAATACGTTGTCGTAAGTGCCCTTGGGCGAATTAAGCGAAATCAGCATCATCGGCGATGTCGGCGATTTTCGTATCGAGAGGCCCGACGTATTCACCTGCGCCGGCAATTGGGACTGCGCCTGCGAAGTCCGCAGTTGCGTCAACACCTGGTCGATGTTCGGGTCGGTCTTTACATCGAAATCCACCGTGATCTGCGACTGCCCGTTGTTCGCGTTCACCGAGTACATGAAATTCATGTTGTCGACGCCGCTGATCTGCGCTTCGAGTGGTGCCGCCACCGACTGCTCCAGCGTCTGCGCATCCGCTCCCGGATACGTCGCCGTCACCTGAATCTCGGGCGGTACGATGTTCGGGAACTGCGCGACCGGCAGCGTGGTCATCGACACCAGCCCCACAACCACCATCACGATGGCGATCACCATCGCGACAATCGGCCGTCGAATGAAAAATTTCGACATGCCCTACTTCGCCCCCGCCGTGTCGGGTTTCGGATTCACCGCCATCCCATCCTGAACCTTCGAGGTTCCTTCGGAAACCACGCGCTCTCCCGCCTTCAGGCCGCTGCGGATGATCCACATCGGGCCCACGCGATCGCCCACTTCCACTCCGGTAATCATCACGTGGTTGTTCGCACCCACGACCGCTGCCTGGTAGCGGCCCTGCAGTTCCGTGATGGCCCGTTGCGGAACCAGCAGTGCACTCCTGTTCAGGCTCGTCATCGCGCGGATCCTGCCGAACTGGCCCGGACGCAGCACGTTCCCGGGATTCGGAAAGGTTCCCACAATCCGGATTGTTCCCGTCTGATTGTTCACCTCGCGATCCGCGAATTCGACGCGTCCCTGATGCGGGTAAACCGCGTCGTTGGAGAGCGTCAACTGCAGTGGTAATGCGCTGTTTTCCCGCAGAAAGTCGGCGCTCGCCGAACCCTTCCCGCCCCTTGCGGCGAGCGCCAGATATTCCTGTTCCGTGATCGAAAAGTACGCGCGGATCGGATCCACCTGCGAGACGGAGGTCAACACCGTTGACGCATTCACCTGGCTTCCGACCTGGGTGCTCGCGATCCCAGCGATGCCGTCGACCAGGGAGCGCACCTGTGTAAACCCGACGTTCAGCCGTGCCTGCTCGACCGCGGCTTTGGCAGTCTGAATTCCCGCCTGCGCGGTTTTGATCTGTGCTTCGAGCTGCGCCCGGTTCTGTGTCTCGCTATCGAGCTGGCTCTGTGCGATGGCGCGCGCCGCGGCCAGCGGTGTATCCCGGTTTACGTTGATGTCGGCGAGTTGCAGTTGGGCCTGCGCCTGCGCCAACTGGCCCTCCGCCTGAGCCACCTGAGCCAGAGTTTGATCCAGCGTCGCCTGAAACGTGCGCGGATCGATCTCGAAAAGGACATCGCCTTTGTGCACGAGCGATCCTTCACGGTAGTCCTGTTTAATCAGATATCCGCTCACCTGCGGCTGGATGTTTGCGTTCACAGTCCCGTCGAGCGTCGCGATCCAGTCGCCGAAGACAGGGACGTCGCGCTGTTCCACTGTTACAATCAGCACATCGGTTGGGGGCGGCGTCTTGCTATTGGCGGCGCTTGCGGATTTTTGTGAGCAGCCCCCGAGTAGCAGACCGGCCACCATCAGACCAGCCAGCAATAGACCGGCCGCACCCGGAAGCGTCAATGGCGACCTCATGCCCCGCTTCTCCTCGTCTGTGCTTCCAGATAAGCCGAAATCGCCACGGTGTATTCTTTTACGATCTGCCTCCACTCAGCTCCAGAGACCTCTCCGTATAGTTGGTTTAACCCTCTGATCATTTGAAGCGTCACCGTCGCCAGCCGCAACGCTTTCTTCTCCTGGATCCCCGGACGCGCGGCGCGGAGACAACGCGCCATCCGCATGCGCACCGTATTGCGCAACGACGCCGGACTCCTGGTGCTCGCAGGCGCATCGAGCAGCGCCGGGAATGCCGGGTGGTCGTGCACGAAGCGGACACTCATGTTCAAAAGACGCGCGACCAGGCGGTCAAGACTCAAACCGGATGCCTTTCCTTCCATAACGATCAACAGGTCTTCGTAATCGCTGCCGAACTTCTTCCGAAGCGCATGTACGATTGCCGTCTTGTTGGGGAAGAACTGATAGAGAGAGCCGATCGGGGCTCCCGCGCGCTCCGCGATCGCACACATGGTCGCCGCTTCGTATCCTGTGGCCGCGATAACGACGGCCGCGGCGTCGAGCAGTTGGGCGACCCGCCGCTCTCCTCGCTCCTGCTGTGGAATGCGTCTGGGTTCAGCCCGGGGGCGCCCCCCAGCCGAATGCGAGCGAACGCTCACCTTTGGAACATGAGGCATCCCTCATATTCGCACACGAGGTCCGGAGCGCACGATTTACACGTCGATCGGGAAGCGGGTGTGCTCTCGCCAGGCATTCCCTGGGAACGCTTATTGAATGTGGCGGATGGCTCAGCCGCCCTGACCGCCGGATGGGGGTTCTGGCTGGAGCGTGCGTTTGCCGAGCCTCGACGCGGCTACCTTGCAACCGGGGATGCCGGGCCCAGCGCCTCGCACGATTGCCGATCGCCCAGATCGCACCCCTTGTGGAAACGCGCTCGGGCAAGGGGTCCATTTTTCGGCGTTTCGATTCCCTGAAGGTGCATGATGCCAACATTGAAGCATCCCGGCCCATAGCCTGCATTGCAGGCGTTTTCGAGAATCTGTCTGGCCCTGGGAATGTCCTTCGGAACGCCTTCGCCGAAAAGATAACTCTCCCCGATCTGTCCGCAGCCGCGAGTAAATCCGGCGGTACAGCTTTGCTGAAAGAGAGCTGCCGCATGCTCGAGATTACGGCTGACTCCCTGGCCCCCGTAATAGAGCGAGCCCAGCATGAAACAACTCGCTCCGTCTCCATGGTTACAGGGTTCCAGCAATACATCGTCTCCGTCGGTTTTCACCATACCCACAAGGCTGTTGCAAGCGCTCTCCAGCCCGATATCGCAGGCGCGCTTGAAACTCCGGGACGCACCGACCGGATCCCGCGGAAGTCCCTTGCCATCGCTCAGAAGCACTCCCAGGGTGAAACAACCGCCGGCGGAGTTGTGCTGGCACTGTACGTCGAGAGTGCGGCCCAGAACATGGCAGCCCTTCGTGCGCCCCGCGTCGCAGGCTTTTGCCCAGAAGACGGGGTCGCTGCCCGGGTGTTTTCCGCCGAGATAACCGGTGAAAGCCATGCATCCGAAGAAAACCACCCAGATCCCCATGAATCCGAAATTCGCCTGTCGCGGAGTCCAGGACGCGAGCGCCTGCAGGGGCCGGAGTTTCCCCTCGGTAACGCACTTCCGCCGGGCCAGCCAGGAGTTGAGCGCAATGCTGGCGCGATCCAAAGCCCGTACCGTCAAATTGAGAAACGGCACGCATAGCAGCTTGTCGTAAAAACTCGGCACGCCGTGGCTGTCCAGCCATCCATACAAAACGAATACGCCGGCGCCGTAACCGGCGCCGAAGAGCGCCTTTCCGAAATTCTTGCGGGGCGAGGTCGCCGGATCGGTCACGAGGAGATGGAGTCCCAGGAAAACGGCCGGGTGGATGTTGAAGTCGACGAACTGGTAAAGGCCGGTTGAACCGGTATATGCGACGTTGAGCAAAAAAAGCGAGGCCGCCGCGGACAAGGTGACCAGAGTCACCGAGAACAGGCCCTGCACAATGAGCCCGAGCAGGAAAATTTCGATATAGATATAAGGTGGAAGATTGAAGGTCGACGAAATCTCGGAGCCCCAGGTGATCGGCGTATTGTGAGTCGCGATCAGGACAATAGACGTCAGGAAAAGGGCAAAAGCGGAGGGATTGAAGATGTGAGCGGAATGGCCGTCGCGTTTCCATCTCAGGAATTCCTTGCCGAACACGATAATCGCGATCATCACGAACTGCAGGTAAAACCAGTCGTCGCGGAACCAGAGGAACAGGTTCATGCTGAAGATAATGGGTATCGGGCCAAAGCCGGCAACCCACTTGTCTCGCCGCGACCAGCAGGCCAGCATGTCCAGCACGACTAGAAAGACCACCTGGGCGAGAATCAGCGGGATCTCGTGATAAACCTCGCGCCAATACCAGCCCCAGTAGGCGAACACGCACGAGTGCATAATCATCTGCACCCAATGCACCCGCCGGAGAACGAATTCGTATCTCAGCGTGCGCCCGCTCCGGGCAGCGCTCGCCCAGAGAGCGCAAAGTCCGGCCAGCAGGAAACCCGCGGCTGCTAAAAACGAAGTCTTCAGATGAGGATTCGAGCTAACACGCGGGAGCAGCGTAAAACCGGCGAAGACGAGCGCCAGCAGCGCAGGCAGCCAAAGCGGCGAGGACCGGCGCTTGACGACCTCCGGCGGCGCTGCTTTTTTGGGCTTGAACTCTGCTGCCCTGAACTCATGTGGCGTTCCCCTGCCCCTTGCGATTGACTTCATTGCGCATTAGCATATCGAAAAAAAAGGTCCGCTGCTGACAATTTTTTACAATCTTTGGCCGAACAAAGGCCCATGTCAACCGCTTCGCTCGACTGAGACGCTGGTCGCGTTCGAACTGAGCGTGCCGGCGCCTGTCCATGAGTCCAGCCTCCTCCCACCGGCTGAAGTGGTTGACGGCGCCATACGATTCCGCTGCGTTCATAGCCGCAACCATAGCGAGCCGACAGCGTCCGATACTGTACCGCAATCTACGATGTGCATCGCGAGCGGCTTGACCGTCATCGTGATTCGATATAATCCCCGAGATGATTATCGACGCGCACGGCCACGTTACCGCACCCGACAAGCTGTATGTCTACAAAGCAGGACTTGTTTCCCATCGGGGGGCGCATGGCCGCGGCAGTTCGGGCGCCACCGACGAGGATGTAAAGCACGCGTTGAACGAGCCTGTGTTCGGTGGGTCGTCGCATCTCGCCCAGCTGAAGGAAGTCGGGACCGACATGCAGCTGGTTTCGCCGCGTCCGTACCAGATGATGCACAGCGAGCAGCCGAAGATCGTGAACTGGTTCATGGAAGAGACGAACAACATCATCGCGAAGCAGACAAAACTTTATCCGGACGTGTTTCGCGGCGTGTGCGGGTTGCCGCAGAGTCCCGGGGTGAGTCCGGCGAATTGCCTGAAGGAACTGGAGCGGTGCGTCAAGGAGCTGGGGTTTGTGGGATGTTTGATCAATCCCGATCCCGGCGAGGCGAGTGGCGTCGAGACGCCGGCGCTGGGCGACCGGTATTGGTATCCGCTGTACGAAAAACTGGTCGAACTGGACGTTCCGGGACACGTGCACTCGGCCGGCTGCCGGTCCGACCGGCTGCCTTATTCGCTGCACTTCATCAATGAAGAGAGCATCGGCGTGGTGTCGCTTTTGAATTCGAATGTGTTCAAGGATTTTCCGACGCTGAAGATTCTGGTGTCGCATGGCGGCGGGGCGATTCCTTATCACTGGGCGCGCTTTGAAGCGAGTTCGCTGCGGCAGCCGGGGGCAACGCGGTTTTCCGAGCGCATGCGGAATCTGTACTACGACACGGTGATCTATTCGAGCGATTCGCTGGCGCTGCTGATCAAGACCGTGGGGGCTGACCGCTGTTTGTTCGGAACGGAGCGGCCGGGAGTGGGAACGGTGAAAGATCCGCGGACGGGCAAATGGATGGATGAGACCCGGTATCTGATCGAAGCGTTCGACTGGCTGAGCGATGCGGACAAGAAACTGATCTTCGAGGGGAATGCGAAGAAGCTGTTCAAGCTTGAGGGAGTGGCGGCGGCATGATCGCGCGGCTGGTCTTCGCGGTGCTTGCGGCGCTGCCTTTGTTAGCGCAGCAGGCCATCACGGTCAACTATCCGGCGAAGGCTCCGGCGAACTGGCCGCTGTTTCTGGCGAAGGAAGGCGGCTATTACCAGAAGTACGGGCTCGACGCGAAGCTGGTGTTCGCGGTGCATCCGGCGGGCATGGCGATGCTCGTTAGCGGCGAAGCGCAGATGACCAATTACCCGATGGATCAGGCGATGCAGGCGGCCATGCGGGATTCGTCGCTGGTGATCATGGGGAGTCCGCTGAACCGCGGCTTTGTTTGCGATGATGACGCGTGGCGATATCAAGAATATCCGCGACCTGAAGGGCAAGCGATTCGGTGTGAGTCAGCTGGGCGATCCGCCCTACAGCTTTGCGCTGGCGATCCTGGGGAAGTACGGGATCGGGGCGCGGGATGTGCAGTGGATCCCGCTGGGGACGGATGGGAACGGGCGCGTGGCGGCGCTGGTGGGCGGGCGCGTGGATGCGACGATGGTGCCTCCTCCGGCGTACTTCAAGCTGGAGCCGCAGGGGTTTAAGGAGATTGCGAATCTGGCGGATAATCCGGATTTGTATGCCCCGTTGGCTTACGTGTTCAAGAAGAGCGCGATCGCGGCGAATCCGAAGCTGCCGGAGTTGATGATCAAGGCGCAGGCAGAGGCGATCAAGCGCTACTACGATGACAAGGCCGAGGCGACGAAGGCGTACGGTGTGTATGACACGCAGAGCCCGGCGGACATCGAGCGGATTTACGATCATGACCGCAAGGCGAACACTTATGAACGCGTGCCTTATGTGCTCGCGCCCGCGGTTACAGTACATCGTGGAGCATCAGGCGGACGCGAATATCGCGGCGCAGATGAAGGCTTTCGATTTCCGTAAGGTGATCGATAACAGCGTGGTGGAGCGGCTGGTGAAGGAACATTTCTTCGAGCAGTTGTTCGGCGCCGGGATCAAGGCTGAGGAAGAAAGCAAGGCGAAAGTGGAGTTTAAATAGACTATGGCAGAAATCGTTCTGGGTATCGGGTCGTCGCATGGTCCGTTGCTCTCGACTCCTCCGGAGCAGTGGGATTTGCGTGCGCAGGCCGATCGCGAGAACAAGAAGCACTGGTTTCGCGGGAAGACCTGGGATTACGAGACGCTGCTGCGCGAGCGTGCGCCCGGATTTGCCGCGGAAGTGACGGTGGAGTCGCGGCGGGACCGGTTCCTGCAATGCCATCGCGCGATGGAAGTGCTGGGGCGAAAGTTCGCAGAAGCCGCGCCTGAGGCCGTCGTGATCGTGGGAAACGATCAGCGCGAGTTTTTCGACGAAGGGCTGACGCCGGCGATTACGGTGTATCGCGGTGCGCAGATCAAGAACGTGCAGCATCTGGCGAAGGATAATCCGCCGGGAATTAATATTGCGGAGCCGGGGAACTCGCCCGCGGAGGGCGCGAGTTATCCGGGCGCCACTGCGCTCGCGGATCATATTCTGGATTCGCTGGCGGGGGAGAATTTCGATCTGGCGCAGTCAGATACGACGCCGAAATCGGCGCCGCGCGGGGGGATTCCGCATGCGTACGGATTCCTTTATCACTCGATTCTGGGCGACACGCCGCCGCCGAGCGTGCCGATTATTCTGAACGTTCATTTTCCGCATAATGTGCCGAAGAACCGGCGGTGTCTGGATCTGGGCGCGGCGCTCTATCGGGCGATCAGGAGCTTCGACGGGTGCGGACGCGTGGCAGTGATGGCGTCGGGCGGGTTAACGCATTTCGTGATCGACGAGGATCTGGACCGGAAGATTCTGGCTGCTATGGCGGCGGGCGATGAGGCGGCGCTTGAGGCGATTCCGGAGAGTTTGTTCAAGGTGGGGACGGCGGAGATCAAGAACTGGTATCCGGTGATTGCGGCTGCGAATCAAAGCGGGCTCAAGTTCAATCAAGTGGATTATGTGCCGTGTTACCGGTCGGAAGCGGGGACCGGGAACGCTATGGCGTTTGTTTACTGGGATTAGTATTCGTCAATTCGCCGAGGGTTTCTCCACGTGATCAATCACGAGGACATCAACGGGGCCTTTATCTGCTGATAGTTTCAGTCCGAGCTGTTCCTGCAGTGCCGTAAAGATTGACGGGCCTGTTGCCGTGTCAGCCGACGATGGCGGCAAGCCTGGCTTGTCCGCGCCGTTGAGGCGAACCGTTCCTGACACCGCATTGTCACAGGCGAATTCCAGGTGGATATCGTATCGCCCGGTGAGTCCGGTCCTATCGATGATGGGGCGGTCGACATCGTTTTCGAGCATGCGGCCGGCGAACTCGGCCATAGTGACTCCGTACCAGTCGGCGGTCCAGATCGCGCCGTTTGTTCTCAGACCGCCGCCGCCACAATATTTCGGCATGGGATCGCCCGGCCTGACGGCAATCCTCGGTAAGTTATTCAGGTCCATCGGGGTACAACTTCCTGCCTTCGAAGCCTGCAACTTAAGACCGCCTTTTGCCACCCTGAGTGTGTAGACCGGGACATCCCTCGACTCCTTGTGGACTTTCACCTGGAATCTATCTTCGAGGAGCCTCTGAAGCATTGGGCCTGCCATCTGACCGAACGGCGCGTTTCCGCTCGCCTTCGCCGAGATGTCGAACGAGTCGGTATCCTGCCAGCCGGGTCCGCCCACCACCTGAATGCGCCTTGGAGCAAAGCCACCATTCGCGAAGCCGTAGTACGCCCCTCCGATGAGATTTCTCACGAAAACGCATGCCAGGTTGAGCCTGCCCGGTGACGGGCCGTTTCGCCCTCTATCCCCGTTGGCACAGTGGGTATTGAGTTTGATCGACGCTACTTCGAATGTCGGACCTGCCGCCGGTGATTGCGCATGACCATACGGAGCATGGAGAAGACCGACAACAACTGGTACAACAAGCGAAGCACTTCGGCGCCCCATTTTTACTTCTCCCCGGCTTCAGCTGGTTGTGTCACACAAAGCGAGCGGTGTGTAAGCCATTACCATGGTGATGTAAAGGTATGGCGATCGCTGTTTCCCGAGTAACGGCACAGGGGCAGATTTCGGTGCCGGCCGCTGTTCGGCGCAAACTGGGTATCGGGCCGGGGTCAGTTCTGGAATGGCGTGAGGATGATGGCAAGATCCTCGTTCGGCGGGCCAGTCGGTTTACGTCCGAGGACATCCACCGGGCACGGTTCCCGGACGGGGCGCCGAAAACGCGAACTCTCGCCGAATTGAAAGACGGCATCCGGCAATACATGATAGAGCGCCATGCGCGCCTTTGATACCAACGTTCTGCTGCGCATTCTTACGCGTGACGACGCACGACAAGCAGTTGCGGCCGACGCGTTCATCGCGGAAGGCGCGTGGGTTTCCATTCTCGCGCTCGCGGAGGAGGCTTGGGTGCTTGCGACGGTGTACCGAACAGGAGCGGACGAAATAATGACGGGCGTTGCAATGTTGCTCGATCACGGGATCTGA
Organism: Terriglobia bacterium; assembly: GCA_963809655.1. Classification (GTDB taxonomy): domain Bacteria; phylum Acidobacteriota; class Terriglobia; order Bryobacterales; family Bryobacteraceae; genus BOG-234. The sequence continues at coordinate 72,394 of CAWEKQ010000059.1, read as the reverse complement.
CCCCTGCAGGACGCGGATGCAGTGGCCAATGCGCTCAGGGTTTTCCGTGAGCGGCCGGCGTTGGGATTTTCCGACTGCCTCCTGGTGGAGTTGGCGCGAAAGGCAGGACATCTGCCGTTGGGCACGTTCGATTGAGCGCTGGCGAAGGTTGACGGAGCGCGAAAACTCCAGGTCTGAGCTGCGCTACTACTGGCGATCTACCTTGGTGGATTTGCCCTGCTTCTCCAGATCGCGTGCGCCGGTGAGCGCGTCGATCATCATGTAATTGCCCTCGTGGCAGGCGTATTCGTAGATCACGTAGCTCTTATCCATGTGATAAGGCATGTGGAGGGTCCACGGCTTCGTCCACGTCTTCGGATCGTTGACGGTGAGATCGTAGCTGAGATCTTCGGGTCCGGTGCGGGTGAAGCGTTCGGTGAGGCGCGCTTCATCGCTGAAATAAGCTCCGCCTGCGCCGGTTCGGTTGTTGAAGTTCGTCGTTTCGACCACCAGCGTGTTGCCTTCCCAATGGCCGCGTGAATCGCCCAGGTAAGTGCGCAGGCCGGAGCCGACGTGCGGGCGTCCATCGGTCGGAATGACGCGGGTTTCGTGGATCATTTCGTTGCGGATCACCACGTAGCCGGGCGCCTGCATGATCTGGTTGCCGAAGTTGTAGAGCGTCGGCAGCATGCTGCTGACGAGGCCGCGCGTGATGCAGCGGCTGTAATCGTCGAAGTCTTCCGGCGAATCGACTTTGGTGGGGAAGTGACTGCCGGGTCCGAGGCCGCCGCGCAGGCTCTTCACGAACGCCTGGCCTTCCGGAGTGAGCGCGGGGATGCGGCCATCGGGCGGATCGACCACGAGCGACGCCTGATGATCGGGCTTGCCGTGTTCCTGCCAATAGCCAGGCGGATTGATCGTGACGTTCACCTTGCCGTCCGAGGGCGCGAATTCTTCGCTGTCGGATTCGCTTTGCTTCTGGGCCTGTTTGGCGCGCTGGGCGAATTCCTCATCGGTGAGGAACGCGCGCGTGCCGAAACTGGCGGGGCGCTGCATGGGGATGTTGGCGAAGGCGGGCCATTCGCCCTGCAGGTCCGGATCGCCCCAGGGAAGTTTGGGCGGAGTGTAAGTTTTCTGGCCGAATGCCGGCAGACAGGCCAATGCAAGAGTTGCAGTCGCGAAGAGAAATCTGGCGCTCATGTTCGACCTCCTACTTCTTCTGGTCGTCCGGAACATCGGGATTCGACCCGCCGACGAACAACTTCTTCCCATCCTTGAACGTGATGCTGCTGCCGTTGGCGCGCAGCGTTCCGTTCTTCGCCTGATAGCCCTGGACCGTGATCTCCGTGCCGACTTCGAGCGAACGCTTGGTGAAGCCGCGGCGCAGCATGATGTTCGGACTGCCGCACTCGATCATCCAGTTCTGCACGGTGCCGTTGGCGTCGGCCACATCGATGTGGATCCACGAGTGCGGATTGATCCACTCCATGCTGGTGACCTTGCCGACCAGATGCACCGGTTTGGCCAGGTCGAACTCGGCCTCGAACGAGTGATGAGCCCAGACCGGGGCGGCGCTCGTCGCAAGGCCCGCCAATACGACCAGCGCAAGGGAAAGTTGGATTCGCATCTGATGTGTCTCCTTCAATGTTGGTTCGTTTTCGTTTCCGCTTCGCGCGCGCCGCTCAGGATATCGCCCATCGCGTAATTGCCTTCGTGGCAGGCGTACTCGATGATCTTGATAATTGTCGTCTCGTTCTCGAGCTGGAGCAGCATGGTCCACGGTTTGGTCCAGGTCTTCGGATCGATCACGGTGGCGGTGTAGTCGAGAGTCTTCGGCCCGGTGCGGGTGAATCGTTCGACCACTTTGAGCTGATCGCTGTGATAGCCGGGGTCGCCCGGATAGCCGGCGCCGTTCGAGCCGATGGCGTCCTTATCGGTGAAATTGGTGGTCTCGACAACCAGCGTGCTGCCTTCCCAGTGGCCGCGCGAATCGCCGAGGTACATGCGGATATCGGGGCTGACGTGCGGGCGTCCGTCGAGCGGGATCACGCGGCTCTCGTGAATCATTTCGTTGCGGAACACCACGTAGCCGGGCGCCTGCATGATCTGATTGCCGTTGTTGTAGACGACCGGGATCACCGAGCCCAGCAGGCCGCGCGTGATGCAGCGGTAGTAGATGTTGAGATCTGCCGGGGAATCGGCCTTGCCGCGCCACTCGCCGGGGAGTTTGGCTTCCTTGCGATAGTGCTCGGCTTCGGGAGTCAGCGGGGGGAGTCGGCCATCCGGCGGATCGACGATGAGCGAAGTCTGGCGCGTGGGTTTGCCGCGTTCGGTCCAATAAGACGGCGGACCGATGCCGGGTTTGGTATCGCTGGTGGCGGTGGATTCGGCGTCGGCCTTTGCCTGGCGCTGCGCCTGTTCCTGTTTCTTCGCGAATTCCTCGTCGGTGAGAGTGGTTCGTGCGCCGAGCGCGGCGGGGCGCTGCATCGGGACGCCCATGTTGCCGGGCCAGACGCCCTGCAGGTCGGGATCGCCCCACGGCGTCTTCGGCGGCGTGTAGGCGGCTTTGGGGGATTGCGCGGCGACGGTGCCCGCAGCAAGAAGCGTTACGGAGGCGATTGAAGCGATGAATCGAACGTTCATTTCGCGGCGCCCGCCTTCTTGTATTTTCCGTAGAGCAGTTCTTCGGCGAATTCGGTGCACTTGAATTCGAGAAGCTGCGCGTCCTTCTCCACTTTGCGGTAGAGCGGCATGCTGATGGTCCAGGGCTTGGTGAAGACGGACGGATCTTCGATGGTGGCTGAGTAAGTCAGGTGGTCGGCGCTGGTGCGCGTGAAGCGCTCGACGACGTGTACTTTGTCGCTGGCGAAATCGCCGGCCCGGTCGAGCCACGCCAGGCCGTTGAGCCCGGTGACGTCGATCACCAGCGTGTCGCCTTCCCAGCGGCCGTTGTTGGTGCCCATCCAGGTGTCCGACGGTGCTTCCTCGGGCTTACCCATATTGATGAGCCGGTTGGAGGTGGCGTATTCGTAGACAAACAGAATGTCGTGGTTGGTCTGGACGATCTGGAACGGGTACGGCATGTAGTTGGCGCGCGGGATGCCGGGCATGTAGCACTTGGCTTCCGGATCGTCGGTGCGGCGGTTCTTGAAGTTTTCCTTCTGTTTCGCCGCGGCTTCCGGCTTGTAGGGGATGACTTTGCCCTCGACCACGCCCTGCCCCGCTGGAACCGCGGCGATGGCGCCGAGTTCCCACATCGGGCCAGCCGACGCGGGGTGGTCGAGAAGGTTCCAGTTGGCGGTGTTCATCGCTTCCCAGATGCCGTTGAGATTGGGATGGCCGTCGGCCATGCGCGGCGGTTTATAGGTAGTGGTCTGGCCGCAGAGCAGGGTGACGGATAGCGCCAGAAATGAGAGCCCGAGTAATGATTTCATGCAGGTCGGAAGTCCAAGTGAAGATCGCTTCGATGCTATATCGAAATAATGCGGGAGTCAAACCAAGGGCCTTCGGAACGATCAATGTGTACCTGTCGCCGCGGCGGCCGCGCTTTCGGCGAATCAGGGAGGGCGCCACCGCGGCGCCCGGCTCGTTTGCGACTGCCCCGATTTTCGCTGCCGGCAATATAGTCGGCAGCTGCAACGTTACGGTGTGAGTCCCATTGAGCAGGTCCATCCCCGTCACCGCCGTTCAATTGAGGATATGATTTTTCAATGCGCCGGCATCGCGATGCCTTTCGTAAGAGAGTACTGAGATCGATCTCGCTGCCTGTCATGGCGCTTGGGTTCGCCGCTCTGACCATAGCGCAGACACCAACCGGTGCGGTTGTCACCGGCACCGGATCCTTCACTTCGTTTGTCGAAAACATGGATCGTTCTCTCGCTTTCTACCATGACGCGTTCGGCATGGAGGTCCCCGCTCTGCCGGCCTCCGGTCAACGGCCATATAACCAACCGAATCCGCAGTTGTTCAAATTTTTTCGATATCCCGGGGGCGAAGGAGCGTCATCAGTCCGCGCGAATTACCGGCACGCGCGTCACCGTGGAAATGATGGAGATTCAGGAGGTACCGCACCAGACGATCCCGCTGCGAATTCAGGATCCCGGGACCGCGACCATCGTCTTTATCGTCCCCGATGTTGAGACCGCGCTTGCCCGCGCGACGCACGCCAAAGCCACAATCGAAACACCTGGCGGCAAGCCCGTCGCTCTCGCGGATGGCGCACGCGGCATTCTGATCCGCGACCTCGATGGTCGTCTCATCGAGCTCCGGCAAGCCGTCACGGCGCAGCCCCGTCACGCGACATGCGGCTTTCCCTCACCGTCAACGATATGGACGAGACAAAGCGGATCTATCGCGACGTGCTTGGCTTTACGGTGGAAGGAGAGACCTCCTTCACGCCGGACGCCGCGATGCGCAGCCTCACCGGGCTCTCCAAGGCGGAGATCCGGCGCAGCCGCGTCCAGGTGCCTGGGTCTGCCCTGTGGATGGAGCTCGTCGAATTCAAAGGTGTCCCCCGCACCCCGCTCCGTATGCGAATTCAGGACCGCGGAGCCGCGCGCCTTCAGTTGCGCGTGCAGGATGTCGACGCGACCGTGACCGCCGTGAAGGCCGCGGGTCTGAAAGTAATGTCCGTGGACGGCATCGCGCAGCCGATCCCGCCCAATTTCAAAGGCGCACTCATCGCCGACCCGAACAACTTCTTTCTGACGGTGTTCGCCCCGTGCGACGGCTGCGCGCCCGGCCTCCCTGCATCCAGCAAAGCTGCAACCCGGGCGTTAGTCGAAAAAGGCACTTGCAATCTACAGCACTGTGTAGTAGATTAATCTACAGTATCACGTAGTAGATCGAAATCGACATGCCTCTGCCGAAACTGACAAAACTCGAACTTCGCATTATGGAGACGCTCTGGAGCAAGGGCGCTTCATCCATCCGCGAACTGCTGGAAGCGTTTCCCGAAGACGAAAGACTCGCCTATACGACTGTGCAGACTGTTGTCTATCGCCTCGAAGAGAAAAATGCCGTGCGCCGCACCGGGAAGAGCAGCAACGCCCATGTTTTCGAGGCAGTGGTTTCCCGCAGTTCCGCGCAGCACCGGATGATCGACGACCTGGTGGCGTTGTTTGGCGGCAAGCGCCTGCCTCTGATGACGCACCTGATCGAATCCGGAAGGCTGACGCCCGAAGAGATCCGTGAGGCGAGGAAGGCGCTCAACAACCTTGAAAAGAAAGGGCAAAAACTCATGATCCCCAGTTCGTTGCAACCGCTGATCAACCACCTGTGGCAGTCGACATTGTTTGCCGCCTGCGCAGCCCTCCTTACGCTGGTGCTGAGAAAGAATCGCGCGCACATCCGCTACGGCCTCTGGCTGGTTGCTTCCGCAAAGTTCCTCGTGCCTTTTTCTTTTCTGGTGGAGGCGGCCAGCCGTTTCGGGCGTCATCCCGTGGCGGCGATCATGCCGCCCGCTCTTCCGCCGATGATTCAGAGAGCGAGTCAACCGTTCGCGCTGCCAGCCTCAATCGTCACGATGCCGGCGGCGCAGCCCGCAGCGCCCATCGTGATGCCCGCTATTCTCGGAGCGGTTTGGGCGATCGGCTTCGCGATCCTGGTTTTCTCATGGTGGAGAAGATGGCGGAATCTCAGCGCCGCAGTGCGCACGGCAACGCCGCTCGATCTTCCGATCGGTGTGAAGGTGATGTCGTCTCCGGCGTTTCCCGAGCCGGGTGTGTTCGGCATTCTGCGCCCGGTCCTGCTGTTGCCCGAGGGGATCATCGGCCAACTCAGCGCGCCGCAACTCGAATCCGTCATCGCGCATGAACTTTGTCACATTCGCCGCCGCGATAATCTTGCCACCGCGATGCACATGGTGGTCGAAGCGGTGTTCTGGTTTCATCCTCTTGTGTGGTGGCTGGGAGCGCGTTTGATCGGCGAGCGGGAACGCGCCTGCGATGAGGAAGTATTGCGGATGGGGAACGAACCGGCCGACTATGCGGAAGGGATTCTCAAAGTCTGCGAGTTGTATCTGGAATCGCCCTTGCCCTGCGTCGCGGGGGTGACGGGAGCCAATCTCAGGCAGAGGATCGAAGAGATCATGACGCGGCGTATCGCCATGAACCTCGACTCCCGCAGGAAGTTACTACTGGCTCTTGCCGGAGTGTGTGTCGTGGCCGGGCCGCTGCTGGTCGGCCTCTCCGCGGATTCTTCCGGGCCAAGGTTCGAAGTGGCCTCGGTCCGGCCTTGCAAGGATTACGGCCAGGGGCGCGGCGATACCAAGTTGGGTCCGGCTGGAGGTTCACCGACGTTTTCCCCGGGAAGGTTGAACACGGGTTGCGCGCTTTTGGCGGCCAACTACCCGATGTCGGGCCTCATCCAGCGGGTCTATGGAAGGCTGAAGCTGGGCGGCCCTCCCCCGCTCGGCGCCGCTCTGCCGGTTTCCGGTGGTCCCGCGTGGATCTATTCGGACTATTACGTGATCAATGCTGAAACGGCCGAAAAAGCCAGCACCGACGCGATGAAAGGCCCGATGCTTCAGGCGCTTCTCGAAGACCGGTTCAAGTTGAAGGTTCATCGCGAGACCCGCCAGGTCCCGGTGTACGTGCTGACCGTAGCGAAGGGTGGCTCCAAACTCCAGCAGGTGGCGCAGGGAAGCTGCGTTCCTCCCGACAACTCGACCTGGCCGATGCCGGCATTGCCGCCGGGGAAACACTACTGCGTCAGCAGGGGCGCGGGTGGCAGAAAGGGACCGAACACGAACATTCACGAGGATGAGGCGACCGTCGATTATGTCTGCAAGCTGCTCCAACTGGTGATGGATCGGCCGGTCATCGACAAAACCGGGCTTACCGGGAAATACAAATTCGATCTGGAATTTGCAATCGATCAAAGCACACCGAACGTGATTGGACCCGAATACGCCCAGCCTTCGGACGACCCGCCTGCTCCCTCGATCTTCACGGTCATGCAGCGGCTCGGGTTGAAGCTCGAAGCCACCAAAGGGCCGCGGGACTTCCTCGTCATCGATCACGTGGAAAGGCCAACGCCGAACTAAAGCATTTTCACAAATATTGCATACCGCGGCCCATCAAAGGGGATGGATACGCCGCATGCCTTGTGCAGTCAAAAGTGGGGCGGGCAATCGCTGCCTGCGGACTGGCTTTCAGCCAGTCCGGTCGCCTGAAAGGCGGCAACGGCCTACGAATGGTCCCGTCGACCGTGTCTTCACGGAGCGGTGTGTGGTAATCGCGAAAATGCTCTAAACTCACCTGCGAGGGCGGACGCCTCGGCTGGGGAGTGAGTACACGGATCCGGTTGTTGTTCGAATCGGCAATATAAACCCGGCCAAGCGCGTCGACCGCGATTCCCGCCGGCGCATTCAACTGAGCGCGAGTGGCCGGTCCGCCGTCGCCCAATGACGAGCCGCCTCCGGCAATCGTCGTCGTAACCCCGCCGCTGACCTTTCCTGACCACAAAATCGTCGCAAATATAAAGGTCGCCGGCGCCATCGAAGGTAATGGCCTGCGGGAAGCTGAGGCCGCTGACAACCGTCGTAATAATGCCGTCGGACACCTTTCGAATCGCGCCGTTGTGACTGTCGGCGATGTACAGGTTTCCGGCTGAGTCGAGCGCCAGTCCCCACGGCACGTTTAATTGCGCGCTTGTGGCCGGCCCGTTATCCCCACTGTAGCCGGCTGTACCGTTACCTGCGACAGTCGTGACCACTCCCTTCGAGACTTTATGAATCACGTTGAGGAAGAGGTCCGCGGTGTAGATAGTCCCATCCGGCGCGACAACGAAAACCTCGGCATTGTGCAGTACGTGCCCCTGCCCCGCGACCGTATTGACGACGCCGTTTACGACCTCGCGAATAGTCTCCGAGCCATCGGCTATGAACAGATTGCCTGACGTGTCGATGAAAATTCCCACGGGTTGATCGAAGACCGCATCGATCGCAGGACCGCCATCGCCGCTGTCGAGAGTAAATGCCGAGCCGGTACCCGCTACGGTCGTAATCGTGCCATTGGATACACGGCGAACCCGGATAGTTGTCGGAGTCGGCGATAGTAGAGGTCGCCCGCTGTGTCGAGCGCCAGCCCGACCGGCGCGTTCAACTGGGCCGCCGTCGCCGGTCCGTAATCCCCGACCTCGGAGCCTCCACCCGCGGCGGTGGTGATGATTCCGTTAGAGACCTTCCTGATGCGGGCGTCATCGAAGCCATACCCGGACGAGCCGATGTAAATATTGCCCGCGTTGTCTACCGCGACGCTCGTCGGAAGGCTCAGCAGCCCTTGCGTAGCCGGGCCGCCATCGCCCTCGTAACCGTTCGATCCGGACGGGCCCACGCCGGCGATCGTCGTGATCACGCCGTTGACCACTTTTCGAATGGCATCGTTCGACGAGATGTAAAGGTTGCCGGCGGTATCCGTGGCAATCCCGGAAAGGGCATACATGCTGAGGTCCGATTTCGTTGCCGGGCCGTTGTCGCCCCTGGGCGCGCCGTTATTGACCGCTCCCGTGCCGGCGACAGTTGAGATCGTTCCATCGCGGGCTATGCGGCGAATGCGGTTGTTGCCAGGATCGGCCACATACAAATTGGACACGCTGTCGACGAGCCAGCGCTCCGGGGCTTGCCAATTGCGCCGAACGAGCCGGTCCGCCGTCTCCGCTGAAGCCTTGAGTCCCGTTTCCCGCGATGGTGGTGATGATCCCGTTGGAGATCCTGCGAATCGTATCCGGTCACGGAGTCCGCGACATAGATATCGCCCTGACAGATCGACCGCGATGCCTCGTGGATCGCTTAAGTGCGCCTGAGTGGCGGGCACGTTATCGCCGGTTTGCTTTCCACCGCCGGCTACGGTGGTAATAATCCCGTTGCGTGATCTTGCGGACCCGGCCGGCAACCCAGTCTGAGAAGTAGACATTCCCGCCCGGGTCGACCGCGATCCAACCCTGATAACCGATTTGAGCCTGGGTCGCGGGGCCGCCATCTCCGCTGCTCCCGATGGTTCCGTTCCCGGCGATATGCGTGAGAGTTCCGTCGGTGTTGAGTCGCAGGATGGTCTGGCCCGTTTCGAAGTAGACGTTTCCGGCGGCGTCCACGGCCATGGAATAAATATCGGGAAAACTGGCGGATGTTGCGACCTCGCCGCCGGGTGTCCCTCCGCCGGCGAAGGTGTCGATCCTATAAGTAGTCCTGAAGGTCTGTGCCGCAAGGCAGGCACAAAGCACGAATCCGCAAAGCCAGACCTTTACGAAATTCACGGCATATCACGCAATAATCGGGATGATTAACGAGTATACCGGTAGGCCGCTGTGGGCGAATTTGGTCTATCCGCTACAATCCCCGTGGAACACTCAGGGCGCCACCCGCCCTTCGCGCGCGGGCCCCGCGGCCACTTCCGCCTCCGGCACCACATCGCCTTCGCCGGGCGCGAGAAACAGATTGTCGTCGAGTGCGTGCTGGCGCGTATACATGTCCCAGTAGCGGCCGCGCATCGCGTACAGTTCCGGATGCGTGCCGCGCTCAACAATGCGGCCATCTTCGATCACGAGAATCTGGTCCGCGCGGCGAATGGTCGAGAGCCGGTGCGCGATCACGAACGTCGTGCGGCCGCGCATCAGGTGGGCGAGACCCTGCTGAATCATCGCTTCCGATTCGGAATCCAGACTCGACGTCGCCTCGTCGAGAATCAGGATACGCGGATCGGCCAGGATCGCACGTGCGATCGAAAGCCGTTGCCGCTGCCCGCCCGACAGCTTTACGCCGCGCTCGCCGACGATCGTGTCATAGCCCTGTTCGAGCACTTCCGTAAACTCATCCACGCGCGCGATACGGCATGCCTCGAGCATCTCGGCTTCGGTCGCGCCAGGCCGTGAGAACATCACATTCTCACGGATCGAACCGTCAAAGAGGAACGTCTCCTGCAACACCACACCGAGTTGCGTGCGGTAGCTCGGCAGCCTGACGGTGTCGAGATCCACGCCGTCGACGAGAATACGTCCCCCAACGGTTTTATGGAATGCAGCGATCAGCCCGATCGTTGTGGATTTTCCCGAGCCGGAAGGCCCGACGAAAGCGGTAACAGTGCCCGGCTTCGCGTCAAACGAGATGCCATGCAGAACGGTGCGGGCCGGGATCGTAGGCGAACTCCACATCCTGGAACGCCACTGCTCCCACGATCGGGCCAATCTCCACCGTGCGTCCGGGATCCTCATCCTCGGGCCGCTCACGCAGCACTTCCCGCGTGCGCTCCAGGCCCGCCAGCGCCTCGCTCATCTGCGTGCCGATATTTACGATGCCGATGATCGGGGCAATCAGGAAGATCAGGTAGGCGTTGAAGGTCACCAGCTGGCCTACGGTCAGCTTTCCCGCGTAAACTTCATGCGTTCCCGAGGTACATGATGAGGGCGCCGACCACGCCCATCAGCACCGTCGCCGAAAGCGACATCAGCGACATGGCGGTGAGGCTGCGCCTGACGTTGTCGAGCAGCCGCTGCACGCCGGCCGCGAAAACGCCGGCTTCCCGATCCTCGGCGTGATATCCCTTGATGACCCTGACGCCGCCCAGCGATTCGGTCAGCCGTCCTGTGACCTCCGCATTGATTTTCCCGCGTTCGCGAAAAATGGGGCGCACGGTCTTGAACGCCTTGCTCAGGACAGAGCCGAACGTCAACGACAACGGCGACCGCAACAACCGTCATCATCGGGCTGATCCGCAGCGCCAGAAACAGCCCGATCCCGGCGGTCAACAAACCGCCGATGAACTCGATCACGCCCGTGCCCACCAGGTTGCGCATCCCTTCGACGTCCGACATGATGCGCGAGACCAGCTGGCCGGTTTTATTGGAATCGAAGTACGTTACCGGCAGCCTTCCGATATGTTCCTGTACCTTGCCGCGCAACTGGGCGATCAGCTTCTGGCCTTCGATGGAAAGTAGCTGGGTCAGCGAGAACGAAGTGATGCCCTGGATAATCGTCGCGCCGACCACGGCCAGCGTCAGGGGCAACAGCAGCCCGCTCTGATGCTTGTTCAGTACATCGTCAATCAGATACCGCGTGGATGACGGCAGCACGAAACCTGCGAGGCTGCGAATGATGATGAGCAGCAGGCCGAGGGACAGAATTCCCCGGCGCGGCCGCACCATCGTCCCAGATATCGGGCCACAACTGGCGCAGACGTTCCGACGCCGCTTTTTTCGGGGTCTTGCTCTGCGGGTTATTCACCTGAGAGGTTGGATGCGTCCGCCCCTCGCCGCGCGTCAAGCCATTTTGAAGTCGCAATGACTCTATTCTATGGGAGCCTGGTTTATGAGCGGAGGTCGTCGCGATACAGTAAATCCGTCTACTGCTTGCCGCCGCCGATCCAGTAACCGGGACGTGTTTTTGCCACGTAGCGCGGATTGTCAAGTGTCACGGCTATGTTGTGGAACCCCGGGTCGCCGGAATTATTCGGGTTGTAGCTGATCAGATACTGGCTGCGGATTTCCTGGCTGATTCTCTGCACGGCATCTTCGAGGCCCTTTTGTTTGACGAAGAAGTACTCTTCGCCGCCGGTCCCCTTCGCGAACACCTCGGACGGGCTGTCGACGAAGATCCGCTTCGAATCCCGGTAAATCTCCATCAGCAGCGGCCCGAACTGCGCCAAACCCGGGCCGTAACTTTGTGTGTCGGTAGTCGGCGTGTTCGCCTGCCCCATCACTCCGGGGACCCCGCCGTGACATCGATCGGATTGGGCCGCGGCGGGGTCGGCTTCTCCGTGAGCCGCACCACGAGCTGGGTGATATCCACCGTGTAGACGAGGACGTTCGCAAGTTGCGCCCCGATCAGGGTCTCCCGCACGCGGCCTTCGCTACCGGAGTCGCGCGTCTCGCTGACCAGCAGAATGATCTTGCGATTGTTCTGCGGCCGTTTCTTCAGCATCGCGACCGCCTGATCCACCGCGTCGATCATGCGGACGCCCGAATTACCGGCGATGATCTTATCGATCGAAGCCTTCACCTTGTCGGGATCCTGCGTAAAATCCTGCAACACCTGGAGGCGGGAATCGAAGGCCAGAACCGCCGCTTCGCCGTGATCGCCCACCACAAGAGGCAGCACGGTTCCCAAATGCTTGATCTGCGGCAGAATGGCTTCCACGCGCGCCGCTTTCTCGATCAGGACCACCAGCGAGATCGGTTCGAACGCCACATCCACCTGGATATTCTGCGGTTTCTGGTTGTCGAACAGGTGGAATTCGTGGGGCTGCAGGCCGTCGATGATGTTGCCGCTGCGATCGGTCACGAGAACCGGCGCTACGATATTCGTAACCTGAACCCTGATTGGCTGGTCGCCTTCGGGCGCGGGTGCCTGCGCCGAAGTCTGGACTACCGCCACCGCAAGGAAGATACCCGACACAGCAATCTGAAATGGCCTCATAAGCGAAATCCTACGCCTCCTTAACGGCTTCGTGCGCGGTGTGCCCGTTCAGCAATTCCAGCACGTGCGGAACCAATTCCAAAATAGCATCGAGCGACTCCACCGCGCCGCGGGGCGACCCCGGCAGATTCACCATTAAAACCGTTCCCCGAGTACCGGCGAGCGCCCGGGAAAGAGGCGCGAAACGGCTTGACGCCAGACCGCGCGTCCTCATCAATTCGCCGAATCCCGGGATTTCCCGTTCCATCACGTCGCGGGTGGCCTCCGGGGTCACATCGCGCGCCGCAACCCCCGTGCCGCCTGTGGTGAAGATGACATTCGCGGTCCGCCGGTCGCAAATATCGCGCAAAGCCGCCGCGATCTGGCTTCGTTCATCCGGAACGATACGGCGCTCCACCACCTCGAAACCGCTGGCTTCGAGGCGCGCAGCTACGGCCGGTCCGGAGGTATCGACCCGCGATCCCTGGTGTGCACCGTCGCTGATTGTGAGGACCGCGGCCGAGTTCATCGGCGAAAATCCCCGCTCTTGCCGCCAGTCTTCTCCAGCAGATAGATGTCCTGAATCTCGATTCGCTTATCGAGCGCCTTCGTCATGTCGTAGATGGTGAGCGCGGCCACGGACGCTGCTGTCAGAGCTTCCATCTCGACGCCGGTCTGCGCATTGGTTGCGGCCATCGCGATGATCCGAATCCCGTCGGGTTCGATCATGATCTCGATATCGGCATGAGAGAGGGGCAGGGAATGGCAAAGCGGGATGAGTTCCGCGGTGCGCTTGGCGGCCAGCACGCCCGCGACGCGCGCCACGCCCAGCGGGTCTCCCTTTGGATTATTCGGCAGCGCAGCCAGAACCTCGCGGCTCATCCGGACAAACGCGTGGGCCTTTGCCGTCCGCCGGGTGGCATTTTTCTCGCCCACATCGACCATTCGGGGCTGGCCGGCCGCATCGAAGTGCGAAAGCTTACTCATTTCACGCAATACCGGAATCAGATCTCCGGCGGCGTATTCGGCGCGTGCCGGTTCGGCCATCAGAAACGCATTCGCGCGGCAGATGGAGGGTATGTCGCCCGAGCCCTGCCAGTCCACAGGTGTGACTTCCGTGCAACTCAACTCGGCCGGGAGAAATCTGGTGAGCCCGGGTTTGTGCCGGAACGGGCGCGTGAGTTTCGCCAGCGTCAGGGGCAGCGGAGCGTCGTTAATGCCGCAGAGTAGTTCGATCGCCGCGCGGCCGAACAGTTCGAACGTGACCATCGTAGACGCGGGGTTCCCCGGAAGCCCGAAAAAGAATTTCCCGCGTGCCGTGCCGAATACGAGCGGCTGTCCCGGTTGAATCAGGATGCGGTCGAAGAAGAAATGCGCGCCGCATTCTTCGAGAGCAGCTTCCACGAAGTCGTATTTCCCTGCCGAGACGCCGCCGGAGAGTAACAACAGATCGGCCTCAAGCCCTCGCCGAATCAGTTCTGCCGTAGCGGCTCGATTGTCTTTCGCCACCGGGAGCATCACGGGTTCGCCCCCCGCGCGCCGCACCTGCGCTGCGAGCGAATATGCATTCGAGTTTCGGATCTGATGCGCGGCCGGCGCAGCGGAAACGGGTACAATTTCGTCGCCGGTAGCGATGATTGCCACGCGGGGGCGAGCATAGACCGGAACTTGGCTGTGTCCGGTTGTCGCCAGCCACGCGATGTGCGAGTAGTCGATGCGCGTACCTTGCTTGAGCACGGTCTTTCCGGCGCGGGCTTCGCAGCCGGCGGGCGCGATATTCGATCCGTTTTCCTCGCCGCGGTCTGTTTCGACCGAACCATCCTCGTGGCGCACGCAGTGTTCCACCATCACCACGGCGTCTGCGCCTTGCGGTACCGGAGCGCCGGTCATGATTTCCACCGCTTCGCCCGCCTTCACGGAGCCTTCGAATTGATGTCCGGCCTGAACTTCGCCGATGACGCGAAGACGTCCGGGCACGTCGCCGGAGCGCACAGCAAATCCGTCGCGGACAGAGCGGTTGAAGGGCGGATAATCGCGGTCGGCGGCGATATCCTGCGCCAGCACGCGGGTCGCACAGGCGTCGAGCGAAACTTGTTCCGTCGCGGGCAGAACCCGCCCTGCGCAGACTTCCTTCAGAACCATCGCACGCGCGTCGGGAACGGACAAGGCCGGCACGCAACCAGTGTAGCCATCTCTATCAGACGGCTGTAGCGATTTAACCGCAAAGCGGACGTTGATTCCGAAGCCGTTACTGAGCCGCGCGCGAGCAAGCGATAAGGACAAGGTTGCCAAATGCCTTTCTGCAATACTCTGATGCATGGGTTTGAGCGTGCAGATGGGGGCTTTGCTGCTTCTCATCGCCGGGGTAGTGGCGATGATCAGCAGAAGGCTCCGGCTGCCGTATAGCGTCGGCCTCGTCACCGCTGGCATCGTGCTCGCACTGGTTCCGTTCTCGCCGAAGGTTGCGCTCACAAAAGAACTCCTGTTTACGGTCCTGCTTCCTCCGCTGATTTTCGAAGGCGCTTTATCTATCAGTTGGAAACAATTGCGCCCGGAATTGCCGATCGTGCTGACACTTGCGACCGCCGGTGTCGTGATCTCGGCGGGAGCCACCGGGATCGGCATGTATTATCTGGCGGGCTGGCCCTGGCTGAGCGCCATGGTTTTCGGAGTGTTGATTGCGGCGACGGATCCGGTTTCCGTAATTGCGACCTTCAAGGAAGCAAAGGCTCATGGCCGCTTGTTGTTGCTGGTGGAAAGCGAGAGCCTGCTTAACGACGGAACCGCGGCTGTCTTGCTGGCGATTGTCCTTGAGGTTGCGCTGGGCGGAACTATCACTGCATCCCAGGTCGGCATCAGGCTCATCGTCATGGTGGGAGGGAGTTTGTTATGTGGCGCACTGGTAGCGGGTGTTGTATTGCTGCTGGCCGGCGGCAATGACGACCACCTCGTTGAAATTACATTCACCACGGTGGCCGCATATGGTTCGTTCCTTCTTGCCGAGAATGCTCACCTATCGGGGGTGCTCGCGACTTTGACCGCCGGATTGATTGTGGGCAACGTTGGCCAGCTCGGATCCACTTCAGAACGCGGGCGAGAGGCAGTGCAGGCATTCTGGGAATATGCGGCGTTCGTCGCAAACTCTCTCGTGTTCCTCCTGATCGGCATGCGCGAGGCTAGCGAGCACTTTCTAACGCGGTGGCCGTCTGTCGCGCTGGCGATCGTCCTGGTACTTGTGGCGCGTGCTCTTTCCGTTTATGGATGCTGCGCGGTTTTTGCGGGCTCGACTCGGCGAGTCACCTTTCGGCACCAGCATGTTCTGTTCTGGGGTGGATTGCGCGGTGCGCTCGCGCTAGCGCTGGCACTGGCGCTTCCGCCGGAAATACCGCGCCGCGAAGCGATCGTAACCGCGAGTTTTGCGGTGGTCGCTTTCTCTGTTTTCGCGCAGGGTTTGTCATTGACGCCGCTGCTCCGGCACTTCGGCGAGATCCCGGCGCGAACGGGATGAACTTGTTAGTCAAAATGGAGCGACCAACACGGAATCGCAGTAGCGCGGATTACGCTGCGAGTAGGTGAAACCTGCGGCGCAGAGCCGCATACGAAAGGAGTTGGTCGCACATGTCTAAATTACGCTTTGTGGGATTGGATGTCCACGCCGACACCATTGCTGTGGCGGTGGCAGAGGAGTCAGGAGAGGTTCGCAGTCTGGGCATCATTCCGAACCGCCCGGAATCGGTACGGAAGATGATCAGCAAGCTCGGGCCGGTGGGTAAGCTGAGATGCTGCTACGAGGCAGGGCCGACAGGATACGTTCTGTACTGGCAACTGACGCAGTTGGGAGTGGCCTGCGAGGTAATTGCTCCGTCTTTGGTGCCGACAAAGAGCGGAGACAGGGTCAAGACCGACCGCCGGGACGCCGCGAAACTCGCGCGTTGTCACCGAGCCGGAGAACTGACCGCGGTGTGGGTTCCCGACGCAGCCCACGAAGCGTTGCGCGATTTGGTTCGCGCCCGCGAAGCGGCGAAGAAAGACCAGTTGCGGCATCGCCATCGGCTGGGAAAGTTTCTGCTGCGCCATGGCCAGCGGCCGACGGGTGCGGGAGAGCCATGGACGAAGAAGTATCTCAACTGGATCCGGATTCATGCCCGTTTCGAGGAGCCGGCACTGGAAGCCACGCTGGCGCATTACCTCGGTGAGGTGGAGCATGCGTCGGAACGGATCGTGAAGCTGGAACAGGCTATCGACGAGGCGGTCGCAAAGGCGCCTGCGGAAGTTCGCGCAGTCATCGAGGCGCTGCAGGCTTTACGCGGAGTGGCGCAGACTACCGCGGCGACGGTGGTCTGCGAACTGGGCAGTCTGTCGCGTTTCGAGAGTCCGCGCCAACTGATGGGCTACAGCGGACTGGTGCCGCGAGAGTATTCCAGCGGCAACCGAACCCAGCGCGGCGCCATCACCAAAAGCGGTAATGCGCATTTGCGCCGGATTCTGGTGGAGTCGGTCTGGGCGTACCGGCATCGGCCCAATGTGCAGGGCCGGGTGTTGAGAAGACAGAAAGCGCTGGCGCTCACGGACGAGGTGAGAGAGATGGCCTGGAAGGCACAGCAACGCCTCTACAAGAGATATGTGGCGCTGACCGCTCGCGGAAAGACCAGTGGTCAGGCCATGACGGCGCTTGCCCGTGAACTGCTGGGCTTTCTCTGGGCGATCGCGGTTCCTACCGAAAAGCAGTTCCGTTTGCCGAAAGCGGCTTAAGAAGTGAGTTCTTTCCGGACAGCAGTGTCGATGACAGCCGAGGGCCCACGAAAAGGAGAACCCTCGACGAAAACTATGCGGTACGGTCTTCGGATCCAACCCGCGCCCTTAGTCCGAGGCAGCTCCCGACGGATCATGTCACTGCGGTTTCGACCCGCGCATATCAGTGTGATCAATCGTCGCGCTTGCTACTCGGTTGTTATCGGCACTCCTGTCCGGAAGTTTTTCCTTTCGCTTCCGACGCTCAGCATACGTGGAGAACGCAGTCCGTCAAGGATTCACGTTGTCGCGCTTCGCGCGTCCTTGACGGACTGCGTTCTCCACCAAAACTGCTCCGCTCATGAAAGCGAAAGGAAAAACATACTCGCCCCCCAACAATCTCGGGGGGCTTGACACAGTCGCTCCATATCAGTTCTCAGTCGGTGTTTTTTCCATGTGATCGATTGCTAACTGATCAACAGTCGCCTTCCGCATCTGCCAGAGGAGGCACGCCGCCGGGGGCATCCGGGACATTCGCGGTCTGCAGCGCAAGGGTGTCAACAGCAGGATTTCGATTGTCGAGTTGTCGTTACCCTCGATACCGGGGGTTCAACCGGATAATTGATCTCAAGAGTGGTCGCCATTCCACGCTGTGGAATGCAATACGTTGAACCGCCTCGAAGGAAACCGCATTCATCTCCGACCTGAGCAGTTGTTTTGCTACATGACGTAACTTAAATTGTGTATTATTTAGTACAACTCACCTGATTTTACTTGCTTAGATTTGTGATGTTGGATACCATCAGTTCACAATCGCTGGAACACACAGGATTGCGGCCAAATCCAGGATAGGAGGGCCTCCGGAGGAAGAATGAATCGTTCTCAAGCAGGTTTGTCCCTTATAGGGGCGATAGCTATTACATTTGTCGCGGCTCCCGCTCAGGCTGGGTTAATCATTGACCCGATTTTCGGCTCGACTATTGCAAACGATCCGAATGCCGCGGCAATCGAAGGCACGATTAACTCCGCGATCAGTACGTATGAGGCGACCTTCACCGATCCCATCACGGTCTCCATTACCTTCAACGAAATGAACAGCGGGCTCGGCCAGAGCAGCTTCACCCTTTATACGTTCAGCTATCAAACCTTCTACAACGCGCTGGTAGCGGACGGGAAAACCGCGGATGATGCAACTGCCCTCGCGCATCTCGCCACGGACGGAACGGGCGTGAACAACCCCGTTACCGGAACAAATACAATTCTGATCAAGGGAGCGAACGCTCACGCGCTCGGACTGAATTGTGGAGGGTGCGCCTCGGATCAGGGTGGAACCATCGGGTTGAACACCAGTATCACCGACGTCTCAGGTGGCGCATACAATCTGCTTCCGGTAGTGGAACATGAGATGGATGAGATTCTGGGCCTTGGTTCCACTTTAGGGCTTAGTGGTCTGGGAACGTTCAGCAACGATCCGTCTCCCGAAGATTTCTTCCGATTCACGTCTACCCAGGCCCGCACATTCACTATAAATTCGTCCACACAGGCCTTTTTCTCGATCGACGGCACGACCGATCTCGATCAGTTCGACAACCAGAACGACGGCGGAGATTTCGGCGACTGGCAGAGCAATCCTCTTCCGGGCGGCATACAGCCGCAGGTGCAGGACGCGTTTGCGACAGCGGGCTCCAACCCAGCCCTTAATGTGGAGCTTCGTGCGCTTGACGTGATCGGATACGATCGCGCAGTCTCCGCCACTCCCGAGCCCGGCACGCTGGCGTTGCTCGGTAGCGCACTGCTGCTGGCAGGTATTGTCCGGCTTCGCGTCCGCAAAGCAAGCTGGAACGCTTCTGAAGAACCTGGTACTATCCGGGCGGGATGCTAGTCAATTCGGCGGCCTGCCCTTTGTTTGTATGAGGTTGCTATTTCGAGCCGTAAGGAGCCTGTGCGATCCAGGCTTTTTGCGCGCCGCTCCATTGGGTTAATATGCTGCGGTACCACAGCACGCGAGCTTCGTTTTGCCCCGCGACGTCGGTGGCCTCCTGCGAATCGTGCCGCAGATCGAAGAGTTTCGGCCGTCGCGATTCGATCTCCCAGGTGAATTTCCATGGTCCATCGCGAAGGCCCAGAATTCCCAATGAGTAATCGGTGAAAAACAGAGCCATTCGCCGCGAGCCGTCGAGCATGCTGCGCCCCTGGAAATCGGCTGGTGGTGCGATCCCCAGTAGGTTCAGGATGGTCGGAGCGGTATCCACCAGACTGACCACCTTACTGACCCGCTTCTGGCTCGCGATCAAACCCGGTGCGGCTACCAGAAAAGGTAGGTGCACATTCTCCTCGTAAAGGAAGAACGTGTGCGCATAGTTCCCCTGGTGCTGCCCGAAGGCTTCGCCGTGATCGCCATACACGATCCAAACGGTATTGTCCTCGAGGCCACGCGCGCGCATGCCGTCCCGCAGAGCGCCCAGAGAAACGTCGCCGAAATGCAGCGCGTCGCGGTATTGATCGATCTCCTCCGGGCCGGCGAAGGGACCCGGTTCCGGCGTGGCATAGGGATGATGGCCCGCGATGGGCAGATATGTAAGGAAGAAACGCTGCCCGTGCGGGAGAGCGTCAACCCAGGCGAGCATGCGCCGCACGGTCACGGGTTCGTCCACGCCGAAGCTGGAATGATGATTTCCGCCGATATCGCCCGCGTCTTCCATCGTCTGATAACCGCGATTGCGAATGATCGATTCCATTCCCAGGTATCCGAACAGCCCTGAATGAAACAGGCCCGTGCGATATCCCTCGGCGGCCAGCGCCGCGGGGAGCGCACCGCAGGGCGCTTTCTCATAGACCTTCGGATCGCTATCGAAGGAGGGAAAAACGGAACAGAGCACGGAGAACAGGCCCTTGATGCTTTCGGGATAAACGGCATAGGCGTTGTCAAACACAAGCGCTTTACTTGCGAGCGCATTGAGGTTCGGCATCACCTCATACTTGCTGCCGTAGAGCGACAGGTACTGCGCCGCCGTGGATTCGAGACTCACCATCACCACGTTGCGCCCCTTCGCGATTCCTGCAAACGAAGAAAGATCCTCCGCGGTTTCGTTATTTGTATCGAATTGCCTCGTGCGCCAATCTCCGGAAGCCGCCTGCGCGGTGAGACGCGGCAAGCTGCTTTCGATCAATGCAACGATCGGATTGCGGCCCATACCGTGCGTGTCGACCCGGCTGGCGGATACCGGCCCCACCAGTACAAACGCCGCGGCCCAGGCTGCTGCCAATCCCATCGCAGGCAGTGGTATGCGATCGAGCATTCGCGGCAGCAAGGCCGCCATCGCCAGTGTCAGCAGCACAAGGGAGACATTCGCGAAGGTGAGATAGACGCGGAAGGAATCGGCGAGAGGTCCGCCTGCCGCGCGAAGCATCGGCCAGGTCGCCGGCGTAGACAGCGCGCGCTCGATCGGGATGTTGAGGGCCGCATAGATCGCGAGCAGCCAATACAGCCAGATAACGGCCCGCGTCCGGCGAAGCGTTGCTTCCATGACGCCGAATCCCAGGGCGACTGCAACATCCTGCCAGGTGTACGCCACGGCCGACCACACCGTGACCTGAGCCGCATGGCCCCAAACCATGCAAAGCTTCGCAACGAGAAATACCAGCAGCAGGCTGATGGCTTTCACTGTTGGACCAGATTGAGACGCTTCAGCAAGGCGATCGACACGATGCTACTGCAAACCCCGCGGCGATGCCAGATCCAGTCGTGGACCAGCACCGCGGCCGACGGCGGATGACGATAAATCGCTGCGCGATCGCCCGCGAAACTCAGCGGGAATACCGTCAGATCGAAATCGACCGATTCCTGATTGCTCCAAAGCTTGTGGCGATACTCCGCCACATCGCCAAGCAGCGCGTGGGCGATCTCGAGGTTGTCGAAATTAGCATCCATAATCGTCAGGCACGCGGCCGGAAGAAGCTCTTTGAGGATGAGCGCCGTTCTGGGATAGAGTCCGCCACCCACGATCAGGGCGGTCCGGGTGGCCTTCAATTCCGGAAGCAACGCGCGAAAAGCTCTGCGATGGCTTTGAAGAACTACGCGCTGCAGCCATTGAGATTGCAGCACGACTCGCTCCAGCACTTCGAGAAAGGGCAGGTCGAGCCAACGAAGCGGGGCAGGCCACGCGCTGGTAGCCGCTCCGGGCTCAAGGCGCTCCGGCAATGTTGTCCAGTGAATCGACGGGTCGGCGTGATGCTCCGCATGGAAGCCATCGTTGAAGCAGAGAGCGTTGTAGACGCTGCCGTAGTGGCTTACCGGCCTTCCCGCTGGATGTTCCCAATGCCCTTGCAGCGCGCACAAGGCCAGCCCGCCGAGATACCCCGGAAGATACATCAGGAGGAGAAAGCGCGGCTCGCGCACGGCGAGCGCGGTCCACAGGGAGAGCACGAGCGCCGTCTCGATCACCAGTTGCCGTGAAACGCGCAACCGCCTCTTGGCGCCCGCATGATGCGCGAGATGCCGGTCTTTCCAGAGAGTCTGGGGAATGCCGAGCAGAACACTGAGCGCGGCGGAAAAGAGCCGGTTCACCACGGCGGCTCTGAAAAAAGGCCGGTGGATGAAATTGTGCGCGATCGTATTCGCGTTCCACCACAGCCCCAGCGCAATCAGCGGGGGCACCGGCCATCGCATGAGAATGACGGCATGCGCCGCGGCCGCCACGACGAAAAGCGAATCGCGATGGGAGAACCGCCAGACTCCACCCTGCATTCAGTTCACTGGTCTTTGTACTCGAGGAGCAACTTCGCCCGGGGCTGCTCTGGATTCAGCTTTCTTACTCCGAAGTTCAAGCTGTATTGGTCGGGCGAATTCCCGGCGCTATCCGATTTTCTGACCTTCACATCTCCGAACCAGCCTGTCCCGAAAGCTACCACCTGCCGGGTGCCTGCAACGCTCTTCAGATCGGACCACTCCTGCCGCGCGCGATCCGGATCGCTGGTAGGCAACGAGAAGTACAGATATCCGCGCTGGGGGGCCGAATACTCCGAGCCCTGCTTTGCAGACGTGATGAATACACCCGAAATCCGCACCCGATCCGGGTGGTCCGCATTCGGCTCGAAGCTTACCTTGTCGATCAGCGCGTAAACGGAAACAGGACCGCTGGCGTGTAACGTTCCCAGACCGGCGGCAAGAGAAAGAGCGTACACCGCGCAACGAAGGGGTGCGTTCATTGTTTTTGCTCCTGAGTATTAGTCTAAAGCTGTTTTAATGGGACGTATGGTCCACCCAAGAAGCATCGCGCAGGGATTTCCTGGCAGTGACGGGAGCGCTGGCGCTCGCGGCTTGCAATAATCGCGCCGCACCCATCGCGTCGAATACCGACACGGGGCCGGCCGATCTGACGCTGCGCATCGGCCCGGTACTGGCCGACATCGCGAAAGACCACACCATCAGCACCATCGGCTATAACGGACAGGTTCCCATGCCTCCGATCCATATGCGCGAAGGCGTGCCGCTGACCGTCGATTTGTTCAACGATACCGACGTGCCTGAGTTCGTCCACTGGCACGGGCTGATTGTTCCAGCCGATGTCGATGGTGCTCCTGAAGAAAAAAGCCTCGGCGTCCCCGCCCACGGGCATCTGCGTTACCGGCTCACGCCGCAGCCTTCCGGCGCGAGGTTCGTGCACTCGCACGTGATGTCGATGTCCGACATGAACCGGGGAACCTACACGGGTCAGTTCGGGTTCGTCTACATCGAACCGAAGAACAATCCCGGCGGATACGACCAGGAGATCTTCCTCGCCACACACGAATGGGAACCGTTCTTCACCGCCGCCGAGGAGATGGAAGACGAGGACGTCACGCCCGCCGAGAAGGCGCGCAAGGAGGAGCAGGATAAGAATTCGCCGCCCAACGGCTGGGAGATCGGATATCAGCGCTTCACCATCAACGGCAAGGCGCTGGGCTACGGCGAGCCGGTGCGTGTGAAGGAGGGGCAGCGTGTCCTGTTTCATATTCTGAACGGCAGCGCGACGGAGAACATCCAGCTGGCATTATCGGGTCACCGCTTCCAGGTGGTCGCGCTCGATGGCAATCCGGTGCCCCACCCGCAGTTTGTAGACGTGCTCGAACTGGGCACGGCCGAGCGCATTTCGGCGATGGTGGAAATGAAGAATCCGGGTGTGTGGGTGCTCGGCACACCGCACGACGACGACCGCCGCGATGGCATGGGGATCGTCGTCGAATATGCCAATCGGCCCGGCCCGGCGCGCTGGGTGAAGCCGCAGAGGAAGCCGTGGGACTACACGATATTCGGCAACAGCAACGCGGTTCCCGATCCCGTTGAAACCATTCCGCTCGCCATCGGCAAGATCAACGGAGGCAAAGGCGGCTTCAATCGCTGGACGATCAACGGCAAGGCCTTCGACGACGGCGGCCGAACCGCGCATGCTCAAGAAGGGCAGCCGGTACCGCCTGATCTTCGACAATCAGACCGACGATTCGCATCCGCTTCATCTGCACCGCAACAGCTTCGAGCTGACCAACGTGTACGGGAAGCCGACGGCGGGGGTGATGAAGGATGTCGTGCTGGTGAAGGGCTATCGGAAAATAGCAGTGGACTTCGTGCCTTCGATGGAGGGCCTGACGCTGTTCCACTGCCACCAGCAGTTGCACATGGATTACGGGCTCAAGACCCTGTTTAACGTAAACGCCTGAAACGCGCGGCTCTGGAATCCCCGGAAACGCCACAGGCGTTAGAATCGCATAGATGCCGGTTGCACAGAAACCCCAGTCGAGTTGGGTTGCTTCGTTCGTGCGTATTCAGCCTGCTGGCTTGCATCGTCATCGCCGGGCTCGTGGTCGCGGTCTCATTCGTTGCGCGACGGGTTGCAGCGCGCTTCGAAGATCCATCCACGCAGGAAGCGGCTCTCGACATACGGCCGGATGTCCGGTTGCCATCCGCCACCACGGGCTGGGACGGCGTGACCACCAACCTGCTTTCCGCGTTCGACCACGTGGACGTTGTAGCACTGGAGGAAACGCGCGGGAACAAGGCCGATGCAGAACTGCGGCTGCGCCTCGTCCGGGATCCGGACTTTCCGTTCCGGGTGAATTACATCGTTGTTGAATTCGGCAGCTCGCTGCACCAGGCGATCCTCGACCGGTACATCGACGGCGCAGGATGTTTCCCCCGCAGTAGTAGAGAAGGTGTGGCGCGACACAACCCAGGTTGCCGCATGGGATGCCCCGGTCTACGCCGAATTTTTTGCCGCGGTGCGTGAAGTGAACCAGAAACTACCGCCGCTCAGACGACTGCACGTGATCGCCGGGGATGCGCCGATCGATTGGGACAAAGTCAAAACGAAGCAGGATATCGAACCGTTTCTGGCGCGGCGCAGGTTTCCCGTTTCCATCAATCACGTTGCCGTCCAGGCGGGGCAGAAGGCCCTGGTCATCTACTCGGACGGCCGGCTGAGGCGGCCCGCGCTTTCCCCGGTGGGCGTCGCGACGCAGACCAGGGTAGAGGAACACCCAGGCCTGCCGCTTCCGGCGACTGCGCCGCCGATCTTCAAAGCGCTGCAGGTCAGCAATCCGGGCCGGATCTTTGTGGTGAGAACGATTGCCGGTTTGAATCCGTTCGAAGGCGTGCTGCAATCGACGAAATTGCCTCTCCTCGTGCCGCTCGCAGGAATGTATTCGGCCAACGATGCGCGGCTCAGCGACGATGCCGATGCCTGTATCTACTTCGGGGATTCGCCCGATGTGACTGCGGCTTCGACCGCGGATCCGGCGATTTATCGCAACACTCCGTACGGGGAGGAGGTCGCGAGGCGGAACATGGCCCGCGCGGCGAAGCCTTGATATCAGGGTCGGCGTATAGTGGGCAATAGGCTTTCGGCACAATGCGTTTGCGGAATTTGTTGTCGCTTGCGGCTGGCATCCTGATTGCGCTTGGCGCTGTGATGGGTGCGGCATATGCGTTCCAGCGCCCCTTTCGCGAATATCCCGGGATGGAGTACACGGATTTCGCCGTGCCGGCCGATGCGAATCAGAAGGCCGAGTTCGTGATGGGGCGGCTGATGTATCCGGCTTCGCCTTATGGCATGTTCGGCGGTCTGGATCGCTATGCGGACTGGCGCAAAGGCGGCACCGGCTGGACCAACGATTATCCCCGCGCCGACCGCCATTTCGTGCAGGCCGTGCGTCGCCTGACCCGCATTGAGGTGCGGTCGGTCGAGCAGCCCATCAACCTGGACGATGGCGACGACGTCTTCGACTGGCCGTGGATCTTTGCGGTGCAGGCATCGCCCATGGATCTCACCGACGCGCAGGCGAAGAAGCTGCGCGAATACCTGCTGCGCGGCGGCTTCATGATGTGCGCCGATACGTGGGGCGATCACGATTGGGCCATTTTCGCCGCGACGATGCAGCGTGTTTTTCCCGAGCGTCCGCTGGTGGAAATCACGGATAAAGACTCGGTGTTCCACGTGCTCTACGACCTGAGCGATCGTTACGGAATTCCGGGTGAGTGGTCTCTGCGATCGGGCGTGCCCTACCTGAATGGTGGCCGCGTCGGCCACTGGCGCGGGATTTACGACGATAAGAACCGCCTCATGGTCGTTGCCGACTTTAACTCGGATACGAGCGACTCGTGGGAGTGGGCCGATGAGCCGCGCTATCCGGAAAAGTATTCGGCGCAGGGCATCCGCATCGGCGTGAACTACATCATCTACGCGATCTCGCACTGAGCGCTGTCAGAACCCGCTCCGTTTAATTACCGTGGGCAGGTTTCAACCTGCAGAGGGCTTCAGCCCGCCTAAAAAGCCGAGGGCAGGTTAAAATCCGAAGTCACGAGTAAATCCCCGGCGCCTCGTGCCCGAGCGCCTGCACGTACTCGACATACGAGCCCGGATAAACGCGGGGCTGCCGCTCTGTGCCGCTCTCGCCGCCCAGTTCCAGCACGCGCGAGCCCAGCCCGCGCAGGAACACGCGGTCGTGCGAAACGAAGATCATGGTGCCTTCGAAATCCTTCAGCTTCTCGACCAGCATCTCTTTGGTGGCAAGGTCGAGATGGTTGGTCGGCTCGTCGAGCACCAGGAAATTCGGCGGATTGTAGAGCATCCGCGCCATCGCGAGCCGCGATTTTTCGCCGCCCGAAAGCGACCGGATCTTCTTATCCACGTCGTCTCCGGAGAATTGAAACGCCCCGGCGAGCGTACGCAGCGAGCCGAGGCCATCCTGCGGGAAATCGCTCTGCAGTTGTTCGATCACCGTCAGATCCGCATCCAGCACGTCGAGCGACTGCTGCGCGAAGTAGCCCATGTTGAGGCTCGCGCCCAGGCGCACGCTTCCCGCGTCGGGCGCCGCACGCGCCGGCGATCATTTTCAGCAGAGTAGTCTTGCCCGCGCCATTCCGGCCCATCACCGCCCAGCGTTCGCCGCGGCGGATGGTCAGGCTGAACTTCTGGTAAATCACGCGCGGGCCGTAGCTCTTGTCGAGATCTTCGATCACCGCGACCTGATCGCCCGAGCGCGGCGGAATGCGGAAATCGAACTTCACCACCTGACGCTTCTTCGGCAGCTCGATCTTCTCGATCTTGTCCAGCGCCTTGATGCGGCTCTGCACCTGCGCGGCCTTGGCGGCGTGCGTCTTGAAGCGATCGATGAAGCGCTGCTCCTTGGCCAGCATCGACTGCTGGCGCGCGAAGGCGGCCTGCTGATTCGTCTCGCGGATGGCCCGCTCGCGCTCGTAGAAATCGTAGTTGCCCGAGTAGGCGATGATCTCGCCGGCAGTCGATCTCGGCGATCTTCGTGACGATGCGGTTCATGAATTCGCGATCGTGCGACGTCATCAGCAGCGCGCCCTGGAACGACTTGAGAAACTGCTCCAGCCAGATGATGGATTCGAGATCGAGGTGGTTGGTGGGCTCGTCCATCAGCAGCACGTCGGGCCGGCCGAGCAGCACGCGCGCCAGCGCGACGCGCATCTTCCAGCCGCCGGAGAGCGCGCCGACGTCGCCATCGATCTGATCGTCCTTGAAGCCGAGGCCGTGCAGCACTTCGCGCGCCTGCGCTTCGAGCGCGTAGCCGCCGAGGTGCTCGTACTCTTCCTGCACCTCGCCGAAGCGCGTGAGGATGCGGTCCATCTCGCCGGCGCGCGCGGGATCTTCCATGGCGCGCTGCAGGTCTTCCAGTTCGTGATGCAGATCGCCGACGCGGCCGCTGCCGGCGATGGCCTCGTCGAGCACGGTGCGGCCTTTCATCTCCTCGACATCCTGGCGAAAATAGCCGATGGTGAGCTTCTTCGGGACCGAGACGTCGCCATCGTCGGGCGCTTCTTCGCCGACGACCATGCGGAAGAGCGTGGTCTTGCCCGAGCCGTTCGGCCCGACCAGACCGACCTTCTCACCGGGATTCAACTGGAACGATGCGTCGACGAAAACGAGTTGCCTGCCGTACTGCTTATTGATGTTGGAAAAAGAGACCATGCCTGCATAACCAGGCTAGCAGTTGGCCTGGTCAGTTCGGCGAAGGTCTCTCTACGTGATCGACGACCAGCACTTCAACGGGCGCGCGGATCGCAGCCAGTTTCAGGCCCAACTGTTCCCGAATCGCGGTCAACATCATGCCGGGCAGATCGTTTCGCTCGCGCTCCGCGGCCACGTAGGGCGTCAGATCGAGTGAAAAATCGTATCGGCCTGCCAACCCGGTCCGATCGATGACCTTCGATTGCATCGCCTCCGATAGATTGTCAGCGAGTTGAGTCATGGTGGTCCACTTCCACTGCCTGTTCAGTTTGGACGTCGCCTGCTGCTGGCTCTCGCCATCGCCCTGCGATTCATGGAACTTCGGTTCTTTCTTTTCGATCTCCAGTGCGTACATCTGCATGTCACGAGTTTGCCGATGCAACGCCAGCCTGAAGCGCTCGGCGAGAAGGCCCTGAAACATCTGCTTCAGTTCCTCCATTGGGACCGGATCCGCGGTTTTCGCGACGATGTCGTAGCGCTCAGGGGAATCGGCGCCGGAGATCTGACTGAACTGAACTCCGTAGGCCCATTTAATACAGGTGGCGAGTGTAGCGCTGTGAACGACAAGTCCGGCGGGCGTCACCTCCACATAATTTCCGCCAACGTCGCTCGGCTTTATCGACGCGACCTCAAACTGAGCCCCGAAGACCGAAGCCGAGAATACCAGGAGCAGCGAAGCGCATATTCTCATGCTTCATTCCCTCCCCATCGCCAGGTAAACCGCGGCGGGAACCACGAGTAACAGAATCGCCATACCGGCAGCAATGGCCCCGTGGTGGAGGACGATGGCCGTCGCCGACGGTACAAGATCCTTGCCCGACGCCAGCCATCTCAACGCCGCCTGGAACCATACCGAGGTCGCGCCGAAGCAAGCTCCGGCCAGCCCGACCGCGCAGGCGAATGCGATCACGTGTACAGCTGTGATCGGGCGTCCTGCTTCCCTGATGGCTTCGCGGCGGGCCCGGAGTTGGGCAATCCACCACACACGGCCCGCACCCGGAATCAGAATCGGGGCGATCATCTGATCGCGTACGTCACTGATTGCCCCGGCCACTTCCACCAGATCGCGGCAGATCGCGCACGACGCCGCATGCTCGCGCAAGTGCGCGTCAACTCTCTCAGGCCACCGGGATTCGACAACCGCCGCCAGCACTTCTTCTTCGAACGCGCATTCGGTCGGTATCATTTCTTCCCTCGGCCCAGCAGTTGTGCCAGGTTGCGTCTTGCGCGGAACAACAGCAGTTTCATGCTGGCCGGCTTCAGGCCCAGCGTATCGGCGATCTCGCGATGCGACGCGCCCTCGGCGTATGCCAGCCACAGCATTGCGCGCTCGCGAGGTTTGAGCTGCCGCATCGCAAGGGTGACCTCGGTCGCGCGTTCTGTAGAGCCCACCTGGTCGCCCGCGGCGACTCGCTCGATATCATCGCCCTCAACGCTCGCGAAGGGTCGAAGAATATTGCGCCGCCGTGCATCGCGCGCGAGATTGGTTGCGATCCGATAGAGAGCATTGCGCCGGTGCGCTTCGTCGTCGTAGGTCGCGGCTGCGCGCAGGAAGCGGTAGAACGTCTCCTGGAGCAGATCGTCCGCTGTCTGGCGGTTGCCGGTGACACGGACAAGATAGACCCACACCCCGCGCGCCGTGCGGTCGTAGAACGCGCGGAAGGCGTCCTCATCCATCACGAAGCCCGCGGAGGCGTCGGCCTCATTAACGGCGGCGATCCGGTCCACATCGGTAAAAGTGAATTCACGAAACATATTGACCAAAGACGGGTCCGCGCATCGTCATGCCTGCGGGCGCTGTGGCACTTCCACCAGCCCCAGATGACGGGAAATCATGAATGAGATTATCGCCGAAATCACGAACCCTGCGCCCAGCGCGACTCCGAGGATACCCAGCGCATGAAACCCCTGAGCCGCGTCGTCGGTCATTCTCGCGCCCACCATCAGAAGTCCCACCCCGCCCGCCAGCAGCACTACGCCTGCCTGGATGGTCCAGAGAATCCGGCCCAGTGGAGCGCCCACGTTGCGCGGTCCTGCATCCAGCTTGATGGGCGAAGACTCCAGGAATTTCGCACCGGCGGGAGATTGAATGTACGCAAGCAGTTCGTCATTTCCGGTGAGTCTTTCGAGGAGCTTCGTGTGCACTTCTGTCTGGACTTTGTTCTGGCGTATCCAGCGCCGATAGTCCATCAGATTCCGCATGAGCCAGCCGATGAGGATGAATGCCGCGACGAACCCGATCAGGGTCTCGAGGTCTGAAATCGCACTGTGCCATGCCTCCACCACCTGCGACCGGCTTTCGGTTTCGGGATTGAAGGCCCGGCCGAAATAGAACGAGGGATTTCGTGCGATTTCGGGATGCTGATTCAGAAAGCTCGCCAGCGCCGGATATGGCGCGAGGTAACTCTGGTTACTGAGCAGGGCCGGGTCGAGCGAGAGAACGTTTCGTAGTTGGGGCGGATAGCGCTGCATCAGGTTCCCGAGCCAGGCTCTGGTGTTTCGCGCGTCCGGCTCGTCATTCCCCGCGATTGGTGCGGGTGGCGCGGGCTGTGCGGGCTGGGCCGGAGGCGCCTGCGCATGGCCGGGAAGCCACGAAACCAGCAAGAGCGCCAGCGGCAGGAACCAGGCTATCCGTTTTCCTATCATTCTGTTCAAATTCGCCTCTGCCCGATAGTTACGCGGCGCGGCGGAAGAGGTTAACAGCGCGAATGCCACGATAATCCGCCTGGACGATTTTCTTCAGGCGGGCTGGCCGGTCCTGACGATCCTGGGCTCAATTCTGGGCGTATGGCTCATCCGCCGTTATCTTTTTGCCCGGGGCTGCTGGCGCTGCGGATTTCAGTTGGGCAAAGCCAGCAATCTACGTAAGCCTTTGCTGGGGTTCATCAGGATGGCGCAATGCCAGCGCCGCGGCAAGAATTCGGTTGAGCTCGCGTGTTAGGGTGGATCAAAATTAGATGGATCGAAGCCTGATGATCGACCTTTCGCGGCATAGAATCGGTGAACCGCCAAGCAACAGAGGATGGATCTGAAAGCTACACTGAGGAGTCGCGTCAATCCGGGCGGATTCTGTGTCGCGGCAGCCTACACAGTTGTCGTTGTACTTGTTTTTGCATTGACCGCCTCCACTACTAAGCCAGGCAACGCTGGTTTAGACTGGACTCCCTTCATCCTGCTCTCGATTCTGTGGTATGGACTCGACCCACGGCTCGTTGTTCCTGGGCTGATCCTGAACGTCGGCCTCATGTATCTGTTAGGCACGCTATTACAGACTTTCTGGCGCCGGTTATCTTCAAAAAAAAGAAAGGTGGGTATTCACTTGACTCAGGTGGCCACAATCTGTAGTATGGCGGGCCAGGGAGGAATTTCCTCGTAACCTCCGGGAGTTCGAAGAACAGTTCGCGACTGAGCAGGCGTGCCGTGACTATCTGTTCCGGCTTCGCTGGCCGGAAGGCTTCCGATGCCCGCGCTGTTCGGGTGATCGCTGGTGGCCGGTGAGGTCTGTACTGCTGGAGTGCGGCAAGTGTGGCCGCCAGACTTCAGTGACAGCCGGGACGATCTTCCAGGACACGCGCAAGCCGTTGACCGATTGGTTCCGCGCGATGTACTGGGTCACCACCCAGAAGAACGGAGCCAGTGCGCTGGGTCTGCAGCGGGTGCTCGAACTGAAGAGCTACAAGACCGCCTGGACCTGGTTGCACAAGTTGCGCCGCGCCATGGTTCGGCCAGACCGGGATCGGTTGACAGGACGGATCGAGGTGGACGAGAGTTTCACTGCCGGCGTGGACGAGGGAACGCGTGGACGCCACACAGGACGTAAGGCACTGATTATCATCGCGGCTCAGGAGGACGGGCCGGGGATTGGCCGGATCCGAATGCGACGCATCCTGGACGCCTCGGCGCAAAGCCTGATGCCGTTTATCAGGGATACCGTTGAACCCGGAAGCACCATCCACACCGACGGCTGGCTTGGGTACGATCCTGTGGCTGCTGCGGGCTATGATCACGAGGTCACGTACCTGAAGGGGAAGAAGCAAATGGCCTCGGAGTTGATGCCGCGAGTCCATCGCGTGGCGTCGTTACTCAAGCGCTGGCTGTTGGGTACCCACCAGGGAGCCGTGAGTCACGAGCACCTCGACTATTACCTGGACGAGTTCACCTTCCGGTTCAACCGCCGCCGGTCCACCAACCGGGGAAAGCTCTTTTATCGGCTCGTGCAGCAAGCTGTCGCCCTCGACCCGGTACCCTACAAAAACATCGTCATACCCGCCGCGCAGCCCCCAGCCCTTTTGAAGTCGAACCACAACCTGTAGGGGCTACCTGAGTCAAGTGAATACCCACCAAAAGAAAATATAAGACTGCCCTCACTTCCACGCGGGGTTCTTGCTGAGACTCACCAGATTCCCGAGCAGCCGGTAAGCCCCAGGCACGCCGGACGGTAACTGCCGGTAAAGCGCGAAAGCGTCATAAATGTAGAAACCCTTGCCGTAGCGGGCCAGAAGCAGACCGCCTTCCTGAGGGTCCTGATCGGGATCGTGCGTTTCCACCAGAGGCTGATAGTGAGAATCCCACGTGCGCATGAAACCATGGCCGCGCTCTTCCACCCAGCCTTTGAAATCGGCCTCCGAGATCTTGTTCGGCCATGCGAACGCCGGATTGCCGGGATCGATGAACTTCACCGGCGAATTCTCGTCCACAACCTTCTGCGGATTGTTTCCGAGCGTCAAGGGATAAGGGCCGTAACCGCTGTCGAAGCCCTGCAGATTGTATTGCACGATCAGCACCCCGCCATTCTTCACGTAGTCGAGCAGTCTCGCATTGGCGGATCTTAGATCGTTGCGCACGGCATAAGCGCGCACGCCGAGAATGATCGCGTCATAGCCGCTCAGATTGCCTTGCGTGAGATCCGATTCGGCCAGCACTCTGACGTTCTGATTGAGGTTTTCGAGCGCCTTGGGAACGTCGTCACCCGTGCCCGGAAGAAATCCTATGTGCAGGCCGGGAGCGGTCTTGACTTCAACGCCTACGGCGCGATAGGTCGAAGGCCTGTAAAGAGGATAAGGCCGGATGCCTGGATAACCGGTCAGATGGTAGCCCTCCTCATAGGTCTGCCCTTTATATTCGGCGCTGGCCACGATCTTGTATTCCGCTGGCCTTCACCTGATCCGGCGAGACGGAAAACACGATGGTCTGATCTTCGCCGTCGCGCGTGAATGAAAACGGGCTTCGGCCGGTGCGGACCGCCATCCCTGAGGAAGCTTCAACCGGAGAACACCCTGCGCCGGGCCCTTGACGTTGGTGTGCACCGTTGCTGTGAACGCGAAAGACTTCGAACTCAGCGGAACAGCGCCGGCCGACGGCGATACCGTAACCGAAATCGCCGGCCCGATCAACACGGGATTCGATACCGCGCCGATTCCCGAGATCCGTTCGCTGGTCTGGACCGTCTGCTCGATCGAAAACGGCACTCCGTTGTAAGTGAGTGTTGCCCGCAGCGCCAGCGGATAAGGAGCGCGCGGGAGATTCCGGTAACGCGCGTCGAGAATGTCGTAGTACGGCTGCTCTTCATCGGGACGGGAGAAGTAAGGCCGGGTAAGAGCGGCGTCGGTGGGAACCGTAACCGCAAAACGCCATTGCCCTTCCTTGCCCGGCGCGACTTCGCGCACCGGAGTAGCATCGGTTTCGCGGATGCTCCAGTTCTTTCCGTCCGATGCGAGGACTTCGAGACGATCGATCGTCAGCGGCTCGGCATTCTCGTTGAATATACGGCCTTCGACGTTGAATGCTTGTCCCGGAATCGCGATGGTGAAGCCGGGCGCGGGTTGTGCCCCGCCATTTGGGGGCGGCGGGGGCGGAGCAGCTTCGGCGGTGGTTGAGGGTGTAGCCGAGCCGCAGCAGCGCCTCTTCCGCCGCCGCGACCGGCTCGTCCGCCTCCGCCCGTTCCGACCGACGTTTGCAACGAAACCTCAAGCGCCGCTGCCAGCGCTCTCTGGAATTGCCGTTCCTTCACGCCTAATTCGAAGGCGACGTCGCTCTTGCCTGGCTCGGCCAGTGCGCTGGCTTCAGTCTGCGCGAGCAACGCGCGCGTGGCTTTCAAACCCGCGGCGAGAGAGGGCGCGATCGCCGCCGGATGATCGGGCGCGTACTGCCGCATTGCGCTCCGCCGCATCGCGCGCGATCCCGGCGAGGCCGTCTTTCAGAAACTGCGTATCGCCCTGCGCAAGCGTTGCAATCCCCGCCAGCGACACATCAACGCCATCGAAGAATGACGTCTCATGATCCATCGCTGCAACCCGCGATCCATAACGGTGATAAGAAGTATTCTGCGGCGCAGGCGCTGGCACGAGCCCTCCGCCGTTCTGCGTCTTCTGCAGCCCCAGACCTTCGCGCGCGATCTGCAGGAATGTCAAACCGGCAGCCGGCGCAGGCTGGCCTTCCTGGATTTCGAGGTTCGCTGCGGGGCGCGTTTCCGTCCACTTCTGATTCACGTAATCGAAGAATTTCACCGGCACATACTTATCGATGGCCGAATCGTACATGCCCTGCGGCGTCACATTGAAGTTGGGAACGCGCGCATAAACCTTCAGAGGCGACCACGGCCGCAGCCCTTCGCGAATCTGTTCCGGGAAACTTCGTGGGATCGCCCGCCGCGACGAAAGCCTCCTGCGCCATCTGACCGGCCACCTGATGATTGCCATGCCCATCGGTCGGCGCGCCGATGAACACCGACGTGATCACCAGAGGACGCACCATGCGAACCACGCGCACGGCATCGGAGAGAACGCGCTCGTGGTCCCATTTCTCCAGCGCCTCTTCGCGCGTTTTCGAAAACCCGTAGTCGATGGCGCGCGTGAAGTATTGCTCGACGCCCAGATAACGGTCGGCCGCGAGAAGCTCTTCGGTGCGGGTCAGACCCAGCGCATCGTAGAAGTCCATCGCCATCACGTTCTGGCCGCCCTCGCCGCGATTCAGCGTAAGGAGCCCGGCGCGCACACCCTGTCCGCGCGTCTCGAAGGTGAGCATGCCGCCGTCTTCGTCATCCGGGTGCGCGGTCACCATCAGGAGACTGGCGCGCGTCTGCAGTTGGCGCAGCCATCGCGACATGCCTGCCGCGCCGCGGTCCGGAGCGATATCGATGGCCTCGGTCGAAGGCCCGGCCATCGATTGCGCGCGGCTCACGCCCGCCCACGCCGCTGCGATCAGGAGAACGGCGAGCGCTGCGTAAGATTTCTTCATCTCACTAGTTATGCCACAAAGGGGACTATGCGCGCGCAGATGGGTTTCAAAAAACGCCAGCACGGCCCGTATGATCTCGCGCGACCGATCGTCGTCATTCAGCATGTCGAAGCCGTGTTCTCCGGCGGGATGATTGACCACGGTGACCGGTGCATTCGCTGCCAGCGCCGCCGCGATGAATTGATCCATCGCCGCGTTCAAGCCCGGATTTGCGTCCTGACCCGCTCTCGCGACGAACATCGGCAGCGTTGACGGCTGCATTCCGAGAAACGAATAAAGCGCCGCAACGCAGCGTATAAACGCCGGTCTGTTCGCTCATCGGACCAGCCAGCAGAGGCCCCCCGGCCGAGAACGACATCAGACCGATGCGGTCACCGTCGGCGTTCCAAGATTCCGCATTCGTCCGCACATAAGCGAGTGCGTGGGCGAGATCGGCTGTAGCCTCCTCCAGAAACGGCTCCGGGTAACCCATGCGATGTGTAAACGCGACGCCGACCATTCCGGAAGCAGCTATCAAACGTCCCCAGGACTTGAAGACGCCCCAGTCCTTGGCGCGATATTCGGGCTTGCTCCCGCCATGAATCAGAACCACCACCGGGCGCCGCTCGGTACCTGCGTCAGCGGGTAAGTACACGTCCATCAAAAGGTGAGGATTATCGACGTCGCTGTAGGTCAGGTTCGAAACCAACCTTGCGCCGTCTCCATGCCCGGCACTCGGTAGACGACGGGCATCAGCACCATTTCCGCGGGAGTCTTGGCCATTTCCCGTAGTATCGCTCAGTTAACGATCAGGCTCCGCGTATTGGAATGGCAGAGCAGGCAAGCGCCACCCAGATCTTTCCTTTCCGAATAGGCGATCGTGTAATTCTGGTTGCGCATATTCCACGAAAGCAGATGCTCTTTCCCGGCCGACTTCATGGCCGAAAACAGATGCTTGCCCACTTCGGTGTCCCCGCTCAGGCCCCCCTGCTTGCCCGAAACGACCAGGGTGGCGGCGCCTTCCCCGACGTGATAATCGATCGCAGCCGCCGGCGATCCGCGGAACCGGATCAAGACGAACTCCGAGCAGCAGGACCGGCGCGGCAGACGTGGCAGACTCCGTCGGGCAGATCGATATCGATGTTCGACTCGGCCTTCACCCACCTCCTGATCGCGCCAAAATCGCTGGAGCGGAAATCGAAATCGCGGGACGCGGGCGGAAGTTCCGCCAGCGGCTCGCGTGCGTGGTTCATCTTCCAATACACCCCCGCACACGCGATTAGAACCACGACCGTGGCCGGCCAGGCAACCCAGGCGATCGGCATGCCGCGCGGAGGGGAAGGCCGTGGTTCGTGAATTCGGTCCCACAGGTTTTCCGGCGCGGCCACCGGGGCGAGCTGACGAGCCAGTTCATGCTCAAGCGCCACCGATTCAAACCATGGACTACCGTCGTTCATATCTTCCTCCTTCCTGCGCCCGCAACGTGCGCCAGCCGCCGCGCAATCACCCGGTGCGCGCGATTCAACCGCGATCCGATCGTGCCCGTGGAGCACCCCAGTATTCCGGCAATCTCTTCATACGACAAACCCTGCGTGTAGCGCAGCACAATTACGATACGCTGCTCTGGCGGCAGACTCGCCACCACCGACCCCACCTGCGTGCTCCGCTCGGATCGCAAAACGTCTTCCAGAGCGTTTCGATCCGGCGAGTGCAACGCCGCCGAGAAACTCGTCGAGCAGCGGCATCAGCCTGCGCGCGCCGCGCTTCTGGTCGAAGCACCGGTTCACCACCAGCCGGTAGAGCCACGATTCGAAACCCGACTCGCCCCGGAAACTCCCGATCACGGAGAAGAGCTTCAGGAAGGTGTCCTGCGAGATATCCTGGGCGACTGCCGGGTCGCCGCTGTAGCGTAAGGCGACCGAATAAACCTTGTCTTTGTACCTTTCGAAGAGCGCGCGAAAGGCATCTGGTTCGCCGTGCCGGCACGCTTCGACAAGTTCTCTTTCGGTCTGTTCCACCAGCACCATCGACACGGATCCCTTGTTTGACGTTTGAACGAGGAGGGTTCTTCCCCTTTTTTAAATCGCTTTTATTACACGACGTTGAATCAATTGTATGTTTCGCCGGCCGGGTCGCAAGTCAGGCCCGGCGTTATGATTCGGTTGTGATTGCCCTGGCCGAAAACGAAGAGTATCTTGTGGAAGCACTCCGCGCGCTTCCGGGCGGTGTAGCCTATCATGTGATCAAGTGGGTCCTGCGGATGCGCGACGCGCTTCGCTGGCCGCGCTTGGTCAACGGGCGACGATTATTTCGAACGCCGGCGCGAAAGCTCGCGGCGCAGTTCTTCCAGCGTAATCCCCTGCCCACGATCCAGCTAGCTACTTTCCCACTTAAAATTCTGAAAGCTGCCTCAGCCTGAGTCGGCGTCCCGGAAATATTGTCCTGACGGGAGGTCTTCGAGGTCGAGGGGAGCGTTGGGAGTGGGATGAAAGGCGAGTTAAAGAATCTGTTTCCGGTGCGGACAGGAACGGAGAAACGTAGCGGTTAATTAAGAGGGTACTTCGCGCGGGCGTGTTTGCTCGGCCAGGTGCGTGCCGATATGAATGACGTTGTCGGCGATCACCCCGAGTCCGACCCAGCGCTGGATGCCGTCCGGTCCTTTGTAGAGCGATCGCCGCAGCCCATGGCGGCGTTTGAGAACACTGATACGGCCTTCACAGCCTGTGCGCCACTTCTGAAGCTCCTTAAACCAACGCTGCTTCTGCCGCTGTTTGCGTGCGGGACTCTTCGTGTCGTGGCTTGGAATCGAGACCCGGCTGACTCCCATTTCCCCGGCTTTGGATTCGTTAGCGGCTGAGAAGAAGCCGGGATCCGCCGCCACACGCTCCGGGGCGCGTCCGAACTGTTTGACATGTTGCTCCAGACATCCTCCCAGCAATGTGGAGTCAGCCGCCCGCTGTTCGCATACCTGGTAATGCGTAACGATCTGGTTCTCCGCCTCCTGAATCAGGACCAGTTTGCCAAACTCATTGGGCTTATGCGCCTTACCCTTGCGGATCACCTCGGTGTGCGTCTCGAATATGCTGAGCAGCTTTCCTTCGGCTTTGGTGTTGCCGCGCAGCACCCGCTCCCGTGTCTGGCGCAGCACCTGCCGGACCCGGGGAATCATTTCGTCCAGTTGCTTGCCGGCTTTGCGCAGGACTGACAGGTTGCCTCGCTTGACACCCCCGACGATCTCGCGCGAGAACTTCCAGGCTTGCCCCGTAACCCGGCTGGCGATTTCCAACAATTTGACGTACGCGTTCTTCATCTTCTGCCGCCCTTGCTCCGTCTTGTTGCGGCTGGCGCGAGCGATCGCCAAAACCTTCAGCTTTGCGGATCGGCTGCGATCGCGCATCTGCGTGCCGGCCTTCCCCGCCACAGCGGTAACCCTCTTCATGATGCGCGTCAGGACACGCACGCCGTCACCCAGTAACGTGCTGTCGGTCGGATAGTGGATGTCAGTCTCCACCACGGTCGTATCGACCCGCATCTTACGACCCGTTGCGATCTTGTTTTCCTGCGCGATCTCCACCACCCGCCGGTGCAGTTTTTCGATAACCTCCGGCCCCAGCTGACGCGCCAGGTTTCCCATCGTCCGGTCATCCGGAACCTTTTCACCGCCGACCCGGGTGAACTCGCGATAGACCAGATTGGCGCGCACTTCCCGCGACAGTACTTCGTAACTCCAGTCGCGTACATGCTTCAGCAGCAGCATTCTGAGCACGACCTCAGCGGGCGTCGCCTTGCGCCCACGAGTCTTGCTCTTCCTGCAGCGTTTGGCCAGCTCTTCCTGAATGACGAGAAGCAGGGTGTCATCTTCCAGTGCTTTATCGGCGTGCCGCATCCAAGGTTCCCAGAAATCCTCCACCGTCTCTGCGATGAAGCCATCGGCGAAATTTCGCTGCAGGCGGCGAGCGGCGATCACGACTGGCGTTCCTGTTCTTTGGCTTCCTCGCGATCCAGCCGGAGCAGGAATTGATTCAGTTCGCTGATTGCCTCCAGTGCCTGCTTGACATCGCGATACTCTTCGATTGCCTTTCGAACCAGCGGAACCTGCTCGGGACGCACGCTCACCTGGCGAGTTTTTCCGCCGGGATAACCCACCGTGAGCACCCAGAGCGGATGGCCTTCGCCACGAGCACATTTCAGACATCCCGTGGAGTGATGAATCGTGCGCTGGAGCAGCGAGCCGCGAAGGACACCCGAGGGGGAGGAGAGTTTGGCTGCCAACTTTTCCCTCTTGCGGATGGCTTGCTCACGTGTCATCAGTAACGATGATACATTTATCACACGGCGGAGTCAATACATTTTCTGAACAGAATGTTCTGATATTCAACAGCCGCCAGACGTCACCGATGGCGTCCCGCCCGAGGCAACGTTCGATCCAACAAACAGCCACCCGCCGCACCTATGAAAGTACGGAACTTACATCCGGAATTTTAAGTGGGAAAGTAACTAGGCAATCCCTTCATCAATAGTGCGAAGAGTGGCGCCATCTTCGACCACCGTCAATTCGGGAACGGGATGGTCGATACGCAGCTCCATCATAAGGCGACGTTGAAATCGATTGTATGTTGTTCGGATTTGCCCGGGCCATTGACCTCCTACGTATAAGTCAGCGTCTTGCCGTCTTCGCTCAGACGGAAGCGTTCGATGAGGGTGACCTCACACCCATCGCGCAGGTGGTGGGTTTCGACCACTTCGACACCGTCTTCGATTCGGCTGAAGGAACGACGTCCCTGACGCATTTGGCCCGGCGGAATTCCCGGAGCTCCGAACCTGGCGCGGTTCCAGCCAACGCCTACACCTCCGCCACCGCCGATCCAGCCACCCTCCGCTCCGAACGGCGGGGGTGGCGGAAACGGCCGCACGGTCTGCAGGTGTTCGAGCATCGTTTTGCGCCCCGTCGACTCTCGGCGGAAGGCTGTCGACAAGGGCCCGCAGGCTCTCGCGGCCCACTGGCGTCTTCGGCAGGCGTATCCGCGATACCGCTTAGCGCTTTTGCCCGGTCAATGCCATGTTTGTCGCAAGCAGACCCGCGACAAGGGAATCGGGATCGTCGACCATCAGGCCAAGCAGACAGATGTTCCGTGCCGATGTGTTGATGGCCGAGCTTGTCCTGCCTCTGCCGCGGCATGGGCATCGCTCGCTTCACGGCCTCCGAAAAGGGCAAATCACCGATGTCGATGTCGGAGCGGCGTGTGCACCGCAATCTGCTCGATCTCGGCGCGGATTGCCTGTCGACGAGTAATTCGGTCTCACCGCATCACCCCAAGTAGGAGATGTTCCGATTCGATATGCGGCGAGCCGGACTGGCTCGCTTCATAGCGCGCGAAGAAAAGCGATCGGCGGGCCTGGTCGGTGTAGCGCTCAAACATCTTCGCACCTCATGGCGGAAACCCCGATATTCGCGAGTTCCTCGATGCCCTTCTCGTAAATGCCGGATATGGCCTCCGGGGAAAATGGCAACCTGAAAGTCGCGCATGCTCGCTCCATAGATTGTCGCGCGCGGGCAATTCGGGAAATTGCAGCCGATCACGGCGACCGTGGTCACGCCGAGCTTTCGCAGATGTTCTTCGAGTGGTGTGGAATAGAACGCGTCCCAGCGCGGCTTGTACATCGCCCACTCGTTTTTCCACATTTCCTGAAAGCCGCCGTTCAGCAGCAGGTCCGCATCGAGGCGCAACGAAGGATCGGGAGTGAGACCGGCGACCAGTTCAGCGCCATCGCTGCCCGGCGTAACCAGGCCGGAGCCGTTGCGAATCGATTCTCTTCGGCAGAGGTCGGCGTTGCTGCCATCGGCCAGATAGAGCCGGACGACATGAATGATCGGCAAACCGCGCTTCCGGAACGCGGCCAGCACGCCCTACATCGCAGGCAAGCACTCACGTGTGCCGGAGATCAGCCGCGCGAAGTCCTCCTGCACATCGATCGTCAACAGCGCGAGCACTGTGGGTATTCTCCTGGGTATGTGCCACTTCCGAACGAGGATTTTCCGAGCCGCGCACGTTAGTAAGCGGTTCCCCTAAACGGCGTAGACGGCCTTCTCGAAATCGCTCAACAGCCCTACGGCCTGCGAATCGACAAACGGGAAAAACTGCATCATCACGACCGCGCACAGAGCGCGCTTCGGATCGATCCAGTAGAACGTGTTCTCAACTCCGGCCCACGCGAGGCTGCCCGCGGACCGTCCTCCCTGGTAGCCGGTCTTGTTGATGAGGAAGCCGTAGGTAAAGCCGTCGGTCACGCCGGGGTGGAAATCC
Source organism: Terriglobia bacterium (assembly GCA_963809655.1). GTDB lineage: Bacteria > Acidobacteriota > Terriglobia > Bryobacterales > Bryobacteraceae > BOG-234. The sequence continues at coordinate 31,268 of CAWEKQ010000059.1, read as the reverse complement.
ACGTCGCTCGAAATGGTGGGCCGGAAGGTTTTCAGTTTCCCGGCACTGATGTCGCCGATCTGGTTGGTCGTCATCATAGCGACGGTCTTCGGCTGCAGGATCTGCCCCTGCGGTCCTTTGCCGTGGTGAAGGATCATCTGCATGAAAAGGACATAGTCCGGCGCGGTAGAGAACAATCCGCCGCCGCCGTTGTATGCCTTGGGCGGGGCAGGCAGCGTTCGCGGATCTTCTTTCAGCGAGCCATCGGGCTGCCGCCGGTACGAGCTCACGAGGCGGTCCAGCTTATCGGCAGGAAAAATGAAGGTCGTGTCTTTCATGCCCAGCGGCTGCAGAATATTGCGCTGGAAGTATTGTTCGAGGGTGAGCCCGCTGACCGCCTCCACCAGCTTGCCGGTCCAGTCGAGGCTCGTTCCATACTGCCAGCGCGTGCCGGGCTCGAAGATCAGCGGCGTGAGCGGCGCCACAGTAGCTCCCGACGGACCTCCGTTGAGCGTGTTGTATTTCATCATGCTCTGGTCCCAGGTGTCGTAGGCGAACCCGGAAGTGTGCGTCAGAAGATGATGGAGCGTGACCGGTTTCGTGGCGGGCCGCAGCTTCGGTTTCCCGGCGCTATCGAACCCTTCGAGGACATCGAGCTTCGCCAGTTCGGGAAGATATTTCGAGACCGGCTCATGCAGTTTGACCTTCCCCTGCTCGACCAGTTGCATGGCGGCGGTGGTGGTAATGGCTTTCGTCATCGACGCGATAGCGAAGATGGAATCGGGCTTGACGTCGATTCCCGAAGCCGAGTCGCGTTTGCCGAAAGCACCGGTGTACGTGATCTTGTCGGGCGTTGCGACCATCGCGACGACCGCCGGGATTTTCCTCCGCGTCATGCTTTCGCGGATTCTGGAGTCGATGGTCGTGGCGGCGACGTTCGTGGCGGCGAACAGGCGTTTCGATTGCGTTGCCAAAACCAGCGCGAGTGCGCCGAAGTCTCTTCTGCTGAGGGAGGTCATAGGCTTCACTCAAGGCTACCAGCGTTGCGGAAGTTATGCATCCCGACTGCGGCGGCCCGGCTCGCGCGTCAGGCTGCCGCCATCGAAGCGCATGCTGCCAACCTGCTCGAAGACGCTGTTCACCTGCCGGTAGAACGAGCACCGCGGCGCACTGGTCAGGAGTTGATCGATACATGTGCCAGGGTGCGAGGCTTGCTCACGGACGAACAGGTGACACGTTTTTCAGCCGCAGCCTCTCCTCCCGCCCGGTCGATTTTGAATGAGTCCCTGCTGGATATCAATGTTCCCTCAGAGTTGGTACGACGCGACCGAACCAGTAGTCAAGACCTGGATTGCTGCGCCGATCCCCGACATATCTCGAAGCCTGGATTGAAACCGATCTATCGATCCTGTTCTCCGACCGCATTCTGCCGGTTACAAGCTCCATTGCCGAACGGTGGGGAGTACTGGAGGGCCAGCGGCAACTCGCGGGAAGGCCGATCAATGTGCCGGACGGCCAGATCGCGGCCGCGCTCGAGCACGACTTGACTGCTCGATGAACGGCATGGAGCGGTCGTGAACATGAGCCATTAGTCCGGCCCTTTCGCGATTGACGTAATATCGATTCGTATATGCCGGCCGGCGCACTTCTGATCATGGCGGCGACAACTCTTTCTGCAGAACTGCACGACCAGCGGGTCCGTCGTTGAGGCCGGAAATGGTAAGCCCGTCAGCCAGGCGCAGGTCGCAATCGAGGGCGGCCAGGATATTGGTGCAGCCACTGACGCGGACGGACACTTCAGCATCCCGGCAGAATCATGCGGCAAGGTTCAACTGATCGTCAGCAAGAGCGGGTTCGACCCGCAACGGCTTTCGCGGGACAACGCGCAGCAAATCCTCGTCAGGCTGCAACGGGTCTCGGGCGTTTCGGGCGTCGTTTTGGATACGAATGGCCAACCGATCGCGGACGCGGTTGTTGAGGCAGCATTCCCGAATGCTCCGCTGCCGCTACGGCCGGGCATGGCGACGGTGAATCAATCCGGCGAGTATGCGCTCACACTTCAGCCGTTCCCTTACGTGATTTGCGCGCATTCGAACGCCAATGTTTATCCCGTCGGGGGCGGACACAAGCTCCGTTATGCCGATCGCTGCATCAACACCACCGTGGAACCCGGGCAGCAACAACGGCTCGACTTCACGCTTAATGCACTGGCGCCGGTGCATCTCTCCGGTTCGGTCTCCGGCGCGCCGGATGGAGCTGTCCCGGTGGTCGCGATCTATAACAAGGGCCGCGAAGGTGGGACCGCGCTGGCGGTGAAATCCACGCTCGGTGGTTTGTACGATTTCGCCGACGTGCTTCCTGATGTGTACACGATTCAGGCCACGGCGGTCTATGGAGACAAGGCGTTCTTTGTGAGCGAAGAGGCCACGGTGGGCGCCGGCGGGCTTGCCAATCTTGCGCTGACGCTTTTGCCCGGCATCGAACTCACCGGCTCGGTACGATTCAAATCGTCGTCGGGGCGCCGGGGGCGTGTACGGCTCGACTTGTTGCCCCAAGCGGATCGGTGGAATGGAACGAAGCGGGCGACTCGTTCACCATCTCGAACGTGCTGCAAAGAAAGTACCAGCTGGGGATCATGCCGTTGCAGGACGATGGCTCGGGCGGTATCGACGATTTTTATGTCCAATCGGTTCAGATGCGCGGTCAGGATATCCAGGGGCGCGAGTTCTCGGTGGTGGGAGGCGCCGATCCAATTGATATTGTGCTTGCGGACGATTTCGGAACGTTGACGGGAACCGTTACCGATGCGGAAGGCAAACCGGTGAGCTCCGGGGTAAGGCTGGACGGGCCGGCCTACTCGCGCGGTTTCGGCGGTCGGCGAGGAAGGCAAGATTGGCCCGTTAAGAATTCCGCCGGGGAAATACGTCGTTTATGCGACGGACGCGATAACGATCCAGAGCGCTGCGCCTGAAGGGGCGTCGAAGATAGAGGTGCCACCGTCGGCGACTGTGAATGTTTCGTTGAAGCGGCTGGATAGCCAATAGGCGCGATTCTACGCTGAAGCGGTTGTCACAAAAGTCGAAAATATATTTCGCCTTGCCCAGTCAAGAACTTACGATCGATTTTTGATGGCCGCGATATCTGATTCTGACTCTCGTCTGCTACCGTGCAATCGAGAACCGGAACGTACCCATGATGTTTCCGGTCGCTGCCCGCTAAGTTCTCGAGACCATGGCGGTATCAGTTTCAAACAATGGGCGGCAGGCGCTCCCGTTATTGGTGCGGCCCCGGTTTCAGCCGGGAAACCAAACTGGCCCCGGGTCGAGGGTTTACCGGCCAGTGGAGCGCTCCTACTTGAATTTGAGAGCGGGGAACGCGGCTCAAGGTCGCGATCCCCGCCAATGCTAACCGATTGCAATAGTCGATCGGAGAACTGCGTCAAGTACAATGAATTGAAGGTCAAGTCTCCCTCCGTATGGCAAACCCAGGCCCGCAATCGGGCGTAAATGCGTGGCTCGAAGAAGAGCTCTTGCAGCAATATCATCACGATCGGACGTCGGTCGATTCTGATTGGAAAGACATTTTCGAACACGAAGGTTCGAATGGCGAAGGGTCCAATGGTGTCGCCCTTACGAAAAGCAACGGCCGCACAGGCAACGGCAACGGAGCAAGCCACGCGGAATCCGCCGTCGCCGTTGCTGCGCCTGCCCGCGCTTCCGGCCGTCGTACCGGTGCTTTCGAACTCCGAAGAGCTCATGCCGTTGCGCGGCGTATCCGCGCGCATTGCCGAGAACATGGCGATCAGCGCGACCATTCCGCTGGCCACCTCGCAGCGCATCATCCCCGTCAAAGTCATCGACGAAAACCGCCGCCTGATCAATCACCATCGCGCGCTGCTCGGCAAGAGCAAGGTCTCCTACACGCACCTGATCGGATGGGCGATCGTCCGGTCCGTCAAGGCGAATCCGGCGCTGAATCATGCGTTCGCATCGAATGCCGAAGGCGAATTGTTCCGCGTGGTCAAGAACGAAATCAACTTCGGACTGGCGATTGACGTCGCGGGCAAGAACGGCGCGCGCAGCCTGCTCGTCCCGAATATCCGGAACGCAGGCGCGATGAGCTTTGCGGCTTACATGACCGCGTTTGACGACCTCGTCGTGCGCGCCCGCAACGGCAAGCTCAGCCCGCCGGATTTCCAGGGCACCAGCATCTCGCTCACGAATCCCGGCACGGTCGGAACCATGGCCTCGATGCCGCGTCTGGTGTCCGGGCAAGGCGCCATCATCGCGGTCGGCGCGATGGATTATCCCGCCGAGTACCGCGGCGTCTCACCCGACGCGATCGCATCGCTCGGTATCAGCAAGGTGATGTCGGTCACCTGCACTTACGATCACCGCATCATTCAGGGCGCGGAATCCGGCATGTTCCTCGGCACGATGCAGTCGCTGCTCGATGGCGAAGACAACTTCTACGAAGAAATCTTCGAAGCCCTGCGCGTTCCTTATAACCCCGTGAAGTGGGCGCCGGACAAGCTGCCCGCGGCACTCGCGGCCGTCCCCGACCCGTCGCTCGAAACCGTCAAGGAAGCCGCGGTCATTCACCTCATCAACGCCTTTCGCGTGCGCGGACACCTGATGGCCGATCTCGATCCGCTCGGCGACGATCCGCCTTACAACCCCGAGCTCGATCCGCTGACCTACGGCCTCACCATCTGGGATCTCGATCGCCACTTTTACACCGATTCGCTCAGCCACGCCTTCGCCGGACGCAAACAGGCGACGCTGCGCGAGATGGTCGATCTGCTGCGCGAGACCTACTGCGGCAAGATCGGCTGCGAGTACATGTATATCCAGCGGCCCGAAGAGAAAAATCTGGCTGCAGGAACGCATGGAAGCGCCGAAGTACGCGTTCAGCCTGTCGAAGGAAGAACGGCTGCGCGTTCTCAACAACCTGCTCGAAGCGGAAGAGTTCGAAGATTTCCTCGATCGCCGCTTCATCGGTCAGAAGCGATTTTCGCTCGAAGGCGCGGAGACCACGATCGCAATTCTCACCGACCTCGCCGACCTCGCCGCCGCGCAGGATGCCCAGGAAATGGTGATCGGGATGGCGCACCGCGGACGTCTCAACGTGCTGGCCAACCTCATCGGCAAACCGCTCGGCCAGATCTTCTCCGAATTCGAAGGCAGCATCGATCCGTCGTCCGTGCAGGGCTCGGGCGACGTGAAATACCATCTCGGCGCGAGCGGTCTGCATCGTTCTCCGTCAGGCCGCGAAATTGTTGTGTCGCTTGCCGCCAACCCAAGCCATCTCGAAGCCGTGAATCCGGTGGTCGAAGGCATGGTGCGGGCCAAGCAGGAACGGCTCGGCGACAAGCAGCGCGCGCGCGTTCTGCCGGTGCTGATCCACGGCGACGCGGCGTTTGCCGGGCAGGGAGTCGTGGCCGAGACGCTGAACATCTCGCAGCTGCATGGCTACCGCACGGGCGGCACCATCCACCTCGTCATCAACAATCAGATCGGCTTCACCACGCTGCCGGAGGATTCGCGCTCGACCGAGTACGCGACCGACATCGCGCGCATGGTGCAGGCGCCGATTTTCCACGTCAACGGCGACGATCCCGAGGCGGCGCTGCACGTGCTTCGGCTGGCTTTCGACTACCGGCAGATGTTCAAGCGCGATGTCGTCATCGACATGATCTGCTACCGCCGTCACGGCCACAACGAAGGCGACGACCCGGCCTACACGCAGCCGGTCATGTACCGGAAGATCAAGGAACACCATTCGGTCGCGGTGCTCTACGGGGAGCGTCTCGCCGCCGAGAAGGTTCTTACCGCGGCGCAGGTGGATGAGTTGCGGAAGAAGGTGTCGGACCGCCTGAATGCGGCGTTCGACGCCAATAAGGCTGCCGGCCCCTGGGTGTTGCAGCCATCGATCGCGCCCGCGCCGGCGTATTCCTCGACCGCGATTTCACGCGACATGCTGGAGCGCGTGGTGGATGGCATCACGTTCCTGCCATCGTCGTTCCATATTCATCCCAAGCTCGACGGATTTGTCAAGAAGCGGCGCGAAACGCTCGCCAATGACGGGCCGGTGGATTGGGCTTTCGCGGAAGCGATTGCCTTCGGCAGCCTGGTTCTCGAGAACGTGCCGGTTCGTTTGAGCGGTCAGGATTCCGGCCGCGGCACGTTCAGCCAGCGGCATCTTTCCTTTTACGATTTCGAGGATGGCCATCGCTACATCCCGCTGCAGTTCATGGACGAACATCAGGCGCCGTTCGAGGTTTACGATAGTTCGCTCAGCGAATTCGGCGTGCTTGGTTTTGAATACGGGTATAGCGTTTCCGACCCGCATACGTCTGACCCTGTGGGAAGCGCAGTTCGGCGATTTCTCGAACGGCGCGCAGATCATCATCGATCAGTTCATCACCACCGCCGAAGCGAAATGGAGCCAGGTGAGCGGCCTGGTGCTGCTGCTCCCGCACGGGTATGAAGGCCAGGGTCCGGAGCATTCGAGCGCCCGCATGGAGCGCTTCCTGTTACTCTGCGCGGAAAACAATATCCGCGTGGCGAACTGCACCACGCCCGCCCAGTATTTCCATATTCTGCGGCGCCAGATGGCCACCGTGCGCAAGCCGCTGGTGCTCTTCACGCCGAAGAGCCTGCTGCGGTCCGCCGCCGCGGTATCGAGCTTCAGCGAGCTGACCGACGGGACGTTTCATGAAGTGCTCGGCGATTCGCTCGATCCGACGCGCGTGCGCAAAGTAGTGTTCTGCACGGGCAAGGTTTATTACGATCTGGTAGCGGCGCGCGAGGCGAAGAAGATTGATGATGTTGCGATTGTCCGCGTGGAGGAACTCTATCCGTTTCCGGAGCAGAGTGTCATCAACGTGCTGGCGCGCTACAGCCCGAACGCGGACCTGATCTGGTGCCAGGAAGAGCCGCGCAACATGGGCGCATGGCGCTTCATGTTCGGCTACTTCAAGGGCCTCAATCGCGTGATCCATTACGCTGGACGCCTCAAGAACGCCAGCCCCGCAGTTGGCTCGCACAAACGCCACGCAGAAGAACAGAAGCGGCTGGTTGAAGACGCGCTGAAGTAGGTCTAATTCCAGGAGCTACGGCGCCCGTTCGCGCGCGCATCGGAAGCCAATATCTCTTCGCCGGAGACCATGGACCGTCTCATAACGATCCGACACGCGGAGGTAGCTCGCGATCGAATACCAAGAGCCTCCACGCGCAACGTGGTATGGACCCAGCGGCGCATATTCACCTTCCGCCGGACCTGCCGGATCGCTTTCCGGGCTGACCCGATACCAGGTTTTGCTGTACCAATCCTGAACCCACTCGGCCACGTTCCCAAGCATGTCGTATAGCCCCCACGCATTGGGCTTCTTCATGCCGACGGGATGCGTTTCTCCTTTGCTCTCGATAATGGTCGCTCCGTTGGCGTTATCTGGGGCGCCATACCAGGCTGCGTCCTCCAGACCGGAACCGGCAAACGGCCCGGGCGCACCGGCGCCAGCTGCGTATTCCCATTCCGCTTCAGTGGGCAAACGGTAGCGATAGCCATCGTGCCGGCTGTTCAGCCGCTGCAGAAACTCCTGCACGTCATCCCAGCTCACTTGCTCCACAGGACGACTCGCGCCGCTAGAAGTGGCTGGAATTGGTACCCATCATCGATTCCCATTGCGCCTGCGTGACTTCGTACTTGCCCATCTCGAAAGATCTGCTGATTCGCACCAGATGCCGCGGCAATTCATCGGCGGGACATTTGCCGGTAACGCCTCCGATGATCTCGCCCGGAACAGCCGTGAGATCGCCAGGCAGACACCCCATCCAAAACTGCCCGGGAGGAATCTTCACAAAATCCAGCTGAACGGGAGGCAAGGTTTGTGCGGAAATCATCGGTGCCAGCAACAGGGCATCCGAGACAAACACCACCATCCAGCCGAAGAACGCGGACGCATCGTCAGATACTGGACACCAGGGGCGGGTTGCGATCGGCCGCGGTCTGGCGCTGGTGCCAGTAGGGATAAATCGGTGTCACCTTGCTGACCGAATCCAACCGCGCGACCTGATCGGCGCTTCAGATTCCAACCGACCGCGCCGAGGTTGTCCCGCAACTGCTCTTCATTCCGGGCGCCCATAATCACCGACGAAACCGTAGGCCGCTGCAGCAACCAGTTCAATGCAATCTGCGGCACGGTCTTGCCGGTTTCCTGCGAGATCGCATCGAGCACATCGACCACCTTATAAAGCAACTCGTCATCCACCGGAGGCCCGTACTGCGCGGTCGCCGGCAAGCGGCTGCCTTCAGGAATCGGCTGATTCCGGCGAATCTTTCCCGTGAGCCGGCCCCACCCGAGCGGACTCCAGATCAACGCGCCAACGCCCTGATCGAAACCGAGTGGCATTAACTCCCACTCGTATTCGCGCCCGATCAGCGAATAGTAAACCTGATGCGCCACATAGCGCGACCACCCGTAACGATCGCTTGCCGATAGCGATTTCATCAGGTGCCATCCCGAGTAATTGGACGCGCCGATGTAGCGCACCTTCCCCGCCGCGACCAGATCGTCGAGCGCGCGCAGCGTTTCCTCAACCGGCGAAAGCGCATCGAAACCATGCATCTGCAGCAGGTCGATGTAGTCTGTTCCCAGCCGCTTCAGGCTACCTTCGCAGGCCGCAATCAGGTGGTGGCGTGAAGTGCCGCCGGTGTTCGATCCCGGCCCGGTGCGGAAGAATGCCTTCGTCGCGATCAGCACCTGATCGCGACGGCCTTTGACGGCCTCGCCGAGAACCTCTTCGGAGCGCCCCGCTGAATAAGCGTCCGCGGTGTCGAACAGATTGACGCCCGCTTCGAGGCAGATGTCGACGAGTTTGCGCGCATCATCCACCTCCGTCGTGCCCCAGGCGCGGAAGAGATCGCCGCGCCCGCCGAAGGTCCCGGTGCCGTAGGAGAGCGCGGAAACCTGAAGTCCCGATTTACCCAGTTGTCGCAGTTCCATAAAGTTTTCAGATGCGGTGAAACGATTTCAGAATGTCACGAGTGCTGTATTGCAGCGCGACCGGGCGTCCGTGCGGGCACGCCATCGGATAGTCCGTCGCGGCCAGCGTGCGCAGCATCCATTCCATTTTGCGCTGATCGAGCGGCATGTTGATCTTGATGGCGGCGCGGCACGCGATCGACGCGGCAATTCCGCGCCGCAGATCGGAAAGCGAAACGCTGCGCAGTTCGTGCTCGGCGATTTCCAGAATTTCGAAAATCACCCGCTCCAGATCGCCCTGGCCGACTGCGGCCGGTGCGGCTTTCACGGCGATGGTCCGATTGCCGAACGGCTCTGTCTCGAAGCCGGAATTGTGCAGTTCATCGGCGATGCGCGCGTATTCGATCTGCTGCTCGGGCGTGAGCTGCAGAATCACCGGCATCAGCAAATGCTGCACTTCCACGCGCCCCGCGGCCTGCTGGGCAAGCACCTGTTCGAACAGGATGCGCTCGTGCGCCACGTGCTGATCGATGATCCAGAGTCCGTCCGTACCCGCCGCGATGATGAAGCTGTTGTGAAGTTGCCCGAGCGGCCGCAGTTCGCCAATGTTACTCATGCCGCGCGACATGCTGTGCTCGGCGGGAACCATGCCCGCGGGAAAGGCGCCGTGGGTATCGGGCACGCGCAGGCGAAGCGGTTCTTCCTTTGTTTCAACGGCAGCAGTTTGGGCTGCGGTGACCGCAATCGCGCCACTCCCGAAATCGAAACGCCCGGCGGGCGGCGCCGGCGGATGCAGAGTGTAATCCGGCACGGTCGCCGGCAGCGATGCGCCCGCCGTTTCGTTCTGCAGCATCTGCGAGAATTCCGAATACGGCAACACGCCGCCAGCCTGCTGCGGACGCAGGGCTGAAAGACGGCGCGGGCCGCGACAGCATCAACTGCTCCCGCACGGCATCGCGCACGAAATCGTGCACCCACGACTGATGCCGGAACCGCACCTCCGTCTTCGAAGGATGCACATTCACATCCACCTCTTCGCAATCGCAATCGAGAAACAGCAGCGCGAACGGATAACACGCGGGCGGCATCAGATTGTGATACGCGCTCGAAAGCGCATGCAGCAGCAGACGGTCGCGAATCAGGCGGCCGTTCACGAACATGAAAATCGAATTCCGATTGTTCTTCTGCACCTGCGGGCGCGAAACGAAGCCGTGAGCCGGAAAGGTTCGCGGCGGTTCGTCCGGTTCCGGCATCTGCAGCGTGCCGGTGCGCGGTTCCAGCTCGATCAGATCTTCCAGCAACTGGCTGCCGAAGACCTGAAACACACGCTCGCGCAGCGTCTCGACCGGCGTGGCATGCAGCAGAGTCGCGCCGCCGTTCCACAGTTCGAACGTCTTGTCGGAATGCGCCAGGCTGTAATGCGTTACCAGCGACGCGATGTGCGCCAGTTCCGTCTGCTCCGAGCGCAGAAACTTCTTGCGCGCCGGAACGTTGAAGAACAGATCGCGCACCGCTGATCGTGGTGCCGCCGCCGCGCGCGATCTCATCGCAGTTGAGAATCTTGCCGCCCGCGATTTCGACGCGTGTGCCGGTCTGTTCGTCGAGCGAGCGCGTCTCGAGCAGCAGCCGCGAGACCGATGCGATGGAAGGCAGCGCTTCGCCGCGAAAGCCGAGCGTCGCGATCGAAAGCAGATCCTTCACGTCGTGCAGCTTGCTGGTGGCATGGCGCTCGAAGGCCAGCAGAGCGTCGTCGCGCAGCATGCCGCAGCCGTCGTCGGCGATGCGAATCAGCCGCCGTCCGCCGTTTTCGATTTCGACGCGAACGCTGGTCGAACCCGCATCGAGCGAATTTTCGAGCAGTTCTTTGACGACGGACGCAGGCCGCTCCACGACCTCGCCCGCCGCAATCTTGTTTGCGACGTGGTCCGAAAGGACCCGGATGCGACCCACAGATCTACCTTACTTCGAGGTGTCTTTACTTACTCGTGTCGATGCCGTACTTCTTCAGCTCTTCCGAATAGTAGCGCTTCTGCAGGATGTCCCACTCTTCGCTGCCTTCGGGAACATCGCGCTTCAGCGTGCGCACCTTATCGCGGGAAGCGCGGTCGGCCTTCTCTTCCACCTGCAGGATCTCGGTGAAACCCTTCACGATTTCGAGCCGGGCGTCGTTCAGGTCCTTTTTCAAACGCAGATCGCGCGATTTCTTCAGCGCCGCCACCAATTTGTGCGAAATGTCGGTGATTTTGTCGCGCGAGAGCTTCATCTGGTCGCCGGTATCGCGCCCCGATGCCCGCACGATCTTGCGCTGCTGCACGAGCGCGTTCTTCGCCTTGCGGAACATCTCCTGGTAGCTGACGCCCTCGCGCCGCATGTAGTCGCTGTACTGTTCGAGGATGTCGCGCACTTCGTCGTTCAACTTATCCTCGGCCTCAAGTTCGTCCGCGATGAAGTTGTGCACCAGTTCAACCACTTTTTCCGGTGTGTGCGTCTCGATGGTCCCCGGCACAAGGCGACGGACGATCTGACGTGACAAATAGGTTACGAAGTCCCTCGGAAGCAGCATCAATAGATCTTCGTCAGTGTATCATCGTGCATTACTTTAGGGCTTAGCGGCCACGAGTTCCTTCCCCGGCCTCGCTTGCTATATTGATTAAGGTCTTTTCATATGATGACGTCGTTTGCCACGCCAGCCAGCACGGAACGGCTCAAAGCAGCGCGTGACGCGGGACTTACGCCTGAGCTTCTGATCAAGGCTTTCCGGCTCATGCAGACCTCGCGCCGGTTGGACGACCGCGAGATCATGCTCCGGCGCCAGCAGAAGATCTTCTTTCAAATCAGCGCGGCCGGGCACGAAGCCATCCAGGTTGCGGCGGGTATGGTCTCGAAGCCGGGCTACGACTGGTTCTATCCCTATTACCGCGATCGTGCGCTCAGCCTGACGCTGGGAATGACGCCCGAGGCGATGCTGCTTCAGGCCGTCGGAGCGGCTTCCGACCCGTCGTCCGGCGGACGCCAGATGCCCTCGCACTGGACCGATCCGGCGAAGAACATCGTCACCAGTTCCTCGGCGACCGGAACGCAATACGTTCAGGCGGTGGGCTGTGCGGCAGCGTGCCGGGTCCTGTACCTAGGCCAGGATCGCCTCGTTCTCGCGAGTTCGGGCGAAGGCGCGACCAGCGAAGGCGAGTTCTGGGAATCGATCAATCAGGCCTGCCTCGACCGTCTGCCCGTTCTCTTTCTGATTCAGGACAACGGCTATGCGATCTCGGTGCCGGTGGAGCGGCAAACGCCCGGCGGTTCGATCTCGAAGCTGCTCGCCGGCTTCCCCGATATTCTGACGATCGAAGTCGTGGAAGGCACGGACCTGATCTCTTCGTACAAAGCGATGAGCGCCGCCGCCGCGTGGTGCCGCGGAGGACACGGTCCCGCATTAGTTCACGCACACTGCATACGGCCCTACTCGCACTCTCTCAGCGAGGACGAGCGCTCATACCGGACGAAGCATGAACGCGACGAAGAAGCGCTGCGCGACCCGCTGGTCACGTTTCCGAAGTTTCTGGTTGACGAAGGCGTGATCGAAGCGCGAGAACTGGAAGAAATCATCCGTGAGATCGATCACGAGATTCTGCAGGATACGCACCGGGCGTTGAAAGCGCCTCCGCCGGCTGCGGATACAGCGCTTACGCACCTCTACTCGGAAACGGTGGATCCCACTTCATCGCAATTCGATGCCGTCGCGCATCCCGAGGGCGATGAGAAGACGATGCTCGACCTCATCAACATCACGTTGAAAGAGGAAATGCGTCGTAACGAACGCATCATCGTGTTCGGAGAAGACGTTGCCGATGCCAGCCGCGAAGGCAGCCTTTCGGAGGTGAAGGGCAAGGGCGGAGTGTTTGGCGTGACTGCCGGGCTGCAGGTCGAATTCGGCAGTAGCCGCTGCTACAATTCGCCCATCGCCGAGGCCTCGATTGTGGGCCGCGCGATCGGGATGGCCACGGTCGGGCTCAAGCCCATCGCCGAAATTCAGTTCTTCGATTACATCTGGCCGGCGATGATGCAGCTGCGGGACGAACTCGCGTCGATGCGCTGGAGATCGAACGGTCAGTTCTCGGCGCCACTGATTTTGCGTGTGCCGATCGGCGGGTATCTGGCGGGCGGCGCCATCTATCACAGCCAGTGCGGGGAAGTGATTTTCACGCACCTGCCCGGGCTGCGCGTGGTTTTCCCGTCGAACGCCGAGGATGCGTGCGGCCTGCTGCGCACGGCGATTCGCTGCGACGATCCGGTGTTGTTCCTCGAACACAAGAAGCTTTACCGCGAAATGTATAATCGCGCGCGTCATCCGGGAGCCGATTTCACCATTCCTTTCGGCAAGGCGAAAGTGGTGAAAGCGGGCGAGTCGCTTACGATCGTGACCTACGGCGCGCTGGTGCAGAAATCGTTGCTTGCCGCGCAGGAAGTGGAGCGGCGCGGCGGGAACGTGAGCATTGAGGTGATCGATCTGCGCACGCTTTCACCGTATGACTGGGAAGCGATCAGGGCGAGCGTGTCGAAGACCAGCCGCGTGATCGTTACGCATGAAGATACGCTGAGCTTCGGGTATGGGGCGGAGATCGCCGCGCGTATTGCCGATGAGCTGTTCACGCATCTCGATGCTCCCGTGAAACGGGTTGCGGCGCTCGATACGTGGGTCGGTTATCATCCGCAGCTGGAAGCGGCGATTCTACCGCAGACTGACGATCTGATCAGGACGATCGACGAATTGCTCGCGTTTTAGTCAAAATGGAGCGACCAACACCGAATCGCAGTAGCGCGGATTACGCTGCGAGTAGGTGAAACCTGCGGCGCAGAGCCGCATGACGAAAGGAGTTGGTCGCACATGTCTAAATTACGCTTTGTGGGATTGGATGTCCACGCCGACACCATTGCTGTGGCGGTGGCAGAGGAGTCAGGAGAGGTTCGCAGTCTGGGCATCATTCCGAACCGCCCGGAATCGGTACGGAAGATGATCAGCAAGCTCGGGCCGGTGGGTAAGCTGAGGGCATGCTGCTACCAAGGGCAGGGCCGACAGGATACGTTCTGTACTGGCAACTGACGCAGTTGGGAGTGGCCTGCGAGGACATCGTTCCGTCTTTGGTGCCGACAAAGAGCGGAGACAGGGTCAACTGACTGCCGGGACGCCGAGAAACTCGCGCGTTGTCACCGAGCCGGAGAACTGACCGCGGTGTGGGTTCCCGACGCAGCCCACGAAGCGTTGCGCGATTTGGTTCGCGCCCGCGAAGCGGCGAAGAAAGACCAGTTGCGGCATCGCCATCGGCTGGGAAAGTTTCTGCTGCGTAATGGATAAGGTAAATCGTGCCGTAGAGAATACCGTTCGTGCCCGAACCGTACCGCTCGTAGGTCTGCCGCCATCGACGCCGTTTGTAAATAAATACAGCGTGTTGAAAATGCCATTCGTAGAGATTTGAAAAACTGTGCCACCTCCGGCCATTTCGTCGCCACCAACTTCAGTCGTGCCGTAGAGACTTCCATCCACTCCTGGTACCAGTCCAGCAGCAGGGTGGCCTCCGTCGGCGCCGCCGGTGAATTGATATAGCGTCGTGAAGACACCGTTCGTCGTGATTTGAAAGATCGTTCCTTGTCCGTCGTCACCCTCGGTTGTCCCGTAAAGACTGCCGTCAACTCCCTGGACCAGTGCCGACGGTCCGCTGCCATCGCCTCCATCGGTAAACGTGTAAAGCAGGGTGAACACGCCATCGGTAGTGCATTGAAAAATCGTTCCGTCTCCTTCGTCATCGCCGCCATAATAAGCGGTGCCGTAAAGGCTGCCGTCTGCGCCCAGGATCAGACCTGATGCCGGTTCGCTCCCGTCAGCACCACCCGTAAATTGATAAAGACTTGTGAAGTCGCCATTGGTGCTGATTCGGTAAATAGTGCCGCGCCCGCTCAAATCGGCGCCCCCACGAGTCGTGCCATAGATATTGCCATCAGATGCCTGCACGATACTCCCGGCCGGACCTGCGCCATCACCATTGGCGGAGAAAACGTAAAGCGTTGTGACAACTCCATTGGTTGTCATTCGGAAAATCGTTCCATAGCCGCCGTTGGTCCCGCCCGCCGATGTGGCGCCATAAAAATTCCCATCGCTAGCTTGAATCAGCGGAGTGGCTGGCTGGGCGCCTTGGGGAAAAACGGAAAACTCGTGCAGACTTGTGAGGACGGGAGCTCCAGAAAACGAACAGTGCCGCGCAAAATAACGCCAGACACATTCCGCGTGCGATTAACTTCATATCTTGCCTCCAGGAACTTGCGCACGGCGCACTCCCCTGTCGCGGAATTAAAACAATAACTCCGCGGATCGTCCAGAATTTACCGCCAATAGATTTCGCAGGTTTCCGCATTCTTCACTCCGCCATCTCCACTCAATGCCGCATTTCCTAAAAGGATCAGAGCTGACGCCCAAAGCACCGCATCCTATCGCTACGCGATTAGTCATTAGTTAGGCATTCGGTTTTAGTGATTAGTCATTTTCCCCCAAGCATCCCCCATTTACGGCATATCGCCCAAACGGACTCCGCTGGTAGATTAATTCAAAATCTCAATCCAGAAGGCCACTATGAAAGCACTGACTCGAATTGTAGCTGCGTGTACCATTGCCCTCCTGAGCTTCGGAGCCAAGGCGGGGTTGAATGTCCCGTACACTCCCGACGCCAACACTCTCCACCTTTGGCATTTCGACGATTCGACAGCCAACCAGGGCACGGCCAATTTCGTCACCGTAACGGATGCGGTCACGGGTGGCATAACGATGACCAATTATGGTCTGAGCACCACTTCCACCACCGGCGGCGGCGGAGGTGACGCCGGAGCCGCGCCCAATTCTCCTCCTTACACGAATATTTTTTTGCTGCCACAGGCCGCGACTGCGAATCTTGGCCAATCACTCCAAATCGTTGCCGGTGGACCGCCGGGAGCGTCAGTAGGAAAGGGTTTCGCCATGTGCGGGGTGACCAATGACAATACTCCCAGCTCGGCCTACCCCCTGACGAGCTTCTATAATTCGAGCAGCGGCGCGTTCACGTTCGAGGCTTTGATATACATTGAGGGCAATGTTTTTTCGACCTCCATTGGCAGCGAGTGGGAAATTTTCTGCGGAGACAATCAGGGGGGAACGGGCTCACCCACACGTGGCTGGCAGTTCCGGATTTCGCCTGGCTCCGCACCTGTAGTTAACATGAACTTTCAGGCGGGAGGTAACTCTTCGGAGGCTAACATTGCCGTCCCGCTGCCGCTATCCGGACCGGATGCGCTTACGGTGAGCAATTGGTATCACGTGGCGGTAACATATACCGGCAACACCCCCACCAATAGCGACACGCCGCAGTTGCTGAGGTTTTATTGGACTTTCTTTGACCCCTCCCGGACCAATGCGGACCTGCTTTTTGCCACGAACAATGCCGCCTGGGGAACTCTCAACGGCACTCCCATTCCCGAAATCGGTGGCAGCGCGCGCCTCCAGAACGGCGTCGGAAACGCAGGAGCTTTCGAGGGATTAATCGACGAACTGCGCATCAGCGCCATCGCCCGCGCTTCAAACGACATGGCTTTCATCAGCGGTGGGCCGCAGAATCCTCCGTCGTTCGTGAGCCAACCACCGGCAAGCACTATCGTGGGTTATGGGCAACAATTGAATCTCTCCACGCTCATAAGCGGCACGGCCCCGCTCTATTCGCAATGGCAGATGACCAACACCAGTTCCAGCGGTTGGACGAATATACCAAACCAGACGAACTCTACGCTTACCATCAATTCGGCAACCTTTGCCAATACAGGTTTATACCGGCTCATTCTCACCAATTCGATTGGCAGCAAGACCAGTTCCGTGGCCAGTGTCACGGTCGGTGCGGCGTTTTCCGAATTGTTCAACACCGGCGCGAATTCAAACGATCTGGCTGACCCGACATTGGCGAGCTCACCAGATCTCCATTACACATTGGCTCAAAGTTCCGATGTAAACAATCTCGGCCCGAGCACGATGGTTTGGGACATGAGCACGTATCCGGTTCTGCCCGGTGGAATCTTCGCGTTCGTCGGCGGCCAATCGCAATGGATTGGTTCGCAAGCCAACACGGGCGGCGCAACCTACACCTCGCCTCAAGGCACTTATGTTTATGAGACAAAGTTCCTGCTGGATTCCGTCGATTTGACTCAACCGGTCGCCATGAACCTGACGTGGTGGGCAAATACAACCGGAGCCGACGTTCTGTTAAACGGCCATTCTATGGGAATTCACACTCTCATCACGAATCTCCCTACTACCGCCGCGAGCTTCATGATTACGAACGGGTTTGTGCCCGGCGTAAATACCATCGATTTTGTCACTCCCTGCATAAGCCCGAATGCAAATTATCCTGAATCGGCCGTCAGGATTGAACTGTCCGCCATCGGCCAGGCCCTCGCGCCCGGCCTGCCCACAATCACAACTCAGCCCGCCAACCAAAGCGTCGTGGACGCCAACGTTGACGGCGGCAGTGTGGCCTCGTTCTCCGTCGTAGCGCTCGGCCGTCCGCCGCTTTCTTATCAGTGGTATGCCGATAGCAATCTCATCTCAGGCGCCACCAGCAGGACGCTGGTTTTCGACAGCCCCTCTTCGAGCACACCGCCCGGCACCAACTTCCAGGTCGTCGTCAGCAACAGTTCCGGCTCTGTCACCAGCAGCGTGGCCGTCCTCACATTGCTCGGCACCAACCAACCGCCGGTCGTCCTGAATTATAGCCTGGTGCTCTACTCCAACACCACGGTCAACTTTGACCTCGACACCGCTTTCCCGGGCCGCCACGGATGCAGACCACGATCCGCTCATGCTTGGAAGTCCGGCATTCGACGGCGGCGGCACCAACGGCGGATCCATCACTCAGAACAGCACGATTCTGACCTATACGCCCACGGCGGATTACCTCGGCGCCGACGAATTTAATTATTACATCTCAGACAGCCAGGGCGCCACAAGCACCGGCGCTATCACTATCTCCGTCCTCCCGCTCGTTGCGCCAACCAACGTGCAAGCGAAACTGTCGGGCGGAAACGTTGTCCTGACCCGGCGTCGGCCCCGGCGCGGGCGCCAGTTTCCACCTCTTCTCCTCAACCAACATAACCGTGCCGCTGAGCAACTGGACGCCGGCTGGTTCAGGAGTCTTTGACAATAGCGGAAACGTAACCGTCACCAACCCGGTTTCGCCGGGTGTGCCGCAACAATTCTACATTTTTGCAGTTCCGTGACGTCATCGAAACATGTTACAATCGCGACGCGGGCTCACCGGCCCGCGTCCGCGTTTTTTTATACGGAACAGACAGAATAATTGATGTAATGAAGAAAGTCATAAAAACTTCGGGTAAAGCTGGATTCACGCTGATTGAACTCCTGGTCGTAATTGCCATCATCGCCATTCTCGCCGCCATGTTGCTGCCTGCCCTGGCTTCAGCCAAAGAAAAAGCCAAGCGCACACAATGCCTCAACAACCTGCGCCAGTTGGGCATCGGCTTCACGATGTACACCACCGATAACAGCGACAAATACGCGCCCGCCGCGGTTAACGGCGGCTGGGGAAAACAAAACCCCATCGAACTGGACGCCACCCTGCTCGCAACCGCCTCCGATTTGGGATTCAAGAGCAACTCTGTAGACCTGACCCTGGGATATTCCACGCAGCCGTCGATTTGGAGTTGCCCCGAGCGGACTCCGGGCTTGCCCGCCCCAACGCCTGGCCCTCCGCAAACCTGGGCCATGGGCTACCAGTTCTATGGAGGAGTCACCAATTGGTACACGACCGGCGGCACCAAGGTCAATTCCGGCAGTCCCGTCAAATCTTCCCTGTCCCTATCCTCCTGGATGCTGGCAGCGGACGTCATTGTCGATTTTGCCACGCCTCCAACCCAACTGTGGACCCTGGCAGGGCAAACACCCAGCAGTGGCTGGTACGCCTTGCCGACCCACGTGAAAACCGGCCGTGCCGCCGGCGGAAACGAATTATTTGCCGATGGCTCCGGCTCCTGGATCAAAGCCCAGCAAATGTTCAATTTTTACCAGGGTCCAACCCGCTACTTCTTTTTCTATCAATCAGACCTCGGACCGGCACAGGCGCAGGCAAATAATTTCACTGCAATGCCTCCGTGATGAACGGAGCGCGGGTCTGTCTTGTCGCAACACGGTGACGCACTCGGGAGCAGGAATATTTGAGTGCTGCGCGAGCCTGACCAATGGCACCCTTCCGAACGATCTCACCGCGCTGGGAGAATCTTTCTCCCGCAAAACTTCCATCCATGACAAGCTAAAATCTTGGAAAACCGCTCCGCACTTCAGGCAGTACTAAAAAAAGAGATACTCGAAAGAAAACGTCCCACCATTATTTACGGTCGGGAAGAAGCGCGCCGCACCAGGTGATCTATTCGATCGGTCGTTTCCTTTACGTCAACCGTCTTGCCACCCGTGAGCCGGAGCCGTGTAAACCCAACTTCCTGGCTGTACGAAATCATTTGTGAGATCACAATGGTGATGCCGATCATCCCCGACTCCGCGGCAGGAGTCAGTCGAATGCTCGGCAAAAAGCGAATGTCAGCGATTTGCTTTGCCATAGGGTGCGAATTTTGCGCCCACACTGAAATGTTGGCAAGTAGTACTTATCCCCAATTTCCGTAGGCAGTGTCCTGATTTCAAGAAGCAGGAATCGGAGCGCGAAATTCTTCCACGAGTTCCCCTCGCTCTCAGGCGGAATTTTATGCGGGTGGACGTTGCCCGTCCACTTCAACCCCGACCAGGCAGACATCATCTTCAAATTCTTCGCCCCCGGAAAACTTCTGCACCTCCGATAAGAGCTCGGAAAACAAATTCTCGGCCGGAAGCTGAATGCGCCGCCGCACTTCTTCCAGCAACCTTTCCTGGCCGAACTCCTCGCCTCGCGCATCGGCCACTTCGTAAATGCCGTCGGTGAACAGAAAGACAAGGTCATTCGGCGCGAACGGGCAACGGCAGGTCGGATAATCCGTGCGTCTCGAACAAACCCAGCGCCGGACCGTGGCGCGAATCGTAAAATTTCAGCGGCTGCACTTCATTCGACGCGCGTTGCAGGCGAAACGGGCTCGGATGCCCGGCATTGGCAAAACGCAATTCGCCCGACTCGGCGTCCGCCACGGCATAAAACGCCGTGGCCAGAAACGGCTCGCGCGTGCGGCGCAAAATCGCGCGCAGGCTGCGGTTGATTTCCGTCAAAAACTTTCCCGGCATCCGCCGCCACCGGCATCAATTCCTCAATCAACCCGCGCATGATCGCCGTGATCAACGCCGCCCGCATCCCGTGGCCCATCACGTCGCAAATGAAAACACCCGCCGTCGAATCCGTGATCGCAAAAATATCGAAAAAATCCCCGCCCACCGCCGCCGCCGAAATATAGCGATGCGAAAATTTCAAGCGCGCTGTCCTCCGGCGCGACCGAATGCGGGAAGGTCGGATATTGGTCCGGCAAAAAAATCTGCTGGATCTCGCGCGCCATGTTGAAGTCCGATTCCAGCTGCGCGTTCTTTTCGCGCAACTCCGCGGCATAGCGATGCAATTGCTCGGACATTCGTTTGCGTTCGATGGCGTAACGCATCGCGCGCGCGAGCAGTTGGCCATCCACCTCGCCCTTGATCAAATAATCCTGCGCGCCCTGGTGCACCGCGTTCAGCGCAAGCGTTGTGTCGTTCAGTCCGCTCAACACAATGATCGGCACATGCGGCGCGCGGGCGTGCAGCCGCTGAAAAGTCTCCAGGCCGTGGCTGTCGGGCACGGACAAATCGGATAGCACGATGTCGATCTCGCCGCTGCCCAGTTCGCGCAAGCCATCTTCGAGCCGCTCCACGTGGCGCACCTCGAACGATTTGCCGTCCGCCTCGCGCGAGCATCAGCTCAATCAGCCGCGCGTCGCCCGGGATTATCCTCAATCAACAACGCGCGGATGCGCCGGGTGGTGCTGCCTCGCTTCGCGGTACTTTGCGGCTGTCTGTTTCGGCAATCATCCGGGGAGCCTACCTTTCCGATGCACTTGCGGCGCAATGGGTTGATTCCGCCATAGCACAATTCACGCTCATGATTATTTCCATTTTCCGCGGGAATGGTGAAAAAAAACGTCGTGCCCTCGCCCGGTTTGGATTCCACCCAGATTCTTCCGCCGTGACGCTCGATGATTTTTTTGCAGATCGCCAGCCCCATGCCGGTGCCGGGATATTCCTGCCGCGTGTGCAGTCGTTGGAACAAAACAAAAATCCGGCTCGAAATTTTTCGGATCGATGCCAATGCCATTGTCCTTGCACGTGAAAAACCCATTCGCCATTCTCCGCCGCGCGCCGATGTGAATTTTCGGCGCTTCCTTGCCGCGAAATTTAATCGCATTGCCGATGAGATTTTGAAACACCTGCGTCAGTTGCACCACATCGCCCTGCACCGTCGGCAGCGGCTCATGTTCGATGACCGTGCTGCTCTCGTCAGATCGCCAGCTTCAGGTTGGCCAGCACCGATTCCAGCACGCGCTCGCAATCCGTGGGCTCCAGCGGCCGGCCGCGCGTATCCACCCGCGCGTACGCGAGCAGGTCCTGGATCAGCGTCTGCATCCGCCGCGCGCCATCCACCGCGTAACCGATGAATTCCCGTTCTTCCGCGCCAAGTTTCTCCTGCGCGCGGTCGTTCAACAATTCCAGATAACTCACCACCATTCGCAGCGGCTCGGTCAGATCGTGCGAGGCCACGTAGGCGAACTGCTGCAATTCCGTGTTCGAACGCTCCAGGTCGCTGGTCGTTTGCTTCAATTTTTCCATCGCTTTCAAACGCTCCTCCTCCGCCCACAAACAGCAACTTCGCATTCCACCAGATCACCGCGGTGAACAGCACGATGTTCGCAAACGCAAACAGCGAAATGCCGGATTCCATCGCCGAAATACCGTGTTTCTCACTCGAGAAAAGCAACGCGCCGAGAATGAGCGGAATCAAAATCGGCCGCCGGCAACAATCGCCGCGCCATGCGCGCCGCCGGTCGTGTCGCTCGTGATCACCATCATCACCCCGCGGTCTCGGCCGCACTGACACCGCCGCCAGGCGAACAATTCAAAACAAATCGCCGAGTTCAACGCCATCGGCATTTGCGAACCAAAGCTGTAGAGCGGCAGCACGCGATAGCCGTAACCAATCAACGCGAGCAGTGCGATCAGGCCGACAATGATGATGAACACCTGCGCCGGGCGAAAACCGCGTTTCGTTTGCACATCCAGCAACAGCAACGCCACTGCCGCAGACAGATGAAACTGATGGCCGTGTTCATCGCAATCTCGTTCGGCCGTGAGGCCCAAGCAGCTACCTGCCGTGAAACAGAATCTGGTCGAGATTAGATCGAAGCCAAAAACACATTCGACACACTTTCGTCGCGCCGCCCAGCAGGATCATGCGGCGCAGAAAGAGCACCAGCGGATCGGGCCGTTTCCGGGTCCGTGGCCCCGCTCGAACGCGCAATGCCCGGCGAGAGAAACAGCAACGCCGTGAGCGGGTGCATCGCGATCGAGCCCGGCAACACGCTTTTCAAAATCTGGACGTTGAAAAGCCAGCCGACTAAAACCACCGCGCCAATACAAGTAACAATCGCTCCTGCCCAACGCGAAAAGCGCAACAGAAATGGCTGGGATGCGGTCTCGGCCATGATCACTCCTTGTAATGGCAAACCGCAGCACTGATTGCGGTTTCACTGAAATTTAACCTGCTTTTTGAAAAAAGCGAATGCGGCGGCTCTGGCTACAACGAAACGGGATGGGGCAAACGGTAGTGCGCCAATTTCCTTCACCAGATTGACGAGGGAATTGAAGCTGGGCGGTTTGACCAGATACGAATTCGCCCCGCACTGCGTAGGCCTTGCGGATGTCTTCCTGTAATTCCGAGCCGGAAAGCACAATCACCGGGAGACCCCTGAGATTGGTCATGGCTACGAATCCATTTCAGCATTTCCAACCCCTTGGCTCGCGGCATTTTCAAATCCAACAACACAAACCCGGTATATCGATACCGCGTGCGATCGGCGTATTTGCCGTTCCCGCCAAATAATCGATGACCTTGGTGACCGTCCCCGATATTCTGAATTTCAAAATCAACATCAGCCTTGGCGCAGGCAACCTGCAATAAAGTCGTATCATTCGGATCATCATCCACGTGCAGTACGGTCACGGGTTTACGCTTTATGGGCCGGCCCGCTTTCTCACTTCCACGCTGATACCTCTGCCTTATTTGTTTCATACTTTTTCATGGCACGCTGTGCGATGTTGCTCGAGTGGCAATCGTGCCGCGAACGAATTCAACCCTACTCCTTTGAACCCTTGAGTCAAAGGAATAAAATCAAAAAAAACTTATTCACAAGCCCCTGATGTCTGATGCGCCGTCCGCGGGACGCTCCACCTCAAAAGCCCTAACGAACAAATTCCAGTTCCTGCCGATGCGGAATCAAGGCCGCGTTCAAACGCCTGGCCGAGGAAACGTCGGATGGATTCCCTGCCCCGCTCGCCATAATCGAGCGTCCAATGATTCACATACATCCCCACGAATTTGTCCGCCAGATCGCGGCCCATGTCGCGCGCGTATTGCAAGCGCGTGCTGCACGGCTTCCGCGCGATGATCGAGGCTGAATTGAATGCTCGCCGTCAGGATATCGGAAATCTGCTTGCGCACCTCCGGCGCGAAGCGTTTGTGAATCACATTTCCGCCAAGCGGCAACGGCAACCCGTCGTTTTGTTTTCCCCACCACACGCCCAGATCTTCGCACACAACCAACCCTTCATTCTGATACGTCAACTGGCCTTCGTGAATGATCAAGCCCGACGTCCGCCGCGCCGAACGGACCGTGTCGAAAATCTGGTCGAACGGCACGACAATGTAATTGAATTCCTTCGCCGGTTTCCCCAGCCATAGTTGCAACGCCAGAAACGCGCTGGTCATCGTGCCGGGCACCGCGATCTTTTTTCCGTGCGATTTCCTCGTGCGAAAATTTTTCTTTGGCCACGAGCATCGGGCCGTAGCCATCGCCCATGCTCGCGCCGCTCGGCAGCAGCGCGTATTTGTCGCTGACGTAGGCATAGGCATGAATGCTGACCGCGGAGATGTCCAGTTCGCCGCGCGTGGCGCGTTCATTCAACGTCTGGATGTCCTGCAAAATGTGCTCAAACTGAAAACCGTGCGTCGGAATCAATTCCTTCGCCAGCCCGTAAAACATAAAGGCATCGTCCGGGTCCGGCGAATGGCCGAGCGTCAAACTTCGTTTGTCCATCCGAAGAATTTGCGGTTTGGCGAGCGGTTGTGTCGAACAAAAACCGTTCGTCAAGTTTCCATTCGCGAAAAAGTTTTTCACAATGCGCGTCTGCTCTTGCTCCGAAATTTTTTCTGCGCCATAAACTTCATCTCGATGTTGAATCTCAGTTCGCTCAATCCGCAACAGCGCCTCGCCGCCGAGACGCTGAAGGGGCCGGTCTTGATTCTGGCCGGCGCCGGCACGGGCAAAACGCGCGTCATCACCTTCCGCATTGCCCACATGGTTGAGCGCGGAATTGCGCCGGGAAACATCCTCGGCGTGACGTTCACGAACAAAGCCGCCCGCGAAATGCAGGAGCGCGTGAGAAAGCTCATCCCGAAACCACGCAAAACGAAATCCGAAACGCGACTCAGAAAGCCCGAGCGCCCGACCATC
The DNA here is from genome assembly GCA_963809655.1 of Terriglobia bacterium. Classification (GTDB taxonomy): domain Bacteria; phylum Acidobacteriota; class Terriglobia; order Bryobacterales; family Bryobacteraceae; genus BOG-234. The sequence continues at coordinate 6,553 of CAWEKQ010000059.1, read as the reverse complement.
TGCACCTTTCACTCCCTTGTGCGTCCGCATTCTCCGCCAGCACATCGAGAAACTCGGTTACAAACGCAATTTCGTCATCTACGACGAATCCGAGCAACTCGGCGCGGTTAAAAAAATCCTCGCGCAAATTTCCGCCAAAGGCGAAAAGACCGATCCTGCCGCCATTCTCAGCCTGCTGAGCCGCTACAAAAACGGCGGCGAACGCTCCGCGGCGTTCGGCGATGAAAGCGTTCGCGCCATGGCCGAGCACATTCGCAAACGCTACGAATCCGCCCTGCACGCCTGCAACGCCGTCGATTTCGACGATCTGATCCTGCTCACGCTGCGGCTGTTCAAGGAACATCCGGACGCGCTCGAAGCCTGCCGCACGAAATATCGCTACGTCATGGTCGACGAATACCAGGACACCAACGCCGCGCAGTTCGAACTCGTCCACCTGCTCACGCAGGAACATCGCAATCTCTGCGTCGTCGGCGATGACGACCAAAGCATTTACGGCTGGCGCGGCGCGGAAATTTCCAACCTGCTCGACATGGAAAAACATTTTCCCGAAGTCAAAGTCGTCAAGCTCGAGCAGAATTATCGCTCCACCAACACGATTCTTCGCGCGGCGAACACGGTCATCAAAAACAATCTCCGCCGCCGCGGCAAACAGCTCTGGTCCGACAAAGGCGATGGCGCAAAAATCCTCCTGCACACCTTCACCGACGACGAAGAAGAAGCGCGCACGGTGGTCGAGCAAATCGATTACGCCCGCATCGCGCAACGCATTCCGTGGGGCGACAACGCGATTCTGTTTCGCACCAACCAGCAATCGCGCCCGCTCGAAACCGCCTTGCGCACCGCCGGCGTGCGTTATCATTTGATTGGCGGCCAAAGCTTTTTTGACCGGCGCGAAATTCGCGATTTCCTCGCCTATCTCAAAACGTTCCTTAATCCGCACGACGACATCAGCCTGCTGCGCATCGCCAACACGCCCGCGCGCGGCTTGAGCGACGTCACCATGGAACGCCTGCTCGGCGCCAGCCACGAACGCAAAGGCTCCGTCTTCGCCGCGATGAAAAATCCGGCGGTCACGACCACGTTCCAGACCAAGACCCGCGAAAGCATCGAAGCCTTCGTGGAATTCGTCGAGCGCACGCAAGCGCGAACTCAATTGCCGGACAGGCGCCGCGCCCGCCTCCTCAGACTCCCAGACCCATCAGAGATGGACCGTCTCGACAGCCTGACCTCTACGTTGAAGCCTGGGCCGAACAATTTCCTCGAAGAAATCGGCTACTTCAACGAACTGCGCCGCGGTGAAAAAAATCCCGAAGCCGCCGAGAATCGCATCCGCAATTTGAAAGAATTGATGGTGACCATGGATAACTCCGGTTCACCCACGCGAATCGCCGTCCGAACGCCTGCACGCCTTTCTCGAAGACATCACGCTCGATTCCGACCGCGAGGAAGAAGAGGAAAAAGCCGGCGACGCCGTCACGCTCATCACCATGCACAGTTGCAAAGGCCTGGAGTTTCCGCACGTCTACGTGGTCGGCCTCGAAGAAGGCCTGCTGCCGCACTCGCGCTCCAAAGTCGAAGGCACGCTCGACGAAGAACGCCGGTTGTTTTACGTCGCCATCACGCGCGCGATGCAAACGCTGACCATCAGCCATTGCGGCGGCCGGAAAAAATACGGCCAACTCCTGCCCTGCCATCCCTCGCAATTCCTGAAAGAACTTCCGGAAGAACTCGTCGAGCACGCCGACGAAAAAGCCAAAACGCCCGTCGCCGCCGAATCCGGCAAAGACATGTTCGCCGCCATGCGCGACGCATTGGCTGAACCGCTCACCGTAAGAACCCGTTCTCGGATTGTCGGAGGCAGGACAAAGGTGGAAAACTGCGCGTACATGCAAGGAGTGGAAGAAAAATAACGGATAGAACGAACTGTACGATTGTTTCGAAACCAGCGCGTCTGTTAGTCTGCCCGGAATCATGATTCCGCAATGTCGAAGCTTCCGGGTGTTTGCTGGTCTGGTCACCGTCACGGCACTTTCCGCCGCAATCGCTGTTCCCTCCACCGCTAACGCAACACCTTTTCTTTGGAGCGTAGTCTCACCGAGTCCCGACCAATTGGAACGTTAACGCCAACTGGACCCCGAACACCGGAAACCCCGGCACGTCCGACACGGCTGTCTTTGGCCCCATCGGCACGACATCGCAGGGTTCCATCAATAATATCTGTCAGCGTGAACACCACGGTGACCGGATTGACTTTCACGAACATCTCGAGCGGTACGTGGCACGTGACACAGATCCCGACAAATGTCACGCTGGCGGTTACTGGCAATATGGTGGTCGGGGCATTTCAAATTTCGTAGGCTCCGGCCTGACCGACGGTTCCTTTAATACCACAGTCGAGATGTTGGATGCAGGCACGCTGGTCCTGAGGGGAAACCTTACCGTGGGCGATAGCGGAACAAATGGAGCGAGTTCCGGCAATACGCTGGACCTTTCCGGACTGACGAACTTTGTCTACACCAACATCACCGGCACGTTTGCCCTGGGTGTTGGAAACCGCTCCGGCGAATATGAAGCTGGCCGCCGGCAGCAACTACATTACCGCAGGCAACATGAACCTCAACAGTGGCTCGAGCAGCAGCTCTGCGAGCGGCACGTTCACACTCGGCCCGGGCACCAATATTATTAACGCAAACAATTTCAATGCTGGCGGCCAAAGAGCCAATGGCACAGTCACATTCCCAGGATCCGGCGGCCTGCGTTTGCGCGGCACGAATGGCACCGTGCGGACCGCGCGAACATGACCGTCGCGTTCCGCCAGGCCAGCGGCAGTGGCGGCACGACGACTGGCACACTCTCGCTCAACGGCGACCCGGTGGACATGAAGATCGGAACGTTGATCGTCGGCTGGTCTACGAACGTATCGGGCAACGTAGCGAATGGAAATATCAAGCTTTGATACGGGGATTATTGACGCCACCAACATCATCCTGGGAACCACCCGGAGTGCTGGCTGCACCGCAACGGGAGAGATAACCGTCGGCGCAAACGCACAACTCCTTGTCGGAGCCGGCGGAATAACACTGGGCGACCTGGTCGCCGGCACGGCGGCAACCGGCAACTGCTACAATCAATGGCGGCTCAGCGACTGCTTCCGGAAACATTCTCAAAGGCTCTGCCAGCGGGGCCGCTAACATCAGCATTGCGTCTGGTTCCTTGATCATCGGCTCCAATGCCGTTGGCACCCTTACCACGTCGATTGACAGTTTGAGCTTCTCAAGCGCGAATCTGCACTTGAACGTGAACGGATCCGCGTCCGGCGCCAGTATTTATGCCACTACCCTTTCAGCGAACGGACCAACGATCATTACAATCGATGCCGTCGCCAACGTCACGGCTCCCGTTGTCATTCACCTCATCAACTACGGCGTCGGCAGTGGCGATCAGTTTTCCGGCTTCACCCTCGGGACAGTGCCGGGTGGTTATTCCGCCACGCTCATCGACAACTCCGGGTCAATTGATTTGAGCATCGGTCCTGCCGGCGTCACAGTGACACCGCTCCTGTGGGTTGGTGCCGTCGGTTCCATACTCAACAGCAGTTGGGATCTTTCTACGATGAATTGGCTCGATACCAACGGCAACCCGGTCGCTTATTCGAATCCGGATTTCGTGCATTTCGATGATACCGCAAGCAATCCGGTGGTGACTCTGACAACGACCAACCTGGTGCCATCGGTTTTGACTTTCACAAACGATGGAGTGGCTTTTGGTGGCCTGGATTACACGTTGAATGGCACGGGAGCCATTGAAGGCAAAGTAGGCCTCCTTAAAGACGGCCTCGGTTCGGTTACACTCTCGGAGTCCGGCGGGGATAACTTCAGTGGAGGCGTGACCGTCAATAATGGCACGGTGGTTCTCGACGACGCCCCAACAGTGCTATCACCGGCGGCTTTACCATCAATAGCTCCGCCACCCTGCAGATTGGGAATAACGACGCGAACGGAAATCTGCCTCCCGGTGACGCACTCAATAACGGGACACTGACCATCGATCAATCCAGCAACGAGCAGGTGACGAATCCAATTTCAGGTTTCGGCTCGCTTAACAAATTGGGGAGCGGCACTCTGACCCTCTCGGCCACCAATGGTTACACCGGAAGATACCATGGTTTTCGGAGGCACTTTGGCTTTGAGCGGCGTCGGCACCATTTCCAACAGCGCTTCAATCTCTCGTCTTCAGCAACGCAACTCTGGATGTGACCGGCATCACTGGAAAAGCCCTGTTCGCCTCTTTGACCACTTCCAACAGCACGCTGACCCTCGACGTACCGGCGAATTTGGCAATCCCGGTCCAACATCGTGAACGGAACCTGGACGATGGGCGGCTCGACCAATGTTCTCAATATCAGCGCCCTGCCGCCAATCGCAAGCTTTCCGACAACCCTGACCATCGCCCAATGCCCCAGCGGCATCAGTGGATTCAACCTTGGCCTTGGCAGTGTGCCCGCGGGCAGTCCGAGCTTCGCAGGCAACGTCACTCTGAGTTCAGATAGTGCTACCGTATTCCTCACGTTGACCGATGGACCAATCGGTGTGCGTCCGTCGGCGCTTTGGGTTGGCACCAACAATACGACCGCAACGACGAATTGGTCCGATGGTTTGAACTGGCAATTGCCCGGCATTCCGACGACCGCCGATAACGTCGTATTTGCCCAAAATGGCTCGGTTTCCGGCACGCCATTCAATTCCGTCGGCGATGGCCACGATGGCGTCGTCACTTCAGCCAACCTCAACAATATTGTGAACACTACCTTGAACGTCGGAACTCTGCTTTACACAAATATCGGCGGAGCCTCGTTCTCGCAGAACACGTTCATTGCCAGCGGAGCTACGCTCAACATAGTGAGTAACGGCAGCCTCACCATTGGCAACGGCACGCTCGATTTCGGTCCCGGAGCGGCCGAATTCGTCACCATCGCTGGAAATGGCGGTACACTTAATATCAATAACGCCAACGGGACGACCTATGTGGGATTGGGAAACTCCACATAGGTCGTCCCATTGGCGTTATTGATATTAAGTGTACCGCCATTTCCAGCGATGGTGACGAATTCGGCCGCTCCGGACCCGAAATCGAGCGTGCCGGGTGAGGCTGCCGTTACTCACTATGTTGACGTAGCTCCGCTGGCAATGAACGTGTTCTGCGAGAACGAGGCTCCGCCCGATATTTGTGTAAAGCAGAGTTCCGACGTTCAAGGTAGTGTTGGCGAGATATTGTTGAGGTTGGCTGAAGTGACGACGCCATCGTGGCCATCGCCGACGGATGAAAATGGCGTGCCGGAAACCGAGCCATTTTGGGCAAATACGACGTTATCGGCGGTCATCCGGAAAATGCAGGGCAATTGCCAGTTCAAACCATCGGACCAATTCGTCGTTGCCGTCGTATTGTTGGTGCCAACCCAAAGCGCCGACGGACGCACACCGATTGGTCCATCGGTCAACGTGAGGAATACGGTAGTATTATCTGAACTCAGAGTGACGTTGCCTGCGAAGCTCGGACTGCCCGCGGGCACACTGCCAAGGCCAAGGTTGATGCCGCTGGGCATTGGGCGATCGTAGGGTTGTCGGAAAGCTCAATTGGCGGCAGGGCGTTGATATTGAGAACATTGGTCGAGCCGCCCAGTCCAGGTTCCGTTCACGATGTTGACCGGATGCCAAATTCACCGGTACATCAAGGGTCAGCGTGCTGTTGGAAGTGGTCAAAGAGGCGAACGGGCTTTTCCAGTCATGCCGTCACATCCAGAGTTGCGTTGCTGAAGCAGTTGAACGTGGAAATGGTGCCGACGCCGCTCAACGCCAAGGTGTACACCCATACATCCTTGTGTAACCATTGGTGGCCGAGAGGGTCAGAGTGCCGCTCCGCCTTTAAGCGAGCCGAAACCTGAAATTGGATTCATGTAGCCTGCTCGTTGTATTGATCGATGGTCGTGTCCCGTTATTGAGTGCATCACCGGGAGGCAGATTTCCGTTTCGCGTCGTTATTCCCAATCTGTAGGGTGGCGGAGCTATTAAATCTCACGGTGGTGGCTTGTACGCATCATCGAGAACCACCGTGCCATTATTGACGGTCACGCCTCCACTGAAGTTATCCCCGCCGGACTCCGAGAGTGTAACCAAACCGAGATGTTTAAAAAGGAGAGACCTCGTTTCCTTCAATGGCTCCCGTGCCATTCAACGTGTAATCCAGGCCACCAAAAGCCACTCCATCGTTTGTGAAAGTCAAAACTCAAATACGCACCAGGTTGGTGCATTATCGTCACCACCGGATTGCTTCGCCGTATCGTCGAAATGCACAAAATCCGGATTCGAATAACGAACCGGTTGCCGTTGGTATCGAGCCAATTCATCGTAGAAGAATCCCAACTGCTGTTGAGTATGGAACCGACGGCACCAACCCACAGGAGCGGTGTCGCTGTCACGCCGGCAGGACCGATGCTCAAAATCAATTGACCCGGAGTTGGGGTTCGATGAGCATGACGAGAATAACCACCGGC
>CAWEKQ010000058.1:0-59427 GCA_963809655.1 Terriglobia bacterium | reverse complement strand
GTGTGCTGGGCATGCTCAGCAGTTTGGAGGTGAAAGTCCTCTGCCCAACCTGATGGAGGTGAAGGGCTAGCGAGAACGCAAGGGCTACCGCCGCGAGGCGGGGTCCGAAAGAAGCGTGTAGCAAATGTGCGAGTCGATGGACAAGAACCGGGTACAAGGCGTTAGCGTCGGACGAGCGGGCAACTTACCGCGAAGTCCATATCCATCAAAGATGCGAAGCGTAGATCCGGCGGCTGCGCACAGAAGACGGTTGAGCTTACCCCAGGAGATCTGTTCTGTGTCGCGATGGCGACTGAGGTTGTCGAAAGGCAGCCTGACCACAGGGCAGAAGTCAGCAGAGGGCATATTAGGCCATGTCGTCGGTAAGGCTAGTGAGGCACTCCAATGCCGAAAGGCGGAGTCAACAGATAGGCCGAGCCGGGAACGGTGGCTGAAGGCCCGAACGAGAGGAGCGGCAAGTAGGACATGAGTCTCAGGAGTGAAATGCAGCAGAATATTCAGGCCGAACTGAAGCTTTTCTTCGACGCCAGCGGGTGAAGCCCGCGAAGCGGGAAGGGAAGAGACTGAATCGCTCTCGACGAGGAATGACCCCGAAAGCCCAGCCAGCACGAATCGACTGATGGAGGAAGTATGTGAGCGAGAGAATCTGAAGGAAGCATTGCGGCGGGTGAAGGCGAATAAAGGTAGCGCGGGCGTAGATGGGATGACCGTCGGCGGAATCACCGACTATCTGAAACAGCATTGGCCAGCTATTCGGGAACAACTGTTGAGTGGGACTTACGAGCCGAGGCCGGTGAGGCGGGTGGAAATCCCCAAGCCGGACGGAGGGGTGCGCAAGCTAGGCATCCCGACGGTGCTGGATCGGTTAATCCAGCAGGCGGTGATGCAGGTTCTACAGCGGCAGTGGGACCCGACGTTCTCTGAAAGCAGCTACGGGTTCCGGCCCGGACGGTCGGCCCAACAGGCAGTGGCGCAGGCGCAGAAGCATATCGCCGAAGGCCACGGCTGGTGCGTTGATCTCGATCTGGAGAAATTTTTCGACCGGGTCAATCACGACAAACTGATGGGTCAGATCGCCAAACGGGTTGAGGACAAGCGGCTGTTGAAGCGTATTCGGGCATTCCTGAATGCCGGGGTGATGGAGAACGGGTTGGTCAGTCCGAGCGTGGAAGGGACTCCGCAAGGGGGACCACTTTCGCCACTGCTCAGCAATCTCGTGCTCGACGGACTCGACCGGGAGTTGGAGCGCCGGGGCCATCGTTTTGTTCGATATGCGGATGATTGTAATCTCTACGTTCGCAGCGAACGGGCGGGGCAACGGGTGATGGAGAGCGTTACGCAATTCATCACGCAAAAGCTCAGACTCAAGGTGAATGAGGCAAAGAGTGCGGTGGCGCGACCGCAGGAACGGAAGTTTCTCGGGTTCAGCTTCAGCGCCGGTCCGGAGATCAAGCGCGTTATCGCGCCGAAGGCACTGGATCGGTTCAAGCGACGAGTCCGGGATATCACGCGACGAGCTAAGGGCGTCAGCATGAAAACCACGATAGAGGCGTTGGCTCCGTACATGCGGGGTTGGCGCGGCTATTTCGGATTCTGCGAAACGCCTGAAGTGTTGCTCGGTCTAACCCGCTGGGTTCGGTTGCGGCTCAGGGCAGCAATGTGGCGGCAGTGGAAAACACCCCGCCGTCGTCGTGAGGCACTGCTTGAACTCGGGGTGCGTTCGCGGCTGGCCAGCAATACCGCTGGCAGCGGACTCGGTCCCTGGTATCTCGCAAAGGCCAAGGCCCTTTCTGTCGGGCTTTCCAATGCCTACTTCAAATCGCTCGGCCTTCCTTCGCTGGTCGACGAGTAACGGCGTAACTTCTCGAACCGCCGTGTACGGACCCGTACGCACGGTGGTGTGGCAGGGGTCAGCGGGCAACCGCTGCCCCTATGCCGATCGTATTCCACCCCGGCCCCCATCAGCAATCCCGCCGTCTTGTTCTTGAACATCACGGTTTCTTCCACCAGCAGGCGCCGGAATCGCAACTGCTGCCGTAACGCGCCCAATTCCGGCGAAATTACGAAACAGGACGGAAACAGGTTGCACCGCAGCAGGTCCGCAATGGTGCGCGCATCGATCTTGTCGCTCTTTTTCTTCCCCGCGCAGATTGCTTTCATGCGCGCCGCGTGCCCCATCTCGAGCTTTGCGGCATGCGGCTTCAGATGCTCGTAAATCCAGTGGCTGAATATGGTCGCTTCCATCGCGCCATGCCATGGCCCCGGCAGCGTCTTTACCCATTCGCTCAGCGCCGTTCGCGTGGCCGGAATGCTGCCCTCCTTCACGATTGCACCCTCTGCTGTCTTAACGCAGAAGGCGATCAGTTGCTTATGTACGTCCAGTCCGACAAAATAAACTCGCATAGGTAGTTTCTCCACAATCGGGTTTGAGGAACCTTCGGGCTCCTCCCTCGATTGTGGAGGATCCCGAACTCCCTCTACCTACGCATTCAAACAGTAAAGGAGCGGCAAGAAGCGCTTGTCAGCAGCCTGCAAGCCGCACACCGCCGTCACTTCGTTTACCTGAGCAACCGGTACGTTACCGAGCCGCGACCGCAAGGGAGTCGGACATCGTCTCCCAGGAGGCCGCCGTATGAGCACCGTCCCCGTCGCCGCGCGCGAAACCATCCGCATCACCCGCGTGTTCCCCCTCGATCGTCCGGGAACGGTCTGTCTCGTCGACAGTGGCAAACTGGATATCTTCCTCGCGCCCATCGAATCCGGCGAGCCTGCCGGCGCGCTCACCCATGTGTTGCGGGTCGAGGAGGGCGAATTCCTCTTCGCCCTTCCGTCCTCGCGGGAAAACAATTTCGGTTTTCTCGCCGCACCGGCCGCGGAGACGACTGTGCGCCTGCACGACCTCGCCGATTTTTCGCCTACCGAACTACGGGAGATGTCAGCGCCCTGGATTCGCGGCATCCGCCACGCTCTGCGGGAAGCCGCGCCATTGCCGGAACAATCGCTCGCAGACTTTCTCGAAGCCTCCGCCGCGATGCTCATCGCGCAGCGGCTGAAGGCGGATAAAGAAGAAACGCATCGTCTGAGCGCCCGCACGCGCGCCGATGAAAAAGTGGTGAGCCTGGCGCTGCGCACGCTGTCCAGGCCTTTCACGAAGGGCGTGGCGGACGCCCAATCCACCATCCCGCTCGCGGCCGCATGCCAGGCAGTCGCGAGAGCCGCGGGCATCACGCTCCGGATACCTCCCGCCGTGGTTCAGGGCAAAGCGAGAGATCCGCTGCGCGCGATCGCCCGCCACTCCGCGGTGCGTACCCGGAGGCTGGTCTTGCGGGACGAGTGGTGGAAGCAGCACAGCGGCCCGATGCTGGCATTTCTCGAAGACGGCAACCATCCGGTCGCGTCTGCTGCCGCGCGCCCGATCAGGCTACGATCTGTTCAATCCCCACGCCGACACCAAAGTCCGCGTCAATCGCGCCACGGCGCGAACCCTCACCGGCATCGCGCACATTTACTACCGCCCTTTCCCGAACCAGTCGCTGACGGGCACGCAGGTTCTGATGTCCGGACTTGAAAGGCTGCGGGCGCGATCTCTGGGTCATCGCCATCATGGCTCTCCTCGCAAGCATCCTGTCGCTGGTCGCTCCCTACGCCACCGGGATCGTGTTTGACACCATCATTCCCGGGTCGGAGCGCGATCAGTTGCTGCAGGCAGTCGCCCTGATCGTCGCCGCGGCCGTCGCCACAGCCCTCATCTCGGCGACACGTTCCTACGCGCTATTGAGGGTGGAAGGCAAGCTGGATTTCAACACCCAGGCCGCGTTGTGGGACCGGCTGCTCAACCTTCCGGTCACTTTCTTTCGCAACTATTCGGCCGGCGATCTCGCCAACCGTAGTCTCGCCGTGTCCCAGATCCGCGCGATGCTCAGCGGAACGGTCGTGATTTCGATGCTCTCCGGCCTCTTCTCGGTCACCAGCCTCGGCCTGCTGTTCTATTACAGTCCGATGCTCGCCGGGCTCGCAGCGCTGCTGGCCCTCCTCGCCCTCACCGTGATGATTGCGGGCGGTATAGCTCAGATGAAACTCCAGCGTCAGGTGGCGGAAAACGCGGGCAGGATCGCCGGCATGGTCTTCGAGTTCATCGACGGTATCGCCAAATTCAAGGTGTCCGGGACCGAAGGCCGCGCGTTCGCCAGATGGGCTGGCGCTTTCGTTACCCAAAAGAAGCTGGCAGCCTCGTCGCGCAAGCTCACCAACCTGACGGCCGTATTCGACGCGGGTTTCCGCGTGGTCGCGCTGTGCGTCATTTTCTGGGCTGTCGGTGGCCAATTGAAGGCGCGCGGAGGCGGACTCAGCACCGGTTCCTTCCTGGCTTTCAACGCCGCGTTCGGACAACTCCTCGCTGCGGCCATGGCGTTGGGAAGCGGCGCGCTTTCCCTGCTGCGCGTGATCCCGCTCTATACACGCGCGCGGCCCATCTTCGAGACCCTGCCCGAGATCGACGCCGACAAAGCCGATCCCGGTGAGCTGTCGGGCGCCATCGAAGTCAACCACCTCGCGTTCCGCTATTCCGCCGACACGCCGCTCGTGCTGCGCGATGTTTCCTTCTCCATTCGCGCGGGTGAGTTCGTGGCTTTCGTCGGCGCGTCTGGTTCGGGAAAGTCCACTCTGCTGCGGCTGCTCCTGGGCTTCGAAAAGCCTCTGTCGGGAGCGATTTACTTTGACGGCCAGGATATCGCGGGCCTCGACATCCAGGAGGTCCGCACGCAGATGGGAGTCGTGCTGCAGAACGGCAAGCTCCTGCCGGGTGACATTCTGACGAACATCATCGGCTCCAGCCCGTTGACGGTGGATCATGCCTGGGAAGCCGCGCGCATGGCCGGCATGGAGCAGGACATCAAGGACCTGCCCATGGGAATGTACACCGTTGTGGCCGAAGGCGGCAGAGGACTTTCCGGCGGTCAGCGGCAGCGTCTCATGATTGCCCGCGCCATCGTGGGGAAGCCGCGCATCATGCTGTTCGACGAAGCTACCAGCGCGCTCGACAACCGCACGCAGGAGATCGTCAGCCACGCCATGGAACAAATGTCTGCTGGCCAGGACAAAAGTTACGCGCCTCGTGATTGCGCACCGCCTGAGCACCATCGTGAAGGCCGACCGCATCATCGTGCTCGATAAAGGCATGATCGTACAGACCGGAACATATGACGAACTGATCAACCAGGAAGGGTTCTTCGCGAATCTGGCCAGGCGCCAGCTCGCATGAGGAACGCACAGGCAGGAGGAAGTGAGCAAATGAGAAAAGCACTCTACGTGATGGGCATCCTGAACGACGAGGATGTGGAATGGCTCGCTTCACGCGGCCGGCGGCTGGGAGTCCAGCAGGGCGAGGTGCTGATTCGCGAAGGCGAGCCGGTGGACGCGCTGTTTATCCTGCTCGACGGCAGTCTCGACGTAACCGCCGGCGGTAAACAGGTCGCGACCCTGCTGGCCGGCGAGATCGTCGGCGAAATTTCATTCGTCGATTCGAACCCGCCCTCGGCCACCGTCACCGCCGCGCAGTATTCGCACGTGCTCGCGATTCCCCGCGATGTTCTGCGGGCACCGTCTGGCGACGGATGCGTGGTTTGCCTCGCGCTTCTTCCGCGCCCTGGCAATGTTCCTTGCGGATCGGCTCCGCGCCACCACGGCACGGCTCGGCTCCGGAACCGCCGATCACAACGTGAATCGGGATCACGACGAGATCGACCTCGACATGATGGATTCCGTGTCGCTCGCGGCCGTACGTTTCGACAAGATGCTGAAGCGCCTGCAGGGCGGCAGCGATGCCTGAATGCCGGTGACAAAAGTTGAAAAGAAATTTCCAGCCTCGATGTCACTTATTATCAGCATCTTGCCGTCCGGATCTTTTCCGGCGGCCCACGGTCGGTTCGGATCGCATGCTACTTTCTCAATCGTAAGAGTCAGTCGCACCTATCGTGTACTGACCGCTAAGCCCTTCATGCCGGCCGGCTCTGAGCGAATCAGATGGTGGAGCGCTCCATGTTCGCGAAGCTCTGCCGCGCGGCCCCAAAAAGGTCGCGCGGCGGGTTTGATAACAAGTCGTTTTGATAGGGCCGTACCTGTGAAGGACTCCGGCCAAAGGATGTTTGAAAACTGAATATTCTCGGCCTCCAGGGTCTGGTGGAAATGTGTCCGGCGGCCTTTCGATCAAAAAGAGGCGGGCGCCTGAGTCCGCCGTCTCGTGCCTCACAGGTTGATCGGTACCTCCGCGCCGTTCTCGAACTTCCACGGACCTTTCTTCGGATCGAGGGCCCTGTCGATCCTGACCATGCCGATCAGGGCTTCGACGCGTCGATACGGATTTGTTTCAAGCTCTCGCCCTGCGTTGGCAGTTCCGTGGTCCCGGCCGGGAACTTGTTAAACGCGAAAATCCAGGTGAGAATGTCGGCGTCCTGCTGGCGGGTGAGATGGCCGGGGTTGTTGGCCGGCATCGAAACGCGTACTCGCTCGAACAGATCGTTTACGCTCAGGCTGGTCCAGTTGGCGAGAAACGTTCCGCCGGTGAGCGCCGGTGTTTCGTCGCTTCCCATCAGATCTTCGCCGTGACACATCGCGCACTGCGCCGAGTAAGCGGCCTTGCCCCGCTTCGCCTGTTCGTCTGTATATACGCCATCCCAGACCGACCGCGAGGTTTGCGCAAACAGAACAGCGGCGAGTGCCGCGACAGTGATGACGTGAGTTTGGCTTTCATCCATTCCGACGGCAGCGTGAAGGCGATGTACTCGCCCGAATAAGCGCCGCCGCTGACCGCGACCACGATGTACTGTTTGCCGTTCAGCATGTAGGTCATCGGCGATCCGCTTTGCGGCGCGGGCAGGTAGACCGAACCCACTTCCTTGCCCGTCAGCTTGTCGTAGGCGTGCAGATTCGCGCCTCGTGCGCCGGAGGCCGTTACGCTCAACGCGCCATCGCCCGCGATCAGCAGCGTCTTCGTGACCAGGGTGCCGACGCTGAGTCCGGTCTCGCCGGTGGGCGGCAGCTTGATGCCCTTGAGCGCCTGGTTGTTGCGAACCACGTCCGGCGTGGGGCCGAACGGGATCTGCCACTTGAAGTCGCCTTGATTGAGGTCGATTGCGGTGAGCCTTCCGTAGGGCGGCTTGATCATCGGCATCCCCTGCACGGTGGTGCCGACACGCACGCCGGGAACGTTGCCGGAGTCCTGCGGTCTGGCGGCGGGCGCTGTGGGAGCGGAGAGCGCATCGGCACCGGCACCGGCGCCGGTTCCTCCTTTGCGAGCGCGCGGCGGCTGACCGGCGGTGCCGCTGATGTAGCCCATGTCGGAGACGTCCTTCGGCGCGGCTACCAGACCCATCGGCACCACGCACGAAGAACACGAAGAGACGAAGAGCAGGTGGTTCTCCGGATCGTACGAGCCGCCCGCCCAGTTCGTGCCGCCGTTGTTGGTTCCGAGAGTGAGCGTCGCGAGCGGGCCTGGCGCTGTGCTCACCACCGGAGGCGTGAAGATCGGCCCGATTTTGTAATTCTTCACGAGCGCCAGTGCCTGTGCGCGAAGCTCCGGCGTGAAGTCGATCAGATCGTCGACCGAGATGCCGTTGCGGTCGTAGGCTGGCGGCTTCGACGGGATCGGCTGGGTGGGCGAATACCATTCGCCCGGCACAGTGCCTTTCTCAACCGGGCGTTTCATTGATCGGCCAGACGGGCTCGCCGGTCACGCGATCGAAAACGTAAAGGATGGATTGCTTCGTCGGCTGGGCGATGGCTTTGATCGTTTTGCCATTCACGGTGATGTCGGCGAGGATGGGCGGCGAGGAAATGTCCATGTCCCACATGCCGTGGTGAACGAGCTGGTAATGCCATTTCCGCTTGCCGGTTTTCAGGTCGACACAGACCAGGCTCTCGCCGAAGAGACCGTTGCCGGGGCGATTGCCGCCGTAGTAATCGCCGGTCGGTAATTCGACCGGAAGATAGACGAGGCCGAGTTCTTCATCCGCGGTGATCTGCGCCCAGACACCCGCGTTCCCCGTGTATTCGGCGGAGCCGTTTTGCCAGGTGTCGTAGCCGAACTCGCCCTTGACCGGAATGGTGTGAAAGATCCAGAGGCGCTTGCCGGTGTGGACGTCGAAGGCGCGCACGTAGCCCTTCGAGTTGGCTTTGCTCGCGGGCGCGGCGCCATCGAGAAAAGCCGCGCCTACCAGGACCACGTCCTTGACCACCACCGGCGCCGACTGCGTGCCGATTTCGCCCTTCACCGGATCGATCGGCTGATCGTCGCCTGCTTTCAGATCGACGACGCCGTTGTCGCCGAAGTTGTTGGCGAGCGCGCCCGTTTTCGCATCGAGTGCGACCAGCCTGTAGCCCGGAGTGGCGTAGAGGATGCGCGCCTGCTTGCCATCGCTCCAGTAAGCGAGACCGCGGCCGGATAATCCGCGGGGCGCGTTGGCGCCGCGCTCACCTTCGTGCTCGCCGTGCGTCCAGAGCAGTTCGCCCGTGGCGGCATCGAGCGCCACGACCGCGCGGCGCGTGCCCGCGGTCGCGTAGATCACGCCGTTGATCATCAGCGGCGTGCCTTCGAGCTTGAACTCAGGGCGATTGCCGAGGCTGTCGGTCTTGAAACGCCATGCGACTTCGAGCTTGCCGAAGTTCGCGGCGTTGATCTGATCGAAGGGTTTGTAGCGGTCGCTGCGCAGATCGCCGCCGTAGGTAGGCCACTCGCCATCCTTCGGCGCAGTCTGGCCGAAAAGGGCGACAGAGCAGACGAACGCCAGCGCTGGTTTCATCCGACTCATCTATTTTTCCGGCTCTTCACCCTTCGGCGGCGCGTTGGGATTGGCTCCGCCGCGGCCCGTACGGGGAGGCGTCCAGCCATCGTTCGATGGGCCGTTCTGGAAGAACTTCGAATCCTTGCTGTAAGGGCCGGTGGCGTACATCGCGTTGGCCTGGCCGAAGATCTTGCCTGCTCGCAACGTGTCGTCGTGGACCTTCTGAACCAGCTGGTGATAGCGCTCGTCGGTCTGCGCAAAGCCCGAGAAGGAGCTCAGATCGTTGTTGCCGATGATCACCACATCGATGCCCGGCACCGACGCGATGTCATAGGCATTCGCCACACCGGTGGGCGTTTCGATCATGACGACCACCAGCATGTTGTCGTTGATGGTCTGGCGGTAGTTGATGCCGTTGATACCCCAGATGCTCGCGGCCTGGCCTGCGCCCGCGCTGCGGCGCGCGACGGGAGGATAACGCGACCACTTGGCGGCTTCGCGCGCGCGATCCACATCGTCGACCGTGGGAACGATCACGCCGATGTGCGCCGATGTCGGTGGTGTGCTGGATGTGCCATTCCTGTGCATCGGGCAGCCGGATCATCGGGGTGGCGTTGGTGCGCGGGCAGGCCGCGATCATCTTCTCCACGTCCTTGAACTCGAGCGTGCTGTGCTGCATTTCGAACCAGGTGAAGTCGTAGTGCTTCGAGCGTTCGCAATAGTCGGCGACGTCGGCGGTCGATTGCGTAAAGCTGAAAACCTGTTTGCCGTCGAGGAGTTTCTGTTTCGCGGTGTTATAGAGTTTCGGCTTCGGCTGATTCTGTTGCGCGAGGGCAGCGACACCTGCCAGCGCGACTGCCGCAATTGAAAAAACAGAATTCCCTGTGACAATTTCATCGGGTTCCCTTTCGGTGGAAGTATATCCCAGCGTGGTCTGTTTGCTCAGTGGCGCGGGTTACGGAAGCTGGTAAATGCGGAGAAGAGTACCGGCAGTCTCAGCTACATAGCGTCCGGAAGAGGAGATGGGGGCATGGTCAAGAATGTGCGACGAGTGCGCGATTTGCGGCACTTCCTTGGCGGAGCGCTCACCAACGGGGCCGCAAGCAGCACGATCATGGCTGCGGAGTACTTCATTTCAGCCACTCTTGTAGCAGGTTCGAACCC
The DNA here is from genome assembly GCA_963809655.1 of Terriglobia bacterium. Lineage (GTDB taxonomy): Bacteria > Acidobacteriota > Terriglobia > Bryobacterales > Bryobacteraceae > BOG-234. Next base: position 49,486 of record CAWEKQ010000058.1, on the reverse strand, counting down.
AGAAAGTAAGGCTTTGGGGTGGCGCGGTGTCGATTCCATCGGACGGCGGAAAAAAGTAACATAATCAAGCAAGGACGGTTTCGCCTTTATGAGACTCCCGATGTTTGCCGCTGCGATGTTAGTTGCATCTGGCGCCCTTCTCCTGCCGCAGACTACGAGTCAGGTGAGTCCTGACCCAATCAAACACCTCACCACAGCCCCGGCTGACGGTGCTCCCGGGGGAGCCAGATTAAGTGCGGTCAATATCGAACGTGACATTCCGTATGCCTCCACGGTGCACATGAAAGGCAGTGTTGAGATCAAGACTGCGGGATTCACGCTGCATGCTGATGAGGCTGACTATAACGAAAAAACTGGCGAGATCGATGCACATGGCGATGTGAAGGTGATGCCGACTTCGCGACCGATTCTCCGTGGCCAATCTCAGTTCGGCATCAAGTAGATCCTGAGCTTGGCTCAGCGGGCTGTGTTCGATTGCAGGGCGGCAATTGCAGACTGTGCGGCTTCGGCAACTGATTCAAATTTGTCGAAACTCGAGCGCGCAGGGTCATCGAGCAACATGGGCAGGCGCGGCAGCGCCTCACTGGCCTTGAGGTCAACCAAAGCGTGGATTGCAAGAACCCGCATGCTCGGATCCAGGTCGTTGCCGAGCGATCGGCGATCTGGCCGAGGGACCGGGGAACGATGTAGTTTACGTCGGGATCCGTGAAAAGAGGCGCAAGGATGGGATCGCGCGCGGCATAGTAGCGGTCTTCGCGGATTTGCGAGGGCACAGAAGGAAGACCAACCGAAGATATCGCATGAGTCTCGCGCGCTTCGGAGCGATTGCCACGCCGGGGGAGAACGCTCGGGTCGTTGGCGGTTACGATCGCCTGAGCCACTTCGAACTGGCGCCAGAAGACTGTCTCTTTTTCGAATTGCTGGAGCAGGTCGGAGAGGGACGGGCTTTGCTGGGCGTAAACGGGAAGTGGGAAGCCAGGAGTATGGCGACGGTCGATCTCAGTTACCGCGATGCCGCGCGCTTCTGTTTTTCAGACAGCGACCAGGCGAGGTTGTTTTTCGCGAGCTGGAAATTCGGATCGAGGCGGATGGCCTCCTGCGCCGCGTGGATGCCCTCATCCCACTTTCCGAGTTGGTTGTAACTGGCCGCGATGTTGTTCCACGGGATGGCGTAGGCCGGGCGCAGCTTCAGAGCTTCGCGGGCGGCGTTGATGGAGTCCTCGTATTTGCCCTGCTGATAGAACGCGAGCGAGGCGGTGACCCAGTCCTCCGGCGACCGTGCTTGCGGTGGGGCCGCCGCCGGCAGGCTGCCTGCGCGCGTTAGCCAGGATTGCGCGGTCGGGTCCGATGGAGAGACGGCGAGCGTGTTCATGGCGGCCTTGCGGAGATCGGCCGGGATCGTGCAAGTCGGCGTAGATTTGCATCAGCAGATATTGCGCGTCGAGGTAAGACGGATTGTTCGTGACCGCCACATTTAGCCGCTGAAGCGCTGCGAGAGAACGCCCTTTACCGTGCAGCCACACGGCGTAGAAGTAGTTCGGAACGGCTTCGGCAGGAGCGAGCTGAAGGGCGCGCGTAAAGTGCCGCTCGGCTTCGGCGTCATTGCCCAGCGCACCGTTATCGATGCCGAGGTTGACTTCGAGAACCATGTAGTTCGGGTTGTAGACCAGGGCGCGCGTGAACAGATCGAGCGCGTTTTTAAAATCTCCGCGGCCCATCAGTGTCAGACCATAGTTCATCAGTCCGCGCCCGTTGCGAGGGCTCTTGGCGGCGACGTCGCGCCACAGTGTTTCTTCCGATTTCCAGACCCGGTTCCTTTGTACAGTGCCCCATGCTGCGACGGCCAGCACCAGGGCGCAGGCCCCAGCGATCAACACGCGCGGGACGCGGCGGGGATAGAGCCACAAAGCCGCGGCCCAGCAGACGCTGAGGGAAAGGCCGACGAACGGGAAGAACATACGGTGGTCGTTCTCGACCTCGGCGAGGGGGAAGATCGAGGTGGGGACGAGCGCGAGCACGAACCAGTACAGGCCGAAGGCGATGGGGCGCAGCTCACGCGCTTTCGAACACCAGACGGCGATAGCGAGGATGGCGATCAGGAACAGGAAGCCCGCCGCGGCGCCGGGGTCGAAGATGGTCGGGATCGCCGTGTGATCGGTATCGGCCCTCAGGTGCGTGGGCAGAAAGAAGGAGCCGAAGTAGCGCAGGGCGACGAGGGGCTGGGTGATCCGGTAGGCGCTCGCCGAGATCGCGCCCGGAGTGTAGGTGGAGGGCGTCATGGCGTTGGCGAGGATGGCAAATGCGCCCGCCAGCACCAACGCCGGCACGCATTTTCGCAGCGCGGGCAGGGGCTTTTCGTTCTCGAAGAGCACGATCCAGCAAAAGAGGATTGCCGGAAAGACGAGAGCCGGGGGTTTGCTCAACAGCGCCAGGAGCACCGGCAACAGGTAAACGCCGTAATCCCGCAAGCGCGGATAGTATGCGTAGAGGAAAATACCGGCGACGACGCCAAGAGTGGAGTAGACATCGCCGCGCTGGATAACGTAGTTGACCGTTTCAGCCATTGCGGGGTGCAGACCGTAGAGCGCGGCGGCGAACAGCGCGACCCAGTGGTTGCAGGGATCTGGCCGCGTCAGGTTGCAAATTTTCAGAAAGAGCCCGTACATCAGCGCGATCTGCACCAGAAACCACAGAAACGTGGAGGTCTGGAAGACGAAGGGCTTGAGTCCGCCTGCGAGCCGGTAGTCGATCGCAAGCGAAGCGGTCACGACGGGACGCCAGCTGCGGTTGGCCGGGAGTGTGCTGAAGGTATCGGGGTCGGTCAGGATGCGCGGAAGATTGCGCAGGTCGCGGATATAAGGGTTGTTGACGACGGCGTGGCTGTCGTCGAAATGGAAATCATTGTGGAAGTGATTCGCGTAAACCAGCGTTACCAGAGCGAGCAGCGCACTGAGCCAAAGGATGTTTGCTTTACTCACGGTTTTCGGGCGTGTCTGGTGAAGATGAAGTCGCGCTGGATGGTGAAGTTGGCGATGAACAACATCGATTCAATCAGGATTTTGGCGGGGAAGACTCCGATGGGCGAAACACTGGTGAGAATGCGGATACCGGTGTACGAAATCAGCGCGTTTGCAGCCACGAGCGCGAGGTAGCGCGGCAGCAGAACGCGGTGGCGCTCATCCGAGAAGAACACGGCTCTGCGCACGGCGCGGTAGTTGAAGAGAAGGGCGATAATCCGTCCGGCAGCCTGGGCGATGGCGATACTGCCAAACGCGTGGAACACGAGAAAGAAGGTGAGATTATCCAGCGCCGCGGTGATCAGCGAGATTCCGCTGAAGCGCAGCAGGACGAAGTAGATCCGCATGGAGTCGCGCAGCGGATGGAAGTGCGACGTGGGGTTGCCCGGCTCGTAAGTGGTGCGGATGGGTTGTTCGACGACGCGTATGCCCTGATGCTTGGCGGCGATCAGCATTTCCAGCTCGAAGTCGTATCCGGAAGCGGGCACTTTGAGAAGCCGCAGGACGAGCGCGCGCGGGATCGCGCGCAAGGCCTGTCTGGGTATCGGTCAGATTCTGGCCGACCAACATGTGCATGGCGCCGCGGGTGAGAACGTTTCCAACACGGCTGCGCAGCGGGACCTTCACGGCCTGATTGGACTGTCCCGTGGTCGGCGTGAAAGCTGCGGGCCCCGAGCACCAGGGCGTCGGGCGATCCGGCGAATCGTTCGCAGACGCCAACCACGTCGGCCGGGTGATGCTGACCGTCGGCATCGGCGGTCACGATGCCGGTTAGAGCGGGGTCGTCCGCCAGGATGTGATTCATGCCGGTCTTCAACGCGGCTCCTTTGCCGAGATTCACAGCGTGGCGCAGGATATGGACGCGCGCGAGAAGCTCCAGTTCGTCCAATACCCATCGGTATTCGGGTCCGCTGCCGTCATCCACGATTTCGATCGAACGAACGTCGCGGGCGAGAAGATCGCGCACGAGTTCGATGAGCGCGCCATTGGGCTGGTAGGCGGGGATCAGCACGGTCACCCGAAATTCCTCCGAGGCGCGGAGCGGGCGAACGTGGGTGGTCGCCTGGGGCGTCATCTGTATTGGACAGTTGTTTCCACGGCCTTAAATCCCGATGATTTTTCTATTTTCCTCCAATAGCAGTTTGATTTCCAGCAGGCCGGTTTGATTTGTGATACTTGATTTTGTTTCCGACTCGATCGGTCATCGCAGGCGCCGCCGGGGTCATTGTGCTGCTGGGGATCGGGGCGCGGATCGCGAATCTGGGCAACGTGAATTCGCGCACGCCGGACGAGCGCGTGTACCGCAGCCAGGCTGACGACCTGGCGCCAGCAGGGTACGGCGGGTTTGCGGTCACTGGCGGCAGGCTATGAGCGGGACCCGGAAGCGCGACTGTACCCGCCGCCGACGCGGGTCGGGATGATCCGGTTGGTGGCCGCGGCGATGAGCATCACGGGCCGGGACGACGAATCGGCGGGTGCGATTCTTTCGTGCGCCGCGAGCATCGGCTCGCTGTTGATGCTGGCGCTGATCGGCTTCCGGTTTTTCCCGCCGTGGGCCGCCGTGTGCGGCCTTTTGTTCTACGCCGTATCGCCGCCGGAGCTCGTCATCGCGCGCAGGGCGTGGACCGACGCGGTGGTGGAACTGATCGGCCTCGGCATGGTCTACTTCGCGTGCGAGATTACGCGGGATTCGCGGCGCTGGTCCGCGTATGCGGGTTTCGCGATCGCGGGCGCGCTGGGCATTGCGGTGAAGGAAGCCGACGGGCGTTCCGTTCGGGCTGTGCGGTATCTGGTTGCTGTGGGTGCTTGCGGTGGAACGGCGTGAGTTCCGGAACGCGGCGATCCTCGTGGGCGGCTCTGCGCTGGCCGTTGCTGCGAGTGTGGGCTGGCTGGCGTGGTCGGTGGGCAGCGTCGGTGAGGTGATCCAGATTATTGCCGGCATACCCGGGGCGAACGCTACGAACGCCTATGCGCTGGAATATGCGTCGGGCGCGCCGTATGCTTCTGTTACAGGCATTCTGGATCATCAGCCCGGTCTCGGCGGTGTTTGTCGCGGCTGGTGTCTATGCGCGGATTGGCCGGGCCGCGAGGCGACGGCGCGGTGGATTACACTCTTCACGGTGGTGCAGATTGCGATTGCGATGGCGATCCCGCATTGGCTCAATCTGCGCTACGTTTCCGTCGCGTTCGGATGTTACTGCCTGGTGGCGGGCCTGGGGTTCTGGTTCGTTGTGTCGCTAGTTCTCGAGCCGGATCAAGGCGTCAGACCGGAAGGCACTCGCGGCGATGCTGGGACTGGTTGCGATGGGCGGCGCGATCGCCGATTATGCGCGCTTCGAGCGATATTTCGTGCGCGACGGGACGGCCGATTTGTCGGTGAAGATGGTGCTCGATGAACGGAATCGGTGAGTCCGGAAGATGGCACAATAGGGCGTGATCCGGACCAGTGGCAGCGCGCGCTCGCATTCCTTCTTTGCTCTCTGTTGTCGGGAGCCGACACGCGGTATGTCGGGCTCACGCCGGGGGGCGTAAGAATCGAATCGGACGTGGTGCCGAGCCCGTCTGGGCGCGTCTCCGACCGTGTTGCTTAATCGGAGGGCTGAATGGAAAGGACGCGTCGGTCGCGGCGGTCAAAGAGGAAGCTCGTAGATTCAGCCGCGTGGCGCGGAACAAACGCCGGTACCGGCTGCTGACGATTCCTCTGGCGAATCCCGCGGGCGGCGAAGCTGATGTTTCCGCCGACCGGGACGGCGTATCGCGACAACGCGGAGTCGAACGAACTCTGGCGCTGGATTGGGATACAGGCGCCGGATTTCGTCATCGTCGTGGCGAATGAAGACTTCGGCATGGCCGATGCGCTGTCGCGCAATGTGGTGGCGGGCGTCGGGAGCATTCCGGCGGTGCGTACGGCCGCTGCGACCGGGGATATTGAAGCTGGTACCGGCTGATCTGCAGCCGTCCGGAGCGCACGCCGAGATCAAGCGGCGGCTTGCGCGCACACCGCGGCAGGTGGCTGATGAACTGGCGAAGTATTACGGGCACACTTTTCCGGATGCGATCTACATCAATGCGATTGCGTTGATCGGTCAGGTGCGGCTGGGGAATATCGCGGAAGTCCGGAAGCTGGTGGAACCTTACGTGGATGGCACGAAGGACAGTCTGGCGCGGCCGACTTCGCTTCATCTTGCGGGCCATCTGATATTCGCAGAGCTCGCCGCGCGCACGGGCGATGCGCGCTACCTGAAACTCGTGCGCAGAGTTGCGGACCTTGGTTTCACGCCAACGGGCGAGATGAAGGAATCGATGCCGTTCCACGACGAGATGAGCGATTCGGTCTTCATGGCCACGCCGATTGTCGCGAAAGCCGGGGCCTTGACCGGTGAGAGCAAGTATTTCGATATGGCGGCGCGCCATGTGGCGTTCATGCAGAAACTGGTTCTTCGGCCGGACGGACTTTATCGTCACTCGCCTTTGACCGATGCGGCGTGGGGGCGCGGCAACGCGTTTCCGGCGTTAGGGCTGGCGCTCACGCTGGACGCATTTCCGAAAACCCATCCGGAGTATCAGCACTTGTTGCAGACGTTCCGGCAGCACATGGCGCGTCTGGCTGAATTCCAGTCCGAAAGTGACGGAATGTGGCACGAAGTGATCGACGAACCGGCTTCGTATGCCGAGTTCTCCGCGACGGCGATGATCGCGACTGCGATGGCGATGGGAGTCCGCAACGGGTGGCTGGATTCGCGCACTTATCAGCCGCTCGTGGACAATGCATGGCGCGGTGTGGCGATGCGCATTGGCGCCGAAGGCGTGTTGATGGACGTGTGCGAATCGACGAACAAGCAGGCGTCGCTGGATGCGTATCTGCATCGGGCGGCGATTCTTGGCCCGGATCCGCGCGGTGGCGCCATGGCGCTACTGTTTGCCACGGAAATGGCGGGCCTGGGAAAATAATCCAGTGAGCGCGTCCCAGTGCGGCTACCTGAGCTCATCCGGAATCCCAGGGCGATGCATTCGAGCGGGCGACGAAAGAGTAAACTCCGGAAAACTAGAAATTCTGTGGCCCTTGCCGATGAGATAGGTGGGAAGATCGGGCAAATCGGAATTACCGTATACCGCTCCCTCGCGGTCGCGGCTCAGAAACGAGTATGATGCGAATCAACAATACCGGCTCGGACTTCGCGGTCGGCGCGTCCGATGTTGCAGTCCCGGCTCGCCCGGGACCCGTTGCTAATGCCGGGGCTGAAGCGACTGAGGCCGATCAGGTGGTATTGTCCGAGGCGGCATCTACGGCTTTTTCCGCCATCCAGGCGGTCGTGAATTCCGGCAGCTATGAGCCGGATTCGCTGCTCACAGTGGGCAGGATTATCGACAGCGCCTTGATTATCGAGTGATTCACTCCGGAGGTTTGGCTGACGTCTCGGCCGCCGGGGGAGCCGTCAGCGTCTTCCTCATCGCACGATTGGTAACGCGCCGTGCGATCTTCTTCTTGCGCAAACGTCCGTAGCGGGCCTTGTCCCCGTTTCGAGATGACATGACTCAAGTATGCGCTTGTTTGACGGGGCGGCGTGGATAAATCTACACTGGGGAGCGTTCCGCCCTGAAATGTCCCGACAAAATCTGAGCACGCTGCTCTACGTTTTCGCCATTGCGATGGTCGTCGGTGCGGCGGTGACGCTGATTCCCTAGTCTGCTGCTTTGACGGTGAGCGATCTGGGATATCGCACACTCTGCCCGTTCGCGCCGTGGAGCACGATCACGCTTCTGGTTCTTGCCGGGCTGGCTGGGTGATCCGCCGGCACCTCGACAATTTACCTGAGTGAGGTAGTTCGAATGGCTGTTGCGATCTGGAAACCGGGAGGCGCATGTTTACCTCGGCCGCGATCCTGATGGTGCTGATGGCGGCGGGGCATACGGCCGGATTTCTCGCGGCTCCGTCGAATCCGGTAGAGGAGAAGCTGTTCGCCGATATGGACGCTGTGCGGAACCCCCTGGGGTTGGGCATGAGTCCGTCGTTCAAGGACATCTATTTCGGTTTGGCGTTCACGTTGAGCGTCGCTTTGCCGGCCTCGGGGTGATGAACCTGGTGCTGGCGGCGATTCCCGAGACTCCGGCCGGGTATTTCGAGCTGCGGCCTGGGTGAATGCTTTGTGGGTGGCAGCGTTCCTGATCCCGAGTTGGGTTTACCGCGTTCCTCCGACGCTGATCTTCGGCACGATCGTCGGGATCGCGTTGGCCGCGTCGCGTCTCGATTTGCGGAGATATGATGAGAGGCGTCAAAGATCATGAGAATCAAGAATGCGTTGCTGGGTTCTACAGCGCTTGTAATTGCCTTCTCCGCGCTGCCGTTGGACGCGCAGTGGCTGAACTATCCGACCGCTGGTCTTCCGCGGACCAAAGACGGTAAGACCGAACCTCACTGCGCCCGCGCCCAAGCTGGCGGACGGCACGCCGGATCTCTCCGGGATCTGGATGGAGCCGGGGCTGAAGTATCTGATCAATGTGGCCGCGGATCTCAAGGAAGTCCCGTTCCAGCCGTGGGCCGAAGCGGAATACAAACGGCGTGTGGACACGCTTGGCAAGGACGACCCCAACAACCTGTGCCTGCCTTCGGGATATCCGGAGAAGGACGCGGTCACTTCGCCCTGGAAGATCGTGCAGGCACCCGGGCTGGTGATTATTCTGTATGAGTCGCGCACCATTTTCCGCCAGATCTTCACGGATGGGCGTAAGCTGCCGGTGGATCCGAATCCCAGTTGGCAGGGCTATTCAATAGGCCACTGGGACGGCGACACGCTGGTGGTCGAGACCGCCGGAACGAACGGCAAGGCGTGGATGGATACCAACGGGCATCCGGTAACCGACGCGCTGAAGCTGACCGAGCGCTTCCATCGCAGGGACATGGGGCATCTGGATCTGGAGATCACAATCGACGATCCGAAGGCTTACACGAAGCCGTGGACTGTGAAGCAGGTGGCCAATCTGCAGCCCGATACGGAACTGCTCGAATACATCTGCGAAGAGAACAACCGCGACGTGGGACATTTTGTCGGGAAATGAGGTTTGCGATGAAAGCGACACTGGTTCTTTTATGGCTTGCGCCGGTTGCTGATGTTCGGCCAATCCGAAAACTGGAAAGGCGATCTGACGGGAGTCTGGCAGGGCCCCTATACAGCCGATCTGACGCGCGGGACCACTGCCACGTTGACACCGTGGGGAGAGGAGCAATTCAAGGCTTTCGATGGTAAGCAGGATCCGTGTCTGCCGGTGGGCGTCACGCGACAGATTAATGCGCCCGACCCCATCGAGATTGTGCAGACCCCGCAGCGGCTCGTCATTTTGTATGAGTCGTGGCATATTTTCCGGTCGATTCCGACTGATGGCCGGGACCATCCGAAGAAGCTGGAGCCTACGTGGTTCGGCAACTCGGTCGCGAAGTGGGATGGTGACACGCTGGTGATTGACGTCACCGGAATGAACGATAAAACGAGGCTCGATACCAACGGCCATCCGCACAGCGACCAGCTTCACTTGATCGAGAAGCTGCGGCGCACCGGTCCGGACACGATGTCTTACGAGGTGACGGTCGACGATCCGAAGGCTTACACTGCGCCGTGGAAGCAGAGCCGGGTGTTGCGGCTGCAGAAGGGGCTCGAACTGATGGAATACGTGTGCCTTGAAAATGAGAAGGACCGCGCGCATCTCATCGGTGTGACTAAGTAGCTTTTGAGAGAATGATGGCCATGCTCCGCGCCATCGCTCTGTTGAGTTTTACCATCGCCACAGTTCTGGCTCAGTCCGCGCCGGACGGCAAAGCTGTCTTCGATCAGAACTGCTCGATGTGCCATAAGGTGGGGGGCGATCCGCGCGCGCCGCTTCCTGAAGCGCTGCGTGAAAGGCCGAACGAGTCGATTCTCGTGGCACTCGAAGCGGGGATCATGCGTTCGCAGGGCGAGCGTCTCACTGCCGCTGAACGCCGCGCGGTTGCGGAATTTCTTTCGCCCCGGTCGGCGCAGATCAACGTGACGGAACGCGCGAACCCGTGCCCAGCGAATGCGAAGCCGCTGAACAAGCTCGCGGGCTGGAACGGATGGGGCGTCGATCTGGTGAACAGCCGCATGCAGACCACGGCCGGGGCGGGGTTGAGTGCCGCGGATATTCCGAAGTTAAAGGTGAAGTGGGCTTTCGGATTCCCTTACGCGGTGACGATCGAAGCGCAGCCTACGGTGGTGGACGGGCGGCTCTTTATCGGCACGGCCACCGGCAATGTTTACTCTCTCGATGCCCATACGGGCTGTGTTTACTGGACGTTCCGCGCCGATACCCGCATGCGCACCGCGATCACGGTCGAGCCTTACGGACGAGGCCAGTATGCCGCCTACTTCGGCGACGCGGAAACCAATGTTTATGCCGTGAATGCGCAGACCGGCAAGCAAATCTGGAAAACGAAACTCGATACGCATCTGATGGCGGGCATCACGGGCGCGCCGAAGGTTTATAAAGGCCGCGTCTATGTGGGCGTGCGCTCGGCGGCCGAAGAGGTCATCGCGGGCGATCCGAAATATCCGTGCTGCACTTTTCGTGGCAGCATGGCCGCTCTCGATGCGGCAAGCGGCAAGCTGATCTGGAAGACGTATACCATCCCCGATCCGCCCGCCAAAACCAAAATCAGCTCGGCGGGAACGCAGCTCTATGGTCCTTCGGGCGTTGGTATCTGGGATTCGCCCGCGATCGACGTGAAGCGCGGTCTGCTTTATGCGGGCACCGGTAACAACTATTCCGATCCGCCGACAAAGAATTCGGACGCAGTGCTCGCGTTCGACCTGCAGACCGGTGCGATCAAGTGGTCGAAGCAGTTGACTGAAGATGCGTGGAACGCGAGCTGCGGCCGTGGCCCCGCCGCGAGTTGCCCGGCGAATCCGGATCGCGATGTCGATATCGGCGCATCACCGATTCTGGACTCGCTGCCGGGGGGCAAAGATATTCTTTTGATCGGGCAGAAATCGGGTGTGGTGTTCGGGCTCGATCCCGACCGCGCCGGTGAGATCGTCTGGAAGACGACGGTGAGCAAAGGCGGCGGTCTCGGCGGTATTCAATGGGGCATTGCCGCCGATGCCGATAAGGTCTACGCGCCGATCTCCGACATTATTCCCGGACCTGGCGGCGGCTTGTTCGCGCTGCAGATTGCAACCGGTGAAAAGATCTGGTCGATTCCGCCAGCGGAGCCGGCGTGCAAGAAGATTCGCGGATGCAGCCCGGCGCAGCTTGCTGCGGCGACGCTGATCCCCGGCGTGGTTTTTTCGGGATCGATGGATGGGCATCTGCGCGCGCACAACACGTCCGATGGGAGCCTGCTCTGGGATCTCGATACGGTTCGCGACTTCGACACGGTCAACGGGGTGAAGGGGCATGGCGGGTCGATGAACTTCGCGGGACCCGTACTGGCGGATGGGATGCTGTTCGTCAATTCGGGCTACAACGTGTTGATCGGGATGCCGGGTAATGTCCTGCTAGCGCTTTCGGTGGATGGGAAGTAACGACGGCAAAACCGCTCCCTCGCGGTCGCGGCTCGGAAACGAGTACGGTTACCGAGCACCGATGCTGACGTTCGGCCAGCAATCGAGAAGGCCAGTACGAATGGTAGCGGCGCGCGGGGGCGCTGCGCTGACAACCTGAAACCGCGGATCGAGGGCCTTTGCGATCTGGTCGCTGAGATCCTCAAGGTGCAGGCGCGTCTCGCGATGAACCACCTTTGGCAGGGCCGCCGCGATGTCATCGCTTAAAGATTTCAACTCGCCGCGGAACAGCGGCCGTGTGTCGTCCGCGACGCCGCGTTGATTGATGCGTTCCGCGAGTAACGTTACGTATCCTCTCTGCAAGTTGCGCCGGTATGCGTCGATCGATGGCGCGGTGCTTCGCAGTTCGCGGAAGATCGTCCCGCGGACATCGGCGAGAAAGGTCTCGGGACGGTAGGCGACTGCCGCATCCATTGATTCCTGCTCGACGAGTCTTTCGAGTCTCGCGGGGCTCAGCAACGGCGTCAGAATGCTCATCTGCGCGTCACGGATGCGGTCGAGTTCGCCAGCCGGTTCCATGCGGCGCAGCACTTCCTCGCGAATCAGCATGTGCGGTGTGGCGAAGGCATTGCGACCCAGAAAATCGACCGCAGCACGCTGGTGCTCTTTGGGCTCCGGCGTGAAGCGCACGCCCTCCTGTCCGTAGTGCTTCTCCTGCGAGTCCATGCCGCCGACGATTGTGGCGACGTGACGCATCTCCTGCGCCCAGGTGCCGAGCACGTGGCCATAGATGGTTCCCATGTCCCAGTAGCCATCGCCCTGGCGGGTGGTCACTGCGGGCAGATATTCCATCACGCGCGCGAGGTTCTTGAGCCCGGCGGTGGTGGAGCGGATCGCATCCTGATCTCCCACTGCTTCGGTGTTTTCGCCCGGATCGGCGCCGTTCGCATTGGGCGTTGAGAAGCGCAGCCACGGGGTTTTATCCTGTTCACGCGACCAGGCGTCGAGCGTGTTCAGCTCATCAGTCCGGCGTCTGCGCGGCGGGAATTTCGGAGTAGCCCCAGTGAATGGCCCAGCGGTCGTACGGGCCGACCTTCGGGACGAGGTCCTCTACTGCGACATGATCCTCCGGCTGCGCGACATAATCGAAGCGCGCGTAGTCCATGATGCTCGGTGAGTAGCCCATGGTCTTGAGCCACGCGGCGTCGCGCACTTTCTCGGCGGGGTACTCGGCGCTCGCTTTCATGTTGTGCTGCAGACCCAGTGTGTGACCTACTTCGTGCGCGACGATGTATTCGAGCAGGCGACCCATCAGATCGTCCGGCAGGGGAAACCTGCGGCCGCGTGGATCGAGCGGGCTGACCTGCGCGAAATACGCGGTGCGCACCATGTTGAGGACGTTCTGATGGATGAGCACTCCGGCGCTCAGAATCTCGCCCGTGCGCGGATCGTGAATGTTCGGGCCGAAGGCATTTTCGACCGGAGACGCTTCCCAGTGAATCACCGAATAGCGCGCGTCAGCGATATTCCAATTCGGGTCTTCTTCCGTTGACGGGGCGTCGCGCGCCACGATGGCGTTGCGGAAACCGGCGGCTTCGAAGGCGGGCTGCCAGTCTTCCACGCCCTTCTTCACCCACTTGACGTATTCGGCGGGCGTGGCTGGATCGATGTAAAACACGATCGGGCCGCACGGGTTCGGAAAGCGCTGCGGCAGGGTCTTTCTTTTCCATGCGCCAGCGCGTGATGTAGATGCGGCTGCGCACGGTCTGCTCTTTTGCGCCGTAGTCGGTCTGCGGCAGAAGAAAGTAGCCGACGCGCTCGTCGAATAAACGCGGCTTCATGGGAACATCGGGCAGTTTCACCATCGAATAATCGACCAGCACGGTGGCGCTGCCATCGCGCAGAATCTGCGGAGAAGGATTGTTCTCGGGAGGCGCGGTGTAGGTCTGGGTCACCTTGGTATCGATGTTGGCGGGGAATGCCTTCACGGATTCGATGAAACTCCGGCTCGGGTCGAAGCCCCTGGCGCCGAGGCTCGCGCGCACGCTGAATTCGGGGACTTCGGTGTCGAAGAGACGCGTGACCTCGATCACCGGCGCGTCGTTCTTGCCGATTGTCTCGATGTGGAAGGACATCACGATCACGCTGTTGTTGGAAGCATCGACGGCGCGGGCGATGGGGAGTTTCGCGTCGGCCACCACATCATACGAAACGCCGCGCAGGAGGATGCGTTCGCCATGCCGCTCCCAGCGGACTACGTGATAGTTCGCAACTTCGCCGCCGTAGCCTGCGTTCAGCGTGGTCTTCGCGATCTGGCTGACCCAGAGGAAATCCTTGTTGAGTTGATCGACGGGAATTTCGTAATAGATGCGGTCGTGAATGCGATGAACGAGGAAAACGCCGGGGCTCGATTTTGCTTCGGCGGTGATTACTTTGTCGTAAGGGGTTTCTGGTGGGGGACTCTGCGCGAGGGCGGCACTTTGTGACAGTCCGGCGGCGGCCAGGCTAACGATAAGCCAGTATTTCATGGATCCGGACCCAGTATAGGTCACCTTTACCAGGACGCGTAATCTACAGGCGGCTGCCCGCCTATTTTTTACTCGTCGATTCGAACAAAGGAGCGACCGCGGCTCTGAACTCGGAATGTGGATCCAGCTTCAGGGCGAGCTCATATTCTTCTCTTCCGCGCTTCGGATCTCCCGCGGCAAGCAGTGCGCCTGCAAGATGGTAGCGCACATAGGGCTGGTCGGAACCCTTCAGCGATTTTTCAAAGTAAGACAAGGCGCTATCATACTTTCGCTGCTTGTAGTAGATCCAGCCAATCGTATCTTCGATAGCCGGATTGCCGGGCGCAAGGGCAAGCGCTTTCATTGCCCAGAACAATGCATCGTCATACTTGCCCTGGCGGGAGGCAAGGAGAAAGGCCAGGTTATTCATCGCGGGCGCATTCGCCGGCTCCAGGTCCAGGGCTTTCAGATAGTGCGTGGCGACGATATCGGCGGCTGATTTCTTCTGAGTCTCGATCTCAGCGAGCATGAATTGAGCCGCTGCGCTGTCGTGCGTCTTTGTAAGATCCAGCGTAATTGATTAGCGACTTTTTGTGTCACCCGATTTAAAAGCCCTGGCCCTCAGAGTGAAAGTGGTGCATCCTGGATCTTGGACGACCTGGTTTCTCTCAGTCGTGAGCAGTTGATTCAGATCATTCTGGACCAGCACCGCATGATCGAGCAACTACGCGCGGAAATCGAGCAACTGAAACACAGAGGCGGCGCCGCACCGTTTTCCAAAGGCACCCGCAAACCCGACCCCAAACGGCCGGGACGCAAGCCCGGTCAGGGTTTTTTCCGGTTTCGCAGTGCGCCGGAGGCAGCGGCCGCAACTGCCGATGTGCCGGTCGCGCTGCTGTGCTGTCCGGATTGCGGCGGAGCTTTGGGGAAGGCGAAACAGGAAATCGTATCCACTACAGACATTCCCGCCCAGCCGTTGCCTGAAGTGCGGCGGTATGCGGTGGAGATTCGGGATTGCAGGGCGTGCGGCAAAAAAGTGCGCGGTCAACATCCGGATATCGCGCCTGGCCAGCACGGTGCCACCGCGCATCGGATTGGCCCACGGGTCAAAGCGTTGGCGCATATTCTGCACTACGTGCACGGAGTGCCGGTACGGAAGACACCCGCCATTCTGGAGGATCTGACGGGTGTACGGCTGACGCAGGGAGCCATCACGCAGCATGCGCTGCAGCAGGTGCGGAGCGCGGTGGGAGAGCGCTATCGGGCCTTGCGCGCATCGGTACGGGAGCAGGCGGTGGTGCATACCGACGATACCGGCTGGCGGGTGGGAGGCGAAGGGGCGTTTCTCATGGCGTTCGTTAATCCCGCGCTGTCGGTCTATCAGGTGCGGTCGCGGCATCGCAATGAGGAAGTGCGGGAACTGATCCCGGCCGATTTCGCCGGTGTGATGGTCTGCGACCGGGGACGGAGTTACGATGCCGTGGAACTGGAAGGCGTGGCGCAGCAGAAGTGCCTGGCGCACCTGATCCGCAACGCGGCCAAAGTGGCGGAAGAGAAGCACGGGCGCGCCCGCCATTTCGCCCGTCAGTTCACCGAGTTGCTGCGACGCGCACTCCGGTTGTCGGCCGGCGGTGCGGAAATGCGACGCAAAGATTACTGCCGACAATCCACTGCTCTGAATGACGAACTCACGAACCTGCTCCGGGACCGCACGCTGCGCGATCCGGACAGTCAACGACTGCTGAACGGCGCGGGTGCACAGCAGGACCGCGGGAGCCTGCTGCGCTTCCTCAGCGAAGATGGCGTGGAGCCCACCAACAATCGGGCCGAACGGGACCTCCGGCCAGCCGTGATTGCCCGCAAGGTTTCCCATTGCTCGAAGAATTCAAATGGAGCCAGAGCTTTCGAAGCCTTCACCAGCGTGCTGCAGACCATCCGCAAAACAGAGCCTTCAACTCTGGCTGCTTCTCTCACTGCTCTCATCAGCCCCCAGCCCGCTTCCGGTTGAGTCCCGATCTCGCTAATCAATTACGATCCAGCAATCTTTCCCTGGCGCGCATGTCGCTATAAGCGATCTCCTCATCTGCCCTCGCCGCATCACCGGCAGATCTTACGGCTTCGAACGCTGCCCGTGCGCCGTTCCGATCCCCGGAAATCTCCAGTTGTTTGCCCAGCGTGTCCTGGAGCAAGGCGGACTTGGGATTATTTGCCGCCGCATCTTTGACCATTGCAACGTACTTCGCGCTCTCATTCTGCCGCTTCATCACCTCGCCCAGGAGGTTCAGAATATTCGGGTCGGCGGGTGCGAGCCGAAACGCAACTTCCAGAGACTTTCGCGCGCCTGCCAGATCGTGATTCCTGACCCGCAGTATCGCGTCCTGATAAAGAAATGCAGGTGAACGTGACATTGCCAGCGCGGCGTCTACACTCTTTCTCGCCTCCTCGTAGCTGCCTGACATGAGCGCCATGTTGCGGTAGTAGATGTATTCCCCGGTCTGTTTCTCGTTCGCGCTCGCCTGGTCGAGTATTTCCAGGGCGATCTTGCCTCGACCGCTGGTCGCCAGCACGCTTGACAGGTCAAGCCGCGCGCGCAGCATACGCGGATTGGACCGAAGCACTTCCGCGAGCAGATCGCCCTGTTTAATGATCTCGCCCCGTGCGCCGGAAAGACGGGACTCCTGATAAGTCAGTTCCGGCGAAAACGCTTTCAACCTCTGCAGCGTTTTTATGTCTCTCGTTGCCCCATTCAGATTTCCCTCATCGATCGCGGTCGTGGTCCTCTGAAGCAGCGCAGTCTGGTCTTTCGGGTTTTTCGCGAGGGTCGCGGCGATCACGGCGTCCGCCTCTTTGTTGCGCTTCGCGCCGATCAGAAGCGCGGAATACTGATCGCGAAGGTCGGGCTCGTCTCTATGTTCCTTCAACACCCGGTTGAATTCCGCGATGCCTTCATCAACATTCCCTTCCCCGAATAACAGGCGGGCGTAAGTGCCCCAGGTTTGTTTCTCCGGAAGTTTTGAAAGTTCCTGTGTCGTCTTTTCAGCGCTGGCGCGGTTCTCATTCATCAGTTCGCGGCGCAGGCGCAATTGCAGCGCAGGCCGAAAGTCTCGTTTCAGTGCGAGAGCGCGGCTGATTTGCGCGTCCGCATCGGCGATGTCGTCCATCCCAAGAGACACCTGGGCGCGGAGGATCGCGGCATCAGGCGAATCGGGCAGACGATCGGAAAGATCACGGGCGATCGCTTTGGCCACATCAGGTTCTCCCTTCGCTTCATAAAGGGCAACGACCATTGCAGCCGGCCGCATGTTAGCGGGGTCTTTCTCCGTCAACGTTTCGAGCAGATTCAACGCCTCGGGTTTCTTGCCAAGCTTGGCATCCGCCAGCGCTAGTGCGCCCATCGCCTCGCTGTCATCCGGGTGAGCGGCAAGGAACGCCGTGAGTGACTGTCTGGCCTCCTGGACAAGCGCTGTCTTGTCACTGCCGACCTTCACCAAAGCGATTTGATATTGCGCACGTTCATGCCTCGGATTCAAGCTGACAGCCTTCACAAATGCCTCTACGGCAGCTTTGGGAGCGCCCGCGCGCAGATACGTCATTCAAAGTTGATAAAACGGTTCTGCATCCTTCGGCATATTCTGCGACGCAACCTTGAACTCGATTATGGCCTTCCTGTACTCCTTAGCGGCAATGAAACGTCTGCCGCGCAGCATGTGTTTTTCTTCGCGAGCCTGTGGAGTAGTGGAACATGCCGTTAGAAACAATAGCGCGGCGGCAGCCAGAAAACGTCCGGACTTCCACCAGGCGCCAGCCGCGGTCAGTATTGTTGGTTGAGGCATAAACTTTCGGTCGCCGGAACTTACCGGGTGTTATAGCTTGCGTCAATCATGGCGAGGATGACGGATTGTTCGACGCCTGCCTGCTTTAGCTCGATGATCGAATTTGCGCTTACGTCGTAATCCGCGTTGGACGTGCGGATCATCTGCAGGATGATGTCGGTGCCGACCTGAGCCCTCCAAAGCTTCAGGATGACTGCATTATCCAGGCTAAGCCGGGGTCTTTTGACCATCATTTATTACTGCGGCCATGAGCGCCACGCATGCCAAAAACCCAAGCCCTGTGCCGAGTGTGAGACGAACTTCATGCTTTCCACACCGCGCGCACGCATAGGGATCGATCGCGGAAAGCTTATGAAGCAAACTTCTGGGTTTGCGCTGCAACTCCCAGACGCCGCATCGGCTGCAAGGCAAACGTAAGACTTTCACCGGCGAAATCGCACTCGTTGGGCTTGCCATACTTGACTCAATAATGTCGAATCACTGAACGGGGTGAAGGAGACAATAACTTATTCCGGGGAAGCCTAGTTGCCTACGGCTTCGCCTGGTAATTAACAACAGGCGCTAACTGACAGCCTGTGCAGAAACTCCCGAGGTACGCTTGTTGACATGCGCGGCTCCGTAAAATCTGTGCTTTACTGAGCCGCGACTGTGAAGAGCGGTTTTTGATACAGGCTGCTAAACCTAAAGGGCTGCTATATGGACCTTTTAACGAGGTGGCGCCGGGTTAGACCCAGTACCATCAGCCCCAGTCCGAACAGCGCGCAAGTGGCTGGCTCGGGAACGGTCGGGGAGATCGCATCTTCCTCAACAGTAATGCCCCCCGGCTCGTTGGGAGCGCCAGAGCCAACGGGACTACCGGTGGCCTTCACGGTATCGGCTGTTGCCGAAGGCGTTACGGTTCCGTTGTCATCGGTCACCGTCACGTCAAAATTCTCCAAATTGTTGCCGGCGTTGCTGTAATTGAAGACCAGAGTGTACAACTCCTTGCCTGTAATCGAGCTGACGACAAAGACTGTGTTGTTTGACGAAGTGACGGGTGAAGAACCATTGGGAAGCACATACTGGCCATTGAACGAGAACTCAGCAAATGGCCCTGTGCCAGATGGAATGGTCCAGGACCCACCTCCATCATCAGTCGTGAAGGTGGGGGTGGCCCCGGTTAGGTTGATGCTCAGGTTTGCGGCACTCGCGAGTGTTCCGATGCAGAACAAAGCGCCGGCAACCGCCAGAATTTTTGGCTCTGCGCAGGAAACCGACAGACGCGGCGATTGACAGGGTTTCCGGGGCGGTCGAAGTTTCGCTACACTGCGTGGATTGAGAAACAACGACTGGACACGGATTCTGGGCTGGCCGGGCTATCGGGTATATCGGAATGAGATCGACGAAGCCGGCTAAGAAGCTGAAGCTATGGGTGCGCCGGAAAGCGGGCAAGCTGGTGTGCTCGGGATGTGGGCGGGGTGTAAGCGCGATCGCCGAGGTCTACGAGCGGGAAGTACGCGATCTGCCCTGTTTTGAGTACCGGACAACGGTGGCGGTCGAACTGTATCGGGTACGCTGCCCGGATTGCGGAGTGAAAGCCGAGAAGGTGGCTCAGCTGCCGAGCAAGGCCCCGTTCAGCAAGCGATTCGAGGATGCGGTCGGGGAGTCTTGCGAAAGCGCGGCGGCGCGGCGTGTAGCCAAACAGTTCGGGTTGGCAGCGAGCACCGTCCGGTCGATCGACCTGCGATATCTGGAGCGTTGGGCGGCAGAACGACGGAGACCGGTACTGCGGCAACTGGGTGTGGATGAGATTCACCTGGGCAAGAAGGAAAAGTTCCTGACCGTGGCGAGCAATCTGGAAAGCGGCGAGCCGTTATGGTTTGGGCGGGAGCGGAAGAAGGAGACTCTGGACGGGTTCTTTCAGCAGGAATTAACCGCGCGGCAGCGGAAAGGTATTGAAGCGGCCTGCGTGGACATGTGGCTGCCCTGGCGGCAAAGTATCGAGCAATGGGCGCCGGGGTGTCGCATCATCTATGACAAGTTCCACATCATGCAGCACGCCAACCGCGCGGTGGACGAAGTGCGGCGGGCTGAGTTTTTCCGCAAGGGCGGGCCGATGCGCGGTCTGGTGAAGGGGAAACGCTGGCTGCTGTTGACGCGCTGGGTAAACCTGACGGCAGGCAAGCGGCGGCAACTGAATGAACTGTTTGCGCTCAATCGCCGGCTGTTGAAAGCCTATCTGCTCAAGGAGAGCCTGGATCGGCTCTGGGACTACCGCTACGAGGGGGCGATGGTACGGTACTTCCAAAGCTGGATGAATCAGTTGCGCTGGCAACGACTGGTCCCCTTTGAGAAGCTGGCAGAGATGCTACTGGACCACCTGGACGGCATCCTGAACTATTGCCGCACGAAAGTCCCGCTGGGCGTCGTGGAAGCCATCAATGGAAACATCAAGACCCTGCTGCGCCGGGGCCGGGGATACAAGAACCTGCGATACCTGTTGCTGAAGGCCCAGCGCCTGGCCGCCACCCGGACAGAATTCGTCGCCTTTGAGAAAGCCGCATGAACAACAGCCCTCACCGGTTTCTTGCGCAGAGCCGAAAAAGTAAGACCTTACATGGAGCGATACCGAATGGTGGCGAAGACATTGATGGGCGAGCCGGGATAGACCTGATCCGAATAATCGGAACCCAGGAAGTATCTGTGCCGGTTGAACAGGTTCTCCGCGTTGACGCTGTATTCCATTTTCCTGTGCCGATAGCGGAACGGCCCCGCTGAATGTTGTTGTCCAGCCTCCGAGGTGGACGTCGTCATAGTAGTCCGTAAACATGCCGCTCCGGTATTGCGCGCCGAGACTCGCTTCGAATCCCGATTTCCAGTCCTTCGTCAGCCACGCGTTTGCCGTGTGAGACGGCGTGTACTCCGGGCGATTGCCGCTGAGGTCCTGAAAGCCATCGCTGAAGTTGTCGTATCGCCCGAACGAGTAGCCATAATTCGCGAGCAGGCGAACTCCGTAACCCAGATCGCCCCTTAAGTCGAAATCGACACCCTTCGAAGACTGTTGTCCGGCCTGACGTACCTGTTCATGCCCAGGGGAATGACTACGTTGTTCAGGATGATTCGATAGAGCGCCAGGTTCGTCGTAAATCTGCCGTTCGACGATTGCCACCGGTGGCCTGCTTCATAGCTGTGGCCCGTCGTCGGATTCAGCGGCGGACCGCTCGAGGGAATAATATTGACCGGCGCAAATGAGCTCGACGAACCGAAGTAGATCTGCTGATTGCGGGGCAATTCGTAGACGGCGCCCGCCCGGTAGGTGTAGGCGTTCTGATCATAGACCGACGTCGTGCCGGTGCCGGTTGGCGCGTCCGTCGGCCCACGGATCTCTTCTCGAGGTCCGATGGTAGTCGTCGAAGCGCCCGCCCACGATTGATCTTCAAGTGCTCGGTGACGGAGATCTGGTCCTGCCAGTAGACCGCGTTGGTCGTGTTGGCGAAGTGGCCTTCGGTCGCGGTGGGGAAACTTGTATAGGGAGGAGCGGTTTCCTTGAACGTCAGCAGGCTGACGGAGGGCGGAAAGTGATCGCCGCCATCCTCAGTGGTGGTGTAGCGATCCGGAGCATGCTCAATCTCGTAGCCCATCATCACTGAGTGCTGCATGCCCAGCAACTTGAACCGCCCCAGGATGTCAGCCTGATTCAGGATCGGGCGCAGATGATGAAAGAAGTACAAGGCATAGCGATCGATGGCATACGCATCAGGGTCGAATGAGAGACCCTCGGTCACAAAATATTGATCGTTGGCGTATCGCTGCTGAAAACTGTCGCGAAACTGCCAGGCAGGCGAAAAATTCGAGTTGAATACGATGCTGGGCTGGAGGTCTCGCTCGTGTGCAAAATCAGAAGGCGTGCTGAAGCGCCGGCTCAGGTCGAAACCGGGAATGTTGACCACTTCCACCGGCAAACCACCGTCGCCGGCGAAGTTATCGCGGTTGAATGTTTCGTGGATGTTGAGCCGGTTGCGATCGTTGATCAACCAGGTGAAGGCCGGCGACACATTCAACCGGTCTGAGCCCGCTCCTCTCCAGCCCGCAGTGTGGTCGAAGCTTGCGTCCACACGATACAAGAGCTTTTCGCTGACCAGTGGGCCGGTCGCGCCTCCACCGACCTGCTGCTTGTTGAAGCGGCCACCGGTGTAGAACAGATCGTAAGCCCTTTGTCCCTGCGGTTGCTTGCGAATGATATTGATCGCGCCGCCGAGCGCGCCGCTGCCGTAGAGAAGCGAACTCGGCCCTTTCAGCACCTGCACCTCTTCCACGTTATTGACCTGCGTGTTGTATGAATTCCCCACAAGGCGCATGCCGTCAACGAGCAACTTCGACGATCCATAAAAGCCGCGGATCGTGTAGTACTCGTAAAGACCATAGAATCTTTGCGCAGTCACGCCCGAGACGTTGCGCAACGCGCTGATGAGATCGTTGTCCCCCTGCTGCTCGATCACCTGGCTCGGCTACCGGCTCACCTGCACGGGAAGATCGAGATCCGGGACATCCATACGGGACGAGGTCGTCTTTCCTCCTTCGTCCTCGACCTGCAGCGAGGTCGAAACTCCGCTCAGCGAGAGCGTCACATCGACAGTTCTCGATTCGTTCGTCACCAGCAGAGTACGAGTTGCCGTCTCGAATCCCTGCCCGGAAAAGGATAGTTCGTAACCGCCGGGGTTCAGATTGTCGGAACGTGTAATCACCCGCCGGACCGGTACTGACCTTCTCAGACTTGCCGCTCGGCGCGCGCAGGAAGACACTGAGGCCCGAAGCCACGGTCTGAGGATCGCGCACGGTCCCGGAAATACTCAACTGCTGGGCAGCGAGGGGCAGGCTAAATGCCGCGAACATCCCCAAACAAAGCGCACGTGTAGTTACAATTTTACTCACAGATTACTCTCCCCGGGCGGAATGCCACTCAAATCGAAACGATTGGTGGCCGATCTCTGCGAGGATCACACGCGGGCTTGAACGCACACAACGCTTCTACTGGTCACGTGGAGTGTGTAACCCGGCAAGATCCGGCGTTTCCGCGGTCACCTGAAGGTCAGTAACGGGTCACTGACTGAGCAGGCTCAGTAAGTTGAGGAGAAAATAGCTTTTCGATCCGGAAATCCGGCGCTTGAAATTACCAAAACATTTCGCTGGTATCGTGTTTTTAGTAAAGAGGCCGTCACATGCGCGAGGTGGCGTGGTCAATATGAACGGCGAGGTCGGCAAGATCGCCAGCGCGATCCACATTGCCGCCGGTCTTGCGCTGGGCCGACAGAAGGTGTTGCTGGGGGGATGCCGATCTGCAACGCAATCTGCACGCGCGCCTTTAATCGGGAATTAATGTTTGCCGTATTGTGGCTTGCTCCGCCGCATGCTAATTTCATAAGACGTAACTCCATCTCAGCGGGAGGAGGTCATTCTTGAATAACGAAACAATCA
Organism: Terriglobia bacterium; assembly: GCA_963809655.1. Taxonomy (GTDB): domain Bacteria; phylum Acidobacteriota; class Terriglobia; order Bryobacterales; family Bryobacteraceae; genus BOG-234. The sequence continues at coordinate 26,162 of CAWEKQ010000058.1, read as the reverse complement.
CTCAAACTATCGACTTAGTCAACTGTGCTGATGTTCCGCAAGGTGCCCTGCCGTCCGTATCCTCGCACCTTTAAATCTTAGCTACGACCCCGGAATCGGCAATCCCTGTAACTCTCCTGGGCAGGTTTCTATCTGTCCTTGCCAGGCAATCAACCGGATAGGTGTTTATGTTAGCGATCGACAAAATTCTGCTTCAGCCTGAAGTGGCCACCACAGGTGAGCCGCTCATCCTGACGCCTGTTCAACAAGCCGCGGCGGACCGTCTGATCGCCTCGTTACCAGTGGGCTCCGTACTGATACTGCGCGGCGATGCCGGCGTGGGTAAGACCACCATCCTGAATGCTCTTCGCCCGGAAACGGGCGGCATCCTGCTCGGCATGCGGAGCTTTGTCGACATGCTGATGCTGCGGCGACCGGACGCGATCGAGCAATCGTTCGTCGAAATGATCGAAGAAGCGATGGCTGACCATGAGATTGTTCTCGTCGATGACTTCCACTTGATTACGGCGATCACCGGCCATTACAACTACACCCGCGCAGGGCTGATGGACGCAGTGCTCGAAGGTATCGCTTCCGGCACCTGCGCGCAATCGCGCAAGCTGATTCTTGCGACAAACAAAGACGACGCGCCCTGGCCGGTTCGGAGCCGGGCGTGGTGCTTCGACATCGGCGACTTCACGCCGGCGGACTACGAAGCGATCGCCTCCGCCTATCCCTATGGGGCCGCGGGCGCCCCGCGCCGACTGGACTACGCGAAGATTCACCGCTTCGCCCCCAAACTCAACGCGCACCAGATCAAGAACGCCTGCCTGTGGCCCGGCCATCGCCGGCCGTGCACTACCGAAGCATTCATCGAGTATCTGAGCTCGATCGATATCACCAGTAACGTCGACCGGGAGGAAGTTCAGCCGGTTACGTGGAAGGACCTGAAAGGGCTCGACGACGTGATCGAAGCGCTGGAAGCGAAGGTTGTCCTGCCGTTCGAGGACAATGCTCTCTCAGCCGAACTGGAGTTAAAACCGAAACGCGGGGTTCTGCTCGCCGGGCCTCCCGGCACGGGCAAGACCACGATTGGCCGCGCGCTGGCGCATCGGCTGAAAGGCAAATTCTTTCTGATCGATGGCACCGTTGTGGCCGATGCGTCCGACTTCTTCGCTACCGTTAACGGAATCTTCGAGCGCGCGAAGCGCAACGCTCCGTCCGTGATCTTCATCGACGACACGGACCTGATTTTTGAAAACAAGAGCACCGGTTTCTATCGCTATCTGCTGACGATGCTCGATGGACTGGAGAGCGCCAGCGCCGAGCGGGTCTGCGTCATGATGACGGCGATGGAAGTCGGCAGCATTCCGGCGGCGATGCTGCGTTCCGGCCGTGTCGAGCTGTGGCTGGAAACGCGTCTGCCCGATCTGGAGGCGCGTACTTCGATCCTGCGCGAGCGGTTGACGCGGCTTTCCGAACCCGTGCGGAGCGCGGACACAGCGCTGCTGGCCGCGGCGAGCCGTGGATTAACGGGCGCGGATCTGAAAGCCGTGGTCGAAGACGGCAAGCTGCTGTTCGCTCATGACAAAGCCAGAGGGCGGAAACTGCGCGCGATCGAAGATTACTTTCTCGACGCGATCGCGACGGTTCGCGCCAACCGGCGGAGTTATGGCCGGAGAAAAGCGATTCGTCTGGCGGAGCCCGCTCCTTTCGGATTCGCGTAATATTGTCACGTGACGTTTCGGGTGCTGGCTATTCTGCTGATCGTGGGTGCGGTACAGGCGGGCGCGCAGGACAACGCCACGGTGTTCCAGACGCGATGCGGCGGATGCCACAACGTCGGGGAACACCGTCGGTGCGCCTCCCGTGGAAACTCTGCGCGGGATGCCGTGGCAGGCGATTCTCGCGGCGCTTGAAACCGGGCAAGATGAAGACGATCGGCGCTGCCATGAGCGCGGCCGAGCGGGAGTCTCTTGCGAAGAGCATCGGAACTGCGTCCGTCTTGCCCGCGGGCGCGGGTTTCCAATGCTCTTCGACGTCCGCTGCAACACGGAACATGACGCCTTCATGGAACGGCTGGGCCGACCCCGCGAACACTCGCTTTCAGTCCTCGCGCGCCGCGGGGCTGACCAGCCAGACCACACCCCGGCTCAAGCTCAGGTGGGCATTTGGATTTCCCGGCGTTACCACCGCTTTCGGAACGCCCACCGTCTTCGCGGGCAGGGTCTTCGTGGGCGCGGCTGACGGCTCGGTCTATTCGCTCGACGCGCGCACGGGCTGCACATACTGGACATTCGCAGCCGCGGCGGGCGTACGCACCGCGCCCGCGATTGATAGCAACGGCGCTGCGTATTTCGGCGACCTGCGGGAAATGTCTATGCCGTCGACGAGCGCAGGCAGATTGATCTGGAAAGTGCGCGCGGACGAACATCCGCTGGCCGTCATCACCGGATCTCCGAAGCTCTACGCGGGGCGGCTCTACGTTCCGGTGTCCGGCAGAGACGAATCCATGGCCGCGACCGATGGCAAGTACGAATGCTGTACATTTCGCGGCAGCGTGGTGGCTCTCGACGCCGCCACCGGCAAGCAGATCTGGAAGGCTTACACGGTGATCGACACGCCGAAGCCAACCGGGAAGAACGCCAAGGGCGCCACAACGTGGGGGCCATCCGGCGCAGTGCCGTGGTCGTCGCCCACTCTCGACATCGCGAAGAGAGCCATCTACGTGGGCACGGGCGTGAACTACTCGCAGCCGACCACGAACACCAGCGACGCCATCCTCGCTTTCGATATGGATTCCGGCCGTCTGCTCTGGTCACGTCAGTTCACTTCGGCCGATGCCTGGACCTTCGCCTGTGGCGCACCGGATAAAACCAATTGCCCGCGAGACCCGTTTGTCGATGCCGATTTCGGCAATTCCGGAATGCTGCGAAATTTGAAAGGCGGCAAGCGCATCCTCGTTGCGAGCGACAAGGGCGGCACGGTTTACGGGATCGATCCGGACCATGCGGGCGAGATTGTCTGGAAGCAGAAGATCGCCGCGGGCGGAGTCAACGGCGGCACCATGTGGGGCGGCGCGAGCGACGAGCGTGGCGTCGGCTACATCGGCATTTCGGACTTCACGGCGGGAAAGCCGGAGGTTGGCGGCGGTCTGATCGCGCTTCAGCTTGCGACGGGAGAGAAGCTATGGCGCACGCCCGCTCCCCGGCCCACCTGCCTCGCGATGCCCGGGTGCAGCGCCGCGCAGCCCGCGCCGGTTACGGTGATTCCCGGCGTGGCATTTCTGGGATCGTGGGACGGACACATCCGCGCTTACGAAACCGCGGCGGGAAAGATCGTTTGGGATTTCGATACTGCGCGCGATTTCGAAACCGTCAACGGAGTGAAAGCGCACGGCGGCTCGATTAACAGCATGGCTCCCGTGGTTGCAGGGGGATCGCTCTACATCACGTCAGGGTACTCGGGCAACGCGATGCCGGGAAACGTACTGCTCGCCTTTTCCGTGGATTAAAGATACAACTGCCGGGGCCATTCGGCGACGGGCAGTTTCCGCCGGATCGAAGCCCGCGTCCATTCGACCCAGGCAAGCGGCCACAGGCACGAGACAGACGGCCAGCGACCAGTGGATCCGAGCCACAGCGTGAGCGACAGGAAAACCCATTTCACAACACGGAAGACGCGCCCGCGCGATGGAGTATAGACCGGCAGGAACGGCGCGGAGGCCATTAACCCGACCAGCACCCATCCCAGGAGGAGGGTCCGCGACACAAAGATCGCGCCTGCGAGGAAAAATGCGGCGACCCCGCACAGCAAGGCGATGGACAGCGCGATCAGGAGTCCTTTCAGTAGCCCTCCGGAGCAGATGGCCCGCGCTTCCCGGTTCGATTGACGGAGCATTGTGGCCTCGCGCGATGTCAGCAGAACCTTGCGATATTGGCGGTTCGCGGCTCTTCGCATCGCCCAGCGCCGCTACGGCTATGCGATCCGCTTCATCGGGGGTGACGTCGCGCCTGAGGGACGATTCGTAATGTTCGCCGATCTCGGTGCGGACCTGCGCTGCCGAATCCTTCGAGAGACCGCGCGTGGCGTCTGTTAACCAGCTCTCCAGTCTCGTCATCGTCTATGCCTCCCCCAGTATGACCGTGACCGCACGCGATAACTCGCGCCATTCCGCGCGGTCTTTCGCCAGAACCCCGCGTCCCGCTTTCGTGATGCGGTAATAGCGCCGCGGCCGGCCCTTCTCGACGCCTTCGTAAGACTCCACCAGGCCTTCGTTCTCCAGCTTGTGAAGCGCGGGGTAGAGAGTGCCTTCCTTGAAATCCAGCACGCCCTCGGAGCGTTCCTTGATCTCCTGGGCAATGCGGTAGCCATGGCTCGGCTCGCGCACCAGCGTTTCCAGAATCAGCGTGGGCAGCGTTCCTTTGAAATTCATCTTGTTCAGATGCCTCGGAATCATATGCATAGGATAGGACGGCCGCGGTCGGTTGTCAAGCCCTGCGATCAGGCCGCTTCGCGCGAGCGAACCGGAAACGGGGAATCGATGAAGGAAGGTTCCTTCGCGGCCGGGTGCGGAATGCCTTCAAGGCTTGCGCTCGTCCGGTCGCAAAGCCTTTCCACTCCGGAGATCAGGCGCTGCAGGATGATCTCCAGCTCGATCGCGCGCTGGCTCAGAGATGCCACAGCCGCCGACTGATCGACCATCGCTTTTTCAATGACGGAGATGCGATCCGACACTTTTTCTTCGAGTGTTCTCTCAAAGATGGTCAGTGCGGTGCGCACGGTTTGCTGCGTTTCCGCACGCGCGGAGTTCAAAGTCGCCGGAACGGGGCGTGATGATGGAGTCGATCAGGGCCGGAACACAGGTCGCCATCGGATTACACTCGGCTGCCGAATAGCACGCAGGACAAAATCATCCGATGGATGGAGACAGGGCTCGCTGATCTGCTAATTGCTGGTGAAGCCTGCTCGCATCGCCGTGCGGTCAAGCTTCTTGCCGCGCAGATACACGTCTGAAATGCGCCGTGTGTTGTTGATGTTCTCCAGCGGATTGGCGTCAAGGACCATGAAATCAGCGCTCTTGCCCGCGACGATCGTTCCGAGCTGGTCAAGCTTCACGATCGCGGCCGCTGTTTTTGTCGCCGCAACGATCACCTGTGCGGGAGTCATGCCTGCCGCTACCATGTCGGTCAGTTCCTGATGTCGCGTTCCATCCGACTGCCGCGCTCGAATCGGTTCCGAAGCCAATGCGAACGCCCGCGGCGTTTAGCTTCGCCAGATTGCGCGCCTGCACTCCATAGAACTCCTTCGCCTTCTGAGCGGCATCCGGCTTCACCGCCGCGAGCGTGGCGCGCATGCGTGCGATCTCAGCGGCGGGAACGGTTTCACTCGCAAACTTCAGGTCCGCCGGCGTGGTCTCACGCTCCGGCAGATTGGGGATTACGACGACATTGGGGTGTTGCTTGAACAGCGCGATCACCTCGTCGTCGACGTCCTTATCGCGCACGCCATGCGCGAAGATGTCGATGCCGGACCGCAGCAGTTCTTTGGCATCCGCGAGGTAGAAGATATGGGCGGCGACGCGCAGATTGTTTTTGTGGGCTTCGTCGATGATCGCGCGATAGATGGGCGGAGTCAGCTTCTGTACCGTGCCGTTGCGGTCGTCGACCCAGATTTTGACGAGGTCGACTTTCTTCGCGGCGAGTTCGCGCACCGCGGCCCTCGCTTCCGCTTCGGTCTTCACGCCGTAGGCGACAGGCCGCCAGTATTCCGCACCGGGGCCGGCATTCGGCATCGCCATCCCGCGGCCGGCAATGCGAAACAGCGCGGCGTTGGGCGGCGGGTCGGCGCGCACCTGATAGGGAATTTCGCCTTTGTCGATTCCCATGCTCTGGACCGCGGCGATTCCGTAATACGCGCATCGCTGCAGGTGGTCGATCAGATTCTCGCGCGTGTATGTGTCGGCTCCGATGCGACCGGTCTTGATCACCTCCCAGCCGAGGTGGGTGTGGGCGTCGACGAGCGCGGGCATCACGGTCTTGCCGGTCAGGTTGATGCGCACCGCGCCGGCGGGAAGTTGCAGTTCGCCCTTCCGGCCGACCTTGAGGATCTTGTTGCCTTCGATCAGGAACGCGGAGTTCTCGATCGGCGCGCTGCCATCGCCGGTAATCAGGCGGGCGCCTTCGAAAAGGATCGCGCCCTGCTGCGCGGCCGCTGCCGACAGCGACACAGCCACTGACGAACAAGCAACCGAACAGGCGCATTGATCCTCCGAATTGCGCTCAATCTATCACAATGTGCGCGCCGACTCGTGTATCAGCGGGACATAACCCTGACGAAAACACTCGACGATGGGTTTTGGCGTCAGTACCGTCGCGACCAGATTCTCCTGAACGGCCTCGCGTTTGCGAATAGCCTTCGGGCGTCCAAAGCAGCAGAGCACCACCTTGCACAAGGTATGGCGCGTCCTTCAAACTGCACGAAGCAACCATCCGGCAAAGAGCCCAGCGTTCGCTTCGTAAGTGACTTTCTCCCCTCGGTTGCCGATTCGCGCCGGGTGCAGTTCCAGGTCCATCTCGTCTGCATACGGCAGCGTGGCTGACCTCTGCTGCGCCGCCACGCTTCCTTGAAGGCATTGAATCGTTCCCGGCGGCACTCGGCACACGGTCTGTGGCCGGCGGCAAACGCTACGGCCTCGTCGAGGAAGAATAGCTCGGTATAGCGTCTCTCGGACATCACGATCCGGTGGCGTCCGCGGAATTCCAGAACGCAGGTAATCCAGCGCCTGCTTTTGAAACGGCGCGTGATCTCGCGGTCGCTGTTGTGGATTACTCCACCGCGGTTGCCCATCATCGTCCCGCGGGCGTGTGTGCGAAACAATTCGCCTGCGGGATCGACGCGATTCTGAAGCGGCATGCGCACAGCTATTGAAGTTTCTGCAGGCGCGCTGAAGCCGCCTGAGTCAGCTTTTCGCGTTCGTCCGGAGTGGCGAGTTCGAGCGCTCGTTTCGTTGCCGCTCGCGCAGCTTCTTTATCGCCCGCAGCAACGTATGCGTCAGCCAGATCGCTCTGCAAGCCGGCCGATTGCGGATGCTTCTGGGCGGTCCACTGCAGCAGCGCAACGGCATCGCTCGGGTGTTTGGCGTCGAGCAGATGCCCGCTCAACATGGCGAGAGATGAAGGATCCAGCACCGCGGCATCGGGCGAGGACACCGCCGCCGCGTCGAGCGCCTTCGCGCCGGAGGCCCAGCCTTCCTTCTCGATCAGACCCAGCAGCTTCACCGGCGTAATCGGCATCGCTTTGAAGTTGCGGTTCAGAGTACCCATCCGTTCGGCAACATCGTAAAGCACGGGATAGAACTGGACGAACGTGTTCTCCACCGCGGTGTTGGCTCCGTGGCACGTGTAGCAGGTGGCGTTGCGCGCGATCGGTCCGGCGGGCGCCGGGTTCTTTGAATCGCCGAAAGCGTAGAAAGTCCACTCGCCCGATTTCGCCGACTTGTCCTTGACCTCGGCTTCGATACCCATGATGTCTGTCTGGAAGTGCCCGTCCTTGTTGATCGACGCGTGGCTCTCGGAGGTCCTCACCTCGAGGATAAACATCGATTTATCCGGCCAACGGCCCGTGGTCAGGAACGCTTTGTAAGCGTCCGGGTTCACGAAGACGTTGTCGAACATGGGCGGCCCCTGGCGGCCGGCGGCGCGAGCGGACCATAGGTCATTCCTACGCCCGAACTCAGGAACACCCATTGCCTGTAGTCCGTCGGAAATTTCAGCTGGCCGTTCGATGCGTATTCCAAGGGCGCTGGAGGTTGGGATGCGCCCATGAACACGATCACAGAAAACGCAGCGGCAAAGCACAGGATGGCTGATCTCATGCTTCCAGTATTCACCGCCGCCACCACCCCGGTTGGCGAGAGGGTTGGCTGCACGGTTTTGTCGACTCGCTGCAATCGGGTCTACTGGCCGGCGGGAGCGTCGCGTTTGACCGGTTTTCCGTAAACTTCGATCCAGGCGACGTCGGAGTATCCGCCGGTGCCATGACCGCTTCCGGGAGCCAGATCCGCAAAACCGACGGCGTCGACTTTGCTGAGATCCACCTTATCGAGGAGCGTCCCTTTGGTCAGCACTTTGGGCATGTCGAGCTTGAGCCAGTGCACTTCGGACAGAAAGAATTCGCTTTCCTTATAGTCGACGGTGTTCGCGTCGACATGGTCTCCGACGAGCCACGTTCCGTCGGCGAGTTTCAAGACCGGGCGAACTTCGTGAAATCCGGATGTCTTGGTGTACCAGCGGATTTTCGCTTTGCCTGTGAGATCCACGAAGCTGTCCTTCTGGCTGAGCGTGAGCGCGCAGGACGTCGCGCACAGTCCGGTCCAGATATGAGGCACGTTCCCTTCGCTCGTGACTCCGAAATCCTCTTTGCCGGTGCCGTATGTATTCAGCACCAGGTCCGGACTCGTGACAAAATCCTGGGTCACCGGAACATTGCCAGGGGCGTTCTTCCAGGTTTCTTTAAAGAACAGCGGTGGCGGTGGTGCTGGTGGCGCAAAACCTCTGCCGCCGCCGCGCCCGCCAGGTTGTTGGGCAAACGCGCCAGTCACCGCGCACAGGAAGATCAAAGCCAGGGTCGATCGCTTCATATGAACCTCTCATTCGGCGGCCGGTGCTTGAATCCGTAAGGTAAGGTTCGGCCTCCCGAGCGGACTCAGCTTATCACAGCGTCCACGGCGCGGGTCTAATAAGGTAGTGGTGGAGGCGCGCTCTGATTGTCCATCTGATCGACGGTACGTACGAGTTGTTCCGGCACTACTACGCGGTTCCCTCAGCACGGGATCACGACGGTCATGAGGTGGGCGCCGTGCGGGGCGTACTCAGGTCGGTGCTGGGGATGATCAAGGACGGCGCTACGCACGTCGCCGTTGCCACCGATCACGTCATCGAATCGTTTCGTAACGGATTGTGGCCGGGCTACAAAACCGGCGAAGGCATCGAACCCGATCTTCTCGCCCAGTTCCCGCTGCTGGAAGAGGTCCTCGCGGCGGCTGGCGTCACCGTTTGGCCGATGGTGGAATTCGAGGCCGACGACGCGCTCGCGGCGGCCGCTGCGGCGGCGGAGCGCGACGGGCGTGTCGAGCGCGTATTGATCTGTACGCCGGACAAGGACCTCGCACAATGCGTGCGCGGCACGCGCATTGTGCAGTTGGATCGGCGGACTCGCGTCATCCGCGACGAGACTGGCGTCGTGGAGAAATTCGGCGTGACGCCGGCGTCGATCCCGGACTATCTCGCACTGGTGGGCGACGCGGCGGACGGATATCCGGGTTTGCCGGGCTGGGGGGCGAAGTCGACGGCAGCCGTTCTGGCAAAGTTCGGCCATCTCGAATCCATTCCGGCTGATTGGCGCGAGTGGCGAGTGAACGCCGCCAACCCGAGTGCTCTCTCACAAACGCTCTCGCGGGATCGCGCAACGCGCCCTGCTGTTTCGAACGCTGGCCACACTCCGTACCGATATCGCCCTTTTCGAAGATGTGGAGCAATTGAGATGGAACGGCCCGACGCCTGATTTCACCGCGCTCTCAACGCGGCTTGATGGCGCGGTCACTCAAACCAGACGCCCTCGGGGTCAGTGAACTACCCTCCGCCGCCACCGGTCGTCGGGCGACAACCAGACCACGGTCCCACCCCGTAAATCGTTCTGCGTTCGATCCTGGTCGATATTGATGCCGTTCAGGGTCTGTTCATTGCTTTGGATCATCTGATAACCGCGAACGGCCACATCCGGCACTGTGCTGAGCGATTTCCAATAGTGTGAGAATTTCAGGCTCTGGAAAAGCGCCTGCCCGCTGAGAATCGCGTTTGCGCCGACGTACAATCCCGGCAGATAGCCTGCGGCCGCTACTGCGCTGTACCAGGAGTTGCAGTAGTCGATAACCTGTTGCGGCGCCGTTCCGCTCGCGACCCCTTCCAGATCGCACCAGACGTTAACCCCTGTCGGAAACCCGATCGTGAAGGCGTGATAGGCCGCGTGAACGCCGTCAGAAGCGCCAAGGTCCGGTGTCGGAGCCCAACCTTCAGCCCGGACATGCTGCACGGGCAGGAGTGCCAGGCCAGCACCGAGAATGGCGAGGGCTTCCGCTGCCGTCAGATCGTCCGGGCCCTGCTGCGCCACACGCGAAACATATCGCACGCAGAAGCGATATCCCTGAGAGAAGAAGGCAGCGGCAGTCGATGCTGTAACCACCTCGCCGGTGTCGAAACCCAGTGGACCTGCCGTTGTCGCCGCGACGCTTCCCGGAAGTAACATGTGAATCTCCTACGCAAGCAGATAAAAGATATCCGTTCGAAGTCTCGCGGGGTCGTCGCTCCAGTGTCCGTAGACTTCCCACGACGGTCCGGCGAGCCGCCGGCCGTTTTCGCGCGCCCATTGATGGATCGCTTCATGTGCCGGTTTCATTTGATCGTACGGGCCCATGTAGACCGTTGTCGCCACTACGCCTCCGGGGGTCGAAGCATTGCCGTCCTGCTCAAGCTGAACGCCGCATGCGATCTCAAACTCGCCCGCGACGCCGGGATCGGTATAGAGCACTACGTTCAGACCGCCCTTACCTTTGAAATCCGCGTAGAACTGGTCGAACAATTTGCGAATTGTGGCGGGGAGATTCGCCATGGTCGCCCGCCCGCGGACAGCGGCAATCGGTTGTTCAGCAACTTCCTTTACCTCGACTGCGTATTGCACGATCGGCCTTAGCAGGTTTCGCCCGCCGGAAATTGCAGTGTACATCGCAGTCACTCGTAGTGCGGCCGCGGACTTGCCGTTCCCATGGGCGCCTGCGGAAGCCCAGCGCCTCTTCAACCGCAGCCTGCGCTTCAGCTGCATCCTCGAAACTACCGAGTTCATCGAATCCGTCACCCGCCGGATTCGTGTGCGTGCCATCGTACGCGATCCATCCTTGCGCGGTCACCACGATATGGCCGAGGTGCCGCTCGGCGCTGGCCAGCGCGCACACAGCTGTCGGTCTCATACCAGATCGCGCCATGTATCGCCGCTTTGTCTGGTTCCGGGAAGCGTCCGGGCGTCCGATTGGCGGGACGAGAGCGTGAAGATCACATGTGAATCTTAAAGAATCCCGCTTTGGACATACAAGAGAGCTAGTACTATCGGCCAGGGTTAACGTTGCTTATGGAGGTACCATTCGTACCATTTGTCCATTTGGCCCTGAATCCCGCTGTGACAGCGCCCAGAGGTACTTGAAATGGTCTTATAATTCAACGTATTTCCATCACGAACGTCAGAGCTCGTATGGAGGCACTTTCTGAGACGTACGGACAAAATTCAGGAGGATGAAGCGTGAGGGCCCCGATGAAAATCGCTATCCTGGTGTTCCTCACAACTGCCAGTGCTTTCGCCCAGCTGAAGAGCTGGCGTCAGATGCTCGACGAGCGTCTCCCCTATTTCGGCGAAAACAACTGGATCGTCGTTGCAGACTCAGCCTTTCCGTTGCGGTCCACGCTCGGAATCGAAACCATCATTTCCAGCGACTCTCACGTGAACACCGTAAGGCAGGTTCTGGACTTGCTTTCGAAGCAGGTGCATGTGAAACCAGTTGTCTACACCGATCTGGAACTGGAGCATGTGGCGGAACAGGACGCCCCCGGGATAAGCGCGTATCGCCAGTTGCTCTCGGGTCTGTTGGAAAAGTTTTTCGCGGAACCGCCTGCAAAGGTGAATTATCACACCAGCATGATCCGCACGATCGACGAGGCAGCGAAGACGTGTGATGTCCTGATCATCAAGACGAACATGGCCCTGCCGTACACACCGGTCTTCTTTGAACTCAAGGCAGGTTACTGGTCCGACGAGGCAGAAAAACGCCTTCGCGAGTCAATTCACTAACTACTTCATCAACTCCGCGAGTTTATCCTTCACGGCCGCGCCCCAGATGTCATACCCTTTGGCCTGCGGATGCAGGTTGTCGGCGCGGAACGCATCCGGGAGGAATACGCCTTTCTCGTCGAGGAACTTGGCGCCGATGTCCATGTAGAAAACGTGGCGCTGGTCGTCAAGCTTCGAGATGATCTTGTTGACTTCGGCGATCTTGTCGCGCACCGGATCTCCGGGCATGCTCCTCGGGAAGATCGCGAGCAGTAGAATCTTCGCATCGGGAAAGTCCTTCCGCATCTCCAGCACGACAGCGCCGACGCCCTCGGCGATTTCGGGCGCCGTGTTGGTGCCGGAATTGTTGGTCCCGATCATCAGCATGACGGCCTTCGGCTGGAATCCCTGGCCTTCGCCATTCTTCAGGCCCCAGAGAACTCCCTGCGTAGTATCGCCGGCGACGGCGAAGTTGGCCGTCTGAATACTGCCGAAATACTTGTCGAACACCGCCTTGTTGGCGTCTCCCTGCACCCACCAGTCGGTGATCGAGTCTCCGTGAAACAGCAGATCGATATGGCCTTTGCTCGCGGTCTCTGCGAAGCCCAGGTGCCGGGGTCCCATCCGCTGCTGGGTCTGCGTGTAAGTCGCCGCGACATTCATACGCGGCGTCTGGAACATCAGCTGCGATTGGAACTTCTGAAGCAGCGGTTTGGCCGGCGAGTTGTCGGTTGCGATCCACTTCGTCATCGCGTCGTTGATCTGCGCCACCTCCGCCGGTGTGGGGCGCGGGATCGCGACCTCGGGCGGAACCGGTGCGGACGGTCCAACTATGACGGGTGCAAAACTGGCGCGACCCGGACCTTGCGGTCCGCCGGGGCCTGGCAGCGGGCGGCGGAGCCTGGGCAAGAGCATGGCCCGTCAAGGCCACCAAAGCAAAAGAGACATGAAGCGCGCGGATCATACGGATCTCCTTCTTACATTAGTTCCTACCGATTCTACATGGTGTGATCAAGGATTTGTCCCATGCTTTTTGTCCCGATTGCTAAGCTGGCGTTGAATGAACAACGGGGCGAGCCCGCGCGAAATTTATTCCGAACACCTCGCCCGGCGCGGCGAACGCCTTAAAGAGCTGCTGCGGCGTCGCGACCGGATCGGCTACCTGCGGCTGGCCGCCGTTCTCGCGGCGGCAACCGCGATCTGGTACGCGTTCCACGGGCTCTCTCTCTGGTGGATCGCGGCGCCGGTGGCCGTCTTCGTAGCTTTCGCGACGTGGCAATCGCGTGTGGAGCGCGAGGCCGAGTGCATCCGGCGGGCTATCCGGTTCTATGAACAGGGCATCGCCCGCCTGGAAAACCGCTGGCAGGGGAATGGCGAGAGCGGCGATCGATTCGCCGATCCGCATCATCCCTATGCATCCGATCTCGACCTCTTCGGACGGGCCAGTCTCTTCGAATTACTCTCAATTGCTCGTACACGGGGCGGCGAAGCGCGGCTGGCGGCGTGGCTCAAATCCGCGTCTCCCGTCGCGGAACTCAGCGCACGCCACGAGGCCATCAACGAGCTTCGCCCGATGCTCGACCTGCGGGAGCAACTGGCAATCCTCGGCGACGACTTCCGCGCCGGAGTCAAGCCGGACGCGCTCGTGCGTTGGGCAGCGGAACCAGCCCAACCTTTTCCGGCGTGGCGGCGAATCGTGGCGCTGCTGCTCTCCATCGCTGGCCTGAGCGCCTTGCTTTGGTGGTTGGGGATGGACGCAGGAAATTCCCGGGCTCGTCTAACCGTGATCGCCGTGGGGGCAATTGAAGGCCTTTTCGGGTATGGGATGCGCACCAGGATTCTGCACATCGTCTCCGCAGTGGAAGAGCCGGCGCACGATCTCGGATTGCTTGCGGAGATTCTCGCGACGCTGGAAAAGCAGCAGTTTCAATCACAGCGCCTGAAGGCCCTGCGGAGCGCAATCACAGCAACAGCGGAGCCCGCATCCCGTCACATTGCGCGTCTCAGGCGCCTGGTGGAAATGCTGGAATCCCGTGAGAATCCGCTGGTGCACGCGCTTGGGCCGCTGGTCCTGTGGACAACGCAGATCGCGATGGCCGTCGAGCAATGGCGCGCGGAGAACGGCTCGCAGGTGGCGTTATGGCTGAACGCGGTGAGCGAAATCGAGGCGCTTTCCTCACTGGCGAACTACGCATGGGAACACCCCGACGACCCCTTTCCGGCGTTCGCCGGGGGAGCGTTGTTCGAGGGCGAATCGATGGGGCATCCGTTGCTTCCCGAAGATCGTTGCGTCAGAAACAGCGTCACGCTCGAAAATCCTTTGCGGCTCCTGGTAGTGAGTGGGTCCAACATGTCGGGCAAGAGCACGCTGCTGCGCACCATCGGCGTCAATGCTGTCCTCGCGTTGGCGGGGGCACCGGTACGGGCGAAGCGGCTGCGTATTTCGCACATGTCTCTGGGCGCATCGATCCGGACGACCGATTCGCTGGAAGAGGGCCATTCGCGATTCATGGCGGAGATTCTGCGATTGAAACAGGTGCTCGAATTGCCTTCGCCCGCGCTGTTCCTGCTCGATGAATTGCTGCACGGGACCAATTCGCACGATCGTGCTCTGGGATCGGAAGGGCTGACCCGCGCCTTGCTCGCGCGAGGCGCGATCGGGCTGATCACCACGCACGATCTTTCGCTCGCGCGGGTGGCGGACGAACTCGGGGCGGCGGCCGCGAACGTTCATTTCGAGGATCGCCTGGTGGATGGGCGTCTGGTCTTCGATTTCCGCATCCGGCCAGGCGTCGTGGAGCGCAGCAACGCTCTGGATTTGATGCGCGCCGTCGGCCTCGACGTTTAGCACAGGGTGCTGAAAAATTGCCTTTCGGTACCGCTCAGTAACCCATTCGTATCAGCACTCATCTTTCTAAGCCGCGCCTGTAAAGGAACGGTAAGAAGCCTTTTCAGCAGCCTGCTGGACCAATCCGCAATTACCGTAAACCGCTCCCGTAATTTCTTGCACCTCCACCGGGAATAATTGCCCTAACGCCCTCTTTTCCCGTGGAGTATACTGTTTCCATAGCTGACCGTTCCTGGTGCGTGCCTGATCGCAATCTTTCACAAGGCTGCGCAGTTGCCAACTGCAGCAGCCTTGTTTTGTTTTCGGGGGTGCGGTGATTCGGGGGAATCGCGCGTAAGGGATGCTCGGCTCTGAATTTTTCAAGAGGTCAGGTAATGAGAGAAAAAGGTACAGTGAAGTGGTTTAACGCGGCCAAGGGCTTCGGATTCATCCAGCGCGAATCCGGCGAGGATGTCTTCGTGCATTTTTCGGCCATTCAGTCCAGCGGATACAAATCGCTGGATGAAGGCGCGCGCGTGGAGTTCGAAGTGACCAGCGGCCCGAAGGGTTTGCAGGCCTCCAATGTGGAAACGGTAGCGGGTTGATAGAAGCGATACGGACCAGCCGGGCGTCGGACACGATGAACGGCTGGTCCGCAGCCCTTATCCGACCCGCAGCTCTGATCCGAGAGGTGCAATGAGTAAGGAAGACAGCATCGAAGTAACCGGAACCATTCTCGAGAAGTTTCCCAGCGGCCTGTTCAGCGTGCAGCTCGAGCATGATCGCATCGTCCTGGCGCATCTCGCTGGACGGCTGAGACGCAATCGCATCCGCGTGCTGGCGGGCGACAAAGTCACGCTGGAACTTTCCCCCTACGATCTGACCAAAGGCCGTATCACATTCCGCCACCGCTAAAGGGCCTTCACCGTTGACGACCGTCACGGACCCATGAAAACCCTTTTCGTCTTTGGCACCCGTCCGGAGGCCATCAAGCTCTGCCCCGTCGTTCTGTACATGAAGTCGAGGCCTGCGGAGTTCGATGTTCGCGTCGCGGTGACCGCGCAGCATCGCCAGATGCTCGACCAGGTACTGGAAGTATTTCGCGTGGTTCCGGACTACGATCTCAACTCGATGACTCCCGGCCAGACGCTGGCCGCTTCGACGGCGCGGATTCTCGCGGCGCTGGAGCCGGTGATGGACGATGCGAAGCCCGATATCGTCTACGTGCAGGGCGATACGACAACTACTTTGTGCGGTGCGCTGGCGGCCTTTTACTCCCGGATTCCGGTTGGCCACATTGAAGCCGGATTGCGTACCGGAGATCTCGCCCAGCCGTTCCCCGAAGAAATGAATCGCGTCGTCACCGGACGCCTCGCGGCCATTCACTTCGCCGCCACCGAGGGCGCGCGGCGGAATCTGATTCGCGAAAACGTCGCCCCGGAGACGATCCACGTTACCGGAAATTCCGGCATCGATGCCCTGCTCAATGTGCGTGACCGGCTGGCATCGGGTGAATTGAAAGGCCAGGCAGATCTCGCCCGGTTCGGATGCGATCCCGCTCGTCGTTTGATCGTCGTCACGGCGCACCGGCGTGAGAGCTTCGGCGGCGGGTTTGAAAACATCTGCCGCGCCCTTCAGATCATTGCCAGGCGAAATGACGTCGAGATCGTTTATCCGGTGCACCGCAATCCGAACGTCGTGGGTCCAGTGCAGCGATACCTGGACGGTCTGCCGAACGTCCATCTTATTGAACCGCTCGAGTACGTTCCGTTTGTCGATCTGATGCGGCGGGCTTATCTGTTGGTGACCGATTCCGGCGGCATACAGGAAGAAGGCCCGTCTCTCGGCAAACCTGTGATCGTGATGCGTGAGAAGACGGAGCGGCCGGAGGCAGTCGAAGCAGGAACGGTTCGCATGGCTGGCGCGGATGAGGAGAGAATCATCGCGGAGATCACGCGACTGCTGGATGATCCGGGCGCGCGCGAAGCGATGTCGCGCGTTCACAACCCCTATGGGGATGGTCACGCGAGCGAGCGAATTTCAAAGGCCACTTTGTCGTTTCGAAGCATCTCATGACCAGGTCGAGCGGCGGTCACAAACGGGCCGGATTTATTTGTGTGGCATGCATCGCATAGCAAATACAAGGGATAATGTGTAGTGAGGACTCGCTGGCTGGACGCCGTGAAAAGTGTTTTTGGCTGGCCATTCGTATAATCGGGGCAGATTATGACAGAACGTCCCAGGAATCCCGCAAACGCAAGGTCGCGAAAGCCGATTGCCGAGCCGGCGGAAGACCTCACTTCGATCCTTTCGTCGAAGGTGGTTGGTCAGCCGAACGTGATCAACGTAATCGTGCCGTACATTGAGATGTTCCAGGCGGGCCTCGCGCCCGAGAACCGGCCCGTCGGCGTGTTCCTCCTGCTTGGCCCTACGGGCACGGGAAAGACCCGCACCGTCGAGGCGATCGCCGAAGCTCTTCATGGGAGTTCGCGAAACATTCTGAAGATCGATTGCGGCGAGTTCCAGATGGAACACGAGGTCGCAAAACTGATCGGCGCGCCCCCGGGATATCTGGGGCATCGCGAAACGCAGCCCATGCTGTCGCAGCAGAAGCTGACGAGCGTGACCACCGACAATTGCGGACTCGCGCTGGTGCTGTTCGATGAGATCGAGAAGGCCGCGCCGTCGCTGACGCGGCTGCTGCTGGGCGTGCTCGACCGCGGGCTTCTCCGCCTGGGCGATAACTCAGTGGTGAATTTCGAGAAGAGCCTGGTGTTTCTGACGAGCAACCTGGGCGCGAAGGAAATGATGCGGGAGATCAATCCCGATTTCGGGTTTCAATCCGCATCGCCCGGCGGCACGCGCGAGGAACTGGGCAACAAGCTTCAGGGGATCGCGGTGGTCGCGGTGCGGAAAAAGTTCTCGCCGGAGTTCATCAACCGCATCGATCACGTGATCACCTATCGGCCTCTCGATCCGGAATCGTTCGCGGCGATTGCGGATCTGGAGATCGACAATCTGCAGAAGCATGTGAATACGCGGCTGGGGAGCCGCTGCTTCACGATCGAAGTGCCGTTTGAGACGCGGCAGTGGCTGATCGAAAACGGAACGAGTCCCGAGTATGGCGCGCGGGAACTGAAGCGCACCATTCACAAGAACCTGACGCAGCCGCTGGCGACTCAGGTGGCGAAGAACCTCATCGAGCCCGGAGCGCGGGTGAGGGTGGAGATTGATCCGGACGGGAAGCGGTTTATCGTTGCGCGTCACGTCGGTTGGCGAAGAGGCCGTACCGTCGCATCCCACCGTTCTTCTGGTCGACGATAACCGCGATCTGCTGCAGTTCCTCGAGCGGCTGATGGCGGAATCGGGCTGGGAACTGATGGCGGCGGAAAGCGCGAGCGATGCGCGCCGGATGGTGGCGAAACGAAAGCCCAACGCGGCGCTGCTCGATTACATGCTTCCCGATGGCAACGGCGTTGAACTGGCGCAGCAGTTGAAGCAGGTGGTGCCGAATCTGCAGGTGATCATGATGACGGGTTCGATGCTGCCGGCGGAGGAAGAGGCGATCTGCGAGGAACACGATTTTCCGGTGCTGCGCAAACCGTTTCTGGCGACGGACGTGATGAGTCAGATTCGCGGACGGCTGACCGGCAGGGCGTCCGGCGGGAAGTAAAGCGACGTGACACGACATTTGACAGATTGACACCACCCCGCGTGTTAGCATATGAATGCGGGGTGGAGCAGTCTGGTAGCTCGTTGGGCTCATAACCCAAAGGTCGAAGGTTCAAATCCTTCCCCCGCAACCAATCCTCTCATTCCCTCAAGCATTTCATAATCATTCGATTACCGATCTTTCTCGGAATTGTGCCGAGGCTGATCGGTTACCGTGTTTTCGGTATTTGCTACCAAACTGCTACCAAAGCCCGAACGGCGTGATGCGAACATGGCCTTTTGCAGTTTGGCTGCGGCCTCTTCCCTCGACTGAGGGAACAGGTGGCCGTAGACGTCGAAGGTGACCTGAATGCTCGAATGCCCGAGTTGATCACAGATGTATTTCGGGCTCTCGCCCTGCGCGATGAGCATGGAGGCAAAGAAGTGGCGCAAGTCATGGAAGCGGACCTTTAGTCCTGCGGCCTTCGTGATCGGCGCAAAAACGTACTCATTAAAATAGTCGGGGTCGAGGAAGCCCTCTCCGGTATTGGAGAAGATGTATTTCGCAGACGGCCCGCGCGCCTGCCGCCACGCGGCGAGCAACTGTCCAACGGTTTCGGGAAGCGCTACTCTGCGTACCGATTTTGGAGATTTCGGCGACCCGATTTCCCACTGCCACTTGTGAACGCCGTCGCGCGCGGCAGTTTTGGAGATGGCTTTTGTGACGGAAACCTCTTTCGAGAACCAGTCAATATCGGTGAATTCGAGGGCCAGAATCTCGTTTCGTCGCAGGCCGGTGAAGGCGTCCATATACACCATTGCGTGCCCGAGCTCCCCGCGCGTGGCAGCCGCATCAATCAACTTCCAAACCTGGTCCACGGAGAGCGGCACAATCGGCTTTATATGCCGGGAAGGGAGTTCCACGCCACGCGTCGGGTCGTGCCGGATGAAGCCGCGTTTGACACCGCTCGCACCTTTCTTACCAACGAGCATTACTCGGAGCAGCGTGAGGCAGTTCTTGAGCGTCTTCGCCGAGACCTTGTCGCTCAGGTCCATTACCAGGCGTTGCACGTCGCTAAGCTGAATCTCTGAGACGACTCGGTGGCCGAATGCCGGCGTCAACCACAGCTTGATGATGGATTGGTATGCAGCCAGGGTGGACCCGCGAATGCTCACCCGGCTTCCGATCCATTCCTCAGCGAATGAAGCGAACGTCGCCTGTTTCGGCTCAACATAATGACCCGTCCCGAGTTCGCGCAGTACCTCATTCAGGCGCGCTTGAGCCGCGGCCTTGGTGTGGAATCCGCTTTCCCACTTCTGCTTCCCGGTCGGCGTTCGATACTTGATCGAGTAATTTTCGCCGCGCCGGATAATTGCGCCTCGCTGTCGCTGCACTGCGGTCTCCTGATATCAGATCGCCCGATCCGGCGGTATCGCGTGGATCGTATGTGCACCGATGATCTCGGTGATGTCCTCTGCTGTGAAACGAACGTACTTCCCGATTCGGCGAAAGGGGATGGCGTTCTTGCGGGTGCGTTCGTAAAGCCAGCTCTTTGGCAGTTTCAAAGTATCGGCGGCCTCCTCTACGGTGAAAAGGCGCAAGGTGATCGGGCCTATGGTGCTCATTGGTTCTCCTTACAGGTTTCCTAAGCCATCTTTCCTCTTTCATCTTGGCACGTGTCATTATGTTTGTAAACAAAAAATGTACTCGTTCGTTTGCATTATTGTACTAGATGTGCCAAAATATGGCCGTGGAGCGAAAACCTCAGCAACAGACCCTGTCAATTCGAATATCCGAGGGTCTGCGCGAGTTTCTCGAGCGCTCCAAGCAAGTCATTTCCAATGGACGGAACGAATCCGTCTCAACATCGGACGTCGCCAAAATCCTGCTGGAATCAGCAAAGGACGACAGGCTGGATTTTCGCGTGGAGGTCGCTGGACTGCAGCAGTCGCCCACCCAGTCACTCTGGGCAATTCGCCGCAAATGGGAACAGAAGCATGACCTGTCACGGGCCGAATGGATATTTCTTGCGCAATACATCCAGGTGGCTTGCGAGGAGATCCACGGAACCCACGGCCTTCCCAGTGCGGAATCGTTTGCCACACTCCTTGAAGCCTGGCTGGCACTGCGCGGACTTCGCGGAGAGCGCGGTGCCGGATTGGACCGATATTACCTGGGAAATCTTGGTTCGGACGATGGTGCCGTCTTCAACGAACGCCAGATCGATCCCGACGTGGCTTCCAATTTGGGAGTCAAGCTGATCCGGGAATTGCGTGAATCCCCGTCTGCGAAGAAACCGGAATTTGCCGGACGTAACTTTTATGTAGCCGTTCGTGATGAGATGCTTCCGGACATCGTTGCGCTGAACCGCGCGCTATTGCCGTACATGCCGGTTCTGTTTCGACTGGCGGCAGAGGGGCCACTGGCAGCGCGAACGCCAGCCAGTTCGCGTCCTACGCGAACAAGAAGTCGTGATAACCGGAACCAATCAGCTCAAAGCTCCAGGATTCGTGGTCTCGTTTCAGATTGGCAGCGATGGCGACCTGGTTGTGATGCTTTCGGCTCATGAGAAGGATGTCATGTATCCGATCTCGCCCTATCCAAAGGTCTGCGAGTTTCTTGCAATGATGGAGGGCCTAAATCCGGAGGAGGAATGGCACGGGATCTACTTCTTTGCCCGCACACTAAGTGTGGGGCATGACCATCGGATGCGGTTCTATTTTCGTCGTATGAGCGACGGCGTTGAACTCGGGTTTTCACAGGAAGAATGGGAGAGTCTGAAGCAACTTTTCCGAGACGCGCTTGCGACGTCGTGGCTGAAGAAAGCGCTCTCCAGCCTCTCTCTCGCCTATGGCGAGCTATGAGGCAGACGCGGTTTGCGAGGTTGAACTGAAAGTAAGGGAGTCCGAAGCATGAGTAAATCTGCAAGAGGAACAACGAACAGGCACACGTTGCGGCGCCGCCGAAAAGAGAATCATCCTCTCGATGGGCGGCAAAGGTGGTGTCGGTAAGACCAGCGTCATGACCGGACTCGCCGAATGGTTCGACGAAAACGAGATTCCGGTGAAGCTGCTGGACCTCGACACGGAGAACAAGTCCCGCGGCTCGCTGGCACACTTCTTCGGGGAGCGGTCACCGAAGATAAACATCAACACTCCCGCCGGTCTCGACGCATTTGTCGATCGTCTTGCCGATGGCGCACCGGTGATCCTCGCGGACATGGGTGCGGGTGCGGGACAGGTCACCCACGACTGGTTCGAACGAATGTACCCGGATGTTACCGAGTCCGGCATTGGTTTCACCGCAATCGGCGTTGTAACCTCGGACCCGGCCAGCGTCGAAAGCGTGCTGGCATGGGCGGCGCGTCTGCAAAACCGGGTGGAGTACCTGATCGTCGAGAACAGCGTCGCCGAACACGCCGATTTCACATACTGGCACGAGAGTGAGCAGGCGCAGCAGTTCCAGAAAATGTTTGAACCGGCGGTGATTCACATGGACTATCGCCTGCCGGATCTTGAAAACGCCTCCCGGAATCACGGCGTCACGCTCGGCCAGATTGCGGGCAGAACGACGAATGCGCCCGAATTGCAGAAAGCTTCATTTGTGATGCGCGCGCAGAGCTACCGGCGGCGAATGTTCGCGGAATTCGACAGGGTGAAGGAGTTGCTCCTGCCATGAAAGCCGTTGAGCCCGATCTCACCGACAGGATCGCCGACGCGCTGCCCGCCGACATCCGCGCCGACTTCTACCGTGAGATGCGGCACTGCCGTTCGTTGCCGGATCACGACGAGATGCTTCGCATTCTGCGGATCATGCAGTTTCTCACGCTGTTGATGGAGCAGGTTCCCGCCCGCATTGGCGTCGAGCGCGAACGCCTCGAGCCACTTCTTGCGATGGCTGCGGAGAGCCTGAGAAGTCCCTCGAATCAACTGAAGCTTACCGAAATGATATCGACCAGCGACTTACAGCACTGCCGGACAAGATCGCGCAAGGAATCCGTCCGGAAATTATCGCCGGGAAGATTAATGAGAGCCTCCGGCAACAGTTTGTCCAATCCACGATTCCGCAGACTGCCGAGGCACTGGCGGTCATCTCTACAGAGCTGCGCAAGAGCGCGTCCGAATTCAGTGCGACGGCGGCTTCACTCGGCAACTCCTACAGAGGGGCGGCGCATGAGGCGGAGCAGGCTATCAATGCGATACGGGAATCGACGAACAGGGCGCGGGAGGCTGCAAGCAAACTTCTGACAACGTATCAGGGGGAGTATCGGTGGTCGGTCCTATTGCTCACTGGCTGCTCGCTTGTCGTTGGCACATTGCTCGGAACGATTCTCGATCACTGGGCCTTTCGATAGGCCGGAGATGCTGCATGCTCACGATTCGGGCCATGTCGGATGGAAAAGGGTTATTCGGCCCGGCACCTGGAACATAGCGACTACTATGCAGAAGGTGAGCGAGTAACAGGCCGGTGGTGCGGGCGTGGGGCAGAACTGCTCGGACTGCAAGACGACGTTCAACAGAAAGACTTCGAGGCGCTCAGAGAAGGCTTCGATCCCGGAACTGGCGTGTTCCTGCGCCAACGGCAAAGCGCCGACCGAACGGGAGCCGACGGCGAAGTTCAGTCGCACGGACGCCATCTCTACGACTTCACACTTTCAGCGCCGAAATCAGTTTCGATCATGGCGATTGTGGGCGGCGACCAGCGGCTCGTCGAGGCGCACAAACGGGCCGTTGCCGAAGCTCTTCAGGAGCTTGAGCATCACGCTGCCACGCGTGTCCGAACGGATGGCGCGAACGCTGACCGGACCACCGGCAATCTCGCGATCGCCGTGTATCATCACGACGCGAGTCGGGAACTCGATCCGCAGCTTCATACTCACGCCGTCGCCGCGAACCTGACTTACGACGGTGTCGAGGGCCGATGGAAGGCGCTCCAGGCATCTGGCATTTACGAACGCCGCGCCTACGTCACGGAAGTCTACAGGAATTCCCTGGCGCTTCAGGTTCGTTCTTTGGGTTATGACATCGAGAACCGGCGGGACTCAAAGGGCCGGGATTCCGGCTTTGAAATTCGCGGGGTCTCACAGCAACTGCTCGACAACTTCAGCCAGCGGAGCAGACAGCGGGATGCCGCGATTAAGGTGTTCGTTGCAGACAACGGGCGTCAGCCGACAGACAACGAAGTCGCCGTTTTGGTTCGGGAAACACGCGCCGATAAGCTAACGGAGATCTCCACGGAAGAAGTGCGAGGCCGGCAGCGGGATCGTCTCTCGCGAGACGAGATAGCTATGCTCGCGAGCCTTCAGCGTTCGCCTTGCGATGTGCCTGTGGAACCCGCCGCGGACTCGCTGCGATACGGCAAGGATCACATCTTCGAGCGGCTGTCGGTTGCGCGCGATCACGAGGTTCTGACGGAAGCCCTCCGGCATGGGCGTGGAAAAATCCACCATTCGGAGTTGAAGGGCACGCTCGCTCTGGAGGAGTCGTCTGGCATCGTGCTTCGCGACGGCCACGAGATAGCAACCGCCGAGAGTCTGCGGCGCGAACGTGACATGATCGACCGGGTCAACCGTGGTGTCGGCAGATGTACACGGCTCGGAGGAGAAGAGAAATTCATTGCGTCCGATCGGCTGCGGCCGGAACAGAAGCGTGTCGTCGAATTCGTGCTCGATTCACGTGACCAAGTGGTCGCCATCTCGGGGGCGGCAGGCACCGGCAAGACGGCGACGTTGCAGGAACTACGGCGTGGTCTGCTGGAAGCACGTCGCGAAGTACTCGCTGTCGCGCCGACCATGAGCGCGGTCGAGGAGTTACAGAAAGTCGGGTTCGCCGAGGCGATGACGTTGGAGCGACTGTTGCAAGACAGAACGGCGCACCAGGCACTCCGTCAGAAGGTGTTGATACTTGACGAAGCTGGCATGGTTTCCGGGCGACAGATGACTGAGTTTCTCCGGCTCGCTGCCGAGCGGGACGCGCGGGTAGTATTCAGCGGCGATACGCGGCAGATTCAAAGCGTCGAGGCGTGCGATGCCTTGCGGATTCTCGAAAAGGAGTCGCGGCTGAAGAGCGTCGCCTTAACCCAAGTGCAGAGACAAACACAACCGGATTACCGGGATGCCATTCACGAACTGCGTCGCGACCCGGAACGTGGTTTCGAGAAACTGGATGCCATGGGCGCCGTGCGCGAGGTAACGCACGCCGACCGAGCTAAGGAAGTAGCGCGGGAATATTCGGCGGCGCTCGAGACGCACGCGTCCGTTCTTGTGGTCTGCGCAACGCACAATGAAATCGAGCGAGTTACATCGGCTATCCGTGCAGACCGAATGCGAGGGGGACGCCTCGTCGAGGGCATGCAACTGACTCGCGACGTGCCGCTCAACTGGACCACGGCGCAAAAGAGCGATCCACGGAATTTCTCGACTGGACAGGTGCTGGGATTCAATCGCGCCGTCAAAGGCATTGCGAAGAACGAGACGCTGGAGGTGGTTCGGATTGCCGACAAGAGCGTGGTGGTTCGCACCGCCGTCGGTGAGGAACGCGCCCTCACAGGGAAACAGGCGAAGTCCTTCGACGTATACGAACGACGGTCCATCGAAGTCGCCACGGGCGACCGGCTGCTGCTCACGGCCAACCGACGTGAGAACGGCTTCCGGGTCACTAATGGGGAAATTGTGATGGTCGCCGAAGTTGACCGGTCTGGTCGCATTTGCCTGGAGGATGGGCGGACGCTGCCTGCTGGTTTCAGGCACTTCGCGCACGGATATGCGGTAACCGCGCACCGAAGTCAGGGAAAGTCCGTGGATGCGGTCATCATCTCCGGCGATGGGATGCGAAAGGAACTATTTTACGTCGCGGCTTCGAGAGGGCGGCAGAGCGTTCGGGTCGTCACGAGCGACAAAGAATCGCTGCGCGAATCCGTGGCTCGATCGTCGATGCGGAAATCGGCCTCCGAGCTGGCGCGCAAAGCGGGAACGGTTTTCGTGCGCGGTGCGTATCGTGGAATCAAGGCGGCGCGGCACCTGGCGATGCGGTGGAGTGCGCGTGAAACCGACCCGGTACCGGCCGAGATCAGCTACCAAAACGAGCCCAGAACGGAGCGACATCGTGAACGCGGTATCGGTAGATAGACAGCGCAACTGGAAAGCAATTGGGCCCGAGCGCCAGACCGGGCTGGAGATTGTTCTGCTGAAACGGACGTATGTGTTTCCCTGGAGCCAGTTTCTTTACGCCGAGGGTGGCGACGACGAAATACGGGCGGTGTTCACGACGCATGACGTGATCGTCAGAGGCACAGCATTGACCGGAATGCTCGCCGAACTTGCGGGTCAGCGGATCGCCCGGCTGCAGGAACCGCCACGCACAGACCGGTTCGAGGAACCGTCGGGGCCAGTCGTTCGGCAACTCATCGTCGAACGGGTTCAGGAAGCGCGAGTCTAAGCCGCAAAAAAGGGGAGCGAGCTATGGGAAACACCGCCAGCGGCGACAACGGCACCCGGTACAATAAAGGTGCCATGGCGATACACCTTGAGGCCGTTTA
The DNA here is from genome assembly GCA_963809655.1 of Terriglobia bacterium. Lineage (GTDB taxonomy): Bacteria > Acidobacteriota > Terriglobia > Bryobacterales > Bryobacteraceae > BOG-234. The sequence continues at coordinate 294 of CAWEKQ010000058.1, read as the reverse complement.
CGAGCAGGGCGTATTGCGCCCGCTGGAACCGCTTGCCCTGGTAGAGCACCAGCAAGTCCACATAACCGTGGATGAGCGGAAGCGCCCGCTTAGTTGGCAATCCGCACAACAACCTGATGACAGTCGGGCCGAACTCGCCTGGCTTGCCAACGAATCGCGTCACTACACAGGCGAATGGGTTGCGCTCGACGGCAACCGGCTGGTCGCGCATGGGCCGAAGCTGGCGGCAGTGAAAGCGGCGGCGCAAGCTGCGGGAGTTTCGCGGCCCTTCTTCGCCAGTGTGCCCGACGACGA
>CAWEKQ010000057.1:0-118095 GCA_963809655.1 Terriglobia bacterium | reverse complement strand
CATGTTCCAGCCGCTGCCCGAAGCAGGTCCGGAAGGTGTTATATTACACTCCGAACTTGGAGACTTCTCCCCCGGGTTCTGCAGTTTTCTGGCTTTTTCTCCTGGCCCTGGGGATCGCGAGCGGGCAGACTCCGCCGACATCCGACTCGGGTCTTGCGAAATACAAGACCATGAGCCTGGAGCAGCTGACGCAAATCGACGTCACCACGCTCTCCAAGGAGCCCGAACGGGCTTTTCAGACACCGGCGGCGATCTACATCATCACGGGCGACGATATCCGGCGTTCCGGCGCCACCAGCATTCCGGAAGCGCTGCGGCTGGCGCCGGGCGTGGAAGTAGCGCGCATCGACGCGAACAAGTGGTCCATCGGGATTCGTGGTTTTGGAACGCGCCTGACGCGGTCGGTGCTGGTGCTGATCGACGGCCGCACCGTCTTCACTCCTCTTTTCGACGGCACCTATTGGGAAGTCCAGGACACGTTCATGGACGATATCGACCGGATCGAGGTGATCCGCGGCCCGGGCGGGACGATCTGGGGGCCGAACGCCGTCAACGGCGTGATCAACGTCATCACCAAAAGCTCCAAAGAAACGCAAGGCATGCTGGCTACCGCCGGCGGCGGCAATGAGGAGCAGGGTTTCGCCGGTTTCCGCTACGGCGGCGGCAACGACAAAGACTTCAGCTACCGGTTCTACGGGAAGGGATTCACGCGCGGTCCGGAGGTGCACTCGGACGGGCGGAACTTCGACGACTGGCGAGCCGCACAGGGCGGTTTCCGGATGGACTGGAACAAGCAGGGTCGGGCCTTCACGCTGCAGGGCGACTTCTACGACGGAGCGGGCCGGTGAGAGCGTCGAGGCCACCACGTATACCGCGCCGTACACGCCAGGTCGTGGATGCGAACGCAAGCCTCTCCGGCGGAAATATCATGGGCCGCTGGGAAAAGACGCTGCGCGGCGGCAACGACATCCAGGTTCAGGCCTACTACGATCGCACCAATCGTTATGAGCCCAATCTCGGCGAGAGGCGCGATACGTTCGATGTCGATTTTCTGCAGCGTCTCCGCCTTCCGGCGAGGCAGCAGGTTTCGTGGGGACTGGGCGCGCGCTTCAGTCACGCGAACGATATCGAGGTGGTTACCGGGCTGACGTTTGTCCCGAGCAGGAGAACCGACGATCTGTTGTCGGGCTTCGTTCAGGATGAGATCTCGCTCGTGGAAAAGCGCCTGTCGCTGGTCGTGGGCACGAAATTACTGCACACCAACTTCACCTACGTCGAAGCCGAACCCAGTGCGCGGCTTCTGTGGACGCCGTCCGAGAGCCAGACCATCTGGGCGGCTTTTACGCACGCGGTGCGAACGCCATCCGATGTCGAGGAAGACTTTTTTCTGGCCGGGTACACGGGACAAACGGTCGACGGGCTGCCGCTGCTTGCCCGGTTCAATGCCAACCCCGACTTTGCGCCGGAGCAACTCAACGGCTACGAATCGGGCTACCGGAGGCTGCTGGGCAAGAAATGCAGGGGTCAGCATAGCGGGTTTTTACAATCACTATCACGATCTGCTGAGCGAAGATTTCAGCGGGTCCTGTTTTCCTTGAGAACGATCCCGCCCCGCCTCATTACCTGCTTCCGGCGCAGTTCCGCAACGGGCTGCTGGGCAACACGAAGGGTGTCGAAGTCACTCCGGAATGGCGGCCGACGACTTTCTGGCGCCTGCGCGGATCTTATTCGTATCTGCATATGAGCCTCTGGAAGGCGCCGGGTTCGGGCGATGTCGGAACGGCGCCGGGTATTGTCGGGTCGAGTCCTGCAGCACACTGCGTGGATCCAATCGTCATTCGACGTTGCGAAAACGATCCAGTTGGATCTGGACTGGCGCTACGTCAGCGCTTTGCCGGGCGAACTGGTGCCGGCCTATTCCACGGCCGACGCGCGATTCGCATGGCGCTTCAAAGAGCAACTTGAACTGGCCATCGCCGGGCGGAATCTGCTGCAGCCCTCGCATTTCGAAGCCGCGGGCGATCCGGGGCCTCTGGTTGGAATCAAGCGCAGCGCGTATTTGAAGCTCACATGGAGCAAGTGACCACATGCGACGGAATCGCGTGAAGGTGTGCCGGGCTTTTGATTTGCCTGCTGAGCTGCTTTCGCGGCTTATTCTCAGGTCGTTCCAATCGGCCAGTCCCCGGTGGAGTATCAGGTCAAAGCGGCCTTCCTGCTCAACTTCACCAAATTCATCGACTGGCCCGCGGCCTCGTTCGCGAACCCGGATTCGCCGATCACGATCTGCATCCTGGGCAAGGATCCGTTCGGGCCCGTGCTGGATGAAATCGTGCAGGGCGAGACGGTGAATTCGCGGAAGGTGGCCGTACAGAGAATCAGCCAGCCGCCAGTCCTCAGCCGCAGGGGCCACAGACGTGCCAGGTGGTTTTTGTGGGCGAACCCGATAAGGGCATAGCGAAGACGCTGAGCGGTATGGGGCGGGGCGTCCTGACGGTCGGCGAGGGCGACCGGTTTCTGCGCGACGGCGGCATGGTCGCGCTCGTGGTGGATAACCACCGCGTGCGCTTCGATATCAATCAGACGGCCGCGACCGGCGCCGGGTTGGGTCTCAGCGCCAGACTGTTGAACGTCGCGAGAGCGGTTGAGAAGTAGAAGTAAAGACGATGCGCAGCTTCAACGACAGACCGATCCGGCAGAAGCTGGCGATCATCATCATCGCCACGACCGCCTCCGCGCTCATGCTGGCGGGCTCGGGTATCGTCGTCGCGGATTCCATCCTGTTCCAGGGATATGTGCAGCGCGATTTGTCGGCGCTGGCGCGCATTGTTGCCGACAACAGCACGGCCGCATTGTCCTTCAACGATCCAAAGACGGCGGCGGATACCCTGGCCTCCCTGCGCGCGCGGTCGCATGTGGAAAGCGCCTGTATCTATCGCGCGGATGGCAGCACGCTGGCCACGTATTTGCGCGAGAGCACGTTCGCCTGCCCGCCGCCAGCCAGCCAGGGCGGCATTCAATCGGCGGGCTCCGACCTGGTGGTTTCCGAGCCGATTGTGCTCAAAGGCAAGCGGATCGGGACCCTGATGCTGCAATACGATCTCGGCGAAATCGGCGAACGCACGAGGCTCTACGGAAGCGCCGTGCTGGGTGTTCTGCTGGTATCGAGCCTGATTGCGTTTCTGCTGTCATCGAAGCTGCGCGCCGCGATCGCGACGCCGGTTTCGCAACTGGTGCGCGCCGCCACCGCGGTATCCGAGACCGGCGATTACAGTATTCGCGCGCAGAGACTTTCGGGCGACGAACTCGCGGTGCTGGTGGATCGCTTCAACGAAATGCTGGCGGGCATCCAGTCGCGCGACAACGCTCTCAAGGACGCGCTGTTCGATCGCGAGATTGCGCTGCGGGACGCCGAAGAGGGGCGGGCGCGGTTTCACTTCATGGCGGAATCGATGCCGCAGAAAATTTTCACCGCGAAGCCGAACGGTGAGGTCGACTACCTCAACCAGCAATGGTTCGAATTCACCGGCTTCCCGTTCGAGCGGATGAAAGACTGGGAGCTGGACTCAGTTCGTTCATCCCGACGATGTGGAAGAGAACGTCCGCGCCTGGCGTCACTCGGTCGAGACCGGCGAGCCTTTCGATTTCGAGCACCGGTTCCGGCGCGCGGATGGAAAATACCGGTGGCACCTCTCGCGCGCCCGGCCGATGCGCGACGCGCAGGGAAACATTTCCATGTGGATCGGATCGAACACGGAGATCCACGAACAGAAGGAAAAAGAAGAGGAATTGCGGCGCGCCAACGACGACCTGCAGCAATTTGCCTATTCGGCCAGCCACGATCTTCAGGAGCCGATCCGCAATGTTGCGGTGTTCAGCGAGCTTGTGGCAAAGCGATACCATGACGTCTTAGACGCTGACGGACAGCAATACCTTGGATTCCTGAAAGAAGGAGGCCGGCGCCTGGCACGGCTGATCAGCGAACTGCTCGAGTACACCCGGGCGGGTGTGATCGAGACCGAGGTCTCGGCGGTGGATTCCGAAGCCGTCCTGCAGCAGAGCCTGGCGAGTCTCGCGGAAGCGCTGCGCGAGAGCGGCGCGACAGTGACGTATGACGCTCTGCCGGAGGTCTTCATCGGCGAAGCGCATCTGCATCAGGTGTTTCAGAATCTCATCGCAAACGCGCTGAAGTATCGCACCGGAGGAGCCGCCCCGGATTCACGTTTCCGCGGCGAGGTGTTGCCGCAGCCGGCTCCGGGGCGAGGGGTACGTTGTGTTGTTTTTCCGTGCAGGATAACGGCATCGGAATCGATCCGCGATATAAGGAGAAAATCTTTGGTGTTTTCAAACGACTCCATCATGATCAGAAATACGGGGGAACGGGCATCGGACTGGCTATCTGCCAGCGGGTGGTCGAACGTTATGGCGGAAGAATCTGGGTCGAATCCGAGCCAGGGAAAGGAGCAACCTTCTATTTCACCGTCCCGCAGCACGCCCAATCAGTCCGTTCCGCAACGCTTCAATCTTCTGCTCGCTGAAGATAATCTGCCGGATGCGCTGCTGGTGCGCGAAGCGATCCGGCACGAGAACCTGCCGATCGATCTGCACGTCGTGTCGGACGGGCAGCAGGCGATCGATTTCATCGAGCGCGCGGAAAACGATGCGGACGCGCCTTGTCCGCAGTGTATGCTGCTCGATTTGAACCTTCCGAAGGTGGAAGGGTTTGAGATTCTGCGGCGGCTTCGCGCCAGCGGAAAGTGCGGCTCGATTCCGGTGGTGGTAATTACGTCTTCGGATTCGCCGGCGGATCGCAGCCAGGCGGCCGCGCTCGGCGCCGGGTACTTCCGCAAGCCGCCGAGCTATGAGGAGTTCCTCAAGCTGGGCGAGAGTGCTCAAACAACTGGTTGAGGAGCAGAGCGCGGGTTAGAGCTTTTTGGAATTATCGTGCACCACTCCCTTGCGGTCGCGGCTCGGAACCATGTACGGATACCGAGCCGCGACCGCGAGGGAGCGGTGCACGGTATTCAAACTGCCTTCCGAATCATAAGAAACACAACCAACCAGATGACAAGGAAAACGAAGAACAGAATCTTCGCGATTCCCATGGCTGCGCCCGCGATCCCGGTGAAACCGAGAACGCCCGCAATCAACGCGATGATGAGAAAAACAATTGACCAGTGCAACATGCAAGTGACTAAGGCAATTGGCTGGCCACTTTTGTCGCGGCTCTTTTCCCGCAAATGGCTGTAGAAGCCAAGGTCCGCGCCCGTCAGCATTTTAGTCGCGAAGATAATCTGGCCGGCGTGATGGGCGAAATGCTCCACCACATGAAACACCGCTTCGACGCCTGAGGCCTTGTAGATCTGAATCTCGTAGGTACGCGTGAGTTGTTCCGTCGTCAATCGCTCGATGACGGCCGAAGCGGCATCGACCGTCTCGCGCAATTTCTGCGAGAGTTGCGCGCGCGGTGAATCCCCCGCGCGCATCGAACTCGCTGTCGCGATCGCGGTCGACAGGGCTGCCGCCCAGCGAACAAACGATCCACTGGCGCACGTTCCCCGCGAGATGCAGCACGAGATTGCCGATGGCGTTTTCATTCTCGCCGCCGCGCGCCCAGATCTGAGCGTCATCGAGTTTTCCGAGGCAGACCTCGATGCGGCCCCGGTACTCCTCCAGTTTCTCCACAGCGGATTTCAGCGAACAACGATTCGACGCTCATAATACAATTTTGACTTATGGCAAAACTCGGATTTCTTGGACTCGGTCTCATGGGCGCGCCGATGGCCCGCAATCTCATCAAGGCCGGGCACGACGTGGCGCTCTGGTCGAACACCGGCGCCAAGGCGGACCAACTGGCGAAGGAAGCGGGCGGCAAAGCCTGCACAACGCCTGCCGAAGTTGCACAGCATTCCGAGTGCGTGTTCCTCTGCGTGGGCGATTCCGCGATGTCAGAGACGGTGATCCTCGGCGCCCAGGGACTTAAGGAAGGCGCGAAAAAGGGAATGGTCGTGGTTGATGCCAGCACGGTGAGCCCGTCTTCGAGCCGCCGCACACATGAAGAACTGGCGAAATCGGGCATCGATTTTCTCGGCGCGCCCTGCACCGGTTCCACGCCGGGAGCGATCAACGGCACGCTTACCTTTATGGTGGGCGGCGATAAAGAGGTGTTCGAGCGCGTGCGTCCCTGGCTCGAAATCATGGGGAAGAAGCTCTACTTTTGTGGTGGCCCCGGTATGGGGTTGCACGCGAAGCTGACCCAGAACCTGGTGCTGTCGAATCTACTACAGGCGTTCAACGAAGGGATCGTGCTCAGTACGAAGGCCGGCGTTGATCCGACGCTGATGCTCGACATCCTGTCCAACAGCGCGGCGAAGTCCGGGCTGATCGACTACAAGGCTCCGTTCATTTTCCGGCGCGACTTCGAGACAAATTTTTCCGTAAAGTGGATGCACAAGGACATGGGACTGATGCTGGAATCGGCTCAGGAGCTCTCCGTACCGCTTTTTTTGACCGGTTTGAGCCGCCAGATGTTTCAGGCCGCGATCGCCGGAGGGCATGGAGATGAGGATATCTGCTCTACAATCAAGGTGTTGGAGGAGATTACCGGGGTTGAAGTACGCAGTTGAATGTATTCAATAATACGCATCTAAAATTTGTATACAAAAAATGGTTGATTCCAAAAACAATCTATTCTAATATTGGAATCAAGCCGGGGAGGAAAAGTAACTCCCACCAAAGCGAGACTAACCTCTAAACTGAAAGACCCCTGAAGCAACCTCCCCGGCGCCCGCAAGGGTTCAGTACAAAAGGCTGCTTCACAAAAAGGGATCTTCAAAGTTTCCTGAAGCGAATGCTCGATTCCGGTACCAAAACCTGCATGTTATGATCGGCATTTGGCCGTAACGGTGCGCATGCCCTCCCGCATCTTACCATTCTCGGTTCCACCGGTTCCATCGGCACCAACACGCTGGATGTGGTTCGGCAGAATCCGGAGCGGTTCCGCGTTTTCGCGTTGGCCGCCGGGCGGAATGTCGAGCTGCTGGCGCGGCAAATCCGCGGAATTCAAGCCCGAAGTGGCCGTGGTGCAGAGAAGCCGCAGATCTGGACCGCCTGCGCGCGCTGCTTCCAGGCCACGTCCCGATACCCGAGTTGCTCAGCGGACCCGAAGCCCTGGTTCGACATCGCCGTGGCGTCCGAAGTCGATACCGTAATGTCGTCGATTGTCGGAGTCGAGGGCCTGGAAGCCACCTACGAAGCGGTTTGCGCCGGCAAGCGCGTCGGGCTCGCCAATAAAGAGGTTCTGGTTTCCGGCGGAAAACTGGTGATGGAAGCCGCGCGGCGGCACGGCGACCGAGCTCATTCCCGTGGATTGCGAGCACAACGGCGCGCACCAGTGCCTGCGCGCCGGGCTGCGCGAGGAAGTCACGAAACTGATCCTGACCGCCTCCGGCGGTCCGTTCCGCAAGACGCCGAAGGAAGCGCTCGAATGGGTGACACCCGACGAGGCGTTGAAGCATCCAACGTGGAAGATGGGCAAGCGCATCACCATCGATTCGGCCACCCTGATGAACAAGGGCTTCGAGGTGATCGAAGCCTGCTGGCTGTTCGATTTCTCGCCGAAAGATGTGGAAGTGGTGGTGCATCCGCAATCGAAGGTGCACGCGATGGTGGAGTACAACGACGGCAGCGTGATCGCACAGGTCTCGGCCACCGACATGCGGATGCCGATTCAATACGCGCTGACCTATCCGGAGCGTGCGGAGGCGCCGGTGCCGAAGATCGACTGGAGCGAAGCGCGGCAGCTGGGAGTTTCACGCGCCCGATTTCGAGAAGTTTCCGCTGCTCGGCCTGGCCTATCAGGCGCAGCGCGACGGCGGGTCGGCGACGTGCGTGCTGAATGCCGCGGATGAGATTGCGGTCGAGGCGTTTCTGCGGGGCAGGATTGGTTTCCCGGCGATCGCGCAGGTGGTGGAAGAGACGCTGCAGCGGATGCCCTATCGCGAACCTGCCAGCGTTGATGACATACTAACTATAGATAGCGAAGCGCGAAGGGTGGCGCTGGACGTCGTAGCAAAGCAGTCAAAAACAGAGCCGGTGAAAGTTTAAACGCATAGACACTCGATGGCACTTTCTTTCCTTACGAATATCTGGTGGCTGCTGGTCCTGGTCGGGGTGATGATCCTGGTCCACGAACTGGGGCACTTCTGGGCCGCGCGCTTCTTCGACGTCAAGGTGGAAGTGTTCAGTTTTGGTTTCGGCCCGCGGCTTTTCGGGTTCCGGCGCGGCGAAACGGACTACCGGTTCTCCCTGATTCTTTTCGGCGGCTACGTCAAGATGGCGGGCGAGCAGCCGGGTGAGAACTTTGTCGGCAACCCGCTCGCGCGGGTCGGCGAAGACGCGGCCATGTGAATAGTCGGTTTGCACCTCAGGAGGACCTGCGGAACGATCCCCGCGCGATGTTCAACAAGCCGCGCTGGCAGCGGTTGATCATTCTCGCCGCGGGCCCGTTCATGAACGTCGTGCTGGCGGTGGGGGTCCTCACCGGGCTCTACATGGTTGCCGGTCACGAGCAGGTGTTGAACGCGGGCGGTGCGGTGATCGGCCACATTGTCCCGGATTCCCCGGCCGCGAAGGCAGGCATTCAGGTGGGCGACAAGATCGTTCGGCTGGACGGCAAAGACAATCCGGATTGGGAAGAAATCGTCACGAAGGAAATTGAGAGCGCCGAGCGACCGATGACGGTTACGATCGAGCGCGCAGGCCGCCGCTTTCCGGTCACTCTGACGCCGGTGCTGGACGACAAGGAAGGCGTGGGATCCGCCGGCTGGGAAGGGCAGAACGAAATTCAGGTGGGCTCGGTCAGCGCCGGCTATCCGGCCGATGCGGCCGGTCTGAAGAAGGGCGATCTGCTGGTCAGCATCAACGGCACTCCCATCCACTGGCGCTACACCTTGCCGGACACGATCCGCAAGAGCGGCGGCAAGCCGGTCGAGATCGAATACGTCCGCAACGGCGTCCACCATACGGTCACCATCAATCCGGTCTACAAGAATCCGGACAACTCCGCGCGCTGGATGATCGGCGTGCAGACGGAAATGAAGCTCGATATCAGGAAGACGAAGCTTTCTTTCCCGGACGCGATTCAGCAGTCGCTGGTGGAGAACGGCAAAGAATGCGAGCCTGATCGTCGAATTCCTGCGGGGGATCCTCGAGCGCCGCATGTCGGCGAAGAATCTTTCGGGACCGATCCGCATTTCGCTGTATGCGAAACAGGCGGCGGAGGAAGGCCCCGAGGCGTTCCTCATGCTGATGAGCGTGGTCAGCCTGAATCTGGCCATCATCAACCTGCTGCCGATTCCGATCCTGGATGGCGGCGCGATTCTGACGCTGCTGATCGAAACGGTGATGGGCCGCGACCTGAGCCTCAACGTGAAAGAGGCGATGCTGAAGGTGGGGTTTGTCTTCCTCATGATGCTCATGGTGTTCGTGATCTATAACGACATCGCGAAGAGCTTCACGCCCGGCCTGCTGGTGCAAAGGCCCCGGGCCTTGCTCCGAAAGCGTTGAGCGCAGAAACCTTGAAGCCTCAGGGGTTCCGCTCACATCTGGTAATCTGACACAAGCCCATGGAGTCTTCGTGTGTCCGACAGACCGACATCCCTGGAACGTCCAGGCTTTTCGCCGATCTGATCTATCAGTTCGATCGCGTCAGCGATCTCTATCCCCACCGCCCGAATGATGGCGAGGCGCTTGCCGCCGCCGCGCAGTTTGACTTTCCGGCCGATCGGCGCGCGGCACTGGTGCGGGCGCTCACGCCGCTGAATCAGGGCAATCCTTCGCTGGAAGTTCTGGCGCGAGCAGGGAACTGTAGCGGTTGTGACCGGCCAGCAGGTCGGGTTGTTCTCCGGGCCCGCTTATACGGTGTACAAGGCGCTCACCGCGATCAAAGCCGCGCGGGAACTGACGCGAGCGCGGCATTTCCGCTGTGCCGGTGTTCTGGCTGGCCACGGAAGATCACGACTTCGCCGAGGTCGACCATGTGTGGGTATTCGGGGCCGATTATCAGCCGGTGAAGATTCGATGTAGCCGAGCCTGCTGGCAATGGATCGCATCCGGTTGGTGGCATTGCGCTGGCGCGACGTTCCGATCGCGGAATTGCGCGCGGCGATGGCCGGCCTGCCGTTCGCCGACGACGCGGTGGCGATGGTGGAACGCGCTTACGCGCCGGGCGCGACGATGGGGTCGGCCTTCGCGGGCATGGTGAAGGAATTGTTCGGCGCGTATGGCCTGCTGCTGATCGATCCGATGGAGCGTGCCATACGGGAACTGGCCGCGCCGCTGATGAAGCAGGCTGTCGAGCGGATGCCGGAACTGATCGATGCCCTGATGGCGCGATCACGGAACCTGGTCGAACGGGGCTACCACGCGCAGGTTCTGGTCGACAAGACGACGTCGCTCGCGTTCCTGCTCGACGAAGGACGCCGGATCGCTCTGCGGCAAACGAAGATTTTCCGTCGCAGGACCTGGCAGCGCGCGCGGCGGATCTTTCGCCGAATGCGTTGCTCCGTCCGGTGGTGCAGGATTATCTGATGCCGACTGCGGCATATGTGGGTGGTCCGGCGGAGCTGGCGTATTTCGCGCAATCGCAGGTGCTTTACGAGGCGCTGCTGGGGCGTCAGCCGGCTGCGCTGCCGCGGTCATTCTTCACGCTGCTCGACGAACGCAGCCACAAGCGCATGGTGCGCTACCGGCTGGGTCCGACGGATCTCTTCGGCGGCGAGCGGGCTCTGACACGACGCGATCGCAGCCCGCCTGGTGCCGGAGCAATTGCGCCGCCGGCTCAGCGAGACGAAGGCCGCGTTTTCATCGGCTCTCGACGCGCTCAGCGGCGATCTTCACCAGTTCGACGTCACGCTCGAAGGCGCCCTCGCGACCAGCCGCCGCAAGATCGAGTATCAGGTGGGGAAGATCGCGCGCAAGACCGCGACGCAGATCATGGCGCGGGATGAACAGGCGGTGCGCGATGCACGATCGCTGAACGGGCTGGCGTTTCCCGAGAAGCACCTGCAGGAGCGGCTGTACTCGATTGTTCCGTTTATCGCGCGGTTCGGACCGGGGCTGGTGGACGAACTCTACTCGGCTGTTCGGACTGAGTGTCCCGACCACCAGTTTCTGGTCGTCTGATTACGAGCCTGGCTCGATGAGCGGATGACACACCGGCATCGGTCCGGGCTTTTTAATGAACCGGGTGCCCAATTCTCTCGCCTTTGCTGGTTGGCTTCCCAGATGGTCAAATCGTCGAGCCACCGATATTCGAGCAGGCCAGAGCCGTATCGGGGTACAATCGCACTTGGGGCGTGCCTGCGAGGCGAGCGACAGCCTTTCATTTTTGATCCAACACTCAAGAATGAGGGAGTCGGCTCAAGCAGCGTCTGTGCGCTAGTCCCTGCCGGGAAACCGGTGGATGACTCCTAATGGCGCTCGGTTGATTCCCACCCTTAACATAAGGGGGTCAAAAGCCGGGTTGAAGCAGCCAAGTGGGTGCGCCCCAAAAATAACAGAACAAAAAACTCAGCTTTCGGCGGTTTTTCTTCCGCCGACAAGATCCGCACACTACTCGCCGCGATCTTACCGTTTCGGTCCATGCCCAGCTCGTAGGCAACCTTGGTTCCGGGCACCAGATCGGGCGCCTGACCCTGGTGCAGCCGCGAGATGTGGAAGAAGATGTCCTTGCCGCCGCCATCGGGGCGCAGGAAGCCGAAGCCCTTCTCCTCGAAGTAGGTCATGACCGAACCCGTCTGCGCTTCGGCCGGCGCCTCTTCAGAGGCCTCACCGGATGCCGTAGGGCTACTCTGGGGACGTCCGCTCTTATCGCCCACCCCTTGCTTCAGAAGCGCCATATCCTCATCGGTCAGTTCGCCGGAGGGATGGCCCCCTTCCGCGGGCATCTTCAGATTCGGATTCTTCTTGAGCGATTCTTCAAAGAGGCGTTTCTGTCTGGCGTTCAAACGTCAAATCCTTCGGTGGTCAGGCTTGGGCAGGTGCAGCAGCCGTGGCCTTCGGTTTGCGCGCCCGCGATGCGCGCTTCTCGGCGGGAGGCTGGCGGTCGCTCTTCTTGAGAGAGGTTACGACCATGGTGGTAACGAACTTCTTTTCCCCGTGATCGTCGAACTTAATCACAATACGTTCGTCTGAACTGGAAAGTACGGTACCCAAGCCGAATTTCAGATGCTCAACCTGGGCTCCCTGGTTATAATTTGCCATATTGTTGGTGTGGGATCGCTCCTCTGCGCTGGTACTGCGTAGTATTGCGAAGTAGACGGAGGGAGCGCAAACTACTTAATAATAACATAGCAGAAACATCGGCCCGCGAGGGGTGATCCAGGCACGAGCACGCGCGAGCTCATTCAGTTTTCAGTGGGCATCTGCTCAATGTGATCGACGACGACCACCTCCACGCTTTCCTTGCCGGGCTGGAGTTTGAGTCCCAGTTGCTTCTGTACCGCAGTGAAAAAGTCAGGTGGCCCGAACTCGGTGGCCTCGCCGCCTTGCGGCGAAATTGGTGCGTAGGAAAGAAAAATGTTGTAGCGTTCTGTCAGGCCGGTTCCGTCTATCACGGGTCGATTTACGATGCGGGGATCTTTTCCGCGAGCTGACCGGCCGTCAGCGTTCCTCTCAACATCTGACCCGCGCCGGGATTATTGGGCGCCTGTTCCTGCGTTGGGTAAACCGGCATTTTCACGCCGTCCCTGGCGACGGTTAAATGGTACACGGACACTTCCCTCGGCTCCAGATGCGCGGCGAGCTTGAAGCGGTCTCTGAGAAGCGTCTGAAGCATCGGCTGCGACTGAGTGTCGGGAACGCATGATGGCGATTTCGCAGCGATGTCAAAGCGAACGTTGTCGAACCAGCCGGGACCGATGACCCGCGGCTGCGACACGGCATAAGCAGCAGCGAGAAGTTGCCTGAGATTGACGTTGGTCGCCTTGAATCTGCCATGATAGAGCCCGCCGAAAATGGAGCCCAGCGCATCCGGAGAACTGGCTTTAATTACCGCGACATCGAATGAGGGATCCGCTGCGTGGGCGACGCTACCCGCGTGATCGCCAAACCGAGCGCGAATACGGGAATCCGCCTGCGCAAAGGCATCCGGGAGAAGTGTACACCTGCCATCTGACCGCCATGTACCAGCGGACCTCGGAAAGTCACGCAAGTAAATCATCGAAGTCGAAGTTGGTGAGATCGAGAGTCCGCTCCGGCTCAAGATGAATCAACGGCAGTTTGGGAGCGCGCCGCCCTCGTCCTGCAGTCCTCGGCTGATTGATCTCATGTTCGACCGCATTCACGATCATCTGCGTCAGGGTCACACCGCGGGCAGCGGCGACGGCCTTGGCACGCCAGGAAAAGCGCATCGGGAATGTCGATGGTCGTTCTCATTACAATCCCACGATAGTTTAGCAGAAGTATAAATATGCTTCTCGATCAGATTCGCGCCTGGCTTACCTCCGAAGCCGTCCCGTTCCGCGAGGTTCATCATGAGCCGACACGAACATCGGAAGATTCGGCTCGCGCTCGCGGAGAAGAATTGCGCGTAGGTGGGAAAACACTGCTGATAAAGGTCGACTCAGTCTTTCGCCTGTTCGTCCTCAGCGCCGACCGCAAGCTCGATTCCGCCGCAATCAAACAGCAATTCGACGCGAAGAAAACCCGCTTCGCAACCCCCGAAGAACTCGCGGAACTGAACGGGCTCGTACCCGGATCGGTGCCTCCGTTCGGCCAGCCGATTCTGCCGTTCCCACTGTTCGTGGATCCTTCGGTATTCGAGAACGAGCGCATCGCCTTCAATGCCGGCTCGCTGACCGATTCGATCGTGATGCCGATTGAAGACTACCGGCGGCTAGCGTCGGCCGAAATATTCCGGTTTGCCGTCTGACGTCCTTTTGTCAGCAGGCGAATCGCCGCTCCGATCATGGCGGAGATGGGCCCGCATCCGGCGATGGTTGTCTGATACCAGCCAGGCTGGCTGACGCCTTCCTGGCGCATAGAGGCGAGGCTGACGATCACCATCAGCAGACCGAGAGCCGCCGCGTGCGGGAATTCGCGCGATCCAGCGATACGCGCCGTCATATACCCGGCGAGCACGGCCGCCGCGACAGTCCATGTCACGCTCAACAGCAGAAAGTTCATGATTGCGCCGCCGCTCTCTGCAACGCCGGTGAACACGTTGAGCAAACGGATGAAAACCGCAAACATAAGAAACCCGACAACAACCGCCCCCACGGAGCGAACGATTCTCACTTCTGAACCTCGCTCACCTTTGAACCTCGCTCACTTCTGAACCTCGTTCTGAATCGCCTCCAGCTCACGGCCCGCATCGGCCCACTTGCCCTGGCTCGTCAGATCGCGATAGCGCTGCAGATGCTGGCGAATGCTGATGATGCGCGGATCCGGACCTCCCGGAGCGCCCGCGGGATCGCTGGTCGGCACGCCAGCCGGTTGCTGCGCCTGCGTCTGCTTGCGTGGGCGCACGAGCGGGAACACCACCGCCGCCAGCGAGCTGGGCCAGCGCCTCGCTCATAGGTATCCGCATAGATCAGCCGGTTGCCCACCGCGAGCACCACCTTCTTCAATTGCGGCATGCGCGCCTGCGTCGCCTGGAGATAAATCGGCGAGACATAGAGGAACGTATCGCCCACCGGCAGCACCAGCGTCTGCCCCTGCAATACGTGCGAGCCCTGCTCATTCCAGAGCGTCAGATCTTTCGAAATATTCTGATCCTGATTAATCCGGGCGTTGATCTGCATCGGCCCGAGCGTCAGCTCCTGCTTCGATAGCTGCAGGACGACCACTTCGCCCAGCTTGTCGCCATCGCAGCGGGCGAGCATCACGCCGATGAGGTTTTCCTTAGAGAGCGGCGTAAACGTCGTCATGAGCAGAAACTCAGGCTTGCTCTCGCCGGGCAGCGTGGCGAAAACGTAAGTGGGGCTGACCGGCTCCGGCTGCGAGCCCGGACCTGCAGAATATTTCGCCAGCTCCCACACATCCTCGTTGTTGTAGAACGACTGCGGATTGCGCATGTGATACACGCGGTACATGTCGGACTGCACGCTGAACAACTCCTTCGGCATAGCGGGTATGCGCGCGCAGCGTCGCCGGCATGGCCGACGCATCTTCGTACAGGGAAGGGAAGAGCGACCGGTAGGACTCGATCACCGGGTCTTTCGAATCGAAGATGTAGATATGCGTATCGCCGTCGTAGGCATCGACAGTAGCTTTCACGGCATTGCGCATGTAGTTGATCCCGCCATAGGCCTCGATCTCCCGCGAGAAAGGATGCGTATCGGAAACCGTGTAGCCATCGAGCATCCATACCAGCCGGCCTTCGGGTGTAACGACGATGTAGGGATCCATATCCCACGTGAGATAAGGCGCCATCGCCTGCAGCCGTTCGCGCACGCGTGCGATGGATCATCATACGGCTGTGATCGGTCAGATAACCGGTCAGGACGATGTTGGAATCGCTGAAATGGAGCGCGGCGGCGGCGCGCATCACCAGCGATGAAATGGGAAACCCGCCTTTCCCCGCATAGCGCGTTTTCGCGTTGTCGGAGCCCTTCGGATAGTCGAACTCCTCCTGCGCGGTATCGACAAACACGGGCTCGTGCTGGAACTCGCCGTAGTAGAATTCGGGCCGCGTAATCTTCAGCGAAGGCGTCTTCACCTCTGGCGGCATGTCCTGGATCAGGTAAACAGGCTGGCCGTCCGGAGTGATCTTGCTGACCTCAGCCATCACCAGGCCGTAGCCGTGCGTGTAAATGAAGTGCGGATTGATCCAGCTCGATTGCGTTCCCGGCAGTTGGGTGATGTCGAGTTCGCGCGATGAAAGCAGCACCTGGCGGTACTGGCCGTCGATCGTGTAGCGATCCACATCGGGAGGTTCGTGGAAGGTGTAATACGGGCGCAGGGCCTGCAACTGCATCACGGTGTCGTGAAAGGGCTTCCAGTCCCACAGGCGGACGTTATCGAGCAGAGGCTTGTGCTTCGACGTGTCGATGGTCGCGTTGGGATCCGTGTGCATTTCGATCTCACGCGTTCGGTCCGACAACCCGAAAGCGGCGCGCGTGGCTTCGATGTGAGTCTGAATGTACGGGCGCTCGAGCGAAATCTCGTTGGGTTTGACGTAGAGCGACCCTGCGATGGAAGGCACAATCCAAAGCACGAGCAGACTGCCGACAACGACCACGGCGGTGGCAATCCAGCGGCGCGCGACGACAAGCCCGGCCCCGATGATCAACGCGGCAATCACCACCCAGTAGAGCGGCAGTGCGAAGTGATCGTCCGTATAGTCGACGCCCACCATGAAACGATGCTGGTTCCACACCATCTCGAAGCGCCCGAGATAGTAACGAGCGGCGAGAGCGACCAGAAAGAAAGCCAGGGCGCCGCGCAGGAACCGCGATTCCAGACCGCCGCTCAGGCGCAGCAGGGAAAGATCGAGCGGACCGCGCACGATCTCGGGCATGGTGAAGCGCAATTGCCATCCGCGCGCGGTCAGCCAGTAAACGATGATGCTGAGGATCACGACGGCGAAGATGAAGCCGCGCAGGTCGGACCAGAATGGCAGATCGAACAGATAGAAGGTGACTGGCTTGCCGAAGATGGGGTCCTGAAAACCGGTCGTATTCTTGAGCGCGCGGCTGCCGGCGAAGCGCAGGACGGTCCAGTTATCGATCGAGGCGTCGGCTACGAAGAACGACAACGCGAGCAGCACGAGGCTCGAGATCCGCGAGTAGACAGGGTAATCGCTGACACGCCCGCCGGCGAATTTCACGCCCCGGGCATGCGCGATCAGCAGGATGATCCATGTCACGAACGTTGCGAACGCAATCGGGAGCGTGGAGTAGGCGTAGAGATCGATCCACGTTTTAACCTGGCCGAGTTCTTTCCACCAGGAGTAATCGATGAGCAGCGATGCGCCCCAGTTCGCGCCGATCAGAAGCACGAAGAAAACAACAACCAGGCTGATCAGGCCGATGCGAAGGCCCGATCGCGGATGGCGAGTGCCGCGCCCGCCCGTGATTACTCTCGGTTCCTGGTCTGGAAAGTCCATACGATTTCGCCCCCGACTATTGTCGCGAGCGGACCGCCGCGGAAACGCCTCCCATGGAACGGCGAATTACGGCTTTTCGAGAACGACTGTTGAACATCATACGCCCATTCGGTGGTGAGGTCGAATATCGTGATGTCGGCCGGAGCGCCGATCGCGAGAGTCCCGCGGTCAAGTTTCAGGATGTTGGCGGGCCCTGTGGTGAAGAGTTCCACCAGGCGCGTGAGCGTAATGCGATCTTTGTGAATCAGTTCGGAAAGCGCCAGGCCGAGGGCCGTTTCGAGTCCGGTAATACCGAACGGGCAGCGTTCGAACTCCTGCATCTTCTCGCTGCCGGGATGCGGCGCGTGATCCGTCGCGATGGCGTCGACGACACCGGAGACAATGCCCTCGATGACTGCGTCCGCGTCATGCTGGCAGCGCAGCGGCGGCTTCATTTTGTAATTGCTGTCGTAGGTTTCGAGCTCACGATCCGTGATGGCGAAATGGTGCGGGGTCACTTCGCAGCTCACGTTTCACGCCGCGGGTTTTGGCGAACGCAACCATGGCGATCGACCGCATGGTCGAGAGGTGCGCCACGTGGTAACGCGCGCCGGTGAGTTCGGCGAGGAGCAGGTCGCGCGCCACCATAACGTCCTCAGAGGCCGACGGGATGCCGCGCAAGCCGAGCCGCACGGACTGCGCGCCTTCGTGCATATCTCCGCCCGCGCTCAGATCGAGATCCTCGCAATGATCGATCACGGGAATATCGAAGGCGACCGCCAATTCCATCGCGCGGCGCATTACGCGTGCGTTCATCACGGGGCGGCCGTCGTCCGAAATCGCGACGATTCCCGCCTCGCGCATGGAGCCGATGGCAGCAAGTTCCGCGCCGAGACTGCCCATCGTGATCGCACCGATGGGGAACACATTGACGCATGCCACTTCACGGGCGCGCTGCACGATAAAGCTGGTCACCGTCGCGCTGTCGTTGACCGGCGATGTGTTCGGCATGCAGCAGATGGAGGTGAATCCGCCGGCGGCTGCGGCGCGCGCACCGGTTTCGATGTCCTCGGCGTGTTCGATGCCGGGCTCGCGGAGGTGCACGTGCATGTCGATGAAGCCCGGCGCCACAATCTTGCCAGTGGCATCAAAGCGCTGCGCTTCGGGATCGACCAGGCCGGTTCCCACCGCTTCGATCTGGCCATCGCGAATCAGAATATCCGCGAGACCGTCGCCGCCCGATGAGGGGTCGATGACCCGCCCGCCCGTGATGAGAAGTGCGCCCCTGGGGTCCTTCATGTCCGATCTCCCAGAATGCGTTCGAGCACTGCCATGCGAACCGCGATTCCGTTTTCCACCTGATTGAGAATGACCGAGCGCTGACTGTCGGCGACTTCGGATGTGAGTTCCCGCCCGCGGTTGATCGGCCCCGGATGCATCACGATAACGTGGGGCTTCGCCAGCTGCAGATGCTCCAGCACGCAGGCCGTAGAAGCGGAAGTATTCTCCCGCGGACATCGGCGCTTCGTGCTGCCGTTCGAGCTGGACGCGCAGCATCATGATCACATCCGCGTCGCGGATTGCTTCCGTCATCTCATAGGCCAGGCGCACACCGGGCGCGAGTTGCTCCAGTTCGCGCGGCAGGAGCGAGGGCGGTCCGCAAAGCACGATATCGACGCCGAATTTCGAAAGCAGATGCACGTTCGAACGGGCCACGCGGCTGTGCGCGATATCGCCGATGATGGCTACGCGAAGCCCTTCGAGCGTAGGGCGCTGGTCGAGAATGGTGCGCGCGTCGAGCAGCGCCTGAGTGGGATGTTCGTGCGTTCCGTCGCCCGCATTGACGATGGGAATCTGCAGATGGCGCGCGAGAAAGTGCGGCGCGCCCGACGACGCATGCCGCATCACGATAGCGTTTGGCCGCATGGCGACGAGCGTGTTCAGCGTGTCGACCAGCGATTCGCCTTTCGAGACGCTCGATTGCTGAGCGGCAATCGATACCGTATCCGCGCCGAGGCGTTTCGCCGCGATTTCAAAGCTCACGCGCGTGCGGGTGGAGGCCTCGAAGAACAGGTTGACGATCATTCTGCCGCGCAGCGCATCGAGGCGGCGGAAGGTCTCTCCGGGAGCGGGCTGGAAGAAATGGGCGCGCTCGAGGATGGCTTCGATCTCGGGACGGTCCAGGCTTTCGATATCGAGCAGACCGGATACGGGGGCTGCCATCACGCGGCTTCGGCGGAAGTTCGTTCGACGAGAAGCACCTTCTCCATGTCGTCGATTTCCTGAAATTTCACTTCGATGATTTCGTCATCGGTGGTCTGCACGGTGCGGCCGACGTAGCGCGCTTCGATGGGAAGTTCGCGATGGCCGCGATCGATCAGAACCAGCAACTGTACGCGCGCCGGACGCCCGTGATCGAAGAGTCCGTCGAGTGCCGAGCGGATGGTGCGGCCGGTGTAAAGCACGTCGTCCATCAGGATGATTTCTTTTCCCTGCACGGAGAACGAAATATCGGTGCCGTTGAGCACCGGCTTGTGCCCGATGGTGGTCAGGTCGTCGCGGTAGAGAGTGATGTCGAGGATTCCGACCGGGATTTTGAGGTTTTCGAGCGCCGCTATTTTGGCCGCGAGACGTTGCGCCAGTGGAACTCCGCGCCGCCGGATGCCGACAAATGCCAACTGGTCGAGGTCTTTCGTGTTTTCGAGGATTTCATGCGCCAGGCGTACGAGAGTGCGATCGATCTCCGAGGCGCTCATGAGCTGCGATTTGACCTGCGTCAGAGCCATCGAACGGATTGTAGCGTATCGATACGCTAAACTGAGCCGCGACATTCATGGTAGGTAAATGTCAAGCGAAGACGCAAAATTCCCGGGGCTTCCGTGAGGAAGACCAGAACAGGTTAGTGGTCGCAGCACCGAACAGCGTTTTTGATCTTTGCCGAAGGGATCCGGAACAGGTCGGTCACGAGACATTCATTTGCCGGATCGTGTCCCGGGGAACACGTCACGGAAGATTGAGTCGTAGCTAAACCCTCCAGCCCCAAAACAGTGAAAACGGCGGCATAACAGCGGACTGTTTGCCGAGTCGCGGCTCCGCGGGGTCTGGAGGGAACCTGTTCACAACGGCTGCGCCATTGTGCGAGTCAAACGCCGAAGCGCCTCACCCGGATGAGTCTGGCCGGCTATTCCTCAGCGAGTTGGTCGCCACCAGTGCTCGCCTCCGCTTCACCGGCAAGAGAACTGATTCACTCGGATAGATCTGCATGCCTGAAAAAACGCACGCTCAGGCCGCCTCTATATGTTCGCCGGCGGCTTCACGCTGGCCGGCGAAGAAAGCCCGGTCGGCCGCCATCAGATAAGCCACCAGTTTGCGCGCCACCGCCAGCGTCGCCCGATTGCGATGTCCGCCTTTTGCAATCGCTTTACGATGCACTTCTTTCAGCTTCTCGTTGTACATCGGCGCCAGTTTCGCAGTTTCGATCAGCGCGCTCTGCAGATACGCGTTGCGTTGTTTGGAAAGCGGCCCGCGCTTCTGCTGGCCGGCCGATTCGCGCAGCGCGCTGGTCAGCCCGCAATAACTCATGGCATGTTTGATCGAAGGAAAACGCTCCGGCGTGGCTGCTTCCAGTGCCCAGCCCAACGCCGTCACTGTCCCCACTCCGTCAATCCGGCATAACGCTTTCACTCGCTCCTCCAGAGCAGGATGACGCGCCAGCATACCCTTCAGCCGCCGGTCCATGGCCTGCAGGGTCGTCATCTGGGCGCGATTGAACTCGAGCAGTGGCCGCAGTTCCTGGCCGATCCACTCGTTGTCCTTCACCAGGCTCTCGAAATAGCGTTTGCCGTGCAGACGGCGTCGTTCGTATTCCACCCGGCCCCCATCAGCAATCCCGCCGTCTTGTTCTTGAACATCACGGTTTCTTCCACCAGCAGGCGCCGGAATCGCAACTGCTGCCGTAACGCGCCCAATTCCGGCGAAATTACGCCCGCCAGACCATCTAGTACTACTGGGTCATAAAAAGAACAAATTGATGTAGAATTGTTTTGTGGGATCACGCCTCTCCGCGCCAGGCCCACAAGAGAAACGCTTTGCGGCATATGCGGCATATATAGAGGGCCTGGCGATCGCCGCAGGGCACGAAGACAGGCAAGCGCCTCTGAAGAGCTATTGCAAGGGATTGCTGTTGCCCGGCGAGCGAAAGAGCATTGAGCCAATGGCGGCGCGGCTGGATCCTGCGAATGTGCAGCCCATGCGCCAGAGCCTGCACCATTTGGTGGCAAAAGCACCTTGGAGGGATGAAGCACTGCTGGAGCAGGCGCGCAATTAGCAGGATGATGAAAAAGTAGGCTTGGCCAGTTACCGGGCAAAACAGAATCGCGTCTCTATGTAATAACCGAGATGCGAGGCAAAGACACCCAACAAAGTGCGCTGTTCAGTTACCTTTCGCCGGAGGATCGAGTGCCGGCAGATCATCCGTTACGGCCGGTGCGGCTGATGGCGGACATAGCGCTGGAAGCGCTGTCGCCAGTGTTCAATCGGATGTATGTGGCATTCGGACGTCCTTCGATAGCGCCGGAAAAGCTGCTGCGGGCTTTGCTGCTGCAGGTTCTGTACACGGTTCGCAGTGAGCGGATGTTGATGGAGCAACTGGAATACAACCTGTTGTTCCGCTGGTTTGTCGGTCTGAATAGGGACGAGCCGGTGTGGGTGCCGACGGTGTTCAGCAAGAATCGGGATCGTTTGATGGAAGGCGACGTCGCACAGAAGTTTTTCGACCGGATTCTGGAGCAGGCCGAAGCGGCCAACCTGACATCGGATGAGCACTTCAGTGTGGACGGGACGCTGATCGAAGCGTGGGCGAGCCAGAAAAGCTTTCAACCGAAAGATCAGCCGCAGCAACCGCCGCCGGACGATCCGGGCAATCCGACGATCAACTTTCGCGGCGAGAAGCGGAGTAACGACACACATGAGTCGAAGACCGATCCGGATGCGCGCCTGGCGCGCAAGAGGGGCGGTCATGAATCGAAGCTGGCTTAGTGTGGCAACGTGATGATCGAAAACCGCAATGGGTTGGTGGTGGACACGGAACTGGTGCAGCCGAGCGGCGTGGCGGAACGCGATGCAGCCATGCAGATGGCGGCGCGGATCGAAGGTACCGAGCGGGTGACCGTAGCCGCTGACAAGGCATACGATACCAAAGACTTTGTAGCCGTGATGCGGGAGCTGAATGTAACGCCGCACGTGTCTCAGAATCAAAAGCGGCCGGGCGGCAGCGCGATTGACGGACGAACCACACGACATGCCGGATACGAAGTCAGCCAGCGCAAGCGGAAGCGGATTGAAGAGGTCTTCGGCTGGATGAAGACGGTCGGAATGCTGCGCAAGACGCGCCACCGGGGAATCTTCAAGGTCGGATGGGTCTTTACCTTTGCGGCCGCCGCTTATAACCTCGTGCGGATGCGGAACCTGCTGTTTCCGCCACTTCAGTCCGCATAAGGCCGGGGGACAAGTGTGCCTGAACGCCAAAAAAAACAGGGCGTTTAGGCCATGTATCCCCCCACACAGCCACTTCGGAACCTCAGTGATAAGCCCCAAGACACTGCTGGAATGGAAAGAAAGTCCCGCCAAGCCTACTTTTTCAGCACCCTGCTAAGCTAAGGACTGCCAATTTTTTTGTCCAAACGATGGGGTCCACCTCAGTTCGCACCAATCACGTTCATGTGATTGTCGAATCAGAGGTGCGGCACGAAAAAGTCATGAACGCATTCAAATCTTATGCCAGCCGTGCTCTGAACCGTATGGGGATCGACGGACTCGAGCGAAAGCGATGGGCACGCCATGGAAGCACGCGCTGGTTATGGAAGGATGAGCATGTCCAGCAAGCGCTCCAATACGTTGTCGAGCAGCAGGGCGAACCTATGGAAGTTTACCTTACAGACCTCCTGTAGAGTACCGCTCCTTCACAGTCGCGGCTCAGCAGGATTGCGGAGCCCAACGCTATCGTCCGGCTACCACTCTCTTCTCCACCCAGCCGAGCGCTCCATCCGCCGCAAGGGCGAGTAGCGCAGCGGGAATTGCACCCGCCAGAATCTGCAGTTTGTCGACGGAGGCGATGCCGCGAAAGATAAAAACCCCCAGTCCGCCCGCTCCGATAGCGGCTGCAATCGTCGCAGTGCCGATGGTGGTCACGGTTGCGATCCGCAGACCCGCGATGATGGTGGGCGCGGCCAGCGGCAATTCAACCATCCGCAGGATCTGGCCCGGCGTCATCCCCATCGCGACCGCCGAATCGCGCACGACCGCGTCAACGCCGAGGATTCCCGTCACCGTATTCCGCAGGATCGGCAGCAGTGCGTAAAGCACCAGCGCAACGATTGCGGTGTGCGGCCCGATGCCGCCGATGAAGGGAATCGGAATCAGGAAACCGAAGAGCGCCAGGCTGGGGATGGTCTGCCCGATATTGGCGACGCCCAGCGCCCAGCGCCGCGCCCGCGGCTTCGAAGCAAGCATCACTCCCGCCGGTATCGCGATCGCCGACGCGATCAGCATTGCGCTGACGACGAGCAGCAGATGCTCGCCCAGCAGTTGCCAGCCTTCGTCGAGCAGGTCCTGCTAAAACGTCACTGAGCACGGGGGGCACCTTGGTGCAATGCCTCGTGCAATACATCGAGAAACGCACGCGCTTCCGGATGTTCGCTGCGCGTGAATTCCGCGGGACTGCCGAGGAACGCTAGCCGACCCTCATGCAGCAACGCAATCCGCGTAGCCAGTTTCATCGCTTCCTGCACGTCATGGGTGACGAACACCGAAGTCTTGCCGAAGTCAGCCCGCAGGCGCAGAAACTCGCGCTGCAGTTCGAGCCGCGTGACCGGGTCGAGCGCGCCGAAAGGTTCGTCGAAGAGCAGAATCTTCGGATCGGCGGCGAGCGCCCGCGCCACTCCCACACGCTGCCTTTGCCCTCCCGAAAGCTCGTGCGGAAACCGCTGTGCGAAATCGGCCGGAAGGCTGACGCGCTCCAGCATCTCGGAAACGCGCGCCGTGATTTTGCCTTCAGGCCAACCTTCGAGCCGCGGCACCAGACCGATATTACGCGCCACAGTGAAATGCGGGAACAAACCGCCCTCCTGGATCACGTAACCATTGCCGCGGCGCAGCCGCACGAGGTCCCACTCAGCGGTGGTCTTGTCATCGACGCGCACCTCGCCGGCGGAGGGCAGAATCATGCCGTTGATCAGACGCAGCGCAGTGGTCTTTCCCGATCCGCTGCGGCCCAACAGCACCAGAGTCTCGCCAGCTTCGATGGAAAGCGTCAGATCATTGAGAATCGCCCGCTCGCCAATGCGAAAGTCGACATGGCGAAACTCGACAGCGCTCATCTCGGTTCGGAAATGCGGAAGAGGGCCTCTGCGAAACCCCATTCGCAATCGACCCAGTGCCGCACGGGTCGCCAGCCTGCGCGCTCGCCCATCCGCGTAATCTCTTCGACGCGGAACTTGTGCGACGATTCCGTCCAGATGGTCTCGCCGGCATCGAAGGGCGCAGAAAGATCGAGCGCGCCGATCCAGACTTCCTGCTTCATGGTCGAACGCAGATGCATCTCGACGCGCGCCAGGCGCTGGTTGTAGCGTGCCTCGTGAACGAACGCCGACAGATCGAAGCGGCCGTCGAGCTCGCGATTGATGCGCGCGAGAATATTCCGATTGAAGGCCGCGGTCACACCGACGGGGTCGTCATACGCGCTGAGCAGCTTTGCGATGGGCTTGACGAGATCCGCGCCAAGCAGCAGATGATCGCCGGGCCGCATCATGGCGCGAATGCGGCGCAGAAATTGTCGCGGCCTCGGTGCGCGTGAAATTTCCGATCGTGCTTCCGAGGAACAACAGCAGCGCGCGCTGACGCGGTTGGCGGCCTGCCATCGCGAGTTCGATGCCGTCGAGATAGGAGGCCTCGATGGGTTCGAGCTGCACGTTCTGCATCGGGCCCAGGGACTTCGCGCACAGATCGAGAGCCGCGCCCGAAATATCGATGGGACGGTATTCGATGGCGCCCGAACGCTGGCCGGCCGCGGCCGCGAGAAGGTGCCGCGTCTTCGTGCCGGTGCCGCTGCCGAGTTCGACGATGAGATCGGGGCGTTCGGACGCGCGAATGATCTCACCTGCCGCGCGTTCCAGAAGCCGGCTGTCCGCGCGCGTGAGGCCATATTCCGGCAGAACCGTGATGGCTTCAAACAGCGCCGAACCCAGTTCGTCGTAAAACCAGGAAGCAGGCAGCGTCTTCTGGCGTTTGCGGGTCAGGCCGTCCGCAACCGCCTGGGCGAAATCGGGGTTCACGGGCGCCGGGGTGAGCGGGGACAAAGCCGCGGAAGCGAACATGAACTTAATTCTCTACCAGGCGGAAGCCCGCATACATGTGCGGATAGTCGGCGCGGAACCAGTTGCGAAAACTCGGGCGAGTGAGCAGGCGCGCGGTGCGCGGCGACGCCCCTTTCATCACGTAATGCCGGCCGTCGAAGAAATCGGCGGAGTAACCGGGATACGCGGGGTGCGTTTCGAAGCCGTCGAATGGCGCGAAGAGATCGCGCGTCCATTCCCAACCGTTGCCGGTCAATTGCGCGGGCTGGCTATCTTGCGGAGCACCGGCGTTCACCGCGATCGGATCCCAGCGGTTGTAATCGAAGTTATCGCGAACAGGGTCTGGCGTTGCATCCTTGCGCGGCGAGCGTGAACTGCGCTTCAGTGGGCAGTTCGAGGCCTTTCCACGTCGCATAGGCGGACGCCTGCTGCCACGTGACCCACACGGGCCAATCGAGCGGCAGCGGAAGTTCGGCGAACATTCCGCGAACGAACCATTGATCATTTTCCCGCCGCCAGAAATGAGGCGCGGGACCGCCTTCTTTCACGAACTCCAGATACTCACCGTTCGAGATTTTGAACTGCGACATGCGGAACGCCGCAACCAGCGACGGAATGCGCCAGATGTTCGTTGTCCCAGCCGAAGGTCTCACGAGTCTTGCCCAGAGTCACCACACCCGCGCTCGATCACAACCATCCGATTCGCGGGTGCCGGTTGCGGTCGCAAAAGAGTTTGGCGTTCCCTCGGATATTTTCCGATCGTACGGAAGCCCGTGCATAAGGTATGCCAGCGTTTCGGCATGCATGTGCCGGTGTTCGATGGCCATCTGCAGAATCCACGGATCCATTTCTTCGAGATGCCCATCGATCCACGCACGCGTTCGCTGGCGATAGCCTTCGACTTCGCCTTCCGACGGCCAATCGCTCGCCGAATCCGCCGGCGCTTTGCCCGGCTCGGGATCGATGCCGCGTTCGAACAGGCGGTCGAACTCCGCGTGAAAAGCCGGGGCGCTCATGCCGCGGCGGGCGAGGAGATTCCAGTCAAATGCATCAAGGTGCC
The DNA here is from genome assembly GCA_963809655.1 of Terriglobia bacterium. Taxonomy (GTDB): domain Bacteria; phylum Acidobacteriota; class Terriglobia; order Bryobacterales; family Bryobacteraceae; genus BOG-234. The sequence continues at coordinate 91,598 of CAWEKQ010000057.1, read as the reverse complement.
CGAGATAAAAAATGAGCCTGTGGCGTTCGGCAACGGGGCGCTCATAGAGGGTGCCTGGCGTTATCAGGCGGAAGAGCTTGTCGGATTGATCACGCGCATGCGCCAATTCCGCACGCAAAGCCTGAACATGTCCGGAAGTCGCCGTTGGCTGCGCAGTGGCCATGTCTGAAAAGATGCTGGAAATCTCAGAACGATGCTAGCAATCCGGCTACCAGATTGTCATCCACACCCGGCGCGCAATAATAATGCCGGGTACGAACCATGACGATTCGCATTGTTGCCAGCCGCCACACGGCGTTCTATAGTCCGCTGATCTCCACCATGGCGGGCGGATTCCTCGGAAAAACAGGGCCTCAGTTACACCTATGCAACGCTTGCGCCGGGTGAGACCGCCGCGGGCATGATTCGCGAGGGCCGGGCCGATGTGATGCAATCCGCCCCCTCGACCAACTGGGCGAAAATGGACCAGGGCGAGACCGGCTTTCCGCTGCATTTCGCGCTGATCAACCGGCGCGACGGATTCTTCCTGACCGGGCAGGGTGAGGCTGCGGCCGTTCACGTGGAAGGATCTGGAAGGCCGAAGGCTGATTGCCGACCATGGGTCGCAGCCCCTTGCCATGCTGAAGTACGCAGCGCACTACAACGGTGTCGATTGGGGAAAGATCGATGTGATCAATGCGGGCACGCCGGAGCAGATGATCGCGGCGTTTCGTACAGGCGCGGCCGATTTCATTCACCTTCAGGCCCCGGCTCCGCAGTTGCTGGAACAGGATGGCGCCGGATGGATTGCGGTTTCCGTCGGCGAATCGATGCCTCCGAACGCCTTCAGTTCGCTGTGTGCTTCGCGCGAATTCATTGGCAGCGCGGAATATCGCGCCTTCGTCGCCGCTTTTGCGGAAGCAAAAGCGTGGGTGTGTGCGACGCCAGCCGAAAAGATTGCAGTAACGCAATCGTCATTTTTTCCGGGGGTCGATGAGCGCGTGCTTGCAAGCGCGATTGCGCGCTATCAGCGCATGGGGAACTGGGATGGCGGGGCCGAAATTCCCCGCGACTTATACGAGCAGTCGCTGAACGTTTTCGAATATTCGGGCGCGATCAAAAAACGCCAGCCCTACGACGCGGTGTGTTACGTGGCCAGTGCCTGAAGCCCCAGGCGCGCTCAGACACCGTTCCCTGCGCCCCGATCCACCCAATCATCTTGTGTTCCACCTCCCGGCCGCCGAGCTGGAAATCGTTCCGCCGCGCCAGTTCCCTGGCACCGCGCTCAAGCGTACGCGCCGTTCCGCTATGACCCGAAACTCCGCGGCAATCGATTCCCGCTCGGCTTCCCTCGCAACCAAGGAATCCATCTGCGACTCGGCGACCTTAGCGATCGCCCGAGACTCGGTGTCGATCAGGGGCGCGGTCAGTGTGAAGCCGTCGGCTTCGCGAAGTCGATTGCAGGCAGTCCGGGGGACGTGTAACCGTGATTTGCAACTCGAGATTGCCGGGAGTGGCACCCTTCGCCGCCTCGATGAATGAAGCCAAACCGCCCGTGGAGAAAATCCGATCCGCGGCTTGCGCGGCGAGTTGGGCGGCAACCCCCAATCGTGCGGTGTCCCAGAGCGCTGCTCGATCACCGCTGGAGGAATCTTGCCCGGCCGGAAGTTCGGCAATCGTTTTCGCTTGTACGCCACCGTTACCCGCAACTCCGTGCGAATTGACGAATCACCCCGGTTCGGCCGCGTTCGCACGTCTGTTGCCAGACTGCCCCGAACAAGGGATCGCCATCGAGATCCGCTTCCAGAAACGCACGACCTTCGCCGTAGGAAGCTGGCCACCGTAAGGCGGCTGACTCAGGATTGCGGGTTCTATGCGCGTTAATCGCTAAGACATCGCTCCTCCAACTTGACCAACGAGACTGTTTGATGGTTAAATATTCATCGGAGTGCATAAAAATTCATGATGGCTGCGCCCACACTTCCGAGCATCGCCATGGGCGATCTTCGGAAGGATCTCGACCTCACTCCGGACGAACTGATCGCGCTGCTCGATCTTGCGTCCGAGGTGAAGCATTCGCCCGGCGAGTACCGGTCTGCGCTGGCGAGTAAATCCATCGCGTTGCTGTTTGAAAAGCCCTCGCTGCGCACGCGGATGACGTTCGAACTGGCGATCCAGCAACTCGGCGGATTCGCGCTCCTCAATGAGGGCCGCATCGGCAGCGCGAACCTCTCAAGGATATGGCGCGCAATCTCGACCGCTGGGTGAGCGGAATCGTCGCGCGGACCTTCCCGCAGAAGACGGTCGACGATCTGGCGCACTGGTCGCGCGTTCCCGTGATCAACGCGCTCAGCGATCGGTTTCATCCCTGCCAGGCGCTGGCCGACATGCAGACCATCCGGGAGCACTTCGGCACGGCGCGGGGCCTGAAGCTGGCGTTCGTCGGCGATGGCAACAACATGGCGAATTCGCTGATGCTGAACGCCGCGCGCCTGGGCATGGATTTCGCGCTCGCCACTCCCGAGAATTACGCCGCCGATGCGGCGGTAATCGCCGAAGCGCGGAAGATCGCCGCGGATACGGGCGCGGAAGTTACGGTTTCAACCGATCCCGCGGAGGCCGTGCGCGGCGCGCACGCGGTCTACACCGACGTCTGGGCCAGCATGGGCGCGGAGAACGAAGCCGCCGAGCGCCGCACCGCTTTCGCCGTTATCAGGTTGACGAAGATCTGTTCGCGCAGGCCGCGCCGGATGCGATTTTCATGCACTGCCTGCCCGGCCAAGCGCGGCGAAGAAGTGACCGACGACGTGATCGAATCGCCGCGGTCGGTCGTGTTCGATCAGGCGGAAAATCGGCTGCACGCGCAGAAGGCGCTGCTGCTGATGCTGCTCTAACCGGATGCCGAAACCGACGCCGATATTTCTGAGCCGCGACTGTGAAGGAGCGGTACTTCAACTCTAAATCGAAAAATCATGAATGCCAAAAAAGTAGCACTCGCCTACTCGGGCGGGCTGGACACATCCATCATCATTCCGTGGCTGAAGGAAAACTACGGCTGCGAAGTCGTCGCGGTGTGCGGCGATATCGGCCAGGGCGGCGATGAGCTGACCGGCCTCGAAGCGAAGGCGCGCAAGACCGGCGCGTCCGAAGTCTAAGTCGCCGATATGCGCGAGGAGTTCGTCACAGAATATCTCTGGAAGCTGGTGCGCGCGGGCGGCGAGTACGAGCACAAGTATCTGCTCGGCACGTCGATCGCGCGCCCGCTGCTCGCCAAGAGGCAGGTGGAAGTCGCGCTGGCGACCGGTTGCGATGCGCTGGCGCACGGCTGCACCGGCAAGGGCAACGATCAGGTTCGCTTCGAGCTGACCTACAAAGCGCTCGCGCCGCATCTGCCGGTGATCGCGCCGTGGCGCGAGTGGGATCATCGTTTCGCGCGAGGACTGCATCGAGTACGCGGCGAAACACAACGTGCCGATCGCGCAATCCACCACGAAGATCTACAGCCGCGACCGCAACATCTGGCACATCTCGCACGAGGGCGGGGCACTGGAAGATCCGGCCAACGCCGCGCCGGACGAAATCTGGATGCTCACGCAAGAGCCCGAAAGAAGCGCCCGATCAAGCCGGAGGAAGTGACCATCGGCTTCGAGAAGGGCATTCCGGTTTCGGTGAACGGCAAGAAGCTGGCGGCGGTGGAGCTGCTCGAAACGCTGAACGCGATCGGCGGCAAGCACGGCGTGGGGCGCATCGATCTGGTGGAGAACCGCTTCGTCGGCATGAAGTCGCGCGGCTGCTACGAAACCCCGGGCGGCACCGATCCTGATGGCGGCGATTCGCGAGCTGGAAGCGCTGACGCTCGACCGCAGCATGCTGCACTACAAGCAGAAGCTCGCGCTCGATTACGCCGAACTGGTTTACAACGGGCTGTGGTTCACGCCGCTGCGCGAATCGCTCGATGCGTTCTTCGAATCGATCAGCCGAGACCACCACCGGCGAAGTCACGCTGCGCCTCTACAAAGGCAATCTGGAGCCGGTCAGCCGCAAGTCGCCGTATTCGCTTTACTCGCTGGAGATCGCCAGCTTCACCATGGGCGCCGAATACGATCAGAAAGATGCGCGCGGGTTCATCAACCTGATCGGCCTGCCGATTCAGGTGCGGGCGCTTCAAGCCAAAGACGCCAAACAGAAAGCGAAGAAATGAAACTCTGGGGCGGGCGGTTCGAGACGGGCCCTCGGAAGTCTTCGAGCGCTTCTCCGGACTCGCTCCACTTCGACCGGCGACTGATCGATGCGGACATTCGCGGCTCGCAGGCCTTCGCGCGTGCGCTCGAAGCGCGTCGGCATTCTGACGGCGGCGGAATGCGCGGAGATCGTCGAGGCGTTCGATGCGATCCGAGAAGACGCGAAGTCGGCAGCGTTCTTCGAAGGCGCGACCGATGAGGATGTTCACACGCTTCGTCATCCGCAAGCTGAAGCAGCGGGTCGGCGCGGTCGCGGACAAGATCCACACCGGCCGCAGCCGCAACGAACAGGTCTCGCTCGATACGCGTCTGTGGCTGCGCGATGAATGCGATCGCGCGCGCGAATTGCTGCGCGCGTCTGATGGGCGCGTGTCTCGATCTGGCGGACAAGTATCCGCACGCCGTCATTCCCGGCTATACGCATCTGCGGCGCGCGCAGCCGGTGTTGTGGCCGCACTACCTGCTGGCCTATTTCGAAATGTTCGCGCGCGATTATGAGCGCTTCGGCGAAGCACGCCGCCGCGCGGATGAGATGCCGCTCGGCTCGGGTGCGCTGGCCGGCAGCGGTTTCCCGCTCGACCGCGAGGCCATCGCGCGCGATCTCGATTTTCACGCGATCACCCGCAACAGCATGGATGTTTCGGCGGACCGCGATTTCGCGCTCGACTTTCTGTACGCCGCATCCGTCACGATGATGCACCTGAGCCGTCTGGCGGAAGACTGGATCCTCTACTCGAGCGAAGAGTTCGGCTGGCTCGAACTGGGCGACGGCGTCACCAGCGGCTCGAGCCTGATGCCGCAGAAGAAGAATCCCGATTCGCTGGAGCTGATCCGCGGCAAATGCGGGCGCGTGTTCGGCGCGCTGAACTCGCTGCTCGTCACGATGAAGGGTCTGCCGATGACCTACAACCGCGACATGCAGGAAGACAAGGAGCCTCTGTTCGACGCCGCCGATCAGATCAGCGGCTCTCTCGAAATGGCGTGCGCGGTTGTGGAATCGGTGGTGCTGCGCGAGCAGGTGCCCGCGGAAGCCGCCGACGAAAGCTGGGTGGTGGCGACCGATCTGGCCGAAGCGCTGGCGCGCAGCGGCACGCCGTTTCATCAGGCGCATCAGATTGTGGGGCGGCTGGTGCTGGAAAGCGTGCGCGCGGGCAAGAAGCCGGCCGACTGGAATGCGGCATCGCTCGCGCAATTTGCGCCGGAGTTCACGCCGGAGATCGCGCTGCTGCTCGATCCGCGGGAAGGCATGAAGACGCGCGAGATCGCAGGTGGCACCGGTCCCGATACCGTTGCGGCCGCGCTGATCACTGCGCGCGTGCGCCTCGCCAACCTTTTATGACGAAGAGCTTCCGGCACGGGCAGATCCTCAAACTGATCCGCAGCCGGAGCATCTCCACGCAGGAAGAACTTGCGCGGGCGCTCAAAGAACAGGGCATCGACGCCACGCAGGTGACGCTGTCGCGCGACATGCGCGAGCTCGGTCTGGTGAAGACCGCGGAGGGCTACCGGGAACTGGGCGCAGAATCTCCCGCGCTGCACTTTGCTACGCTGGCCGGCGAGTTTCTGCAGGACGTTCGGCAGGCGCAGAATCAGGTGGTTTTGAAAACCGCTCCGGGCCACGCGAGTTCCGTCGCGGTGGCGCTCGATGACGAGGAATGGCCGGAGGTGCTCGGTACGATTGCGGGTGACGACACCATCCTCGTGATCTGCTCGGACACCAGTACGGCGGAAACGGTTCGCAATAAGCTGATCCATCTGCTGGAGGCATAATGGGGGCCGACTGTTTCTCGGCTTGCCACTCGGCCTCTAAGCCTTCGTCGTCAGACATTGAAGTTTCCCACTCTCCGAGTGGCGAACCCGATTTCGCGATTGAACCGGGCGCAGGAAGTTGAGACTGGCTTCCGCGCTTTCGACGACATATACCGAGTAGTGGCGATGGCCGGGCGATTCAGCCAGCCACCTATCGTTCCGTCCTGCGCAACGAATACTCAAACGGGCTGCGCGTGCGATCAAACCTCACTTAGTCGCGTGATGGCGAAGCCCGGCTGCCGGATTCGCCGAATGTGCCACAAGCCGGCGGCTCCGTAGGGATGCGTTGACCGGTTCATCCCTCCGATGCTGCGATAACCTTAGGACATGGCGACAACAACTTCACATCTGTCGTTGGAGGCGTTTCACAAAGCCTATGATGGGGTCAAGCCCAACCACGAATACTGGTTCGGCGAAGCCACTCCAAAACCTATACCCACCCTCTTACACAGCGCCGTCCAGACCGCCCTGATTCTATTGCTGTTCAGTCGAGGCTGGAAAGTTTTTCCGGAAGTCACATTGAAGATGGGGCCGGATGCCGCACTGGTACCCGATCTGATCGCCACCCGAGGGCCGCTTGCCCCGCCCTACCCGGAGAGTCCTTTGGAACTCTGTATCGAGATTCGGTCACCCGAGGATCGTTTGAAGAAGGTCTTCGATAAAGGCAAACGCTACCTCGACTGGGGCGTGAGGCATGTATGGATCATCGACCCCGCGGCCCGTACGGCCTGGATGATCGCGCCCGAGAGCCCCGAAGGAGTGTGGATCCACCCCGACGGCACCCTTACAGCCGGGGAACAAACTGAAATTGCCCTGGCTGAACTATTTGCCGAGGTCGACAAGCTGCTTCCGGCCTGAAGCGGCTCATAAACTTCTAATCCGGCACTTATACCTTTTTCATGCCCCGTTCACTAGCGTGGAAGGTGAATGCTTTCCGCCCCTGCACTCCGCACTTTGTGCCTTCGAGCGGGCGACCGTATAGACCACTACCTGATTGAATCTGTCGCAGCCCGCAGCGGAATGGCCTCGATTTTCCGGGCGACCGATCTGCGTTCGGGACAACCCGCCGCCATCAAGGTTCCTCATCCCGAGATGGAAAACGATCCGGTCTTCCTCGCCCGGTTCGAGCGGGAAGCGGAGACCGGCAGCTACCTCGACCACCCCGGCGTGATGAAGGTCTTCGCGGACGAAGACCGCAGCGGTCTGTACATCGCCATGGAGTGGATTGAGGGCCAGGAATTGCGCAAGTATCTGAGGCAGCGCGGAAAGCTTTCGGCGGAGCATGCTGTACGCCATCGCAATCGGGCTTTGCAATGCTCTCGAACACATTCATTCCCGCGGCGTGGTGCATCGCGACCTGAAACCCGAGAACATCATGATCGACGACAATGGCTATACGAAGCTCATCGACTTCGGCATTGCTTCGTGCGACCGCTCACGGCGCCTCACCTTTGGTTCTCCGTCGCAGATGATGGGCACGCCGGACTACATCTCGCCGGAGCAGGTGGGCGGAAAACCGGGCGACGCGCGCAGCGACATCTATGCGCTCGGCATCATGCTCTACGAAATGCTCACCGGGAAGACACCGTTCCGGGGCTCCAACCCGTTTGCGGTGATGAATGACAGGATGCTGAACAACCCGATCCCGCCGCGCGAACTCGAGCCTTCCCTCTCGCCGCAGCTGCAGGAGGTGATCTACCGGGCGCTGCGCCGCGATCCAGCCTCCCGGTACGCAACTGCAGACGAATTCGCGTGGGATCTGGAGCACCTTGAGCAGGTTCAAGTAGCCGACCGGCCCGAACTGCCGTGAATTCGAATGGAGGCGCACATCCGCTCGCGAAGAGGGTCCTGGTCTACATCGGACTGGCGCTGATCCCGCTCACGATCTTCACGTTGCTGCTTCGATCACTCAATCATTTTCGCAATTAATGTCTACCGCTTCCTAACGCGCGCGGCTCTGTAACGTCACCTCGTTTCCGAGCCGCGACTGTCAAGAAGCGGTGTACAAGAATTGTGAACTTGCGCTGAAAATCACGCGAGAATTTCGCCCGCGTTTCGCACAGCATCGTTAACCGAAACGATTTCTCATTCCGGGGCGACCGGACCACGAACCGGCCTCCCCGGCTTCCGCTAACTCAACTATCGATAACCGAGCGCGCGTTCGCCGTGATGATTACGGAACTCGCGGTAGTCGCGCATCAGGCGCAGATCTTCAGATAGCGCGCCGCGGTCGCGGGGTTCGAGCGAATTCGAACTCACCACTTTCTGGATATGGTCGATCGCCTCATTGAGATGATGTTTCTCGTACCGCCCCTGATCGAAGCGGCTGGCGAAATCGAACAACTCGCGGCGCGCCTCATCGAAGCGTTTGCGGTCGGCGTGGGAGGCATAAGGATAGGCGCTGGCGCGGTCGAGATCCATCCGCGCCCGATCAAACAGGGCGCGATCCTGGCGGGCGGAATCGCGGTCTCCATAAGGTCGATCATACGTCTGATAAGACTTTTGATATTGCCCGAAGGCCGAAGCAACCAGCAGCATCGACGCGATAGCGAACGTAGAAATGACTACGGAGCATAATTCTCCTAAACTAATGTTCTGATGAAGTGCACTACGGGATGAAAGACGAACCGTCCGGCAGCCGGTTGCTGTCTTTAATCCTGCATTAATGGAGAGTTGCGGAAGACCACCTGGCCCGCCCGCATCGCGAGGCCGACATCGTGGTGGCCGGCGCGCCGCGGCAGCTCGCGGTAATCCGGCACGTCGAGCAGCAGCAGATCGGCCGCTTTGCCCGGTTCGAGCGATCCGGTGACGTGTGAGAGCCGCAGCGAATAGGCCCCGTTCCATGTCGAGGCGGTAATCGCCTCCTCCACCGTCATCCCAAGCCGGCACACAGCCAGATGAAGAAGGAACTGCATGTTGCAGGATGAGGTGCCGTTCGTTCGATAGCTTGACGAGAGCGCGATCGCCGCACCATCGTCGATTGCGTTGCGCATGTCTCGAGCGGCATTGGCGGAATCGTCGAAGCCCTCCGACGCGGGAATCACGCGTACGCATCCCATGGCGGCCAGGGGGCCGATGAACGAGCGGGCGTTATCGTTCGGCGCTACGATCGCGATTGCACCGGCCGCCAGAGCGAGTTCCAGATGCTCCTGGCCCGAACGGACGGCCGAACGCAGGCGAATCGCAAAGCCCAACGCTGCCGCCGCAATCGCCGCGGTCCGCAGCAGGGAAGTGCCGGGCGGCGCCGGCGGCTCCTCCACATTGAGTTCCATGATGGATGCCAGCTTCTTCAGACGCACTGCTGGCAGCCATTTCGAAGTCAGTGCATCGATGTTCATGTCCAAAATTACCGGAGAAAAGATCGAACGGATCCGCACAGGTTTCGACTGCAGCGCGTGGTGAGTGCGGAGAACCTTGCCGATGTTCTTGATGTCGGTGGCCCAGGGCGTTCGCGCGCCCACGCTCAGACAGCCATAGCGCGCCCATTCGGAGGCCACCACGGCGGCACGTGCCTGCACTCTTTGGCGGGACGCTACGCGCAACCCCTGGTCGGTATCCGGCGTGGGAACAACGAGCGCCATGTCGGCATCGACGAAAGCAGGCATCACGACCCTGCCTGTGGCGTCGATCTCGCGCGCATTTTTCGCGCCCGCAAGATTCTCCACGCGGCGCGCCGGCCCCACGTCCTCGATCACGCCGTTGCGGATCAACAGAGTGCCGTGGGGAACGATAGCGAGATCGGTCATGGCGGCGCCTCGGCGGGGACCGCTCGCCCCGTGCAACGTTAACAGTTGCCGGGCATTTCGGACCAGCGTCCACTCTTCGCGGGACGCGGGCTCCGATGCTCGTAGCACGCGCGCTTATTCTACCGCGAATGCAACACAAAGCATCTATTCGTTTTGCATGAGTCTTCGCAATCCGCGGACTTTCTGCTTTAACTCATCGGTGGCGTCGGTTATTTCCGTCGTGTCGTAGATCACCCGCGGCGTAAGGAATATGATCAGCTCGGTTCTTTGTTTGCTGCTGGTTTTGGTACCGAACGCCGCGCCGATATAGGGAATCCGATGGAGGAACGGAATGCCGCCCGATGTTTCGGTGGTGGTCTCGTTCATGATGCCGCCGATTGCGATCGTATCGCCGTCTTCCACCGTGACCTGCGTGCTGACGTTGCGCTGCGAGAAAGAAGGCGAATCGATTCCGCTTCCCGAGGCCCCGGAGCTGGAGAGCGGGTTCGGGATGGGAGCCGTCACATCCTGATTGATGACCATCGTCACCACGCCGCTCGGGGTCACACGCGCCAGAATGGTGAGCCCGATGCCGGTACTCGTGTTGGAGATAGTGTTCGTGAACTGCGACGTGCCACCGACAGTGACGCCGGGACTGACCGACTCGGACGACAGAGTGGGCACGGAACTTCCCACCGTGATGGAAGCCGGAATGCTATCGGTCGCGATGATGCTCGGCGCCGAGAGCACCTTGCTCTTTGTGGTGCTCTCACTGGCCTGTAAGCAAGGCCAGAAGCTGACGGGTCTGGCCGACAAGCAAGCCCGCCGTCAGATTCAAGCCCGCGCTGCTGGCGGTTCCGAGGAGTTGTGTGCTGGTGATGCCCGCCGAATTCGTCGCGCCCTTCTGCTGCAGGAACGATTCCACCCCCAGCGAGAACGCCCCGGTCAGATCGACCTCGTAGATCTTCGCGTCGATCAGCACCTGACGCGGCGCGATATCGATTTGATCGAGCAGGTGTCTGATCTGTTCCCACTCCTGCGGCGTGCCTTGCACGTAGAGCTGGTTCGAGATCGGATTCGGGACGACACGCGGTCCGACCGGTCTGTTGGCCGCGGATGGGGACAGATAGGAACCGGTCTGGTCTGCAGGCGCGGCCGTCGCAGCGGTAGTTGTTGTTGCAGTGGGAACGCCCAAAGGTCCCGGTGCGGCCGGCTGCTGGCTATATCCGGAGGATTGGGGCGTGCAGTTCACGCCTCCGCCATAACCACCGCCGTAGCCCCCGCCAAACCCGCCGTTTCCGTAGCCGGCGTTTCCATACCCGTTTCCATAGGGCGACTGACCGCCATAACCGCCACCGTAGCCTCCGCCATAAGGGGAGCCGTATCCGCCACCGTTATAACCGCCGCCTCCGAAGCCGCCGCCTCCGCCGAATCCATTTCCCAGACCGCCGCCCGCGGGATAGGTGGAACTGCCGGTCGACGGCCCGTATCCGCCCGCCACAATGCATCCGCCGTAAAGCTGGTTGATCACCCCGCCGATGTTTTCGGCCTTGGCGTATTTCAGTTTGTAGACGTAGTTATCGACGGACCCGGCTGTCACCTTGCGCAGGGATATCGAGTTTCTGAATCCAACTCTCCACCTGCGTGAACGTGCCGGGATTCGGCGCGACTGCGAGAAGCACATTAATGCGGTTAACCGGGATGAAGTGAACCGCGCTGCTCGCTTTCTCACCCGAGAAGGAGTACGCCTTGAAAATGTCTTCCAGCTCTTTCGCCATATCGCTGGGGCGTTCGTTCGTGACGTCGAAGGCGCGCACGCGCTGTCCGGCGAAGGCGTCGTTATCGAAGATTGAGATGAGTTCGAGGGTGCGGCGCATGTTGCGGCTGTTGTCCAGGATGAGCAGCAGATTCGCCGGATCGTAATTCGTCAACTGCGCGCCTTCTCCCATGTAAGGCATCAGCACCTTCGACATTTCGGCCGAGGACACGTAGCGCAGGAACACCAGATTCAAGACCAGCCGCTCGTCGTCAGGCAGCTTCGATGCATCGGTCTGCGATACCGGGCTTACAGGTTGTTTGGCGATGTTGCCGGCGGGGATGATGCGATAGAACTCGCCCACCTGCACCATCGCCAGATTGTTCATGCGGAGAATGGTTTCGAGCAGCGGCCGGATGTCCACATCGCGCACCGTTCCGTAGGTCGTCATCGTGACGGTGCCGCCTTTGACGGCCGGGTCGACGACGTAGTTGATGTGCAACTCGCCTGCCAGAATGTCGATCACTTCGAGCAGGGACGCCCCGTTGAACTTGAATGCGCCCGGCACTGTCACAGGCGGTTGCGCCGGCTGGGTCTGCGCAGGCGGGGCCTGGGCTGGCTGAGGAGCTGGCGGCTGCTGTGCGGGCGGCTGCTGGGCATGCAGGGCCTGCTGCATGAAAAGAGCGGCCGTTGCCAGCAGGCCGAGCGGCGATGCGTCGTCTTAGTCGAAATGTCGTCATTTTGCGTCTGGTTGGGCTGTCTGAGTCTGGTTCTGATTTTGATTCGGGTTCTGTGCGTCCAGCACCTGGCGCTCCTGATCCGTCAGGTCAGACTTCTTTTTCTCCCAGGCAATCGGGCCAAAAGGGCCGGATTGTTCAAAGCGAACGGTGTCGCCTTTGTCGATTACTTTGGTGGCCGCGGAAGGCGGCGGCGCGGGCCGATTTTCGGTATCAGTCACATCCGTCTTCAGAATGCCGAAGGGGGTGTGTGACGTATACCCACTTCCTGCCCTGTTTATCCGTATAGCTCCAGGTCCCGTTCGTCGTTCTTCACGGCATCCTTCGGCACTACGGTAGCCGGGGCGGGCGCAGGTTTTGTCGCGGCAGTCGTCGCGGTCCGGTCCGATTTCTTCTGCGTCGCCTGCGCGCAAACGGCCGCGGCGACAGAGCGCTGCAACGGTAATCAATCTGGTCATCTGTATTTGTTTCCTCATTTACTGCAACCCTCTTACTGAACTAAAACCCAATGACAACCCATGGGGCCAAACGGAGTAACCGCCGCCGCAAAAGCTTTCCGGTATCCATCCACCACCGTCCCCGCGGGAGAGTTGTCTCCCGGCATGCACGGCTTATCGGTCGCCTTCGGATCATCCGATTTCGCGGGGCCGGGCGTGATCGGTTTTGGCGGGGGTGCCGCAGCGACGGCAGGCCCCTGTGGCTCCGTGTTGGGGCTCGACCGGTCCATCAGATCGTCGATCTTGCGCGAGATCTGCTTGCCATCCCAATCGAAGACCACATTCTTCGGATCGAGCGAGACGATCTTGAACTCGCCCACCTGATCCCCTTCGTGTACGGGCTTGCCCGCTCCACCCTGCTTCGCCGCCATGATGGCTCTGGTTCCGCTGGGCAGGCCAAGTACTCCGTAGACCACAGGCAGCGCCGGCATCGGCTTCGGCGCCTCGACCTTCGGTGGCTCGATGACCACGTTCGGATTCCGATCCTTCGCGAAAAGATCTTTGGTCGCGACATCAGCGTATTGCACAGGCTGCGCGGCCGCGGGCGGAGCGGCCGGCGGAAGAGTTTTAACCTTGGCCTGTGCGGGCTTCGCATTGAGACTAGCCTGGCGCTCCGCCTGTGCGTCCCGCCACGCGTTCGCGTCCTTCCCACGCGATGAAAGCGAGGGCCGCCAGCAGCAACACGTTCAGCGCGATCAGCTTCGGTTTCAAAACCCGCCCAGGCCTTTCTTTTCGGGGATGAGTTTCTTTGCCACCACGCCTGCCATCACCATGCGAACGCTCACCGTCTTATCCTTCTGATTGACCTGATTCACCGACGCGATTCGCTCTTCCGACGGGAACGGCCAGTTCCGGTGCACGCGACAGGTCGGCGAGGAAGTTGACCAGTTCCTCGATGTGGCACTCGAACGTAACGGTTGCGTAGACGAGTCCGTAATCGCCAAACGCTTTGGGCTGGCCGAACTCGCCGCCACGCACATCGATCATGTCGTTCTTGCCAATCCGGCGCACGATCTCAAGAAGAGCGGCCTGGGCTTGCGGCGCGGTGTCGGCCTGAATGATTCCGCGCTCGCGCACCGCGAGATCGGCGGACGCCTGTTTCATGGTGGCCTCGCGCACGGGCACGGTTGCCGCTGTTGTACGAAGGCGGGCCAGGCGCTCGCGTGCAATCGCCGTGTTGTCCTGGCTGACGTTTGCCGAAACCACGCTTACCGTGGGGTTATCGGAGAAAGCGAAGCGCAGCACGGCCGCGGCAACCAGGGCCACGACGAGCAGAACCAAAGCGCGGCGATCCCGTTGGGAAAGCGTCATGGCGTGCTCCTTCCCGCGCGGCCGCGGCGCAGCGTCTTGATGCGGAACTGCTCAACCTTGTCGCTGCGAGTGGGCGTCAGAGCGAATTCGGAATTCTGAAACAGCGGTGACGAGTCGAGCACCTTGAGCAGCGGCGCTGCCTGATCCGCCTCTCCCGAAACGATGATGTAATCCGGATAGATCTCGACATCGTTGGTCCAGATGGGGGGCGGCAGCAGGCGCGTCAATTCGTTAAGCACGTCGAGATCCGCCTGCGGGCGGCGCCGAAACTCGTCGAGCGCTGCGATTTTGGCGCGATCGGAATTGGTTTTCTTTTCGAGGGACTGCGCGCGAACCACCAGAGGCTCAATCTGCCGCGCGGCGCGCTCGAGATCGGCGCGATACCGGCGCTGCTCGAGGGCGGGGAAGATCACAAACACCGCCACGACGGCCAGCAGCAGAAGAACTCCGAGGATGCCGGGAATCACGTACTGCAGCCGGTCATGCGAAGCGCGCCGTTCGGGCGGCAGCAGGTTCGCGAATTTCGCCACGACGGGTGGCGGAACCGGCAATGGCCGCGGCATACGCGAGGACTGCAGATTCAGGAACTGCTTTGCCGTTCTTATCAGGCGGAAGCAGATCGGCAAGCGGGCTCGCCGGAACTTCCGGCGTGATCCGTAGCTCTGCGCGCGAGAGCGCGATCGCCCGTTCGGCAGAGCCGGTAAACTCAGCCGAAAAAAAAGCCCGCGATTCGCTCTCACCGTAGACCGCGGTGCGGCCACGGGCGTCCGTCGTGATGCCGAGAAGAGCTGCGGGAGCGGCGTTCCAGATCCGCAGCGCGGCATGAATAACGGCGGCGGAGAAGGTGGCCGCTGCAATCGGAATCCCCGCTTCGGCGAAGAGCGTTTCCCAGATGTCGAGAACCTCCTTGCGCGTGAGGCCGATCACGATGTTGTCGCGCCCGGCCCGCGACCATCCCCAGATCACTTCCGCATCGCCCCACGGATGAAGGCTGTCGATCTGCAACTCGATCGCGCCGGCGGCGTCTTTATCGGCAACTCCTGGCAGGATGAGCGTGCGGACAATGACTTCATCGCGCGGCAGCAGCACAGTGGCCGCAAGACGCGTCTCGCCCGCCGCCGCAACAAACCGCAGTCAGCTCCGCGCCCCACTCCGTGGCGGGCCGGCTGCGAAAATCGGCAATGGTCGTTGTGTCTGCGAGAGCCGCGCCGGAAGGCCTGGCGCGCACGATAGCGGCCTCGATGTTGCGGCCCTGAATCGCGATGCCGAGTCCGGTGCCGAATCGCGAGCGCGCGTTGCCATGCGGGCGCGGGTGCGCCGTGAACCGGCCTGGTCGCCGCTGTCGGTCGCCAGTGCGGGCGCGCTCATATGCGGTCGTACCAGCGAACCACTTCGAATCCGACGGGCTTCTTTTCGGTGTTGTTGGGAAGATAGAACTTCACGAGCGCACCCACGGTGCGGCGAAGATCGGAGAGCTTGCCGTCCGGCTGGCGCATGCGTGCGGTGGCGCGCAGCGTGAACATGGTCTGGCCGCCGATACGTAGCCGGTTTCCGGCCGGTCCGAGCGACTGAACGATCTCCGCGAGTTCTTTGTAGTCGATGATCGGGCGTTGGTCTGCGGCGTTGCACAATGGCCTGCGCATCGGCAGGGGAAAGGCCGACGGCCACGAGCGTGGCGGGCTGCGCGGTATTGATATCCACCGGGCCGACGGTTCCATATACGGAGACGCAATCGCGCAGGCCGGCCTGCGCCGTGCCTAGCGATGCCCCGTAATAGAGTTCGGATGTCATTCCCTGAACCAGCAGCAATTCCTCGTTCTCCCTAAAAGACGCGTGGCGGGGAAGAAAAGACGGAGACTGGCTCAAATAAAAGCTGTCGAACTCACTCGCGCCCTGTGGATTCGACGAGGTGCGCCAGTCGACGATGGCCGCGGTGATGGTGACCGCGCGGTCTTCCGGAGTTCCGAGCGCCACGAGCAGCCGCAGCAGTTCGTCGGGTGACGACCTGTTCAGGTTGAGCTTCGACGTTTCGGGGATGATGTCGACGTGAACGGCGGCGGAAGGGAAAGCGAGGTCCATCGAGGGCTGGCCCGGTTCGTAGTAGATCTTGCTTTCGTCCTGACCGGCGTAATTGCGTCCCCATAAGATGTGGAGCGCGGCGCGCTCGATGCCGCCGCGCGCTTCGAACCAGGACCGTGCGTCGTCCACGCTGGTTTGAGTTCGCTCGGTTTCGCCGCGTACAGTGCTGGCGACGGTGAGTCCGATGGCGGCGAGCGCGGCGGTGAGCCAGAGGACCATCAGGAGCGCCGAACCCCGCCGGTTGCCTACCGCTCCTTTACAGTCGCGGCTCAGAAAGGTAGATGTTACTGAGCCGCGACTGTAAAGGAGCGGTAACGAAAAGTTACAGCGCATCCGCATAGGTGCTCCCGGGAGTACGTTTCAGATGTACCGGCACGGTCACGGTGGTCACATGCAAGCTCGACGCGCTCGTGTCGAGCGGCGCCATCTCGATCCGTATCGCAAGCGGAAGGCGCACCGGCATGACCCAATCAGGCCGCCAGAGCTGGAACGGAGCTTCGGGCAGCGGCTGCCAGATACAGGAAGCGGCAGAACGCAAGCCGGTCCGCGAGAACGAACGATTGCGGGCCCGGTTGCGACAGGCGCAAATTGCGGCACCGACTGGCCGGAAGCCGGATCCGCTTCGATGCCTGTGATGGTCTCTCCCGCCTGTACCGGTCCCGTGTAAGGCAATTCATTAACGATCAGCCGCACGCCGCGCCGCGGATCGCCGGCGACAACATCGCCCGGAATCACCTGCAGCACCGCGATCTGCGGCCTGCCGCGCCATCCGTCATTGAGCGAATACGACGTCACGAAACGCATGCTCTGCGGATCTGCTTCGATAAACGGTACGCTGCGGAAGCCGGGCGATCCCGGCATGAAATCGGCCATCGTGAACATGAACCCGCTGATCTCGTTCTCGATAATGCCGCGCGAGTTGACCACGCGGCGATCCATCACGAGATGCGAATTCACCTTGTCCATGGTGTTGAAACCGAGACGCATCGCGATCAGCATGCCGACCGAAAGCAGGCTGAGCAGAGAGACCGCGACCATCATCTCGATCAGCGTGACGCCGGATTGGCGGTCGTGTCTTCATCGGACGACCGGCTGGGGAATCGGGGTCTGGCGATAGCCTTCCAGCTGAATCGATCTGCGTCCGCCATTGCGTGGCGTCCACCACACTTCGAGCGCAATGCGCTGAAGGATGACCGTGCCCGGCCCCGCGTTCGGCGGCGAGTCGAACGGCTGCAACGTGGCGCGCCATCCGCTGGGGATTCCGCCCGATTGATCGCCGGTGAATGGCCCTTCGATGTTGCCTTCGAAGGGAAGATTCGCATCGAGCAGCAGCTCGTTCATCCTGCCTCGGGCGAGCATTGCGGCGCGATCGTAATCCGTGAGGCGCGAAGCATTCTTCGTCGATTGCGAGAGACCCGCGATCAACCCGGCCACCGCGATGCCCATGATGACAGTCGCAACGAGAACTTCAAGCAGCGTGAAACCCTGCTCGGGTTTTCTCATTTCGAGCTCTCAATACGCTGAACTTTCGGCACGCCTGTTACCGGATCGATCTGGACCGAGCTGCGCGCGCCTTTATCGTTCGCGAGCACGAGCGTCATGCGCGGCGCCGTGCCGCCGGGCATCAGCAGAAACCGGCGCGGCTCTGTGCCTTCAATCGTGATTCCCTTCGGCATGTCGAGCGTGCGATCCGGTTTCGCGCCCGACGCGGCGGTGTAGATGGCCAGCAGATTCTCCTTGGGTGAAATCAGGATCGCGGCGGCTTCTTCGCGCCGATCCACGCGGTTCATGGCCGAAGTGAGAAAGCTTGCCGCCGAGCCCGATGCCGAGGAGAGCCGGATGCTGGAGAGGCCGGACGTCAGGGCCGGGAACGACACGCCTGCGATGACCGCGATGATCATCAGGACGATGAGCAACTCGATCAGCGTGACGCCGGATTGGTTCCGCTTCCTCACTTCCAGCTGACTATGTCTGCATTCAGTCCGTCGCCGCCGGGCTGGCCGTCGGCGCCGTAAGACACCACGTCGGGTTCATCGCCATGATCGCCGGGAAATTTGTAAACGTACGGATGTGCCCACGGATCGTTGGCAAGATCCTTCTGGAGATAAGGACCATGCCACTGCTCGACGCCGCTCGGCTGCACGCGGAGGGCGGCCAGTCCCTGGTCGGTCGACGGGTAGCCGCCGGTATCGAGATGATACTGGCCCAGAGCGAGCTGGAAGTTTTCCAGTTGCTGTTTTGCCGCCACCACGCGGGCCTTGTCGCCCTGATTCAGCAGTCGCGGCCCGACCACCGCGGCGAGCACCGCGATGATCACCACCACCACCAGCATCTCGATCAGCGTGACGCCTGCGCGTGAGTTCTTTCGAAGATTCATAGTTTGTTCCTTTTCGGTTACCGCTCCCTCGCGGTCGCGGCTCGGTAATTGTACTTTGTTTCCCAGCCGCGACCGCTCGGAAGCGGGTAGCGGGAAAGTAAACTTTTGCTCTAGATTGCCACATCGTTAATGCTTGTGATCGCGATCATCATACTCAAAACCAGCGCCCCCACGATGAGCGCCATAAACAGAATCACCACAGGCTCGAAGATCGCGGTGAAACGCTTGATCGACGCCCGCGTTTCTTCTTCGTAGATCGCTGCCATGCGGGCGAACATGAGATCCAGTTTGCCGGTCTCTTCGCCGACGGTCAGAAGGTGCGAGGCGAGCGGCGGGAACATCTGCGTGCGCGCCAGCGGCTGCGAGATGCCTTCACCGCGCTTGACGCCCTGCGCGACATCCTTCAGCGAATTCGCCATGCGCGAGTTGAAAAGAATGCCCGCGGAAATGTGCAGCGATTGCACCAGCGGCACGCTGTTGCCGACCAGCGTCGACATGGCGCGCGCGAAGCGCGACGTCTCGGCTTTGCGCATGGCGTCGCCGATAACCGGAATTCTGAGGCGGTTCGTATCCCACCAGAATCGTCCGCCGGGTGTCGCGATATAGGAACGAAATCCGACGATCACCGAGATGACAACGAGTGCCGCGACCCACCACCAGTCGCGCACGATATGGCTTGCCTGCAGCATGATCAGCGTAGGCAGAGGGATCTTCATGCGGCCGTCGTCGAAGATCGAGGCGAAGCGCGGGACCACAAAATCGAGGATGACGAAAATCGCGCCGACGCCCACGCAGGCGAGCAGCGCGGGATAAATCATGGCCGAAACGATGAAGCTGCGCAACTCGTCGCGCGAGCGTTCGAATTCCGAAAGGCGTTCAAAGATCTGGCCGAGGCTGCCCGATGCTTCGCCCGCCCGCACCATGTTGATGAAGAGCTCGGAGAAGTACGTCGGATGCAGCGCGAGAGAATCCGCCAGCGATTTGCCGCCTTTGATGGAGCGCAGGATATCCAGCACGATGGTGCGGAACTGCGGGCGCGTGGTGAGCTCGCTGGTGATGGAAAGCGCGCGGTCGAGAGGCACGCCGGAGTTCAGCAGCGTCGAAAGTTCCTGCGTGAAGAAGAGAACATCGCGGCGGCGCGCGCCTCCGAACGAGGGGAGCTTGAGTGATACCGATTTCTTTTCTTCAGAGCCGACATAGATGGGCGTGAGGCCCTGCCGCACGAGTTCGCGCGCGACGGTCTTGCCGCTTTCGGCGGTGATGACGCCGGTGCGAAGTTTGCCATCGGCGGCGACGGCGCGATAGTGGAAGGTAGCTGAGGCCATTAGCGATCTTCGATCCTGGCAGGGCTTCTTACCGCTCCTTTACAGTCGCGGCTCAGAAAGCGGATTCGGTCACTGAGCCGCGACTGTAAAGGAGCGGTAACGAACTAGAATTCCTGCGTGACACGCGTCACCTCAGCTGCCGTCGTCATGCCCTGGCCGACTTTCATCCAGCCATCCTCGCGCAGGCTCTTCATGCCATTTCGCCGCGCCGCTTCAGTGAGGCGGCTGGCATCGGCGCTCGCCATGATCAGGTGGCGCAGTTCGTCATTCAGCTCCATCAACTCGAAAATGCCCGCGCGGCCTTTATAGCCGGAGCCTTCACACTCCTCGCAACCGCTGCCTTGAAACGTGTCGATCTCTTCGCCCATTGGCGTCATCGCTCTGCGCTGCCTTCGCTTTGCAGTTCGGACAGATCAGCCGCACCAGGCGCTGCGCGAGAATCGCGACCACTGACGACGTGACCAGATAATTCTCCACGCCCATATCCATCAGCCGCGTAACCGCGCTGGGTGCGTCGTTCGTATGCAGAGTCGAGAACACGAAGTGTCCGGTGAGCGCCGAACGAATTGCGATATCCGCCGTCTCGCGATCGCGGATTTCGCCGACCATGATCACGTCCGGATCCTGCCGCACGATGTGGCGCAACCCGGCGGCGAAGGTGAGCCCGATCTGCGGATTGACGTGGATCTGGTTGATCCCGTCCATCTGATATTCCACCGGATCTTCGATCGTGATGATCTTCTTGTCGGGCAGGTTGATCCGCTTCAGCGCCGAATAGAGCGTGGTCGATTTGCCGCTGCCGGTGGGCCCGGTCACGAGAAAAATCCCGTGCGGCAGCGACGTGAAATGCTCCATGCGATCGAGCATGCGCTGATCGAAACCAAGCCGGCGGAGATCGTAGAAATCGCCCGCCGAGCGGTCGAGCAGACGCATGACGACGCTCTCGCCGAACAGCGTGGGCAGCGTCGAAACGCGCAGATCGACTTCGCGCCCGAGGATGCGGATCTTGATGCGGCCATCCTGCGGCAGGCGGCGTTCCGCGATGTTCAGCTTCGCCATCAGCTTCAGCCGCGAAGTGATGGCGGCCTTGAGTTCGCGCGGCGGCTGTTCCTGATTGAACAGGACGCCATCCACGCGGAAGCGAATGCGGAATTCCTTGTCGAACGGCTCAATGTGGATATCGCTCGCGCGCTTCTCGATGGCCTGCGCGATCATCGCGTTCACCAGCCGGATGACGGGCGCTTCGCTCGCCATGTCGCGCAGGTGTTCGAGATCCTCTTCGTCGCCGGTGCCGAAATCTGCGGCGCGCGGCCTGACGATCGCCTTCGGTGTAGTAGCGATCGATGGCGTCGAGAATATCCTGCTCATTCGCCAGCTGCGGGCTGACTTCGAGGCGCGAAAAACTCTGTACCGCGTTGATGGTTTCGAAGTCGAGAGGATCGCCCATCGCGAGCGTGAGAGTGCCTTCGGTGATGGCGACCGGGAAGATGCAGGATTGACGCAGGAAGCGCGGCGAAAGGCCTTCGAGCTCCGGCGCCGATGCGGGCGCGGCCAATTGTGCAATGGGCAAGCCCAGTTGTTCCGAGAGCGCGGCGAGCAGATCGCGCTGCGCGACGAAGCCCATATCGACGAGAATCTTGCCGAGTTTTTCGCCGCGACGCTCGCGCTGCAATTCGAGTGCGCGATCGAGATCTTCCGCGGCGATCAGGCCGCGTTCGATGAGCAATTGGCCAAGTGGAGTTGCAACCCCCGTCACGTCTAGCGGTCCTGCTCTTCGACAAGGGCCGCGAGTTCGGCCGGCGTGGCGTGGTTGGCTTTCGCGTCCAGCAGCTTCTGCTTTTCCGCGCTCATGAATATGCGCCGGGGAATCTCTCTGCTGCTCTTTTCCCCAGGGCCGTTCAACAGAATGGCTTCCATGGCGATGCGCTCATTGGCGGGCATGCCCTCCAGCGTAGAGCTGGCATTCTCTATGAGGCCCCGCATGGTCTCCTTCAACTCGGGCAGCTTCTTCAATTTGCGGACCAGCAGCTTCGCCTGTTGTTCCGGCGTCAACGGGCTTCCGAAGGGGCCGACCGTCAGGAATCCCCCGGGGCTGATGAGATCCACCTCAAATGTAAACAGCGTTCCGTACCCTTCGAGGTAGGTGCCGCGCGTCAGGCCGAACAGTTCGTAGGGATCGGCCGAGGGCGCTTTGAGTGTTTGATCCACGCTGCCTTCAACGGCGAGGATCGACGCCCTCGAAACCCGCGATTCGGTTGCCGCAAAGCAGAGCGTGGCCGCAGCGATCAGGAGCAGGGCTCTCATTGTCCATCTCCATTTCTCCGCATGTCATTCGCGGCGATCAAAGACGTGCCGAGCCGCCTCTGCAGCATTTCGAAATTCGCCGCTACGGTCGTCATACGTTCCTGATATTCCTGCTCGTACTTGTGGCTGACCGCTTCGATCTCGCGGGCATTTTCGAGCTTCACCTGCGCGACCGCCTTCGTAACCGCGTCATTCACCTGTTTCGAAACGTCCGTGTTGGCGGCCTGCTGGACGACGGTACGCACCTCAACGGGGCGATGATATGCCGAGACGATGAGCGCAGCGCCCAGCACGCAGGCCGAAGCGAAACTCAGCCGCGAGGCGGAGTTCCAGAAGCCGGCAAAGAAACGCGACACCGGCGAAGGCTCGAATACCTTATCCGACACGAACGCGATACGCTGCGGTATTTCCTGATCGGGCAGTGTCCGCAGTGCTGCGGTCGTGAGCCGCAGCCGATCCAGTTCGAGCGCGCACTCGCCGCAGATGCCGAGATGGTGCTCCAGTTCCGGTTGCCGAGCGGCGGGAAGTTCACCGAAGGCGTAATCGCGCAAAGCCTCAACAGGGTGTGTCATCAGTTGCCTCTTGTACTCGCAGGAGCCAGGTCACGTTTTCAGAAGGTCGAGCGCCGTATAAAACCGCGACTTCACGGTTGATACCGGGCACCCGAGAACCTCCGCCATCTCATCGAATTTGAAACCCTCGTAAACCTTGAGCACCACCGCTTCGCGCTGCTCCGCATTGAGGCGGTCGAGCGCCGCGGTGACGGTTAACGAGAGATCAATCGAAAAACCCGGCGCGGGATTGCGTTCGGCAGCAGCGTCTTCCAGCGCCGTTTCGGGCCGGCGCTTGCGGAAGAGCGAGTGTGCTTCGTTATGCGCAATCCGGTACAGCCATGGGCCGAATCGCGCCGGGTCATCGAGCTTGCGGATATTCTGATACGCCTTCAAAAAAGCTTCCTGGCTCAGGTCCATAGCGTCTTCCGGACGGCCTGTAAGGCGAAGAAGATAATTGAAGACACGCTTCTCCCACCGCGATACGAGAAGGTTAAATGCCTCGATATCGCCGCGGCGTATGCGTGAAATCAGGTCCGCATCTTCGACGGCCCGAAAGATCAAACTCTGGCTCCTGGTGACAAGACGCACCGGCTGGCGAAAAAGTCGATGTGAAGTTATTTTATCGTTTCGGGTTCCGGCCCGGCCAGGCAGGATGCCGGGCGAGAATGGAGGGGTGAGCTTTCTCGACAACCTCGAAAACAATCTGAAGGCGCTGGAGGGGCGCGACGAAGGTCTGGACGATTCGCGCCGGCGCGAGAGCGACCGGGATCGGCGGCTGGCGATCGCACCATGGGCCGAGCGGTTGAAGCGCGAGCCTTATGCGGAGGCTTTGATGCGACAGACCACGCTGGCGGGACGGCAGCGGCGCGTGAAAGTGAACCTCTCGTGGATCGAAACAACTCTCCGTCTGGAGGCGCGCGATCACAGGCTCGAATTACGTCCTACGCCCGAGGGCGTCGTGGCGGTCTTTGTGCGTGACAACGAAGAGGTTGGGCGCACCCCGGTCGATCTCGCCGGCGACCCGCAGGGGTTGACCGACGAGTGGATGGCAGCTATCGATCAGGCCGTGGAGTAGGCGCACGGTTTTCGTTGCCGCTTGCTCACGCGCGCGGCTCTGTAGGTTCCGCGCGTTATAGAGCCGCGACCGCGAGGGAGCGGTGCTATGGAGCTATGGTCGCGGTCTTGATGTAGTCGAGGTTGGGGAAAGCTTTGTTGAGATAAGCGTTGCCCTGTTGCTCGATCTGCTGCTGGTCGGGGTTTTCGGCATCTCCGGAATAGATCTGATCGACGAATTCCATCCCGCTCACGACCTTGCCGAAGGGCGCGAATCGCGAAGCATCGAGGCGGCTGTTGTCGCCATAGTTGATGAAAAGCTGCGTGCTGCGGCTGTTGGGCGCAGAAGTCTGGGCGAATGTCACGGCACCGCGCACATTGCTGGTCTTGACGGGATCATCATGGATTGGCACATCCCAGACTTTCGTCACCGCGGGATCGGCAGCGATGCCGAACTGGGCCATGAAGCCGGGAATGACGCGGAAGAACCGGGCGCCGTCGTAATACTTCGCCTTCACCAGATTGTAGAAACGGTCGGCTCCGTTGGGCGCGTCGGCGCGGGTGACTTCGATCACGACCATTCCGCGCGATGTATCCATATTCACACGGAAAGTTTCAGGAGCCTTGTCGTTGGTGAGCTTCTGCGCGCCCGCGCTGCAGGCCGTGAGGGCGAGTGCAAAGGAAGCAAGGAGGGTTATGTTTTTCATCGGATGTTTTCGAACGTCATTTTAACCCAACGATGACCGAGGCGTGCTCTCATTGGTAGGTGGAGGAAGACGATGCCAGGAATGCGCGCGGTGCAGGTGTCCCGAGCCGGAGGGCCGTTCGAGATCGTGGAGCGGCCAATACCCGAGCCCGGAGCCGGATCGGTAAGGATCAAAGTTCAGGCCTGCGGAGTCTGCCACAGCGATTCCCTGACGAAGGAAGGGCTCATTCCAGGCATTCAGTACCCGCGAGTTCCCGGTCATGAGGCCGTGGGGACGGTGGATGGGCTGGGTGCTGGCGTAGCCGGATGGACGCCCGGAGAACGGGTGGGCGTTGGATGGAACGGAGGCTATTGCGGGCACTGCAACTCCTGCCGGCGGGGCGATTTTTTCGCTTGTGAGACGGCGACCTACATTACGGGCGTGACGAGCGACGGCGGCTATGCGGACTACATGATCTCGCGGCCGGAAGCGCTGGCGCGCGTGCCTGCGGAGTTGTCCTCAACTGAGGCGGCGCCGCTGATGTGCGCGGGCATTACGACCTTTAACTGCCTGCGCAACAGTGGAGCGCGGGCGGGCGAGATCGTCGCGGTGCTCGGCCTCGGCGGGTTGGGTCATCTGGGTGTGCAG
Source organism: Terriglobia bacterium (assembly GCA_963809655.1). Classification (GTDB taxonomy): domain Bacteria; phylum Acidobacteriota; class Terriglobia; order Bryobacterales; family Bryobacteraceae; genus BOG-234. Next base: position 66,517 of record CAWEKQ010000057.1, on the reverse strand, counting down.
TATGCCGCGAAGATGGGATTCAGGACTGTAGCGATCGGGCGGGGCCAGGATAAGGAAGGCCTCGCGAAGAAGCTGGGGGCGTGGCTGTATATCGACAACCAGGCGCAGGATCCCGCGGCGGAACTCCGCAAACTGGGAGGGGCGCAGGTGATCCTGACAACGGTGACGGCGAGCGATGCGATGGCCGCGGTCGAGGGCGGACTCGCCGTCAACGGGACCATGATGCTGATCGGCGCCGTGCCCTCGTTGCAGGTATCTCCCCTGCAGTTGCTGACGTTCCGGCAGTCGGTAAAAGGCTGGTACGCCGGGATGTCGATCGATTCGCAGGATACGCTGGCATTCAGCGTGCTCTCCGGCGTGAGATCCATGAACGAAGTCTTCCCGCTGGATAAAGTCAATGAGGCGTACGAGCGGATGATCACGGGCAAGGCGCGATTCCGCGTGGTTCTGACAATGGAAAACTGAGATGGCCGAAGCGGATCCGAAGTTTCCCCGGCTGACCGACGACCAGATGGAGCGCCTGCGGTCGTTTGGTGTGTGCGGGCGCGCCGCGGCGGGCAACGTGATTTACGATCGCGGCGATGAGGCTCATGGCGTGTTCGTCGTGATCAGCGGCAGCCTCGAAATCGCGAGTGTTTCGGACACCGGTGAATCGGCCATCGCCATCCTGGACCGCGGGGCTTTCACGGGTGAAGTGAATCAGCTCTCGGGACGGCGCAGTCTGGTGCGATGCCGGGCGCATGAAGATAGCGACCTGCTGGAAATCAGCAGGTCTAGCCTGCGGCATCTTATGCAGACCGATGCTGCGCTGGGCGAGATCCTGCTGCGGGCGTTCGTGCTGCGGCGCGTGTTTCTCATTGAAAACTCGGTAGGCGATGCAGTGCTCATCGGGTCGAGCCATTCGAGCGATACGCTTCGGCTGAAAAACTTTCTGGCGCGCAATGGCCACCCCCATACGTATATCGATGTCGAGACCGACCCCGATATCCAGCAGGTGCTGGATCATTTTGAGATCGCGGCGACCGATATTCCGGTGCTCATCTGCCGGGGCGAACTGGTGCTGCGAAACCCCACTAACGTGCAGGCGGCGGAATGCTTCGGGTTGAATGCGGGCATCGACGAGAATGCGGTGTATGACCTCATCGTTGTGGGGGCGGGACCGAGCGGCCTTGCGGCGGCGGTGTATGGAGCTTCGGAAGGACTGAATGTGCTGGTGGTGGAGAGCAACGCACCGGGTGGGCAGGCAGGCAGCAGTTCGCGCATCGAAAACTATCTGGGCTTTCCGATGGGGATCTCGGGGCAGGAACTGGCGAACCGGGCCTTCGTGCAGGCGGAAAAATTCGGCGCTCACATTGCGGTGGCGCGCGCGGCCCGCGCGCTGATGTGCGATCGCGTGCCTTACACGGTCCAACTGGAAGAGGGCGGTACCGTGCAGGGCCGCAGCGTGATTCTCGCGGCGGGCGCACAATACCGGAAACTCGATCTGCCGAACCTCAGTCAGTTCGAAGGCGTTGGAGTTTACTATGGCGCGACCAAAGTGGAAGGCCAGTTGTGCAGCAATCAAGACGTGATTGTTGTGGGGGGCGGGAACTCGGCGGGACAAGCGGCGCTGTTCCTCTCGGGAATTGCGGGACGTGTTTATCTGGTGGTGCGACGGGCGTCGCTTGAGGATACGATGTCGCGCTATCTGATTTCGCGAATCGAAGCGTGCGAGCAGATCACGTTGAAGCCGCGGACCGAGATCGAGGCGCTCGAAGGCGACGGCCACCTGGAACGCGTTCGCTGGCGCGAAGCGGAAACCGGCACGAGCGCTGTGCATGACGTCCGGCACTTATTTCTCATGACGGGCGCGAGCCCCAACACTGCGTGGCTGAACGGATGCCTGGCCACTGATGACAAACAGTTCCTACGCACGGGGACCGAGCTTGGCGAGGCCTGGACTTCGCGGCGGCCTCCCTTCCTGTTGGAAACGAGCCGTCCGGGTGTGTTCGCGGTAGGAGACATTCGAGCGGGCAGTGTGAAACGCGTGGCGTCGGCTGTGGGTGAAGGGTCGATGGCTGTGCAGTTCGTCCACCGCGTGCTGGCGGAGTAAGTCTCAAAGGCCGCGGTCGTGGAAGAAGGCGAGCATCTTTGCCCGGGCAGGTCGGTAATCCGCATTGAAGCGGTGCTGCATCTGCCGACGGATTGAGCGCAGGGCTCTTGTGCGCCGAGGCGTCGGGGTAATCGTGGCGGCTGTTATGGGCGGGCACCCTGCAGCGGCCACAGTCGAGGCGTCATAATAATCGAACGATTATACCCGGGCTTCGAAAGGTGCGATGGACGCGGTAGAGATATCTCACGTCAGCAAGACATTCGGGGATGTGAGGGCGGTGAACGATCTGTCGCTCAACATTCCGCAGGGCGCGGTCTATGGATTCATCGGACCGAACGGCTCGGGGAAGACCACGACCATGCGGATGATCGTGAACATCTTCTATCCCGACAGCGGCGAGATCAGCGTGTTCGGGAAACGCGATGTCAGGTCGCGTCCGCGGATCGGGTATCTACCGGAAGAGCGTGGCTTATACCGGCAGATGACTGTTCAGCCGCTGCTGGAGTTTTACGCGCAGTTGCAGGGTGGAAAGAATGTGACGGCCGAGGTGACAGCGTGGCTGGAAAAGCTCGGTCTGGCGCATTGCGCCGAACGCAAGCTGCAAACGCTGAGCAAGGGCATGAGCCAGAAGATTCAGTTCATTGCGGCTGTGGTGCCTGAGCCGAAGTTACTGATCCTCGATGAGCCGTTTACGGGGCTCGATCCCGTGAGCGCGGATGCGATCCGGTCGGCCGTGCTCGAACTGCGCGCACGCGGCGCGACAGTCATCCTCAGCACTCACGATATGGGCGTCGCGGAAAGCCTGTGCGATTACATCATCATGATTTATCGCGGAAACAAGGTGCTCGACGGCACGCTGGCATCGATTCAGGATCACTACGGCAGTGACACGATTCGTGTTTCGACAGATAGAGGATTTGCCGCGCTTCACGATCTTCCGGGTGTGGACAGGATTCGCGATCTGGGGCAGATTCAGGAGCTGCGTATGGCGGCGGGGTGCGATCCGCAGCGCGTATTGCAAACGCTGGTTTCACGAACAGCGGTGACGAGCTTTAATATTGTGCGGCCATCACTGCATGACATCTTCGTGCGCATCGCGGGCCCGGTCGCGGTAGAGGAGGAAGCGCATGTTGCGTAGGATTCTGTTGATTGCCAAACGCGACTTCACCGCAGCCGTGATGACGAAGGCGTTTGTGATCGGCCTGGTGGTGCTTCCGCTCATGATGGGCAGCGGTTTTCTCGGCTTCGCGCTGCTGAGGGTGACGCAGGGCGAGACGGCGAAACGGATTGCGATTATTGACCACACCGGCATTGTGGCTGCGGCAATCATCCGGGCGGCGGAGGTCAAGACAGCCGATGAGAACGCGGACAAGACGGGGCCACAGCGGTTGGTTCCGGCGCGCTATGTATTCGAGCAAGTTCGGGCGGATGATGCCGACGAGGCACAGCGCCTGGCACTTTCAGACCGTGTTCGCCATCGCGAATTAGCCGGGTTTGTCGACATCGGAAAAGGCGCGCTCGATGCTTCAGCAAGCGGTCAGGTGGCTTTCTACACGGACACGGGCAACATGAACGCGGCGCAGGGGTGGCTCATCGACGTGATCGGGATCGGGCTCAGGCGTGCTCGCCTGGCGCGCTACGGAGTAGATCAGAGCCACTTCGACGATGTGTTCCGCGCGGTGCCGATGGAATCGAGGAGCCTGGTTTCGCGGGACGAAAAAACGGGCGCGGTTCGTGCGGGACGCAAGAGCAGCGGAGCCGAGTCGGCGGTCCCGATCATTCTGATGGTTCTGATGGTGATGATGACCATGTTGGGCGCGGCGTCGATGCTATCGGTGGTGGCTGAAGACAAGCTGCAGCGGGTATTTGAGATGCTTCTGGCGTCGGTGACTCCTTTCGAATTGATGGCGGGGAAGGTGCTGGCATCGGTCGGGGTTTCGCTGACGAGTTCGATATTTTACATTCTTGGCGGCCTGCTCGTGATGCAGGCGATGGCCCTGTTCGGCATAGTGAGACTGGAGCTTTTGCCGTGGTTCTTCGTTTACATCATCTGTCAGGTGACAATGCTGAGCGCGATGGGCGCGGCGCTGGGGTCGGCGTGCAGCTCGCCGCGCGACGCGCAACAACTCACGCCGCTCGTAATCCTGCCGATCATGGCGCCGATGATTCTGATCGCGCCGCTGATACAGGAGCCGAACGGTGTTTTGACCACCGCTTTTTCGTTCTTTCCGCCATTCACGCCGGCGGTGATGCTGATGCGTCAGGCGATGCCCGGAGGCGTTCCCTGGTGGCAGCCCTGGCTTGGATTAGTGGGAGTGGTGCTGTGGGCGACGGCTTTGACCTGGGCGGCAGCGCGGATTTTTCGCGTGGGTCTCCTGTTACAGGGGAAGACGCCGAAGGTGGCAGAGTTGGTGCGTTGGGCTGTGCGTGGGTGAGGCTGGCTTCGTTTCGTCCCTCGTTTCGTTTTTCCTCTTCGGTTAAGAAAAGTTGGAGCGCTCCACTGGCCGGTAAACCCTCGACCCGAGGCCTTTTTGGTTTCCCGGAAGATACCGAGGCCGCACCAATAACGGGAGCGCCTGCCGCCCATTGTTTGATACTGCTTCGCCATGGTCTCGAGAACTTAGCGGGCAGCGACCGGAAACATCATGGGTACGTTCCGGTTCTCGATTGCACGGTAGCACGCGGGTTTTCGAATTGAAGCGCGGATAGTTCTTAAATACGACGTAAGTTATAGAAAATGCGGTGGTGAAAAATATTTCGCACGTTGGTTACTGAAAAAGGTTGTTTCGGCCAGGCGGGGCCGGAAAGGCGTCAGGAGCGGGGGATTGGCTTGCCGCCAGCCGAGGCAGCCGCGCGGTGAACTAGCCCGACCAGGAAAGCGATCAGTGTCAGGGCTGGACGGAGCGAAACGTTGTCCGCACCATTCGGCATGCACATCCGCGCCAATTGCAGAACAACTGCGCGAATAAGGTCCGGGGTCGTCCGAGGGATTGCGGATTTAAGCCAGGCACAGCAGAACGCGATCGATAATTGCAAGGTGCACTGCGCGGCGCGCAAGCTTTGGGTCCGGTACAACAACAACTGCGGCGCCCTTGAGGCGGATGGCGAGATAGTCACGTTTGGAACGGCACAGGTCAGGGCGAACTCCGACCAGGAAAGTGCATCGTTGAAGTCTCGCAGTGCTCGGGGCAGAGCTGTGCGGCAACGCGCTCGCGGACTATTCGTAAGGAATGTCCACCTCGGCATAGCTGCCGGGTGTTGCCGCGTTTACTACTGCGATAACTCGATCAATGTAGCGATGCACCGCGGGACGCTGGGAATTGCCAAGTATCACGATGGCAATCGGCGGCCTTTGAGGTTCTGCTGGTACTGGATGTTTTTATCCGTCGATAGCAGGAGGTCGAACCTCGCTTCTTCAGCCGCTTTCAGCAATGCGCCGTTGGCCAATCTGTCCCATCCACGGGCGATCGCTTCTACAACCGTGTGACCGTCGAAGCCAGCGAGCGATGCTTCGCGGTGTGCTGTGGTCAAAGAGAATGAGCATCGGCGGGCGTCGATGCATGCACTGCGGGCGGGTAAGCTCTCAGGCTCGTTGCCGCGAAGTGCAATACAGCGTTGATTTGTTCACGCGTGACGGAGAATTCCTCCATGACTTCTTCCACGGTCAAGCCAGCTTCCAGATTTTCGAACACCGTAGCGACCGGCATCCGGGTATTTTTAAACACTCACGCGCCGCTGACCTTGCCGGGGGTATTTTCTACGGCAGGACATTGGGACCAATCCAAGGTTGTCACGTTCGTGCCATTCTTTCATCGAAGCGTTCTATTTAGGGTCTGGTGGCTGTGTACTCACCGAAGTCACGAAGTCTTCGAGCACGGCCTTACGCAGCAGAGCGGGCGGCAGCAGGCCCTGCGAAAGAACGAAGTCGTGGAACTTCATTACGTCGAACTTCGGGCCGAGAGCTTTCTCCGCCGCCTGGCGGATTTCGAGCAGCCGCGTGAAGCCGTCGAAGTAGGAGACGGCCTGGCCGGGCGAGCGGAAGGTGAAGCGCTCCACCTCCTCAGTGGCGAAGGCTTTCGAACAGACGACATCGTTTTCCAGAATCTGCATCGCCTGTTCGGGAGTGATCTTGCCTTCTTCAAGTTCGGGATCGAGGAACGCGCGCGCGGCGCGCAGCAGGCGGAACTGCAGTGAGATCAGCTTGCCGTCATCCGGCATGTAAGGCAGCATGAACCATTCCGAGTAGAGTCCCCAGCCTTCGACGTTGGTGCTGTTGAAGGCGAACATGGCGCGCGCGAGCGATACGCCCTGCTCGACCATGGCGTCGAATTGCAGTTCGTGGCCGGGGCGCGCTTCGTGGGAGGTGAGCGTCCACGAGGCGGCGGCGTAGCTGAAATCGTCGTACTTCAGCGCCTCGCCGCCCTGGCCCTGGGTTTCGAGAGGCAGCACGAAGGCGCCGCGCTCGCCGTGATTGTTGAGGAGCGGCGGCGGGTCCATGTGGGGCGCGGGCTGCTGGGCGGTTTCGGCGGCGCTGGCGATTTTGATGATAGCGGGGCGGTCGGGCAGCGTGATGAGGTGTTCCTTGCGCAGGATGTCTTCGATCTGGGCGAGGCGGCTCTGGTAGTGCGGCAGGATGGCGTCATTGCTGAGCTGTTCCTGTTTGAGTGCACGGATAACGGAACGGTAATCCGAGGCAGGGAAGCCGCGTTCCTGCGCGACCTTTTGCGCGAGATCGGACATCTGCGCCTGAATATCGGTGAAACTCTGATGCGCCATGCGCTCCAGTTCGGCGGGCGTGTAATCGACCCCGTAGCCCTCGAGCTGCAGTGCGTAGATGGCGGGCGGCGAACGGAAATCAGCGCGCGCTTTGGGCAGCACTTCGGCGCGCACGAAATCGTCATACGCGTTGAGTTGCTCCTTGAGTTTCGCGAAGACGGGCTCGTAACCCTGGATCTTGTATTTCTCGAGGAGCAGGCCGATCCCGTTGATATAGGCGGCCGAGTTGCTGAGATCTTTTTCCACTTTGCTCTTTGGGGGGCCCAGCAGGCCGGGATTCTTGAGCCCCTCGCGGAAACGGCTCTCGGCCTGGCTGACGACCGGGACGAAACCGTGCTCCATGCCGGCGTACTTCCTCAAACGGATGAGCACGGAAGGGCGGCGTACGGGCGCGATCTGGTCGTCGAGCAGACTCTTCACGCCGTAGTAGATCAGACCGGCGACATCGTGATATTGGAGGAAAGTATTGAAGTTGGCGTTGTTGAACCGGATGTCGCGGTCGGCGGTCGAGATCAGGATCTGAAGGTCCTGTTTGACGAGCGGATCTTTTTCCAGGGCCTGGCGGGATTCGAGTTCGCGTTTGGCTTTGCGAAGGTCGGCCTGGAGCCTGGCATGGCGATCCGGTGCGTACACACTGATCTGGCTATCGAGAGTCGTGACGCCGCCGGAAGTTGCGTCTTCGGGACTATAGCGGGAGTTGATGTCGATCAGGAGTTGCGAGTTGAGATTGCTTTTGGCGACCCATGCTTTGGCGACCGACGTTTTGGCAACGGGGGCGGGCGGATTCTGCGCGGAGGAAGTTGCGGCGACGAGGATGGTAAGCAAGAGTGCGTTGCGCATATTTTCAGTTTAGGGTGCGTGCTCGATAGTGATGGCCCGGCCGTTGCTGACGGCGGTGATCAGCCCTTCTTCATCGGTGCGGAATATGGTGGTCCGGTGCTCTTCGAGGGCTTTCAGCGTCAGGGGATGCGGGTGGCCGTAAGTGTTGTCGAAGCCGTCCGAGATGATGCCGAAGGCGGGGCGCTCGAGATCGAGGAGCACGGGACTCGCTTGAAGTTCGGCTGCCGTGATGGCCGACTTTCAGGATGTCGTCGTGCTCGAGCAGGCCGAGCGAGGCGAGCTCGCGCTCGATTTTCTTCTCCATGTCACCGGTCAGCAGAAGCGAGGTTGAGCCGAAGCGGACGCGCATTACGAGCGAGTCGTCGTTCTTCGGCACGGCGTCGGGCAGGTAGTCCGGGCCGGGCGCGAGAATCTGCAGGGTGGTGCCGCCGAAGGGGAAGGGCGAGCCGCGCTGCATGTGGCGGATCGGGATGTGGAGGCGCTGGGCGGTGTCGCGGACGGCGCGCCATTCGGGGCTGTCCTGCGTGGCGCCGGTCCATAGTTCGCGCGGATGGAAATTGCGGAGCACGGCGCTCATGCCGCCCATGTGGTCCTCATGGGCGTGGGTCATGACGACGATGTCGAGGCGCTTGATGGAACGCGTCCAGAGGTAGGGCGAGACGACGTCTTCGCCGATATCGAGGCCCGGTTTGCGCGTGCGGCCGAAGGAGGGGATTCCTCCGGCGTCGACCAGCATCAACGGGCCTTGCGGGAAGCTGACGAGCAGGCTGTCGCCCTGGCCGACGTCGATCGCGCTGAGTTCGAGCTTGCCGTGTTCGACTTCGGGCGGGAAGGGATGGACGACGATCAGGGCGAGGGTGGCGGCGATGAGCGGCCCATCCGACGACGATGCGCCAGCGGGATTTGTCGCGTGTTCGCCAGGCCGCGAAGATCAGGGCGGCAGTGAAGAGTGCGGCGAGCCAGAAGGGCGGGGCGGGGATGCGCCAGTCCGGTTCCCATCGGGCATGAAAGCCGACGGCGAATTTCGCGAGGCTCAAGAGCCACGGCGCAGAGATGAGCGAGCAGCGTGGAGTTGGCGGCGATGGCGATGAAGCCGAGCGGCACGATTGCACTCAATACGGGCACGACGATGGCGTTGGCGGTGAGTCCGGAGGCCGAGAGGCGGTGGAAGTAGACGATCATCGGCAGGGCGAGTCCGACCTGAATGAAGAAGGAGGTGATGAAGATGTCCCAGAGGTAGAGGCAGCAGCGGGCGATGAGGGTGACCGTGAATTGGGCGGCCTTTGCGGGAAGGGGCAGCGTGTCGGGCGAGCAGGCGCATTTCGAGGCGGAATTGGGCGGATTTCGGGGCGAGTCTCGGGTCGGCGCTGGTGTTATCGAGCTGACGGAGTCCGTTCGCGAGCGGCGTTGAAGTGGCGTCGAGCGCGGGCACGACGAAGGCTCCGATGAGGGCGACGGCGAGGAAGGATAGCTGAAAGCTGGGGTCGAAGAGTTGCTCGGGATCGGCAAGGATGAAAATGAGGGCGACGGCGGCGAGGATGTTCAGGATCCTGCCCTCGCGGAAGAAGAGACGGCCGACGCCGTAGAGGCTCATACCGGCGGCCGAGCGCAGGACCGGCGCCTGCCAGCCGGTGACGCCGGCGTAGAGCCAGGCGGCGAGGACGGCGAGGAACAGGGCCACACCGCGCGGCACGGCGCAGATGCGCAGGAAAAACAGCAGCACAGCGGCGAGCACGGCGACGTGGCTGCCGGAGATGACGAGAGCGTGGAAGGTGCCGGTGGAGCGATAGTCTTCGGTCCACATGCGGTCGAGTTTGGCGGTGGCTCCGATCAGGACCGCCTGCATCATTCCATTCGCGTAGGCGTCGTTGGCGTAGAGCTTGTCGAGCCGGTTGAGCGAGGCGGAGCGGATGGCGAAGATCATGCCGGCGAGGCGGTTTCCGCAGCGGCCCGGGAGGATGCGAACCGTGGAGGCGTCACCGGACGCGTTCCAGTAGATCTGCTGGCGGGCGAGGAAATGCACGTCGTCGAAAGAGCCGGGATCGTTGTAGTTGTGGGGGCGGCGAACTTTGCCCTGGAACTCGATGCGTGATCCATAAGGCAATTCGGGAAAGGCGGGATTGGGATTCGAGAGCGTCGGGTGAAGAAAGAGGGACACCTGGGCGCGGGCGTGAGGCGCCAGTTCGACGGTGAAGCGCTCGCGGTCGGCGGCGACGAGCGCGGGGTCGACGACGCAGCCTTCGAAGATGGCAGGCACGTTATCGCGAACGCTGAGCGAGGGCGGTGACTGGGGCGGGCGGGACTCCGGAGAGTGCGATCGCGCCGAAGACCAGCGCGATCAGGCTTGCGGCGAAGGCAAGGCGCTTTGAATGCGCGAGCCAGGCGATGACGGCCGTGGCGGCGATTGCGGCCGCAGCGAGCGTTACGTCGCGTTCGGGGAATTGCTGGTAGCGCGCGATCGCGAGTCCGGCCGCGACGGCAGCGAACGGCGGCAACAAAGGCTCGTGGAGGCGCATATGACTCTGTGGCCATATGCGCCCTGAATTCTCACGGATTTCGCCCGGTCAGGCGGTCTTGAGGGACTTGGGGTGAAAACGAAGTGAAGGGGAACGCTCAACTTGAACTTGATCGAGCCACGCAAGGACGATGAACATTTTGTGAGCGCGGTCATCCGGATTGCGCCAACGGTCGCTGACGGCCGGGTCGAAGAAGTCTGATATCAGACGGTACGGGTTGTGGTTTTCGGTATACCCTGCTTCGAGAATGCATGCCCCCTGGAATTCCGCGAGACATTCCAACTCGTCCCGAGAAAGGCCTTGCAGAAAATCCAGAACGAGTGTGCCGGATGGCGGGGAGTGCGTTACGAAGGAGAGCACCGACCAGAGAAGAGCGAGAGGCGACAGCGGCCAAAATTAGCTCCAAGGGTACGGAAAATAACCCACTAAAGTTATTATCCTGAACCGGGTGGGCCAAAGCAAGCGGCGAAGCGTGTTTCGCGCGATTTCGGAGGAAATACGCAGCGAAATAAATAAAGAGTAAAGTTCGTCGCGAAAAGGTTACTTTACCGATTTGGGTTACTTTATAGCGATGGTAGTCGTTACCGGCGGCGCGGCATTCGGGATTGTTGCTGGGAATGCTGCTCATAAATACCTGAAGCGGAACGGCGTTCCCGGGGACGGTGGTGGACGGGATGAGCACATTGATCTGCCACACGCCCACCTCGGAAGGCGCGAGGCCTGAGTACTGAATATTGGTGGACGGCACGAACACATTATTCAGGAGCACCAGCGGCGTAGCTGAGGTGGGAACCAGTCCGGTGCTCGGAGTGCCGTCCGGGGGCGCGTTGGCGACAAAACCCTGGCCGGTTCCAAAGAGCTGAATCACCGTCCCGTGGACCACCGGATTGGAAGCGGAATTGACGGAGTTATCGGTGTTCAGGGCGGCTATCTGGCCGGTTCCGGAGCCAGCGGCGGTAAACAAGCCCGGTGAGGCGGAGGAAACGGGCGACCTCGGCTGCTCCGTAAATCTGTCCGGTCGATTGACGCACGACCTGGAGGTTGACCGTGCCGCTGGAGGGCATGCCGATCGGCATGACCACATTGATCTGCCCCGGCAGAGGCGTAGAACATCGGCACCGCGATGCCGTTGACCAGAACCTGGGTGTCGGCCAACATCGTGGGCAGCGGGAACGACAGTGGCGGGCTCCGTTCCGTTCGCAATGATGTTCGTGCGTGACCGAGGGGAAAACGGCGGCGATGGTTCCAGGGGCAAGCGCGCGGCCGGGAATATAGTTAGCGGCGTTTACGGCAGCGACCTGCGGAGTGAAATAGAGCACGCGGTTAATGCCATCGGCGACGAGGAGGTTGTTGTACTGGTCGACGAACGCGGAGCGCGGCGAGAGGGCCGGCTGCGTAGCGTCGGAGGCGTAGTTCATTATGGGCAACATTTCGACCGAGGGGAAATGAAGAAGATGATTTACCCCTGAGGCGTTATCCGCGACCCAGAACTGACCATTCGAGCCCATTCCGATCGCGACCGGCTGGGCGAAACCCGTGGTAAGCGAGAACGACGCGGCAGCGCCGAGCGTGAGGTTTCCCGCCTGATCGAAGACCTGCACCCGCCTGTTGCCGGTATCGGCAACCAGAACTCTATCCGTTGGATCGACGGCAATGGCACGCGGCGCGGAAAGGCCTGCCGGAGTGGAGGTTGCGGTGGTCACGTAGTAGCTCGACTGACCCAGCACGCAGGGACGCACTCATGCCATTCGAGAAGGGCTTGGAAAAGCCGAGAACGCGATTCTGGGCAGCGTCGACGGCGAAGATCATACCCGATAGCCATCGCGGTGTTGGCGCCATCCTGGGTAAATGCCAGCGAAATCGGCGCGCTCATCGTTCCCGGAGTGGGGTCGGTGACAATCGATACGAAATCCCTCTGGCCGAGCACCAGGTCCGCCGATTCGAGCGTCGTACTGCCGGAAGGCGGATTGAACGGTGTGGGGAAGCGGAGGATGCGCGAGTTGAATGTATCGGCGACGTAGAGGTTTCCTGCGGAATCCACCACCATTGAGGTCGGTCCGTTGAGGCTCTGCTGGTTCGGCTTGGTCTTGTCGTTGGCGGGGTAGTTGATCAGCGTCCGGAACAGGTCGGGCTGGCCGATCACGATGTCGGCAGCCTGCCCGTTCTGCATGTGGGTGAAATCTTTGAAGCCGAGAATGCGATTGTTCAGCGTATCGGCAACGTAGAGGTGGGGCGGAGTCGAGCTGTAGTCGAGAATGGCGCTTCCTGAAGCGGAAGAGGTGCTACCGGAGAGGTGGAATTCCTTGCCTTCGACCAGATTCGGGGACATGTAGGGAAAGTCCAGTTGCCCGATGACGCGCGATGCCGTTGCGGAGGGGCCATTGGAGTTCAACGGATATACCAAGACCCGATTGTTCAGGCTATCCGTCACAAACAACTCGGTGGATGATGCGGCGATATCCACCGGAGTGTTCAGCGTTGTTGAGGAAGCCTCTGGATTGCCGCCGTTGGCCGCTCCGGTCGTGAAAAGGGTCTGTCCGATTACCGCTGTAGCGGCGGGTGAGGATCCTTGCGGTGCCGTCACAGTCAGCGACGTAATCGGCGGATAGACCAGGATGCGATTGTTTCCCGTGTCGGACACGAAAATGTTGCTGCCCGTTGCATAGACGGCAGCGGCGCTCGCGAAACCCGTGTTATTTATTGGTGTTTTCGGGTTGGAGGCGATTCCGAGCAGCAGCGTGGCGGAACTATTGAAAGTGGCGCCAGGCGCATAAACCACAACACGTGCGAGCGAATCGGCCACCAGCATGTTCCCGGCGGGATCGAAAGTGACCCCCGACGGCGCCGTTAGTCCGGTCAGGCTGCTTTGCGAGGTGGCGCCGACGCTCGAAACCAGGTCGGCCTGAGGTACGGCCACGTCTGCCGCAGGACCGTTCGTGCCCGCGGTCAAAGCGGCGGCCGGGTAACGCAGAACCCGGTTATTCCCGCTGTCGGTGACCCAGAGATTACCGGAAGCGTCGAAGGTGAGAGCGGTACGGCTGACCGAGAGCGACAGAGTGGTCGCCTTAACGCCGCCTGTGTTGGGGCTGTTCGTGGAGAAGGAACTTTGCCCGATGATCATGTTGGGGAACTGCAAGCCGGCCGGCTGGGAGAAGGGCTTGGCGTAACGCAGGACGCGATTATTTCCGCTGTCCGCTACATAAAGATTCCCGGCGCTATCGACCGCGAGTCCGGTGGGGCTGTTCAAGCCGGTGGATAGCGGGCCCACGTTCGGCCCTTGCGGAAGAGTGCTAAATCGGTCGGTCTGGCCGAGGACGAGATCGGCGAAGGCGCCCGGGGTCAGTTGCGTATTGTACTGGTAGGCCAGAACACGGTTATTGACCGTATCCGCGATGTAAATGATCGGTGGACTGGCGGAATTATCGACCGCGATTCCGAAGGGTTGTGAAAGCTCGCGACCCTCGACCACATTCGGTCCGAGGGAATCAAAAGTCAGCGGATTGGCCGCAGTCCCGATGAAGTTCGGGTCCCCGAAAACCTTCACGGGTTTGTTGAAAAGTGTTTGGGCGGAAACGACGCCCGCCAGGAGAAGCGAAACACTCAGGATGAGTCCGGAACGATGGAGGCGCAAGCACCTTCAAAGATATCATGTGTCCGCAGTTCAACGGGATAGACAAATGGATAACAGGGGTGTGTAGAACCGGACGGCGGAGTATGGGAAGTACGTAAGTTAACAACGGCAGCGGTTCATTACAGGCGCGCAAAACGGGTTGGGGCGTGGCCGTTGGTAGACGCGACTTTAGTCGCGTTTTTGGGGGCGAAAACAAACGCGACTGAAGTCGCGTATACCGGAGATGGCCCCGAATGGATGCCATTGATGCCGCTTACTTCACGCAGATGGCGGTGACGAATTTCCCGTCGGCGCTGGGAATCTCGCCTTTGATCTTCAAACCCGCATGACGGCTCAGCATCCAGCGCAGCGCTTCCCGCGTGAGGCGATAGCGGAAATTCAGGAAGATTCGTTCGCCTTTTTCGATGTGGATCTCGCGGCCGCTCGCCACCATGGTGAGATCGCGGCCTGCGTGGAAACGGCGCGTCATCAGGTGAAGACCCTCGTGGCGATTGTCGCTGTTTTCCACGAACTTGAGTTCGCCTACCTCGGCGCCGATCCCGACGCTCGCCAGCGGTGCGAAGACGAAACTCTTTTCCGTCTCGGCCGGCTCGGCGGGATCCGCCGCGGCAATCTGCGCGTCCAGAATCAGAATGTCGCCTTCGTGAAGACAGGCGGCGACGTGCTTGATCTGATCGAGCGGATCGAAGCCGCCCAGGGTGTTGCCGACCATGAGGAAAAGCCGCGGGGCCTCGCTGACGTCGGCGGCAAGAAGCAGGTGAACGGGGCTGGAGATGTCCGCCTTAATGCCGAGAGCTTCGCAGTCGTCATCCTCAGCGCCGGCGCAGGCGATCTCGAGGAGAGTCTGGCTGGCGTCGACAGGATAGTATTTCACTTCGCGGCCGGCTTCGCGGAGGGCTTTAAGGATGATGCGGTCCTTAGTGCCGTGGCCTGCGCCGAAGCTGATGACCGGCACGCGCGCGCCGAATGACTTTGTGAGTTCGTCGGCTTTGAGCGCCAGGGCGTCCCAAGTCTGCCGGAGACTTTCGTTCGCGCCCGCGGCGAGGTCCTTCCAGGCGCGGACGGAAAGCGGTGTCCAGTAGAAAAATTTCTCGGGCAGATCGCGCGCTTCCATTGCCTCGGCGAATTCGTCGGCAATTTCCGCTTCGGTCAGCAGAACCTCAATATTCATTGTTCACCAGCTTACTCCGTGTGAAAATCGAGCCGGAAAATAGCAACACTCCGAAGCCGTCGCGATAATTGCGACGGGGTGCCGGACGGGAAATGGGGTAACCAGTGAAACGCCGCGTTACTTTTTGACTTCGCCGAGAACGGCTTTCACGCGTTTGTGCAAGCGGCCTTTGTAGCGTGCCGCGGTTCCGCGTTTGATGTAGCCTTTTCGTGCAGCTTTATCGACCAGCGAGAATGTCGCGGCCATAATCGCGTTGACGTCGCCGTGATCCTTCGCGGCAAGTGCGCGCCGCATGGTCCGGATCTGGTGTCTCAGCCTGGTCTTTGCAATGCGATTGAAATCAGTACGCCGTTCGGTCTGCCGGACTCGCTTCAGGGCAGAAAAAGTGTTCGCCATCTATCTGTTTGATCCTTTTGTTTCGTTCAACCTATAACAATAACACGCTTGGGCGTGAACTGCGCCCGGGCGCCGCTGCGTATGGCTTTGTGATGGTGAAATTTCTTCTCTGGTGCATACTCTTCGTAATGTGCTGGCCATTGGCGCTGGTGGCGCTGGTCATGTATCCGATTGTGTGGTTGTTCCTGCTGCCTTTCCGGGTGGTGGGGATCGCGGTCGGGTCGGTGCTGGCGCTGGTGTGGGCGATTGTCGTTTTGCCGGTCAGAGTGATTGAAAAGCTGGCATAATTGGCGTAACTTCAACTGGCATAACCTCAATTGGCATAACCTTAGCGGATGTCCATCAAGTCAGAGTTCGAGCTCGACCGGTTGCGGGCCATCGGCAGGATTGTCCGGAAGTCGCAGGACAAGATGGCGGCCGCCGTCTGCACCGGCATCACAACGGCCGAACTGGACGAGATCGGCGCGCGGGTGCTGGCCGAAAATGGGGCCGAATCGGCGCCGCCAAAAGTGTACGGGTTTCCGGGAGCAATCTGCATCAGCGTCAACGAAGAAGCGATTCACGGCATTCCTGGCGTTCGCAGACTTGAGGCGGGAGATCTGGTGAAGCTGGACCTCGTTGCGGAGAAGGACGGGTTTTTTGCAGATGCGGCGGTTACTGTGCGCGTCGGTGAGGTGTCGGCGACGGCGGATGCGCTGGTGTGTTGCGCCGAGAGCGCGTTCCACCAGGCTACGAAGGCCGCCCGCGCCGGCAATCGCGTTTACGACATTGCGCGAAACGTGGAGAGTTGAAGTATGGCGGAGAGGTTTCTCGGTGATGCGGGATTTGTGCGGTCACGGAGTGGGGCGCACGATTCATGAAGAACCGAGTATTCCGAACTATCGGGACGCTCGATGCCGGACCAAGCTGAAGGAAGGCCTGGTGATCACGATAGAGCCGATTATTTCGGTTGGGTCCGAACGTGGTGAACTGCAGCGCGACGGCTGGACGATCTGCACGACGGACAGAGGCCTCTCCGCACATTACGAGCACACGGTGGTGATCACCAGAGGGGCTCCGATTTTACTCACGGCCGCGTGAGTGCGGCGCGGGCTTGTTTTGTCCTCATCAAGGCGCGGCCCGGCTTGCGAGTATAATCGGCCATGCAACGGCGCGGCTATATCGAACTCGCGCTCAAGACTGTACTCTTCCTGAGCGGCCTCGCAGTTGCTATTCGCGCCATAAACGGTCCGTTTCACTTCGGCGTATCCGTCACGTCTCCTGATAAAAGCCGAGGGGCTTTTTGGCGTCGCTGCTCTGTTGCTCCTCATCAGCCGGGCGACGGACCGGCTGCAAACGAGGTATCCGCGAATTGACTTAGCCTGGGTTCATGGCTGCGGTGGGATTGGTTGCCGCGGGTCTTGCCGCATTCGCGGGAAGCTTTTCTTTTCCTTTTCTCGCGGACGACTACGTTCACATTCCGAATGCTCTTCACGCCTCGCCGACGTACCTTGGCTCGCTCTTCACGCGACCCGGCAGCGATCACTTTTTCCGTCCGTTCACGTTCCTTGTCATACGCCATCGAAGCACGCGCAGCCGGCTACGAGCCGGTGGCCTGGCACGCGCTTTCGGTTGTATTGCACATAGCGGTAAGCCTGCTCGTCTACACCCTCGCGCGCCGGCGCGGGTTCGCTGTCTGGACAGCGATTGCCGCCGCCATGCTCTTCCTAGTGCACGGTTCGCGGCCTGAAGCGGTTACCTGGACCGCAGCACAATTCGATCTTTGGGCCGCATTGTTCGTGCTGATTGCCCTGCTGGCGTTCGATCGGGGATGGCACGCGGCGTCTCTGGCGCCGTCTGCTGCTGGCGCTGTTGTCGAAGGAATCGGCTTACGTTTATCCGCTTGTTGCTTGCTCCTGCTCCTGCGCATCGATCGCGTGCCCTTGAACCGATGGCCGCGCCTGGCTGGTCCGTCTTTTCTTGTGACCGCGGCGGTGTTTCTCTATCGATGGCGCGTGATCGGCGGCATTGGCGGCTATCGCGACTCCGTCAGCAGACCGGGCCGTTATATTGAATCTTGACCTGATTCACACCGGCCAGGGTTTCACCACCAGGCTTGCGGCAGCGCTCAATTTTCCCATCAACTGGAGCCATCCGCCGGAATGGTGGCTGATTGCGCTGCTCGTTGCCGCGATGGCCGCGTGGGCGTGCCTTGCAGTGGGCGCCGCCGACCGGCGGAAGCTCTGGTTCGGATTCGGCTTTCTGATGCTTGCGGCGATACCCGTGCATCAGTTCCTGCTGATCGATGCCGATCTGGAGAAATCGAGGGTACTCTACTTACCCAGCGTGGGATTCGCTCTGATTTTCGCAGCGGCTCTCGAGGCCGCGCAGCCGCGCCTGGCGGTCGCGGCAGCCTGCGCGATATTGGCGTTCCAGACGGCGGCGCTGGAGCATAACCTGCTCATCTGGCATCGCATCAGCGCTCTGGCCGCGAGCACTTGCGCAAGCGTGGCCGCTTTCCCGGAGAGGCCGAGGTGTCCGATATCGCAAACGAGATCGATGGCGTTTACTTCCTGCACACCGGGCTTCGCGGCTGCATCGAACGAGCGGGCGGTCTGCGCCCGGATCTCCATCTGGCGGGCGATGCGCCGGCGACGAATCCGCCCGCGCACGCTCTGATCTGGGACGGCGTCGCTCGCCGTTTCGACGTCCGCGAGAATCCGGTCAGCGAAGCTGCGACGCGGCAAGCGCAGCCCGTGCCTCACCGACCAGAAACAGTGAGCCCGTAATGATTGTCGTCATCGGTGTTTCACGGATGATCCGGATCGCTTCGCGGATGGTCGGCGCGATGCGCATGCGTCGAATGATCGGCGACCTGCGCGATCGAGGCCGGATTCAGGGCGCGCGGCTGATCGGGCGCGGTGAGGATCACTTCGGCGGCAAGCGGGAAGAGCATTCCGATCACCTCGTCGACGGCCTTGTCGCGCATCGCTCCATAGACGATCCGAATCGGCTCGCCTGCGAAGAACTGTTTGATGTAAGCGGCCAGCGCCCGCGCGCCTGCGGGGTTATGCGCGCCATCGAGAATGATGTCGGGATGGGTCGCGATGCGTTCGAGCCGGCCGGGCCATGACGCGCGTGCGATTCCGTCGCTGATCGACGATGCCGACAAGCCGAAAACGCTGAGCGCGGCGACCGCGGTGCGGGCATTCTCCACCTGATGCGCCCCTGCCAGCGGACAGTGGATCGGAATTGCTTCGTCGCGCACGAGCGTGAAGCGGCTGCCGAATTTTTCGAGATGCACGATCTTCCACGCGCCACGACGACGAAAGCGTGACCGGGGATTCCATTTCGAGGGCACGGCGTTCCAGAACGCTGAACGCCGCCGGACGCTGCTCCGAGAACACAGCGGGCCGCCCGGACTTGATGATGCCCGCCTTTTCGGCCGCAATCGATTCGATGCTCGAGCCGAGGAAAGCTTCGTGATCGAAGTCGATCGGGGTGATGACGACGAGCTCGGGATCCACCAGATTGGTGGCGTCGAGCCGTCCGCCGAGGCCGGTTTCGAGCACCACCACTTCGACTCCGGCGGCGGCGAATGCCACGAACGCCATGGCCGTCATGGTTTCGAAGAAGCTGGGGTGCGCGTCGATTTTCTCCTGGGCGAGAAGGAGTTCCACCGCGGTGTGCACCTGGTTGAATGCGGCGCACCAGGCATCTTCGGTGATCAATTGGCCATCGATCTGAATGCGTTCGCGCGGATCGACCAGGTGGGGCGACGTGTAGAGGCCGGTGCGGAAGCCGCTGGCGCGCAGGGCCGAGGCCATCAGGGCGCAGGTGGAACCTTTTCCGTTCGTCCCGGCTACGTGGATGAAGCGGCCCTGTTTTTGCGGATTACCCAGTTCCGCGAGGAGAGTCTCGATGCGATCCAGAGTCCACTTGACGACTTTGAGTTCATGTCCGAGCGAGTGGAGAAAGCGGACACTTTCGGCGAAATTCATGCGGCGTCGTTTTTGAGAATCGGGGTGTGACCAGGCATGGATTCGCCGAGGAAGAAGTCGAGAGCGGTCGCGATATACGCTTTCATTTCGCCGCGCGGGACTACGGCATCGAGCATGCCGTGCTTCAGGAGAAACTCGCTGCGCTGGAAACCCTCGGGCAGCTTCTGGCGGATGCTCTGTTCGATTACGCGCGGTCCGGCGAAACCGATGAGCGCGCCGGGCTCGGCGATATTCAGGTCGCCCAGCATGGCGAAACTGGCGGTGACGCCGCCGGTGGTGGGGTCCGTCAGCACGCTGATGTAAGGCAGGTGCGATTCGTCGAGGCGCATCAACGCGGCCGATACCTTGGCCATCTGCATCAGGCTGACCGCGCCTTCCTGCATGCGCGCGCCGCCCGAGGCCGAGACAACGATCAGCGGCGTGTGCAACGCGATGGAGCGCTCGATGGCGCGCGTGATCTTTTCGCCGGTCACCGCGCCCATGCTGCCGCCGATGAACTTCGGCTCCATGGCGCAGATGTTCACGCTTGCGTCCGGCGAGTTTGCCGGTCGCGGCAATCAGCGCGTCCTTGAGCTGCGTCGCGGCCTCGGCTGGCTTTCAGGCGTTCCTTGTAGGTTTTCGAATCCGACGAAGGCCAGTGGATCGGAGGATTCGAGCGCGGCGTCCTGTTCCTCGTAAACGCCGTCGTCGAAAAGCATGGTGAGCCGGGCGCGTGCGTCCATGCGGAAATGATGGCCGCACTTGCCGCAGGTGTTGAAGGTGCTTTCGAGGTCTTTCTTCCAGATGATCTCGCGGCAACCGTCGCACTTGAGCCAGAGGCCTTCGGTGCGGACGGTGTGCTTCGAATCCTCGCCTTGCGGATCGTGCGCGCCGCTCGATTCTCGTTTAAACCAGGACATATTCAGTCTTTAAAGCATCACAGGCTGAAGCCTGTGCCACCATCCTGCCAAACCTGCTTTAACGGGGATACGGATGCCCTCGCAACATTGTAAACGCCCGGTAGATCTGCTCCGCGAGAACGGCGCGTGCCAGTTCATGCGGCATGGTCAGACCGGAAAGCGAAAGCAGCAGGTCCGCGCGTTGGCGCCACTCCGGGCGTGAAGCCGTCGTGTCCGCCTACGGCAAACACGAGATCGTGACCCGACATTTCGGCCTTCGCGAAGAGATCGGCGAAGGCGGCGGAGTCGAGCGTGCGTCCGACGGGGTCGAGGAGAATTTTCTTCGCGGTGGGATGTTTCGACCAGAGATCGGTGCGGTCGGGGCGGATTTCGGCCATCGACGATGGGCGTGAACCGGTTGGCGCGCGCGATGTAATCCGCCGCCAGCGCGTTGGCGTGGGGATCCTTCGGTTTCCCGATGTAGTAGAGGAAGACCTTCATCCGGCTTACTTCAGCCGGGATCGGGACCACTTTCGCCTCGCGCCAGAGGCGTTCCAGCGAATAGTATTCGCGTGCTTTCGCGGTGAAGACGTGGACCAGGAAATCGCCGTAATCGCTGAGGATCCACTCGCCCTGCTCGTAGCCCTCGACGCTGTTGGCGGCTTCGCCCTGCTGCTTCAACTGCAACCGGATCTCGTCGGCGATGGCCTGGTTCTGGCGCGAACTCGTGCCCGAGCAGATCACGAAATAATCGGTAAAGCTGGTGATGCCGGTCAGGTCCAGAACCGTGATATCGGTTGCTTTCTTATCCTGTGCAGCACGAACAGCGGTGAGCCACCCCGGTTGGGGCGTTGAAGATTGAGGATCTGTACTGGCAGTACTTTTGGTGGGGTCGGTATCGGTTTGCGGCAACTTCGCTCCCGTGTTTATCGTACTATAAGAGTAAGCGTGTTATTACGATTTGCCGCGCTGAGCGCGCTTTCCATAAGTTTTCTTTTTGCTCAGGCAGAAACTCCGGCGCCAACGTCAGCCGATGTTGCTGCGCCTACGGCCGCCAAAGATTCCGTTCCCTCCCGCCTGCGGGCGGATGAAAGCGATCCGCTGGTGGTGCGGGCTCGCGAGCGCTCCGAGCAGGTGCGAAAGCTGGTGAGTGCCGGGGCGCTGCCTTTGATGCGCTTCAAAAAAGCTCAGGATGAAGTTCAGGATGCGCTGGATATGTCATTGCTGAGACAGAGCTTATATATCACCGATCTTCTGCCCGAAGAAGCCGATCAGATGGTGGTTGTGGCGCAGCGGATGGTGGTCCGTCGGCAGCGATCGCTGCTCGAAATGCAGGAATTGGTGAGCGCGGGAATCCTTGCGCGATCCGAGGCGGAGACATCCACGGCCGATTTCGATCGAGCCCAGCAGGAGCTGGATTGGGCGAAGTCGCGCGCGACACTGGTGCAGCAGATTGCGGAGAATGCCCGTATCCAGAAGGGCATCGCGAGTCTTGAAATCCAAGCCGAATCGCACCCCGACTGGGCGGGCAAAGTCTACACGCATTACGAGGGCAACGGCGTTTTTACACCGGCGGATCTGCAACGGCTCGAGCTCGATTACGCCGGCAAGTTCGCGACGAAATTGCCCATCAGCGCCGAGGGCGAGACGGCACTGCACCGGTCGCTCGGCTTCGACCATCGGGGCCGCGTGGATGTGGCGGTCATGCCGGATCAGCCCGAAGGTGAGTGGCTGATGCACTATCTGGAGGCGCGGAAAATTCCATACTATGCGTTCCGGATGGCGGTTCCGGGTAAAGCGACTGGCGCGCACATTCATGTCGGCCCGGGAAGCACGAAGCTCGCGCTCTCCGATTAAGGGATCTTCACACTACCTGACGCCGCTCCTGGGTTCGCGGCTCGATAAACCTCTTTTCGATTTCCGTCAACGTTTCCTGACCGTCGCAGCGTTTTACCTAGCGAGCATGCAGGCGACGGCGCTGATTCTGGCAACCACGCGGGAGACGGACGAAGCAGTCAAAGCGGCTGCGTTCGACCGGGCCGTGCGCCAATCGGAAGCTCAAATCCTGCGGATCGCGTACCGCATTCTGGGGAACTGGGCCGACGCCGAGGATGTGGCGCAGGACGTTTTCATCCGGCTGCACGGCCATGGGCTGAACTTCGCCAATGAAACAGCGCTCAATGCCTGGCTGTATCGCGTCACAGTGAACCGGTCGATCGATCGAAGGCGCAGCGCGCGGCCGACGGACGAACTGCCGGAGCTGAAGACGCCCGGTGCATCGGCTGAGTCGGACTTGTTGCGCGGGGAACAGAAGCGGCTGCTCATGATCGCGCTGGCGAGCCTTCCGCCGAAAGAAAGAGCGGCTGTGGTGCTGCGCGAAATCGAAGAAGTATCGACGGCCGAAGTGGCGGTGGCGCTCGGATCGACCGAGGCGACGGTTCGCAGCCAGGTGTCGCGGGCGATCGCCAGACTGCGCACGCTGCCTGGCAGGGGAGGGGAGATGAACGAACAGGAGATCAGAAACCTGTTGCGGGAAATGCGGGAAGAGCCCGTCCCCGTCGATTCCCTGGTGCGGGTTCGTTTGAGGCTGGACGATCGAATCCGGCGGCGCGCGCGTTGGAGGATTGGGGCTTGGGCGATGGCTTGCGCGTCAGTGCTTCTGGCGGGGCTTTTTGCGTGGCAGGGGATGCAGGTCCGCGAGATGGCACAGGCGGCGGGCCTGAACCTTTGCCGATTGTCCGTAGCGAGCGAGCTTGAGCCGGAGGAATTGCCGCTGACGATAACTCGTCCGGCGGTGCGGCCCGCGATCCGAAGGAGGCCACACCGCGTCGTACGCGAGCCGCAGTCTGTGGTGATCCGCATGGAAACGGCGGATCCGGATGTTGTCATTCTTCTGGTCTCTGAATAACGAAACGAGGAATTATGCGCTTATCGATTCTATTGATTGCCGCGGGGCTTGCGTTCGCGCAGGACAAACCGGCGGAGCCAAAGCCGGACAATCCCGCGGAAACGGCGAAAAAAGAGCCTTTCGAGGCCGAGATCATACCGGTTAAGACACTCACCGGCGATTCCTTCGATCGCCTGATGAACCTGCTTTCGGTGTTCAACGCGCAGGTCAAGGGTAGCGCCACGTTGAGGACGATTGTGGTGTATGCGCCGAAGGATGTCGTCGCGCAGATGCGCCGCGTGGTGGAGCAACTGGATCAGCCGGGTAGCGAGGCTGCGATCGGCAGGAACATCGATATGACGCTGACGCTGCTGCGCTGTTCGACGAAAGCGCCAGCCGCTGACGCACCCGCCCTCCCGCCGGATATGGAGTCGGTTGGCAAGCAACTGCGCAACGCTACTCAGTACAAAGATATTCAGCTATGGGATATCGTGCCGCTGCGTGTTCAGGAGGGTAAGGACACGAAGGAAACGCTGCGTCTGCCTGGTGCTACTGGCGGACCGTTTACGACCTCGACGATTACCATTCATCCCGAAGCCGTTTACAAGCAAAGATCAGGGGCGTTACGTGCGCTTCGCTAACGTTCGCCTCGATCTGCAGTTTCCGGCCTCCGCCGGAGCACGGATTCAATGGCTATTACAATGTGGGTTTGCAAACATCCGGGGACTTCATGGAAGGTCAGAAGACGGTGCTCGGGAAGGTATCGAGCACAGGAGACGACGAAGCGATTTTCGCGGTGATCACGCTCAAGGTGCTCGATTAGCGCTGCACACGCTAAAATAGAACAACGCGGACGGCATAACGGCCCCGCTGTTTCGGGCCAATATGCAGGAAGCCGTCCAATCCGTACCCGCCGTAAACACCGGTATCCTCGCGACCATCAGGGAAGCCCTGTCGGGCGCCCATCGCGATCTGACGCAGGGCAATCTCACGCGCACGATCATCATCCTCGCCATCCCGATGATCCTCGAGATGCTGATGGAATCGCTCTTCGGCATCGTCGATATGTTCTTCGTCGCGCGGCTTGGAGTGGATTCGCTGGCCACGGTGGCGCTGACGGAATCGTGCCTCGTTCTGGTGTTCGGCATCGCGATGGGGCTAAGCATGGCGACAACGGCGTTTGTCGCGCGCCGCATCGGCGAGAAAGATCCCGAGGGCGCGGCGATTGCGGCGGTGCAGGCGATCGCGGTCGGATTGCTGCTGTCGGTGGTGGTGGCCGCTGCGGGGATATTCTACGCGCCGAATCTGCTGGGGATCATGGGCGCGAGCCCTTCGGTGATCGCGATCGGTTCGACGTACACGAGGATTCTGCTGGGCGGATCCGTCACGATCTTCCTGCTGTTCCTTATTAATGCGATCTTTCGCGGCGCGGGCGATCCGGCACTGGCGATGCGCGCGCTTTGGTTCGCAAACATCATCAACATCGTGCTGGATCCGTGCCTGATCAACGGATGGGGACCGTTCCCGAAACTGAACGTGATGGGCGCTGCGGTCGCGACCACAACCGGCCGCGGGCTGGGTGTCGTTTTCCAGTTGTGGATGCTGTTCGGCGGGAAGAGCCGGATTCGCGTTTTCGCCCATCAGATCCGGATTAACGGAGAGATCCTCTGGCGGCTGTTGCGGGTATCGTTCACCGGCATTTTGCAATTCCTGATTGCCACCGCCAGCTGGACGGGGCTCGTTCGTCTTTGCGCGAGCTTCGGGAGTGAGGCTGTTGCCGGCTACACGGTTGCGATCAAGATTTTCATGTTCGTGATTCTGCCGTCGTGGGGATTATCGAATTCAGCCGCAACGCTGGTGGGGCAAAACCTCGGGGCGAAGCAACCGGAGCGCGCCGAGAAGGCCGTTTATCAGACGGGCGTGTACGCGATGGCGTACATGGGCTCGATCGCGATCGTGTTTCTGGTATTCGCGCGGCAGCTCGCCGCGTTCTTTACGTCGGACCCGGCCGTGCAGACGGTCGCGGCCGATTGCCTGCGCTTCATCAGCGTGGGCAATATCTGCTACGCGTGGGGAATGGTGCTGGTGCAGGCATTCAACGGGGCGGGGGACACGCGCACGCCATCGATGATCAATTTCTTCTGTTACTGGTGCTTCCAGATTCCTTTGGCGTGGACGCTTGGCGATGGTGCTGCACTGGGGGCCGCGCGGCGTGTTCGCGGCGATTCCCGCGGCGGAAACGGCGATGACGATTTCGTCGCTGATTCTGTTTCGACGCGGGGCGTGGAAGCGGAAGCTGATCTGATTCCGTGCCCGCGAGATAAGCTTGTACTTTCCCCTATGAATCTGGTTTCTGTAGCTGCCGGTACACCCGTCCCGCACGCCAACGCGAAGCTGGTGGATGTTGCCGGTCTCGAGCGTGAACTGCGCGCGCAAATGGAAGGCGAAGTTCGTTTCGATGCCGTCTCCCGCGCTCTCTATTCCACCGATGCCAGCGTTTATCGGCTATTGCCTCTCGGCGTGGTGGTGGCGAAATCGCGTGAGGATCTGATACGGATCGTTCGCATCGCGACGCAGTTTCGCTGCCCGATCACGCTGCGCGGCGGCGGCACGGCGCAGGCAGGCCAGTCGATCGGCGCGGGGCTTCAGGTCGATACGTCGAAGTATTACAACCGCGTGCTCGAACTGAATGTGGCGGAGCGTTGGGTGCGCGTTCAGCCAGGCATTGTTCTGGATGAACTGAACGCCCAGCTGAAGCCGCACGGGCTTCGGTTCGCGCCCGATGTTTCCACCGCCAGCCGGGCCACGATCGGCGGCATGATGGCGAACAATTCGAGCGGTGCGCGATCGGTGTTATACGGCAAGACGATCGATCACGTGATCGCCCAGGAGGTTGTGCTGGCCGATGGGAGCGTCGCGCGGTTCGGTCCGCTGACCGCTGCGGAACTGCAAGCCGCGATGGAGGGCGAAGGCCATGAGGCGGATTGCTATCGCACGGTTGCGCGCGTGGCGTCGGAGTGCGCCGATGAGGTGGAGCGTCGATTTCCGAAGGTGATTCGCCGCGTGGGCGGGTACAATCTCGACGAATTTACCAATCCGGATCGGCCGTTCAACCTGGCCAAGATGATGGTCGGCTCGGAGGGAACGCTGGGGGTGGTTCTGGAAGCCACGCTGAATCTGGTTCCGCTGCCGAAAGCCAAGGCGGTGCTGGTGGTTCAGTTCACGGAACTGCTCGAAGCGCTTGGCTCAACGCCGCTGATTCTGCGCCATAAGCCCTCGGCTGTTGAAGTGATGGATAAGTTCCTGCTCGATCACACCTATCTCAGTCCGAATCTGCAGAGGGTGCGCGAGACGTTTATCGAGGGGGATCCGGGGGCGATTCTGTGCATCGAGTTTTATGACGATGCGGCGGAGAATCTTCCGCCGAGGCTGGCTGAGTGTGAACGCGATCTGGCGAGCAACGGGCTTGGCTACCGTTACTTTCACGCTTTGGAACTGCCGGTCCAGGCGCGTGTGTGGAACCTGCGCGAAGCGGCGCTCGGGCTTTCGATGACGATGAAGGAGGATTCGAAATCGCTCTCTTTCGTCGAAGACACGGCCGTCGCGCCCGAGAAACTGCGCGACTATATCGAGCGTTTTCTGGCACTCATTCGCCGTCACAACACGACGGCGGGCGTGTACGCGCATGCCTCCGTGGGATGCCTGCACGTGCGGCCGGTGGTCAACATGAAGACCGCCGAGGGCGTTCGCAAATTCGAAGCCATCGCGACGGAGGTGGCCGACCTGGTGCTGGAGTTCGGCGGTGCGCTTTCGGGCGAGCATGGCGACGGGCTGGTGCGCAGTCCGTTCATGCAGAAGATGTTCGGGCCGGTGCTTTACGAAGCCTTCCGGACCATCAAACGCACGTTCGATCCGCACGGCATTTTCAATCCGGGCAAGATCGTGGACAGTCCGCCGATCACGGAGAATCTGCGCTTCGGGGCCGGCTATGTCAGCCCGAATCCGCGCACGTATTTCGATTATTCCGAGTACGGCGGCATGGGCGGCGCGGTCGAGATGTGCAGCGGCCTCGGCGTTTGCCGCAAGACCATGGAAGGCACGATGTGTCCGTCCTACATGGCGACGAAGGAAGAGTCGCACACCACTCGCGGGCGCGCCAATGTGCTGCGGCAGGCGATGGCGGGGAAGTTGGGCTCGGCCGGTCTGGACGATCGCGGCGTTTACGACGTTCTCGACCTGTGCCTGGAATGCCGGGCGTGTAAGGCGGAGTGTCCGGTGGGCGTCGATATGGCCCGGTTCAAGAGCGAATTTCTGGCGGAATACTGGGAGAGTTACGGGACGCCGTTGCACGCGCAGATGCTCGGCAATGTTCGTACCGTTGCGAAACTGGGCAGCCCGTTCGCTTCGATGGTGAATCGGGTGCAGGGGATGATGCCGGTCCGGATGCTCAACGAAGCGGTTTTCGGGATCGACCATCGCCGCACGCTGCCCGAGCTTAGCCGGAAGACGTTTGCATCGAGGGTACGCAACCGAAATGCGCCGGACGCCGGCGTATTGCTTTTCAACGACACGTTCACCAATTACTACGACCCGGAGATCGGCGTTGCGGTGTGGGATGTGCTGGAAGCCGCGGGGCTGAAGATCGCCATGGCGCCGAATCATTGTTGCGGGCGTCCGCTGATCTCGAAAGGCCTGTTAAAGCAGGCACGCGAACAGTCGGCGCGGAATGCGGAGTCTTTGTACGATGCTGCGTCGAGCGGAAAGAAGATTGTGTTTTGCGAGCCGAGTTGTCTGTCGGCGGTTCGCGAAGATGCGCCATCGCTGCTGAGAGGCGAGGACCAGAAGAAGGCTCGCGTCGTGGCCGATGCGTGCGTGCTGTTCGAGGAATTCGCCAGCGGCTTGGCGATACCGCTGAAAGCCGGGCCGCCGAAGATCCTGCTGCACGGTCATTGTCATCAGAAATCGATGGGGCTTCTGCCTGCGGCGAAGACGCTTCTGGAGAAGATTCCGGGCACGACGGTGGTCGATCTGGATGCGGGATGCTGCGGGATGGCGGGCTCGTTCGGGTATTCGAAGGATCACTATGAGGTGTCGCGCCAGATCGGCGAACGACGGCTGTTGCCGCAGGTCCGCGGCAAAGAGCCCGGCTCGGCGGTAGTCGCCGCGGGGACATCCTGCCGCCATCAGATCGCCGATTTCACGGATGAAACCGCTGTCCATCCGGCGGTGCTGCTGCGATCGCTCCTCAACCGCTGCTAGAATTCAGACGATGCAAGGTAACCCTAAAGTCATTGCCGCCCTGAACGATGCTCTCAGGGAAGAACTGATGGCGATCAATCAGTACTTTCTGCATGCGGAGATGTGCGAGAACTGGCATTACAGCAAGCTTTCCGCACACATCAGGAAGGAATCCATCGATGAGATGAAGCACGCGGAAGCGCTGATCGAGCGAATTCTGTTCCTCGACGGGACGCCGAATCTGACCGAACCGATGCGGCTGACGGTAGGCGGTAATGTGAAAGCGCAGCTCGAAAGCGACTTAAAGCTCGAAGTGGAAGCTGTAGCGATGTATAACCGCTTCGTGGCGCTCGCCCGGGACGAAGGGGACAATGCGTCGCGCGAGCTTTTCGAGCGGTTGTTGAAGGACGAAGAGGCACACGTCGACTGGCTGGAGGCGCAGGTCCATCAAATGAAGGAACTGGGCTACGAGCGGTATCTTAGCCAGCAGCTTCGGTCAGAGGAGTAGGCTGGCAGGCCTGCTGAGAAAGGCTTCTTACCGCTCCTTTACAGTCGCGGCTCGGAAACGAACGGTCGGGCGGCTCGGAAATGATGCTCTAGACGGTCTTGACCGAACGGGCGGTCCTAACCGACGGGTTGGCCAGCAATTGATCGAGCACTTCCTGCGTCACCAGCGCATCGGTGGTGATCACCGCGATCGATTCGACAGGTTGTGTATCGCTTCGTCCCAGCGAGAAGTTCCCGATGTTGATTCCATGCGAGCCGAGCACCTTGCCGATGTGGCCGACTACGCCGGGGACATCGAAGTTCTTCGTGCAGACCTGGGTTCCGCCGAGCGGAGCTTCGCAATAAATGCCATTGAGGTGCATCAACCGCGGTTTGCCGAGAACCACGCCGCCTTCCACGGTTGTCACGCCGGAATCGGTATCGATCTCGAGACGTACGGTGTCTGAGTGGGTGGAGCGCTTGTCGTGCACTTCGGCGACTTTCCAGCCGCGGTCCGCTGCGAGCTGCATCGCATTCACCACGTTGGCTCGCGAAGCGGTAGAGCGATTGAGCACTCCGGCGAGACCGGCGTTCCGCAGCAGGCTGGTGTTCATATCGGCGATCTTGCCGGAGTAAGTGAGCTTGACGGCGGTCGGATGGCCGTCAATCAGGTTGGCCGCGAAATTCCCCAGGCGCTCGGCGAGATCGATGTAAGGGCCGAGCGTCCGGTACTGCTCGGGAGACATCGCGGGCATGTTCACCGCGTTGATCGCGACGCCGTTTTGCAGATACTCCACGATCTGCTCGGCGATGCGCACGCCCACAATCTCCTGCGCCTCTTCGGTCGAGCCGCCGATGTGCGGCGTGGCGAGAACCTGGTCGAGTCCGAACAGCGGATGGGTGGCATCGGTGGGTTCTTTCAGGAAAACATCGAGCGCCGCGCCGGCCACCTTGCCGGATTCGATCGCTTCCTTGAGCGCCGATTCATCGAGCAGTTCGCCGCGCGCGCAATTGACGATGCGCACGCCTTTCTTCATCTGCGCGAAGGCCTCTTTGTTGAGAAACTTGTCGGTTTCCGGTGTGAGCGAGACGTGCAGCGTGATGTAGTCGCTCTTGCGGTAGAGATCGGCGAGACTCACCAGCTGGATGCCGAGATCTTTGGCGAGATGCGCGGTGACATAGGGATCGTGCGCCAGCATGCGCATCTCGAACGCGCGCGCGCGCTTCACCACTTCGCGGCCGATGCTGCCGAGCCCGATGATGCCGAGCGTCTTTCCGCGCAGCTCGCTGCCGAGAAACTGCTTCTTCTCCCACTTGCCGGCTTTGGTGGAGGCGCTCGCCTGCGGAATGTGCCGCGCCATGGAAAGCATCAGCGCGATGGTGTGCTCGGCGACCGAGACGGCGTTGCCGCCCGGCGTGTTCATCACCAGCACGCCGGCGGCGGTGGCGGCGGCGAGGTCGACATTGTCGACGCCGACGCCCGCGCGCCCGATGACGCGCAGTTTCGGTGCCTGCTTCAGAACATCGGTGGTCACCTGCACGGCGCTGCGCACGATCAGCGCATCGGCGATCCCGAGATGTTTCGCATACTCCTTGGGATTGGAAACGATCACGTTCCAGCCCTGCTGTGCCTGGAAAAGTTCGATACCTGCCTGAGCCATCGGCTCGGCGATCAGAACGGTCATTATGCGTTTGCCTTTTTGGCCTGCGCCGATTCGTAAGTTCTCTGAACAGCCGCCACGCCCGTGCCCAGTTCCACGTTGTGTCCGTTGGCGCGCAGAATCAATTCGAGGCCCGGCGATGATGCCGAACATATCCGCGAAATCGAAATAACCGAGGTGCGCCATGCGGAAAATCTGGCCCTGCATGGTGCCCTGGCCGTTGGCGATGATGGCGCCGAAGCGTTCTTTGAAGTCCTTGACGATGACGCTGGAATCCATGCCGAGCGGGGGCTTTGACGGCGGTCACGGAACTTCCGGGGCGTTTGGCGAAGAGTTCGAGGCCGATTTCCACGGAAGCGTCCCGGGTGGCGCGCGCCAGAAGTTGCGCGTTCTCGATGAGATTTGCGACGCCCGTCTTTTTGACGTATTTCAGCGCTTCGCCCAGCGCGAGAACAAGCGAGGTGGCCGGAGTCCAGCTGGATTCGCCGCCGTCGCCGCTCTTCTTTTCCTTCTTGAGATTGAAGTAGTAGTGAGGCAGCGTCGAGCGTTTCGCTGAGCTTCCATGCTTTCGGGCTGACCGACATGAAGGCCAGGCCGGGCGGGATCATGAAGGCCTTTTGCGAACCGCCGATCACGACGTCGAGTCCCCAGCCGTCGATATCGAGCGGCATGGTGCCGAGGCCGGTGATGGCATCCACCACGAAGATCGCGTCGGTGTTTTTGATCAATCCGGCCATGGTCTGCACATCATGTTCGGCGCCGGTCGAGGTCTCCGAGGCCTGCATGAAAACGCCTTTGGTGCCCGGTTCGGCCTTGAGCGCGGCTTCCACGCGATCGGGTGTAACGACATCGCCATATTCCGCTTTGAGCACGTTCGCGTCGAGGCCGTAAGCCTTCGCAATTTCCACCCAGCGCTCGCCGAATTTTCCGGCTGTGCAAACGATCACTTTGTCGCCGGGCGAGAACAGATTGGAGACCGAGGCGTCCATTGCGCCCGTGCCGGAGGCCGCAAAACACAGGACATCGTTCGCGGTGCCGTAAACTTCTTTCAGGTCCGCGAGTGCCGATCTGTAGACGTTTCGGAATTCTTCCGTGCGGTGGTGGATGTCGGACGCCATCATGGCGTGCAGGGCCGGCGGATACAGAGGAGTAGGGCCCGGAGTAAGAAGCCGTTGCTTGCGTATGTGCATGGAAAGGAATTAGAGTTTTTAGAATATCAAACCAATGCCAATCCTCGACCAATTGCAGAAAGACCTGGTAGCGGCCATGAAGGCCAAAGAAGAGGCGCGTTTGAGCGCGATCCGCATGATCAAGACCGCGCTGCAGAAGGCGCATGCGGACACCGGAAAAGCCCTCGACGACGCTGCCGAACAGCAGATTCTGAAAAGCCTGGTGAAGCAGCGCGTCGATGCCGCCGACATGTTCCGCAAGGGCGGCCGCGAAGAACTGGCAGCGAAGGAAGAAGCCGAGAAGAAGATCATTGAGAGCTACCTTCCGGCGTCGGCCAGCGAGGAAGAAATGCAGGCTGCGATCGACGCGGCCATCGCCGAAACCGGCGCGACGTCGGCGAAGCAGATGGGGCTCGTGATGAAAGCGGTGCAGGCGAAACTGGCGGGCAAGACGGTGGATGGCAAGTGGATCAGCGAGAAAGTGAAGGCGAAACTCTCGTGAGCCGCCAACAAGCCGGTGGTTCACAAGCCGTTCGTTCCGCCCACCGTGCAGATGCGGGAGTTCACGCTGCGCGCGGTGCTGCTGGGCCTCGTGATGTGCGTGATCCTGGGCGCCGCGAATGCCTATCTCGGACTGCGCGCGGGGCAGACGATCGCGGCCACTTATCCCGCGGCCGTGATCGGCATGGCGGTGCTGCGGATTTTCAAGGGCTCGATTCTCGAAGAGAACATCGCGCGAACCGCCGGGTCGATCGGCGAATCGGTGGCGGCGGGCGCGATCTTCACCATTCCCGCATTCGTGATTTCCCGTTCGTGGCTGGATTTTTCTCCCGGCACCGCGTACTGGAAATCGACGGCGCTGATGCTGGTCGGCAGCGTGCTGGGCGTGCTGTTCGTATCGCTCGTGCGGCGCGGCATGGTGGAAGATCCGGAGTTGCCGTTCCCGGAATCCGTTGCGGCGTCGCAGATTCACAAGGCCGGGCAAGTGGGCGCGCAGGCGGCGAAATACCTCTTCTACAACATGGCTTTCGCGGCGTCGGTCTTTCTGGCCGGCGCGTTTCAATTGTTCGCCACGGACAAGGACTGGTTGTTTCCCGTGGGCCAGATGGGAAAGAGTTCGCTGCGCCTGGGCCCGCTGGGAACGCAGAACGCCCTGCAGACGGGCGGCGTCACGGTATTTTCCGGGCCAACGGTCAGCCCGGCGTATATTGGCGTCGGCTACGTGATCGGCCCGATGCTGGCGTCGCTCAATTTTTCGGGCACCGTCATCGCGTGGGGACTTGCTGATTCCGCTGCTGATGTACTTCATGGGTCCGCAATTGCATGCCTTCATGCCGGCGAATGCGGGCGATGATTCGTGGGTCACGATGGCGAACACGGTCTGGCGCTACATCGTGCGGCCGATCGCGGTCGGCGGAATGATGTTTGGGGCGGCGTACACGCTCTTCCGCATGCGCAAGTCGCTGGGCGTCCGGTTTGGCGCGCGCGTTTGCCGAACTGACGCACGGGAGCGGCGCCGATTGAAACAACCGCGCGCACCGAACGCTACATGAGTTCGCGCGTCGTTCTGCTGGGGATTTTCGGCGTCTTCTGCGTGATGATCGTGCTCTACCGGTATCTCTCGGGCGGCATGGTCGCGGCGCTGGTGGCCGCGATCGTCATGCTGATCGTCGGCTTCTGTTTTGCGACCGTTTCGGGCTATCTGGTGGGCGTGATCGGATCGTCGAATAATCCGATTTCCGGCCTGACGCTTTCGACGGTGATCATCGCGGCGCTGCTGATGGTTGCGCTGGGCGTTTCGGGAGCGGGCGGCGTGATTGCGGTGCTGGGTGTGGCCGCCGTGGTCTGCGTTTCGAGCGCGGTTGCGGGCGAACTGCTGCAGGATTTCAAGGTCGGATACATCATCGGCGGCACGCCGCGCAGCATTCAGATCGTGGAATTGATCGCGGTGGTTGTCGCCAGCGCGGTGATGTATTTCCCGCTGCTTGTGCTGCACCAGGGCAATATCAACGCGGGCGGCATCGGCTTCGGCGATAAGGCGTTGCCTGCTCCGCAGGCCGGCCTGATGGCGTCGCTCGCGCAGGGAATTGTGGGCGGCGAGATGGCGTGGCCGCTGATTGCGGCGGGCATCCTGATGGGACTCGCGCTGGTCCTGATCGGCGTGAAGAGTCCGATGCTGGTGGCGATCGGGATGTACCTGCCGATCGGCACCACGTTCGCGATTTTCATCGGCGGCATGGTGCGCTGGATGACGGACACGATGGCCACCCGCCGCGGATTCAACGAAGCGCAGAGGATACGGGTGGAGAGCGTGGGCGTGCTGGCGGCGTCCGGGATGATCGCGGGCGAGGCGCTGACTGGGCTGGTGACGGCGACGTTCAGCTTCCTGAAAATGGCAAAGTGCCGGTGGTGTTTGAGAATCCTTCTTATATTGCGGGGATCGTTGTGCTGGTGGTTTTGGGGTATGTGCTGGTGAAGGTCCCGCTGGCGAATGCCGGCAGGCCGGAGGACCCGGCGCCGCCTGCGGCGATTGTGTAGCAAAAAAAGCCGCTTCGTTGAAGACGCGGTCCAAAGCATTTATCTATTGGGCCGGCAACTCGCGTTTCATCCACTTGGGTGGGCCGCAGGGTCCCCACAGGCTGGAAGCCTGTATTACTAAACCTTCGTTTCTTTTCCAGCAGCAAAGATTTTTCATGCCGCTTTGGCCAGTTGATTGAGTTGGTGAAGGGTGATCTGGGCGGTGGCAAGGACGGCGACGAGGATGACGCGTCCCGGTTCGGCGACCTGATATCGATGGGTACGCGGGAGTTTGCGGATCAGACCGTGCGCCCGCAGCATACGGAGTTTCCGGCTGATGGCAGCGGAGCGTTTTTTGCGCTCGGCGGGAGTTGGCGACTCGCCGACATAGAGCAGCCGCTGCAGGTCGCGATTGCGGAAACCGTTGATCAGGAACTCGCCATGGTTGATGGCGGTCAGCAGCTGATAGTCATCAGCCCAGGGGCGCAGAGCGCGCACACGATTGCCGTTCCACTGCGTCGGCTGCTGGATGTCACGTGTCAGTTCTTCCGTACTGCGCATGTCATCCACGCTGGCCAGCGCATGGATCAGCCGCTCGTTGGCTTTCTGCGAGACTTCAGCCCGGCGATGCAGGTCCGCGATGCCTTTGCGCATCGGCCGCCATTGCAGATCGTCTTCCGGACCGCCCTCTTTCGGCCGGAAGACGCGAAAATCGCCAACCGTATTCACGGTCGTTTCCGCGGCGCGCAGCACGCTGCCGATCGGGCTGTAAGCCTTGTCATAAAATTTGGCCGAGTTGCCGTTGAGCCGGTACTTGACACGCTCTCCTTCCTGGCGGCGTTTCAAGTCGCTCTGCAGCGTCCCGCTGAAGTTGGCCGGAATCCGGTCTAATGGATTGATTTTGCGACCGAAGTAGCGGAGCACATCGGCGCTGCCGTAACTCAGCAGGCCGTGGCGGACCAGCAAAGGCATCAAACGCCGCAGAAAACCGCCGTCCTTGAAGACCACGTCCGTGGCCCATTCGGACTGAAAAACAGTCCAGTAATAACGGGTTTCATAACGCTCGAACAGGCTGGTATGCAGTGGATTCAATTGCTTTGCGAATCCATCCAGCAGTTCCGCCCAGTAAGTTTTCAACTGCTCCTCCATCAGCTTCTGCGCCGCGGCGTAGTCCTCGATCCAGACAAAGCAGTTGCCCTGTTGCCGGTGCTTCAGGGCGCATTGATCCATCTGCCGGGCCAGCCATTCCCGCCCGTTGATCGCGATCTGAATGTGGAACGGAAACCACGTCTGAATCCGCGCGTGCATCCAGCCCAGCACCGGATGCAACTGATACTGATACAGCACG
Organism: Terriglobia bacterium; assembly: GCA_963809655.1. Lineage (GTDB taxonomy): Bacteria > Acidobacteriota > Terriglobia > Bryobacterales > Bryobacteraceae > BOG-234. The sequence continues at coordinate 30,931 of CAWEKQ010000057.1, read as the reverse complement.
TGACACGGACGCATGCGCTGGATGATGTGTTTCCCGCGGTGTTCAAACGTGGGGCTCGGTTCCAGCGTGCTCAGCGCGCACACCAGACCCTGGCCGATTCCATGCTCTGCAGCCAGACGCCTGGCCATTGCCTCTTTGTCCACTGCGGCAGAACGCAGGAAAACGACGGGCAATCCTCCCTGCCGGAAAGGGCTCAAACTCGCCTCCTTCACCCGCTCGCTCACTCGCCGCACGTGATCGGCATACTGCTTGAACAGAATCTGGTTCTGCCACAGATACTGCTCCATGCCTGTCGCTGCCAGCGCCCCCAGCGAACGGTCCCAGTAGCCGTAATTCAACCTCCGCAAACAACCACCGAATATCAGACGATCAAACCCGCTCAGCGTCCCCCGAATCTGCTCCCGGTATTTTTCGATAAACTGTTGCATGGCGTTCTCCTGTGTCAATGGACTTGGACCTTCAACGACACGGTAATACAAAGGAGAACGCCTTTCCTGCTCCTCCACTCCGCTTGCGCCACAGCCGCCCTGTGCTACCATCCTGCGTTCCCGGATAGCCTGAGAATGTCGAAATCTGCCGTAACGCGTTCACAGCCGCGTTCAGTAGCGGATTAAATTTTTCAAAGCCGCGACCTACTTGGCGGTATCGACGCCGGGCCGCTGCACTTCATAGGGAGCGCCGTCGCCGGATGATCCAAGGAACAATTGTTGCCCGTTCGGCAGCTTGAGATCTCGTCCGTTGGCGCGGTGCGACCCGTCCTTCGACTGATACCCTTCGACGACAATCTTGTCGCCGGGCTTCAACGTATCCTTCGTGATGCCGCGCCGCAGCAGCACGTTCGGACTGCCTGCTTCGATCGCCCAGTTCTCAACCGTGCCGTCGGGCTGCTTCACGTCGACATAGATCCAGCTGTGGGGATTGATCAGCTGGAACCTGGTGACGGTGGCATCCGTGAACTTGATCGGCTTCTTTGCGTCGAATTCCGCCGCAAACGCGTGGTGCGCCCACGCGGCCACGGGCGCAAGGAGCATCGCGATACCGGCTACAGCCGCCGCCATGCTTACTCTGGCCCGGTTGACTCTGGATCGCATGAAACGAACCTCCTGATTCATCAGCATCTCACACACTTCCTACTTCCCGGCCGGCGGATTACCCGATATGTAGCGTTCGTGAACCGCCTCACCCGGCGGGATCTTGCGCGTGATGTCGATATTCATCGTGTTGCCTTCCCAGTGTTTGACCAGCTGGTTCTTGCGCAGATGCCCGTACATGGTCTCTTCCACCATCTCGACACAGCGGAAATCCGTGAGTTGAGCATTCGGCTCGAGCCGCCTGTAGAGGGGCATGCTGATCTTCCAGGTGCGCGTGAAGACCTGCGGATCCTCGATGGTCGCTTCGTAGCGAATCACGTTCGGGCCATCGGGCGTGTAGCGCTCGATGACGTGCAAAGCGTCGCTATGGAAATTTCCGGACCGGTCGAACCAGGTCGCGTCGGTGAAGTCTTTGACGTCGACCACCAGCGTGTCGCCCTCCCAGTGGCCGACCGAATATCCCATGTAGGCGACGTTCGGATAATCGTCCATCTTGTTCAGATGGATGGTGCGCTGAGCGTTCGCGTATTCGAACACCATCTGGACCTTGGTCGCGCTCTGGATAATCTGAAACGGGTACGGCATGTACATGCCGCGCGGGATGCCGGGCTGGAAGCATTTGATTTCCGGATCGCGGTCCAGCCAGTGTTCGAGATTCTCCTTCTTCCTTGCGGCCGCCCACGGTTTGTAGGGAATCTCATCGCCGTCGACGACGCCGAGACCGCTCGGAACCCAGCCGATCGAGCCCAGAGCCACCACCGGCGCCGCAGATACAACCGAGCCCGGGGTCAGACCCTGTTGCGCGACCATCGGGCGCGCCTTGTGAGTCAGCAGGTCCCAGTTCGCGGTGTTGTTGGCTTCCCAGATTCCGCTGAAATCGGGTTTGCCCGCAATACGCCCTGCCGTGTCCTGACCGGCTGCCGAGACGGGTGTCGCGCTCCTGGCGGCCATCCATAAAATGCTGGCGGCGGCCGCTGCTGCCGATATCACGATGACACTGCTTTTGCCCCAATGTTGCAAGTCCGCGACCTCCTTCGGTCGAACTTGTATGTATACCTGTGGCCGCCGCTAATGTCAACGCGATTCGAGTAAGCGTTTGACGGTGATCTTCAGCGATGATATTCTCACCGTGTGAATTCCCGGGTTTTCAAACGCGCTGCCCCACGTGGTCTGGTTTGCACTGGCGGCGCTCTCGCGCTGGCGTTACTCGCCGTGGTTTCGATGACGGCTCAGACTCCGAAATCGGCTTCCAAAGGCGGAACTGCAATGAAAGGCGGCGCTGCACCTCGCACGGCCTGGGGCGAACCCGATCTGCAGGGAACGTGGTTCGTGCTGTTCGACGTGCCCCTCGAACGCTCCGCCGCAAATGCGAACAAGGCATTCCTGACCGACGAGGAAGTCGCCGCGGCGAATAAGCTGAAGGAAACAAATCCGGGGCGCAATGCGCGGTCGGCCGACGCGAATCAGGACGTCAGTGGTGCTTACAACGCCGTTTTCAATTCCGTCCTGAAGACCGGCAAACACACGTCGATGATCATCGATCCGCCGGATGGGAAAATTCCGCCACTGGTCGGCGGCGCGCAACAGGCAGGCCGGGGCGGGGGCAGAGGAGGTGCGGGAGCTTTTGGCGGCGGACGGGGCGGAAATGATAACCCGGAGACCGTCGCGCAATCGCCGCGCTGCCTCGGTGTGCCTATGCCGTTCCTGCCGTTGAACACGGCTTTCGCGCAGGGCACGGTGATGCAGATTGTTCAGTCTCCGAAATCCATGGGGATTTATATGGAGGACGATCACGCCGGCGGCGGCAACCGCGTCATCTTACATGGACGGACGTCCGCACGCGCCTGCTTCCGCGCGGTTTTATCTGGGGGATTCGCGCGGCCACTGGGAAGGCAACACGCTGGTTATCGAGACGACGAACTTCGAGCAGGGCTTCCGTGGATCCAACCCCGACACGTACAAGATGACGGAACGCCTGACGCGCGTCGATGCCAACAATCTGCGGCGCGAAATTACGTTCGAGGACCCGAAAACGTGGACGCGGCCATGGACCGTTCTCATCGAAATGGGGAAGACCGACGATCACCGGCACATGATCTTCGACTCAGCCTGTCACGAGGGGAACTACGGCATGACCGGCATTCTCGTGGGCTCGCGCAGGGAAGAGCAGGCGGCGCAGAAGAAGTAGGATTATTTCGACGCCTGATCGACGCCGGTTTGCGTACACGCGGCCAACACGAAGGAACGCTCCTGACAGATCCGGCAGCGATAGTAGCCCCGGCCAGGCACATGAGCCGCTCGACGGGGCTGCGGATTCGGGAGCGCAGCATTTGCGGCGCGTTGCACAAAGGGCACCGACAGCGCTGGTCATCGACGCTGATTTATACAAAGCGGCGCGAGTTGTGCGTTATTCGACCAAACCTGATCCCTGCTGATACTTCTCTATTGCCAGTGAAGGCTCTCGCCCACTAGAATCGCTCCTGGCCCACTCGACGGGCGAAAGGAATTCGTAAACTCAATGAACAAGACGAGAATTGCCGCACTACTGCTGGCGTCTGCCGGCGTTATGCTCTCAGGCGCCGCGCTGCGCGCAGATGACGGAGGTGGAAATGGAAATGGAAACGGGAGCACTTGTCAGGGGCTGCCTTCTTATTCCAGCTCTGAAGGCGCAGTTGGCGCTGGCCCAGGCTCAATCGAACGGTGGCTTCGGTCTGAACATGTGGGCGACGGTCGTGAACCGTGACGGAGTGGTCTGCGCGGTGGCTTTCACGGGTAACACGCGCGGGGATCAGTGGCCCGGTAGTCGCGTGATTTCGGCTCAGAAAGCCAACACCGCGAATGCATTCAGTCTGCCGGCGCTGGCTCTATCCACTGCGAATCTGTACTCGGCCGTGCAGCCCGGCGGCAGTCTGTATGGTTTGCAGGCGAGTAATCCGGTGAGTACCGACGTCGCTTATGGCGGCAACTCGTCCAACTACGGGCAACCCAACGATCCTATGGTTGGCGGCAAGATCGGTGGTGTGAATGTGTTCGGCGGCGGTCTGGCGCTTTACAACTCGAAGAAGGTGCTGATCGGCGCGATCGGGGTCAGCGGCGATTCTTCCTGCGCCGATCACAACATCGCGTGGAAGACACGGCACGGCCTGGGTCTCGACTGGGTGCCCAGCGGAGTGAGCGGCGATAGCACACGCCCCGACAACATCGTCTACGACATCATGTCGCAATTCGGGCAAATGCCTGGCCTCAGCGCCAACGGTTGGGGCCACCCCGCGTGCAGTCCGGCTGCGACTGCCGTTGCGGCTGCGCTACCGGTCGTCAGCCACTAACTCGCGGTGTGGAGTGTCTGCGAGTCCGGCGGGATGAAGCCGTCCCGCCGAGTTCGCTTTGAGTCGTGTTATTTCGTTTCCACTTTCACCACCTGGATTGTGAGGCTCTTCGGCACCAGCATTTGATGCGGAATCTTCGCCGGGACGTGAAAAACGTCGCCGGGCGCCATCGGGTGGCGCTCACCGCCGCTGATGGATTTTCCCCGAATCTCGCCGGGTGCGGTCGTCTTGCCGTCCACCATTTGTCCGCCCACCACCAGAGTGCCTTCGCCTGAGAGCACCGTGATCACGTCCACCTGAGTCTCGTGTGTCTCGGCGGCGCCATCCCCCTCGCGACGGACCAGTAGCAGTGAATGGTTGCCCCAGCTGGCGACGCGGTCCGCACCGGCTTTGTTTTCGTCGAGCTTCGCGGCCTTTGCGCGAGCCTGGATATCAGAGGACTTGTACATTGCGAAGCCCTCAGGATCGGCGGCGAAGGAGGCAGTCGTCAGGAACAGGGCAAGGATTGGCAGTAGTTTCATGCGTCGGATGGTATCAGACCGGAGCATTGCCCTTCAACGCGTCGTTTGAGCAGTGGCAGTTCGATCAGACGGTCGACGCCATCCGCCGACGCCAACACGTGCCGACACCCGCGATGACCGGCACCACGATGGCGGCTCACCGGCCGAACAAATGGAACCCTACCTTGGCCTGTCTCGCGGGCGGCTCCGACTTCGTTCACCCGCGGAAGGAGACCATTCGCAAGGCGATGGCAATGGCTTGGGACAGGCATGCCGCAAGCAAAACGGCCTCGGACGATAAACCGAGGCCGTCCACAAAACCTGGGCACAATTGCGATTGAGATGGTCGGGGCGAGAGGATTCGAACCGCCTTCAGTGCTCGCAACCGTGCGCAAGCCTGCTATGCACAGGGTGGGCACAAAATCGGGCACAGTTTTCCAGCTGCCCAAACCGGCTGTTTAGCCACCAGCCTCCGCCGCGAGCCTCCGATGTCCCAGTCCCGAATACCTACTCTCCGCCAGCCGATCCGGCCATCGCCGCATCGTTTGATCCGTTACTCCGATGATCTCCGCGGCCTCCAGCTACGTGATCTTCTTTGCCATCGCTTTCAGTAAAACGTCCTGTAATTTCATCATCCGCTCCATCTCGGCTACCGAGTACACCTGGATCATTCCCACAACCCAGCGTCCTCTGCCCCGAATTTGTCAAAGCGGACAGATCATCTGTTATTTCGACCGGACAGATCGTATGTTAGCGACAGATTTTGGGGCCCCTCCGTTGCGAGCCTCTCCGGAACCTGCTATCTTGTACTGGCTCCTCAATACCGGAGGTTTGACTGATGCGAAAACACCATTACTTGTTCCTTTCGTTGCTGGTTCCAGCCTTTTTAGTTCTCGGCGGAGACGCCGTTGTTAAGGCCCAGCAAACAGCTTCTGCGCCAGCCAGTGCAAAGCGCTGGTCCGATGCAGCCACCTGGCCTGACAAGAAGGTGCCCGGCAAAGATGCTGTGGTCACCATTGGAAAGGACATGAATGTTGTCCTCGATGTCAGCCCGATGCCGCTGCGCAGTTTGACGATCGAAGGCAAACTGAGCTTCGCAGATAAAAAAGATCTCGAACTGACCACCGAGTGGATCATGTTGCACGGGGAACTGGAAATCGGCACCGAAGCCAGGCCCCACACCCGTAAGGCGACAATTACCCTCACCGACAACGTCAAAGACGAAGATATGAGTGGAATCGGTGGAACGAATGACCGCAGTGACCGCGGCATCATGCTCATGGGCGGAACCCTGAACCTGCACGGTAACCGGACGAACTCCTGGACGAAGCTGTCCAGGACCGCCGAAGCAGGCAGCAACTCGATTGAAGTCCTGAACGCCGCTGGCTGGCGGGCCGGCGACGAGATTGTCCTCGCGTCCACGGATTTCGATCCCCATCAGGCAGAGCGGCGAACCATTGCTGCCATCCGTGGCAATACGCTCGCGCTCGACAAGAAACTGGACAACATGCACTTCGGCAAGATCACCTTCGACGTGGATGAACGCGGCGAAGTCGGCATGCTGTCGCGCAATATCGTCATCCAGGCTTCGCCTGACGCAGACAAGACGCTCTTTGGCGGCCACATCATGGCGATGAACGGGAGCAGGATGTTTGTCGATGGCGTCGAGCTCAATCGCATGGGTCAGAACATGCATCTGGCGCGGTATCCGATCCACTGGCATCTGATCGGCGATGCGCAGGGGCAGTACATCAGGAACTCGGCGATTCACGACACCTACAGCCGCTGCGTGACCGTGCATGGCACGAATTACCTGGACGTTGAAAACAACGTGACCTACAACAACATCGGTCACTGCTTCTTCCTGGAGGACGGCGTGGAGCACGACAACCGGTTCGTGCACAACCTGGGGATCCTGACCAAGTGTCATCCGGACGCGCCGTGCGTCGCGACAAGACTCGCTGCAGCCGGAGAGAGCCGACCGGCGGAAGGGAATGGCCAGAGTGCCAAGGACATCCTGCTTCCCTCGGACAACACGGCGGCCACTTTCTGGATCACCAATCCGGACAACACGTACCGCGACAATGTGGCGGCGGGTTCCGACTCGAACGGGTTCTGGATGTCCCTGCCGGAGCATCCGAACGGTAAGTTCGCAGACACGGAGATCAGCGCGAAGACCTGGCCGCGCCGGACGCCATTCCGCGAGTTCAAGGGCAACGTTGCCCACTCCAACTACGACGCGTTCATGTTCGACCGGAACATTGCGGCCAATAACACTTTCAGTGTGACCGGCAGCTCGCATACCGGCCTTGAAAATCCCGCTGACCCGAACAGCAAGGCGGTGGTATCGGTCTTCGAAAACCTCACGGCCTACAAGAACCGGAATGGCGGCATCTGGGGCCGCGGTGAGCTGCACGAGTTCCGCAACGTGAAACTGGCCGACAACGCTATGGGTTTTACGCACGCCTCCGGCGCATTCGGCCGTTACGCCTTTACGTCAAAGGTGGTTGATTCGCTGTTCGTGGGCGAAACCGAGAACGTCGGCAACCCCAGAACGGACGCGGAAAAGGCTTACGGCCGCACCTTCCCGAAGGTCGATCTGCCGGATTACCCGATCCACGGCTACGAGTACTACGATTACCGCCATGACGTGGTGAATACCACCTTCCTGAATTACCAGGACAACGCCACTCGGAAGTCGGGAGCGATTTCTGTCCTGTTTTATGCCAGCTTCGGGGTCAGCTCCAACAACGCCGTCGATCACGTGAAATTCGTCAACTCCAAGCCGGCGTATTTCCCGCCGATGGAGCGTAAGTGGGCCAACGATAACGGAGGCAGCACGGCCTATACGACTGCGGCGATCCGCGACCATGATGGCTCGTTCGGTGGTGGTCCCGAATCCTACGTTGTCATCAATGACGGCGTCCACGACAGCATCGCAGTCGACACAGACGCTTGTGAGATCAAGCCCACCTGGAACGCGGCTGTATGCAAGGGCGACGTCGGGCGCCTGAATGTTGGCGGCCCCGGCGGCGGCGGTCGTGGCGCAGGTGGCGGATTTGGCCCTGCTGGAGGTCGTGGTGGTCCCGGTGGTCCTGGCGCTGGCAGGGGTGGCCCTGGAGGTCCTGCCGCAGCGGGCGGTCCGGGCGGTGCTGTAGCTGCCATCGGACCTGGCGGTCCTGGCGGTGCGGTCGCTGGCGGCGGTCGTGGCGGACCTGGTGGTCGCGGCGGCGCTGGCGGCAGAGGAGGACCCGGAGGCGCACCTGCGCAGCCGCCCGTCGTTCTCAGCCGCAATGGCAAGGACTACACCGTAACGAACGGCACCGTACGAGCTGGCACCGAGATCAAGGTGACCACCGAAAGGCCGACCGTGTCCCTCTCCCTGACGGAACTGGACAAAGGCTCCTGGGTAATCTTCCAGCTGCCGGGATTCACCACCGCAGCCTCGGGTGCGCCGCAGGACAGCCTGGATGCGCTGCGCAAGGCCAGCGACACCTCGTACTACAAGGACAAGGATGCACTCTGGGTCAAGGTTGTCTCCAGCGGTGACAGCGGCACCGGCGCCCCTGGTGGTGGAACCAGCCTCCAGGTCAGCCGGTAAGCTGAACCCTGCTGTTTGAGCATGAGCCCCCGGCGCAGGCCGGGGGCTTTTTGTTGTGTACCGCAATGTGCTGCGCAATCGGTTCCCGGAATGCCTGAGAAAGCAGAGAACGAAGCTCATCACCGCTCAAAAAAATTCGCACGATTTCTTCTGGATGCTCGGCATGACAAGCTTTCGCGCCGGATTCTTCTCGATTAGACCTTCATCCGTCGCGTATTCGAAACAAGCTTTGATATACGTGCGAATCTGCCCAACCGCGGATTTACCATAACCATGCTCCGCCATTTTGTTGAGTAGCAACTGCAGCGACGTCAGCGAGAGGTCACGCGGGGATTGGGTTCCCTATGATCGGAAGGACGTGTTTTCCGAAAAGGTATCGCCGATCCTCCCTCGTCTTCTGTGACCACCGCCCGGACTTTACCGCAGAGAACGCCTTCCACAGATCCGTGAATGTGTTGATCGAACTGCCTTGTCTTGTGACCCTGCCAGTATATTCTTCGATGTACTCAGCCAGCTTTTGCTGTGCCTTGTGTTTTGGCATCGAAGCGGTCCGAGCGTCTTTTCCTTCTTTGTGCGCACACGTCAGCTGTTCGCGTCTGTGGCCCAGAGATGGAAAAGCCGACCCATACCTTGCCCTCGCGGCGTTCGATCTTTCTCAGCCATCCTTCCGGCGCATTCGTGCGCGGCAGGCGTCGCCCGAGACCTCTGACATCCAAGTCGAGAGGTTGGCCAAGAGGCTCGGTGCTGGTCTGAAGCGGTTGGCCGGAACCGGAAGGCGTGGTCGCGTTCTCTGCCATGAGCGCAGTATACGCACCTTCAATCCACCAGGCAACGCGATGTGGGTGGGCTGTTTTTGCGCCGCCGCGGGTAAATTATTGAAAGAAATGGTCGGGGCGAGAGGATTCGAACCTCCGGCCTCCTGGTCCCGAATTAGGCTGCTTCCCCTAACTCCTTGATTACACAGTAAATATTTTCGTATTAAATTTCAAATTAAGCACCAAAAATACGCTCGTGGGTGGGCAATTGGGTGGGCTGTTTCGCGACCAACTGCTCATGCACGGTCCCGAGTCAACCATCATTCTGCTTACGTTCATCTGACTTTGACATCCGAGATCCGAATAGTCACTCTCTTGCCTAATGCCCTTGCTGCACGGGTGATCGTGTCCAGGGAAACAGAAACGTTCGTCGGGTCGAGCAGCCGATCAAGCTGCGAGCGGCTGGTATGAATCTCCCTTGCCATCGCCAGTTTCGTCTTGTGCTGCTTGTGCATCGCCCGCTCCAACTGCCAGGCCAATACGCGTTTTACGGCGATTGCCTCAACTTCCCCCCGAATGCCTTCTTCTTCGAGAAAGCTGTCGAACGTCGAACCGCTGTGATCGAATGCTTTGTCGCGCTTCGCTTCCTTCATTGGCTGAGTCCTCTTTCGTGTTTACTCTTGTTCCTGCGCGCCAACTCCAAATCATTCAGCGGCGTCTTTTGCGTTTTCTTGACGAAGCCATGCAACAGAACCATCCGCCCGTTCGCATCAATGTAGAACAGTACCCGCGCGATGCTGTCCTGCTTGAGATGCGTCCGTATTTCGCAAATGCCGCCGCCCAGGGATCGGCATACCGGCATCCCGACCGGCCATCCAAACTCGACTGTCTTGATATCCTCACCGATGAGTTTGCGATCCTCGGGCGAGGGCAGGCTTTTCAGCCATTCCCGGAGCGGTTCTCCGCCCGCTTCGGTGCGGAAGAAGATTGCCGGGACTCGCTTACCCTGCCTCCCCTCCGTTGGAGTCAATACGGGTTCGGCTGCCGGCGCCGTTTTCCGCTTTGCTGCCACATATTAAGTGTACCACATATGGTACACGCGAGCCGGCAGTAAAGAGCCGCGATCCATAGATATGGTGTTTAGGCGTTGTCGCAGAACCTTCAGGACTCACCGACCCGCGAGTGCGTCCCGAACACGAAGTGTCCGGTCGATGGCCAATCGATTTGCATCTCGATCATCCCGTCGGCCCATTCGAGGCGCAAGAGACTGGATTAGACGAAGAACCACTTTGTGTCGTCTGGACCGGATGGCTCCGGCCAAAGAGCGCGAGCCGTTGATTTGTTGGTGCGGATGAGAGGACTTGAACCTCCACGCCATTTCTGGCACATGAACCTGAATCATCCGCGCCTGCCAGTTCCGCCACATCCGCAAAGATCTAACACCAACCTCCGGTACCAAAGATCAAGCCGTTTATTCTCGGTCCCGATACCGTCTTGGCCGAACTAGATAACCTGAATCTGATCGAGGACGTTTCCCACAGGCCGCCGACGACCTAAAACACTGATTGTACATGAGGGGCCGGTCCCCCGCGGCCCCATGCGGCGGGGGCCATAAGGTCCAAACAAGGTCCAAAATGTCCCGTCGAACAGACATGCAATTCTGTCAATATCTTTCCAAAATGGAATGATAGCGACAAAGTTCAAGCTCCCTACCTCAACTGCAGAAGAAACTACTTCGAAGCGCTGACCGCCGATTCAGGTTTCTTGAGCGTGGTTACGGGCGACGGCAACCGTGACCCAACCGGACCGGTGAACTCTTCGGTGGTACCGTCGTCGTAATACTGGACAAAGCGCCAGATTAGATCCTTTTCTTCTTTGGGATTGATGCCCAGCATACCGAACTCGATGAATTCGTAGGGATGTAGTGTGCCGGTCCACGTGGCTCCTACAATCTTGCCCTTGTCGTTCTTCTTGAATTCGATATTCCAGCCTGGCTTGAATTCGAAGTCATAGATGTCGAGTCCCTCGGGAAATTCTCCGACCACCTTCGTTGAATTGACCTTCTTTTCATTGGGCACGCGCATCGTGTACTTCTCGCGGGCTCCGGGCGCCGATTGCGTGGGCGCGATCCTGATGTGCGCCAGAGTAAGGGAAGCGCAGGTGAGTGCGAATGCGGCGCTAACAAACGTGCGTCGCAGCGAAAGCGTTAGAGCGGACATGACGGTCTTCCTTTGAGAGATTCGAGTTTCAGCGTACTCCAAATGCAGCCCCCGGAACAAGCGGGCGTGCTGATAGACGAATCCGGGAGAGCGGTTCGATTTAGAATCGTGATGAGCTGAAGCATGAAGCCGACGGCGAGAACTACCAGGGTAATCCGCGCCGCCACTCGGCCGCACCACGACGTTGAACACTACTGCCGCGATCTGAACGGCTGGCCGCGCTCGTGGATGGGGCTGGAAAAGACCTGCCGCCCGGCGCAAAGTTAGTCGCCTGTTTCCGCCCTTTTCTGAAAGCATCATCCGCCTCGGAATTCTCGCCAAAGACCATTCAGAAGCATCGTTCGAAGTCGTGCTCAACCCCCGGCAAATGCAGCAACTCGCGGCGGTCCTCAAAAAACTCTTGCAATCCGCCCACAACTGTCATAGATAATCTTACATGAGTAAGGAATCGTCGTGGCGCTCCCGAGGCTGAGCAAGCTGGAGCTGATCATCATGGAGGCCCTCTGGACAAAAGGGCCACGCTCCGTGCGGGAGATCCAGGAGACGTTTCCGGCACGGAACCCTCTGACGTACAGCACTGTGCAAACGATGGTCTACCGCCTGGAAGCCAAGAAGGCGGTCCGGCGGGTCAAAAAGATCAGCAACGCGTTCATCTTTGAGGCCGCGGTCTCCAGGGAAGCGGCGGAGCGCAAGCTAATCGACGATTTCCTGGGTTTGTTTGGCGGCAGAACCCGGCCCATCATCACCCACCTGATCGAGTCCGGCTCCTTCACGAGAGAAGACATCCGGGAAGCGGAAAAGATCCTGCACGAGGGAAAGGACGAAACGAAATGATCCCCGAATCCCTGTCGCCGATTGCCAATCACCTGTGGCAATCAACGCTATTCGCTGGCGTGGCCGGTTTGCTGACGCTGGCATTGCGAAAGAACCCAGCACGCGTGCGGCACTGGGTTTGGGTCGCGGCATCCTTGAAGTTTCTTATCCCCTTCTCCGCGCTCGTCGGGTTGGGCAGTCAGGTTCACTGGCAAAGTGTCACGAAATCAGCGCCGAGCAACGTCGTCGTTGTGAGGGATCAGATCAGCCAGCCGTTCACAGTCCCGGTGGATGTAGCGCCATCCCACCCAATGACGCCGCCGAGCATAGAAAGTCTTCCTCTCACCCTCGGGACGTTATGGGCAATCGGGTTCGTCGGGGTCGCTGGTTCGTGGTTGATTCGCTGGCGGCGCATCCGTGCTACTGTTCGCGCCGGTACACCGATCGAGGTGAATTTTCCGACAACAGTCATTTCGTCTCCCTCCTTTCTGGAGCCAGGCGTCTTCGGCATTTTTCCACCCGTTCTGTTGGTACCCGAAGGCCTCTTTGAGCATCTGACGCCCGAGCAATGGGAGAGCGTCATTGCACATGAGCTTTGTCACGTCCGCTATCGCGACAATCTCATCGGGCTTATGCAGATGTTCGTGGAGGCCGTGTTCTGGTTCCACCCCCTGGTGTGGTGGATCGGCAAGCGAATCTTCCAGGAGCAGGGAGATGGCCTGCGACGAAGAAGTGCTGCTGTTGGGGGTCGAAGCGCGCACATACGCCCAAGGAATTCTCAAAGTCTGTGAATTGTATTTGGAATCGCCGGTGGCGTGTATGGCCGGAGTGGCTGGCTCAAATCTGAGGAGGCGAATTGAGCGGATCATGTCAAAGCGCATTTTAAGAAAGCTCAGCTTGCCCGGAAAGATCATGTTGGCGACCGTCTGCATGGCCATTGTCGCGGGTCCGCTCGTGGTCGGCATACTGAGCGCCCAATCCGTTACTCCAACCCGTCCATCATTCGAGGTGGCTTCCGTCAGAGTGAGCACATCGCAAGAAGGTAGCGCCGCTCAGCGTTGGGGGCCGCAAACGGTTGAGCTGGTCCGGGCGAATCTTCTCACCACAATCGCCGATGCTTACCAGGTCCCGTACACCCGGATCGTGACTCCGCGGGACTCAGCCAGTCAAAAGGTTCTTGGCACGAATTACGACATCACCGCCAAAACGGATCATGCTTCGCCTAAGTCGGAGCTTCTTCTGATGTCGCAAACGCTGTTCGAGGACCGGTTCCACTTGCTTGTTCATAAGGAGTCGAAGACAGGCGACGTGTACAAGTTGGTGATTGCGAAGGGCGGTCCAAAACTCGAAGAGTCGACGACGGATGGGCGAGCGTCTGGAAACCTGGTTCCCGGCGGCTTGGTCATAAAGAACAGCGAATTGTGGCGCTTCTGCGCGGTCCTGAGCGGTCGAATGGGGAGGCCGGTGGTCGATGAAACCGGACTCACCGGCATTTACAACTTCACTCTGAAGCTGGACGTCCTGGAAGAGCCAGATCTCAACAAGACGAAAATAGCAGACTGGTCGTCGTCGTCTATTTTCTCGGATATTCAAAAGCAACTTGGCCTTCAGCTCGTGTCGGCCAAAGCTCCTGTCGATTACCTCGTCATCGAGCATGTGGAGCAGCCGTCCGAGAACTGATACGGCTTCGCTCCAACGAAGGCGCTTCGCTGTGCGTTCGCCCTTCGTACAACACGGCGCGCCAATTGGAGCGTATCGGTGGCCCACAGATTCTTCCGACGAGGCGAATATAAGGTAATGATGAGTCGCATCGGGTTCGAGCGTGGCCCAAATGAACGAATCGTCATTAACAAAAGTCGATCGCAGGCGTCTCCTTACACAGGTGAATCCTCGCATCCCGTCGAACGTGACACAGAAGACTGCGACTCCCGACCAGAACGGCCCGTACCAGTCTTGCGGGGTACTCTCATCGCCCCTTCAGTACGTCTATCTATCGAAGACGCGAATCATGGCATCTTCTACCCTCCTCACGCCCAGTTCCGACCGTTCCAGATTCAACACCGTTCTCTGGATCTCCCTGGGTCTGACTGCGCTCTTTGTCTTCATCACTTCAGAAGCTCTTCTCGTCGCCGATTACCCTATGTATCACGCCTACCGTCTGCAGGTTATCGCCGACCGCCATCTCCTCATCCCCCATACCCTCTGCGGCGTCACCGCGCTCCTGGCCGGCCCTATGCAGTTCTCGTCGCGCCTTCGCGAGCGTCACCTGAAACTCCATCGCGCCCTCGGCCGCAGCTACGTCATCTCCGTCTTTATCGGTGGCTTGACCGGGATCGCCCTCTCAGCCGGCCGCCCCGGCATGCCAGGAACCTGCGTGCAGGCCGGGGCCTGGATCGTCTGCACCACCGCTGCCTTCATCACTGCGCGTAACCGCCAAATCGCCCGGCATCGCCGATGGATGGTTCGCTCGTATGCAGTCACGTTTACCTTCGTCGCCAGCCGCGTGCTCAATCCCTGGCCTCTCTACTGGAGCCATCTTGGCGATACACTCGCCGCCGTCGGCCTCATCGTCTTCACGATCGCTTCCCTGCTCGTCGTCGAGATCGGCCTCAACTGGCGCGAGCTCACTACCCGTCGTGCCTGGTGGCGCCTGCTATGAGAGCTATCAATATGAAACCATTCGCGCCCCTCGCCCGTGCGGCACTCCTCCTGCGCAAGACGAAGTTCTCATCCTCGGTGGTTGAGTCGCAGGATTTGCCGCTTCGAATCGAGATCCCCGGAAACCGGGGCGTGTCTCTCTCCGGGTTCGGCGGACATTGGGTCTGTCGTCGTGGGTGAGGATTCCGGCGAAGGCGAACACCAATTCCGAAGGGAACGTGAACACCAGTCCGGGCCGAAGGCAAACAGTTTTCGGAGCGTAGCGACGCTGGCATTTCGATGTGCGGGAATTGGTCGCCTTCGTCAAGGGAAACCTGTCCGGAGCAGGGCGGAGGAAGAACGCCACCAGCGGAGGAGGGAGGAGGGTACGGGGAGGGGCGGCAGTCCGTTGCCCCGCCTCAGCACGCAGAAACCCCGGAGCGCGAATAGCGCTTCGGCCTAAAAAGGAGGATCGTCTCGACGGGCGAGTGGCCAAATCAAGGCGGCGCTGCTCCGGCTAATTAATTAGGGGACGGTCGTTCAACGTGATCAACGACGAGAAGCTCGACCGGCGCTTTTTTGGGCTCTAACTTGAGTCCAAGCTGCTCTTGCAGGGCTTTGAAGATGGAAGATCCCTCAGAAGCCGACGCTTTATCTCGGCCCCCCGCGTCGCCGCTGGGCCCAATCGGTTCCGGAGGCGAGAATGTCAGGTCCACATCATAGGTGTCGGGTAGTCCTGTTTCATCCACGACGATTCGGCCGACGCTCGGAGATAAAGAGGCAGCAAACGCTGTCATAGAAATGTTCTGAGCGACGACGTGTCCTCTGCCGCTTCCTCTGCCGGAGACAACTCCCCCGACTCCATCATGGCTCTGCTGAACCTTTGATCCACCGTTGCCAACGACAAGCGCATAAATTGGAAGCTCTTTCAATTCCCGGCTCAGGCGCAGTTTGAATCGGTCCAGCAACAATGCCCGAAGCATCCGGGTCATCTGCTCGCTGGTAACCGGGTGCTCAGCCTTTGCTTCGATGTCATATCTCTCGGCGAGGAGTGCGGTTTTTGGGGAAATCTGAAGCGGCGAGACACCATAGGCAGTAATAATGAGGCCACCCAACGAAATGTTCATCGCGCTATACCTCTCGCCGCCCGGCAAGTCGCCTCCGGACGAAGCGCCTCTGCTGAGCTTACTCGCTTTGATCGAGATCACCTCAAAAGAGAGTGGCTCGTTCGCCTGGGGCTGTTGCGCATGGATTCCGAGCGCAGCAACAGCACCCACGGTGACTGGCCCGATAAGCGCCGCGGTGCCGACCGCGGCGAATGCCTTCATCCAGAGGTTCAGGCTGGCGGCGATGTGGCACCTCATGGTATCTTCCCCATGGCTGAATGACGGTCGGACCTGTCAAAGCGTTCAGTAGAAACCCTACTCTCGCAGCGGGCGCTATCAGTGCGCTCCTTTGTCGATACGGTCCATCTCCCGCGTGTACAGTTCGTTGTCGGGGAAGCGCCGGTGTAATTCCCCGAGGAGTTCGCGTGCACGGACGGGATTGTTATCGCGCAACGCCGCCACCGCCAGCAGCAGCTTTGCAAATGGCTCCAGGTAATGACCGTGAAGCGCCGTCTCGCGAATCTCTTGCACGCCCCTCTCCCGATCGACGTTCGAGCCCGTCACTCGCAGAAGAACACGCAGGGGCGCCGGCTTCAGGCTCAACAGATAGTTCTCCAGGCCCGGGCCAAGGTACGCGTCGGCAGCGTCCGGCTTCGCCAGTATCAGTTTCTCGGCATAGACGCGGCTCTCCTTCGTGTAGCTCAAGGCGGAGAAGGACTGCTTTTCGATCAGACCCGCATTATCGGCGCGCAACCCGAGGGTCATAGACTTGACGAATAACGCATTGGAATCGACGCCGGATCTTTGCAGTGCTGCGTCCGCCAGCCGGTCTGCTTGGGCGATTTCCTGAACGAACAGCGCCTTTTTCGCGGGGTCCGGACGCAACTTTGCGCGCCCTTTGAAGCGGGAATCGTCCACGAATAATTCGGATTCGAGAGCGCCCAACCGAGCCAGCTCGGAAAACAAATATGCCGCGGCGTTGGAGGCAGGCCCCAGTGCGTCATCGGGATAGCTCTGTTTCCACACCGCAAAGCTCCGGTGCGCCTCGTCGAACTTCAAGTCGTACATCTGCAGCCAACCGGCGTAAAGGCCCTTGTCCGGAACAGCGCTCGCTGAGGGCGCAGGACCCGCGATGACAAACAGGATGGCGGGGAATAAGACGGAAAGAATGAAAAACCTTGACATTAGAAATGAGGCTGCTGTTTCAGACGCCCTCCCGCCGCCAGGGGTTGCCGCGTTAACGCTTTTCAGGCCCACTCTGCGGACCCAAAGACTTCCCGGCGCCGTCTTCCAGCGCCTCCTTTTCCACTTCCGTAAGTCTGGCGGCGGGGTGCATCGGCAGGTAGAACCACGGCGGCATTTCACCCTCTTTCACCTGCTCGGCGACGTCTTTAGCGTGCTTTTGCGAATGGTCCCATTCGGTGAAATTGAGATGGCTGCGCCCGCCATTCACGTCCCTCTGGAGAAGCCACGATACCGGCGCTACGTGGGAATACCAGGGCCAAACGCTTTCATTGCTGTGGCAATCGAAGCACGCCCGACGGATCAGATCCCTCGTTTGCGGTGAGTTCCACGTCGGCTCGCCGGTCGCCGGCGGATTCGTGTGCGTGTGTCCGAAAGGGATGAATTGAATCAGGACGGCGGCGAGCAATACCCACTTGAAAATTTTCATCGGATCAGTTGAGATCGCGCGACAGCATCAGCTTGAACGTCAGCCGGTCGGCTCCGCCGGTGTAGCCCACGCCAACCCCTGCTTCGATGTTCACAATCTTGTTGTTGTGGTCCATGACGGCCCAGACCTCATGGAATTGCTGGCTCACCGGAACGAAATTGTGGAGCGGGCCAAACCCGGAATATTCCTCTGCGGCGACAGCCCATTGTTCGTTGATGTTGTACGCCACTCGTGTCGAAGGATTAAATTGCAGGTTCCGGGCTCCACCCGAATAGTCGGTGTCGACGATCGGATTGAAAATGAAATCCCAGGGTTTGAGATGCAGGCCCACGATGGGCCGCACTTCGGATGTATAGCTGCGCGACTCCCAGTAGTGATGGTTGACGCTGAACTCGAAATTCACGCCATAAAAGAACTTGTGTTCCTCAGCATGCGGCCGCACGAACAGCTCACGGATCTTGAAGCCGTCAAAGGTTGCTCCGTAGTTGGTTGAATGCGGTGTCGAGGCCGGCATATAAAGACCCTGTTCAAACCAGGGCGTGACGCCATAGGCCCATTCGGCGGTGGTCTGAAACGAATCATTGGCAATGATCGCACCGGGATATCGCGGGATCTTCCAGCCGATCGGCGTGAAGTTCATGTGGATCATCAGATTGAATTTGCCCTGCTCGGCGATCGCGGCGTCATACACCTGAATCTCGTCGGTTTGCGCCAGGGCCAGGATCGGCGATGCCAGGAAAGGGATGGCCACTAGTATGTGGCAAAAACCGACTCTCTGCGGTCGGGACTGAATACCACGAGACATAAAGAGGTTCAGGTTAGCAGATCGGAGCTTTGTTACGCGTGGATTTTTCGCTAAATGAACAACTCGTCATCCGGCAGTTAGTGATTGTCAGGAAATAAGTAGAACAAGTTAAGATGGTTTTGTTTTATACTTGTGGATAGTGAGTTACGAGAGCGTTGGGCTGCGATTTCGTTCTTTGTCTTCCTTCCTGGACGAGCGGATGCGGCGTCTGGTGGCTTCGGCGGAGAGCGCGTCTATTGGATATGGAGGCGTTTCGCTGGTTGCGCGGGCGACAGGCGTTTCGCGTCGTGCGATTACCGAAGGAATGAAGGAACTGAGTCAGCAGAAGGTATCGGGTGAGCCTGTCCTTTCGCAGTCGCGGATTCGGCGGAAAGGTGCAGGACGAAAACGAACCGTCGACAAGGATCCCGGCCTGCGTGCGGACCTGGACCGACTGGTGGATCCTGCGACTCGCGGAGATCCGGAATCGCCGCTTCGATGGACATGCAAGAGCGTACGGGTGCTGGCCGAGGAACTCCGGCGCGAGGGTCACGCAGTCAGTCATCAAACCGTGGCCGAGTTGCTACACGAGATGGATTACAGTTTGCAGGCCAACCAGAAAAAGCTGGAAGGGAGTCAGCATGCGGACCGGAATCGGCAGTTTGAATACATCAACCGCAAGGCACAGCGTTATTTGAAACAAGGCGAGCCGGTGATCTCCGTAGATACAAAAAAGAAGGAACTGGTGGGCGATTTCAGGAATCCGGGACGCGAATGGCAGCCGCAGGGCCAGCCCGAGCAGGTCCGGGTTCATGACTTCGAAATCCGTCGGCCGGAGAACGGTAAGGTGGCTCCCTATGGGGTCTATGACCTGGGCCGGAACACGGGGTGGGTCAGTGTGGGTGTGGATCACGACACAGCGGAGTTTGCCGTAGAGAGCATACGCCGGTGGTGGCGCTGGATGGGCAGCCGCAGTTATCCGAAAGCGACCCGTCTGTTGATCACGGCTGACTCGGGCGGCAGCAATGGCGCCCGAGTGCGGCTATGGAAATGGGAACTGCAACAACTCGCCGATGAAATCGGACTGGAAATCTCGGTCAGTCACTTCCCGCCGGGCACCAGCAAGTGGAACAAAATAGAACACCGTCTCTTCTCTTTCATCAGCCAGAACTGGCGTGGCAAGCCACTCGTCAGCCATCAGGTCATCATCGACCTCATCGCCGCAACCACAACAACGACCGGCCTGACTGTAAAAAGCAAGATCGACACCAATATCTATGAGAAGGGGCTCAGGATCTCCGACCAGCAGATGACGGAACTCCAGCTCCGGAGAGAAAAGTTTCACGGCGACTGGAACTATAGGCTGTTACCCAGATGTTGATCCACTAATTTATTGACAGTTCCTTAGTCCGGAGTTACTTCCGCTGCCGAATCAGCCGGAAACATGAGCCAGGGAAGGCAAACGCGCACTCGTCGAGTTGACAGCGAGCGGCAGCGTGATCGTCAGGCGCGCGCCTCCTTCGGGCCTGTTGAAAGCCTCAATAGTCCCGCCATGAACGCGCACGACAGCTTCGACGAACGCCAGACCCAGGCCGTGGCCTGTCGAGTTTCGTCCCTTGACACGACGCTCAAAGACTTGCGAGAGGACCTCCGATTCAAAGCCCGGCCCGTCATCCTCCACGACGAGCAATGCGGAATCTTCCGGGGCGCTGAGAGAAACTGTGACGGTGCATGAGGCCGGCAGATGCTTCAATTCATTGTCGAAAAGGTTGGCGATCATTCGATGGAGGAGAGCGGCGTCCGCGGAGACCTCCAGCCACTCCGCGCTGCATAGCTTCACACGGAGCCCCTTTTCAGACATAGACGGTTCGTACAGTTCAACCATTACTCTCAGAAGATCGTCCAGGTCGACCGCAACGCGATTCAGCCTGAGCGCATTTGCCTTGGCTTCGGCAACGTCCAGCGACTTGTCGAGAAACTCTGTGAGACGATCCATGTCCTCAATGGCCGATACAATCGATTCCGACTCCTCGTCGCGCGCGCCGCCGGTCAGGGACATCTCCAGCTTGGCGCGTACGGCGGTCAGCGGGCTCCGAAGGTCGTGCGCAAGCGATCCGGTGATGGTGTGCAACTGATGAACCGATCTTTCGATGCGATCCAGCATCCGGTTCAGCGTGATCGCCAATTGTGAGACTTCATCATTTTTGCGCATCGTAGGAACCCTGCTGCTCAGGTCAGCCTCACCTATCCTCGAAGCAGCTTCCGTGATCTCCTGAATATGACCCAGCACCCGGCGAGTGCTGTAAAAAACGATTGCGGAACCTATGAAGACGATCAGCAACCATAGAAGAACGAAGCGAAGGCGCAACTTCGCCAGCACTCGCAGCTGATCTCGTTCAGACAGGCCAAGGTAAATTTGGCCTCCGTTGTTCATCCTGACGCAGACCACTCGAAAGGGTGCATCAAAACCGGTTATATGGATACTCGTCGGCGTATCCGGGACGATCTTACCGTTCCTGACAGCAGCTCACGTGGGCGTTGACATCCCCGGCTCCTACCCACAAAGCGACCGTGCCATCAGCGGCGGTTTGCAGGAAGAACACGGAATCGTTCAGTCCCGCGTTGGACTCCCCGCTTGTGCGGTACTTCTCTGCTCGCGAGTTCGGCAACTTCTCCGACAACTCGTCCGTGGAGCCACCCTTTTGGAGTTCGCACAGCTACATCGCTGAGGACCCCGGCCTCTCCGTCCAGCCACGCATCTGTCCTCCGCTGGATGTCCCCGGCGACGAACTGATGAAGGAATATGAAGACGACCATGGTGCCGCAGGCGAAGGCGAGCGTCGCCCACAACGAGATGCGCCAAGCAGCGCTCCGCATGATCGGTCTAGCGGTCTTTGAGAACATAGCCAACCCCTCGCAGCGTTCGAATCAGCGGTCGACGCCCATCCGTGTCTACCTTCCCGCGAAGACGGTAGATGTGTACATCGACGACATTGGTATCGGGCTGGATTCGCATACCCCAGACTTCGTCGAGGATCATGGAGCGTGTGACAACGCGGCCCGCATTTCGGCACAAATATTCCAGAAGCACGAATTCCTGCGGCGTCAAATTCAGGATCTCGCCGCTCCTGGAAGCCTCACGTCTGAGCAGATCCAGTTCGAGATCGAGCACTCGCAGGCGAGTGGCCTCGGTGACCGAAGAGCTGTTTCGCTTCACCAGATTGCGCAACCTTGCAAGCAGCTCGGCAAGCGCGAATGGTTTGGTCAGGTAATCGTCGCCACCCTGTTCGAGCCCTCGCACCCGCTCATCCACCGAACGTCTTGCCGAAAGGATGAGGACCGGTGCGCGTAACCCAAGCTGTCGCAGCCGCAGGATCAGACTGAGGCCGTCTTCGTCAGGCAGGCCGAGATCGACGACCAGTACGTCATGCATCCTCTCGATGGTCATGCGCTCGGCGGTTCTGGCATCCCCCGCTGCTTCTACCTGGTATCCGGCTTCGGTCAGCGAACGCTGGAGGAAGCCTTGAATTTCGACTTCATCTTCCACCAGCAGCAGCCGCATGACTTGATGTTAATGCATTCATGCAAGGTTTCTTTCTGGAATCGGCATCGGTGGCTGTTCGGTTCACGGGTTCGCCACCCCACTCGGTGAGGTGGCGTTGCGGTTAGTTAGTGACTGTCGCCGTCGTGATCGACGTCGCCAGACGCCTGGGCCTTCGGACTTAGCTGAACCGAGTCCGTAGGTTCGGAAGACGAAGCCGGTTGAGGCTTGGCTTGCGCTGTATTCTGTGGGGCAACGGCCTGTGATACTGCCGATGCGGAAGAAACTGGATTGATCATATTGGTCTTGACTCCTGCTCTCTGTATCGACCCCTTTGCTGGAAAGTTCGAGTTAATGAACATATCGTCATCCAGCGGTTCTTCAGGGGTCATTTTCCTCCGATATAAATGAAAGCGCTGAGCCGTATGGGGCTCGAACCTGGCCCAAATGAACGAATCGTCATGAACAAAAGTCCATCGCAGGCGTCTCCCTAAAAAGGTGAATCCTTGTATCCCGACGAACGTGACATCGAAGACTGCGATTCCTGACCAGAACGGCCGGTCGCGGAGCGGGCACCTCCGTCTCCGGACTTGCTGCCGGAAGAGCTATTACCGACTCGTTCTGCTGGTGAGCCTGCTCCCGATCCCGGTGTTCTGTCAGCAGGCTGCGCCCGCGACGACCTCACCCCCTGAGCCGGAGTCCAAACGTATCTTCTGGATCATTCCGAACTTTCGAACATCGCCCACGCTCGTGCCGTATAAGCCGATCACGCCATCCGAGAAATTCCACATTGCGACTCTGGATTCCTTCGACCGCGGGACTGTCGCTTTGGGCGTGTTATTCGGCGCTGAGGCTGGACTGACAGAAGCGAATCGATTCTTCGGTCAGGGAGTTCGCGGGTATGCGCACTACTTCGCCACCTCTTACGCCGACTATGTGATTGGCGATTACATGACTGAAGCCATCTTTCCGACGATCCTGCATCAAGACCCGCGCTATTTCCGGCGCGGCACCGGGAGTCGCTGGTCAAGGCTCGGATATGCTGCCGGGCAGATTTTCTG
This sequence comes from Terriglobia bacterium, assembly GCA_963809655.1. Lineage (GTDB taxonomy): Bacteria > Acidobacteriota > Terriglobia > Bryobacterales > Bryobacteraceae > BOG-234. The sequence goes on along the minus strand of CAWEKQ010000057.1, from coordinate 7,825 downwards.
GACCCACAACGACTCGGGCTGCGGACAGTTCAATTTCTCGGAGATCGCGGGCAACTCGACTGCCGTCGCAATTTCGATGGCGTACTATCCCGAGAATCGCGACGTGGCCGATGGTGTATCCAAACTTGGCAGTCAGCTCGGCGTCGATATGGCATCGAACATTCTCAAGGAGTTCTGGCCGGATCTGGAGCGAAAATTTTCACGCAAACACACGTCCGTAAAACCCTGACCCCTGGTTGCTGGTTCACCCGTGACTGGATTCGGATCACCATCCCCCATCCTCTATGAAAATTCTTCTTCACAATCCGGACAATGGAATCACCGGCAACTTCATGCCACATCTGTGGATGTTCTTGCTGCAGGCGCGAACGCCATCGCCGCACGAAGTCATCCTGCTGGATGGCAATGCGAGACCCATGAATGATGCGGAGCTTGTCCAGTTCGTGAAGGATCAGGCCATCGATCTGGTCGGTATTGGCGCCATGACGCGGATGGTCGCGCGCGCATACCGCGTAGCGGATGCACTCCGTGCTGCCGGTGTCCCGGTTGTGATGGGCGGACCGCATGTGACCGAATTACCCGATGAGGCTTTGGGGCGCAACGGCGGGGTTCGCCATGCGGATGCGGTGGCGCAGGGCGAGGCGGACGAGACGTGGCCCCGGATTATCGAGGACGCGGTCAACGGCTGCCTCAAGGATGTGTACGCCCAGGTGGACGCATTCGGCCAGGAGCATAAACCGGACCTCGGGGAATATCCGAAGATCGCCTGGGAGTCGCTCGATCTCGAACAGTTCAATCAGATCCCGGCGTTCCTTCGGCCTGTCTTCAAGAGCTTCGGAATCGAGTTCGAGGGATTCCATCTCATCCCGATCGAGTCCGGTGGTGGGTGCCCTTACGGTTGCGAATTCTGCACAGTCACCGGCTTCTTCGGGGATTCCATTCGATTTCGTTCGAACGCGAGCGTAGTGGATGAAATGCTTCGCCTCAAAGCTCGCTCCCGCCGCGAGCGAGGCAAGGTTGCGGTTTTCTTCGTGGACGACAATTTCGCCATCAATGTGAAGCGCACGAAGTCGCTTCTGCGGGAGATCGTCGCCGCAGGCGCTCAACTGGCCTGGGTGGGACAGATCAGCGCCAACCTGCTGCGGGATGAGGAACTGGTAGATCTGATCGCTGAATCCGGGGGCAAGTGGATCTTTATCGGCATGGAGTCTCTGGACCCGTCCAACCTGAAAGACGTGAACAAGAGCTTCAATAAGCCATCCGAGTATGCGGCCGTGCTGGATCGATTAGCGCGCCGCAACGTCTATGCGATTACGTCCTTCATCTTCGGCCTGGATAACGATTCGACGGGCGTAGCCGGGCGCACACTCGCGGAGATTGCGAAGTGGCCTCCGGGGTTGCCGGTGTTCGGTCAGATTACTCCGTTTCCTTCCACGCCGCTATACCGACGGCTGGCTACGGAGAGACGTTTGACTCGGCCGACTCACTGGCTGGACTTCGCACCATTCAAGATGGCGCATACTCCTCTCAAGATGAGCGTGGCCGATGTGCACGAAGAAGTGCAAAAGGCGTGGACCGATTCCTATGACCCCGCGGCCACGCGGAGAGCGATGAGCAAAATCGCCGATGCTCCTGTGCCCTACAAGATCAGCCACCTGATTGCACGATTGTGTTTTCGAGGCATCTATTTCCCACAAAAGGGTTCGCTCGCCTGGTTCAAGGTAATGATCGAAAACCGAAGCGTGATTCTTCGCATCATCCTCGATTCCTTCACGAAATGGCGAGGCACGGCGGAAGCGGAGGTGCTTCTGGACTTTGACAGAGGCGCCAGAAAGCTCGCGAAAGCAGACCTGAATCAATGAACCTGCACAGGCTGAATATCGGCATCATCGGCGGTGGAATCGGCGGCGTAGCCGCGGCCGTCGCGCTTCACCGCGCAGGCATCCACGCAACGGTCTACGAACGGGCAGACGAGCTTCGCGAGGTGGGCGCGGGTATGATGCTCTGGCCCAACGCAACGCGCGTCCTGAAGGAACTCGGTCTGCTCGAAAGAGTCGCGGCATTGAGTGGACCGAACCAGCATTTCCTCGTTCGCTCCCGGACTGGCGCGATCCTGATGAATATCGGGCTGGGTCATTTCGACGTACCCGCCTTGTGCACATGCCGCTCAGATCTGCTGGATGCATTGCTTTCTGCGTTGCCTGCGCAGCGAGTTCGTCTCGGCCACGATTTCGGGTATTTCGAACGGCAAAAATCCAGCGTAGGAATTCACTTCTCCAATGGCATTTCGATGGAGCATGACTTCCTCATCGGCGCCGACGGTATTCGTTCGCGCGTTCGTTCTCAATTATTGGGTATCCGCGAGCCAACCTTCCGCGGTTACACGATCTGGAGGGGCCTGGCGCGGCTTACAGGCGCTGTCTCGAAAGGCTCGAACAGCGAAACCTGGGGACGAGGAAAACGCTTCGGCATTCTCAGCACTGGCGGCGATCGGTTCACCTGGTATGCCACGGCGAACACCGATCCTGGTCACGTCGACTCACACGAAGGCCGTCAGCACGAGCTTCTGCAGATGTTCGCAGGATGGCACGAGCCGGTCGAAAGCCTGATTTCCGGGACCGAAGAAGGCGCCATTCTGAAAAATGGCGCGTACGATCTTCCGCCCCTGAAACGCTGGGGACACGGGAGAGTGATGTTACTCGGGGACGCCGCTCATCCCTGCACGCCGAATCTCGGACTGGGCGGCTGCATGGCGCTTGAAGACGCGTTGGTGCTTGCGAAGTCATTTGCCAAAGAAGCGTCTCCAGAACTCGCCCTGCGCCGTTACGAATCATTGCGCCGGGAACGAACACGCCATGTGCAGCAGCGCTCTCTTCTAATGGGGCATATCGGGCAGTGGGAGAATCTGGCTGATTGGGGCCGGGCGCCAGGTGGTGACAGGTATGCTTCCGGCGAAAATCTTTGAACGGAATTTAAGGAGGGTATATTCTTATGCGGCTTAGCACTCTGGCTCTCTGCACGGCGATTGTAGCGGCAGGGCCGCTCACGGCGCAGGAAAAAGCCATCGACACACAGCGCAGCACCATCACGATTCACGTCGGCAAGTCCGGGCTGTTGTCAGCTGCCGCGCATGACCATACCATCAACGCGCCGATATCCTCCGGCACCATCCTGGAGTCTGGCGCCTCGCACATCGAATTCCGAGTCGAAACCGCGAAGATGACGGTGAAGCCCGACCCCAAAATCGACGCGAAAGATCAGGCAACGATCCAGACACATATGGAGGAGATGACGCTGGAGACGAAGAAGTTTCCCGAGATAACCTTCCGCTCGTCCCGCGTCCAAAAACTGGCCGACGGACAATGGAAGGTCGATGGTGATTTGTCTTTGCACGGTGTCACTAAAGCGGTCAGCCTGACCGTGAAACAGACCGGCGAGTCCTACGCGACACACACCGTTCTCAAACAGACGGATTTTGGGATCAAGCCCATCAGTATTGGTGGCGGAATCATCAAGGTGAAGAACGAAGTGGAGATCGATTTTCAAATCTTCGCGCGCCAATGAAGACTATCTTCCTTTTCATCGGCCTCTTCGCGTCATCCGTGCTGACTGCACAGGTGAATCCCCCGGATTCTGACGCCAACCAGTCCACGCCCGCGCCACAACCTGTTCCGGCCTACCAGCGGCCCATATCGCTCGAGCGGATTATTCCAAACATCGTAGACGACCAATCGAAGATCTGGCTCTTTCCCGCGAAACTCAACAAGAAGAGAAATTGGATTCCGGTCGCCGTCATTCTGGGAACGACCGCGGCCCTCATCGCGCTCGATTCTCATGACGCCCCCTATTTCAGGAGCACTTCGACTTTCGCCGGTTTCAACAGCGTCTTCACCGGCAATGCCACCGCGCTCGGCACGGTCATTGCCCCGGTGTCGCTTTATGCAACCGGTCTGATCTCGAAAGACAGCAAAATGAAAGAGACCGCGCTGCTGGCGGGAGAGGCCGTCGCCGATTCCGAGATTCTGACCGTTGTCCTGAAGGATGCCTTCAAACGCGTCCGGCCAGCTGCGATCTCGCCTACGGCGAATTTTTCGGATACCTGGTTCGAGAGTAGCGGGTCTCTGCTCAGAGGCAACGGGAGTATGCCCTCTGGCCACGCCATTGCGGCCTTCTCGGTCGCGACGATCGTTGCGCGGCGCTACGGGAATCATAAGTGGGTCCCGTACGTAAGTTATGGGATGGCCGCATTGGTCGGTTTCTCACGGCTCACGCTGTCGGCGCACTTTGTCTCCGATGTGTTTGTCGGCGGAGCGTTGGGCTATTCGGTCAGTCGATTTGCCGTGTTACAGCAGTAATGCAAAGAAAGTTGTCGAGAGAGGGTGCACCCGAACACCCCAAAGGGTGAAGGGGCCAAAATAGGTGCGGCGGTGGATGACTTCCTTAGTGCCCAAGAGGAGATTCGGCGGGGTAACTTCGTCTTGGCCGAGACGATTCTGGACACTTTCCTTCATCGGTCGGACGAGATCACCTCACATCATCTTTTCGATCTAACCAGCGCCTACGAAGAATTGTTCAGGGCGACAGACCGTTACGAGGATGTCATACGGATCACTCGGCAATGTGTGGAAAGAGCGCGGCATCTGCCCGAAATCGATACGCAGATCCATTCCGCCCATGCCCTGATTGTCGTAGCGGGAGCTGAGGTGGCGCTCGGGCGAAAGGATGATGCCGAGCGCAATATTCACGCAGCTTAACGCTTGCTCGAGCGCTTTCCCGCGCAACGTTTCGGCGCGAACTCGCGAATGGCCTCGGCGTAGTCCTGGGGCACACCCTGGCCTTGGTAGAAAAGCGTCCCGACACCTGTTTGTGCGTCCGCGTATCCCTGATCGGCTGCCTTGCGCATCCACTTAAGCGCCTCGGCGTAGTCCTGCGCCACACCCTCGCCATCGTGGTACTTGACGCCAAGGTAATACTGCGCACTCGCGTTTCCCTGATCGGCTGCCAGTCTGTACCAGCGAATGGCCTCCGCGTGGTTCTGCGCCACACCCTAGCCATAGTGGTACATGACGCCGAGGTTAAACTGCGCATTCGCGTATCCCTGATCGGCTACCTTGCGCAACCACTTAATCGCCTCGGCGTAGTCCTGCGGCACACCCTGGCCATCGTGATACATGAGGCCGAGGTTAAACTGCGCACCCGCGTATCCCTGATCGGCTGCCAGTCTGTACCAGCGAATGGCCTCGGCATAGTCCTGCGGTAGGCCCAGACCGAAGTTGTACATCAAGCCGAGGTACGTTTGCGCCTCGGCGTTCCCCTCCTTCGCAAGGGGCGAGCATTCCTTGAGAGCTTGGGCGTGAATTTCCTTGCTAACAGCGCTTCGGCACGCCGGACAAGCCCAGTTAATCCTTTTCATTTCACAGCCTTTTAAATAAGTGTCTTTGCTATTGGGCCGCCCGGTTTCCCGAACACGAATTCGTGGACGGAATGCACGGGAGCATCGGCCACGCCGATGTGCTCGATAGCTTTTCGCTTCGGGTAGCCATACTCCGCAAGTTCGGCAAACGTTCGCCCGTGCGGAGTTCCGGCTTGGTTTTCCAGTTCATCGCAATCCCGCCATGCCCTAACTCGGGTCGCAATGGAGGGATACGAGAAGGTCGGCAACGTCTCTCGTCTTCTGGTTCGGAGTCCCGGCCACGCGGCCGCCAATTTTCGGCCCGCGCGCCATCCTGCTTTTGTCTGCTTTTTTATTTTACCGCACTGACGATTACAACTGTAATATTCGTCACGCATCCTGGGCGGGGAATTCAAACCCCCGTTCGGGTTCGTCCACTATCGTTTGCCAGTATTTGCGCTGTCCGTGTTCTTTATGATATCCAGATACAAGGACGAATAAGTTGGCAATCATCACCAGGGAACTCGAACAGAAATTGAGGGCGATTGCTCGGGCGTTGATTACCTTGCGGAGCATCGAAGGAATCGAATCACTGGAGGTCGCAATCGAGAAACCGGCATCGACACGGAAGGGAAAAAGCGGAGTGCGGCGCAACGTCGAAAGATGGCAGAAACGCAACGGCTTCGCTGGAAACGCATCCTGGCGCAAGATACGGCTTGCACAACGGGCAAGATGGGCGCACTTGAAAAGCGAAGTGCCGTTTGAGCGTTCCGGCTGGTAGGGCCGTTCAATATCCTCACGACTTCCAGACGATTTCCTCATGTCGCGGCGTATACTCAACATTGGTTTGTGCGGAAACATCCCGTCTCACGGAGGTTTACCTCGCTTCCGTGAAGGCTGTCAATCAGTCCGGTAAGGGACTCCCTGACGCCAGTCCAGAATGGAGAACCGCCACGGAACCTGCTCGGCGGGAATGCGAATTCGCACGGACCGCACTTGCGGCCCATCGCATCGAACACGAGTGTCGAAATTTCCGTTCTAATCCGCCGGGTCACGAACGGGCTTTCGTCTTGCGCCATTTCCGCACGTTGTCCTGATTCACTTGCCATCGATCCGGGCCGGATTCGATTTGAATCAGTGAACTCGAAGACCACCACCACAGCCGAGGGAACGAAATCGCCAACGCAATCGTGCTTGCCAGCACGCTTCGGGTAGAGTCGCCACTGAACCGAAACCGAGTCGCCGCCGTTTTCGGTTTGCTGATTGCTTAGAGTGTTACTCCGTGAGCGATTTTCGGCAAGGATTACACGATATGTATACCTTCGATCGACGGAGGAGGCGGGTGGGTACCGCTGGCGATGCGTCGGATCACTCAAAAAACACAGCAATCTGTTCCAGCATTGCTTATGAATCACCGGTGTCAGGAGGTTGTTCTGATCTGATGGATTGCCCCGAATGCCTACGGCTCACGACCGAGTACGAGACCGTGGAGATGGCATATGCAGCGGCGGTTGGCGAAGTACCGTTGAAGCGAGGAACCGTTTCTGCCGAAGAGTACGAACGCCTTAGCAAGAGAATAGACCAAACCAGCCTGGATCTAAAGGTCGCCGGAATGATGCTGGCGATCCACAATGGTGTTTATAGAGACCCCGACATACCTGATCTGATGGACCGAACTGACCATGCACGAGTGCAAGAGTGTGGGGCTTGAGTATCCGAAACCGACGATAGGCGAACTAGGAGTGTGTCGGGAATAGATTAGCCGAGAGTGGGTCGGAGCCGAAAGATTTCTTGATCACGGACGGGAGTTTTTTTATCCTGGGTGAGTGAGCAAGAACTTCCGGACGTGCGATTTGGATCAACCGTTTCTGCTGCCGCCACCTCGGGGGACACCCAAAACCGGCCATCAGTGGACACCTGAAAAGCGGCCAACGAGATAGCTGAATCGGGACATTGAATCTGGCGGAGATTTACGATCCGTCACGTGAGCAATGTCTTGAGCGAAGAAAAGAAACAGCAAGTCATCGCGCTGGGACGGCTGGGATGGTCGTTGCGGCGCATTGAAAAAGCGGCGCATCTTCGCCGCGAGACGGCCGGGGCATATCTCAAGGCTGCGGGAATCGCGGTGCGTCCGCCCGGTGGGTGGGGGCGGAATGCGCCAAAACCGGCCATAGAGGTGTCCACCGACTCTCAGGCCGAAAAATCACCGCGCTCACGAGATCGCAGCCCCTCGGCGAGCGCTTGTGAATCCTACCGGGAGGTCATCGAAGCCGAACTGGCTAAGGGCCGCAACGCCATGGCCATCTGGCAGGATCTGGTGGACCGCCACGGTTTTGCGGGGCGCTACGCCAGCGTCAAGCGCTTCGTGCGCAAGCTGGTCGGGTCTTCCGCGCCCGAAGCCCGCGTGGTGATTGAGACCGCGCCCGGCGAAGA
>CAWEKQ010000056.1:0-84022 GCA_963809655.1 Terriglobia bacterium | reverse complement strand
GACCACGGTGTTTAGGGATTGTCAGGAAATAAGTAGAACAAGTTAAGATGGTTTTGTTTTATACTTGTGGATAGTGAGTTACGAGAGCGTTGGGCTGCGATTTCGTTCTTTGTCTTCCTTCCTGGACGAGCGGATGCGGCGTCTGGTGGCGGCGGCGGAGAGCGCGTCTATTGGATATGGAGGCGTTTCGCTGGTTGCGCGGGCGACAGGCGTTTCGCGTCGTGCGATTACCGAAGGAATGAAGGAACTGAGTCAGCAGAAGGTATCGGGTGAGCCTGTCCTTTCGCAGTCGCGGATTCGGCGGAAAGGTGCAGGACGAAAACGAACCGTCGACAAGGATCCCGGCCTGCGCGCGGACCTGGACCGACTGGTGGATCCTGCGACTCGCGGAGATCCGGAATCGCCGCTTCGATGGACATGCAAGAGCGTACGGGTGCTGGCCGAGGAACTCCGGCGCGAGGGTCACGCAGTCAGTCATCAAACCGTGGCCGAGTTGCTACACGAGATGGATTACAGTTTGCAGGCCAACCAGAAAAAGCTGGAAGGGAGTCAGCATGCGGACCGGAATCGGCAGTTTGAATACATCAACCGCAAGGCACAGCGTTATTTGAAACAAGGCGACGCGATTCTGTTTTGCCCGGTAACTGGCCAAGCCTACTTTTTCATCATCCTGCTAGAGGAACAATCATGCGCTCAGGTGTTTTCGGCGTCGCCCAACCTGTGAAGGCTGCCGTCCGGGAGAGCCCAGATTGGCGTGAAGAGTACGCCGGGGCGCTCAAGATAGTGGGGGAACGCGCGATCGGAACCGGCGCTCTCTTTCCGTGTCGTGTCTGTGAACAGCGGAGAGATTGTGAACCAGAAAAGTCCCACGCGTTTATCCTGGCCGCGTAGCAGAGGATGGTGGACCAGTTCCATTAGTTTTTGGGCCCGCCCTTCATTGGTGGTTTCGATCAGCACGGCACGGATCGGATGGACGCCAAACGCCTCACGATGCCGCTGCTGCCTCTTGATGAAATGGAAATATGCCCGGAACTTCTTCAGCATGTCGGTAGTGTTCATCGTGCCCCTGTCGGCCTCAAAAAAGAAGTGGGCGAGTTGCTGACTTTCGGGGCCATCGGGGAAGCGCAGAGTGAACATGGCATCCGGTTCCACCGGCAGTTTCTCTTTCTCGTCGCTCTCCTCCCAGAAATATTCGTTGCCTTGACGCGATGATTTGATCTTCGGTACTTCGACCTTATTACCAGCAAGTTGCCCGCCTTGGCACCATGCCTCCAACTGCCGGGTGCCCCCGCATTGTCGGCATCCCATCTCCAGCATGAAATGCATCCGTGAAATCATCAGGCTGTGCTGAAGAAATCCCAACTGCATGTGTTGGCCCCGTAGGGCGGCTGCGGCGTAGTCCTTTTCGCGGTTGTTGCGAATCTCTTCCAACATCGCGGGGTGCGGTTCGGTGACGCGCCCGTGGGCCATCAGCAAGTCCACCGGCTCGCGGCCGTCGAGGTAATAGTGAAACTCGCTGTGCGTCCGGATACCCGGAAACGCCCAGCGATTGACGAGGCCCTTCTCCCAAAGGCGGCGCAAGCGCCGGAGGGTCACGTCCTCGTTGCCGCCGACAAGGCGCACCAGCGACGAGGTAGGGGAGAAGCGGTAACGCAAGATCGCCGCGACGATGTTGAGATCGCGGTCGGTAATAAGGCCACGGGTGGGAGCCCATTCTCCGAACTTCCCCCAAACCACAATTCGATGCCACTCGGTTCGCGTCTTGTATTCGCCGGAATCCTTGTCTTTCCAACTCACGCTGGTCGCGAGCGAAAACCGGGTGTGGGCCGTGCCGTTGGGCGTGAAACGAGTCTCTGCGTCTTTGCCGAGAAACCCGATGAGTGTGATGCGATTCTTGCAGAACATGCCACTTGAACCATCCTTTGGCCACAGCGGCCAACGGATGCTTCCGATTCATGTTGGCCATCGGATGCTTCTTGGCCGGCGGGCCGGTAAATTGTTATTTAAATTCGAGTGAGGCAGATCTCGCCCGATTGAATGAAGGCGCCGCGGCTCGCTCTCGACCAATCTGGTCGTCAGGCCGCGGCTGGGCCAAGACTGTCATAAGATTGGAGACGCTGTGGAGCTGATTCGGGGCCAAAGGATACACCAGGCGAAGGTCCGGATGGAACCGGATACTGGATCGTTGTGTCCTGAAATTGAATGGAGATAACCAGCATGGTACGCACCGCAACACTAAAAGGTTGCCTCTTCGTGGCAGTGTGGGGTGTTGGTAGCGCGGTCTCAGTGGGTGCTGCGCAGGATTATCCGCATGGCATCAATCCACACTTTGACGTAGCTGTAATTAAGGAAAACCACTCGGTTGATGCGATTATCCGCATAACTGGGATCAAAACGGGCGATACTTTCGCGGCGACGAACGTTCCTCTGAAAACCTTGATTGCACTTGCATACAACGTAAAGGATTTTCAGGTCGTTGGGGCTCCGGGTTGGACAACCTCGACCCGTTACGACATCATCGCCAAGCCCGATGCGCCGATCGAAGACCGATCTGACGTCCTGAAAATGGTGCAGGCTCTCCTGTCGGATCGTTTTCATTTGTCCATGCACCAAGAGGTCAGACAAGTCTCGGGCTTCTCACTGGAAGTGGCAAAGGGCGGACCGAAGTTCAAAACGAGCTACGAAAAACATTGTGGGGGGGCAATAAATGCGCCAACGCCCGCGGCGGGTCCCTCGATTCCCCCGTCGATTTGCGGAAGCGTTACCGGGGCAGGCTATCACATGAGAGGAATGAGCATTTCGACAGACCAGCTTTGCAGCGCGCTGGCTAACATCTTGAACCAGCCTGTCGTTGACGCTTCAAATATGAAGGGCTATTTCGATTTCGACCTTCAATGGGTTCCAGACTCAGTAGCATTGACAGCGGCCGACCCAACGACCTCGAATACGAATAACGAGCCCGGTGTTTCTATCTTTACCGCACTGCGTGAGCAACTAGCCTAGTGACAGTATTGGCGCTGTTGGCGCTCCCGAGCTTCGGCCAAACGGTCCCGAACGCAAGTTACGTTGGGTCGACAACCTGCCGCACGTGCCACCCCGGAATCTACGACCGATGGAGCAAAACGCCTATGGCGAACGTGGTGCGCGACCCGAAAACGCACCCGGATGCGATCATTCCCGATCTCTCGAAACCCGACCCGCTTGTGAAGTTCACGAAGGACGACATCGCCTTCGTCTACGGCGGTCTATGGAAGCAACGGTACTTCACGAAGAAGGGGGACGATTATTTTCCGCTCGGCGCGCAGTGGGACGTCGCCCACCAGATCTGGCGTGCTTATCAGGTAGCGCCAAACACCGACTGGTGGGTGGCACACTATCCGCCGGATAATTTGCAGCGCCCTACCGGCCCGCTGTGTGACGGGTGCCACTCAGTGAACTACAACATCCAGACCAAGACCGTGACCGAATGGAACGTCGGCTGCGAGAAGTGCCACGGACCCGGTTCCGCGCACGCCGCGCGTGTTTCGCAAACGAACATCGTCAACCCGGCGAATTACGCCGCCGAATATGTCTTTCCGGGCCACCCGGACAAGCTGTGCGATGCCATCGCCGACGCTTTGGTGGAAGAGGCGGCGCGGCGTGAAAAGCGCGCTCTTTGTGGCATCGAAGTCGCGGTGCACCGCGCATCCGTGTTCATCACCGGCAGGATTGCGTGCGCCGGAGCCGAGAGCATACCGGTAGAAGAGATCGCCCGCGAGTGTTACCGCTCCGCCGGTTACGTTGATGGTTGAGGTGGCCGGTCGAGGCCGTTTTGGCCGCATCGGTTCCCATCCCCCGAGGAGGTAGAGGTGCGGACCAACTTGTGTCTCGGTCCGCTGACCGAGAGCGAGTCGGCGTTTCGTGAGGTATCCGACGACCAGTCCATCGTCACCGGCTATGCTGTGGATTCGCCCGGCACCAACTGGCTGCCCCCGGAACACTGGCTGGTGTGGCGCCTGTCGCGATGCGTGCAGCGCCTGCGTGCCGATGATCCGGAACTTGCTCTGGGGCCAGACGGTAAGGTGGTGCTGGTATACGATTCCGAAAAGAATGCTCTCTCGGCCTTCAGCGCCTCCGTGCAGCAGAAGATAGGCGGAAGCGAAATCGATCTGCATCGTGCCGTGCGCGATGCCGTGGGAGGCGAGCTGCGGGAGTGTGCTGGCACGATCCCCGGATTTCGCGCCTGTCTGCCCGAGCAGTTTCACGTCAACGGTGCGGGGAACTTCGAGGTCGGCGGACCGGAGGGTGACAACGGGCTGAGCGGCAAGAAACTCGTGGTGGATGCCTATGGCCCTCGCGTTCCCATCGGCGGCGGCGCGCTCAGTGGCAAGGATTTCTTCAAGGCGGACCGGGCGGGCGCAATCCTCGCGCGACGCCTCGCCAGGACTGTGGTGGCCGCCGGACTTGCCATGGAATGCATCGCGACTCTCGCCATCTTTCCGGGCGACCTTGCGCTCCGTGCGGGATTGAAAAGGCGCGCCCCTGGACCCGGCGCGACGGGCCGCCCTGATGGATCTCGCACTCGGTGCCGCGGGCGAACGCTACGCCCTGACGCACGATCTTCCAGTCGTTGCCCGTCACGGACACTTCACGTCAGCGGACCATCCATGGGAGGGAATACGCTTCTGATGTGGCGAGTAGACCGGTGCGAACTGGAGTGCCTGATTGCCGCGGACCTGATCGCGTCCATCAGCGCGCGTCATTCGCCCGCATCCGCTCGGCAAATCCGAAAGGTGGGCGTGCAGGCCGCAAACGCAGCGCGGGAAGTCAACGAGCGGAGGGCGGAAGACAGGCAGCATGAGGTTAATCCTTCGCCACGGTAAATTGGATCGAAACAACAAAATGCCTAATTCCCTCATCTACGCGAGACCGCGCGATTTCGTAGAGAAGGAAATGAGCCAATCGCACATCTACCAGCCAGTAATGCTAATGGCGCTCCTTTCGCGAGATGGTACGGTCAGCCGCCGGGAAGTAGCGACGGCTATTCTCGATCGCGACCCGACGCAAATCGAATATTACGAGCAGGTGGTCCGGGATATGGTTGGGCGTGTTCTATGTAATCGCAAAATTGTAGAGCGGCGCGGTAACGAATACACAATTCCGGAGTACGCTCAATTAACAGTTCAGGAACGCCAGAGCTTGATTTCTTTGTGCCAATCGCGGCTGGACGAGTTTGAGGCAAAGCGTGGTGGAGCGATCCGGGAACATCGTCGGCGGGGAGTTCGTTTTATCAGCGGCTCCATTAAATACGAGGTTTTCAAACGAGCGAAATCTCGATGCTAGCTCTGTGGCGTGTCCATTGATCTGAAGGGGCTCGAAGTCGATCACATCTATCCAAAAAGCCGACGTGGTCCGGATGAGATCGAGAATTATCAGGCTCTTTGCTTTTCCTGCAATGCTGCGAAGGGGAATAAAGATAATACCGATTTTCGGCAAATCGCGGCAAGTTACTTAGCGCGATCGAAGGACTGTCCGTTTTGCGAAATCGATCCAGCCAAAATTATGCACGAGACCAGCCTTGCGTACGTGATTCGCGATGCGTTTCCAGTGGCTCCGCTCCACACTCTCGTCATTCCGAAGCGTCACACGCTGGACTATTTTGGCCTCTATCAGCCAGAGGTTAACGCGCTCAACCGGATGGTAATCGAACAGCGGGTCCAGTTGCAGCAGTCGGATACGACAATCACGGGTTTCAATATCGGCTTCAATTGCGGTGAGGATGCAGGGCAAACCATCTTTCACTGCCATGTCCATTTAATTCCGCGCCGCAAAGGTGACATGGCTCTGCCTCGCGGCGGTGTGCGGAACGTAATGCCAGGAAAAGGACCCTATTAGCTTCACGTTGCCATCCCTGCCAATTCAGGCGGATGCAGCTCATCTCGGCTTCGCAGCGCTCTTCGCCGGTTTGGCCTGGCGCTCCCGTTCCAGCCGTTCCGCCGTGCGTTTCTTCGCCGCCGCCAGAGACGCCTTCTTCGCGCGCGCCGAACGCTCCTCAGCAGTCATGGTCTCCAGGCTTTTCTTGCCGCCGAGCTTCCCGTATTTTCGCCCCATCTTCGTGAGGTACTCCGCTACTTCCTTCGGCATCCGTTTGGCCATGGCCCCGATGATATCACCTAATGGGAGTAAGGTGACACAAGAAGAAACGATCTGGCGCAAGGCCAACTCTATCGGACGCTGCTTTGCGGAGCCTCAAGGTCAACGATCTCGACAGTCGCGTATCTATTCAGCGCGAACTCCACGCGGCACTCGGAAAGAACCGGGGAGGTTGCTAAGTGCTCGGGCCATTAAGTGCGGTTATCGAGACCCGGCGAGCTACCGGCAATGCGTGTTATGCGGAGCCAAAACAGGCGCGCCCGGGAGCTGGTCGAAGGCGCAGGCGGAGCGGGCCCAGTGGAACTGATTCGCGCCCCGATCCCGGCCGCAGAAGTGCGAGGATCCCGGGGACGGCAAATAGCATCTATCCTTCGGGCTTGCGCGTTGCAAAGATGTCGGTCTGCGCACCTGCGAGCCGCGCGGCGGCTTTCCGGTCACTACCATTCCCGGCGAGCCGCCGTCTCTATCCGGTGTTAAGATTATCCGCCAGCGAAGACGCGCGCGCTTGGGCGATTAGATGGAGGTCGTCAAAAAACAAAAACCCTGGCTCGAGATGTGATCTCCAGCCAGGGTTTTGCAGCACCTCTGAGAGTGCGTCGATTTTCAGCTGCCCTGGTGAATGGTCAACGGAATCGAAGCGAGGTACTCGTGATGTCTAACTTTGCCGTGAGCGACTGCGTAACCGCCGTTCAGGGTCCAGACCTCACTCAGGGCGCAGCCTTCATTGCCGCACCGGAATACCAGGCGAGGATCCACCTTTTCCATGGGTCCGCCGCCGGCGCCGAACGTGATGGCCACAGCAGCGTGGTGGGTGTCGGTATTGTAAAAACGAAGCACTTTGCCGCCGCTTTGGTTATCCAGGTTGATCACGTAATTTCCCGCCGCCTCGCCAGCACCTCCCGGGATATTAAACGCGAACGGGACGTCCGCCTTCATCGTGGTCTGGCCAAACGCCGTGGTTCCGAGGAACAATGCAGTGGCTGTAAACAGAAAGAAGCTAGTCGTTAAGCTCTTCATTTTTTACCTCTTCCCAGAGGCTTCGAACGCAACGGATAAGTGCAATCGGCAGACCGCGCGTTTATTGCCCGCTATGCATTTGCAGATCATTGAAAACAGACGAAACTCGACGGTCGCCGCGCGAATTTGTGAACCTTCGGGT
Source organism: Terriglobia bacterium (assembly GCA_963809655.1). Classification (GTDB taxonomy): domain Bacteria; phylum Acidobacteriota; class Terriglobia; order Bryobacterales; family Bryobacteraceae; genus BOG-234. The sequence continues at coordinate 76,731 of CAWEKQ010000056.1, read as the reverse complement.
TCACGCCGCTGAACCGAGGGGTTCCGGCGCCACGTTCGGGACACGTTGCTCAAGGCTTCGACGATGATCTAACCCGCATTTCTCACGCTGAATAGGCAAATGGCCGTCTTCCGTGGCATAACTGAGTTTCCACACAAAGTTAGCGCCAAAAAAGGACGGCCATCGCTATGACAGAGTGTAACCAATCGAGCTTCGGATTTGAAGGGTCGGGGAGGCGGGAGATCGTGGCCCGTTTCGACGGCGGGACGATCAGTTCCGATGGCGGAGCGTTTCTGCTGCGCCAGGTGGACAAGCGGCTCAACCTGCTGGCGCGTTTCGGGCAGTGTTTTCTGGACGGTCGGAATCAGGCGCTGGTCGAACACTCGATTCCCGAGATGGTTTCGCAAAGGGTCTACGGCCTTGCTCTTGGCTACGAAGACCTCAACGATCACGAGCAACTGCGGACCGACCCGGTGTTCGGCATTCTGGCCGGAAAGGAGGACATGGCCGAACCGCTGGCGGGCAAGAGCACGTTGAACCGGATGGAACTGGGTACGGGCATCAATAACCGGTATAAGAAGATCACGTTCTGGAAGGAAGCGGTTGACGAACTGCTGGTGAATGCCTTCATCGAGTCGCACGAAGAGGCTCCCGCCGAGATCGTGCTGGACATGGACACAACGGACATGCCGTTGCACGGCAAACAGGAAGGCCGCTTCTTTCATGGCTACTATGACGCTATTGTTACCTGCCGCTCTACGTTTTCTGCGGCGATCACGTTCTGTGCGCACGCATGAGAGAAGCCAATCACGATGCCGCATTCGGCTGCCGGCAGGAGATGGAACGGATCGTGAAGCAGATTCGGACAGCGTGGCCGGAGGTGAAGATCGTTCTGCGCGGAGATTCCGGTTTCTGCCGCAATGAACTGATGAGCTGGTGCGAGAGCAACGGAGTGGACTTTGTCTTCGGTCTGGCGCGCAATAAAAGGCTGCGCAAAATCATCGGACTGCAGATGCATGAAGCGACCGTGCAATGGAAGCAGACCGGCAAACCGGCGCGCGTGTTCACCGAATTCCTCCACAGCACGAAGAAGACGAAGACAGGCGGCTGGGACCGCGAGCGGCGCGTGGCGGCGAAGGCCGAACATATCGACGGAAAAGAGAATCCGCGCTTTGTGGTGACTTCGCTGACGAGTGAAAGATGGGCGGCACAGGCACTGTACGAAGAACTGTATTGTGAACGCGGCAACATGGAGAACCGCATCAAAGAGCAGTTCAGCCTGTTCGCCGACCGGGTCAGCGCGGAGACGATTCGAGCCAATCAGATGCGCTTGTACCTGTCGGCTATGGCGTATATCCTGGTCAGCGGTCTGCGCCGCGTGGGGCTGAAAGGGACGGAACTGGCGCAGGCGCAGGTTTCCACGATCCGGACCAAGCTGCTGAAGATCGGCGCGCAGATCCGGGTTTCGGTTCGCAAAGTCTGGGTTTCGATGGCATCCAGCTATCCCTGGCAAGGCCTCTATCAGCAGGTCTGGTCGAACCTGCGCTGCTGACGCCCCCGCGGCGAGCCAACATCCCCAGATTGCAGTCGGCCGGGAAGCCCCGGCTCAGATCAGTGCGCCGCTACTGCCTCATCAATGCCCCACAATCGCCGTCCACGCCATCAGAGGTCCCGGCCGCCCGCGCCGCATAACCCAAATCGACCACGGTTTTTTCGCCAGACTCAAAAAACGCGTCCGCGAGGCGATTTCCCTCCCATTTCCCGGGCCGAGCTATTCAGTGTGAGAAATGCGGGCTAACTGTTTCGTGCGATGACCGCCGCCGAAGCCGCGCGGCCCAGAAGCGCAGCCTTCTCTACGAGGAGGCACGCAATCCGGTTCGGGATGATTCCGACCCACGATGCCGAAGACCTGATGGACCCCGACGCTCAACGCTGGATCAACTACTACGCGCAAGGGAACGACACGGTGCAGATCCCGTGTCGAGCATCCCACTCCGCCCGCCAAACTCTCCCACGGCGTTTACTGCAACGAGTTCCCCGAGTTCCAGTTCAAAGGGGATAGGGGATAGGAGATAGAGCGATTCAAAACTGCCCTGCTGGGACATGAACAGGGTGCTCACGCGGCTCGGAAGCCGGTCCTGTCAACCCAAAACGAGCTTCAGTAGTTCAGGTTGTTGGCATCTTTGCATCCGACACCAGTTGTTAAGTCGTAGGGAAAGCCAAGATTGCCTCCCGACGTGTTCCCGACCAGGTTAACGGGGCACACGGCGAAAAACCCGTTGCCACTGTTGCTGCTCGCCGTGTTCCCCGTGAGCGTGCTGCCTTTCGCGACGGAAAACCCGTTCCCGCGATTGCTGCTCGCCGTGTTCCCCGTGACCGTGCTGCCTTGCGGGACGGCAAACCCGCTCATGCCATTGCTGCTCGCCGTGTTGCCGGTCAAGGTGCTGCCTGAACCAGCGTTGATCCCATCGCCGGCGTTGTTGTTCGCCGTGTTGCCCGTGAGGGTGCCCGTACTGATCTCAATCCCATTGGTGTGGTTGTTGCTCACGATGTTCCCCGTGAGGCTGCCTGTAGTGATGAAGATCCCAATGGCGCCATTGCTGTTCGCGGTATTCCCGTTCAAAGTGCCGTTGCTTAAGACAATGATGCCGGTGCCCGAATTGCTGTCCGCCGTGTTCCCCGTGAGGGTGCCTGAACCGACTTGCATTCCAAGACCGTTCCCGGACGCAACATTACCGGAGACAATGCTGTGGATCCCGGCACTTATGCCATATACGGTGTTGTTCAAAGCGAAGCCGTCCTTGATGGTGCTACTATCCCCCACCTGGATTCCGTCCAATCGATTCGATTGGGCTGTGACCTTCTCGATGAAACTGCCGTTGCTGCCGAGATTGATTCCATTGTTGAAGCCAAAAACCGTCCCATTTCGGATTGTGATCGTGGCCCGCGGCGTCCCGTTGTCAGTGATGCCGTCCCCTGAGCAACTGCCGACGCAGCTAATGTTGAACCCGTTCAGATCGAGGGAGACAAAACTGGCGGAGATAACGATTCCGTTTACGCCCGGGGGTACTGTCAGGTTGCCGGACAACTGATAGCTGCCAGGCTGCGTGATTACATACGGGAAGCCGCCGGTGGCACGGTTTGCGCCCGATGAGGCCACAGTAGACTGATTGATAAGCACAAGGCCGTTCTGGGCAAAAGCCCAGCATGGAGCCAGCACAATCGAGACAATAACGAGTACCGCGTCTTTCATAACCTCTTCTCCTTAACTTTGGCGATTTTCTAACTGGCTCCGAGTGACCCGTCGCGACGTGACTCTTGAAGGTCTCGTGATTGTACCCCCAGTTTGCTCGCTGGCGATATGACCCGAATGGTGTAGCCCAAAACGCTGTTATCCGTGATTTCTTGTAATTGCGTTTAGCGGCGACGCGTTTCAGTGCCAGGATGGGTGCACAAAAATGTTTTTGCGAAGATTGGCAATGAAGAGGGAGGGCGGAATTGCATTTCAGGCGGATAAGAACGATTACCGTGCATTGCTCTCTAAGCTAGACTTGAAGGTAACTTCACTTAGCCATGCAGGTAGAGCAGCCGGGAGCGTGAAGCCGCCGCCCGAGGGATCAGGTAGTTAAGTGCTTCGCGGGCAGGAGCGGGGCTATCTACAGCCCCAATTTTCCGGCGCTGTTCTCCCTGAACAAGCTTCCGTCCCTGATGTAGCGCCGAATCTCTGAACCGACCGATGTCCGGTCTGATGCATGATCGAGCCTTCTGAAGCTCCGGCAATCGCCGCGCTAGTCGCATGTCCAGCCCGCAATGAATGCCCAGCAAACTTCGTGGCGTACAGCGCAGCAGCCTTACTGCGCGACGCCGTGCTGCTTGCGCCACGCAGCTTCCTGGAGCTGTATACCAGAGTTCGTAGCTGAGGTCTTCAGCCACGCAGCCTCCGCTTCGTCGGGAGTCATGCCCGGATTGCCACGTTGCATCATCAATATCGTGATTTTGTGCTGCGCTTCCAGCGGCGATGTCTCGACGAATCCAGCGGGCGGCTCAAAAGCAGAAGCTGGCGGAGTACCGAGCGTTACGCTGCTCGTCAATTGAAACGTCGTGGGCGACCCTTTGAAATGAGCTTCACCACGAAGTGAAAAGCAGTTTAGTGAAGGCGCCAGCCAGGAAATGAAACCGTCCGCTCCCGTAGAAACCGGATTTCCTGGTTCTGCGTTTCCGCTTAGATACTTGTACGTTTCTATGCTCAGGATCGTCTCCTTGCCGAGGAACGTTGTTCCGGTTGTCATGCAGTTTGCGGCGCTCTGAGGGGGATTTGGATTTACATTCATCTTCATGCTGTAGTAGGCGTCGATCTGGTGCAAAGCTTGCACCCGAGTGCCATCTGTTTTGTTAATCAGCGTGTTATCGGTGCCCGGCGGAGTGAGGGTACTGGTCACAGTTGCTGTGCCGATATTGGGATCAACGTATTTCGTGTAAGTGGCTTTGGGCAGACACGATGCAGCATCGGTAGTCGTGAATTTCGCAGCCGGATCACAACCGAAATAATCAGCGGAAACGGCGGTGAACCCCGAAGAGGTTTGCGCCCGGATTTGACTGGAGTAGGCGGAGACGAACAAGAGCAATGCAATCGCGAGCCGTTGGTTCATTATGTTTTGTTCCCTTTGCGTTTACAAGATTACTTGATGGGAAAGGGCGGGTGGGCGATGGATGCGATTTTTCGCTCTACCTGAGGGTGTGTCGGACCCGGAGGAAATGAGCCGGGAGCAGATTCTGGCGCTTTAGCGTATTGCTCCAGATAACCACGGATCAACCTCTTTGAGCCGTGGGTCTATAGCCGCCGTCTGCGCCCAAAACACACTCGCCACCAAGCCCCATTCGAAGCTAACTCGCTGTCAACATTGATCCCAACGCTTCCAAATTGCCGGACTGCGTACTACCGCCCCTTTACTTCCGCCCCATCTTCGTGAGGTACTCCGCTACTTCCTTCGGCATCCGTCTGGCCATGGCCCGATGATAACAGCTAACGGGAGTTAGGTGGAAAGCGAGCCCCGACACCGGTCATCTCTACGGAGCCGCCTGTCCGGCCAATGTGTTTTCCGCTCGCGCGGCGTTTATCGGGAAGAACCTGGTGACCTTCCCAAAGCGGACTTTGAGAGAGTGAGGCAACCACTCTCCGAGTGTCTGACGATTCGCTCGGAGGCGCGCTTTGGTGGAGGCAAGGGCTTATATTGTGCGGTCCTTCCGTTTGCGCCCGCAACCCGAACGAGCTTGTTGAACCTTTCGGAAACGGTTCCGATTCGAAGAAGATCAAATTAAAAAGCATCGCCACCCATTCAAATGAATCTCCGCTACAGTGTTCTGCTCCTTGGTCGAAATGGCGGGACGGCGAAAGGCAAAACCATATGAATGTGTGGAATCTTCGTCCCGGCCCCGCCACTTTCGGAAGTCGACTGGTGCTGCTCGCCCTTTTCGCCGCTGTTTTCACCTTGGCCCCGTTAGTTGCCCAGGATACTGGCACCGCTCAGTTGCGAGGTTTTCCTATGGACTGGAGCCACAGCCATCTCCTTTTCACCGATGGTGGTCCCGGACAAGCCCCGCTGAATGCCCGGCAGGACCCACGCGCGCGGACGCAGTGGATGCGGGAAAGCCTGCCGATGCTGCGGCAACGCTTGCCGCCGCCCGTGGGCGAAGGCGGCAACCTGCCCGGCGCGAGGCCAGAGCCTGGACCCGATCTGATTCGGCGGCCGCGGCCGCCGATCCACTCGCCCGAGCCTGCTCTGCATGGCGATTGGAATTTCTCCCTCCAAACGGCTCGTGACAACTCCGGCGTTCCGACGAACAGGTATCCGGCCAAATATTCCTTCGCTCCGGGCGGAGCGGCCAACTGCGCCACGGATTTTGTTGTCTACGGGCTGAACGTGCAAGGCTCCGCCACCCAGGCGAACCTGATCGGGATCAATAATCTTTACGTCGGGACGACCGGTTTGTGCGGCACCGTCCCCAACGGTGGCGGGAGTGGTGGCGTCCCGACCCCCAACGTGCGGTGGGCCTATTCCGATACCGGGGGCGCTATTACCAGTTCCATAACCCTGAACCTGGCGGGCACGAAGGTGGCTTATATCGCGAATTCTAGCCCAGCGACCTTGCGTGTCCTCACTCTCGGGGCGGGCACCGGCGCCGTTACTGCTCCGACGGATGTAACGAGCGCGACTCTTGCGAGTGTCACGCTATCGGACACCATCAGTAATTCTTCGATCTTCGTGGATTACCAAAATGACATCGGCTGGGTGGGGGATAATGCCGGACACCTGTACAAGATCAGCGGGATCTTCAACGGCACTCCCACTTTGGCCTTGACTCTTACTCCCGATGCTACAAACTGCAATGGTCTCAACGGTGTAATGACCGCACCGGTTTACGATTCAGGCACGGACGCCGTCTTTGTCGCATGCGAAAGCGGCTTCCTGTACGGCTACACAGCCGCCAGCGGAACTCCTGTCGCCATGGCCGGCATTCGACTCGCCAGACCAACCCCGGGTATCGTCGCTCCGGCCATCGTGGATGCCACCAACCACGTTCTTTATGCGTTCTACGGCGTGGCTCTGACCGACGGCCTTCGCCCAGATAGCCCAGGTGGTCTATACTGCGACTCCCACGCTCTCTACAAACGCGACCGCCTCTCTTGATACTCCGGGGACAAACACGGTATCGCTCCTGGCTCCCAACGCTAGCCTTGACTTGGTTGCTGACGGCGCGTTCAGCCACAGTTATTTCAGCGGCTTCTCACCCGCCATCGTTCCTCTACAGCTGCGCGGCGAATTCGACGTCATTTCCAATCGGCATCTCTTTGCAGCAGCTCAGTTTTGACGCAAACAGGATACTGTCCGGCACTATCAGAAAAGTGGCGACCCTGGATACCGACTCCAACCCGAGCAACACCGCCTTCTGCTCACCAATAACGCATTTCTTTAACGCAGGCACCGGCGACGATTATCTATTCCTGAGCATGCCGCCGGTCTCCGCAGCCAATGTCCTGCGCGTTGACATAACCAACAATATCCCAGGATTCACGGGGGGTTTGAGTCTGATGGCAACCGCGGCGGGGGGCGCCAGCGGAATCATTGTGGATGGCAGTGATCCCGGCAATCAAGCCTCAAGTATCTATTTCACGTCGCTGAGCAGGAGCGTAGCCGGCTGCACAATTTCCGCGGGAACTCCGGCCGGCGATGTAGCCAACCCAACCAATACCGGGATTGGCAACGTGGACAACGCCATCTGCGCCTACAAGCTGACTCAGAACGGATTACAGTAAGCGTCTCAAAACGCTTTCGAGAGAAAGGACGGGTTCGTTAATGCAGAAGCAGAACGATGGGGCCGTGATCACGGCGCGGAAGGTCCCGTCGGCACGATCGGGATCTGCACGTTCGCTGGGGGATTCGTACACAGCCCGCTGTGTCTTCATCCCCAGGAGCGAGCCTGGGATCTCTGCTGATGCACCCGCTCTCAATTCGCGAAGTACTTTCAAACCGTGACTTGGCCCCAGGCCGGCAGACAGTCCCAACAGCCGGAGAGCTCCGAAATTAAAACAGATCGTTACGCAGTCGAACGAATCAATTTGTCTGTTTCCCGAATTCGACGGCTCAATTGAAATCGCGCACGACGAAAGGCAGAACAGTATGAATGCGTGGAATTTCCATTCCGTGTCCTCCGCTTCCAGTGGTAAGGATTGCTCTCGACTCGTGTTACTCGCCCTTTTCGTGGCTATTTTCATCGGCGTCCCGTTACCTGCCCAGGGCATTGGTGCCGCTCAGTCGCCGGGGTTTCCTACGGACTGGAGCCACAGCCATCTGATTTTCACCGAGGGTGGTTCCCTTCAAGCCCAACTGAATGCCATGCGGGACCCGCGTGCGCAGATGCAGCGGATGCGTGAAAGTCTGCCGCTGCTGAGGCAACGGTTGCCGCAGATTGCGAACGAAGGCGGCATCTTTACCGGCGCGGCAGAAGAGACTGAGCCCGACCCGATCTTGAGACGGCGGCCACCGGTCCACTCGCCTGCGGGTGGTCTGCATGGCGATTGGAATTTCTCGCTCCAAACGGCTACCGCCATCTTCGGCTTGGCGCGGGCCCGGTATCCGGCCAAATATACCTTCGCTCCGAACGGCGCGGCCAACTGTACGACGGATTTTGTTGTCTACGGGCTGAACGTGAATGGCACTGCGAGCCAGGCGAACCTGATCGGAGTCAATAACCTTTACGTCGGGGCGACCGGTTTCTGCGGCACCGTCGCTGGCGGTGGTGGAAGTGGCGCAGTACCGACCCCCAAAGTGAAGTGGGCCTATTCCGATACAGCGGGTCCTGTTACGAGCTCCATAGTGCTGAATTTGGCGGGTACTAAGGTGGCTTATATCGCGAATTCGAGCCCAGCGACCTTGCGTGTCCTCGCACTCGGGGCCGGCACTGGCACGGTTACCGCTCCGACCGCTGTAACGAGCGCAACTCTTGCCAGTGTCACGCTATCGAGCACCGTCCAAAATTCGTCGATCTTCGTGGATTATAAGAACGATATTGGCTGGGTGAGCGATGACGCCGGAAACCTGTATAAGATTACCGGGATCTTCAACGGCACCCCGGCTTTAGCCGTGACTCTTACTCCCGATCCTGTAAATTGCAGCGGTATCAACGGTAGCATGACCGCACCGGTTTACGATTCGGGCACGGACACCGTCTTTGTCGCATGCGGAGACGGCTTCGTGTACGGCTACACAACCGCAAGCGGAGCTCCTGTCGCCATGAGCGGCATTCAACTCGCCAAACCGAACCCAGGCATCGTCGCTCCGCTCATCGTCGATTCCACCAACCACGTTCTTTATGCGTTCTACGGCCAGGATCGGACCAACAACCTGGATCAGGTAGCCCAGGTGGTCTATACTGCGACCCCCACGTTCTCCGTAAGTCCCACCGCCTCTCTTGCTACTGCGGGGACAAACACGGTAACGATCTTAAGCGCCAGCTCCAGCGTCCTTAACATCGTTGCTGACGGCGCCTTTAGCCGCAGTTATTTCAGCGGCTTCTCAGCCGCCACTTCGTTCCTTTACGTCTGCGGGCCGAATTCGACGACGGCCCCAGTCGGCATCTCTTTGCAGCAGCTTAGCTTTAACGCGAACAGGATACTGTCAGGCATTGCAAAAGTGGCGACGCTGAGCAGCAGTTCCAACCCGAACAATACATTTTTCTGCTCACCGATGACAGAGTTTTTTAGCGCCAACACGGCAACCGATCATCTGTTCTTCAGCGTCCCTCCGCTTACCACATCCAATGTCCTGCGCTTTAACATAACCAGCAATACCGCCGGAGGCGCATTGACCCCGAGTGCGGCCGCAACTGCGTCCGGCGGCACCGGCGGAATCATTGTGGATGGCGCCGACCCCGCCAGTCAAGCCTCAAGCGTCTATTTCACCTCTCTAAGCGCCGGGACGGGTGCCTGTAGTACCTCCTCTACCGCCAACCCGGCCAACACCGGGATTGGCAGCGTGGCCACCGCCCTTTGCGCCTACAAAGCGACTGAGGCCGCGTTACAGTAACCGGCGCCAAAAACGCTTTTTCATGAGAAAGGACGGGTTCGTTAATGCAGAATCAGAACGGTCAGGCAGCGGGCGAGCCGCCTGTTCAAAATGGCAAGAAGCCCTACGAAAAGCCGGCGTTCCAGCACGAACGCGTGTTCGAACGAATGGCGCTTTCCTGCGGCAAGATTGATCCGACGGAGGAGCAGTGCAACATTCAGGCGAGCGTTTCCTAGTACCCGCACAGCTTCCTGGCGGTCGCGGTTCGGGAACCCTTTCTGAGCCGCGCGCGCAAGCAAGCGGACCCCGGAGTGCGTCGCACGTGAACAGCGACCCCGATGCCGTTGCAAAGAAACAGAAACTTGTGCTTGAGGTGCTGAAGAGCTACGGACGAGTGCGTATCCGCGCGTTCGGGACCAGTATGCTCCCTGCAATCTGGCCGGGCGACGTGCTCGGCATCGAGAGAACCGGCGAAGGCGAAATCAGAGACGGCGACATAGCGCTGTTCCAGCGCCGCGGCCACCTGTTCGCTCATCGCGTCCTGGTGGTTCGCGGATCTGGAGAGCAACTGGTATTGCTCGCTCAGGGGGACTCCATTCCGTACGCAGACCCGCCATTCCTCGCTTCCGAATTACTGGGGAGAGTGCAAGTCGTTGTTCGTGCCGGAAACAAGATACCACTGGAGCGTCGTCCGGGTGTTTTTAGCCACATAGCTTCATGGCTCTTCCGTCAGCCGGACCCGGTAAGGCGGATTTCGCTGGCAATGCATGCACGGTATCGCCGGTTGGCCATGCGGAAAACAACCAGTGATGCACGTCCGAATCCGGCCTCCGGACGAGTTACCAGGAATGCGTGAACAAACTGTGCTACCGACCTGCGCCTGGAACATGGACTATGGAGTCTCTGTCGAAATAGGAGCGATCCCCATCCGCCTCCGAACCAGCAGCCCCGGATTCTTTAAATTGCTTGAAGACCGATATGGCGGATTCGTTGGAAAAGCGCCGACACCAAGTTACGAACTGGATGTGGAGTTGCATTCGCCAACTCCCGGCAGCGTCGGCGCAGACCTGGAGGTGTCGCGGAACCAGAACGTCTGGAGGATAAGCCGCGGCGACTTTCACGCCGAGTGGGACACCCGATCGCGGCGCGGCCATGTGCGGCAGTCGGCGAATCCTTATTCCATCGATACCGTGCTGCGCATCCTGCATAGCCTGGTGCTCACCGAGGAAGGCGGTTTTCTGGTGCACTCAGCCAGCGCGATTCGAAACAGCCGCGCCTTCCTGTTTTCCGGGGTCTCCGGCGCCGGCAAGACGACAATTTCGCGGTTGGCGCCTCCCGATGCCACCGTGCTGACCGACGAGATCTCATACGTTCGCAAGTGTGACGGCGTTTACCGGGCCTTCGGAACGCCCTTTGCCGGAGAACTGGCGCGGATTGGGGAAAACGTAGCCGCACCCATCGCCGCTTTGTTCTTCCTTGACAAAGGACCGGAGAACAGCCGCGAGCCGATAGGAGAGGCGCAAGCCGCGGCGGCGCTGCTGCGAAACATATTGTTCTTTGCCGAGGATCCGGCTCTGGTCCAGACTGTATTTCAATCGGCATGCGACTTCGTCCGCAGTGTCCCCGTCAGCCGATTGGTGTTCAGGCCCGATTCCGAAGTGTGGGAGATGATCACATGACCACTCGTTACATCGCGCGCAGTCCTGAAATTGCGGCCCGGTTGCTGGCCGAGGAGATGATTATTATGTCCGTTCGCGACTCGACGCTGTTTACGTTGAATCCGGTCGCAACAGCGATCTGGCAGGCGGCGGACGGGTCAACACCACTTCGGGAGATTGTGGAAGCAAAGGTGTGCGCCGAGTTCGATATCGACCCGAGCGCTGCTTATAAAGACGCGGAAGTCTTTGTCGACGAACTTGCGAGTCACGGAATCCTGTTGCTCTCCGATCTGCCGATACTGAATTTGGCGAGCCCTGCAAACGCGGCCCTCGCAATGGAGGGCTCGTGGGCTCACTGAGCCGGGAAGTCTCGCGCAAAGCGCTGGAACTCGGCGCCCCCTTCAACGTCCAGCTGGATATTACCTATCGCTGCAACGAGCGTTGCGTCCACTGCTATCTGGATCACGACGATCACGGCGAAATGACCACGGCGGAGATCCGGGACGTTCTCGATCAACTGGCGGCGGCGGGCGCCTTTTCGCTTTCCATCAGCGGTGGTGAAATTCTCCTTCGAAAAGATTTCTTCGAAATCCTGGCGCATGCCAGATCGTTGCTGTTTTCGGTGAGGCTGAAGACGAATGCAATTCTGATCCGGGAAGCAGAGGCCAGGCGCATCCAGAGACCTCGGCGTCCAGCAGGTTCAGATCAGCATCTATTCGCACAAGGCACAGGTCCACGACGGCATTACGAAAGTACGAGGCTCACTCGCGCGCTCCGTTCGGGCGATTCGCTTCCTGAAATCGCAAGGGCTGAGAGTCATCATTGCCAACGTCCTGATGCGCCAGAACGCGGGCGATTATCCGGGAGTGCAAGCCCTGGCCGCCGAACTGGGTGTGGGCATCACAATTGACCCGACGATCACGCCGAAGATGGATGGCGATCATTCCATTGTTGCCATGCGTATCCCCGCGGCCGCACTGAAACAAGTTTTCAACGACGAAAGTGTGGTCGGCGATGTGGAGGAATTCTGCGCCCCGCCGGTTGCTGCGGGAGAAAAGGAGCTGAATGGTTATTCCTGCAGCGCGGGACACACTGCCTGCTACATCTCGCCCTACGGAGACGTTTATCCCTGCGTTCAGTTTCCCCTGCCGTGTGGCAATCTGCGCCGGCAGCGGTTCGAGGACATCTGGCGGAACTCGGGAGCCCTCAAAGAAGTCCGCTCGATTCGCGTGCGAGACCTGCCGACCTGCTCGGGATGCTCCCACGTCACCGCCTGTACCCGGTGTCCCGGGCTGGCCTGGCAGGAAGGCAATATGCGAGGCCCCTCCACGGCGGATTGCGAGAAGTCATATACCCGGACGGGAATCCCGTCTGCCAACATGATTGCCAAAGCGAGTGCTGCGCCCGGGATCGCTTTCACGCGGCTGGTTCAAATTACACGCGCTGCTTCTCAGCGCGGCGGCGCTAACGCGACTCCTGCGCACTCGAAAGATAATGACACGCCCAGATGTCTCGCCGGAAGATCGGCTCTGCCTTTTGCTGGCCCCGAAAGATGTACAGCCGGGCGCCCGGGAGCTTGCGTTCACGTTGTTAGAGGGCCCGCTGCATTGGGAATTAATCCTCGATCAAGTCGTGCGCGAAGGGATTCTCCCGATCTTCTTCGTCAATCTCCGTCGGTTTGGATTTCCCGGAGTGCCCGTCGACGCCCGGAGATGGCTGGAGACCGCGTTTAAGCTGAACGCCGTTCGCAATGAGTCCCTGGCGATGGAACTGGCTCGAATACTCAAACTCTTTGGTGAAGCCGGAGTTCCAGCGATTCCGCTGAAAGGCGTGGCTCTTTCGGAATGCCTTTATGGCGACACTTCTCTGCGAGTCTGTGGGGATCTGGATATTCTCGTCCCGCGAAGCCTGGTCGCCCGAAGCTTTCAGGTGCTTCTACGCAACGGGTACGAGGCGCGCCTCCCGGAGGAGACATTAATCCGCATACCGCTGGGCAACGCAATCGAGTATGGGTTTACACGCACTGATGGCCCAATCGGCTGTCGGCTTGAGCTTCACTGGGGCATGTTCTGTGGCTCGCGCAACGATGAAAGGGCCGCCGCGGAAGTCTGGCGGGAATCGAAGCCGGCCGTTTTCTTTGGAGTTACCGCCCGCCGGCTGTCTCCCGAATGGGAGTTCCTGTACCTGGCTGCACATGCCGCCCGACACCGATGCGAGGGTTTGAAATGGCTTGCCGATATGCATGACGCCGTGTCTTTGCGCCCGTTCGATTGGGAAAGGCTGAGTAGCGCCGCGCGGCGCCATGGATGGGATTCCGCGCTGGGATTGTCGTTGGGTACATGCGGCGCTTTAATGGGCACGGTGTTGCCGCCCGAATGCGTGCGATCCGCGCCTTGCAGGTTGTTAAGCTCGAAGAGCGGCCCCATTTTACCGCAGGCCGTGGGAGATCTCTTCATCCTTCGGCACCTGAAAGGCGGCCGGAACAAGCTCAGCTTCCTTTTCCGCCGTGCGTTTCTCCCAAATTTCAGCGATTACTCCCTGGTACATCTGCCGCACTCTTTGCGTTGTGTCTACTATTTGCTTCGGCCCTTTCGGGTGGCGTGCAGGTGCTGTTTCCAGCTTCTTCGATTTGCGAAAACGCGGCGAAGTTTCTAGCGGCGGCGCGCAAGGAGACTGGCTGGGAAATGCGGAATAGTACCCGAATTGGTCGTGCGGTCGTCCGGGGCGTGAATTGGGTTCCGCGCCATTCCGTCCGAGTCACGCGCTACTCGTAGAATGGGCGGGATTTAGGCGCTCCGAAGGATCGCTCCCAGGATAAGCCATCCGTTTCGCCCGCGCCCGAAATGCTAACAGCTAACGGGAGTTAGATGGAACGCGAGCCTCGACACCGGTCGCCTCTACGGGACGCCGCCTGTCCGGCCAATGAGACTTTGCGCTCGTGCGGCGTTTATCGGCACGAACCTGGTGAACCTCCCCCAACCGGATTTCGAGAGACTGAGATACCCACTGTCCCTAGTGGCCGACGAGATCCGGGACAGTAGATATTCAAGAATCTGGAGTCTCGTATTCGCCTTGTCAACGTGGCTTGTCATGACGCCCTCCTTGCCTCGTCCGAGGCGAAATGGTTTATGATGCTTCTCTGGAAAGGATGGACATGATGGCAACTGGAGACAGGAAAGATGCCGTTCCGCGGATACAACTTCAAATTGGAAATTACCGGGGTGATTAGGGCTGGGTTCCACGAAGCTTCGGGGCTTGACGCGGATTTGAGAGCTACAGCAAAAAAGGGCGAGACAGCAAATAGTCATCCCAGAAGATTTCCGGTGGTCACAAGGTCGGCGATGTAACTTTTAAGCGCGGTGTTATCGGTGATCTGACTCTTTAAAATGGTACTAACTCCGTTGCTCAAGGCAAGACCGAGCGCAAGAACGGTTCGATTATCCTGTCCGACGCGAGCGGCGAAGAGAAAATCAGATGGAACTTCGTGAATGCCTGGCCTACGAAATGGATAGGGCCAACATTTAACGCGGATGCAAATGATGTGGCAATCGAAACGCTGGAGATTGCACACGAGGGGTTGACGAGGACCTGAGGGTGATCTGCGGTCCCATACATGCCGCCGATGGGCGGAGGATTTGCTTTATCCTGCTGGCTCGTCGTGGCATATCCTCCTCGTCCCAGTCTTCGTCGTAATCGACGGTTTCATCCGCCTCGGCGAAAAGGTCTGTCTGACCCGGCGCTTGAGTCGCCTTTGCTTTTTTCTGGCGCTCAGGCTTCTTGCCGCCCTTGAGCCCGAATACGGCGCCAGTCTGTGCCCCCACCATTTTCTTCCCGAGGGGCATCCATTGTCATGAAATCGCCGTCCTGCAGGATGCGCGGGACCATGAGCACTGAGAACAATAGCCCTCAATCTGCTACATACGCCGATTAGACCCGTGCGACCCATGCCGGCGTTGGCGTCAACACCGGTTGCTGTTCGACCGCGTGGAATCCCGTCGCTACCATCTCCATTGCGTATCTTCCCGGCAAGCAAGACCGCAATAGATTAAGGCCTGACTTGTCTGTCTCGACCTAGTTTCGCGTGCCGCGATCAATGTCAGTGAAGGTTACTTGCGCGCCGGGAACGGCGGCTGCCGCCGGATCACGGACTGATCGGCGAGGGGCGGCCTGACGCGTGGCTATTCGCTTCGGAGAATGGAAGACACACCTGTCAGTTACTCCAATGTCTACAGAAGGCGGGATTCAGCCGGCGCTCGAAAAGGTTGGGCTGGGACACGTCAATTTCCAGATTCTGCGCCGGAGCTGGGTCACGGAATTCAGCCAGGTCGAGAGCGACGCGCACGTGCGCGCCCAGATCGCGGGTCACAGCGTTGACGTCCACGAGAACGAATACCGGCAAAAAGAAAACTTCCGAGTCGATGCAGCGATCGATGGACAAGTTAGGTAAGCGTTTGCAATGATTGGAAATTTGGGGCGGTGGATGATGTGGAGGCTAAGATGGCAATAACAATGATGATGGGATTAAAAATGGGGTGGCTCAGGATCGTCGCCGCTGAACGCGCGAGGTTGAAGAAAATGCGGAGCGGCCGTACCCGTCGTCAGAACCTTATCAAGAGGTTTTCGGCGGTAAACTTATGAAAAATGGAGCGGGAGACGGGGGTCGAACCCGCGACGTCCAGCTTGGGAAAACGGCTGTCAATTGACAACAAAGAACATAGCGTTTTTGTTGGCCTCTTTCTGGCGATTGAGTTTAGCCAATTTTCATTCTGAACACCGGCGCACCGCTTAATGGTGTTCAAACGGTGTTCACCGCGGATGAACTGTGCCGGCCGCCGCAGCAAGCTCCAATCGGTGCCGTTCGAGCAGGTATGATTTGCAAAGCTCAACCGGATCGTCTATACGCTCGACCGCCAGACCGGCGAATTTCTTTGGGCACCCCCACTGTCAAACAGACGGTGGTCTGAAGAATCGACGGAGCCACAGGCGAGGTGACTGCGAATCCGGCGTCCACTTTCAGCAAAGCCGGAGAGGAACACCTGATCTGTCCGAGTGCGAATGGCGGCAAAAACCGGGAGGCAGGAGCCTACAGCCCGTTGAACAATGTAATGTACTTCCCGCTGCAGAATACCTGCACTGCTGTAGCCCCGATCTCGGATAAGGCGGTGCCCAATTCGCTTTGTGCGATACGGAGTAAGGCCGAGTTTGCCTGAAGATGCCGATAAAGTCGAGACCATCCAAGCGATTTCGGTCGAGACTGGGCGCACCATCTGGAAGTACGAGCAGCGTGCCGGAAAAACTTCGATTGTCGCGACGGGCAGCGGATTGCTTTTTACGGGCGACGTCAACGGCCGCTTTCGGGCGTTCGATCAGGACGCAGCGAAAATTCTTTGGGAAGGGAACCTCGGTCACCAGTCACGGGTTATCCCATCACCTATCTCGCGAACGGCAAACAGTACGTCGCCACATCAGCACGGGGACTTCGCTGGCCACCAGCGGTCTGAGCCGGATGACTCCGGCATTGCAATTGCTCTCGCGAATGAGGCAAAGAGTCATCTCCGGCATCACTCTCCCAATGCGAACACATACATCGCGTTCTTTTTAAACGGCTCGTGTTGAATCGGGTTCTCAATGCCCGACCCGTCACGACGGAAATGGTCTACTGGCCTTTTGGGTCGGGCGGTGTTTCGCCTGGCGGAAGAAGTCCGCGAGCCGCGAGAGCTTTCTTCAGGATTGCGGCCGCTGCCGGAAATTCCTTCCGCGAATTTGCCATAAAAATACCTTTGGTCTCCATGAGCGGCGTCCAGCCCAGGGTGTTCTTCGCGTCGAGCTCCGCACCGGCATCGACAAGGAACTGGACCAGCGAAGGCTGATTAGACAGCACTGCGCCGTGCAACGCCGTCATTCCGTTCCAACGGGGATCGCCCACGCCGAGTTCCAGCAGGTCGTCCATGTTCCGCGGATAGTCGAGCAGCGTGTACTCAGGGCCCCCGAGCATGGGGTAGTTGCCGAAATTCGTGTGAGCATTGATCGGATTGCCCAGCTCCAGAGCCAGCTTCAGCGCCTCGAGGCGTTCTGCTTCGGGCACGCCGGTGAGCGGACCCGGGCTTTCTCCTTCGTAGTAATCGAGACCGGCGGCGGCCATCAGCGGGGTGACGCCGACCTCGGTGTTGATGTTTGGATCAGCGCCGTACTTCACAAGCAGCCGCATAAATTCGGCATCACCGTTACGCGCGGCACAGTAAAACGGTGTCGCCCCGACAAGGCTGAGGTGATGCCGGCCGAGATTGATGTCGGGCGGATTGCGTGTGGTTCCCAGGCCCTTTGTCATCGGCATCTCTTTCCAGGTCACACGCGCATTCGGATTCGCGCCCTTCCGGAGAAGCTTTTCCGCAAGCTGCAACGCGGTCACACTGCCGACGGGACGCGGCACAGGATCGGGATCCTGGCCCAGTCCGGCGGCTTCCCATGACGCACCCGGCTTTCGTATCCAGACGACGCTGTGTAACGCCGACCCGCGTGGGTCGGGTGCGTTAGGGTTAGCTCCGACGTCGAGCATTGCCGAGGCCAGCTCGAAGTGAGCGTTGATGACAGCCATGTTGAGGGCGGTTGTGCCGTCAGGGGCTTTGTCTTCGATGTTGGCGCCCAGCTTCACGAGAGTCTTAACCGTTTCGATGCGGTTATTCAGGACGGCAAACAGAAGCGCGGTGTACCCTGCCTTCGATTTCGCCTTCAGATCAGAGCCAAACTCAACCAGCAGCGCAGCAGCCTCCGAGTTTCCTTGTCCTGCGGCCCACATCAGCGCTGTCTGCCCCTTCCACGGCTCGACGGCGTTCACCTTTGCGCCATGAGTCAGCAGCATTTTCACGGCATCGACCCGGCCGTTTAAAGCGGCAGTCATCAGCGCTGTCTGCCCGTCCTCGGACGTGGAGTTTGGATCTACGCCGGCCGCGAGCAGCCGTTCGATGATCTTCGCGTTGCCATTCTCGGCGGCGATAGAAATCGGCGTGATGTTGTAACGCGTTTTCGCGTTGACATCGGCACCCGCCGAAATCAGAAGACCGACGGCTTCGAGGTTGTTTTGCTGTACGGCGAGATGAAGGGGCGTTGAGGTATCTTCGGCAGCGACATTGATGTTGACCCTGGCTGCAATAAGCGCGCGGACGGCTGCAAGGTCATTGGACTTTACCGCCGTGATGAGACGCGCGTCCGAGCCCGCGTGTGCCGATACCGCCATCGAACTCGCAAGAAATCCTGTCAGCAGCCACTGATTGAAGCCGGCCATTTATTCAAACCTCCGCGGTACAACTGGAATTCCAGATCCGTCTGCTGTCGGTCATTATATAATGACCAACGAATGGCGGGTGCACGTTTAATCATCAAGCTTTCAGTCGTTTACACCACGGCGTTGGGGCTTTTCCTGACCAGTCAACCGGTTCTAAACGCGGCGCCGTCTGACACCCGGGAAACCGTTGCCGCCGACCTCACGAAGTACTGTGGCACATGCCACAATGCGAAAGCCAGAACTGCCGGGGTTGTCATTGATGCAACTTCACTCGCGAACCCTGACGGGTTGTCCGGTATTAAGGCCGAAGTTTGGGAACGAGCGGTGCGACAGCTTCGAGCGAAGTCAATGCCTCCTGTCGGGATGCCCCGCCCCGATGCCGCGAGCTACGAACGTATTGCTTCGTATCTCGAGACCGCACTCGACAAAGAGGCCGCCTCCCATCCGAACCCAGGCGA
Organism: Terriglobia bacterium; assembly: GCA_963809655.1. Classification (GTDB taxonomy): domain Bacteria; phylum Acidobacteriota; class Terriglobia; order Bryobacterales; family Bryobacteraceae; genus BOG-234. The sequence continues at coordinate 57,791 of CAWEKQ010000056.1, read as the reverse complement.
TCTGCCGAGCCTGCATCGGCTCACGCGCACCGAGTACAGGAATGTGATTCGTGATCTGCTCGGGCTGGACAATCTCCCGAAGGAAATGGATTACACGCTGCTCCTTCCCGCGGACAACGCGAGCAGCGGATTCGACAACATCGCGGACCTGCTGTATGTATCGCCGGTCGTGATGGAACGGTACCTGGACACGGCGACAAAAATCAGCCGTCTGGCAGTTGGCGATCTCTCGATGCCGCTGCTCGTGAATATCCATTCGATGCCCGTTCAACAGCCACAGACTTCGCGAGTCGAGGAACTCCCGATGGGCACGCGTGGCGGGCTCGCGGTGAAAAGCTATTTCCCGCTTGACGCTCAATACGATTTCGCCATCGAACTGGCGGGCGGAGCCCGTGAGCAGCACCAACTGGAACTGACGGTGGACGGCGAACGCAAGGGGTTTGTGACGATCGGCGGTGGTGGACGTGGAGGGCGCGGCGGTGGAGCGCCGACTGATTTCAAAGTGCCTGTGACGGCCGGCCCACATCTGGTGGGTATCACCTTCGTGCAGCACACGGAAGCGCTGGACGAAGGCATGCTGCGGGCTCGCCAGCGCAGCCGCGGAACGCAGCCGGCGATCAATTCCGTTACGATCCGTGGCCCTTACAACCCCACGGGTTCCGGTGACACTCCAAGCCGACGCAAAATTTTCTTGTGTCATCCGCAGAACGCGGCAGAGGAGACCGGCTGCGCGAAACAGATTCTGGCGACGCTGGCCCGCGGCGCTTACCGCAGGCCGGTGACAGACGCCGATGTCGGGCGCCTGATGCCTTTTTACGAACAGGGGCGCAAAGGTTCAAGCTTCGAGCACGGAATTCAAATTGCACTCGAGCGGCTGCTCGTCAGCCCGCACTTTCTCTACAGGATCGAGAGAGATCCAGGAGTCGCAACGCCCGGCTCCGTTTATCAAATAAGCGATCTCGAGCTGGCTTCGAGGCTGTCTTTTTTCCTTTGGAGCAGCGGTCCGGATGACGAACTCCTCGAGGCAGCGGTCGCGGGCAAGCTGAAGCAGCCCGCCGTTCTCGAGAAACAGGTTCGGCGGATGATGACCGATCCTCGTTCAGAATCGATGGTGACGAACTTCGCCGCGCAATGGCTGTTCCTGCGTGATGTCGAAGTGAAGGAACCCGACCTTTATTTGTTCCGTGATTTCGACGAAGGTCTGCGGAAATCCTTCGAGCGCGAAACCGAACTGTTTCTCGACAGTATTCTGAGAGAGAATCGCAGCGTCAAAGAGTTGCTCACCGCCAATTACACGTTCCTGAACGAAAGGCTGGCGGAGCACTATGGCGTGCCGAACATCCGCGGCAGTGAATTCCAGAGATACACGTTTCCCGAAGGCAGTGCGCGCGGCGGTCTGCTTGGTCAGGGCAGCGTCCTGACCCTGACTTCTTATTCGACACGAACATCGCCCGTGCTGAGGGGCAAGTATGTGCTCGAGAACCTGCTCGCTTCCCCACCGCCGCCTCCCCCGCCGAATGTACCGTCGCTCAAAACGGAAGGAAACAAATCCGGCGAGCAGTTGTCTCTGCGGGAAGCGATGGTACAGCACCGCGCAAATCCAGCCTGTGCCAATTGCCATGCCCGCATGGATCCAATTGGCTTCGCCATGGAACATTTCGATGCGATCGGCAAATGGCGCGATCAGGATGCGGGCAAGCCGATTGATGTGGTGAGTAAGCTCACGGACGGCACCACTGTGGACGGCGTGGAAGGCGTCAAGCAGATGATCCTGCGCGATCCCGCGCGGTTTGCGGGCGCGGTCACCGAAAAACTGATGATGTACGCGCTCGGCCGGAACGTGCAGTATTTCGACGCGCCAACAATTCGCAGGATCGTTCGCAATGCCGGGAAAAACGATTACAAATTTTCGGATCTGGTGCTGGGCGTCACACAGAGCGCTCCATTCCAGACGCGCAAGTCAGCTTTGAAGAAGGATTCGGGAGAGAACGAAGTCGCGGAGAAGAAAGAATGAATTTCATCACGAAAAAAACAATCTCGAGGCGCACGATTCTGCGCGGCATCGGAGCGACGGTAGCGCTCCCGGTGCTCGATTCCATGATCCCGGCGATGCAGGCGCAGGTTACGCAAGCGCCGCCACGGGTCGGGTTCGTGTATGCGTCGCACGGTGTGATCTTCGATCAGTGGAAACCGAAGACGATCGGCCGCAATTTCGAGCTGACCCCGAACCTTAAGCCCCTGGCAAATCTGCAGGGGCACTTCAATATCCTGACGGGTCTGTCGCATCTTGAAGCCGACACGAAGGGCGACGGCAGCGGCGATCACACGCGCGCATCTGCGGCCTGGCTGACGGGCGTTCATGCGTACGACCGCACGAGACCGGGCGTAGAAGTCAAGCTGGCGACCACGGCCGATCAGATTGCCGCAGCAGTGATCGGGAAGAACTCGCCGATCCCATCGATCGAAATGACTGTGGATACGCCTTCCCAGGGCGCGTGCGATTCGGGCGATTGTTTCTACGTCAACACGGTTTCGTGGCGTACGCCGACAGCGCCGAACATGGCGGAAAACCAGCCGCGCGTGATTTTTGAGCGCCTGTTCGGGGATGGCGGAAGCGGCGCCCAGAGACTGGCGCGTGTGCAGAAGGAAGCGAGCATCCTCGATTCCGTGCGTGAGGAAGCAGGTTCATTGGCTGCAAGTCTGGGACAAAGCGACCGCTCCAAGCTGACCGAGTATCTGGATTCCGTGCGTGAAGTGGAGAAGCGTATCCAAAGCGCGGAGAAGGTGGGACCCGACAATATCGAGCTTCCGGACCGGCCGGTCGGTATACCGGCTTCATTCGAAGCGCATACGAAGCTGATGTTCGATCTGCAGTTGATTGCGTTTCGCGCCGACCTGACCCGCGTCTTCAGCATGATCCTGGCGCGCGAACTCAGCGGCAGAACGTATCCGATGATCGGAATTCCGGGGCAGCACCATCTGATTTCGCATCACCGCGACGATGCCGAACTGATGTCACAGAAGGCGCGCATCGACACTTATCATGTCTCGATGTGCGCCTACCTGCTCGAGCAAATGAAGAACACGCCGGATGGCGACGGTTCCCTGCTCGATCACAGCCTCATCTTTTACGGCAGCGGCATGGGCAATGGCAATCTGCATCGGCATTCGGATCTGCCGGTAATGCTGGCGGGTAAGCTGAACGGAAAGTTCCAGACCGGTTACCACTACGATTACAAGCTCGACACCCCGATGGCCAATCTGCTGGTCACGATACTGGATCGGGCAGGGGTGCCGATTGAAAAACTTGGCGACAGCACCGGCCCCCTGAAGCTCGATCCACTGAGTGTCGGTTAAAAGGAGAAGGACATGCGCGATATGAAGATGACCAGACGAGGGATCCTGCAGCAGGCTGCCGTTGCTTCGGGCGCAGTGGCCCTGGCAGGAAAGGCAAACGCTCAGGGGCCGGGCGGCCGTGGACGTGGAGCCCCCGCGGGTCCTCCTCCGGAACCAGTGTCGCTTCCGGATACGCAGGCGTGGAAGCGTCTGTATCCCGAAAGTTTCCGGAACGAGCGCATCAAGACTTCCGGCGCCGAGATCAATGCCGTGATTGGCGGCTCTGGCCCGCCTCTCCTGTTGTTCCATGGCGCTCCCGATTCATTGATCACGTGGCGTCTGGTCGCGCCGGAGCTCGCGAAGGAATACACGCTCGTGATGTGCGACCTGCGCGGCTATGGCGATTCCAGCAAGCCGAAGGGCGGCGGCGATCACTCCGACTACTCCAAGCGCCCGATGGCTCTTGACGGCGTCGAAGTCATGAAGCATCTCGGGTTCAACCAGTTCAGAATGGTCGGACACGATCGCGGCGGCCGCGTCGGACGCCGCATGGCGCTCGATCATCCGGATAAGGTCCAGAAGCTGGTGGTGCTCGATATCGTGCCTGCGCACTATTTGTACGGACATGCCGTGTGGACCGATGCGAAAGGCGAAACGCACACGATCATTGAGTTCGTGCGTGCATATCCGCATTGGTTTAACCAACTGGCGCCAGAGCCGGGACCTGAATACGATCTGATCCGGCAATACGCGGCCCAGGCCGCGACGGCTACCGATGATGTCCAGAAGGAATACGCGCGCGTGCGCAATCTGCCCGGATTTGCGCATGCTCAGTGCGAGGACTACCGCGCCTCGGCTTCGATCGATCTGAAGAATGACGATGCGGACATCAAAGCAGGCAAAAAGATCCAGTGTCCGCTGCACGTCCTGTGGGCGGGGAGAGGCGCCATGGGCATATACGATGTGCTCGGCATCTGGAAGGAAGAGGGCGTGAGCGTCACCGGAAAAGTTTGCCCGCAGGCAGCCACAATCTTCAGGAGAGCGCTCCCAAGGAAACGCTGGCGGAGTTGCAGATGTTCCTGAAGGGATAACTTGCGGGGCGGGCGCCCCTCGCCCCTTGGCCCTCAGGGAAGATCGGGGCAGCCCTGCCACAGATACTTGAGCGCTTCAGCGAGGGTCTGAAGCTTGACCGCGCCGTCGCAATGACCTGCGTTGCGCGCGAACAGGAACTGATAGTGATAGCCCTTCGCAGTCAGGACCTGCGCAAGGTTTTCGTTGGCCAGCGCCCATCGTGCATGTCAACAGGCCGGGACCTGCTGGTAAATTAACAACCCGCAAGCGTACAATCACTTCCTGAACAAGCCTGAATAATCGTGATTGTTCTCGCAGACGAATTCGCCTACCCGTTCCAGATCCGTCCGGAGCGGCAGGGTTCGATGAACCACCCACGGCTTCACGAATACGTTTGGATCTTCGATCCTGGCTTGATAGTCGAGATGATCGAACGTCACGCGCCGGAACCGCTCCACCACGTGAAGTGCTTCCGTATGGCGGTATCCGCCGGGAAGTTCCGTCTTGTCATTGAAGCCAATTGTGTCGATGACCAGTGTTTCGCCCTCCCAGTGTCCAATGGAATCGCCATACCACGTCGGGTCCAGGTTCGGCTGGTGGGGGCCACCGTGGGTCGGAATCACGCGGAAGGCGCCGGGATACTCATAGAGCACGACGATCTGATCGAGCCCCTGGACGATCTGCCACTGGTATGGAGCAAAGATCGCGTCGGGGACTCCGGGCGGGTGGCAATCCGCCGACGCGCCGGCATCGTCAGGCCCGCGCCTGACCTTGAATTTCTCTGCGCCCGCCTTCAATTCAGGCGTAGTTTCGAGCGGACCGGGCGTGTTTGAGATGTTCATGGGAGCGCCGCCCAGGAAAAAATTGCCCGGGAAGATCATGTTGTAGACTCCCGAGAGGTTCGGCTTCCCGTCCGGCATTTTTGGAACCTCCCGCTTCACGGAAGTCACTGCTTTAAGCGGAGCGGTGCCCGGGATCGTGACCGTCACATCCTGCGTGATCATCTGTTGACGAGGGCCTTGGACGGTCAGGACGTACGTTGTCGTCTGTCGAGGGTTGACCTCTTTGATACCGCGGGCCTGCACAGCCCCGATTCCGGGCTCGATTGAGACGGCCGACCGGGTTTTCGACGGCCCACTCCAGCCGCACTTTTTGCCCTGCTTTTGACGTGGCTGGCTCCGCTGTGAATCGCGCAATTCGCGCCTGCAATTGCGGTGTATTGCTGTAAAAGTTGACGTCGTTGGATCTCGTCGGCTGTTGGGTCAGGAGAAGCCCGGGAAGAACTGTCATTAGGAATGTCGTAACGACCGGTTCCGCATAGGCACCGAGTGTATCGCGTCTGCATCTCAGCTGTGTAGTCGGAAGCTGACATGCGGCTGCCGGGTGGTCAGGAGCCTTGTCACCGGGCTTCTGGTTTTCTGCTGGCCGGGCGTTTGATCCAAGGATAAACTATGTTGATCGATGAAGCTGGCTACGCTCAGAGACGGAAGTAAGGATGGAAAGCTGATCGTCGTCTCGTCCGACGGCGGTCGCTTCCTGTCCGGAGAGACTATTGCACCTACCCTTCAGGCGGCGCTGGATCGCTGGGATCTGGCCGAGGCGGCGCTGCGCGGCCTTGCGGCGAGGCTCGAAAATGGCGACGGCGAAACGCTTCACGATCGCCTATTGGCCGCTCCGCTGCCACGCGCATGGCAATGGCTCGACGGCTCCGCCTTCGATTCACACGGACGACTTATGACTCGGCTGTTTGGTGTTCGAAGTGATAAACTCGGACGCGCCGCTGATGTATCAAGGCATGTCGCATCGATTTCTCGGCCCGCGCGACGATGTTCCACTGCCGCTCGAGGCGCATGGCATCGACTTTGAGGGTGAATTCGGTGTGATCACGGACGACGTGCCAATGGGCGTCACGTCGCAGGCCGCGGCCGCGCATATCAAGCTCGTGGTGATGGGGAACGATTGGTCGCTCCGTGCGCTGGCTGGCCCGGAGATGAAGACCGGCTTCGGCTGGATCCAGGCGAAGCCCGCCTGTTCCATGGCCCCGTTTGCGGTAACACCGGATGAACTCGAAAGTGGCTGGGCACGTGAGCGCGTTCAGATGCGCCTGCGCGTAGAGATAAATGGCACCTGGTTCGGAGAGCCCGACGGTGCGGGAAATGGGCGTTAGCTTCGCTGACCTGATTGCTCACGCGGCCGCGACGCGCGGACTGTGTGCCGGCACCATCATCGGCTCCGGTACCGTCGCGAATGACGATTATCAGACGGTCGGCTCAACGTGTATTGCCGAGCGCCGCGCTATCGAGACACTCGCCAACGGTGACGCTGCCACTGTCATACCTCCGATTCGGAGACCGGGTGCGCATGGCGGCGGTGGACGAAAAAGGCCTGTCACCGTTCGGCGTCATCGATCAGCGCGTGGTGGAGAACATCAACTGATGCTTGACGGAAACAAGATTATCGTTACGGTGGCCATCAATGGCGGCATGCAGCAGGATCGCGAGGGCGCCATCGTTCCGAAACAGCCTGTAGAGATCGGCGAAGCGGCGGCCCGCTGTTATGAGGCGGGCGCCTCGGTCATCCACTTTCCACGCGCGAGATCCCGAGGGCAGGAATAGCGGTGCACGTGAAATCTACGCGGAAGTCATCCGGCAAATCCGCGCAAGGTCACCGATTCTGATCCAGACGACGAATGGCATCGGCGTGCGCCGCGATCCAGCGACGGGGCAATTCCTCTGGCCTACGGACAGCGAGCGGCTCGGGCTGCTCGAAATTGAGCCGCGGCAGGATCTGTTCGGAATCGCGGGCGGCTCGGCCGATTTCTATAATCCCGAGGGCGGCTATCCCGCTGAGACCCCTTACGTGAACTCACCCGAATTGCTGAAGAAGACCATCAAGGCCGTCTATGCGAAAGGATCCGCGCTTGAGTACGAAGTCGTGGAGGCCAGTTCCCTGCATCGTCTGCTGCGCTACGCCGGCGAAGGTCTGTTCGACCGTAGTCGAGACAACATCTGGCTGCTGCACGGCGGTGGATTCGGGGCCACGCCTCCGATTGCACGGAACGTTCTCTTCAACATCGACGAGGGGCTGCGTCTTTTCCCGAACGCTATTTGGGGCGTAACGGCGACTGGCCGTGACATGTTCAGGATCGTGACGCTGGGGCTGTCGCTCGGATGCGACCTTGTGCGGGTTGGTCTGGAAGACAGTATCCATCTGCCGGATGGTCGCGTGGCCCGCGGACAATACCGAAATGGTGCAGGCGGCTATCCAGATTGCTGCCATTTATGGTCTTCGGCCCGCAACCGTTGAAGAAGCCCGCGCGCGATTCAGAATTTAGTTTGCGCCACCGGAACCTGCAGGCAAATCATGGCTAAAAGCATCACCGTAAACAAGGCCGCCCACGTCCTCGTCGTGGAGAGCGAAGTGATCTCCAGCATGATTCGGCGGGACTTGTTTCGCCGGCGGCTGAGGCCTCCCGCCGATGAGCTTACTCTCGCGGCCAGCGTGGCTTTACCAATAGAAAAGGAGGCTCAGACACCGCTGGATTACACATAGATCCCCGCTTCCCGGTCTGCGCCGCAGCCCGCCGGAACTCGCGATCATGCGGCCCTACCAGTTGGTGAATGAACCGTCGGGCCGCTGATTCATCAACATGCCCGCGCGATAGGTGTCGTATTTGCCGATCTGCGTCAGTTTGCTTCGTATCGACCTGCACGCCCAGGCCGGGCCGGTCGTTGGGCCACAGCTTTCCTTCCTTGAAGTCGTAGACCTTCGGCAAGATACGGCCACGTGCGGCTGCCGTCACCCAACATCTCCATCAACGCCGTGATCGAGGTGGCGGTCAGGCAATTCACCAGCGCGGCTTCGGCGATCGGGCCGGTGAAGTGCGGAATCATTCCGATGTAGTGAGTCTCGGCCAGCGCAACGATCTTCATGAACTCGCTGATCCCGCCGACGTTGGGCAGCGTCACGCGCGTGTAGTCGATCAGTTGCTTCTCGATCAGCGTGTTGATGTCCCACTTGTAGCCGAACTGCTCGCCCACCGCGATCGGCACGCGAGTCCGCTGGCGGAATCGTCTCGTAAGAAAGCACGTTCTCGCTGCGGATGAGGTCCTCGCAGAAGTAGGGATGCAGCGGCTCGAGCATCGTGGCCAGGTTGATCGCGTCCGGCGGATCGAGTTCGGTGTGGAAGTCGATGGCCCACCCGCCGTCTCCGGCGCCTTTGTGCAGCAGCACGCAATCGTCGTACATCTTGCTGCACCAGTTTGAACCGGTCGACCTACGCGCTCGCCGCGGGTTGTCGGTGGCGTAGCGATACGTGCGGAAGCCGGCCTGCACGCAGGCGCGCGCCGCATCTTCCAGCGTGCCGCCGCGCGGCGCGGGGAATACGGTGGAGTAGAATTCCACGTAATTGCGCGACTTGCCGCCCAGCAGTTGCCACACCGGCACGTCGAGCGCCTTGCCCTTGAGATCCCACAGCGCCAGATCGAGCGCGCCCAGCGAATGCAGTTTCTCGCGGCCGGCGGGATAGAAGTAGCCGCGCATCATGCGCTGCCACAGATTGTCGATCCGGAACGGGTCCAGTCCGATCAGCATGCTGGCGCATTCTTCCATCGTCCGCGGCTCACCGCCCTCGCCGATGCCGATCAGTCCGCGCTCGGTCTCGATCATCACCACGTTGGTGGACTGGTTGACCATCGGCTGGCCCTGCCGTCCCTGAGCATCGCCGGGAGTCGTGAAGTAGTGAACGGCCTTGATCTTATCTTCGGGCAGAGCGGCGTCCGCGGCCTGCGGGATCGATAGTGAGACCCCGAGCGCTCCCAACGCGCTCAGGAAGCTTCGTCTGGAGAATTCTGTCGTGGTTTGCCGGCTCGACGGATTCATCATGGAACACTCCTTTGCTCGATGTTACTTCGCTGCGACTCGGCGATGTCGAAGCGCGGCCTTCCGGTGACACCTGGCCGGAATGCAACTGCAAGCTGCTCCAGCCCTGATTACCCCGGCGCCACATTTGAGGGGACCGGGGTGTAGAATACTGAACGTTTCGGAAAGAAGTGACTAAGGGCGGAACGGTGGAGCGGCGTGTCTTTCTGGCTGCGATCCTCTGGGCGAGCAGAGCGGCGGCTCATCATTCGTTTGCCGCGGAGTTCGATGCGCAGAAGCCCGTGACGCTGAAAGGTACTGTCGTGAAATGGGAGATGATCAACCCTCACGGGTGGATCACGATGGATGTCACCGGGCCGGACGGCAAGACGCTGCAATGGATGGTGGAGACGTCGAATCCGAACGGTCTGATGAGGCTCGGTTGGACGAAGCGTTCCCTGAAGCCGGGCGATGAGATCACCGTTGAAGGGTTTCGGGCCAAGGACGGGTCGAACACGGCAAATGCCGCGCGCGTTACTCTTGCGGATGGCCGCCAGGTATTTGCGGGTTCGTCCGGCACACCGCCGGTAACGACGGACACGTCCGAAAGAAAAGTAGGCTACGGTGAAGGTCTTGCGCGCATATCATGGCCGGGCGATGCTGCTGGCAACCATTTGCTTACTGCTGAGTGTTCGGGGTGCGGGTCCGGTTTGGGCCCAGATCACAGAGACCTCGCCAAAGGGGTCCCAGCGGCTGTACCCAGATTGCCGGACGGACACCCCGATCTGCAGGGTCTGTGGATGAAGAGCACCGGGGGATTTCAGGGCCTGTTCATCGGCTCGCTGGATGGAACGAATTTTGCGGCGGCGGGCCGCGGAAGGGGCAATGGCGGCGGACCCGGGGGACCGACGTACGAATATACGCCGGCGGCCGAAGCGGAGCGAAAGGACCGCATACGGCGGGGATACGAGGATCCCGAGGCGCGTTGCCATCTGCCCGGCGTTCCGCGAGCGCTCGATCAGCCAGGCGGCCTCTATCCGGTCCAGATCATTCAGGACGAGAAATATGTGGCGCTGCTCCACGAAGCCATGCACGATGTCCGCATTATTCCGACCGACAACAGCAAACATCCGCGGAACTACTGGGCGTGGGACGGGGATTCCCGCGGCCACTGGGAAGGCGACACGCTGGTCGTGGACGTGAGCAACTTCAACGGGCGGACGTGGCTGGATATGGCGGGGAACTTCGTCGACGAGAACGAGCACGTGGTGGAGCGATTCACGCTGACCGATCCCGACACGATTCTGTACGAAGCAACCATCAGCGACCCAACGGTGTTCGTGAAACCGGTTCAGATGCGCTTCACGCTGAAACGAGTGCCTGCGGAGCAGCAGATCCTGGAATACAGTTGTCTCGAAGGCGAGCGCAGCCTGCAGCACTACACCGAAGAAGACGGCGGCAAGAAGCAGAGGGCGAGATGAGCAGTGCCTCGACACGACTGGCGTGGCGGTCCACGCTGGCCGGTGTGATGATGGCCACCTTGATTGGCGGCCAGAGCGCCGGCAAGACGCGCGTTCTCCCCGGCGCGCCTGTGGGACGGCAAGACGCCGGACTTTCGCGGCATCTGGCAAGTCCGTGACACGGCCTACGTCAACATCGAAGGACATCCCGCGGGAAAGGGCATCGCCGCCGGCAAGAGCATCATCGTGGACCCACCCGACGGGAAGATACCTTACAAGCCTGAGGCGCTCAGGCAACGGCAGGAGAACTTCAGAACTCGAGCGACAGCCGATCCGTCTCTCAAGTGCTATCAGGCGGGTGTTCCGCGCGCGACGTACCTTGCCGACTCCTCTGCAGATTCTTCAGAGTCCCGGCAACTTTGCCATCGTCTATCAGGAGAATCACGCCTTCCGCGTATTCCATCCGGACACGCGGCCTCACTTCGACAGCACCGACTGGTGGATGGGCGACACGCGTTACCGGTGGGAGGGAGACACGCTGGTTGCCGACGTCGCCGCGATGACCGATCAGGCATGGCTGGACCACGCGGGAAACTTTCATAGCACGGAGGTCCACATCGTCGAGCGCTACCGCCTGATTGGTCCCGATGCGCTGGAGTATGAAGCACGTATCGAAGACCCGGTCGTTTACTCGATGCCGTGGACGCTGCGGACCGTTCTATACCGTGTAAAGCAGCCCGGAGCGCGAATCATTGAGGACGAGTGTCTGGAGGACGCGAACGGCGTCCGGCATCATATTTCCCCGTCCGATCCCAGGAACCTGCTGAAATCCGATTATTCCCGCTGGACGAAGCCGGCGCAGAAATAGAAGTCACGCGACTGGATGCAACTGCACAAGCTGCCTTGACACAAGCTGCTCCGACCCTGAATCCTGGCTCGCAACGATACACAATAGCGAGGAATTCCTGAACGGAGACAACATGACCGCCATAAAAATCACCGGTCGGAAGCTCCACCGGCAGGTAGGCCATGCCGAGATCTTCATCGACGCTGATTTGCGCCCACGCCCCGGTGTTGCCGGTGTACTCGGCGGCATCTTTTTCCCAAGTGTCATAGCCGAACTCGCCGGGCTTCGGGATGGTGTGGAAGATCCAAAGTCGCTTGCCCGTCTTCACGTCGAACCCGCGACGTAGCCCTTGACGTTGCTCCTGGTCTTCGGCCTGTCGCCCGCGAGGTGCGCGGCGCCCACAATCACGGTGTTGCCCGCGACCAGTGGCGTGCAGACCCACCTCGCCTGTGACCAGGTCTATCTGCTGATCGCCATCCATCTTCAGGTCGACCACACCAGTCTTACCGAAGGTGGGGACAGGCGCGCCGGTCTTTGCATCCAGCGCGATCAGCCGGTAGCCGGGCGTCACGTAGAGTATTCGTTCATCTGCCCCGTCTTTCCACCAGGCGACACCGCGGCCCGAGAGTTGGCGAGGGGAGGCCGCGCCCCGCGGGCCTTCCTTTTCGCTGTGCACCCAAAGCAATTCGCCGGTGGCGGCATCCAGAGCCACCACGTCGCGCCGTGCCCCGGCGGTTGTGTAAACGACGCCGTTGACCATCAGCGGCGTATCCTCCATGTTGTATTCCGGTCTCGGTGCCAGATTCTCGGTGTGGAATCGCCAGGCAAGTTTCAGCGTGTTGAAATTCGACGCGTTGATCTGATCCAGCGGCGAGTATTTCGTATTCCCCAGGTCGCCTCCGTAAGTGCGCCACTCGCCGTTCTTTGCTCCTGTCTGCGCCGGCAACGGCGAAACGGCTGACAATATGAGGGTCGCGACAATAATTCCCGAAAGTCTGAACGCTCTTTGATTCATATATGCCTCGATGTGGCTCCGCTGCGGGCGCAACGAACCTCTGCGGCTGCTAAAAATTGTATACGAACCCAGGATCTTGGCGGGGTCATGGCGAGACAAGCACAGCCTATGCTTGACGTGCCCCCGATTGCCTGGCATTGGCACGATCACGAGATGTCAGACCGGCAGCTCGCGCAGGGCCGTTTGGGACCGTGCGTACACGGAGGCTCAAGCCGCGCTGCTGGCACAGCAGCTTTCAGCCAGCACTGCTCGGCTTGTGATGTGTTCGACGCGGCGAGGGCCATCCGTACAAGATGATCTATTGCGGAGCCTCGCCGGGGGGCGGCGCATTAGGATTGACTCCGCGTCCCCCGCCCCTGCCCGCCGGCACATAGCCATCGTTCGATTTGCCGTTCTGGAAGAACTTTGCGTCGGCGCTCAAAGCGTGGCCCGTCGCATACATGGCATTCGCCTGGCCGAAGATTTTGCCCGCCTTGAGGACGTCGTCGTGCACCTTTTTCATCAGCGCCTCATACTCCGGAGAACCCTGCTTATATCCCGAGAAGGAACTGAGGTCGTTATTGCCGATAATCACAACGTCCACACCCGGCACCGAAGCAATATCGTAAGCATTCGCGACACCGGTCGGCGTTTCGATCATGACCACCACCAGCATGTTGTCATTGATCGTTTGCCGGTAATTGCCGAAGGCGCCCCAAATGCTCATCGCCTGGCCGGAGCCCGCACTCCGTCGGCCGACTGGAGGATATCGAGCCCATTTTGCGGCTTCGCGCGCGCGGTCCACATCGTCCACCGTCGGAACAATCACCCCGAGCGCCCCGATATCGGTCGTGTGCTGGATATGCCATTCCTGCGCGTCGGGCAAACGGATCATCGGCGTCGCCGCGACCTTCGGGCAAGCCGCGATCATCGCCTCGATATCTCTGAATTCGAGGGTACTGTGCTGCATCTCGAACCATGTGAAGTCATAGTGTTTGGCCGATTCGCAGTATGCGGCAGGATCGGCCTTCGACTGCGTGAAGCTGAAGACCTGCTTTCCTTCGAGCAGTTTCTGCTTGGCGGTGTTGTAAAGCGGACCCTTTGGCTTGTCACCTGCCGGGTTCTGCGCAAACGTCAACATGGCGACGCCCGTAAGAACACCGCAATATAGAAGAGCACTAAGCGACTTTTTCATATTTCTCCATTTACATCCGACCACGATCGGGAAAGCAAGAGCGAGTTGCGCCCCGAAAGCCATGAGCGGCCCATGCCGCCGAGTGCGGCGACCGCGGGATCACCTGGAGCATTCACCCGGTACAGTGTCCGCCGCGCAGGAATCGCGGTCTGCATGGCATCCGACCCCCCTTGCATCGTGAGTATACATCCTGATCCGGCTCCCGTACGAAGCGTTGCGATTCAGGACGCTGGGCAGCGATCAGGGCTCACCAGCCCCGCGTCCGCCACCCCGTCCTCCACCAGCCGGAGGCCCCAACGTCTGCGGTATGTAGTGATCGGCCAGTTGGTTGGCGTGGAAACCATAAGTAGAAGCCGCCGGATCCAACGGCAGCATGGTCGACTCCCATTCGCGGTAGTCTGCTACGAGCCGTTGGTAGACGTCGGGCTGGCGACTCTTCAGATTGGCGCGCTCCAGAGGATCTTCCACCACATTGAAGAGAAAGGTGTTGTCGTTGAGCTTCAGATACTTCATGTCACCGTCGCGCAACGCCTGCTGCGCATTCGACCGGTAGCGCCAGTAGACTCGGCGCGGCACAGGCGCGGCGTTCTGCGTGAGAAACGGCAGCAAGTTGATCCCATCCGTGGAGGTAAGCGGGATCCGGCTGAGTCCCGGCGGCTGCCAGCAGCGTCGGCAGCCAGTCCATGGTCATCGCAACCTGCTGGGTCGTGCTGCGCGGCTTGATATGTCCCGGCCAGCGCACGAGCGCCGGAATGCGCAACCCGCCTTCCAGGAGTTCCGTCTTCTTGCCGGTGAAGGGCCAGGTGTCCGAGAAGCGCTCGCCGCCGTTGTCGCTGGTGAAAACGATAATGGTGTCGCGGGCGGCCTTTGCCGCGTCAAGCGCCTTTAATATGCGTCCCACCTGCAGATCCATCTCGCCCACCATGCGGGCGTAGGTCTTGAGCGCCCCGGCATCGAAGCCGCCGAGGTTGGTCAGCGTCTTTCGACAGCGGCTCGTCGTTCGGACCCTCCCACGGCCAGTGCGGCGCATTGAAATGCAGGCTGATGAAGAATGGTTTTCGCTGTTTGACGTAACCATTGATCGATTTGATCGCTTGTTCGGCCAGCAGATCCGTGAGGTAACCAGTCTGGTGAATCTTGACGTCGTCGTCCCAGAGATCGTCGGTATCGGATTGGGCGCCGCCCGACTTATGCGTGAAGTAGTCGAGATCGCCTCCGCGGAATCCCCAGAAATGGTCGTAGCCGCTCTTGAGGGGTCCATAATCCGGAAGACGGCCGAGATGCCATTTGCCAAGAAGCGTAGTGCCGTAACCCGCTTTTCTGAGTAGCGACGGCAGCGTGGGATGATCGGGCGGAAGCCCTATGTTGCGGGGGCCAAGAGGCTCCTCCAGGCCGATGGGCAATCTGTATTGATAACGGCCCGTGATCAACGCGACGCGGCTGGCCGTGCACACCGCCGAATTGGCGTAGGCCTGCAGGAACTTCACGCCTTCCGTGGCAAGCCGGTCGATGTTCGGCGTTGTGTAATCCGGACGGCCATAGCAGGAGAGATCGGCATAACCGAAATCGTCGGCGAGGATGAACAGGATGTTGGGCGGGGCAGTTGCCGCGCGGGCGGCCTTCGACCCCGCAAGCAGAGCGAGGGGAGTTGCGGCTGCCATTGCCGGGATCGCGAATACTGCCCCGGTCATGAGGAATTGGGAACGAGTCATGGGGTTAGTATAGTGATTCAGCAGCCCGCGTAACCGGCAGATCGGCCTGTTCCGGTGTTGTTGTCACCCCGCTTCGCTCCCTTCGAAAGCGCCGTTCGGGGAAACGCTGGTCGTCTTGCCGCATCCCGACGTCCGCGCGTCGTTGGGAAGTAACGATTCTGTGCGGACTCGACCGGATTCCGCCTGAGAAGGTCCGCGCGCGCGTCAGGGGCGGCCCTCGCCGATTGCGAGCCAGGACTTCGCGCATTCCTGCACGACGGTGAGATACTTCCGGACTTCCGGCTTGCCGACCACCCACGGGTTGGGTTCGCCGGGCTTCCGCGCTTTGGTCTGCTCAAACCTTGCCAGCGCATCATTGTATTCAGTGTGGTTGCCGATAATCACATCGGCGCCGGCGCCGTCCGCGATATCCAGCAAGCGGCTCGCGTTCGAAATGTAGGACTGCAGCATTTCCTTCGACGTATTCCCGCTCAGAGCCGTCCCGCCCCATTCCATTGCCAGGTGCGGCACGCCGTGATCCTTCACCGGAACGAGGAAGGAAAGAGTGCCGCCGGTGTGACCGGGAGTGATGTAGATCGTGATGGTTGTATCGCCCAGAGTCAGCTTCTGTCCGTCCGTGGCGTCCATATCATGGCTGTATGGAGTGGCTTGCCGCGCGGCCAGTTCCCAGTCTTTGGGCGCCAGGATGACGTGCGGATGGTAAGTGTCCTGCAGAAATTTGACGGCGCCATCGTGATCGCCATGCGCATGACTGACGACGATGTACTTGATATCGGCCGGATCGAGACCCACTTTCTTCATGCCATCCACGATTTCGTCCTGTGCGGCGTAGCCGAACAGGGTATCGATCAGAATGATGCCGGCGGAAGTCTTCACGGCCCAGGCGCTGTTGACCTTTGTGGTCAGCATATAGAGGTTGTCAAAAACCTGCCCGCCTTCGGCGTACCAGTTCTCGCGCGGCGGGGCGCCGCCACGTCCGCCGGCGCCGCGGCCTCCGGCACGCCCGGCCCCCGGAGTGTCCGCGCTCTCGGGCGGACCGCCGCCCGGCGGGTTGGCGGTCGGCTCCGGGAAGATGGCAGCCGGGCAGGCAAGGTGCGCGGCTCCGGTGTTATTCGAGTTCAGCAAAGCCGTCGCGGCAGCTTTGTGGGCTGTACCGGTATCGGTTGACTGGCAAGGAGCCAGGGCGCTGAGGAAAAACGCCAGGGGAATCAAACGGGCAAGTTGCATCGTGCGATAGTCTATCGAATATTTGCCTGGCCGCGCTGACTTCGGGCCCCACCAAAGCGGCGGAAACGACTAACATGGAGGGCGTGCGGAGTCGAACGGCAGAAGCGGAGAGGGCCTCGGTGTGCTCGTTTTCGTCACCATCGCAGCATCAGGTACACCGGTTCCCGGCTTTGCCCAGTGGTGTACTACCAACGGACGACGTGCCGAGAAAGGCCGACGGGACTCCGGATTTGACTGCCCCGGCACCGCGGCTCCCCGACGGGAAGCCTGATTTATCCGGCATCCGGCACGCTGTCGCGATCAATCAGTGCGTGCCGGAGACAGGCCAATTCCGCAGCCTCGAAATCGGGAGCCATTCGGGGCTTGCGGCAGGACTGGCATCGCGTTTCGCGTGACGTTGGAGCTGCGATGCCCGGCAGCTCCTTTCGGAATCCGGGAATTGGCGCCTGCATCGTCGACTTACTGCAGCGCGAAGGCGACCACGGCACCACCAGAGACTCCAGCCACATACTGCTTTCCGGATTTCCCTGTGTACGTCATCGGGTTCGCGTTCATGTTCGCGTCCAGTTTTACGGACCAGAGTTCGTTCCCCGTCTTCGAATCGAGCGCGTGAAACCAGGTATCGTTGGTCGGGACAAACAGCAGACCTCCCGCCGTGACCGTTGATCCGGCGCCGCCGATGGAACCGACGTTCTGCTTTTCTTTCGGCAACCGTTCATTGATGCCGAGCGTTACTTTCCAGGCAATCGTCGCCCGTGTTGGCGTTAATGGCGTAGACGCGCGCCCATGGCGGACGCTGGCAGGGCATGCCTCCGGCGCTGAATTGGTTATATGGTCCGGGGCCGTTGACCGAACCGCGATCCATCGGCAGTGGCGAGCCATCCGTCAGCTGGCCGTAGTTGCCGCCGGGGACCTTCTTTTCGATCCAGCCCGTCAGCGCGGAGTCAGAGGTGCCCACGTAGACGTAACCAGTGGTGGGGTCGGCCGCGGTGCCGCCCCAGTTGGGGCTGCCGACACCGGGAAACTGCACGTAGCTCTTGGGCGGTGCGCCCGCTTCGTGGAATCCGAACGGGGTGAACGGGCCCTGGTTGATGAAACCGCCCGCTCGGTCCCAATACTCTTCGCAGGCCTTCACGTGCTCCGGCGTGGTATCCGACGGGCGGACGAAGTCCTCCGCTTTGTTGAAGCTCATGCGCACCAGAGGTGGCGGCTTCAGGGGGAAGGGTTGCGTGGGAGAATACCATTCGCCCGGGACGTCGCCTTTGGGTACCGGCCGCTCCTCGACGCCGTGGATGGGTTCTCCGGTCTCGCGGTTCAGAATGAACATCAGAGCATTCTTGCTGATGATTGCGAGCGCGGGGATGGTCTTGCCGTCCTTCTTCACGTCAAACAGGCTGGGCGCGGCCGGTACATCGTTGTCCCAAAGGTCGTGGTGAACGAGTTGGAAGTGCCACACGTATTTGCCCGTGGTGGCGTTGACAGCGACGATTGAATTCCCGTACAGATTGTTGCCGGGACGATCGCCTCCATAATAATTGCCCGCCGGCCCGCCCACGGGCATGTAGATAAGGTCGCGCTGTTCGTCCACAGTAAAATACCAGCCCCAGACGTTCAGACCGGCGCGGGGATGCTCGTCCGAATGATCCAGCCAGGCGCCCGGATAGTTCTTGTCCCCCGGCTGCACCATAGTCTTGAAGCGCCACAACTCAGCGCCAGTGCGGGCATCGTAGACCTTGGTGTCGCCAGCGGGGCCGTCGCTGCGCTCGCCATTGTTATTGCCCATGATGATGAGATTCTTGTAGACGTAAGGCGCGCCGCCCCACGTGATCTCGATATCGACCACGCCCTCTTTGCCAAAGCCCGGATCGGTGTTGCCGGTCGCAGCGTTCAGCGCGAACATTTTGGTGTCGACGGTATAGAGTACCCGTGCGGGATTTGTGCCATCGCCCGGCCAGTAGCCGACGCGAGCGCGTTTGGACGTTGCCGCCGACGGTTCGGTGCGACCAGATTTCCTTGCCCGTGTCGGCATCGAGCGCCACCACCTGATTTCCGGCGGGGACGTACATAACGCCGTTCACGACGATCGGGGTCGACTCCGCGACGACGCCGGCCGCGCCTCCTCTGCCTCTGCCTCTGCCGCCGCCCGTTTCCTGGTTGCCCGGCTGGGGGAGCGGGGCGATAGCTCCACGCCTTTGCCAGCTTGCTGACGTTTGCTTTTGTGATCTGGGTGAGTGGAGAGTAACGCGAACTGGTCAGGTCGCGGCCGTACATCGGCCAGTCCCCGGGCGGAACCACCGTTTTAGACGTACCGGAAACGACTCCATTCGCTGCGTTTGGGCGCGTTTGTTGGGTCAGTCCGAGCGGTGCGAGAAACGCCCCCACCAAGGAGATTCCAGCCAGCGTAATTTTGAGACCTCTGAACATCCATGCCTCCCAGAGCACTTGGTACCAAATCGGCTAGAGTATAGCAGCCGGAACCAACCAGAGCGGCCATTCACGACACCCCATTCTCATTCCCCCCATCCACTTACTCTGTGAAAATCCAACGAACCCTTCAGAACGCAACCGCTCTCCGTCTCTTTTCGCGGTACCGTTCCCCAGATCAACCTCCGGCGGCGGGACCTGGACGGCACCATAGTTCTGCACAAAGGAATAGGAGAGCCTAGCGCCCGTGGTAATAGTCACTCGCCTCACGGCGGACCCGGACTTCGAAAAGAACAACGCATTTAGAGGCGCTACAACGCAGTCCTGGGGCCTCCTTGAAGGCTTAGCAGCGCGTGGGAAACGTCCGATCGAGCACTCGGACTCTAAAGCTCTCTGTCCCACATCGCGGGTCAAGCCGCGTCTTCAGCGTTTTCCACACTTGACCCGTCCCGCCTCCCCCCGTCTGCGCTGCCTGCAATTATTCACACCGGGTATCAGCCAGTCCATGCGTTTGCCATCAACGCAACATCGACCACGCTGGCAGTCATGAGCTAACGAATCGCGTAACTGCTAGAAGAAGAGTGCGATTGGCGCTGTTGGAGGCGCATCGTCAAACGGAGCTGATGAGCAAAATAGCTTGGTGTTTCCAATATGCCAACCTTCATTTGCCGCCGGAACCCAACGGGTTTTACGGATATAGCGCGCTTCAGCAATTTGCCTATTTCGCTGTAGTCTTTGTGTGCGGGCCGCTTTCGATTTTGACCGGCATTTCGATGTCCCCCGCGTTGGCGAGTCGCTTTCCCCTATACCTGCGATCATTGGGTGGCAGCCCGCTCCATCCACTTCTTCTTCTGGTGAACCTATGTCGCGTTCCTGACCGTTCACGTCCCGCTTGTGATCCTGACCGGGTTCCAGCAAAACATAAACCACATCGTCCTGGGAACGGACGATCGAAGAAGCCTCAAGAACACGCGCCTTAAGCAGGTTTTTCGACTTCAATCCGGCACCTCATGTCGTACCGCGTATGGTCAATCGCCAACAGTCCGCTCATCTCCCAAGTGATCGGTCCCGACTCCGGCCCTTTCGCGGTCGTGGGACAACGTCCCGTTCCTTCGGTTCCTCGATCTCACTGGTGGCCTTGGAGAGAGCCGCCTGATATCGTCCGAGCCAACCCGCCCAGCCGTCCTCCGTCGGCACGACGCCTCGCATGAAGAGTTTCCGCGCAGCCGTACGAAGATAGCCGGAATTGCTCAACAACCCCTCAGCATCACCCATATCGTTGATATCGATCACCGCCCTTCCCCCGGATGGCCTGCTCAACCGTACAAACGAGTTCGTCCGCAGTTCACCGCGACCGCGTGCCGCTTCTATTTCTGGCGTGTAATTGATTAAGTAAACCCTGGCGTCGGTTCCTTCCAGCATCAGGTAGTTGCGTCCGGACTGTTCGTCCTGCCCGTGAACAAGTACCCTGCCCTCGACAGAGGTCATCGTTGCCAAATCGAGGACTTCGATGGCAAGGCGACTGTCTGACATCACAACCCCGTGCGCGGCAAGTGTCTTCTGCCGGTCGGTGGTCCGCTGCATAGCCCGGAGAATCTGCTCGAAATCCCGGCGCACTCGCCAGGCGCTCGACCCCGACGATTCTGCCAGTCCCATCCGCTCGAGTACGGCGAGGCGCGCGGCCTCGTGTTGCGCGCGAACGCGTGCCGACTCACTCAAGTCAGCCTGTAGCGGATTGCGAATGACAGAGAAGTAATGTGGTCCCAAGTCCAGGCGGATATCGCTCGCGTCTCTCAGGAAACGGCGGTCGATCGACGTGAATCGCTTTTCCGTGATTTCGCGCCGCTCGGATTCGATCGCATCAAGTTCCGTACGATAACCGAGTTGGCGCGTGCAGAGATCTTCCACAACGCTCCGAATCCCCTGTTGTACGTAATCCCGACTGAGACGCAACGAACCACCGTCGCTTCTGATTCCCCGAACCACCACGTGAACATGCGGATGTTCCGTGTTGTGATGCTCAACCGCCGCCCATTCGAGCTCCGTTCCCAGATCCTTCTCCATCTGTTTGATCAGGTCACGAGTCAGGCGAGAAAGATCGACCCGGTCGCCGAATTCCGGCGAGACGATTATCTTCCATAAGAGCTCGTCGCCAGCACCCTGCCAGTTTTCAAGCTGCCGGGCAATGTCGACTCCGCTGCTCTCACGATTGAATCCGACGGCCTTCGCGTCATTGTCGAATGTGGCACTCTCGCGAGCCAGATAGCGCCCGTGCGCCCTCCATTGCCCTCGAATCCTGTTCTTTAGATACGTGACTCGGATCGCGCAACGCTGGTGGTACGGACGCGTGCCTTTCCCTTTTCCGCCTGCGCCGCGGTTGCTGGTTTTTCGGCTGCTGCGGGCGTAATGCATGAGCAGCTTGAATCCGTTCGACCATGCGGCGCCCTCGTTCCGAACAACGCGCGGCTTCGTCGGCCGGAGCCGGAATTCTCTATCCTCGTCAGTTCGTGCCATGACCCACCAGATCCTGCATGGCAGCCCGTGCGTCTCCTGACATATTCTGGCCGGCAGACTTTACCAGCCGGTCATAACGTTCCTTCGCGCGGGCGATGGCCTGCTGTCGGGCGTCGGGTGGTGGTTCTGGCACGCAAGTCAGAACCACTTTGGCGAACGCGTCAAACAGCGCATAGAACGCCTGCTGACCACGACCAACGCGGAAGGTCTCCCGCGATACGCGATCAAACCCTGCGGCAATTCGTTCCTCAGTGCCGGTCATCTCCTCTCGCCCGTTCAGTTCGTTCCGGATTGCCGCCCGGATGAACGCGCTGGAGTTTGCGTAGCCTCTCGTTTTCGCTGCCTGCTCGACCTGATGTTGATCTTCTCTGGAAAGCCGGACCGCGATCCTGGCGTTCCGGGCCTTGCCTGTGTGTTCTTGCATAAACCAAACCCTCTACAGATAAGGGGGCTGGACAGGCATTTTCGGACAGCGGGGTCAAAATAGTTTGGATTTTTCCTCACTAAGCTCTCGCGTCGAACAATCGTCGAACACGTGGTCGACTTTGGCAAACGGCGAAAGTTACTGGCACTCGCGCCTGTTAGCGCGAAAAAAACACCAGCTCGTTCGACAATCCCTTTATGTTCCACTACCGGTGTTTGTTGCCGTTTCCAGCGGCCAGGACATCTCCGGGAGAGGATTCGCAGCCGACGAAAAGGTTTATGGATGCCGAAAGACACCGAATGAGACCGAATGTAACCGAACAATATCCGGCTCTGTTCGGCCTTCTGGCGCCTACAATGAAGGCATCGTAGGGATTGCGATGGACCCTATTATCAGTAGGTTGTTGGATGACCTTCCCGACAAGCCTCCCCGATCAAAGCTGGAGCCTCATGCGGACGTTATCGCTGCCTTGCGACGCAAACGCCACACATACCGCGAGATCGCTGAGTTTTTCCGGGAACATCTGAGCATCACTGTTTCGCCCAGTACGATCCACGACTTTGTCCGCGTCCGCCGAGGGCGGGGAAAACGAAACGTTGGTTCAGCCCAGGACGGAGTTCCCGCTGATCCGAAAGCTCTCCATCGACCGAAGGCGACTGAGAATCCGTCGGCGGCGGATGAGGCTGCGCGGCAGAGAATCGCTGCCTTGAAGCGACGCACTCCCGCTGAAGAACCTCAGCCTCTCTTCAAGTACGAAGAAGATGAGCCGCTCAAACTGCACCGAAAGCCGCCGTCGGCCAAGACCGACTGAGGCCATCTCGAAGTATTTTCGTTGTCCACGTCCAAAATCTCCTTCCTGAGCCCTTATATGTATAGGCCTGGAAATTTTCGGCGACGGGGTGTTCGGATTCTCCGCTGCCAATCCCTTATAAACGAGGGCCTGAGTTTCCTGAGCAGGTAGCTGGGAGGTAGAAACGTGTCAGAGAAGAAGGAACGAGTATCAAGCGGCGTGCCCGCGCCGCGAAAGCGAGTGGTGTTCACTCAAGGCGGAAAAGGAGGTGTGGGAAAGACGGGGTTTATGATTCACCTCGCCGAATGGTTTGTCGCCAATCAGATTCCATTTACACTCCTCGATCTCGATACCGAGAACAAGTCGCGCGGTAGCCTCAAGCACTACTTCAACGGTCTCGCGAGGAAGATCAACATCCACACGGAGGCCGGACTCGACATGTTCATCGATTGCCTTTCGGAGGGTGCTCCGGTGATTCTGGCCGACATGGGTGCCGGATCGGGTCAGGTGGCGCTGAACTGGTTCGAAACCATGTATCCCGATCTGGCAGAAGAGGGGATCTTGTTCACCGCGATCGGCGTTGTTACGTCCGACCCCGCCAGTGTTGAAAGCGTTTTGAGCTGGGCGGCACGCCTTCAAAGCCGAGTGCAGTACGTGATCGTGGAGAACGCGACGTCTCAGCAAGCCGACTTCGCATATTGGCGGGAGAGCGATCAGAGCGCCCGTTTTCGCGAGGTGTTTCAGCCCGTGGTTCTCTCTATGGAATACAGGCTCGCGGAACTTGAAAACGCATCGCGGCAATATGGTGTCACGCTCGCACAGATTGCTCAACGGAAGACGGACGCGCCTGATTTGCAGAAGGCGTCGTTTGTCATTCGGGCGCAGAGTTACCGCCGCCGACTATTTCAAGAGTTCGAGAAGGCGAAGGAGTTCTTTCTCCCATGAAACCCGTGGTATTGCTGAGCGAACCTGAGACGCGTCCCGACCTGAAGTGGGTGGAAGAAGTGGCGGCACTGCTTCCGGAGGAGTCTCGCCTCGGCTGGTATCAGAATGTGCGCCCCTGGTTGCGTATGTTGCCACCGGATGACGAGGTCGCACATCTTGCCTATTCGATGGGATACCTGGCGCTGCTCACGCGCACCACGCCTGCACTTGTCGCTGCCGAACGAGTAAGGCTGACGGCTACGCTCGAACGGCTTTCAAACGAGATGGCTGCCTCCGTGAAGACCACGGCACACTACCACCAGAGGCTCAACGACCGATTGAGCCAGTTGCCGGGAGAGATCGCCCAGGGAATTCGCCCTGATGCTCTTGCAGATCAGATTGTGGCGGCAGTACGCGAGCAGTTTTTGAATTGCGGAGTGCCAGAGGCGGGACGACTACTGCGAGGGGCAAGTAGACAGTCTTCGGCAGCTAATGACCCAGCACGGGGATGCTCTCATTGACTTCCGTCAACAGTTGAACGAGTCCCGAAGCCGAGCGACGGCCGCGCTCAACAGCGTGAAGGCCAGCGGGGACGCAGCAAAGGAATCAATCGATCTCTGGAGCAAAGAAATGCGCCAGGTGCAGTGGATGTGCCTGGGGCTGGTCTTGCTTCTCGGCCTGCTTATGGGCGCGCTGTTTTATTGGTGGGTGGTTGATCCACAGGAAGTGCCGAAGCCCAAACAGGCACGCAACTCAACAATCGCAACCCTCGGCTCCTGTATCCCCGAGGACAGCCGGGTCTGAGTCAAGATTGTTGTCGCCAAATGCAGCCGGACGCAGCGGTCGAACCGTGGTGAAGAAATGAGGACGATAGCAGGCAATCGAATCGCTATCCCTGAGATCGCGCGACGACTCGCAATCGGCCGAATGGCTGGTCTACCAGCTGCAAGTCAGTAAGGAAAGTGTTCTTGTATATGGCTCCCGATACCAGTTCTGTCGAACGCCACGCCGCAAGGTTAGTGGATTTTGACCTGATGACGCTGCCTGAAGTCGCGGCACTGCTTCACTGCTCCAAGGCGCATGTCTCCAATGTAATCAGTGGCGCCGTGGCTGGTTGCCCTCCAATCCCTGCCGTGCGCCTCGGACGGCGGACGCTGGTGCGTCGCGAATCTCTGCTGACGTGGATCGAGCGAAACGATAAAATAGGACCATCGCCAGAACGAGGCCGCAAGAACGCATAAGGAGAATTTATGCGTACACGGCACTCAACAGGAGGTGTCAGAAAGCAGCGTGGCCGCTGGATCGGCATGTGGTACGCCGATGGCAAGCGGAAAAGCAGAGTGGTCGGTTCCATCAGGGACATGACCAAGAGCAAGGCCCGCGAGGAAGTTGCAAAGATCGTCGCGGGAGAGAGAGCCAAGCGCGAGATCAACCGGGCTTGGAAATTTGGCGAGTTCGTCGAGCACGTCTACTTTCCGTACTACAGCCGGAAGTGGAAGCACTCGACGAGGGAAAACAACGTGAACAGGGTTTCGGTTCATCTGGTTGCGCCTTTCGGTGATCGGGAGCTTTCCGGCTTTCGCCGCGATGAGCTTCAGGATTTGCTCGACCTGAAGGCGAAGGATGGGCTGTCGTTTTCGGTCGTCGATCATCTGCGCTGGGACATGAAGCAGATTTTCGATATGGCCGTGGCGGAGGGTCAGGTTGAACGAAACCCTGCCCTGCTGCTGTTCACGCCCAAGAGAAGCAACGAAGCCGGTTCGCCGGGTCATGACTATAAAGGAGGTGCAAATATGTTTTGGCGCTCTCGATCTGCGGGAGCGATTGATCGCGAAACTCGCGATACTGGCCGGGATGCGTCCCGGTGAAATCTTCGCCCTGACGTGGGGCCGCTTGACCGCGACCTATGCGGATATCCGGCAACGGGTCTACCGGCGGAAGATCGACACGCCAAAAACCGACAAGTCGATCCGGCAGGCCGCCCTGTCCGGAGGGCTGCTGGCGGAGATCGAGAATCTGGCGGATGATGGCGGTCGAAACCCGCGATGATGCGTGGGTGTTTCCGTCGGAACGGATGACGCCGCTATCGAAGGACAATTGCTGGCGGCGGTCGATGTATCCGGCGCTGGCAAAGGTCGGGTTGGGATGGGCGAATTTTCTGGTCATGCGTCGGACGCACGCAACGTTGATGAAGGCGCTGGGAGTGGACGGGAAGCTGGTGGCCGATCAGCTCGGCCACAGCCTCGATGTCAACCAGAACGTCTACACGCAATCGCCGGTCGAAAGCCGGCTGGCGGATTGTGAACCAGTTGGAGAAAAGCCTGCGGGTGATGTAAATCGGAGTTCAAACGGTGTTCAGAATGAAGCTGGTTTTGTAAGTCGTTGAAAAGATGGAGCGGGAGACGGGGGTCGAACCCGCGACGTCCAGCTTGGGAAGCTGGCATTCTACCACTGAATTACTCCCGCTTGCCTTTATTCTCTGCTACTTAACTGTTTTCAAAGGACTTAGCTCGTCCTGCCGTCAGTCTATTCCGTCTATTGCGTCCATCCAAAACCATGCGTTTTGACCGCGAAATGGACAGTAAAGTGGACAGTAAACGAGCCGGAGAATTCTGGTTCCACAACGGGTGTCGCTTGCTGTCCACTTTACTGTCCATCCCACGGCAGTCACAAACATATCACAATGCAAAGTTTGTGCGAAAAATCCTCTTCCGAAATTCCCCCGGTCGTGCGTCGCGGTGAGCAACTAACACAAAAAGGTTTTGCGCGGGCACTACTTGGGCTGAACGGCATCGTCCCCAGCGTCTTTAGGAGTTGACCTGCTATTAGAGTTCCTTCAAGTCTGCGATTAAAAGCGCAAAGAACTCACTCGCGGCGCCCTGCAGCTGCCGACGCGCGGCACACGAGTGGCACACAAAGCCGTACTATGAAATTGAAATTTTGGGGAGTTAAAACAGGAGATCGCTGATCGTCAGTCAGTCTGCATCGGGCTTAATTCTGGCGACGCAGCGGCCTAGGCTGCTCGCGTCCTGCGTCTCGAACTTCGCCGAGCTGCGGTGTGCGGTGCCCAGAGGGAGTTCACTCTGGCCGGCAGTGCTCGGTCGCCCGTTGTTGTAGTGCTTCTTCGTTGATTTGAATGGTGCGCCCGGAGTGATTCGAACACCCGACCTTCTGGTTCGTAGCCCGTTCAAGGGGTCACCCCGGGCATCTCCCGGCTTCCATCTCCTCTATTTTCAACCAGACTCTCAGCGCCGAGCAGCGCTGGGTTGCCTCGTGTCCAGCACACTTTTTAACACACTCCAAAGGGGCCGGAGATTTATTTATCCTTAGCCCGTTTCCAGTTTCCTTTTCTATGGCCAGCTTTGCAAAATTTGTCAGACCACAGACTGGCTCCCTCAAAAAGGGCGCCTTCATCGAAGTCGAGGGCGAATTGCGGTACCGCGAGTTTCAGCCCAATGGTTCCGAAGCGAAGATCCGCACCGCCGAAATTCATAGCATCTCGATCCTGACGCTCGATCGCGCCGAAAAGACGGAGCACGAGAGTGAAACCGCGGCCGCTGAATTGGGTGGAAACGACGATACGCCGTTCTGAGCTTTTACCGGCGGCCCGCTGTGATCAGCGGGCCGCCTTTCATTTCAACCGAGAGATGTCTAACCGATCCTTGAGGTCGCTATTCGGCGTGGACGCATTACACCGTTCCGCCCAGCAACTTCCGCGCCCCCTCCGTTGCCCTTGCGCAGGCCCCACCTTGGTTCCCTACTGTCACATACATGTACATCGGCAAAAGACACTCCGTAAAATCTACGCGCTCAAAGTGACCAGCGCCTTGATGCCGATTGCGTCGAGAATCTCCTGCAGCCGGGATATCGCCACGGTTTGGTATTCCGTTTCCTCGTAACGGCTGATGACCTGTTTACTAACGCCGAGCCTGCGGGCGAGTTCGGTTTGAGATACTCCCTTCGCAATCCGCATCTTCGCGACAAAGGGCGCGATCTGATCCAGGCGTTCGACATTCGGAAGAGTTAGCTCGCCGGACTTGAGCTCGTCGTATTCGCGCAGTTCGTCCTCCAGTTGCCGGATCATTCCTTCGTAACTGCCGCGAACCGCTCCGGCGCGCTTTCCGGTCATCTCCCGCTCCACTTTCGCAAGGGCTTGACGAAAGCCCTCTATCTGAGCCGCTGTGCGTTCTCTCTGAGCATCGCTCTTGATCATGATTCTGACCTGACTACCTGAATTACGCCCCTGGGCAGACCTTCTCGATCCTGCCGGAAAAACTCCGGAAACCCGACCGTCGGTTTTGCCCGCATAGCGGGATGGATGAAAAACTCCACGCCGTGATCCGCCCACATCCGCCACTTCCATTTCCGAACCTGCGGGACCAGAATCATCTCGAAATCGATCCAATAAGGGTCGATGCGATCATACACGCCGTCGTCCGGCTCGACCCAGTATCCGTCCACATCGCCTGGATCGGGCTTCTCCGTGCAGAAGCTTCCGTCGATGAATATATCCTCAATGCCAGCCGTCCAAAACGCTGTCACCGCGGCTCGCAATCCCTTCAGAAGCCAACGGCGCCGCGGAGTGAACCCGAACCGGCTTCCTATTTCTTCCAGTGTTGCCCGATGATCACCAGGCGGCAGTGCCCCGGTGGCGGGATCGAAAGCCGGAATCACGCCACCTCCATCATGTCAGGGACAATCAGAATGTCAACATTAATGCTGTCATTGCGACACGCTCCTTCTCTCTGAGCCAAGGCTAAAGGTCCTTCCAATTTGCCTTCAGTTGTAAGGCGACGAATCTCCTTCAGAACCCGGTCGGCGACTGCATCGATCAAGGCGGTGGTCCACCGAGGCTGAAACCGCTCTGTGAAACAGCCTTCCGTCCCGGGACTGAGCTCGGCGGTGATCACTTCGATCAACGCATCCAGGGACTCATCCGTCTGCCGAAGCCGTTCGATCTTCTCAATCGCGTGAAGAACGGTGGTGTGGTGGCGACCGTTGTAAAATCGCCCGATCCTGGTCGTGCTCCATCCCCCGACGTTCTTGGCGAGATACATGGAAACCTGCCGACTCAAACAAGCGGCAGCCTGATTCCCAGGGACGCGTCCATTTCCGAGATGATCCGCGACCGTCGCTTCGATTTGTTCGAAGCGACAGTCGCCAGATTCCATTTCGTTGCTCCGATGTGCGCATCATTTCCTCCCGCCGGCAGGACGGCATTCGGCCCGATCAACCCACAATCCTGTGCCGTCGTATCCATCGACGCAGGACACTCGGGCCACATCGAACGAACCAGATCGAGCCAACCTTCGAGCCGCTCGCGAAACTTCCGAGGCCTGCGCATAGTCCGCACTGCCCAGTTGGTTCATCAGCCCGAAGTCGCCGAAGAGTGGAACGCGTTCACGTCCCTTTGCCACGAAACAACGATAGGAAAGCCACATGAACAGATCGAGAGCCGCCGGAGAACAGGAGAGCGCCTTGGCCGCCTCCAGGTCGGTTGGTATCGGGTGGTCAGGATTTCGCGAAGAACTCGTCACTCAGAACGATGTCGTTCTGGAATCCCCAGGAAGAAGCTTCTGATCAGGATCTCTGGAATACCAGATGCGGGCTTCGCTCATGAAGTTAAAACGTGCGCGATGGCTCTTCAAATTCCAGGTAAGCGCGATCAACGGTCAATCGGCTTGGTAGTTCCAACCACTGCTTTGTGAATTTGGTGTCGGCTGCGATCTCACCGAGGACGGCGTTGAGTCGTCGGCTGATTCGGAAGGCATGATCCTTGCACCGCCCGAGTGTCGTGAAAGGCCCCAGTCGTGAAAAATTTCGTTCGACAAAGTTCAAAAAATCAATGATAAGAGTGCGTTCCGCGCCAACAACAATCTCTTTTTCGACAAGATCGGACCACCCGGCCAGCAGGTCGCGCCAGGAGACTGCGTGCACCCCCCCCAACGAAGCGGACGTCCGCTCCATGAACGTTAATGTCCTGAGCTTGCCGCGTCGCGACGGGGCCGTCGAGTTTGGCCTCGATGACAATCAGCAACTCGTCCCCATAGCGCACAATCCCGTCCAGCACCTGTCGTCGCCCGGTGTCTTGAACTTGTAGCCCGTCAACCCCCTCCACGTCCGCTGCCTGAAGTACGCTAATAGCCTCTATCGGCTCGGCGACTGCGGGCGCTGAGCCCGGCGCTCGCGAAAGCTGCGTATCAAAGCTCCATGGCCGCGGCAACTCATACAGTTTGCGATCTGGGGCTGCAATGGACAGCCATACCTGATGAGCGGCGGGGCTGATGCGCAACACAACAAGGAAAGCTCGTGTCAGTTGGTTCTCGTAGTGGGCGGGGATGTCCTTGTTTGGATCGAAATAATTCAGGGTGTCGTGCATTCGCATTTCTCCGCAATAGATCAGGCTCTCATACAGTGCGTTACCAGGAAAGCGCCCGGTAAAGCGTCGAACGGCCCACGTTCAGAAGGTCGGCGACGTACTGGCGGGCCTCGCCCTTGTCGATCAACTTCCGAGCGTGGCTAATCTGCTCCGGTGTGAGTCTCGGTTTCCGGCCAAACTTCACGCCCCGGCGCTGCGCGGCCTTCACTCCGGCGCGGGTGCGTTCAGAAATGAGACTTCTTTCAAGCTCCGCAAGAATGCCGATCATCTGCCACATGGCGCGGCCCGTAGGGGTCGCGGTGTCGATGGCTTCGGTGAGTGAATGGAATTTCACGCCACGGGCGCGGAGGTCATCCAGTATCGTTATCAGATCACGCAGGCTGCGGCCCAATCGGTCGAGCTTCCACACGATCAGTGTGTCACTAGTTCGGAGCGTCTTCAGGCAACGCGAGAGGGCAGGGCGCTTTACGCTGGCTCCCGATAGTCCCTTGTCCTCGAAGATGCAGGAACACCGGGCGCGTTTGAGCGCAGTCAGTTGCAGCGCGGTCGTCTGGTCGTCCGTGCTGGTTCGGGCGTAGCCGTATTTCATGCAGCCGATTTTGACCCGGACATATGAAACACGTCAACCGCGCTGTTTCCAAGGGTTTCGTGAATGGTTCAAAACTTACCAGTTTTGAGACGTTCCCGCCTCTGCACCCCTCTTTTAGGAACGTGCTCCTAGCCCTACTTTCGCATTCCTGGACGACAAAAGAGCATCATGCGGTGTTCCGGTGCCATAAAAGTATGCTGCGAGGCTTCCTTTCCGGATGAGATCGTGCTACATGAAAGATATGCATGTATTCGAACGGGATGTGAATGGCCGCCGCTACCGTATCGCGGCCCAGTCCGTGTGGGACCCGGTCCGAAGCCGGTCCGTGGCGCGTCAGACCGTGCTGGGACCGGCAACAGCGGCGCCGGTCGCTGATCTGGCTGCCACTCGAACCGTAGGGACGCAGGCCGTTGGGGATGTCGGCGCGTTGATCTGGGTTGCCGAGCAACTCGATCTGATAGGGCATATCGACCGGGCGTGCGGCAACCTGGGCGCCAAAGGCGGCCCGTCGGTCGGCGAGTTGGCCGTGGCGGTGGCGGTCCAGCGGGCGTGCTCGCCCGGACCGAAGCGAGACCTGGCGGAGTTTCTGGAAGGGGCCGTGCCGCGCTTGTCGTGTCTGCCTTCTTCAGCCTTCAGCGGCCAGGCCTGGCATCGGGTGGCGAGGCAAGTCACGGACGAGCAATTGGAGCAAGCGCAGATCGCGATTGCGAAAACGGCGGTGGCCCGGTTCGAGCTTTCGACCGACGTGCTGGCGTTCGATACCACGAATTTCGACACCCACATTGCGACGGTTACGCCAGGGGAGCTGGCGCGTCGCGGGCATGCCAAAAGCAAACGGAGCGACCTGCGTGTGGTGGGGCTCGGCGTGCTGGTCAGCGAGACGGGCCACGTGCCGTTGCTATACCGGAGCTATTCCGGGAACAGTTCCGATCAGGCGGTGTTGACCGCGTGTCTGGATGGGTTGAGGGCACTGCACCAGTCGCTGGACGATGGGGAGTGCCGCGAAAAGGCGCAGCGGACGCTGGTACGCGATGGAGGTTTTTGGAGTCCTCAACTGGAACTGGATCTGGACGTTGTCGGTTACCACAGCCTGATTTCGTTGCCGCTGGGACATGCGGCGGCGGAACACGCGCTGCAGAGGGCGGCCCGGCGAGGTGCGATGAAGCCCCTGACGGGCAAGTTAGCCCAGGTGCGCGCGGCTCGGGTGCAAGCGAAGCTCGGCAACCTGGACCGCACGCTGGTAGTGGTCGAGAGCCAGCAATTGCTGGCGGGTCAGAAACGCGGCATTGCAGTGGCGTTGCGTAAAGCCAAGGCGGAGTTAAGCAAGCTGGATCGACTGGTAAAAACGCAACGGATCACGCGCAGCAGCCTGGAACAACGGGTCAGGAAGACGCTGGCGCGCGAACATTTGTCGAGATTCGTGGTAACCGATATCGGCGGCGACGACCGGCAGCCGACATTGCGCTGGCATGTGGATGCGGCGCTGCGCCGCCGGATGGAGAAGACCCGACTGGGGCGGCGGGTGCTCTGCACGGATCACCACCTGTGGACCACGGGCCGTATCGTGCAGGCATTCCGCGGTCAGTGGAATGTTGAAGAACTGTTCCGCCGGGCAAAGAAGGGTGGCGTGGTGCCCTGGGGACCGTCGCATCAGTGGGCGGATGGGTCCATACGCCTACATACCTTTGCGACGGTACTCGGACTGATGCTTGTGAGTCTGGCGAGGATCACGCTCGGAACAAACGACTCCGCCCTCGCGATGATGGGCGACCTCGCCGATATCCGCGCCACACTGGTGCGTACGACGACCCGAGGGCCGGGGCGTCGCGCGACCGTGATGATTGCGCCCGAGCTGAACACCTCACAGCGCCGGGCTGTTAAGGCATTTGAACTGGGCCGATGGATGCCAATACTTCTTTCATGTATGACAACCCGCCCTGTCCGTCATGATTGAAGCCCTTAAACCCGCGATTCACCTCCTTTCACTGCGAAGGTAGGGCCCTAGCGCGGGAGTTCTCTGCCCTCCAGCACTTCTCGCATCCGGCGTAGCAGCTCCTGTCTGGTGAACGGTTTCTGAATAAAGCTCACTCCGGAGACCAGCACAGAATTTGGCTTGAGGGATTTGGGGTAACCCGACATGTAGAGGACCTTCATCCGCGGACGGAGGGCCTGCAAACGCTCGGCTAATTGAGGGCCCGACATATCCGGCATCACGACGTCCGTCAGCAGCACATCCAGCGTACCCGCGTGCTGCATTGCGACTTGAATCGCGTTCTCAACGTTTTCGCCGACGATCACCTGATAGCCCGCGCGCTCCAGGAGGCGGCAAACCGGCACCCGCAGAGCTGATTGATCCTCGACCACCAAAATCGTCTCGACTCCTCGTTGCTCTGGCGGGGATTCGGCAGCGCGAACCGGTTCTGAAGTCTCAAGCACCCTCGGCAGATAGATGTTGAACTCGGTCCCGCGGCCCTGTTCACTTTCGAACGTGACGAATCCGCCGCTCTGTTTGACGATTCCGTACACCATCGAGAGCCCAAGTCCCGCGCCTCTCCCAACATCCTTGGTGGTAAAGAACGGCTCGAAAATTCGCGCTTGCGTTTCCTGATCCATTCCGACGCCGACGTCCCTGACCACCAAAATGACGTAGGTGCCTGGTTGTGCCCCCGAAAGCATCCGGACATGGGACTCATCCAGTTCGACTTCGGCGGTTTCGATGGTCAGCGTGCCGCCGTGAGGCATGGCATCTCGTGAGTTCAGCGCCAGGTTCAGGATGATCTGACCTACCTGGCCGGGATCGGCTTTCACCAGACCCGGCCCTGAACCTGAAGTAAATTTCAGGTGGATATCCTCCCCAACCAAAGGCCGCAGGAGTTTTTCCTATCCCGCCACCAGGGAATGCAAATTCAGAACCTCGACTCGCGGCACTTGCTTGCGGCCGAATGCCATAAGCTGCTGTGTCACCGCGATGGCTTCGCGGGCGGACTCCACCATCGCTGTTACCGCTTCTGTCAGAGGGTCTCCGCTTCTCAGTTCCTCCAGGGCGGTCTCACCGTGCAACAGGATGGCACTCATCAGGTTGCCGAAGTCGTGAGCGATGCCCCCGGCCAGGCGCCCGATAGACTCCATCTTTTGAGCTTGCGCGAGTTGCAGTTGCAGGCTTTCCGCTTCCTCCTCCGCCCGTTTGCGCTCCGTGATGTCCGTGCAATTGCCGCGGTAGCCCGGGGAGGTTCCGTCCGCGGCGAGCAGTGGCATGCCGTTGGTGGAACTCCAGACCAAGCGGCCATCCTTCGTCTCCACGGCGTGGACTACGTCCCGGAACGGTTGCTTCCGTCCGGTGACCCCGAAGACGGCGGTCTTGAATGCCTCGCGTCCCCCTTCGGGATGCAGGTCATAGAAGTGCATCCGGCCCACTACTTCGTCCGGACTGTAACCCCAGGAGGCCTCGGACACATGGCTGACATAGGTGAAAGCCCCTGAGAGTCCACTTCCCAGGTGGTGGTGCGGCTCTGCGTGGCCAACTCGTCGAACCGCCGCTCGCTCTCCCGCACCGACTCCTCCGACCGCTTCCGCTCGGCGATGTCGCTTACAACGGCCCGCCATACGGACGCCCCGCGATCGTCCTGCGCAGCGGTGGCCTCAACGCGCGCCCAGAGAAGGGGGCGGAACCCTTCCTGAGCAGCCGCAGTTCCCAAGCCAGCGGGCCGCCCCTTTCCAGGAGCTGTTTCGAGTATCGGTAGTGGATGTCCTGGTCACCGGGGAACACAAAGCGTGACAACGGTTGGTTGACGAGGGCGCCTTTTGCCAAGCCAAGCAGTTTGGCCGCGGTGAGATTGGCTTCCAGGATCACCCCCTGTTCGCTCACCGTGCAATAGCCTACCGGCGCGAGCTCGAACAGATCGAAGTACCGCTCCCGTATGGCATCGAGTTCCACCTGTGCCCGGCGCAGTTCCTCGTTCTGCATCTCCAACTCGATCTGATGCACGCGCAGTTCGTGAAGTATCCGGGCGGTTGCTTCGGAAGACAGAGCCTCGTCGATTCGCGACGCCGCCGCCTCTCTTTCGCGAACCATCTCTTCGGCCCGCAGGCGCAGTTTGTCGCTCGCTCCAATCGCGTCATCCCGGCGCGCCATTGTGGCCTCCCTCAAGGCGATGCTCCCTGCACACCGACTTCCGCCCCATCTCGAAGTCTACGGAATGGTCATATCGATATTCATGCCGAACCATTTCACGATCCTGCCTGCTGCATCGCGCAACGCGGTTGCGCGCATTTCGAACCGGTGGTAGTTGCCGCCGTGGTGACGGACGCGGAATTGTACCTGGAAAGGTTCCGCAGCGGCAGCCGCCGTTTTCCACGCGGACATCAGCGCGTCCCGGTCATCCGGGCAGACCTGGGACAGCCACCCGAAATCCAACTGCTGGGCGGCCGACCCGCCAGTGAATTCGACCCATCGCTGGCTGAGGTAATCGCAGCGGCTATCGGGCAGGCAAATCCACGCAGGCTGAGGAAGGAATTCCGCGAGCTGGCGGAAGTGGGATTCGCTTTCCGATAATGCCGCTTCCGCCCGCTTGCGCTCGGTAATCATCTGGAAGAAAACGGCAATTCCATTCTTCTCCGGATAGATACGTATGTCGTACCAGTTTTGATGGGGCGGCGCGACAAATTCGAACTCGAAGGAAAGCACCGTTTTCGTTTGGAGGACGCGAGCGCAGTTCTCCTCGAAAACCGATCCTCGCGCCTCGGGGAAAACGTCGAACAGCCGCCTGCCGATCACCTCGGCCGCCCTGCGGTTCAGCATCCGTTCGGCGGCCGCATTGAAGTACCCGACAACCAGATTGCCATCGAGAGAGAGGAAGGCGTCGGTAATGCACTCCAGTATTCCGCGGTTCTTCTCCTCGCTCTCCTGCAACGCTTCCTGCGCTCTCCTGGCGCGCGAGATATCAACAAAGGAGATCACCACACCCTCGATGACGTTATCCAGCGTGCGGTAGGGGAGGATCCGCATCGAGTACCACTCGCCGGCCTGCGTCCGGACATCCACCTCTTTCGGCGCGAGGCTCTCCAGCACCTCTTTCACATCCACAAGCAGGCGGTCGTAACCCACCAGGTTGGAGAGAATGTGATTCACCGGCCGTCCCACATCGCTCAAGATCAAGTTGATAATTCGGGTGGCGGCGGGAGTGAAGCGCAGAATGCGCAGTTGACGGTCCACGAAAACCGTGCCGATTGTATTGCCGGCGAGCAGGTTGTTCTTATCGTTGTTGGCTCGGGACAGATCCGCGACCTTAGTTTGCAGTTCGGCATTGAGAGTGGCGAGTTCCTCGTTGACGGACTGCAACTCTTCCTTGGAAGTTTCCGATTCCTCGTTGGTGGATTGCAATTCCTCATTAACCGACTGCATTTCTTCATTGGAAGATTTGAGCTCTTCGTTGGCGGTCTCCAGTTGCTCGTTGGCTGTCTGGAGATGCTCCTCCTGCGCCTGCAGTTCGTGTTTAAGCGCATCCACACGCGCGTGAAACTCCGTCTCTGGACCGGCAAATCGGGCGACGGCATGCAGCGCAGTCTTCCCGGCTTTTTCGACGCCGAGTGGCTGCGCATCCTCGAAGACGATGAGATACAGGGATGCCTCGTCAATCGCGTCAGCGCCTTTCGGCACCGGGCGGATGCTGAGGTTGACCACCGTGAAGCCGCCGTTGGATTTGACGTGCACGCCGGAACAGCGGACAGGGCTCCCCGGCGTCGTGGGCTTTGCGCAGCGCGGTAGTCAGGTCGCGCCGTAGTCCGTCGCGGGCCATCTTCAGGATGTTGTTGACTCCCGCTTCGCCCGGCGCCGGCTCGAGGTACAAACCGCTGCGACCGTGAAGGTAGAGGATGTCGCCCAGAGCGTTGACTAGTGCGGCTACCGGGGCCACCTGCTGTAACAATGCCTGTTCGGTCAACTCCCGCAGGCGCTGTTTCCTGTATCCGGGATTTCCGGCTGTCCGCAGCGCCAGATCCCGGGTCGCCGTCGGGGGCCGCAAAAAGCGACCCCACGCCGTGGGTCGCGCGTTTCCAGAATCCTCCTTGCGCTGATACAGCTTTAATTTGCGGTCTATCGCGGCAAACAGATGACCGAACTCGCCCACTGTCTCGGAGGTGCCCAGGAAGAGATAACCGCCAGGTTTCAACGCGTAGTGGAACATGGGGATGATCTTCTTCTGCAAGTCGCCGCTCATGTAGATCAACACATTCCGGCAACTGATGAGGTCGAGTCTGGAAAACGGCGGGTCTTTCACCATATCCTGTTCGGAAAAGATCAAGGTGTCGCGGATGCTCTTGTGAATACGGTAGGCGCTGCCGTCTGTCTCCGCGACGAAGAACCGGGCCAGCCTCTGCGATGAAATGTCCGCGGCGACGCTGGCCGGATATAAGCCGGCGCGGGCCGCGGCAATCGCCTGGCTATCAATGTCCGTAGCGAAGACCTGCACCTTGAAACTCAGCTTCATGGCTTCCTGACGCTCGGCCAACAGGATCGCCAGGGAGTAAGCTTCCTCACCGGTGGAGCATCCCGGGCACCAGACACGAACCAGACCATCCGGAGAGATGTTGGCAAACAGCCTGGGGATGATCCGTTCCTCGATTTCCTGAAAGGCCTCCGGGTCGCGGAAGAAGTTGGTCACGCCGATCAGCAGGTCGCGAAAGAGCGCTTCCACTTCCGCCGTCGTCTGCTGCAAGTACTTCACATACTCGTTGAGGGATGCAATCTGGTGGATTGCCATGCGCCGCTCGATCCGGCGATTGATCGTACTCAACTTATACTGAGAAAAATCATGGCTGGTCTGGGCGCGCAGCAGGATGAAGATTTTCCTGAGCGCATTCTCGGGCTTCGGCACAGGATCGGTGGGGTGCAGCGGGACACTACCGAACGCATGCCCCACGTAGGCGATGATTTGAGCGGGCATGTCGGCAGGCGGCAATTCGTAGTCCACCAGGCCGGTGGCGATGGCGCTGCGCGGCATTCCGTCATACTCGGTGGAGGCGGGATTCTGCGCCATGACCATGCCCCCTTCGCCCTTGATGGCCCGCACGCCGAGGGTGCCGTCGCTGCCTGTGCCCGAAAGCACGATGCAGATCGCGCGCTCGCGCTGGTCCTGCGCCAGGGAGCGAAAGAAGAAGTCAATGGGCATACGGTGCCCTCGGGGCACGGAGGGCTCCATCAGTTGCAGCGTGCCGTTCAGAAAAGCCATCTCGCGATTGGGCGGGATGATGTAGGCGCAATTCGGCTCGACCGACATCCCGTCCTGGACCTCGAAGACCTTCATGCGGGTGTAGCACCGGATGATGTCGGTGAGGAGGCTCTCGTGGTCCGGGGCCAGGTGCTGCACCACTACAAAGGCCATACCGGGATCGGCGTCAGCGGGCATGCCGGAGAAAAACGCCTCGAAAGCCGCCAGCCCCCCGGCCGACGCGCCGATTCCGACAATAGGAAAGCCCTGGTCGCCACCCACCGACGGTGATTCCACCTGGCCCGGATCCGGCTTTACTTCAGGTTTTTTTGCGTTGCGCCTGGTTGTAGCCATAACTGTCGCTCCTGACATCAAATGGCCGGAGGGCAATGTTGTGAAAAAGCAGGCCGGATCAGGCGTAATAATTCCGGTCGAATGGGCGGAACCATCATCGCGAATGGTTCGTGGATTCGGCGGGCGTCACCGTGCACCAAAACAGGGCTGTCATCGAGGAAGCGAACTTTGATCCGGTCGGTCATCGTCTCGCGTACCGTAGGATTTCGGACCCCAAGGTGAAGTTAGGGCCTGTAACAAAATAACATTTTCGATATTGAATGTTTTGGCGTAAGCTGAAAGGGTGAAGGATCTCACTGGGATCAATCGCCGGTTCATGGTTTTGCGGGACAGTCTGGATGAGCGCTCGCGCCGTTTGGCCGCGGCGGCAGAGAGCATAGCGATAGGTCGCGGAGGGATAACGGCCGTCTCGGAGGCGACGGGAATGTCGCGACCGGCGATTCGACTTGGACTGACGGAATTGCGAGAGCCTGCGGCTCATCCTCCTAATCGCATTCGACGGCCAGGAGGTGGGCGGAAGAAAACGGTTACGCAGGACCCGAGTCTGTTGCGGGATCTGGAACGGCTCATCGAGCCGGCGACAAGGGGTGATCCGGAATCGCCGTTACGCTGGACCTGCAAGAGCCTTCGCAAACTGGCGGCTGAGTTGAGGAGCATGGGGCATAAGACGAGCCACCGCATGGTCGCCGAACTATTGCACGACCTCGGATACAGCTTGCAGGCCAACAGCAAAACCAGAGAGGGTTCGAGTCACCCCGATCGCAACGCCCAATTCGAATACCTGAATCGAAAGGTCAAACGGCAGTTGCGAAACCAACAGCCGGCGATTTCGGTGGACACCAAAAAGAAGGAGCTGGTGGGGGACTTTAAGAACAACGGGCGGGAACTGCGTCCCGCGGGCAATCCCGAACAGGTGCGGGTGCACGACTTCATCATTCCGGAGCTGGGCAGAGCGAACCCCTATGGCATTTACGATATCGCCCACAACACCGGCTGGGTCAGCGTGGG
Source organism: Terriglobia bacterium (assembly GCA_963809655.1). GTDB lineage: Bacteria > Acidobacteriota > Terriglobia > Bryobacterales > Bryobacteraceae > BOG-234. Next base: position 18,478 of record CAWEKQ010000056.1, on the reverse strand, counting down.
CGTGGACCACGACACGGCTGCATTCGCCGTGGAGACGATCCGCCGATGGTGGCACGGCATGGGGCAGGACTTCTATCCCGATGCCACCGACCTGCTGATCACGGCGGACTCAGGCGGAAGTAATGGATCCCGCGTAAGGCTCTGGAAGCTGGAACTCCAGAAACTGGCCGATGAAACCGGATTGAACATCAAAGTCTGCCATCTACCCCCGGGCACAAGCAAATGGAACAAGATCGAACATCGCTTGTTCTCCTTCATCAGCCAAAACTGGCGTGGCAAACCACTGATCAGTCACGAGGTGATCGTCAACCTCATTGCCGCCACTACCACCACTACCGGGCTTATGGTCCATTCCGAGATCGACGCAACAACCTATCCTGCCGGCGTGAAGGTGTCCGACAAGGAACTCTCGGAAATCAATATCCACAGAGACAAGTTCCACGGCGACTGGAACTATAGTATTAAGCCCCGACTCAACTAAATCGGAAATGTTATTTCGTTACAGACCATTAGTATACATCCGACCGGCAACGGGCAGACCGGCCCACGGGGTCATGCACGCCGCTGGCCGCCTGCTGCGAGTGCCCCGTACCCGGCGGGCTCTCGCGCCGCATTTTCGCGGCCCACCCAAAGCAAGCGCGCGGCCAAAACAGCCAAACGATGCTCCAAGTTACAGTTACGTACGGAAGTATCCTCTCCGATTACTTCTTTCTCGACGAACTGCGGCGGAAAGTGCCTGCCAAACAAATAACGCTTCACCTGCAGTTAGCGGCCAGACCTGCCAATAAGTGATTCTAAGTGTGTTGGACGGATTGTGCCTCCATGGTCGGGTGTTGGGAAGTTATTAATGTTGGCTTTACTCTGCGCGTCATGACCGCTTGCGACAGGTTTTCTTGAACGCTGTTTGACAGGTGTTACCGATTATCGGCAGTTGGTCCGAAAGGCGGAGATCACCACGACAAGGCTGATTGGAATTCGCGCCAGGAAAGGCGGCAGCGACGCGGATCAGAATGGCTCCATGATTCCCGCCACACGTCCTTGGTTGCACATGGGGGAGTTTGCGATACGTTTACGACCAGCACGATGGCCAGTGACGACATTTCCGTTACCAAATGGCGCGACGCCGAGACCCTGCGGATGGCCCTAGAAGCCGCTGGCATGGGGCTGTGGAGCTGGGATGCGATCAGCGATGCAGTGATCTGGGACGACCAGACGTGTCGGGTCTTCGGCCGCGAGCCGGGAACCGGACCGCCCAATTACTCGGAATACCTTACAGTGCTCCATCCCGAAGACCGTGCTTTGGTCCGCGAGTCCGTCAGCGAGGCCTTGCGTACGAGCGTCTATCGTGACATAGAGCACCGGATCATGCGGCCCGATGGAACCGTGCGTTGGATCCTCGGCAAGGGTGCGCTCCTCCGTTCGCCCGATGGCACGCTGCTCAAGATCATAGGCGGAGTCGTTGACATCACGGAACAGGTGGAAGCAGAGCGTGCGGAAGCACAGAAAGCAACAAGGTTGATGCAGGCCCACCAGATGGCGATGTTGGGCCGCCTGGCTGGCGGCCTGGCTCACGATTTCAACAATTTTCTTACAGTCATCAATGGCTACAGCGAGTTGCTGCTCAGTGAATTAAGCGTAGCCGATCCGCATCGGAATACCCTCGAACGTATTCGCCGGGCTGGGGAAAGCGCAGCGGTGTTGACCGGACAGTTGCTAGCTTACGGAAGAGTGCAAGTACTGCAACCGATTGGACTCGATCTCAACCAGACGCTGACAAAACTGCTCCCGTTACTCGCGCGCCTCGCTGGAGAAAACGTAGAAGTGACGCTGGAATTGCATCCGGAGATCGCGGTGGTGCATGCTAATCCAGTCCAGATGGAGCAGGTGATCATGAATCTGGTGTTGAATGCAAGGGATGCCCTGCCATTTGGCGGTGAATTGCGGATCGGGACAGCCTGCATGGAACAGAAGATGAGCGATATTTCATCACGGCAGGATTCCTGCACAGGGCGCACGATCATGCTTTGGGTTACGGATAACGGGCTGGGCATGGACGAGGAAACCCAACAGCGGATCTTCGAACCCTTCTTCACTACCAAGGGGTTTGGCAAAGGAACTGGACTCGGCATGTCAATTGTCCAGGGTATCATCGCGCAAAGCGGTGGCTCAATCGAGGTTCATAGCCAATCGGGCAAGGGAACGACCTTCAGGATCTATCTGCCCCAGGCGCTGGGGGAAGTGGCGCCTGGCGCCACGATTCCGGAAACCGGCCACTGCCGTGGTGACAAAGGGAACGTAATGGTGGTGGAAGACGAGGTGGAGGTGCGCGACTTCGTGTCCACGGTCTTGACGAATTATGGTTATCGGGTATTCAAGGCGGATAATGCGGTCGAGGCGTTGCTGTTTTTCGAGCAGGAGCACGAACGCATCGACCTGGTCTTGAGCGACGTCATAATGCCGGGCACGAGTGGGCCGGAAATGGGCGCGCGACTGAAATGCCTTCACCCGGAGATCAAGATCTTGTACATGTCGGGGTACACCGCCGACAAAATCGCGCACCATGGGGTTCTGGACCCGGAGATTCATTTCATCCCGAAGCCGTTTACACCCGGGCAATTGAGCAGTAAGGTTCTCGAAATCCTCGAACGCGGATTATCGGCCCTTAGAACAGCGCGTGGTAAAAGTCCGATTTACCTTCCAAACATGTGACCTCTGAAATGTTTCAGACGTCATAAGCAGTATGGCGATGGGCAAGCGCAAGCCGAAGCAGAACGCGCTGTTTTTCAGCGCGCAGGAAATTCCCCAGGCGGCGAGTCACCCGTTCTACACGAAGGTCAACGACATCCTGGAGCGGAACAAGGTCGACAAACGCCTGGAGCACCTGTGCAAGCGTTTTTACAAGCCGGTCATGGGTCGACCGAGTATGGCTCCGGGTGTGTATTTCCGGATGCTCCTGCTCGGCTACTTTGAAGGAATCGATTCGGAACGGGGAATTGCGTGGCGTGTAGCGGACTCGCTTTCGTTGCGGGATTTTCTGGGCTTCAGTGTTATCGAATCGACGCCGGATCATTCGACAATGTCGCGGACGCGCCGTCTGATGCCAGTGGAAACGCACAAAGCGGTGTTCCGCTGGTTCGTGAAGGTACTGGGCGAAGAAGGCCTGATGGAAGGGCAGACCATCGCTGTAGACGCGACCATGCTGGAAGCCAACGCCGCGATGCGTTCGATCAAACGGCGCGACGATGGCCGCGGCTATGACGAGTATTTGAAGGATCTGGCCAAGGCCGAAGGCATTGAGGAACCGACCCGCGAGCAGGCCGCGAGGCTGGACCGGAAGCGCAAAAAGAAAGCTTCGAATAAAGACTGGATGAGTCCCGGAGATACCACCGCGCGCATTGCCAGGATGAAGGATGGGCGCACGCATCTGGCGCACAAGGCCGAGCATGCGGTCGATCTGTCCAGCGGCGCGATAGTGGCGATTACGCTGCAAGCGGCAGATCTGGGTGACACGACCACCATCGGAATCACACTACAGGAAGCTCAGTCCAATGTGGCTCTGATCAACGAACGCAGCATCGAAGAGCTGGTGGCCGACAAGGGTTATCACAGCAATGAAGTTCTGGTCGATTTGCATGCGGACGGTGTGCGCAGCTATATTCCGGAGCCGGAGCGCGGGTCCCGCAATTGGGACGGCAAGGAAAAAGAGCAGAAGCAGGTGTATGGGAATCGGCGGCGGATGAGAGGACGGCGCGGCAAGGACCTGCAGAAGCTGCGCACGGAGTTGACCGAAAGAAGTTTTGCCCACATGTACGAAACCGGCGGCATGAGACGAACCCACCTCAAGGGTCAAAAGAACATTCTCAAGCGGCTTCTGTTCCACGCAGTCGGATTCAATCTGGCGCTGCTGGTCCGGAAATCTTCAGGAATCGGCAAACCGAGGACCCTGCAGGGTCTCTCAGATACGATTTTGCTTGTCCAGATCGCGATGACGGCATGGACGGCGCGCTGGAACGAATTAGCAGGAGAAAACGAGCCCATCTCCGGCTCGTTTTCACTTCGTCTGGTTTTTCCAGCTCCCAGCCACAGCTGAAGGTTTTCGCACTTCTACCACGGGCTGCTAGCGCGAGCTGAAGGTGCATAAAGTCAAATGCCAGGGGTCTGAAAAGAGCCTGGGCGCCCTTTGCAAAAACCTGGAGTTCACGCAGGAATCGGAGCCACTGGACGACGACAGCGCGGGTACTCACACGCTAAGCAGGCGGCAACAGATCGCAGTTTGCCGATTCCGAACAGTTTTGGAGATGGTTTACCTCAGGCTGATAGCACGTCTTGAAGCATCTCGGCGAGTTCGGTAATGGTATAAGGCTTCCGGATGAACGCCCAGTCGTGCTGCCCGCCAACGGCGATCTCGGCCATCTCTTCGCTATATGCAGTTGTGAGAATCACCTTGATGTCGGGCCGGATCCGCCGCATCCTTACCCTCCATCCCCGGCAGGGTCAAGTCGAGCAGAACCACCCCTATACGGGATTTATTGGGGCGGAAGAGGTCCAGCGCGGCGAGTCCATCGCTGGCCTCCAGCACTGAAAGACCTTTCCTCCGGAGCATCTCGGCTGTGGGTGTCCGAAGCGTCTCTTCGTCTTCTATGAAAAGGACGGTTCCAGTGATCGCGCCGGCGTCATTGGACACAGGCACATCGTGGTTGCTTGGGCCCCCCTCACTGGAACTCGGCAGCAAAACTCTAATGCGAGTGCCTTGGCCGGACCCGCTTACAACTTCGATCGTGCCGCCGTGACTACGAACGATGCCCTGCACCGCGGCAAGGCCAAGGCCGCGCCCGGCGAACTTAGTTGTGAAGAATGGATCGAAAATCCTGGCTTGGATCTCCTCGCTCATGCCGCAACCGGTATCTCTGACCTCCAGTCGGATGTAGTCGCGGTCGCACAGATCCGTCTCACTCTTCGCACTGCCTACCCAGGCCGTCGCGACGGAAATCACTCCCCCGCCTTCGGCAAGCGCCTCGGAAGCATTCGTGACCAGGTTCATTATGATCCGCCCCAACTGAGGGACGTTGCCCCACACCGCAGGGAGGTTTTCGGCTAGCTCGGTTTTCAACACCGAGTGTTTTGAAATCGATACCGTGAGCAGCGGAAGCACATCACGCACGAGCCGGGAGAGGTCGATCAGCTCGAAACTGGGGCTCTCCTGCCCCGCGTAGGCGAGCAACTGGCGTACGATCTCGGCAGCCCGGAGCGCGACAGCTTTAATAGTGTTAACCCCCTCGGCGACGAGCGAGTCGGCAGGCACCTCGGCAAGCACGAATTCCGACTGCGCGAGAATGCCGCCCAGCATATTGTTGAAGTCGTGGGCGATGCCGCTGGCCAGCACGCCGAGGGTTTCCAGTTTCTGTGTGTCCCGGAGGCGTTGCTCGGCGCGTTTGATTTCGGTGATGTCATTGAACAGGACCGCGATTCGCCGGCTCTCGGGCCCGCCGACGCGGTAGGCGCTCACGCTGTACCAGCGATTCAATGGTTTCGCTTCATTCACAAAACGCGCTGGCTGTCCCGTTAAGACGACTTGTCCGTAGATTTCAAACCAATACGCCTCAAGATCGGGGATCAGTTCGCGAACGAGTCGGCCCCGCGCATTCTTTAAGCCGGTTTGTAGCTCAAATGCCGGATTGATCTCCAGCAATCGAAGATCGACGGGCCGGGCGTCAGCATCAAAAACCACCTCGATCAGGCAGAACGCCTCAATCAGTGTGTTGAACAGTATTTGGTACTGCTCTCCCGGCTGCCGCAATTCATCCGCGATCTGCTTCTCGCGCTCAAGTTCGGCGATTCGCGTCCGGAGGCCCTGAATCTCCTCTTGGACTGCCATTCTTGCCAAGGATTGCCTGCCCATTAGGGTACTCGCGGTAGTGGAAGGCCGTTGAGCGGCGGTATGGGCATCTTAGCAACTTTCTCGCGACCGTCAATACGTTCGATCCGTTCGCGCTGGCCAGGCAGCGATGCGTGAAGGCGGCCTGATCGTGACTTCGCAGAAGAGCACCGCGGATCCGTGTTCATCACCGGCAGGATTGCCTGCGCCGGAGCTGAGAGCATACCGGTAGAAGAGATCGCCCGCGAGTGCTACCGCTCCGCCGGTTACGTTGATGGTTGGTTCCCATCCCCCGAGGAGGTCGAGGTGCGGGCCAACTTGTGTCTCGGTCCGCTGACCGAGAGCGAGTCTGCGTTCCGTGAGGTATCCGACGACCGGTCCATGGTCACTGGCTATGCCGTGGATTCGCCCGGCACCAACTGGCTGCCCCCGGAACACTGGCTGGTGTGGCGCCTGTCGCAGTGCGTGCAACGCCTGCGTGCCGCTGATCCGGAACTTGCTCTGGGGCCAGACGGCAAGTGCTGCTGGTATACAACTCCGAAAAGAGTGCGCTTTCGGCCTTCAGCGCCTCCGTGCAGCAGAAGATCGGCGGAAGCGAAATCGATCTACATCGTGCCGTGCGCAATGCCGTCGCAGGCGAACTGAGGGAGTGCGCTGGCGCGATCCTCGGATTCCGCGCCTGTCTGCCCGAGCAGTTTCACGTCAACGGTGCGGGGAACGTCGAGGTTGGCGGGCCAGAGGGCGACAACGAGCTGAGCGGCAAGAAACTCGTGGTGAATGCCTACGGTCCTCGCGTTCCCGTCGGCGGCGGCGCGCTCAGTGGCAAGGATTTCTTCAAGGCGGACCGGGCAGGTGCAATCCTCGCGCGGCGCCGTTCGCCTTGCGCCACCGGGCGACGTCCTGATGGTCGGTGAAGGAATCGAGACCTGTCTCGCCGCCATGCAGGCAACAGGACTCCCAGCATGGGCCGCGTTCTCTACTACCGGGCTTCGCAATCTCGATCTCCCAAACGAGTTGCGCGGCGTGATCGTGCTGGCCGATCGCGACGATCCCGGCGAAACCGCCGCACGAGATTGCGGTTTCCGCTGGAAGCGCGACGGACGTCGCGTTCGGATTGCCCGACCGCCGCGGGGGAATTTTAACGATTTACTTCTTGGCTTCGCGCCCTGCATCGAGGGAGGTGCGGCATGACCGGCGACACCAGCAACCCGAATCGAGATCGATAAAGAGGGCTGGCGAGTCGTCGATAATGGTCCCGCCCTGCACTAGTATAAGTACTATATGTAAATTACGGGGATCTGCTGCACGACTTCGCAACTGCGGTAAAAAACGATTGAAAACGCATGCGTACAAGCGCACTTGAGTGTCAGGCGAGATGCCGTTTCGACCTAAAATATTGAGTTTCCGCGAACCTAGTATATCGTTTCATCAAACAGGTTCCTGATCGACGGCGGTTAAGGCATCGGATTTCCTCCAGCGATGTACAACCGGTGCGGCATTGATTTCAGTAATCCCCTGAAGTATTCGCTGGCGGAGTTCTGTCCAGGACTGAACACGGATGTGGCGCAGAAAGGTCCTTGCCATTTTGCCGAACAGGGTTTCCACGATGTTCAGCCACGATCCATGCTTCGGTGTCAGTACGTACCGGAAGCGATTCGGACGCGTCGCCAGGAAGGACCGCGTTTCTTTCGAGATGTGTGCTGAGTGGTTGTCGAGGACCAGTCGGATCGTGCAGTCAGCGGGATAGCGGGCATCCAGGTCTTTCAGCAGATCGATGAACTCCCGGCTGCGGTGGCGCCGTTCGACGCGGGCGGTTACATGACCATCGTGCAGGTCGAGCGCTGCCAGAATCGAGCAAGTGCCCAGTCGCTTGTATTCGTGATCACGTCCGACAGTGGGATGTTTACCCGCCACGGGAGGCAGATCCGGAGCGGTATTGGCGAGGGCTTGCAAACCCGGTTTCTCATCCACTGAAACGGTGATGATGCGGGCGGTTCCGCTATCTGCCCGCCTTTCATTTTGCAAGCGCAACTTCCTGATAAACCATCAGGATATCTTTCATCTTCGCCTCAAACTCGGGATCCCGCTTTTCCAGATAATACCGGACTCGCTCCGGGTGCAGTTCCTGCGCGGCGAGAATGCGATGCACCGTGGCTTTCACCGCTTTCGCCAGTGACGGATGTCCGGCCTGTTCGGCATGCTGGCGAACATATTGAGCCAGTGCACTTCGCGTCCAGAGTTCCGCCGCCAAACCGTGCTCCTTCGGTTTGGAGCAAGCCAGATGCACGACCCAGGCCTTCGCCTCCTCAGTGATCACCGGAGCATGCGGCCGATGCCAGGTATCCTTCAGGGCGGCTTCCGCTCCCATGGCAATCGCCTTGTCCACCCATTTCCGCACGCTCGGACGCGTTGTCTTCAGCGCGCGTGCGATCTGAGTGATCGTCTCGCCGGCCTCAAAGCGGCATAGGATCTGGGCGCGCTGCACTTCCCGTGCGGGACTCCCGCGGGCATGACTCAATCGCACCAACTCCTCTTTCTGTTCAGGACTCAGGATCAGTCTGGGACGCCCGGATTTTCCCGCCATGATTCAGCATAGCGGGAAACAGATGTTTATGGAAATGTTTTATTGAAACGATATACTAGACTTGTCTCGATAAACTAAACGCGATTGTTCGACAGTCACGGATGGCCGTGAATAGTCGCCGCTGGCCTCGCGCGTGGTGCCCCACGAGCACAAAACATCAACCGAACAGCTTCCAACGCAGCGGTTCTCTTTGATTCCACCCAGTGCGGACGGAACTGAACTCCGTAGTTACGGGTCGAGCTTTCCTTCCGATGCTTGCCTCCGCTGATCGCAGGCGGCGCGGGATACCACTATTCTCCGGTGGATTTCGACTGTTCTCGCGCTAGACTCGCGCTAGACTCCCACCAAAACACGTTTTCACCAGACGGCAAGAGCGAAACCCGCTGCCAATGAAATCAATTACTTGACACGAGGCGACACGAACTGAGATGGCGCTGATCGGGTTCGAGCCCCGTCTCCCGCTCCATGTTTTCTATATCGCGCGCGCCGCAATACCCCTATAGTGGAGTTAGAGGAATCTGACGATGTTTGCCGGAATCAAACATCACATGCGCTACTGGGGATTTCTGGCGCTGAAGTTCGCCGCTGCGGCATTCGGTTCGGGATTCGCCCTGTGGTTCCTCAATCTGTTCTGGGCTCCGCACACGCGTCTCTTCCACCTCGCGATGGGCGAGTTCACCTTCGACTTGCTCTACACGACTCTCGTAGGTGTCTGGTTCCAGTTCTCCTTCGGACTTTTCTACCTCGCGATCCGCGATCAACGCTACCGCTGCCGCACCTGCCTGCGGAAGCTCTGCATGCCGATCGAAACCGGCTCGTGGGGCTACATGCTCCAACTCGGGCGTCCGCAGATCGAATACATCTGCCCCTACGGACACGGCAAACTGAACGTGGAAGAAGTCCAGATCACCGGCACCGTAGCGCCCGCATGGACCGAGCAGGGTGACATCTGGGAAGAGTTGTTCGCCGTAAAGGAACATCCGGAAAGCGAACGGTGAAACTTCCGCTCTGGCGGCTTGTTCTTGCCGTCCTCGTTCTGGGGACGATGGCCGCGGTTCTCCTCTCCCTTGCGCCCGTTTATTTCGAAAATTATCAGCTGGGGCAATTCGTGAAACAATTGGCGCGCGGACCGAATGCGCCTGACGATACACTCCGCGCCGCAGTCCTGAATCGTGCACACGAACTGGATCTCCCCGTTGATCCCGGCGACGTTGCGGTCACGCACCCCGAGGGGAAATCACGGATTGAAACGAAGTACAAGGTGCAGATGGATTTCCTGCTATACCAGGTCGACTTGCATTTCCACGCGAACGCGGCTGGCCGTTAAAGACACCACAAGCGCCACCAGAAGTTGCGCTGTGCCGGCCGCGCATACCCCGTTCCAGCCCCAGCGCGACCACCCCCACGCCCCGAGCGCCGAGCCCAGCGAACCGCCCAGAAAATACGTCATCATATAGACCGTATTCAGCCGGCTGCGCGCTTCCGGAATCAAAGCGTAGATACGCGTCTGGTTGGCCACGTGCCCGGCCTGCACGCCGAGATCGAGTAGGATCACGCCCGCGATCAATCCCACGAGCCCGCGGCCCGCGACTTCGAACACTACATACGACGCGATCGCGGTCAGGATCGCCAGCGCGACTGTAAACGCGGGTCCCTTACGGTCCGTTAGCTTTCCCGCCCAGGGCGCGAACAGAACGCCCACGGCGCCGATGATCCCGAACACTCCGGCCACACGCGGTCCGTAGTGATAGGGCGGCGTTGCCAGAAAGAAAACCAGCGTGGCCCAGAACGAACTGAACGCGCCGAAAAGCATTCCGCCGATGATTCCAGCCTCGCGCAGCCCCGGCTGCGCCAGCGCGAGATGAACAATCGAACGGACCAGTTCGCCATAGCACAGGTGCGATTCCGGCCGATCGTGGGGCAGGGCATAGCGCAGCGTGATGGAAAGCGTGAACATCCCGCCCGCTGCAATCCAGTAGACGGCGCGCCAGCCGAACAGATCACCGATGAACCCGCTGAACACGCGCGCGAGAAGAATCCCGAGCAGCAACCCGCTGAGGATAGTTCCGACGACATGGCCGAACATGCCGAGTGCGGTGCCCGCCTGCGTCCACATCGGCAGGTAGCCGATCGCCTGATCGGAGACGCCGAGTGAGCGCCCGATCTCCGAAAGCAGCGGCTGGCAGTAGTAAATATTGGCGACGCTGATAGCGCTCGCGGCAAACATCACGCCGACGGTGCGGCGTTCGATGGGCATTACCGAGTAGGGTAATACCTACCACAACCGCTTGGGCTCGACGCCCTGAAAAGCCTTTAAATTCAACAATAAGTTGGGTTGTCTGTTGCGGGTTATCGCGGGCAGAATCCCGTTTTTTGCGTTTTTCTGCGGGCGATTCCTGCGCCCGGCCCGGCGGATCAGTCTGGCACGCAGTCCTTTGAAACCTTCCTCCGAGCCCATACAATCGAGGGAAAGGACGAACAAGAAAATTGAAGGCTGCGAAACGAACAACGAAACAAGCGCGAATTGCGCCTGTTGCGCAGCCCGAAAAACCAGCGCGTGGCACGCGCCATAACGAGGCCCGGCAAAACGCGTTTCTCGCGGCCTATGTGGTTTGCGCCTCAACGCGGGCCGCGGCGAAGGCCGCGCGCGTCAGCCGTTCCTCGCACTTCGCCGGGATGCGTCAGGACCCCACTTATCCGGCGCGCTTCGCGCAGGCATACCTCGAATCCAATGATTCGCTCGAAGACTCGGCGGTCGAGCGCGCGATGATCGGCGTTTTCGAGCCCAACGTCTTTCAGGGCCGCTTTGTCTATCCGGAAAAAGAAGTAGTGATCCCGGCGACCGACACCCAGCCCGAGCATACGGAAATGCGCCCGATACCGGGCGCGCGCCCGATCGGCGTGTGGAAGCGATCGGAGATGCTCCATGCGCTCCTGCTCCGCGGCCGCATGCGCGAGAGGTACGGCAACAGCCCGCTACTCTTCACCTCAACTCAGCTTTTCCCTGTCGACCTGCGAAGTTTCACGCCCGGATTCCTGCGCCTGCGCCGGTGGTTTCTTTTGCGTCTCCTCGAGCTGGGCGAATTGCCATCCTACTCCCCTTCCGCGGCGGCGCTGGAGTCGTCTGCCCAGCCAAAAGCCCGCAACCCGGAGGCAAGTTCCTTTCGTGCCGCTTGCGGGTCGGGTCCGATCAAATCTCTTGCTTTCACCACGACCTCGTCGAGCGCTTGGTATTTCCTGTAATCCGGGTCATCTCTGTCCATCGGTGTGGCCAGCCCCTGCGGGTCAATGTCGCCGTGACATCTCGTCAAGGTCTCAAAAGCGCCTTGAGAGTCGCCGCCTTCAAGTTGTGCGATGGCCCCGATAAGGTATGACCTATTTGCATCGAAACTGGCAAAATGTTCGCCCACGTCACGCCCCCTTCGCCGCTGGCTTTTTCTTCGTCGCCATCCAGCGGTCCTCTGCTGCCTTCTTGGCCACAGCCGAGCGTTGCTCCGGGCTGAGCTTTTCCATGCGGGCCTTCCCGCTGGCCTTCTCGCCCTTGCGGCCGATGTCCGCGAGATACTTCGAGACTGCTGTTTTTCGAGGCACTTTGCTCATGCTAAAGCCGTTTCAGGAAAATTTCAACTGATCGCGTCGACTGAGCCGCCGGCGGCACGGATGTGAACGCCGCAGGCGTTCCTCAGCGAAAACGTGTGCGCCTTTTCCGGCGCGATCAAAGCGGCCCGGCAATACGTCTGCAGCAGCCGGAAGACTCGGGACGGTCGAGGTGTCCGGCCTGCAAGGCGGTGCGATCCCGATCCGCGATGCAAACCTTGCTCGACTGACAGACGACGAGCTCGAAACCCTTAAACGAATTGCCCAGAAACTCGCCGACCCTGCAGACGATTCTGGCGGAAGACAAAGGGCATTGAAGAAAGCGATCCTGCACCGCAATTATGTGCACTTGGCGATTACGCGGAGGAGACCGAATCATCCTTACGGCGAGTGGCCGAAGCGGATGTCTGCGTGAAAGTGGACTACACATAATCACAGTGCTTCCAGGAAGGCAAGGAGGCGGTCGGTGGGCCGGTATGGCCGAGCCCCGGAGGTCGGCATGGTGATTTTGCCGATCGCGCGTTTCTTCATGGTCAAGTCGGCCTCGACGTACATGTGAGTGGTCGCCGTGCTCTCGTGGCCCAGCCACCATGCAATTACCGTAATGTCAACTCCCGACTGAAGAAGGTGCATTGCAGTTGAATGTCGAATAAGATGCGGAAAGATGCGCCGTTTTCGGAGAATTGGGCAGGTCTGGCGAGCGGCGGCCACGGCAGCATTCAGACGCGACCGGAAACCGGCCCTGGTCAGACGTTCGCTTCGACGGCTCGGGAACAGTGGTGTATCGTGCGCCGGGGAGATCCGGCAAAGCCAATCGGCCAGTTGCCGCCGGGTGTCCTTCCATAGTGGAATGACCCGTTCTTTGCGTCCCTTTCCGTGAATGCGCACGGTGGCAGTGGGTCCGAGTTCCAGATCTTCCACATTGAGGCGGATGACTTCGGACACTCTCGCGCCGGTGTTGTACATAGTCGCGAGCATAACGGCATCGCGATGGCCGCTCCAGGTGTTGCGATCGGGAGCAGCCAGAACAGCGGCGACTTCTGCGCGCGAAAGGTAGGAAACCGGAATGCGGTCAAAGCGCTTTACGGGGATGGCGAGGGTGTGGCTGATTGAGGCCAACGCGGTTGGCTCCTGAAGAGCGGCGTATCGGAGAAACGATCGGAGAGCCGCTAAACGGGCATTTCGGCTTCGGACGGAGCAGTGCCGTTGTTTCTCGATATTATCCAGAAAGGCGAGCACCTGCGGAGCATCGAAATCAGCGAGTGTCAACATCGCAGGCGACCTTCCCAACTGTTGCTCAGTGAATCGCAGGAACAGACAAAACGCGTCGCGGTAGCTGGATATCGTCTCGGGGCTGGCATTTCGCTGTTTGATCAGGTAGTCGCAAAAATATCGTTCGATGAGGGACGGGAGATCTGGCTTATGCGGTGTGGCCTTGCGGGGCATCACGTTACTCCTCTCCGGCGCCGGAAACAAAGCGCTCGAATCGTTCACTTACCGTGTTCATGAGGTCAGGAATCGCGGTCACATACCAATAGGTATCGGTGACCTTGACATGCCCCAGGTACGTCGACAACGACGGCAGGGTCACTTGAACATCGACACCGTCTCGGTGCCACGTCAACAGGCGGTGGCAAACAAACGTGTGACGGAGATCGTAGAGACGAGGAAGCCGATGACCGTATTCCTGATCCCAACCCAATCTCCGACGCAAGTATTGAAAGGCCCACTGGGCTCGCCTAAGAGTGAACGCGGTACCGTCATCGGATAGAAAGAAAGCGGATTGCGGGCGCATCACACGACGGTCTCGAATGTGAGCGTACTCCCGCATGGCGCAGGCCGCAGTCGGGTCCAGCGCAACGATTCGTGACTTTGAGAATTTTGTTTGACGCACGGTGAGGACGTTCGCTTGCAGGTCAACGTCAGCCCTGGTCAGCCGAAGCGGCTCGCGCGGACGCATGCCAGTGCATGCCAGCAGGCCAAGATAAGTCTGAACTGACCGCGCTCGCAAGCCTCCCTGTGAACGCAAGCCGGATGTTGCGTTCAGCAGCGCGAGGATTTCCGCATCGCTGAAGATGTGTGGGATATAGCGATACTGGGCTGGACCGAGGAGCCGGTTTGGAAGGGGCTCGGTGAGAGGCTCGACGGTTCGGAGATATCGAACGAATGGCTGCAGGATCAGAAGTCGACGGGCTGCCGTGACCTGCTTTCCCGTCGATGACGACTGTGCCCATCGGAGGGCCAACTCGACCGTGAGGGGCTTGCCGGCGGCTTCTCGGTCGGCAAATCGCGCAAAGGCCTGGAGGACGTAACCGGCAATATCGAGTTGGAAGCCGAACGAACGACGCAAGGATAGGTAGGCCTCGACATGTTCGGTCAAGGGAGGCGTCACACTCATAAATCCCCCTTGATTGGCCAAGGTAAGGCAACAGAGGCCAGACGCGGCAGATCGACTTTCGTATAGATAGCGGTTGTGTCCAGGCATTTGTGACGGAGAACGTCGGCGATCTCTTTGATGGATGCGCCGTGGCGAAGCATGCGCGTAGCCGTGGAATGCCGCAAGATCCGCGGCCCTGTAAGGGATTTCAGCCCCGCTCGGGCGGCCGCGCGAATGATCACGCCGGCTATCGTGCGGCTGGTTACGCATTGCCCGACCGGAGCTCGCAGGAGAAGAAAAACCTCTCGTGCGGTCGTCGTGGAGCGTCCGCGACGAATGTACGCCGCCATTGCAGCGCCGATAGCGCGGGTCAAGGGCAATTCGTCGTCACGGCGAGACTTCGTGCCGGCGATTCGAAGTATGCCTTTGCGCCAGTCCACGTCGTCAAGACGGAGCCGTGCGACTTCCTGACCGCGCAGGCCGAGGTCTACAAGGCAGCGTGTGATGGCGTAGTCGCGCCGGCCGGCGACCGTATCAAGGTCGAATGCCGAAAGCAATCGTTCGACCTCTTCATCCGTCAAAACTGTAGGTAAGGATGCCAATCGCCAACTGGCGGACGCCGGTACGGCAAGTGCCAGGCTTTCCTCGCATCTGCCGTGGAGCTGAAGGAAACGGAAGTAGCTCCGCAGAGATGAGGCGAGAACTTTGGTGCTTCCCGCTTTCATGCAAGAGCCGCGTTTCGATAGGTACGAGACGACGCTGTTGGATGTCAGCCGCGCAGGCTCCACCTCGCCGTCGAGAAAGATTTCGTGAAGAAACTCCAGGACGTATCGCCTCCGATAGAGGCGTGTCGAATCCTGCAATCCAACGGTCTTGAGCATGTAGTCGTCGAAGCATTGAACTTCGAGATCGATGCCTTCCACAGTCGCCTTGGCAGGCGCCAAATAGCCAGCGTTTCTCAAGATCGCTGGGAAGTGGACGAGCCCTGCCCGAACCGTATTACGCTGCCGTACGCCCACGACTGGACAGTCGCACCTGGGGATATGGCGCGACAGGAAATCGACGATGTGGCTCTCTTTGAGCTGGGAAGGGCTGATGCGTCGCCTTGCCAACCAGAAGGAAAAGTGGACCGCTCCCTCCTCGTAGAAGGAAACGGTCTTGTCGGCATAGCCGCGAGACCGAAGGTTGATCACCAGTTCTCTCACGACTGCTCTGAATCCGGCGTGAATACGCTGGCGGGCCAACTTGATTTTGACGGTGTGCATGAAACTCCTTTCGCCGCCTTGGGGGGCGGCCGGAGTTCATTGTTATGCGTACTTGCGCCAGCGGCAAGGGCCTGATCCAGCGCACTCGGGCAAAAGTTCTCCGCGTAATCGGCAAGTACACATAATTGCGGCTATGGAAAGCTTTCCGTAGCCGCAAGAACGCGCTCTTCTCCAAGACGATGAACGGAGCGCGAGTGGGCGATCTCTTCGTGAGCCTGATCCACACCTGCGAACTCAACAAGGTCAACCCGTTCGATTACCTGACAGAGTTGCTCCTGCATCGCGCCGAGATGGCCGTGCGCCCGGCGGAGTGGCTGCCGTGGAATTATCTGCGAGCCGCAATCGCCGTAGCCGCGTAATATCATGGTTCGGTCGTATGGCCGAAAGCAATAGATAGCGGCTCTTCGATTCGGGTCAACTCCAAATGGCCGCCAAACGGGCACCGAATACAACAAAAATCACCGAGGGATTTTGGCCAGCACCAAGAATTAGCAAGAATACTCCGGATCGGCTTTGCGGCGTCAAGGAGTGGTTTGCGGCACCACGGGTACTGATGTATTCTCTGAAAGGGGTTCATATGGGCGGCCAATCGGGGAATATCAACTGGCATCGGGCACAACCGCTGCCGACAGCTCTGGCAAAGTATCTCAAGGCCAATTTTCTGCAAGGTGGGTATTCACTTGACTCAGGTAGCCGCCACAATCTGTAGTATCGACTTCAAAAGGCTGGGGCCACGTGGGTAGGACGATTTCCTCGTAACCTCCGGGACCGTTCGAAGCAACAGTTGCGCGACTGATGCAGAGCGTGCCGTGACTATCTGTTCCGGCTTCGCTGGCCGGAAGGCTTCCGATGCCCGCGCTGTTCGGGTGATCGTCTGGTGGCCGGTGACTCACGGTCTGTACTGCTGGAGTGCGGCAAGTGTGGCCGCCAGACTTCAGTGACAGCCGCGCGACGATCTTCCAGGACACGCGCAAGCCGTTGCTTCTACCGATTCGGTACGTGACCGCGCGATCGTACTGGGTCACCACCCAGAATCGAACCGGAGCCAGTGCGCTCGGTCTGCAGCGGGTGCTCGAACTGAAGAGCTACAAGCATCGCCTGGACCATCGTTGCATCAGGCTTCGCGCCGAGGCGCCATGGATGCGGCGCAGACCGGGATCCGGTTGATCCACGGACCGGACTCTGAGCCGTGGACGAGAGTTTCACTGCCGTGCGTCCTGTGTGACGACCGAACGCGTGGACTCGTCCACGCCGGACAGTCAAGGCACTGATCCACCTCGATCGCGGCTCTGGCAGGACCGAGCCCGGGATCTGGCCGGATCCGAATGGCGCGACGCATCCTGGATGCCTCGGCGCAAAGTCCTGATGCGGTCTTGTCAGCTCGTTGAATCCGGAAGCACCAGCTGCACACCGACGGCTGGCCTGGGTCCGATCCTGTGGCTGCTGCGGGCTGGTGACCCGAGGTCACGTACTGAAGCGGAAGCAATCGGTCAAATGGCCTCGCGAGTTGATGCCTGCGAAGATCCGTCGCGTGGCGTCGTTACTCAAGTCGCTGGCTGTTGGGTACCGCATCCAGGAAGCCGTGAGCTCACCGAGCCACCTCGACTATTACCTGAACGAGTTCACCTTCCGGTTCAACCGCCGTCCGGTCCACCAAGCCGGGGAACAGCGCTTATCGGCTCGTGCACGCAAGCTGCTCGCTCTCGACCCGGTACCCTACGAAAACATCGTCATACCACGCCGCGCAGTTCCCCCATGCCCTTTTGAAGTCGAACCACAACCTGTAGGGGCTACCTGAGTCAAGTGAATACCCACCTTCTGCAAATTTCACAGACCGGAATCTACAACGATCGTAATGTGGCCGGAACTAACAAGAAGTCAGCTCACGCTGAAGGGCGTGCACTCGACATACACCTGAGCGTGAACCGTCCTGATGAGAAACTGATTGCGGACAACCTGTATCGAATTTTCATCGAGGCAGCCTACCAGACAGGCATCGACAATGTGATCTGGAATCGGACAATATGGAGCAGGGCTAGAGGGCAACACGCCTACCATGGCGAGAACCCCCATACCGATCACATTCATGTTGAATTCAACAGGCCAGGAAGCCAGCTAAGGAACTGTCAATAAATTAGTGGATCAACATCTGGGTAACAGCCTATAGTTCCAGTCGCCGTGAAACTTTTCTCTCCGGAGCTGGAGTTCCGTCATCTGCTGGTCGGAGATCCTGAGCCCCTTCTCATAGATATTGGTGTCGATCTTGCTTTTTACAGTCAGGCCGGTCGTTGTTGTGGTTGCGGCGATGAGGTCGATGATGACCTGATGGCTGACGAGTGGCTTGCCACGCCAGTTCTGGCTGATGAAAGAGAAGAGACGGTGTTCTATTTTGTTCCACTTGCTGGTGCCCGGCGGGAAGTGACTGACCGAGATTTCCAGTCCGATTTCATCGGCGAGTTGTTGCAGTTCCCATTTCCATAGCCGCACTCGGGCGCCATTGCTGCCGCCCGAGTCAGCCGTGATCAACAGACGGGTCGCTTTCGGATAACTGCGGCTGCCCATCCAGCGCCACCACCGGCGTATGCTCTCTACGGCAAACTCCGCTGTGTCGTGATCCACACCCACACTGACCCACCCCGTGTTCCGGCCCAGGTCATAGACCCCATAGGGAGCCACCTTACCGTTCTCCGGCCGACGGATTTCGAAGTCATGAACCCGGACCTGCTCGGGCTGGCCCTGCGGCTGCCATTCGCGTCCCGGATTCCTGAAATCGCCCGCCA
>CAWEKQ010000055.1:0-37060 GCA_963809655.1 Terriglobia bacterium | reverse complement strand
AGCGCGAAGAGTTTCGAGCGCGAGATTGGCACGGTCTGTCGTAAGGTTGCGCGGCGCTATTCGGAGGGCGCGGAGGCGGTGGTCGAGGTCACACCGGCGATGGTGGAGGAATCGCTGGGCGCCCCAATGCGGCCGGATACGGGAGTCGCGGAGCGTACGCAGCGTCCGGGAGTGGCGGTCGGGTTAGCGTGGACGCCGGTTGGCGGCGATGTGTTGTTCATCGAAGCGGGGCGGATGCCGGGCGGCAACAAAGGGCTGAGGAGCATACATGACGGGGCAGTTGGGGTCGCTGATGCAGGAATCCGTGCAGGCCGCATTGACGTGGGTGCGGGCGAATGCGACGAAGTATGGGGTGGATCCGGATGTGTTCAAGACCAGCGATATTCACGCTCATGTGCCGGCGGGTGCGATCCCGAAGGATGGGCCCTCTGCGGGCGTCACGATGGCGACCGCGCTGCTCTCGATGCTGACCGATAAGTGCCTGAAAGAGAATCTGGCGATGACGGGTGAGATTACGCTGACGGGTCAGGTGCTGCCGATCGGCGGGATCAAGGAGAAGGTGCTGGCGGCGAAGCGGAGCGGCGTGACGGATATCATTCTGCCGGCCGAGAATGAAGTGAATGTGCGAGAGGATTTGAAGGCGGAGCAGATTGGCGATATCCGGATGCGTTATGTGAATACAATGGATGAGCCATGTTTCTGCCGCGTGCTACCTTGCTGGCGTCTTGCTCAATCGGCACCAGCTCATCCATTGTATTCACATAACGCATCCGGATATCGCCAATCTGCTCCGCCTTCAAATCCTCTCGCACATTCACTTCATTCTCGGCCGGCAGAATGATATCCGTCACGCCGCTCCGCTTCGCCGCCAGCACCTTCTCCTTGATCCCGCCGATCGGCAGCACCTGACCCGTCAGCGTAATCTCACCCGTCATCGCCAGATTCTCTTTCACGCACTTATCGGTCAGCATCGAGAGCAGCGCGGTCGCCATCGTGACGCCCGCAGAGGGCCCATCCTTCGGGATCGCACCCGCCGGCACATGAGCGTGAATATCGCTGGTCTTGAACACATCCGGATCCACCCCATACTTCGTCGCATTCGCCCGCACCCACGTCAATGCGGCCTGCACGGATTCCTGCATCAGCGACCCCAACTGCCCCGTCATGATCAGCCCTTTGTTGCCGCCCGGCATCCGCCCCGCTTCGATGAACAACACATCGCCGCCAACCGGCGTCCACGCTAACCCGACCGCCACTCCCGGACGCTGCGTACGCTCCGCGACTCCCGTATCCGGCCTGTATTTGGGGGCGCCCAGCGATTCCTCCACCATCGCCGGTGTGACCTCGACCACCGCCTCCGCGCCCTCCGAATAGCGCCGCGCAACCTTACGACAGACCGTGCCAATCTCGCGCTCGAAACTCTTCGCGCTTCCCGAAGACGCGAAGATCAAGGTCGAGCTGGCGTCCCAAACCATCACACTTCCCGATGGAGAGCGCGTAGAATTCCCGGTCGATCAGTTCATGAAGACCTGTCTGCTCGAAGGCATCGACGAGCTCGGCTGGATTCTCAAACAAGCACCGGCAATCGCAGCCTTTGAGCAAAACCGCGTCGGCTCGATCAACACTGCTTCATTCCGAGCCCCGACTGTAAGGAGCGGTAAGAAGCCGCACGCTAACGGTTCATCGGGCTATTGACCCACAGCGGCAGCTTTCCCTGGCGGATCAGTGCTGCGTCGTCCAGGCACTGCCGCCTGCCGGAAATCGAGATGTGCGAGTAACTATCGAGAAACTCGACGACCGCATCGCGCTGCCCCCGCCCTGAGCAAAGCTGCCATGAGGATCGACGGGAAGCGCCAGTTGCCCGTCCAGGGTCTGGCATTGGGAATGGGATACCGGAGCGCGTCGGTAACCGGAGCCTGGGCGGCTTTCAGCAGCCAGGAACTGGCGGTCTTCGCATCGCCATCCTGCATGGCTTCCATGCCCAGCGTCATATTCGCATTGAAGAACGCCGTTCCGTAGTCGGGATCAGACAGTGCCTTGGGCGCCATGTCCAGCGCGTCCCGCGCATATCTTCCGGCTTGCTGCCAGCCTGCTTTGGCGGCGACGGCGTCGTGAGCGCCGTAATGATCGGCGCGGAAGCCCACGTCACCCGCAGCCATCGCAAGAATCACGAGCTCGCGGAATCGTTCTTCATAGGGCAGTTGTTCGATCGCCTGGTGGCGCGATTCCAGTGGCCCCTCCCAGACCGATTCCGGCAGATGATCGAGCGTCTGCTGATCCACCGCCACGTTCAGGAGTTCATGTGCCCAGACCGATTGCGGGTCCAGTCGCAGCACCCGCTGGACGAGGCTCTTGCCATATCAGCGCGTGGTAAAAGTCCGATTTACCTTCCAAACATGTGACCTCTGAAATGTTTCAGACGTCATAAGCAGTATGGCGATGGGCAAGCGCAAGCCGAAGCAGAACGCGCTGTTTTTCAGCGCGCAGGAGATTCCCCAGGCGGCGAGTCACCCGTTCTACACGAAGGTCAACGACATCCTGGAGCGGAACAAGGTCGACAAACGCCTGGAGCACCTGTGCAAGCGTTTTTACAAGCCGGTCATGGGTCGACCGAGTATGGCTCCGGGTGTGTATTTCCGGATGCTCCTGCTCGGCTACTTTGAAGGAATCGATTCGGAACGGGGAATTGCGTGGCGTGTAGCGGACTCGCTTTCGTTGCGGGATTTTCTGGGCTTCAGTGTTATCGAATCGACGCCGGATCATTCGACAATGTCGCGGACGCGCCGTCTGATGCCAGTGGAAACGCACAAAGCGGTGTTCCGCTGGTTCGTGAAGGTACTGGGCGAAGAAGGCCTGATGGAAGGGCAGACCATCGCTGTAGACGCGACCATGCTGGAAGCCAACGCCGCGATGCGTTCGATCAAACGGCGCGACGATGGCCGCGGCTATGACGAGTATTTGAAGGATCTGGCCAAGGCCGAAGGCATTGAGGAACCGACCCGCGAGCAGGCCGCGAGGCTGGACCGGAAGCGCAAAAAGAAAGCTTCGAATAAAGACTGGATGAGTCCCGGAGATACCACCGCGCGCATTGCCAGGATGAAGGATGGGCGCACGCATCTGGCGCACAAGGCCGAGCATGCGGTCGATCTGTCCAGCGGCGCGATAGTGGCGATTACGCTGCAAGCGGCAGATCTGGGTGACACGACCACCATCGGAATCACACTACAGGAAGCTCAGTCCAATGTGGCTCTGATCAACGAACGCAGCATCGAAGAGCTGGTGGCCGACAAGGGTTATCACAGCAATGAAGTTCTGGTCGATTTGCATGCGGACGGTGTGCGCAGCTATATTCCGGAGCCGGAGCGCGGGTCCCGCAATTGGGACGGCAAGGAAAAAGAGCAGAAGCAGGTGTATGGGAATCGGCGGCGGATGAGAGGACGGCGCGGCAAGGACCTGCAGAAGCTGCGCACGGAGTTGACCGAAAGAAGTTTTGCCCACATGTACGAAACCGGCGGCATGAGACGAACCCACCTCAAGGGTCAAAAGAACATTCTCAAGCGGCTTCTGTTCCACGCAGTCGGATTCAATCTGGCGCTGCTGGTCCGGAAATCTTCAGGAATCGGCAAACCGAGGACCCTGCAGGGTCTCTCAGATACGATTTTGCTTGTCCAGATCGCGATGACGGCATGGACGGCGCGCTGGAACGAATTAGCAGGAGAAAACGAGCCCATCTCCGGCTCGTTTTCACTTCGTCTGGTTTTTCCAGCTCCCAGCCACAGCTGAAGGTTTTCGCACTTCTACCACGGGCTGATATGCCAGCGGATTAAGATCCGCAGGAATATCTTTTCGGTCAGTCCTGCCCCAGGTGACCATAAGCCCCGCGGTATCCAGCAGCAGAGTGACGTCCCTGGAACGCCCCAGCCTCTGGCGAATCTCGGTGACATAAGAGTTGTAATCCGGTGAGCTCAGACGCCCGTGTCGATAGGCTTCTGGTTCGCCCATGAGTACCTGAGAGTACAAGGCGCCCAGCGTGCGTTTCTCCTCGCTTTCGAGATGGGCCGTTACGGAATCGGCTCTCACGCTCGTCGCCTGACGGCAACCGGCCCCGACAATGATTGCCGACGCACATCCGATCGCAGTCAGTATCTTGTGCATGCGCGGTGTAGCGCGCGAAGCCTCTCCGCTCAGAATCCGGTCAATACGCCGTTGCAGTGAACCCGCGCCGTGCATCCCGATACCGTTCCACGTCAGCCGGCCGCCGCTGCAGCCCACGGCTTCCGCCATCTCCAGCAGGACCTCTGCGTATCGTCGGCTCTCGGACACGGTGCGGATCGCAGATTCATGACACGCCTGTTCAGCGGTAACGGCGAGTTCTCGTTGAAGCCACCACGCAATCGGGTTGAACCAGAACACGCAACGATTCAAGCTTGCCAACAGCGCGACCAGCGTGTCCCGCCGCCGCACGTGGGCTGTCTCGTGCGCGAGGACAACGCGCAGCGTCGCATCGGGCCATTCCTTCCATGCGCTGGGCAGAAGAATCCGCGGCTTCAGCCCCCGACAATGAGCGGTGCTGCAATATCGGCGGACTCCCAAACTCGGCTATCGACCGGAACAGCAGCGGCGATGAGCAACCGGGTCGAATACCAACCAGCGGCCATTCGCGACAGCAACAGCAGTAGCCCCGCGAGATACACCACGAATGCTGCTGCGGGCCACAGGGGAGCATGGGATACCGTTCGGGGCGACGGCTGCGAAGCTTCGATTGAAGGGTTCTGCCTGCGACCGGATTCCATTACCGGACCAAGAGGTGCTTGAGTGTCGATACGCCAGTCCATGAAATGTGCTTCCACCGGGATTCCGATCACGGGCGTGAGGCTCGTGAGGACCGGCATCAGCAGCATGGCGCACAAAACCGCCGTCCATCCGGCGTGGCGCACCGCGCCACTGCGTACTCGCGTGACAGCCATGATGGCGCCCAGACAGATCGAGACGAAGCCGATGCGAATGGACGTGTCGAGCGCGATGCGAAAGAGATCGCTCATTTTCGAGTTCTCACTTTCCGTGAAAGTCGTTCCAGCTGGTCCACCGAGAGCACTCTTTCGTCTACCATTCCGGCGAGAAACTGCTCTGCCGAGCCCGCCCAGAAACGTTCGATGATGTTCCGGACGGCGCTCGCCGCGATACTCCGGCGAGGCGTGGTCGCCCGGTATACGAACGTCTTTCCTTCAACCGTATGCGTGAGGTACCCGTACGACTCCAGCCTTCCCAGCAGCGTACGCACGCTGGACTCTTTCAACGGATGCTTTGAAGCAATGGCTTCCCTGGTCTGCTCCGCCGTCACGGTTCCGCTGGACCAGACGAAATCGAGGATCGCCTGCTGAAGCTCTGTGAGGGGCTTTCGTTTCATGCTACGGTCTGTCACGCTACAGACTGTAGCATTTGAATCCGGCGGATGCAACGTTAAGATCGAATTACCACCAGTGAATGCTCCGATGTGCCGTACGTAACTGCCTGCTCGATTTGAAACGGGATGGAATGCGCGTGGTTTGCCCTCGTGGGCACTCTTTCGACATCGCGCGCAGCGGATATCTCAATCTTCTCCAGCCGCAGGAACGGCGCGCCGCGCGCCCGGGCGACAGCGCGGCAGCTGTCGCGGCCCGGCGGCGGTTGCATGATCGGGGAATCACCGAGCCCCTTCGCATCGCGATATGCCAGGCCGTACATGCGACCTCGTCCGACAGCGTTCTCGACGCCGGCTGCGGCGATGGTTTCTACCTCGGCGGCCTTCACAGCGAGACCGGGTGCGATGCTCATGGCGTCGATATTTCGACTCCGGCGGTCGAAGCCGCGGCACGGCGCTACCCGGAGTGCGAGTGGGTCGTCGCCAACGCGGATCGTGCTCTGCCCTATGCCGACCGGTCGTTTCACATCCTGCTCTCGATCACCGCGCGCATGAACGCAGTCGAGTTCCGGCGAGTCCTGCGTGACGATGGGCGCATGCTGGTCGCGCTCCCCGCGCCTGACGATCTGATCGAATTGCGCGGCACAGGCCGCGATCGCGTCGCACGTACTCTCGATACGTTCGCCGACGGTTTCAGGCTCATCGAACGGAGTCGCGTATCCACTTCAGCCGATCTCGACGCCTCCGCCGTCGCCGATGTTCTCGCGTCGATTTACCGGCCGCTGCAGCCCCGGCCTGCTGAAGCGCAGCGCGTGACTCTCAGCCTGGATCTGCTGCTGTTTCAAGCCGCCTGAAGAGCGCGAGGGCGGTGGTGGCACGCTTCCGCATCATCGACTCGAAGGAAACGCGCGGTACGTCGATCAGCTTGCGCATCTCCGCGCTCCGCAGCAGACGCTGGGTGCCATTCGACATCCGCCCTGCTGCGCGTTCGAAGGCGCTCGAAGACGCCGCGCGCATCCCTGCGATAGCGCGATAGTAGCCCTGCTGCCCTTTCAACTTCTCGCAGCCTGTGACCAACGCCGCCAGCACTTCGTGGCGCTCTTCCATTTGGGCCGCTACGGCTCCCCAATCGTCGAGGAACGGGCACAGGGGCAGCAGCGTGGCAGACGAGCGGCGCAACGCCTTCACAGGGCGCAGCGGATAATGGCGGTGCCCTTCCGCGTCAAGCCCCGTGTGTTGATAGATGCGGACAGCCAGCGCGAACCGGCCGCGCGCGGTGAGATGCTCCATGAGCGGCACCGTTGCCGGTGTCTTCTTCCAGAAGCCCATGCCTTGCGTCAGGTCGCCCCGATTGTGCGACAGCGTCATGGAGAGCCGCAGCAGGTCGAGTTCTGCGCCGCGTTCGTCCGCGGTCTCATCGAAGACGCGCCGCTCGCGATCGATCTCCGCTTCGATGGCCGCGAGCGCCTCATCCGCGGATGCAGTGTCGCCGAGTTCCACCATGCGTCCGAGGCCGCCCGCGATGGCGCTCCAGTGTTCGCCGTTGTGGCCGCTGACGCCGCGCACGGAGCGAACCGAGATGCCCTCTTCGGTCCACGCGCGGGCGGCGAGGGCCAGCCGCAGCATCGGCTGCAGGACATCGGGGTCGCCGCGATTCGCGCCACACAATACCGCGGATCTTCGTATCCACATCGGTAGGCACGAAGGTGGCGACGGTGGCATGGTGGCAGGCCAGACACAGCGCGAAGTAGTCCTGCAGTTGCTCTTCGGGCGCGAGGCTGTCACGCAGGATGTTCCGCCAGGAGCTGATGATCCGGAGGAAGCCGTCAGGTGAATGGCCCAGTTCGGAAAGGCGGCCTGGCTCGGCCGGAGGAAGCAAGGCGTCGATGTACGGGGCGGTGCTCTGCACCTGCGAAATCAGGGTCTCGGGAGAAATCCAGCGCGCCCACGCGTGGCGGGGCTGCTCGACGATAGTTTCAGGCAATCACCAGTATGGCGCGGAGGCACACCTGCGATACTCAGAAACATTACTACTGAATGACGCCAGCAAAACAGCCCACCTTCGTGCAGGGCCTCGGGCTCGTCTCCGCCACCACGCTGGTGATGGGCTCGATGATCGGCTCCGGCATCTTCATCGTCAGCGCCGACGTGGCCCGCCAGGTGAAATCGCCGGCCTGCTCATTCTCTGCTGGCTCATCGGCGCGGCCCTCACCATCATCGCGGCGCTCAGCTACGGCGAACTGGCCGCGGCCATGCCACACGCCGGCGGCCAGTACGTCTACCTGCGCGAAGCCTTCGGACGCCTCTGGGGCTTCCTCTACGGCTGGACGCTCTTCGCCGTCATCCAGACCGGCACCATCGCAGCCGTCGCGGTGGCCTTCGCCAAATACACCGGCGTCTTCCTGCCCTCGATCTCGGCGAACAACTATCTGCTGGGATCCGGCAAGATCGGTCTGACCACACAGCAACTGCTCGCGAGCGCGGTCGTGATTCTGCTCACGATCGTCAACACGCGCGGCATCCGCACCGGCGCCACCGTGCAGAACGTGTTCACGTTCGCCAAGGTCGCGTCGCTGCTGGGGCTGGTCGGGTTGGGCTTCCTGCTCGGCCGTAATCCGCAAGCCATCACCGCGAACTTCACCGACTTCTGGCGAGGAGCCGATTGGAGCTTCGCGACCGTGGCGCTCGTCGGATCGGCCATGGTGGGCCCGCTCTTCTCGTCGGACGCGTGGAACAACGTGACCTTCACGGCGGGCGAAGTACGCAACCCGAAACGCAACCTGCCGCTGTCGCTCGGGCTCGGCGTGGGCGTGGTCTCGATTCTCTATCTCGCCTGCAACTTCATCTATCTCTCGGTGCTGACGCTGCCAGCAGATTCAGACCGCCCCGGAAGACCGTGTCGCCACCGCAGTGGTCTCGGCGATGTTCGGTCCGGTAGCGACGAAGCTGATGGCGGCCGCGATCATGATCTCGACCTTCGGCTGCGTCAACGGCATGATCATGTCCGGCGCGCGCGTCTACTTCACGATGGCCCGGGACAACCTGTTTTTCCGCCGCGCGGGCACGCTCGACCCCGCTCACCACACGCCCGTTTTCGCGCTGGCGATCCAGTGCGTCTGGACCATTCTGCTCACGCTCAGCGGCCAGTACAACGATCTGCTCGACTATGTTATCTTTGCAGTTCTGCTTTTCTATATCCTGACGATCGGCGGCCTCTTCCGTCTGCGCCGCACGCGACCCGAACTGGAACGCCCCTACCGCGCCGTGGGTTACCCGGTGCTGCCCGCCCTGTACATGCTGGTGGCCGCCGTGATTGAGATACTGTTGCTGGTGAACAAGCCCGCCTTCACCGTGCGAGGGCTGATCATTGTATTGCTGGGGGTGCCCGTTTACTTCCTCTGGCGCGGTAGACAGGAGCCATCAATTTGAGCCTTTTCGCGACCAAACCGATTGCCCGCATCCTTCGCGAAAGCGAGGGCGGCGAGCATCAGTTGAAGCGCACCCTCGGCCCGGTGAACCTGGTCGCGCTGGGCATCGGCGCGATCATCGGAGCCGGACTCTTCGCCCTCACCCCGGTCGCCGCGCACGATAACGCCGGCCCCGCCGTGGTCTTCTCGTTCCTCATCGCCGCCATCGGATGCGCCTTCGCGGGCATGTGCTACAGCGAATTCGCCACCATGATTCCGATCGCCGGCAGCGCTTATACCTACGCCTACGCCACCATGGGCGAACTGCTCGCGTGGATCATCGGCTGGGATCTGGTGCTCGAATACGCCGTCGGCGCGGCGACCGTCTCGGTGAGCTGGTCGAGCTATCTGGTCCGGCTGCTGGGCCACTTCGGCATCACGCTGCCGGCGAGCCTGACCGCCTCGCCGTTCGATGCGGAGGAGGCGGACATGGTCTGTAACCTTCCCGCCATCTTCATCATCTGGGCCATCTCGATCATCCTGATGATCGGCATCTCGGAATCCGCGTGGGTAAACGGAGTGATCGTGGCGCTCAAAGTCACCATCGTCGTGCTGGTCATCGGGCTCGGCTGGGCGTACATCAATCGCGCCAATTACGTCCCGTTCCTGCCGCCCAACACAGGCGAGACCGGACACTTCGGCTGGAGCGGCGTGATGCGCGCCGCCGGCATGATCTTCTTCGCCTACATCGGATTCGACGCCGTTTCCACCGCCGCGCAGGAAGCCAAGACGCCGAAGCGCGACATGCCCATAGGCATCATCGGTTCGCTCGGCATCTGCACCGTGCTCTATGTGCTCTTCGCGTACGTCATGTCCGGCATCGTCAACTACAAGGACATGACGCCGACCGCCATTTACGATGCCATCAACAAGACGAAATACGCATGGCTCTCGACCGGCGTGATCGTAGGCATTCTCGCCGGCTACACGTCGGTGATCCTCGTGATGCTGCTGGGCCAGAGCCGCGTGTTCTTTTCGATGTCGCGCGACGGCCTGCTTCCGAAGCTCTTCTCGGACATTCATCCGAAGTTCCGGACGCCGTGGCGTTCGAACCTGCTCCTGATGGTCTTCGTCAGCCTGTTCTCGGGCTTCCTCCCGATCTCGAGTCTCGGCAACATGACCAGCATCGGAACTCTGCTCGCATTCGTGATTGTGTGCGCCGGCATCATGGTCATGCGCCGCACGCAGCCGGACCTTCCCCGCCCATACAAAACGCCGCTGGTGCCCCTGGTGCCGATCCTCGGAATACTGGTCTGCTTCGGAATGATGGCTTTTCTGGACGTCATGACCTGGATTCGCCTCGTCGTCTGGCTCGTGATCGGCTTCGTCGTTTATTTCGGCTATAGCCGTTATCACAGCCATCTGGTGACCGATCCCGAATCGGCGCATTCGAAACCGGTGCAAGCCAAGACCCCTGCGAGATCGTGACGAACGTTATCACCACCACCGACTTGCCGGGCATCGAACTGGTTGCGCGCGGCAAGGTGCGCGATGTCTACAGCGTCGATAGCAATCTGCTCATCGTCGCCACGGACCGCATCTCAGCCTTCGATTGCATCCTTCCCCAGGGCATTCCGGGAAAGGGCCGCGTGCTCACCAGCATGTCCCTCTTCTGGTTCGATCTGCTGAGTTCGGTGATTCCGAACCATCTCATCAGCGCCGACGTCAATGCCTTCCCTGCCCGCCTCAAGCCATATCGCGATCAACTGGAAGGCCGTTCCATGCTGGTGAAGCGCTGCCGCATGGAGCCCGTGGAATGCGTGGCGCGCGGCTACGTCTCGGGCTCCGGCTGGAAGGACTACAAGAACACCGGAGCCATCTGCGGCATTCAACTGCCGGCGGGTCTGGTGGAAAGCGACAAGCTGCCCGAGCCGATCTTCACGCCGGCCACCAAGGCCGAGACGGGCCACGACGAGAACATCTCGTTCGAGAGCGCCGACCGAAGCTCATCGGACGCCAGACCACCGCTCTGCTGCGCGATCTTACGCTGCTGATTTACGACAAAGCATCGGCCTACGCGGAATCGCGCGGCATCATCATCGCCGATACGAAGTTCGAGTTCGGCTGGTTTGACGGAGAACTGCTGCTGGCCGATGAAGTCCTCACGCCGGATTCATCGCGCTTCTGGCCGCGCAAGGAATATGCGCCGGGGGGGCCGCAGAAATCGTTCGACAAGCAGTTTGTGCGCGATTACCTGGAGACGCTCGACTGGAACAAGCAGCCTCCCGCGCCCTCACTTCCTGCAGAGGTAATCGAAAAAACCGCAGCCAAGTATGTGGAGGCATATACGCGTTTGACAGGCAACACGCTGTGAACTGGCTCGACTATGTTTTGCTGGCCTTCGTGCTGGGCTCAGTCATTCTGAGCGTGCGCAAGGGGTTCTCGCGCGAGATCATCGGACTAGCGGCGTCGCTCGCCGCGCTGGTGCTGGGGATGTGGTTTTACGGGCTCGCGGGGTCGTTCCTCATCCCCTATGTGAGCTCACCGCGCGTGGCGAATCTGATCGGGTTTCTGCTGGTCGTGTTCGCCGTGCTCATCTGCGGCGGGCTGCTCGGGTGGATCGTCAGCCGCTTCCTGCGCACGATCGGGCTCTCGTTTTTCGATCGGCTGCTCGGCGCTGCGTTTGGATTCGCGCGGGGAGTGCTGGTCGCGATCGCGCTGCTCACGGCGTTCATGGCCTTCGGGCCGCAGGTCGATTCGAAGACCATCTCGTCGTCGGTCGTGAATACGGCGATGGTAAACTCGCGGTTTGCGCCTTACGTGCTCGACGCATCGCACACGTTCGTCGCGATCGCGCCGATGGAGCTCAAGTCAAGCTTCCGCAGGCAGTACGAGCAGGTTAAGGCGGCTCTGGAAAACAATACGCATGAAAGAAAGCTTTGACGCTCTTGTCGAGTATTTGATGAAGTCCGGTCTGTTTCTGGAACAGGCCGTGGAGATCCTGGAGAAAAGCATGATTGAACGCGCGCTGCAGGCGACAGGCGCGAATCAATCGGAAGCGGCCAAGATGCTCGGGATACATCGCAACACCCTGCAGCGGAAGATGGTGGCGTACGATATCGACGGACAGGCGGCCGCGCCGCAAGCCTGTCGCCGCGCGCGGGTGGCAAGATGGTTCGCCGGCCGCGCAAAGCTTCGTAGACGTCTGTGCTCCTGATATTCGACCTTGATGGCACGCTGATCGATTCCCGGCTCGATCTTGTCCATGCTGTGAACGCGACGCGTGCGGAGGCAGGCCGAGGGCCGCTTCCCGACACGCAGATATTTTCGTTTGTGGGAAACGGCGCGCCGGTGCTGGTCAAACGCGCGATGGGACCCGAGGCGTCGGAAGAGGAAGTGGCGAACGCGCTTGAGTTCTTCCTCGACTACTATCGCCATCATGCGCTCGATTACACGATTCTTTATCCGGAGGTGGGCGATGCGCTGCACCGGCTGCATGCGAGCGGTGCGCGGCTTGCAGTCCTGACCAATAAGCCGGTTCGCATCAGTGAGCGGATCATGAAGGGTCTCGGCCTGGCGCCGCTGTTTTTCCGCATCTACGGCGGCAACAGTTTCGATCACAAGAAGCCGCATCCGATCGGGATCGAGACGCTGCGCGCGGAGGCGAACGCGCCGGCGGAGGACACGTGGATGGTGGGCGATTCCTGGGTCGATGTTCAGACGGCTCGCAACGCGGGTGTGGCCGTTTGCGGGGTGACGTGGGGATTTCAGCCGGAGACGTTTCGCGAGTTTCCGCCCGACGTTCTGGTTGATCGTCTGGAGGATTTCGCGGAGCGTTTTATCGGGCGATGAGATCGTCAGCATGAACTGCGCTTTCTGCCGGATCGTTGCGGACGACGTAGAAGCCGAGGTGGTTTGGCGGAGCGAGGATTGCGGTCGCGTTTCTCGACCACCGTCCTTTGTTCCCCGGCCATGTTCTGTTGATTCCAACGCAGCACATCGCTACGCTGGCCGATTTGCCCGCTCCGCAGGTGGGTCCGCTGTTCCAGATTGCGCAACGTCTGGAGCGGGCTGTTGAAGCCGCGCTTAACGCCGACGGCACGTTCATCGCGATCAACAACAACGTGAGCCAGAGCGTGCCGCACCTGCATATCCACATCGTGCCTCGCCGCAGGGGTGATGGGTTGAAAGGGTTTTTCTGGCCCCGACGCGGATATGAAAGCGATGAGCACCTGCGCGAGACTGCGGCGCGGATTCGGGCAGCGATGGGTGTGGTGGGCGGCTGAAAAAAGCAATTTCATCAGCCGCCAATAAGACGAAACGTGCATGCGTCACGTTGTCTCAAGAACACGCTTGTGCCCTACCGATTGCCAATCGGTTATTCAGTTGTCAAAGATCGAAGCTGCCGTTTAGTTCCGCGCTTCCCTTCCTCTTTCAGTGCTCATTGATTCAATCTGCCGCACAGCCTTTTCCGGGCTGTGCGGCAAACTCGCGAACAAGGGGCGCCCCACCATCTGATTCGCTCAGACCAGCGCCTTTTTGGTCTCTCGGAAGGTACCGGGGCCGCGTCAATGTCGGGAGCGCCTACCGCCTATTCTTTGACGTTGTCCCGCTCAGAGCCTCGAGGACTGAAGGGCTTAGTGGCCAGTACACGATAGGTGCGACTGACTCTTACAACGCGAAGATATACGGCGGGTGCGCGAAAACGTTCTTCATTCCCGAAAATTTCCCTGTAATTGTATGATTTTGTGCGAAATATAAATATTGGCCGGTTTGTGATCGCCGGTAAGCATTGCGGCGTTAGCCGGCTTCGATGGTTATGATGTGTGATCATGCCTACGCCTTTTGAAAGCGCACAGCTGAATCTCCAACTATTCGATCTCCGGCGCGAAGCCGTACTTCGTGAGGCCCGCAGCTGGTTTCTGCTGGAGTTCAATCCGGAGACATTCGCGGAATTGGTCGCGATCATAGGGGGCCCAAGGAACTCAGCGTTCCGTATGGTGGTTGGCTACTGGGATATGGCCGCTTCTCTGGTGACCACGGGTGCGATTGACGCCGACGCTTTCCGGGCAGCGCATGGAGAGATTTTTGAGACCTTCAGCAAGATCCATCCGTTTCTTTCCGAGTTGCGCACCAAGAGCGGCGAAGGGGACATTTGCCGGCACATGGAAAAGGTTGTTTTTGGAGTTCCCGACGTGGAAGGCCTGCTGTCGCGCCGCCGCAACGCGCTCTGTGCGGCTGCCAAAGCGCGGATTGCCGAAAAGAATCAGAGCTAACCCAAGCGTGCCCGGACGCGGCTCGAGAAACAGAAACATCCTCAGAGTTGCGGGTGTCTCAGCGGGTATGGCAATGAGCCCCGGGCACAAACTCAGGCGTCGGTCAACGTAACACCGATGATCGACGCGTTGCTGGTTCTGCTGATTCTTCATGGCCATCGCACCGTTGCGGCCATCCGGGATGGATGCGGCGATCCCGCAGAATTCCACCGAGAGACCCAGGCCGGGCCGGGCAATCTCGTGGTACCGGAGATTGTGGCCGACGGATCGTATTTTGCTTAACCCGCAGGTTGTCGCTCAGTCTAACCTGCGCGAGCGCCGTACCGCGGTGTTGCGCGGCGAGGAGAGCGAATGCTGTTTGTGAAGCCTGCGGCCAGCTTGAGTTCCACACTGCGCACGGGGTGAACGTCGATCGTGTCGCGCTAATGACCCTGATCGTTACAGCTGCCGTAACTGCCGGTAGTAGAAGATCATGTCGAAATCGCCGGGAACATATCCCAGCGACCTTAACAGCATTGCCACCTGCCCACGATGATGCACGCCATGGATGGCGGCATGATGCAGCACCTCGCCGACCGAAAGTGTTTGCTTCGGGCCATCGCCGAGGGTGAATTCCACCAGGCGATGAAGGTCTCCATCGTGAAGCGTATTGCGGAAACTCCGGAGGTGCGACTCGACCTCCCTCCACTTTTCGCGGACAGAAGCGAACGTGGGGAAATCGGAACCATTCAGTTTTGGGCCACGCCCGAAGCCGCCGGAGCGTTCCATCCAGCCCCATTCGGTACTCATCATATGGACCAGCGTGTTGCGGATCGAACCATAGCTGCCGGAAACGGGTTGGGTGAACTGTTCTGCTGTCAGATTTGAAGCAACGCCAAAGAGTCTGGCGTTAGCCCAGTAACCGTAATCGAATTGAGTCCGGAGATCCTCGGCTTTCATGCTTTTGATGATAAGCCCGAATTCTTTCGTGATCAGACAATGGAGTAGTGAGTTGCGAATTACGTCCGGCTGCCGCATCGGATGAAGCCTTCCTGCGGGAGATGCTGTATCTCGCCCTGTTTGTGCCTCCGGATCAGCTGCCGCTACCGCGATCTATCCTGCGCGACCCGGCAGTTGCCCGGTATGTCGATGGTTGGGGAACGCGAAGGGGCGATTGGGATTTGATCGCGCAGGTTGATGGCGCGCCTGTCGGTGCGGCCTGGCTACGGTATTTTTCTGCTTCGGATCGGGGTTATGGATTCGTGGACGAGAGTACGCCGGAACTAAGCGTTGCTGTGTTGCCCGTGCATCGCGGCAAGGGAATTGGCTTCCACCTGGTGGAGCGATTGCTTGAGCGTTACGCCAAAGCGTCGCTTAGGGCCTGTAACAAAATAACATTTTCGATATTGAATGTTTTGGCGTAAGCTGAAAGGGTGAAGGATCTCACTGGGATCAATCGCCGGTTCATGGTTTTGCGGGACAGTCTGGATGAGCGCTCGCGCCGTTTGGCCGCGGCGGCAGAGAGCATAGCGATAGGTCGCGGAGGGATAACGGCCGTCTCGGAGGCGACGGGAATGTCGCGACCGGCGATTCGACTTGGACTGACGGAATTGCGAGAGCCTGCGGCTCATCCTCCTAATCGCATTCGACGGCCAGGAGGTGGGCGGAAGAAAACGGTTACGCAGGACCCGAGTCTGTTGCGGGATCTGGAACGGCTCATCGAGCCGGCGACAAGGGGTGATCCGGAATCGCCGTTACGCTGGACCTGCAAGAGCCTTCGCAAACTGGCGGCTGAGTTGAGGAGCATGGGGCATAAGACGAGCCACCGCATGGTCGCCGAACTATTGCACGACCTCGGATACAGCTTGCAGGCCAACAGCAAAACCAGAGAGGGTTCGAGTCACCCCGATCGCAACGCCCAATTCGAATACCTGAATCGAAAGGTCAAACGGCAGTTGCGAAACCAACAGCCGGCGATTTCGGTGGACACCAAAAAGAAGGAGCTGGTGGGGGACTTTAAGAACAACGGGCGGGAACTGCGTCCCGCGGGCAATCCCGAACAGGTGCGGGTGCACGACTTCATCATTCCGGAGCTGGGCAGAGCGAACCCCTATGGCATTTACGATATCGCCCACAACACCGGCTGGGTCAGCGTGGGCGTGGACCACGACACGGCTGCATTCGCCGTGGAGACGATCCGCCGATGGTGGCACGGCATGGGGCAGGACTTCTATCCCGATGCCACCGACCTGCTGATCACGGCGGACTCAGGCGGAAGTAATGGATCCCGCGTAAGGCTCTGGAAGCTGGAACTCCAGAAACTGGCCGATGAAACCGGATTGAACATCAAAGTCTGCCATCTACCCCCGGGCACAAGCAAATGGAACAAGATCGAACATCGCTTGTTCTCCTTCATCAGCCAAAACTGGCGTGGCAAACCACTGATCAGTCACGAGGTGATCGTCAACCTCATTGCCGCCACTACCACCACTACCGGGCTTATGGTCCATTCCGAGATCGACGCAACAACCTATCCTGCCGGCGTGAAGGTGTCCGACAAGGAACTCTCGGAAATCAATATCCACAGAGACAAGTTCCACGGCGACTGGAACTATAGTATTAAGCCCCGACTCAACTAAATCGGAAATGTTATTTCGTTACAGACCCTTAGTTGCGACCCCATGAATTCTGCCTGGCGACTCTATGTCCGCCTCGGTTTTGAGGCGCTGGCAGACGGCCGGACTATGTTGCTGATGAAAACGCCGATGCGCTAGCCAGGAACAGTTGCTTACTCCTCATTCGGCCAGCGCTACTTCGGAAAGGGGAATCGTCACGGTTCCGATCCTGCCGGTCGCCCGGTTGGCGATGAGAATCCTGAACTCCACCGCCTTGGCAGGGATCTTCAGCTCGTTGCGGTAAGAAAGGCCGCGCTGCGTGGCGGCGTCGTAGGTCAGCTGAGTGAAATTCAGGTTCACCGTTTGATCGAGCGCGGGGCGAGCGCCTACGATGCGTCCGTCGGCCGCCATGAATTGAGCTACGACTTCAAGGCTTCCTGTCCAGCGATTCTGGTTCGCAGCTAGGTCGAGACTGGTCGCGTCGAGTACCGTGTCGAAGCTCAGGCGCTCATGAGCTCGCCTGGCCGAGGCCTGGATCGGAATGGCCAGTGAGTCCACGGGACTGAACATGGCCTGGATCAGATCCGTCACCTTCGCGGGCGCGGGCCTGCGCGGTGGGTCGGTCTTGTAGGTATTCCGGTATCGCAGCGTAACGCCGGGGCGCGTGACGCGCACAGCGATCTGGTGAACTCGCGGCACAGTGTCGTCACCCGGAGGATAAAAGCCGAGGGTGTAGTTGGACCGTCCATCGTCGATGGCCTCGCAAATGGCGACGTCGAGATCGTCACGGTCGAAGTAGGCGACGCCTCCGGTGGCGGCCAGCGCCCGCAGCGGCATGCTGGCGAGTTGTTTGTCGATCTTCAGGCCAATCACCGAACCATGTGCATCCACGGGATAGACCGCGACGTCCGCGGCCTTGAGCCTTTGCAGCACGGGCAGGGCGACGGGGAACTGGTAGGCAATCCAGATTAAGTTCTTCCGTCCGGGGATGGCCGCGACATGCTCGGCAATCTGCTCGATTTCCCAGTGCAGCACGTCGACTTTATTTACCTCGGGAATGACATCCATCGCCGGTTTCCATTTGCGGAGTTTTTGCTCGAGCGATTCGCGGTCCTGCGTGAATTCCCGGGCCACCCAAACCTTGTAGCCGGTGGCATAGATGGCAACGTTCTCTCCCGGGGGCAGCGAGTGTAGAGCTTTGAGCGCTTTCTGAATGGCCCAGATGGCGCCGCTGCCGCCCTGGTTCTCGTCGGCAAGGAGGGTGAGGAGGGTGTCGAGGACGATTACCGAATAGCCGCTGTGGCCGTCGGGCCGGGATTTGTCGCGATTGGTGAAGGTACCGGGCGGGAGCGGTGGAGGCGCAAGAGTCGTTCGTTCCGATTCGTTCAGAAAGAGCCTGAGGTCCTGCGGTGAGCCGTTATCGCGAACGTGGAACTCATCCTGGCGGAGGTCGGTGACGGGTTTGCCGTCTTTGTCCTCGGCGATCACTTTTACCTGAAGGAGTTGGGTACTGCTCTGAAAGACCGCGGGTGCATCGCGTGGCGCTTGCGCAAGCGAAGGAGCTTCGACTGCGAGCGACACGAGGATGACGCACAGCCACGGCAGCTTTGGGATTCCGGCTTCGGCCAAACTGCATTCTCGCAAAAATAAGCCGCTGCCGAGGACACGATTAACAGAGTGTTGCGAAAAGATGGGGTATTCCGGCCCATGACACCTGAACAAGCCCGATTTCTGCTCGACTTCACTCTTCCGACGCTGGAACGGGAGATGGCTACGACCGCAAAAGTTCCCGGCGCCACGCCTCACGCCAATCTCGATTGCCGGCTGTCCGACGCCGCAGGCCGGCTGGCGGACTGCCATGGCATATTGCATCGGCGGATGTGATGTTCCTCGAAGGAATTCCAGCTCTGAGCGAGAATCTGTCAGAAACGGCATGCGAATATTTCGGTTGACGGCCTCGAAGACGCCGAAGGCCACTTTGGTTCGGCACTCGATCGCGATACCAGCCTCTGCAGCCATCTTCTCAACGTTTTCGGATAGTAGAAAACCTGGATCCTCCTACCGCACAGAAACGACGTCATCCTGCCGGCAAAGCAAGTCTTCGGCAATGTGCCGAAAATCAGCATCCTGTCCCAACAACCCACTACCCCGGCAATCTGCGCGGCGTGACGTTCCGTCAGTAAATCAACCCGCACTCCGGCATCATAGCTTCACCTCCCGGGTTTCGGCTTCGCCGGGTTAAGTTCTTAGAACTCAAGGAAATACCCTTCTGATCGATAATTAGCACAGGAGACTATTTCTGCTTTCGTCTGCGCAACGGCTTTGTGTCTTCGTGGTGTTGGCCATTTTTTGTCATCGCATTGCCCTCGGCCAAACAGTTGTTCTTTCACCAGGATCGGCCACCAGTGCGCCAGACGGTTCGGCCTCTCTGAATCTTTACCTGACAGCGTCCGCGGGTGCTCAGCCGGCTGCGCTTGAGTGGACTATGGACTATTCCCCCGCAGATGTCTCCAGCGTTACGGTGACCGCAGGCGCCGCTGCGACCAGCGTGGGGAAAACGGTAGTCTGCTCAACCGGAACAGGCAGTGCGACCTGTCTGCTTTACGGAGTCAATTCCGCGACGATTCCGAATGGCGTAGTCGCTCAATTCGCACTGCATCTTTCTCCCAGTACCCGGTCGATTTCGGCGGCTATCCGGATCACCGAAACAGTCGCCGCGAGCCCAACAGGAAGCGCTATCCTGACAACCGGTTCAGCAAGGTTCGTCGACATCCTGCAGCATTCAACGAGCCTTACGGGACTCATATGCTCGCCGACAACCTTCGCCGGGGCGGGCAATGTTTTGTGCACAGTTACTCTGAGCGCCGCAACCCCCCGGGGCGGTTTTTCGGTCGACCTGTCCAGCAGTAACCCACAGGTAGTTGTTCCGGGCCGCGCGTTTATTCCAGCCGGCTCCGCCACAGGCAGCTTTAGTGGCACCGTTTCTTCGGTCAACGCGGGGGGGATTGCCATGATCACCGCTTCGGCCCGAGGTGTCCTGGAATCGGCAGCAATCGCCTTGTCACCGGCAGAGGTTTCTTTTTTGAGTTGCAGCCCCGCGGGCGTGCCTAGCGGTAATTCGACAAGCTGCACGGTTACGCTGGTCAGCGAGGCGCCGGGAGGCGGAGCAACGGTATCGTTGTCGAGCAGTAATGCGGCCGTTAGAATCCCGCCCAGTGTGGTAGTCACCTCCGGCGGTAAAACAGCAGCCTTCACGGCCGAGTCCGCGGGTACGATCGTTCAAGACGTATGGATAACCGGCACTTTGAATGGGTCCTCCGCGACAACGATGGTGACGGTTTCCGCGCTTCAGATTGCAGGTAGTCCATCCGAACTCTCGGGGTGGTCCAACGGCGCGATCATTACCCCCACAGTCGCTCCTCGCGGCTTCGCAGGGCAGCTCGTGGTTGCAGGCAACGGCGCTGTGAAGTTCGCGCCCGTGGAGAGGGAAACAGGGGTCTACTTCCTCCAATGCTGTTCCAATGTCAACACCGCGCATTACAAGTTCACCGGCGTCGAATTGGGCGACATATTCAACGTTGATCAGGGCCAGATCTCCTTTTACCTGAAATCGAGTTACAGCTTCGCCCAACGATGTGCCACCGCAGCATCGCCGCGATACGCTTTCGACGTCCAGGATAACGTGGCCGCGCAACATCACCTGTTCTCCTTCTCCGCCGGGCCTTATTTGAACTCCACCTCGAAATCCCTGGCCTTCAATTACTGGTTGGGAGGCGGCGTTTACCACTATTACGTTCCGCCGGGGACCGAGGACGCGTTATTTGGCAATGGCGTGACACTACAGGTGACGATCGCCTGGAAAGGGAACGTCAGCAAGCTGTATATGAACGGCGAACTCGTCCAGTCTGAGTCATATTCGAAGCCTTCGACGAACTGGACGGCCAGTTCGGTATTCGCCCTGGGTGCCACCGAGTATCTGACCTTCGGTGGATACAATAGCAGCGATGACCTGATCAGTGGGTTTACCGTCGGCGTTCCGGAGCAACCATGATGTCGAGCCGGTGTCGGTAGACACGCGTTCCGATCGTGCGCTCGAACATGCTCTGGCGCATTCCACCGAGACTGGCTCTGCACGCGCGGCAAAGCAGGTCTGCGCAGAAGGCAAGCAGGTCGGCGATCGGCAGGATGACGACCGTCCGGCAAATCGCTTTGCCGTTCCGTGGAGTTAGAGCGCGATCGAGAAGAACCTGACGCCGAGTCGAACAGTCCGCTGAAGCCGGCCTCGCACGAGCAGTGCGACGGCGATGACGCAGAGGGCAAAGCCGAAGCGGAACGAAAACCAGCGGCGCAGGCGCCAAGGTATCTCGTCTGTCAGCGGATCGTCTTTTGTCGCCTAAACGACCGGATCTGCGGCGTTTTCAGCGTTCTTTGCCCTAGACCGCAAGGGCAGTATAAGTGCGTAGGGCTTATGGGTTGCGAAACGCGTTTAACAGCCTATCGCAGGAACCGCTCCTCGCGGTCGCGGCTCGGTAACATACTGAATTCACAGAGCCGCGCACGCAACTAAGAGGTGCTTTCCCACTTCTACCCACGGGCTGCTAAGCCAAGTGGTGACCAAACTAAACTGCGTGGTAACCGAATTGGGGCCGGGCCAACTACGGGTCTGCGTGGCAAGACTCTTCGATGGCGCCCATGAGCGGGTCAAGATCCAGAGCAAAGGGAACGACGACGTCAACCAGCAATCGCGCTTCGATACCCCAGATGAGCATGATGAAAGTCATCTGCTGTTCGAACAGCGCCATTGAGAGATCGCCCGGATCGCTTGATGCCTGAAGGGATTTTGCGTTCGCGATGGCGTACAGCCGATTGAAATCCTTTGCGGCGTCGCGCAGATATTCGCGCAGCAAGTCGCGCTGAATCTTGCGATAGCATCCCGAAAGCGACTCGCCATGGGCCATCGTCAGGTAGCGACGGTCCAACTGCGTCGCGAGGCGCAACATCGGACGGTAGGTCTGCAAAGAAAAATTCTCGAGAAAAGAGGCATCTGAACCGTACGTGCTCGCAATAACGGCCGGTTTCGGTGCGAACCGGGTCAATGCCGCGACGGCGACAACCAGCAGCAGTACTACAAGCAAACTAACGATCAAGGTCGGCAGCTCCTACAGGTATTGTACTTGAGGGTACCCATCTATCTGTCAACAATACACTGATCGGTACCAAATTGCAATAGGTAAAACTGTTCAATTCAGGGTAGTTAACTTTAGTTAACAGCAGCGTCACAAATAGATTGCAGTACCAGTACTACCCCCGCCCACGGGCTGCCCGAGTCAGCATCCGGTTCATGTCTGCGAGCTGTTGCTGTAGACGGGCCCGATCACTATCCGCACCCGGATCGAGCTTGACCTTGGCCTCGCCCTGATGGCTCAGCAGCGCCGCGCCGAGAATGAGGATAACTCCCCCTGCGGTGACGATCCACAGACCGAAC
The DNA here is from genome assembly GCA_963809655.1 of Terriglobia bacterium. Taxonomy (GTDB): domain Bacteria; phylum Acidobacteriota; class Terriglobia; order Bryobacterales; family Bryobacteraceae; genus BOG-234. Next base: position 14,897 of record CAWEKQ010000055.1, on the reverse strand, counting down.
GCAGCCGCGGTCTTAATACCCAAACCCGTCCAGACAATGTCCAACGCCATGCTGATTCCGAAATACAAAGCGTAGCCGGTAACGTAGATCATCCGGTTGCGGGATAGCGGCAGACGGTAGTGGAACAGGAACATCTGAATAAGGACGAGAAACAGCAGGAGCCCGAGCACTGTAGAGCGCTCGAGAATCGGATAAACGTGTTTGATGAACGGCCCCTCGGCGCCTCTCAGGTCAGGTACCGCGTAGACCACGGAAACCGCGAAGGCCAGCGCCATAGACCAAGACACGGCTTTCCGCCCGACACTGGAGATTCCAGGGTATGCTTCCAGAGTGAGACGGTATAGCTCAAGAACAACCAGGTACGCCAACACCCAAATGACGGCGGTACTGAATTCAAACAAAAGGGTGTAAACGTTGGATTCGCGGCTAACAGGGAACAGAACAGCATTCTGGAGCATCTCTGCTGCCAGAAATACGGTTAGCCACAGATACAACCCCGCGAGCTTCTCCACCCACAGTCGCCACAGCAAAATGCCGTGGCAACCGATGAAGAACAGCAGGACTCGATGTTCCCAAACCGTTGACTGCATAGCTGGAGGTGCGGACTATTTGAAGTCTAACACCGGCTGACAGTCAAAGTACTCGGAGTCTAGCGTACGGAGCAGGGGCCGCCGCAGGGGGGCAATGCCAAGGCCGACGCGGTGGATGTCAACACACCAAACTGAACTGCCAGAAGAACTGCGAGGACGATTTTACGAACCATGTTAGTATTCTCCGTTTGAGTATTAGCCGGTACTATCAGTACCCGCTAAACAGAAGTATAGTGACAGTTAACACGGAAAGAAATCAGGAAATTCCGATAGTTGTACGAAACAATACCAGATCTTGCCTGTTTCGTTACCTCAGGGAGCGTTTTTCTAAATCTTTTCAAAGACTTCGAACATTAATCGAGATTATGTCGTCGACGCGCATCATTTCTTTTACGACAAATGGCTCGCCGTATTTGACCCCGATAAGGTTTCCGTAAAATCGGGCAATTGCGGATAGGCGGTCGCGAATCTCGCCCGCGTCAGGAAACAACGTCGAGCCGTCGCTCGCTTCTGCGTATTGAGAGCGATAGGCGAGCAGCGAGTCCATTCGTTGCGCGAAATAGCGAGTTACATCCACTACGAACGAGGGCGTTACGTTGGCGTATAGCGAAGAATAAACGATCTTGTGCGGCCGATGCGGCTCGGTCGATTGGTCGAGCTTCTTCAAACCGGCGAGGAAGCAGGCTTCGTAGCCCAGCTCTGCCGTACGGTAGTGGTCCGGATGCCTCCCCTCCCAGTAGGGAAGTATCACGGTTCGGGGCCGCAGTTCGCGCAACCGCTGAGCGAGGGTCATGCGGGCGGGGAGGGAGTTTTCCAGCCGGGCGTCGGGGAAGTGGAGATTCTCACGGTGCGAGACCTTGAGGATTTTCGCAGCCTCCGCCGATTCGGAGACGCGAATCTCGGGCGTGCCGCGGGTCCCCATATCGCCGGCCGTCAGGTCGATGATCCCTGTCGAGTAGCCCGCCTCGGCCATGCGGAGGAGGGTGCCGCCGCAGGTCTGTTCCACATCGTCGGGATGCGCTGCGATGGCGAGAAGATCGACCATGGCGTTACCAGTAGATATCGCGGCGGGCGAGATAGCGGGAGCGCACGCCCATAAACTGCACCAGCACCATGCCCGTGACGAAGCCGCCGATATGCGCCGCGTAGGCGACGCCTCCGTTGGCGACCTGGGTAGTCGTGATGGAACCGTACTCGCTCAGGAGTTGCGTGAAAAACCAGTAGATCAGAATGACCCAAGCCGGGATATCCACCGTGGTGAAGAAAACCAGAATGAAGAACAGGGTGTGGATCCTCGCCCGCGGAAATTTGACCAGATATGCACCCATCACCCCGGCGATCGCGCCGCTCGCTCCCACGGTGGGCAGGGTCGTGTAGAGGTTAAATGCCACATGCGCAATGCCGGCGGATACCCCGCAAATCAGGTAGAAACGCAAGGAACTTAGTGTGCCCCATGGCGTCTTCGAGACTCTTGCCGAACGCCCAGAGGAATAGCATGTTTCCCGCGATGTGGGCCCACCCGGCGTGCAGAAACATGGAGGTGAAGATCGTGACGGGCCGAAGGCGGGCCGGCACGATGCCATACAGGTTGATGAAATAATCGCGCGAATAGGGGTCGAGGGACAATTCGAAGAAAAACACCAGCGCGCAGGCTACGATCAGGAGCGTGGTGACGACGGGCGGGCTGTAGGTCGGCCGGTCGTCTCGCAGCGGGAACATTCAGCGCGCGCCGGGCTTTCTACCTGCACGGGCCGCGATATCCGGGTTCTCGCGCCGGGACCCCGATTGAAGCAAAGCGCGGGCTTCCGAGGGCGTTCGTATGCCTCCGCGCGCTCCGAACGCCATGCAGTTCAGCGCGGCCATTGCGTTGGAGAATTCGAGCGCGTCGGCAATGGTCATCTGCTGCAAGACAGCATAGCAAAAGGCCCCGTGGAAGACGTCTCCGGCGCCGGTGGTATCCACACAGTTGACGACGAAGCCCGGCGAGTAGAGGAACCTGCCGGTCGCGGCGCACAAAGCGAGAGCGCCCTCCGCTCCGAGCGTCATGGCGGCCATGCGCATTCCGGCCTGCCGCTGGATGGCCGACGAGGGCGTCGAAGGGATCGTCACTCCCAGTCCATTGCGAGGGAAACTCCGCGCTCGCGATCAGGTAATCGACCAGCGGGAGCACCCGCTCGAAACCGGGGTAGATGGTGTCGACATCCACGGTTACCGGGATTGCCGCGCGGCGAGCGATCCGCGCCGCCTGTCCGACGGCAGGGGTATCGTGCCCGTCGATGTGCAGCAGCCGTGCAGCGGTAATCTGATCTGAGCCTATCGCGTCGATCTCCTCCGGCGAGATGGCCAGGCAATCGGGCCGGGCCCAGAAAACGGTTCTTTCACCGGTTGACTCATCAACAACGATATAGGCCGATTGATTCGGACAATTCGTGCCGTAGCTGCACGTGGTCGATGTTGACGCCGGAGGCGCGCAGGCTCTTCATTTGAATACGCCCACGTTCGTCATCTCCGACCGCGCCGATATATTTTGCGCGCAGCCCGAGCCGCGAACAGGCGACCATGGCGGTCGCGACCTGGCCGCCGGGAGAATAGAATTCGCGGGTGAAAGAGACTTTCCCGCCGTTGGGAGGAAACCGGGGGACGACGAGTGTGGTGTCCGTGGCGTTCAGCCCGACGCCCACTACATCGAAACTATCCATATATGACCTAGATCGGCCCGGACGGCTAATGAGATTCTTCGTGCCAGCCGATGAATCTCCGGAAGCGGCACTCTCGGGAGCCTTGGTTAATGGTCAGTATAAAGGAGTACCTCAACCGGAACGATTTTCCCGGCCCACGCTGAGTCGGTGATGGCGGTAGCCGGGTCGGCCACGCGTGCGCGCGAGATGTAGCGCATCATCAAGATGATGGCCGAGACCATGGCTCGCGTTGGTGGTGAAAATAGGCGCCGGTCCGTGCAACGGGCCCGCCGTGTGGACGGCCGAACCTCAAATCCAGGCGTCCATTGCCAGGTGAGGCGCTGATGGCGCGGATCTCCGAGGTCGAAGAGGGCAACGCGAATCTATGATTGGTCGACGAGGCGATGAAACGCAATAATGCGCTGTTCGAGTTGGGAGGGATCATGCACGGGGGCCCGGACCGGCGGACCCTGAGGGTCGTGGGCAACTGATGCGACGTCGGGACCGGAGTTACGGGGCCCTCATGGAATCCGTGTCGGTGCCCGAGAATCGCGAGATGATCATCGAGCGGTGTGCCAAGCTCTGGGGACATCACCACGGAAAACCGCCTCCGTCGTTGTCGGTGTCTAATTACTGATGCTTCGGCAAGAGGTGTTTCTGGATCTTGCCCATGGCGTTGCGCGGCAGCTTTTCGACGACGATGAAGTCGCGCGGCACTTTGAACGAAGCCAGTTTCTCGCGGCAGCGAGCTTCGATTTCGCTGGCATCGAAAGTTCCCGGCGGCGACAACGTAGGCCACCGGCACTTCGCCGCGCATGCGGTCGGGAAGGCCGATCACCGCCGCTTCGGCGATTTCAGGCTGTTCCTGCAGGAACTCTTCGATCTCGCGCGGGTAGATATTGAAGCCGCCGGAAATGATCAGGTCGCTCTTGCGCCCGGTCAGGGTGAAATAGCCGTCGGGGGAGCGGGTGGCGAGATCGCCGGTTTTGAAATAGCCGTCGACGAAGGCGTCGCGCGTCGCTTCTTCGCGCCTCCAGTAGCCGGCGAAGACGTTGGGACCGCGTAAATAAATCTCGCCGGTTTCGCCGTAGGGCACCGGCTCCAGCGCGGGATTCAGCAATCTCACCGAAATGCCCGGCAGAGGGAAGCCGACGGTCCCGGCGCGGCGCTCGCCAGCGTACGGATTGCTGAGATTCATCATCGTCTCGCTCATGCCGTAGCGTTCGAGGATGGTGTGGCCGAACAGTTCGCGGAACTCTTCGAGCACCTGGGCGGGCAGCGGCGCCGAGCCGGAGACGAAGAGGCGCATGAAGCCGCCGATCTCGCGCGCGGTGGCCGGTTCGAGCGCGAGAAGGCGGACGTAGATGGTGGGCACGCCGAAGAAGAGCGTGGGGCGGAAATCGAGAAATTCCGCCGCTGCGGTTTTGTGTTCGAAGCGTTCCAGCAGCCGCATGCGGCAACCGCTCATCAGCCAGCAGTGCAGTCCGTTGCCGAGCCCGTGCACGTGGAAGAGCGGGAGGGCGAGCAGAAAGCGATCGTCGGCCGAGATCTTCCAGCAGGCCAGGAGATTCACCGCGTTCGCGGCGAAATTGTTGTGCGTGATGACCGCGCCTTTGGACGTTCCGGTGGTGCCGGAAGTGTAGATGATGCCCGCGGGCGCGTCGCCGTCGATATGGACTTCGGGGCGGATGTCTTCCATCCGGGCTGCGTCGCGTGAGAGTTCGGAGGGCTTCCAGAGCGGGAGATTCGGTCTCGATCGCGGCGTCACTCACCAGCGCGCGCGGCGCGGCGTCGGAAAGAATGTGCGAGATTTCGCGGTCGCGATAGAGGATGTTGATGGGTACGAAGATCACGCCGAGCTTCACGCAGGCGAGATAAATATCGATCATCTCCGGGCTGTTCACGAGATAGACGCATAAGCGGTCGCCTGCGCGGAAACCTCTTTCGGCGAGAAGGCGGGCGAGGCGGTTGCTGCGTGAATCGAGTTCACCGAAGGTGAAGAGGCGGTCCTCGAACTCGAGTGCGATTGCGTCACGGCGTTCCTGTAGGGAGAGATCGAAGAGATGGCAGAGGTTCATTGGGGATTCTTCCAGAACGGTATCATGCTGATGCAAATCCGCTTGTGCGATACTGCGGTTTCGAATGCCGCTTAAACAGGTCTCGCTTCTGGTGTTGCTGCTGCTGCTCTGGGAGCGTGCGAGAAGAAGCCCGCTGTCCGACTGAAGGTGCTGATCGGCGCGACCACAATCGTCGCGCCCGGAGCCAAGCCGATCGAGGACTCGATCATCGTCATCGCGGGCAGCAAGATCCGGTCGGTGGGGATGCGCAAGGATGTGCCGGTGCCACAGGCGTCGGACCGCACGGACCTGACCGGGCTCCTGGATCGTTCCGGCCAAAGGATCGCGTATCGCGGTCGATGAACCGGCCAACCTGGTCATTCTTCATCACGCCCCGAACGGGAACGACGTTCCTGCGCCCGGTGAAACGGGAGCCAGTATCGTCAACGGCGAGTGGAAAATCACGCATTAAAGAAATTCCGGCCGAAGAAAAGAAATTCCGGATAACCTGCGAACTCGCGGGCTTCTCGCGTGCGTAGGTGACTCTTTGGAGGCCCTGCGTATGCGAATGGTTCTGGCTCTGGCGCCCGTACTGGCCGGGGCGCTTCTGCTCACGGGCTGCGACCTGGAGGATTTCGACAGTTACCAGGCCGACTTCCACTATCATTACGACCTGCAGCCGGGCGGACGCCTCAACGTGGAGAATGCCAACGGCAGTGTGGAAATCGAAGGATGGGACCGGAATGAGGTGGAAATTTCCGGTGTGAAATACGCCTCACGCCAGAGTTTGCTGGATGAGCTGCGGATCGAGATTCACAACTCTCCGGATGCGATCACGATCCGCACGGTCAGGCCTTATCATCCGCAATGGAGCGCGGGCGCGCGTTATACGATCCGAGTGCCGCGGCAAACCGTGGTCGACCGCATCAGCACGTCGAACGGACCGATTCGCGTCCGGGACATCGGCAGTTCCGGCGCACATCTGCAAACCCTGAATCTGCGGACGTCGAACGGCCTCATCCGCGCCGAGAATGTGACCGGGGTGATCGACGCGCAGACATCGAACGGGTGGGTGGATCTGGACGAAATCAACGGCGGAGCGACGGTGAGAACTTCGAACGGCCTCGTGACCATCCGGCTGAATCACCTGACGGACTCGCCGCTGCGCGTCACCACCAGCAATGGCGCGGTCGATCTGACCGTGCGCAACCAGCCGCAGGATTCGATTCGCGCGGAAACCAGCAATGGAAGTATTACGCTGCATCTGCCCGCGGAGGCGGGCGCCCGTCTGAGGGCTGATACTTCCAACTCCGCGATCTCAAGCGATTTCGACGTTCTGGAGCGCTTCGAGGATCAGATCATGGCCGCTGGAACAATCACGTCGATGGAAAGCTTGGCAGTGGGGGACCGGAGATCGAGCTCTCGACTCGCAACGGCCACATCAGCATATTGAAGAATCTGTAAGGGCATGGTTGCCCGCTCCTCATACAGTCGCCGGCTCTGAGAGAAGGTCGTCGGTCGAAAAGAAGTCTGCGGGCCGAAGAAAGGTCGCGGGTCGAAAGAGCCGCGGATTGCGAAGCGCGTGCTACTTCAGGCGCAGATCGCGGCCCGACATGTCCTTCGGCTGACGTTCTCCGAGAACACCGAGAATCGTCGGCGCGATATCCTGCAATGCCCCGCCCTGCCGCAGGCTGGCGGATGAATCGTCGACCAGAATGAGCGGCACGGGATTGGTGGTGTGGTACGTATGCGGGCCGTGCGTCACCGGGTCAATCATCATCTCGGCATTGCCGTGATCGGCGGTGATGATCCAGCGCCCGTTCCTCTCTTTGAGACGCTGCCAGATGCGCGCGAGGCACGCATCGACGGTCTCGACCGCGCGCACAGTCGGCTCCATCTTGCCCGAGTGGCCCACCATATCGGCGTTCGCGAAATTCATCACGATCACGTCGAAATCCTTCTTGCCCATCGCGTCCAGCACGATGTTCGTGACGCCTTCCGCGCTCATCTCCGGTTTGAGATCGTAGGTGGCGACCTTGGGCGACGCCACCATTTCGCGCTCTTCGCCGCCGAATGGCTTCTCCATTCCGCCGTTGAAAAAATACGTCACGTGCGCGTATTTTTCGGTCTCGGCGACGCGGAGGTTTTTCCAGTTCAGCTGGGCGAAGACGTTGGCGAGGATGTTGTCGAGCGGCTCCTTCGCGAGCACGTACGGCACGGTGAATGACTTGTCGTACTGAGTCATCGTCGTGAAGAAGAGGTTCTTGCCGGATTTGGTGAGCGTTTCCGTCATCTCGCGGCCGCGGTCGGCGCGATAGTTGAAGAAGAGACAGGCATCGTCGTCGCGGATCAGGCCAACGGGTTCGTTGCGGGAGTTGACGATCGTCACCGGCTCGATGAATTCATCGGTGACGCCTTTCTCATACGAGCGTTCGATGGCCTCGATGGGATCGGAAAGCTTGTCGCCATCGCCCACCACCATCGCGCGGTAAGCGCGGTCGATGCGCTCCCAGCGCTTGTCGCGATCCATCGCGTAGTAGCGGCCTTCGACGGACGCGATTTCGCCCACGCCAATCTCGCGCATCTGCTGCTGGATTTCGCGAATGAAGCCGATGCCGGTTTCAGGGCCGTATCGCGGCCATCCATAAAGCAGTGGACGAACACCTGCTCGACGCTTTCCCGCCTGGCCATTTCGAGCAGCGCGTACAGGTGAGTGAGCTGCGAATGGACGCCGCCGTCGCTGCAGAGACCCATCAGGTGCAGCCGGTGACCGGCGCGGGCGTGATGCATGGCGGCGAGCAGCACGGGGTTCGAGTAGAACTCGCCGTTCGCGATCATGTGGTCGATGCGAGTGACGTCCATGTGGACCACGCGGCCGGCGCCGATGTTGAGATGGCCCACTTCGCTGTTGCCCATCTGGCCATCGGGCAGGCCGACGTAAGGGCCCGAGGTGTGCACCAGCGTGTTGGGGAAATCGCGCAGCAGCATGTCGTAAGTCGGCTTGCGCGCGGCGGCGATCGCGTTGCCTTCGAGGGCGGGAGAGAAACCCCAGCCGTCGAGGATGGTGAGGATGAGTGGCTTGTTTCGTGACATCAGCTAGTCCCGGACGTTACTGCCGGAAGGCTTTCCTGCCCGGGAACTTCGCTGCGCTTCCCAATTGCTCCTCGATGCGCAGGAGCTGATTGTATTTCGCGATGCGATCGGTGCGGCTTGCCGAGCCGGTCTTGATCTGCCCCGCGTTGGTGGCGACCGCGAGATCCGCGATGAAAGGATCTTCCGTTTCGCCCGAACGGTGCGACACGATCGAAGTATAACCGGCCTTGGATGCCGTCGAAATGGCGTCCAGCGTTTCGGTCAGCGTGCCGATTTGATTGAGCTTGATGAGAATCGAATTCGCCACGCCCATGGCGATGCCTTTATTCAGGCGTTCCGAGTTGGTGACGAAAAGATCGTCACCGACAAGTTGCGTGGTCGCACCGATTGAGTCGGTGAGGAGTTTCCAGCCTGCCCAATCGTCTTCGGCCATACCGTCTTCAATCGAAACGATCGGGTACTGGCGGCGCCAGTTGGCCCAGAACTCCGCCATCTGTTCGCTCGAACGCCTGCTCTTGTCGGACTTCTTGAAAACGTATTGGCCATCCTGATAGAACTCGCTCGACGCGGGATCGAGCGCGATTCCGATCTGGTCGCCGGGTTTGTAGCCAGCCTGCGTGATGGCTTCGAGCACGACTTCGAGAGCTTCGTCGTTGGATTTCAGATTCGGCGCGAAGCCGCCTTCGTCTCCGACCGAAGTGGAATAGCCGCGCTTCTTCAGAACGCTTTTCAGAGTGTGGAACACCTCGACGCCCATGCGCAGGGCTTCGGAGAACTTGTCGGCGCCGTAGGGCACGATCATGAATTCCTGCATGTCGACGGAGTTATCCGCGTGCGCGCCGCCGTTGATGATGTTCATCATCGGGACCGGAAGCGTGCAGGCGCTCACACCGCCCAGATATCGATAGAGCGGGACATGCTGGGCTGCGGCGGCAGCGCGGGCCGTTGCCATGGACACGGCGAGAATGGCGTTTGCGCCGAGGCTGCTCTTGTTGGGCGTGGCGTCCAGATCGATCATGATCTGGTCGATCGCCGCTTGCCGGCTCGCGTCGTGACCGACCAGGGCCTTGCTGATCGGCCCGTTGATGTTCGCTACGGCCTTGCGGGTGCCTTTGCCGAGATAGCGATTCTTGTCATCATCGCGCAGTTCGTTCGCTTCGTGCTCACCCGTCGAAGCGCCGCTGGGCACGGCGGCACGGCCTGCGCTGCCGTCTGCCAGAAAAACCTCGGCCTCGACCGTGGGATTCCCACGAGAGTCCAGAATCTCGATCCCGCTGACTTTGATGATGGAAGGCATTTTCGATTGTAACTGGTCCGAACAGTGTTGCGTCGGAAAGGACAGTGACTGTTAAACTCATTCTGTGGCCGGCTACCTGACACGGTTCATTTTCTGGAATTACGAGCGCGGCGCATGGCAGTATGACGTGATCTGCACGATCATCTTTGTGTTTGTCATATTCGCGCCGCGCCAATGGTTCCGCGATCAGCCCCGCATCCCGCAGGCGGCGCAGATTACTTCCCTGCCCGGTCATGGCGAATCGGTTTTCTGGGTTGAGCCGGAACTGGTGGCATCGTTTCCGGAGAAGCAGCAACTGGATCAACTGGGTAAAGTGCTCAGCGTCCGGACCGGCAAGAAGCAGCGACTGACGCGCATCCAGCCGATCTTCGATTCCGAGCAGGAAATCAAAGGCTACATGGCGTTCGCGCAGCCCTGAGGCACAGCGTTTACATGACCCGCATTGTCACCATCGCGCTGGCGCTCGCTCTTCCTCTCGCCGCGCAAACCTTGAACGACACTTTCGCGCGCATGGATAAGACCGCGCCGCAGTTGAAGTCCATCACGGCCGGCATCAATCGCGACGTCCACACGGCGATCATCAACGACGATGAGATCGACAACGGGACGATCAGAATGAAGCGCGAGAAATCGCATGGCGTCCTCATGGTGATCGAACTCACCGGCGCCGCCGCGAAGACGGTTGCGCTCGACGACTCCGAAGTGATCATCTACAACCCGAAAATCAAATCCGCGCAGGCGTATAAGATCGGCGCAAAGAAGGAGATGGTCGAACAGTTTCTGCTGCTCGGATTCGGCGCCACGAGCGCGGAACTGAAGCAATCGTATGACGTAAGCTGGGCGGGCGCCGAGACGGTGGATGGCCAGCAAACGGGACATCTTAAGCTGGTCCCGAAGGTGACGGATGCGTCGCGAAAAATGTCGGGCGCGGAACTCTGGATATCGGCAAGCAATGGTGTTGCCCGTGCGGCAGAAGATCCTTTTTGCCAACGGCGACTACTGGCTCGTCAAATATTCGGATATCAAGATGAACCCGCAGGTATCCGACGATACGTTCAAATTTAAACTTCCCAAAGGAGTTAAGGTCGAACACCCGCAATTCTAGTTTCCGTTTGGAACTGCTGTTGCTAGGATATGAATCATGAGGCCGGCCTCACAGCGACTTCCTTATCTCGACTGGGTCCGGGGCATCGCGGCCCTGGTGATGCTGCAGGGTCATGTCTTTAACTCCTTCCTGCGCGACGATCTGCGCGAGGGCGGGCCGTACGTGATGTCACAATTTGCTGGGCGGAATGCCGCCCGCGGTCTTCCTCTTCCTGCTGGGAGTGACGTTTGCGTTCCTGATGGATAGCCAGGAGAGGAAAGGCTTTTCGGCAGGCGCGAGGTTGGGGGCTGCGATCAAACGCTCCGGATATCTCTTCGCCGCGGCGTTTGCATTTCGTCTTCAACTCTGGCTTTTCTCGTTCGACAAGAGCCCGTGGACGGATATTTTTCGCGTCGACATTCTGAACTGTATGGGGCTGGCGCTGCTCGTGCTTTCGGTGATGTCGGTCTTTCGGCACGAGGGAACGGGTGAGGCTTTGCGCGGTTCTCGGCGTGGCCATCGCCGCCGCGTCGCCTCTGGTATCGAGTATCGACCTGTCCGGCCTGCCTGTGGTGTTGCAGAACTATGTGAAGCCCGATCACACGTTCTTCGGTTTCTTTCCGTGGGCCGCGTTCGTCGCTTTCGGGATGAGCGCGGGAAGCATCCTGCGGCTGCTCAAGCCCGATGAGGTTCCCGCCACGATGCAGTGGTTCGGATGGGGCGGCTTAACCGTGGCCTTCGCGGCTTACACGCTTTCGGGGATGTCGCCTTCGATTTATTCCAACTCCGACTTCTGGCTCAACAGCCCGGCGCTGATTTTCATCAAGCTGGGCGCGGTGCTGATCCTGCTGGCGTTTGCGTGGGTGTGGAACCTGCGAGTCGCCGCCACGGACTGGAGTTGGGTGCGGCAATTCGGGCTTACCAGCCTGCTGGTCTACTGGGTCCACGTGGAACTGGTTTACGGACGCTGGTTTGGCTTTTTGAAAGACCACCTGAGCGTGGGCTGGACCGTGTTCGCGACGGTGCTGACTATTGCGCTGATGCTGGCGCTTTCGCTGATTCGAACCAATTGGACTGCGGTGAAGGCATATCTTACATCAGGCGGACTCATCAATCGCCGACCGCGTGTCGGGCGACTGATTATCTATTGTTATCTAGCGGGTGCGATGTAATCGATGGCGAAACTTCCATCGAGCGAAGCGACGCCTTCAAACGGCAACACGGTAAGAGCGGCCGGGTTGTTGCGAGTGTTGAGCGCCAGTGTCCCCAGACGTTCGGAGAGCGCGTAGACATGGGTCTGGAGAATGTCAGAAGGTGAAATACCGGCGGTATTCAGTTCCTGATCGAGACGCTTATAGGCCAGGGATGCCGCCTTTTGATCGGACCCGAATGCAACCTGTGTGCCGGTGAATGCGAGGCGAGGAGCAATTGCGCCGCCGCGCGCCACCGCTTCGCAACGCGTATCGGGGCGCGCGGGCGTGCGCTGCGTTTGCACGATATCGACGGCGGCTGAAGGGAAGCGAGCGGCCAGTGCGCCGGCGCCGTCGAGAGAACTGACGAAGCAGGTGACCTGCAGCGGCGTTGATGCCGCGAGGCGCGAGACGAGCTGATCGGGCGGCGCGGCTTCGAGGAAGGTCAACCCGTTCGGATTCACATCCTTCTTCGCGTCTTTCGCTTCAGAGACAGCTTCGATCTCGATCTGCGCATCTTCGAGCGGCAAGCCTCCCGCGAGCACCACGCTGACCGAGGGCAGGGGCATCTTTTTCGCGGTGAACACTTCGCTCACGATCTGCGGCACGCGCCGAAGATCGCCGCTGCCGGCGACGAAAGCGCGAACGTGGATCACCGGCGCTCCGCCGTTCGCCTTCAGAATCGCCTTGAGCGCGTCGCGCGTTTGCTGCGAAAGCAGGCCTTTTCCTGATAGCGGCGAAACGTGAAACATGAGGCGGCTGGTGGCTCCGATGGCGACCATCGGAGGATCCTTGGGAAGTTCAAGAACCTGAGTCACGTCGTCGGGGTTCTTCTTTTTCCCGGCAAAGGCTGCGGCAACGAAGACGGCCGTCAGAATTGCGATGCGGCGATATCGCATGGGCTGGAGGTATTTTATCCGGCGGGCGTTGAAAATCTCTATTGGACTGCGTGTGGCGTCTTAAACCAGTCCAATTCGCCAGTCCAATTTGCTAATATTGCCTGTAGCGATGCAATTTGAGCCGAATCTGGATGGCCGAGTCCGATGTGCCTCTTTATCGGCAACTCGGCCTCTACCTGCGCAATCAGATGGAGAGCGGCAGGCTGCGCCGGGGCGATCGATTGCCTCCCACGCGGGAGTTGGCGTTGAAGCTCGGGCTGAATCGAACGACTGTTTCGGCCGCGTACGATGTGCTCGAAAGCGAAGGGTTGATCCGGGGCGAAGTGGGGCGCGGCAGTTTTGTCACCGGCATGCCAACGGCCAATGCGGAGTCGATGAACTGGTCACGGGCGCTCGTCGGCTCGGTTTCGACGGGCGCGGGGATGCCGTTGCGCGGCGGAATCAACTTCAGCAGTTCGCGGCCTTCGGAAAAGCTGTTTCCCGTCGAGGAATTCCGGGAATCGTGCCGCGAGGTTCTGGAGAGCAGGAGCCTCAAGACACTGATGCAACTCGGGCTCGCCGGGCGGCTACGAACCGCTGCGGCGTTATCTGCTGGAACGCGCGACCGCGAGCGGTGTGGCGCGCGAATCGGACGATATTCTGATCACCAACGGATGCCAGCAGGCGCTCGATCTGTTGCGGCGCGCGCTGGTTCGCGCTGGCGATAGGGTCGCGGTCGAAGAGCCGGTGTATCCCGGATTGAAGAATCTGTTTCTGGAAGGCGGGGCGGAGCTCATTGGTGTGTCCGCGCATGCCGATGGCATCGATCTCCATTCTCTGCAGCGCGCCCTCGACGCGAAAGCGAAGGTGCTGGTAGTGACGCCGTCGTTCCAGAATCCGACGGGTGCGACGATCTCAGCGACAGCGCGCGCAGAGATTTGCAGGATGGCGCGAAATGCCGATGTCGCCGTGATCGAGAACGATATCTACAGCGAGCTCTCGTATTCCCAGGGCGATTCCGGCAACATGCTTCCGCGGCTGAAGGAACTCGACGCAAACGTGATTCTGCTGGGCAGTTTTTCCAAGATCGCATTTCCGGGAATCCGCGTGGGCTGGATTATCGGCCCGCGACCCGTGATCGCACGCGCGACGGAGCTGAAGCAACTTGCGGATCTGCACACCGACCATCTGTCGCAGGCGTTTCTGCTGCGGTTCGCGGAATCGGGACGGCTGGCGCGCCATCAGAGTGCGGTGATCGCGGCGACGAAGGAAAAGCTTCGCGCGCTGGAACAATCTTGCCGCAGATTTTTGAACGGGTGTACGTATCAGGTGCCCCGCGGCGGCATGAACATGTGGATTACGCTGCCCGATGACCTCGATGCGGTGGGATTGCGATCGCTCGCGCAGCACGCCGGCGTTGATTTTCTGCCGGGCCGGATGTTTTCGGTGTCGCGGCCTTTGGATTCGGGGCTGCGGCTTAGTTTCGCGGGTCTCGAACCCCAGGAGATTCGCAAAGGAATCGAGATACTGGGCGGGTTGATTGAAGATTCGGCCAGGATGCGCGGCGGGCGTTCATCGCAGGCGGCGCTGGCTCTGGTTTAGAAGAGATTAGAAAAGAGGATAACGATGTTCCAGGACGAACAATTCCGGCTGAAGGTCGGGCTGGCGGAGATGTTGAAGGGCGGCGTGATTATGGACGTCGTGAATGCGGAACAGGCGGTAATCGCGGAGAAGGCGGGCGCTTCGTGCCGTGATGGCGCTGGAACGCGTACCTTCGGATATCCGCAAGGAGGGCGGCGTGGCGCGCATGTCGCCGGTGAGCAAGATCCGCGAGATCATAGCGTCGGTTTCGATTCCGGTGATGGCGAAGGCCCGCATCGGGCACTTCACGGAAGCGCGGATTCTGGAAGCGTTGGGCGTGGACTACATCGACGAGAGCGAAGTGCTGACGCCGGCGGATGAAGAACATCACATCGCCAAGCGCGATTTCAAGGTGCCGTTCGTGTGCGGCGCGCGCAATCTGGGCGAGG
>CAWEKQ010000054.1:0-46683 GCA_963809655.1 Terriglobia bacterium | reverse complement strand
CGCCGCCAGGCCCGGGAATCCATCTCGATCCCGGCAGCGAGGAGAAGAATGTCCCGTTCGAATGGGCTCAGACCAAAAAGGGAGGCGAGTTGATCGATGGCGGGCTGTGAATCCATCGAAGCGCGCAGCCGGTCGATGCGATCTTGGGAGCCGCCGCTGCCATCCGGGTCGAGCCGGCGCTTCAAGCGGTCGAACTCCGCCGCCAGGCACATCTGGTTGGCGTTGCTCCACGGGATGGCGGCGGCTGTCGTCATATAGTGAGCTTCGGGTTCAGAAACGCCGGCGGATTCGCGTTCCAGTCCACTGTGATCGGGCTCGAAACGCCGTCCACCTGCAGGCGCGCGATGTACGAGCCGGCCGCGAGCGCCGGGAATTGAAACGTGGGAGAACCCGTGGGATCTTCGAACTGCACCGCGGGCTCGGCAATGCCGCCCAGCGCCAGCGAAACGGTCTGGTTGGGCAGAACGTTCGGCCTGCAATTCACCGTCACCAGCGTTCCATGCGGCGGGTTATTGGTAGCGCCGATGGGCAGCACGATTAGCGGCGCCACCGGCATGGTGACGGTGTTGGTGCTGTTGACCACCACCGTCCCGCTCGTGAACTGCAGCGACAGGTTGTAGACCCCCGCCGGAACGTGGATCGGGTCGTCCGGCACCTTGAACGTTACGGCCGTGTCGGTGGCGGTGGCCGGCGGGAACGGCGTGAAATGAATGCCGAGGCGCGGGTACGCCAGCGCGACGAGGGACGCGCCGGAAAGCGAAACGCCCGTCAGCGTTACGGTATCGCCGGGCGCGGCCGCGGTCTGGCCGTTGGGCGCCTGAACCGACGCGATCCAGGGCGGCGGCCCCGCCTGCGCGCCGATGTTGCGGCTCAAAACAGGCAGCGCGGAGGATGTTGCGGCGGGCGGCTGTATCAAAATCACGGAAACCTGAAACGGATAGCTCGGGCGGTAGTCGGCCTTCAGCGCCGTCCACAGCCACGCCATCTCCTCTTTGCCGAGAACCGAAGGCGTGATCTTGATCATCTCGAACTGGTCGGCAAGCCCCGAGCCGCCCAGCACTCCTGCCAGCGGATTACTCGCCGGCAGATGGCCCAACGCGAAGCGGACCTGCGCCCTGGGCAGGATCGGCGTCTGATAGAGCATCAGTACGGCGAATCCAATCAGCGCTTCGGCTTCCGTATCGCCGCCGGCGTAGGCAGTCAACAGGTAATGCAGATCGAGCGCCAGTGGCGGATTGCTGAGCTGGGTCATACCGTCGCCCGATAAAGAAGGCATTCCGGCGTTGCGGTACGCCGCGTTGTGCGTCACCTGGTGCAGAAACAGGTTGACCTGCAAAAGCGGGTGCGGACCCGCGCCGAACAGCCCGTTCTGGATGATGTCGGGCGCCAGCGCCGTTACCGACACGCCTCCCAGCGGCGACGAAGGGTCGTTGTAGACCTGGCTCAGGTAATACTGAAGCACGGCAGTGACGCCTGAGAGGGCGAGGGCGTTGCTCATAGCACTCTGCGATCGCCTTTCTTCAGGTAGTCCGAAAGATTGACCGCTTTTCGCGGCGTCTTGGGCAGAGGCGCGGCCGGCGCTGGCGATACGGCAGTGACTTCGATGCGCCCGATGTGAATTTGGATCTCGTCGGCTTCGCGCTGTTGCCGCGCCGGTGCCCGGACTTGCGGCGCCCGGCTGGTCGGCGCAACTGGAGTGGCTTGTCGCACGGGCGGCTGCGTGATGGGTTGAACACTCAGAGCCGAAGCTGTGGGGGAAGTGTACTGGCGGCCCGCCGCGGGCAGACCCCCGAGCGGAAACCGGCCTGACGCGGGATGGGAAGTCGGGGCCGCGGTCTCCTGCACCAGCGGTTCGATATCGAGCGGAACGAGGGCGACGTTCGACTGCTCCGTAGCGCCGGGCGAATCGGACGTCCCTTTGGGAGGGGCGGCGCGAACCGATTCCCGCGTTTCCAGGATCGTCTCCGGCGATTCGCTTTCGGGGATAAGTTGTCGCGGTGGCCTCGGAGGTGCTCCGATCTTCTGGGTGGAGTCGGCGCGCGGCGTCATCTCCTCCTGCTCGACGAGGCTATCCGCAGGCTCGGCCGGTATCGGCGGCGCGAACAGCGGATTCGTCACCGGGTGGATCGCCGGCCGCGAATTGATGGCGCGGGTCGCCAGGCGCTGCAGGTACCCGCTCACGATTGCACCATCTCCGTGTACATGGCGCGGCGCGTATCACTCATCGCCAGAATTCTGTCTTCGGTCCAGCCGTAAGCCGAGGCCAGCGTGTGGACGTCCGACAGTGCGCGCCGCGCGCGCGCTTCGATCTCGGTCCACAGGAAATCGCCCAGATCGAGGCTTTCAATCCATTCCTCGCCGCACGCGGCGCAACGCAGGGCCAGGCGCGTCTCGGCCATCGGATCGGCCAACGCGAGCTTGTTCCCGATCTCCGCCAGCTCCTCGGGCGAGAGGCGCGGCGCCGGCGCTTCATCCACTCGGCAGGCTTCCGCCAAACGATCCGCCGCAATCTCCGGGTCGGATTCACGAGCCACCTTCGCCAGATCGCTTGTGGCCGGCAAACGGTAGCGGTGGCCACCTGCTTCCACCTGCGCGTCGGCGACCGGCTCACGTCCGGCGGTCAGCGCGCGCCCGTCCAGTTCGAACTCGAGTTTCTCTCCGCAGGCCGGGCAGGCGGTCCAGGCTTCCATTCGGGAACCGAACGAAGCGCAGCGCAATTCCGCGATGGCTCGATTGCGGCGCCCCAGGGGCCATGCGGCCAGGGCTCTATATGGCGTGTCGGGATGCGCCGCGGCTAGGGCCAGCAATCCCCGGTCGAGCGGGTGAAGCCGGTGGCCGCGCTCCCATAAATCGAGACAGCAGGCAGCGGAAAGGACTCGCATCGTCAGGCATTGCCGCTGGTGAGCGTCGGCTCGGCCGGTTCGACCACGCTCATGTCGCGATAGAAGCCTTCGTTCTCGATCTTGATATGTTCCACCAGAATCGCATTCGCGTTGGCGTCCAGGTCGGCAAGCGCCTGGTACTCCGAAACCCAGCAGCGGAAGATCTGGTAAGCGATCACCGTCTGTCCGGCCTCGTTGTAGATCTCGAGCGAGATGTTTTTGCGGAAATTCTTCAGCGACACTTCCGAGCCGAGCGCCGCGCCGTAGTTCCACACCAGCGCCGCCCAGTTATGAAAATCCAGGTCCTGGGTGATGCCACGCTCGATGGTAATGGCTTCGAACTTCGTCCGGCCCGGAGTCCGCAGCGAAACGGACATATCTCCGCCGTTGCGGTACTCGATTACTTCGGTGGTGCGCTTCAGGGCGCTCACCTTGCTGCCGCCGAAGACATACCGGCCATCCCACTTCACGCGGAATTTGAAATTCTTGTACGGATCGCGACGCTGCGTGTTTACGGGAAAAGGCATCATACCGAATCGTTCTCCTTACGATTGGGCCTGGCCGGCCATTTGTTGAATCTGAATGAGCACGAACTCCGCCGGGTACAGCGGGGCGAAGCCCACGAGAATATTCACCACCCCCAGCGCGACGCTGGGCGGCGGATTGTTTTCGGCGTCGCACTTCACGAAGTAGGCCTGCTGCGGCGTAGTTCCGGCAAAGGCTCCCTGTTGAAACAGCAGTTGCATGAAGGCGCCCACGTTCAGCCGGACATCGCTCCACAGCGCCTCGTCATTGGGTTGGAAAACCACCCACTGCGTACCGTCATAGAGACTCGATTCCAGGAACAAGGCCAGCCGGCGGATCGGAACGTATTTCCATTGCGATCCCGCCTGATCGCTGCCTTGCAGCGTACGTGCGCCCCAGACCACGTCGCCATAAACTTTGAACTGGCGCAGGCAGTTGATGCCCTGTATGTTCAGGTTGCCGTTTTCAAGATCGGTAAGAGTGTACTGCAGGCCGGAAGCGCCGGTGAGCGACGCGTTGATGCCCGCGGGAGCCTTCCAGACGCCGAAGCTAGAGTCAGTGGCGGCATAAATGCCTGCCACGAACCCACACGGCGGATAGAGCGCGGGACGGTTGCCGACCAGCGGATCGGGCGCCTGCACCCACGGAAAGTAATACGCCGAGTTGATGGAGTTACTGCCCGTGACGCTACCCGGGCTGCTACCCGCGGGACCGGTGCTGTTGAGGCTGGCGGCGGTCACTGTTTGCGGCGGGTCTACGATATAGAACGCCCGGTTCACGGCGCAGTACCCTTGCAGCGCCTGGATCGCCACGGCATCCGTTTCTCCGGGCACACAGAGCAGATTGAATATATCGACGCGGTCGAGCAGGAAGACCCCGGCGTTGGGGTTGAAGGTCATGGCCAGCTCGAAGTTACCGTCGGAAGCGGGGATCAGCGCCGTGCCGTCCGCGCCGCCGCTGAACGCTACCGGCGCGCCCGTCGCGGCAGGAACCGCCGAAGGAGCTACCGGCAATAGGGTGGCCGGGTCGATGAATGAGATGTAGCTGGAGTCGTTATCCACCACCGTTACGACATATTGCGTGTCGGTGGAGACTACCGAAAGGTTGACATAGCTTTCGACGACCTGCCCGTTAAACGACACCTGCAATCCGAACTTGCCTGGACTGCCGCTCTGCACGGTGACCTGAACGTTGTTTCCCCAGGCACCCGGATTGGCGGCGAATAACGTGAGAGTCCCGCCCGTCGCCACCGCGGTCGCCAGACCCGATGAGTTGATGGTGGCCACCGCCGGATTCGATGAAGTCCATGTGGCGGTAGCGCTGACGTCCTGCGTCGTGCCGTCCGTGAGCGTGCCGGTGGCCTTGAACTGCTGGGTCGCTCCGCCGGCAATGGAGGTGGGTGCGGGAGTAACCGCGATTTTGGCCAGAGCCGCCGGAGTAACGGTCACAGCGGCGCTCCCTTGAACCGCTCCGACCTTAGCGGTGATATTCGAACTGCCCGGCGCTACTGCTGTTGCGACTCCGGTTGTGGGGTTAACCGCAGCGGCCGCGGGCGTCGCCGAGCTCCACGCTGCGCTCGCCGTCAGGTCCTGTTTCGTTCCGTCCGAGTAAGTGCCGGTCGCCGTGAGTTGCAGCGTCAGGCCGGCGGCGAGTGACGGCGCGGCCGGAGTAACTGCGATGGACGACAGACTGGCCGTAGTGACGGTGAGGTTAGCGCTGCCGGTAATGGCGCCCGAGCCGGCGATCACTGGCGTCGACCCCGCCGCTACACCTTTCGCCTTCCCCGTGGCATCCACCGTCGCCACCAACGCGTTAGCTGTGCTCCACGTGGCGGTGGCGCTTATGTCGGTCGTGCTCTGGTCTGTGAACGTCGCGGTCGCGACGTACTGCTGGGTCGCGCCGGGCTGGATCCACGGCGCGTTGGCGGGAGTCACGGCGATCGAAACGATTTGCTTCGCCGTCACCGTAAGTTTGGTCACTCCGGACGTGCCGCCGAGCTTAGCTGTTATGTTCGCCGTACCGGCGGCAACCGAGGTCGCCAGTCCGCCTGTCGCCGTCACGGTAGCCGTTCCCGGCGTGTCCGAGGACCAGTTAACGGTAGCCGTCAAATCCTGCGACGAACCATCCGAGTAAGTCCCGGTCGCAGTGAACTGCTGCGTCTGCCCCAACGCGATTGACGGATTCGCGGGAGTAACAGCGATGCTCGACAGCGTAGCTGCGGAGACACTCACCGTTACACTCGTTACGACCGAGGTAAGCGACGCCGTGATAATCGCGCTCCCCGCCGCCGCCGCCGTGACAAGCCCGCTGGCATTCACACCTGCCACCGCCGGGCTGCCGGACTTCCAGGTTGCCGTTGCAGTTATATCCTTGGAACTGCCGTCCGAGTAAGTGCCATTGGCTTTGAATTGCTGAGTCTGGCCGGTCTGCAGGAAGGGTGGAACGGATGGCGTAATCGCGATGCTTTGTAACACCGGAGCGCCGATGAAAAGGCTGGCGCCCCCCGAAATCGCGCCCGATGCGGCGGTAATTAAGGTAGAAGCGAGGCCGATGCCGGCCGCGCGCGCCGTCGTGCTGGGCAGCGGAAACGTCCCGGGAGCCGGAGTCAGGCTGCCGTCCCACAATATGCGGACTATATAAGCCTGCTGACCCCCGTTGGCGAAGAACTGGTTTACGGAGTACCCCAGGTAGCTTCGGGAGTCCAGGCCTCCGAAAAGCCTTTGATACTCCGCCCAACTCTGGACCAGCGTGGCCTGTTCTGCCGGGCCCTGCGGCGCCCAGCCGACAAAAGCCCCGATAGAGGTGGCAACTCCGGTAATGGTGTGAACGCCGCTCGATAACTCCTCGATGTAAACACCCGGGTACGTAAATGTAGGCGGCATAAACTCCCTTCTTGTTCTGGTGGAAGGCGACAAGGCCGGGCGGAGTTTTCCTTGGGGAATAAACCGCAAAAATCGGGCAGTCTACCTGGACGAATCCGCTGAATTACCGCGCCCTGTCTCGCCACAGGGCACGATTATATATGAATAGTTGGGCGGCGATTACAAAATCTTTTGATTTCCGGTGAAGAACCATACGTCTACTTCTTCCTCGGCGCGAATGCTGGATTTCCTGGTTAATGCCTTGGCCGGCATTGGTGGGATGCTATTCGCGAGAGCTTCAATCTACGAGCGCATTTCGTCATATCGGGCGTTGGCTGCTTCGAGGACCTCCCGAACCCGATTCCGGCAGGTAATAAATGCTCAGCGCACGGCGGATGATGTCCTTATCATCGATCTCCACCCCGAAAGCCAACGAGATCTGTTGAGCAATGCGGGGACAACCCCAGCCGGGAAACGCCGTTCATTGCCACCACAGCTTCGATGAGGTCTCCGTTGGGTCCGTTCGGGCCAGGTCGACGGCGGCGCCTGGGCGAAAACAACATGCGGTACTTCGTTTGCGCAGCACGTTGTGGAGATGCAGCACCGGGGAAGGTTTTAGAACGATGGAGGATCAAAGGATACCTGCCCCACCGGACCTCGCCCGTCGGGCCACGGTGGCGATCGAAGACGATACCGGGAACGCGCATCCAGGCAATGGTGTCAATATCTCAGAAATCACGCCACTTCAGCCAATCAGGCAATTCGCCATAAGAGAGACCACGCCCACCGCAAACGCGGTCGCCTTCCTTCAAACGGCTCTATCTGAACTGATCCGGCGATCTGCTTCATACCGCTATCGCGCTTTCTCGCGCCGAATCACTCGAGATAGATTTCCAACATCACTGGCGACTATCCATGGCGCCGCGCTTTCCGAATAGCCGATTGATCCGGCGCTTAGCGGCTCACTTCGGAGTTGCTGGCGCAGCCGCTGGTGTGTTAGCCGGGGGAGTTGCTGGCTTGTTACCTGGAGGAGTCGTTGGGTTCGCTCTGGCGCCGTCTTCACCGCAGCCTTTGACAATCTCTGAAGAAGGGTGTCTGCCCACTTCGGGAAGTGCACTCGGATCGATAATGTAAGTCACCGTTCTGCAATCTCTATCGTAGGACCAGGTTCCAGGATGCGCGTCATGCCATTTCCGATCATCTCGAAGGCTCGATTTCTTTAACAAACACTCTGCGATTGCCTGCCGCTGGTCGAAATCGATTCCGGTTCGATCTTTGAACCGTTTTTCGAACTCCGGCCCGCATATCTGCCCACCCACCGGCGTTGTCCCGGCGGCGCAGTATGCACCTTGAAGTTCTTTGATCGCCTGATTGTATTTGCTGTGGCTGAGCGTGAAAGCTGACTTGTGGTCTTCGCAATGTTCTTTCTCGCCCAGCTTCAGTGTCTCTGCGCCTTTATCAGTAACTCGAAGGACTTTAGCGACCCGCCTGCCTTCTTTGCAAGCACGCCCGGCAGGGGTGATCTCCGTGCCGTCTGGATGGTCTCCTGCTTTCGTATACAGGAAGTTTGTGTTCTGCAACGTCGCGTAGCTGTTGACTGCCGCGGTGCACCTGCTGCCTCCGCCCTCGGTGAATGTAAGGCTTTGGTCAACCATGGAGGTCTCTGTAATTCCCAAAATCGTGGGGGGCACACCGGGCACGGCCCTGACCGCAGCCAGGGTTGCAGGGCTTGGCTCGCAATCGAAGTCGAACGGCGGTGGTGTGAGCGGGCCGGTTGGAATATGGTCGTCAGACTTCTTGCATTGATCACGCTGCAGGCTTAATGCCGCGGAAGAACGCGGCGAGAATTTCGGTGTAAGCGGGCCGGGCGTCTCAGCCACGGCCGTCTCGGCAAACCGCTCGGCCTCTCGCTCGTGCGTGTCCCCCGCCGGTCCGATCTTCAGCGCGTTTCGAATCCCCGTTCCAGCGCCCCCCTGCTGCACGACATGAGCCAACTCGTGCACGATCAACTTCCTTCCTTCCGCGGTTGCGGGCGCAAACTGCTCGGTTCCGAAAACGATGTGAGGGCCGACAGTGTAAGCGCGCGCGTTGACCGCGGCCGCTGAGGCGTTTGCCTTAGCATCGGTGTGCAGGCGCACTCGGGTGAAGTCGTGTCGAAACCGGCGCTCCATCAAGGTGCGAGTGGTGGTATCGAATGGTTGGCCGGGAGCGCGAAGTACCTCGGTAACGATCGGCGGCGCTTCGGATTGTTCCCGAAGGGCCGACGTTTGGTGCACATGCTCGGGCTGCTTCCCCCGGCAACTCGGACACGTTCCGCCGCAGGCGCATGCTCGCGGTATGGTTGTCGAACGTGTGTCTACCTTCGCCTGTGCTTTGGGGACCCGGGGCGCAAACATCTTCGCACTACCATACTATTAAAATTAGTCGTTTCTTGAGCTGCACGAGGTCGGGCGGGTCGAAGAATTCGTTTTCCCGAAGCTTCGGATCGCGCATCTTTCCAGGGCTTGGGTTTGAAGTGCCCTCTTTGAGGCTTTGGTGGACACAGCCGATTCTGCCGCTACAGACCGGTCTGGCCCAACAACAGCCCTTTACGTCGCGTCACGAAGCAATAGTCTGATCCTTCCGCTATGAATCTGTCCTGGAGGCGCTCCGGACGCTCGGTGGAGAAGTAGCGTTCGGGTGTCGGCGTGGTCACGTGGCGAGCGGTCGAGCCCTGCGTGCGGCCACTCAGTGAGTGGCGGGCAGTCCAACGACGATGAGAACCGCGTAGTCCTGCTTGCGGCAGCCGTTCACGACGGGCATGGCCGCCCCTGGATTCACCGGAAAACCCGTGGTCCGAACGTTCGAGGGCGAGCATGAGTTGTTAGCCGTCGCCGGCGTGTAGCGTGCGGAGCGGCATCCGAGATGGGTGACATCGTAGAGGGTCGCGCCGTCGGCGAGTTCCCACCGCTGATTGCCGTCCTTGTCCCTGGGCTGAATTGTCAGCACGGTCGTCACCTTGCGGTCGCCCGTGACGAGGTATTTCCCAGGAGGCAGCGGAAAGGTCGGCTTCTCCATGATCAAGCCGTGTTCCTCCAGCCACCAGTCCGCAGCGTCGAATTTCCACTGTGACGGCGCCACGCCGCCGGCCGCCTTCAATTGAGGGTAGAGGTCCAGCTTGCAACCGCGCGGGCCCGGGTCCTGGCTCCAGAGGCCCCATGATTGCGCGCCGTTGCCCGAGGTGGCCCCGGGGTCTCCCAGCGCCGCGATGTACTGCGGCTCGATGCGCCTGAACTTCGAGAGGTCTGCGCCTGACGCGTGAACCGGCTGCTGCAGGCCGGCCGCCAACATGAGGGATCCCATGGACAGGAGCCGGCGGCTCACGGACGGCACGAGGTGGCGGACATTCATGCGATTGCTCCGGTTGGACGATCTGATGACATCCTACACCAACGCGCGCCCCGGAGCTAGCCTCCTCGTGGTGGATCTCGACCTCGGCACGGCCTCAGGACTCCTCGCGTCACGGTGCCGCACCTCTTTTTGTACGAGTCGCCGACAATCCGCCCGCTGGTCCCGGTAAACACTACGCCGTTAGTGGCGGCCTAGCCAAGATCGTAACCAGACTTCGCGCCGCAAGCAGATCGGAGGCTTGGGCGTTCTGTTCAAGGTGACCCCGCCTCCGCGCATCTCAGTGCTATTTTTCTGCAGAGGTGCTTCGCCATTGCGGGCGTCGTCATTCTACTAACCGAACAATCGTCATTTCGATGCTCCGCTCGGTTGATGTCAGCACCAACCCCAACTGGTTGCGCAGCAGATTAAGGAATTCTTCAGTTTCCTGCGCATCTCCCTGAATGCTGAAGTCATAGAGGCCCGTCAAGCCGGTCTCATCCAAGACAGGGCTATGCAACCCCTCCTCAAGTGCGCGGCAGAAATCATCCATGGAACTGCTGAGTGCAGTCATTCCGATCAATTGAGCCATGGCCATCGCTTGACGGAATTCGGGGCTTTCCACAAAGCGGCGATTCGCTTCCTCCACTGCCTTGCGCGTCCGATCCGCGCCTTCCGGAAGTTTGAACTCATCTGAAACTTTGAAGCGTCGCCAAGTAGAGCCGAATGAGCCTCCAAAAGTGTCATTTTCGGACCTTCTCGGAGGCGTCTTTCCTTCCGCCGCCGTTAAGATGTAAACTTCGACGCTGCGAATTTCCGTTGCAATCGTCACGTGGAAGTAGTTCTCGATGCCTGCGCGCACTTGCCGCTTGATCGCCGCCTCATCTTCCTCCCCCGGAGGCATCAGAATGAAGTCGTATCTCGTTCCATTATCGAGCGCTGCCGGCAGCTCGATGCGGCTCGGGTTTGTCCGGATATTTCCGAAAGAACAGCTCGCAGGTCGAAGCCGCGCCGCATCCAGTGATCGGGACCGCCGGAGCTGATCGTTCCTTCCGTCGTGCTCGGCGAAATATGAAGTTCGTCAGACGGCGGAAGATCCGGTTTCTGCGGCGGGGGCGGCGACCGAGACGGCTCGGCTTCAATGCGAACCGCTTTCGCTTCGAAAAAGTCATCCAGTTGGGACTCTGTCGGATCGCCCTGTATGGCGATGGCTCGCCCATCCAGCACCGCTTGTATCTGCTCCTGCTCTGGAGTCAGGAAGGTAAATCCAGCAATTGTTCCAAAGGAATCGATCAATACGCCTGCAGCACCCTCAACTCCGTAAGCTCTGTAAGACTCCTCCCGGGAATCGAGGACCATCCATCCGGCAACGTGGTGACTCTTCAGAAACGGAGCAAGCGACGTATCCTGTTCGTTGGCAATCCATATGAAGTTCACCGGCTTCCCGGCGAACTCTTGCACCAGCTCATTCCAGCGCAAAAGTGCGTGCTCATGGCTTGATACCGGACGCAAAAATAGCAGCACAGTTATCTGGCCGAGAAGGCTCTGTGGCCCTCCCGAAGGGGAGCCGGAAGCGACGACTTTGGTCCAATTCAGGCTCGGTGCGCGATCACCGGCTTTGACGGGCATTGGAACTTTCTATTGGACCCCAATCATCGCGAGTATGCAAATGTGTCGCAAATCGCGCATCCTGTTCAGTAAGCGCATAGTCAGCTACAGGTTGATTGACGACCGCGGCGCCCGAGTCCTGCCAAACCCACGGGTAGTCGGGAAGTGGCGAGTTTGCCCGGCGACACCGCCGGAATGTTCTGGATCGCTACTTCGCCGTCAGGGTGGAGGAATCCGTCGGCGCCCCGCATGCGGTCCGCGCTTGGAGTTGGCCCATTGTACGAGTGGCGCGTAACTCACCCGGAGTCGAGCAACGGGAACGTCGTTTTTGGAGAAACTTCGCAGTCGTGCCCAGATGCGATGCGCCGTATGCCGTTGTTTGCGCGGCGCCTGTAGATCCGCTTCCAGCATGAAGTCGATCGCTTTCCGCAGCGGGCCGATCTTCGGACACATTCGTTCGTGCTTCTTTCGTTCCGGCGGAATCGCGCTCGAGAGCGCCTGCCGCACCATTCGCCGGTGCACACCATGCTTCTTCGCAACGTTCTTGATCGTTTCTCCGGCTGCGTACCCTTGCCGGATCTTCTCAAACAGTTCCACTTGGCTCTCCTCTCCATCCCCGGAATCGTTTCATTCCGGTTACTGGGGTGGGCCAAATTAAAAGCTCAAAGTGGGCCAAATCAGAGTAGCGAACTCACGCCACGGGATCAGCCGTCGACCCATGCGTGACGTTCTTGCGCGGTGCCCCGTGGAAGGTCATGGATCTACCTGAACTCGCAGCCAGAAGCTGTTGGATGATACAATCGCCCGGATGCGAGAACTCTGGAAACTCTTTTCGACGCGCGCCGCAGCGGTTATCATGGTGACGGTCATCCTCCCCTGGAATCCGCTGAGAGCGCAGGAAAAGGGCAAGTCTGCTCCCAAGAATCTCAAGGTGCTCAAGCCGGAGAACTATATGGATCAGATGCGGACCTATGCCGCCGCTCTTGGCGTCGAGAGTCAAGGTTGCAACTTCTGCCATGAGGCAGACCGCGCCGTCGACACTCCGATGAAGGTCAAGGCCCGCGAGGCGATTGCGCTGTCCGCCTTGATCAATGAGAAATTGGGCGGCGATAAGACCCACGTTACCTGTTGGACCTGTCATCACGGCTCCCCAATTCCGGAGACCGCCCCCACTTCCAAATAGAGAAGTCCGAGGCGGGATCGGGCAGAACCCGCCTGCGCTTCGCCGAGTGTTCAGTTTAGGAAGAGAAGTAAGTTTGAGACAACGGCGCCATGGCCTGCTTGAGCTTGGGCGGAATCAAAGCGGTCATTTGCTGGATATCGCCGGGGGAGGGCGACATCGAATTGTACGGCCTGACGACAAATCACTATGTTTCTCCGCAGCGCCTGATTGACGTCGCAGTTAATGGTTTTCACTCCACCGGATGCTAATGCAGACCGAAACGCAGCACAGAACTTCGTATCGCGATCCAGCAACGTAATTGCACGGATGAAGATAACCCCACGTCTCCTGGGTCGCGCTTCTGCGGATTTGTTCCATCCATTCCTGGACGGAATGCCATCGCGCTTCGCTATCGCCTCACCTCCATCAGATTGTGAAAAGGGCTTTCACCTTCGAGCTGTCGAACATGCTCGGCACACGATAAAAAGCCCCCGGCCTGCGCCGGGGGCTCTTGTTTACACAGCTGAGGCAACTTGCCTATCGAGAGGCAGTAGCAACAGGTGCAGCATCTCTGCTGACACTAATGCTGGCTCCGCCACCGGGGGCGCCGTTGCCGGGGTCACCGGGGGAGACGACCTTGACCCAGAGTTCGCCCTTGTCCTTGAAGTACGAGGTTTCAGTAGCCTTGCGCAATGCATCCAGGCTGTTCTGCTGCGTACCCGAGGCTGCGGTGGTGAATCCCGGCAGATCAAAGATCACCCACGAGTTCTTCTCCAGTTCGTTCACGGAGAGGGAAATGGACGGCCTTTCCGTAGTGACCTTGATTTCGGTTCCAGCTCGTACGGTGCCGTTCGTTACGGTGTAGTCCTTGCCATTGCGGCTGAGGACGACTGGCGGCTGCGCCGGTCCGGCAGCCCCTCCGAATCCTCCTCTGCCGCCAGCGCCACCACGACCTCCGGCGGCGCCAGGACCGCCCGCTGCATAAGGACCGCCCGCTGCATAAGGACCGCCCGCGCCACCACGACCTCCGGCGGCGCCAGGGCCACCCGCTGCGGCTACTGCAGGACCACCCGCTCCGCCAGGACCGCCAGGACCGCCAGGTCCACCACGACGTCCGGGGGCGCCAGGACCGCCCAATCCGCCTCGACCGCCACCTGCACCACCGCCGCCAATGTTCATGCGCCCAACATCGCCCTTGCACACGGCAGCGTTCCAGGTCGGCTTGACCTCGCAGGCCTGCGTGTCGAATGCGATGCTGTCGTGGACGCCGTCATTGATGAGAACGTAGGACTCAGGGCCGCCGCCGAACGAGCCGTCGTGGTCGCGAATCGCCGCTGTGGTATAGGCCACGCTGCCCGCATTATCATTGGCCCACTTACGCTCCATCGGCGGAAAATACGCCGGCTTGGCGTTGACGAATTTCACGTGATCGACGGCGTTGTTGGAGCTGACACCGAAGCTGGCATAAAACAGGACCGACATCGCCCCCGACTTGCGCTGGGCGTTGTCTTCGAAATTTACGAAGGTGGTATTGACCACGTCATGACGGTAATCGTAGTACTCATAGCCGTGGATCGGGTAATCCGGGAGGTCGACCTTCGGCAAACTGCGGCCGTAAGCCTTTTCCTCGGGAGTCCTGGGGTTGCCGATATTCTCGGTTTCGCCCACGAACAGCGAGTCAATGACCTTTGACGTGAACTCGTAACGGCCGAATGCGCCAGAGGCATGCGTAAAGCCCATAGCGTTGTCGGCGAGTTTCACGTTCTTGAATTCGTGCAACTCACCGCGGCCCCAAATGCCGCCATTGCGGTTCTTGTACGCGGTGAGATTTTCGAAGACCGATACCAGCGCCTTGCTGTTCGCGTCAGCGGGATTTTCGAGCCCGGTGTGCGAGCTACCGGTAACACTAAACGTGTTATTGGCCGCAATGTTCCGGTCGAACATGAACGAGTCGTAGTTGGAGTGCGCAACGTTACCCTTGAACTCCTTTAAGGGCGTGCGGCGCGGCCACGTATTCCTGCTGATCTCCGTGTCTGCGAACTTCCCGTTCGGATGCTCCGGCAAAGACATCCAGAAGCCGTTTGAGTCCGAACCCGCTGCCACGTTATCCCGGTAGGTGTTGTTCGGGTTGGTGATCCAGAAACTAGCCGCTGTGTTGTCCGAGGGCAGCAGGACGTCTTTGGCCTGTTGGCCATTCCCTGCCGGCCGTTTCTCTCCGGCTGCGGCGAGGTTGGTCGCGACGCACGGCGATTCCGGATGACATTTGGTGAGGATCGCCAGGTTGTGCACGAACTGGTTGTCGTGCTCCACGCCGTCTTCGAGGAAGAAGCAGTGACCGATGTTGTTGTAGGTCACGTTGTTTTCAACATCCAGGTAATTGGTGCCGTGCACGGTCACGCAACGGCTGTAGGTGTTGTGAATGGCGGAGTTTTTGATGTACTGGCCTTTTGCATCGCCGATCAGATGCCAGTGGATCGGATAGCGCGCCAGGTGCATGTTCTGACCCATGCGATTGAGCTCGACACCTTCCACAAACATCTTGCTGTCGTTCATCGCCATGATGTGGCCGCCAAACATCGTCTGGTCTGCATCCGCCGACGCCTGGATCAGGATTTTGCGCGTGACCATGCCGACTTCGCCGCGTTCATCCACGTCGAAAGTGATCTTGCCGAAGTGCATGTAGTCCAGTTTCTTATCGAGCGTGATCGTATTGCCTTTGATGGCGGCAATGGTTCGCTCCTCTGCCTGGTGGGGATCGAAGTCTGTGGACGCGAGGACAATGGTCTCGCCCTTCTTCCAGTCACCAGCCGACAAGACCTGGATGGTGTCGCTGCCTGCGGCGGCCGTTTGCGCCAGCTTAGTCCAGGAGTCCTTCTCGGTACCGTGCAGGTTCAGGGTTCCACCCATGAGCGTGATCCCGCGGTCATTGCGGTCAGTCGTTCCACCAGTTCCGGTTATGTCTTCGTCTTTGACGTTGTCGGTGAGGGTAATGGTCGCCTTGTGCGTGTGGGGCTTGGCTTCGGTGCCGATTTCCAGTTCCCCGTGGACCATGATCCACTCGGTGGTGAGTTCGAGATCTTTGTTATCGGCGAAGCTCAGTTTGCCGGCGATCGTCAAACCGTGCAGCTCAGGCGGAGTGACATCGAGGACGACGTTCATGTCGCTCCCGATGGTGACAAGGCTGTCTTTGGCTGGGACCTTCTTGTCTGGCCAGGTATTCGCATCAGACCAACGCTTCGCGCTCGCCGTCGAAGAAGTCTTTTGCTGACCGTTAAGGGAGGAGTACCCGCCGAGGCCTAAAAAGGCTGGAACCAGCAACGAAAGGATCAAATGTGTGTGTTTTCGCATCTTTAAGTCTCCATGCACGATCACGTTGCGCTACTTTTTCCCGCGAGGATCGAACGAGGATAATTTTACACCCATCGTCAACCGGGCTTTGTCAGGGATCGTAATCCCCAGGGGCAAGAAGTTCCGGGTGTGGTTCGTTACCGCCCAGAACCAGGCGGCGCTTCCGGCGTACCAGAACGAGTTTATTGGGTGTAATGGTGACGCGAAGCGTCACTGTGGGACGAGTTGCACAGCGGCGGAGAGGTGGGACGCCGCACGGACGAACGAATTGCCAGAACCAACGAATTGCGAGAACCAAAGAGAGCGGCGAGGCGAGTCTCGACACGAGACGAATTGTGCGGCACGGCCGGGGATTTGAAGGGACTATACGCCTCTGCTGTCGCGGGTCGGGAAGTCGGCATACAATAGCATGAAGCAACCCGGAAAGCATGTCGATTATGAGAAGAGAGAAATCGAGATTCACCATCACGTTCTGCTCGATCACCATCGCTGGCGTGGCCTTCGCGGCAAGTGCCAAGGCGGCATGCACCCGTGAGACGCTCACAAAGCTGGCCGACACGTATGTCAAGGCGCAAACGGATGGGAAGTCCTCCATGGTGCCTCTCGCGAAGGGCGCGTACTACGGCGAGAACGACGTGGCCATGGACATTGCCAAAGGCGTGCTGGCCGGACCACTGAAGATCGACTTCACCCGCAGCTTCTACGACACGACGCAATGCGCCGCCTTCACGGAAGTGGTGGCGGCCACCGACCCGCACCCGTACGTGATCCTCACGCGCATGGAGGCGAGCGAAGATGGGAAGGTATCGAAGATGGAATCCGTGGTGACGGACCAGGGTGATTGGCTGTTCGGCGCGGACAAGTACCTTGGCTTCTCGAAGGGCGAGAACTGGGGCGAGATTCCCAAGGACAAGCGCGATACGCGCGCCGCCATCCAGGCAGCGGCCGACGCGTACCTGGACAATTGGGGGAACCCGGATATCCAGGTGCCGCATGGCACGCCCTGCGCCAGGCTCGAGGGCAGCGTGTACACGGGCACCCGGGACCCGGCGGCCCAGGCGTGCACCATGGGGAAGTTTCCGCAGCCGCTCAACGTGACCAACCGCCGCTACGTCATCGACGAGACCGTCGGTGCCGTTGTCATCTTCCACAACTTCCCCTTCCTTGATGCCGGACTGCCAAGGGATCCGGGGACCCAGAGCGGCCAGATGTTTCGGGTTGAGGGTGGCAAGAATCGCTACATTCACGAGCTGACGGTTTGCACGACGCCTGGCTGTGGGCGAGGGGCGGGACGGGGAGGACCGGGGCGCCAGGGAGGACCGGGGCGCCAGGGCGGACCGGGAGCACCCGGCGCAGCACCGGCGGGACAAGGTGGACCGGGAACGCCCGGAGCAGCTCCGGCCGCGCAGTGATGACACAGGGGCGCACGGTCTGTTCGCAGCCCCTTCTCTCGCAGGACGAACCGTGAATCAAGCTGACCCACCACGAATTGGCGCACGGTGCTCTGTTCGAATTCACGAACATTTCCCGCAGCCGCGTGGAACGCCGAGAGTCTGCTGATGGAAAGTCAGGCTGCACTGTCCAGATGGTCGGCCACTCGTAGAATGCCGACCGCGGGTCACTAACAGCCCGTGGTAATAGTCAGTCGAGATCGAAATCCCGTTGCCGTTCCGGAAATCGGGGATACCTAAGCCTTCAGGGAGGCCCCAGGACTGCGTTGTAGCGCCTCTAAATGCGTTGTTCTTTTCGAAGTCCGGGTCCGCCGTGAGGCGAGTGACTATTACCACGGGCTGCTAAGCATTGGTCCTGTGTAGTGGCGAAGTGGCGAGTTTGCCCGGCCCCCATGTCCTTGTCGCCACTACTCCATCAGGGTGGATATATCCGCGTCTGCCAATGCCTCTGTTGGAAATGCGCGTTGCCTCACCAGAATCAATTCGGTCCGGTTCCGCCACGCCTGGTGGCTGCAAGACGGTTTGCTCCAATCGCGTGGAGCGGTGGCCATTCGCCAACCGATGGAATGCTCGCCAGTAAAATCGCGTGCAGTTCAACGCGGCGCGACGGGAACCCAGATTTCGAACCCGCCTGTGCCAGTCATGCCATTGAACTGCTCGCCGTAGAGTTCGAACGCCGGGCCATCCATGGCCTTCAGTCCTGGGTCAGCCAAGCCGCGTTCCCAAATAGCGTTCCATGTTGCCATTACTGCAGACACGTGGTCACGGTGTTCGAAGACTGCGTAGGTTTGGGGCGGGATGCGAAGACGCGTGAGTTCACCGGGCTGATTGGGAAAGCTTTGCACTTCCACGCCGGAGAGGTAGTCGTAATTTCCGGAGTCGTCGGAATTGTACATGACCCCATACGCCGCGTTTCCCACCTTACCTTGAATGTGGCTGATGTACGGAACAAACCGATTCCAGAGACCGGGAATTCCGGGATCTCCGGCTGCAGGGCAAGGCTGGCTCAGTCCGAGGATGAGCTTTGCCTCACTGGAAACAATGCGGGGAGAGGTCAGGGACGTAACAACAGAGGGGTGCATTCGAATAGGCTCCTGTAGTTGGGGATTGGCCTGTCGGCCGCTGAGACGAAATTGTTCTGGTGTAACGCCGAAGTGCTGGCGAAACGCGCGCGTGAATGCTTCATGGGATCCATAACCGGCGTTAAGCGCCACGGCGAGGATATCGGCTGGTCCGTCGGTCAACGCTCTTGCGGCAACGGTCAACCGTCGGGCACGAGCGTAACCGGTGAGTGACGTCCCAATTGCCTCAGTAAAGGCGCGCGACAAATGAAAACGGGAAACGCCAACGGATTCCGCGACTGCTTCCAAACGCACATCATCGTCCAGGTGGCTTTCGATATACCAGAGTGCTTTGCTCGTAACGCTCACTGTGAAACCAGAATAGAAGCCTTCAAGGTGGCCGCGCTTGATAATTGTTGCGGCGAACTCGGCTGAATAGTCAAGTCTGTGCAATCGCGGTAGGGATTGCCTTTGGCGAGCAGATAACGAGTAGTCGCGAAGTGGCGAGTTTTCCCCCCGGGGTGCGCCGAGAATCCAGATCGCACTTCACCGTTACTCGCGGTAATATTCGGGCGGGTTCGTCTCCGGCGACGGCCCAGAAGCACCCTCTTATTGCGCGGGGCCCGCGTTCAGGACGACTTCCGATCGCACTTCCACCGATTCCCAGTTGGAGATCGTTGGGCCGTATGTCCACTGGCGCACGGCACTGACGGCGGCATCGGCAAGTTCGGAATCGCCCTCGACGAAAGTTGCTTTGCGAACCTTGCCATCTTTGTTTACGATGAATCCGATTCGCACCATTCCCGACGCATTTTGAGGAAAGGCGGGATCGACTTTTTGAATCAGCATTCGTTTTTGCGCCGTGGGGTGTACGAGTAAAGGCGGCGGTTCGCCATCCGGGTCCGGAACGTGGCGGAATATCAAGCCGGCAGACGGCGCTCCTGTTGATCTTGCTCCGCGGATGGAGGAGGGCGGAGGCGGAGGTGGAGGAGGTGGCAGCGGTGGAGCGACGACCGCTGCGTCGCGAATGATCTGGTATGTGCCGGCGAGAGGCGGCGGCCATCTCGATGGGGAGATGACCCCTCTTTCGCGCTGGTCCGCAATACGGAGGCGGTCATCATTTTAGACGGCTTCAGCCTTGCCTCTCCACTCGGCCGCCGTCGCTTCATCACCGCGGGAACGATAAAGCGAATCGAGGAAACGCATCGCCCGAACGTTGCGTGGATCAAATGCGAGCGCCCGCCCAAAATCGACTATTGCCTCGTCGGCGACACCAGATTGCATGGCAAGAGCGCCGAGTGCCACGTGCGTATCGGCCTCTGAGGGATCGAGACGTAGCGCCTCTTCGTACCACCTTCGTGCTTCGCTGAAATTTCCGAGATCACGCTCCAGCCTCGCCATGAATATGCGCGGCGGCCAGGCCGACGTGTCCAGAGCGATGGCCCGCTCAAACTCATCGTGAGCGTGGGCGGCGCTCGCCTGCTGATTGCCGTTGGGAATGAACTGCTGCTGCCATGCGAGGCCCAGATAGAGATGCGGAATCGGATCGTTAGGATTGAGCGCCGTGGCGCGACTAAAAGCGTCGATCGAGTTCGTATATTGCCCCGTTTTGTAAAATGCGATACCCCGGGCGATTTCCACTTTCCAGGTTTCGTCTACATTGGGCGGCGTCTGCTTCTGCCCGAGGACCTTTCGAGCGAAGAGGATCAGCGAACTGAGAAAGGCGTTGCGACGGGTCATTCGTGAATACATCAGCCCTGGCGATCATTTTAAATCGACAAGCCGGTATCTGTCACTCGTCGGCGGCCCACTCGCTCTTGTGAATCGTACCCGGAAGTCGATTGCCCCCTTCGTTCGCCGGTTGCGATTACCCCTGCCTGGTCGGGAAGTGGTGAGTTTGGCCGACAGAGGTTTCCAGATCGCCACTTCGCCGGTCAGGGAGAAGTGAGGATGAATGGCCGGGGTTCAATGCTGGATTTATTTGAAAGCCGTAGTTGAGGAGCGACACGCCCGCTCCATGGTGATCAAATACCCATCCAGTGCGGTGAAAAATAGCACCGAGCGAGTATTCCCGGGCCGCACCGGAGGATATAGGCTGAGAGCAGAGCGAATATTGGAGTCGTTATGACACGCAGGATTGCGATACTGATCATGATCGGTTCCGGCCTGGCTCTGGCCGCGCCTCCCCTGCAGGCCCCGCCCCCGAAGCTCATCGATATTTGCCGGGCTAACTCCGATCCTGGGCTCCCGCAACTCCGCGCTGGTTTCTCCTATAACGTGGCCTCTTTTGCCTTTTCTCCGGACGAGCAATGGATGAGCGTGGCGCTACGCGCACATGCGGTGCAGGCGGGCGTTACCCGGATTGCTGATACCGCTATTCTCCTGCCGCTGCGCCCGGCCAACGGCCGGAAAGTTGAAATCAAATCAGGCGCGCAGGACACTATCCTGTGGTCTCCGGACTCGGCATCCGTGGTTGTCGACGCCAGTCGCGGAAGAGGACACGGTGCTCCCAGGATCTATAACCTCCGCGGCGAACTGGTGTGGACGGGGCCACAGTCAGGGCCGCTTCTCGGATTCATCGCGCCGGGGCGCCTCCTCACGTGGCACTTCAAAGCAAACGGGAGACTTGCGGAGTTCGACACCATCGATATTCGGACGTCCGCTGTAACAGCGTGGCGCGCGCCGAGGCACGGACAGTTCGCCGCGATCGATTCCGAACAGGGCGTTCTCGCCATGTTCCCGGACTCGGAAGGGGCAAAAACTCTGATCGTCGACTATACGAGCGGGAAAGTCGTTCAGTCCGTGAAGAATCAGAATCAGACTACTGTCTCGGGTCCACCTTGCTACGACGAGGGGTCCGGCATTTGCGACCTCGACACCTTCGCAGCCCCTCAAGCGTATTTCGCCGAGAACGGCAGGACTCTATGCGAGGCAGCGCGGCCTGGCGCATTCAAAAACAATCCGGTGTGCTGGGATGTCGATACTGGAAAGACGATTGCCGAGTTTCGTGGTGTCGATGGAGGCGCGCCCGCCGGTGCCAGCACACGGGCCTCCCGCATGGTTCTATCGAGCCTCAACGGCTACGGCGGCCGCGTGGTTTGGGATTTTCGCTCGGGAACCGAAGTGGCCGCCTGGGGGCCAGTCAAAGGCGTCTTAGCTCAGGCCGTCGCCATTTCCCCTTCAGGGAACTATGTTGCGGAGGCGCTCGGCGACGAACTGCGCATCTACCAAATCCCTTGACTGGGCATAGTCCGCGGGCGCGGGACGGAATCGCAGGCAGATCCCGCTCGTCGAATAAGGCTTGACGCTGTTTCAGCAACGGAGCGGGTGCTGGACGATAATTCCTGCCTGGTCGCGAAGTGGCGAGTTTGCCCAACCTGAGCCGGTCAAATATTCGTTGATCGCCACTACGCCGTTACAGCGGGGTCTGGGAATCAGATCGTATATCAGCTCTTAATGTTGCCTGCCCATTGCCGGGTATCCCAGCAGGGTATGGACGGCGACTTTACCGTTTACGAAAAAAGAAATGGAACGCCAGATCGTCAATTTTCAGAGGGTCGCTCCACGCTGTTAATAACGAGTATCTCCACCGGCGCTCTTGATGGTTCCAGCTTGAGCCCGAGCTGCTGTTGCAAATCGGTAAATACATGCTCCGCATCCCGCATCGCGAATTTCTTATCGAATCCGCTCATTCCAGGGTGCTCTTCGAACAATCTCAGCGTGAAATTAAAGCTTCCCTTAAGACCGGTCCTGTCGAGGACAGGCCGGTCGATAACAGTCAAACCGGCAAGATAGTCGGCAAACGCCGGCATTGATATTTTTCTGAACGCGATCCCGCCATCAACAAGCGCCGATTCGGTTCCGGTGTCAGCTTCGTGAAACTTTGGTCCGTTCTGAACTACTGTTAGCAGATACACAGCGCGATCCTTGGTTTCGCGGTGCGTCATCAGCTTAAATCGATCCGCCAGGAGCATCTGGAGCATCGCCATCAGGTGGTCCGTGTCTGTGTTGCCCGTCGTTTTCGCAGAGACATCATACCTATAGGACCGCAGCCAGTCCGGGCCGCCCGAGATCTGAGACGGTTTGACATTCCAGGCAGCCGCAACGCAATCGATCACAGTCACATTCGAGTAGGAGATCCCGTTCGGATTTACTATCGTATCCCTCGGGCCCAGCATCCTGCTTGGTTTGACCGATGCTACATCGAATGCCGACACCGCGCCGAATTGCGCGAGCAAGGCGACCGGCAACAGGATAAACAGTGCGACGCGGCGCATCGTCAGTCTCATGATACGCCGTAATACCGAGGCACGGGTCTTCCCACGTACGCCTGACCTTATACCCGAATCCGATTTGACCTGGAATCGGCACAACTCGTGATCGCCCGCGTGTAGTCGCGAAGTGGCGAGTTTGCCCAACCTGAGCCGGTCAAATATTCGTTGATCGCCACTACGCCGTCGATCGTTAGTGATCCAGCGCTTTGGCGATGTCCATCCACATTGGATTGTCCCAGGACGGACGTGGATCGGCGGCGGCACGGGCAAAGGTCCAAAGTGCGACGCGCTCGTAATCAACCTCGGCAAGGTCCGCCATGCGCTTGACCAGGCTGACTGGGTCGGCATGAAGCCGCGTTTCGCAATTGTGAAGATGTTGGACGAGATCAAAGGCCGCGTCCCCGATGAAGGGTTTGGGATCGATGACCAGCCACGGTTCCCGTTCCGAACGCAAGACATTTGCAGCGTGAAGGTCAGTAGCGAGCAGTCTATCTTCAGGTGATGGCGTGGAAAGCTCTTGAAATAGTTGCAAGCCATGTCTCACCAAACCGGCATCGGGCCAGTGTTGAGCCTGCGCCAGAGTTTCGTGACTCCAGCTTTCCAACATGACGGACAGGTGTCGGAAGCGGAGCAAGCCATAGTTCCCGGGTCTTCGCCAGAGACGCTTCAGCAGAGTTGCGATGACCAGATCCCACTTCGCCTCCGGCTCGGAACGAAGCATGTCACCCGGCTGGCAGCGTTCCAGCAGCATGGCGCCGGATTCATCATCTGCGTCAAGCAATTGTACTGTTGGGTCTCCATTCCAGAAGCGAAGCCCCTGAATTTCACCGGCGCCTTCCATGTGCGGCATCCCGAGCTTTAAGACGGCCGCCTTCCCGTTGGCGCGAACCACGGGAGCTACCCATGAGCAGGTTACGTTGGCATGATCAAACGGCGCACCAACGTGCAGAGACCAGCGGTCCGTCAACTGCTGCAAGAGCGTCGGTAAGTTGTGGAGCCAGTAACGGCGTTCGGGGACCTTATGGCAATTTTCAATCAGCTGTTCGGGGATGACCATTCGCCAGTCGCAAGTTTGGCCGGAGTTCTGAAGGTTGTCAAATGGGTTTGAGATCGCCAGAAGCGCAAAGTGCCGAGTTTGCGGCATCGGGGTACCCTGAAAATTCCAGATCGCCACTTCGCCGTCAGGGACGAGCTAACCGGCAAATATCAGCAACGCGCGTTACACGTCCCAGTGCAGATCAGCCTCCCAGAACGTCGGTTATGACCACCGCTCCACACGAATCGCGAACTAGTCCAACTTTACGTGACCGCACGGATTATCGGAGTGAACCCTAAGAGAGATGTTCCCCACATTCCGCACTAACGTGGGCATATGTCCGCTCTGGCGATGGCAAAGCAGGAACATTTCCGACGGTGGTATCGTTAGGACGTTAGTCGAACCGTTTCCGGAGCACTTGGGAGCGAGTCGGCGAGTGCACGAACATTGGACGCGCAATGGTTATAGCCGCGCGCAGCCGTCTGGAAAGCTTTCAGAGCCCCCACCGAACAGTCATGAATCCGGAAGTCCACAATACGATCATGGTCGTCGAAGATAATCCGGCGGACCTCTGGCTAGTCCGTGAAGCCCTCAAATCGCACCGCGTACACTGTGTCATTCAACCGGTTCGGGACGGGGAGCAAGCGTTGAAGCTGATCAACTCCGATGAGTCGCGAGTTGATTTGTTTATCCTTGACATGCACCTTCCCAAACATGGCGGCGAGGAAATACTCACGTGCCTTCGCGCGACAAAGCATTACGCGCGGACCCCCGTCATCATGATGACGGCACTCGAAACCCGCATGGGCGCGACGGCCGCGGCTGGTATGCCCACAATGGTTTATTTCCCAAAACCCTCCACCCTCGACGAATTCATGGAGCTTGGCTCAATCGTCGCAGCTTTGTTCGAACCGGATCATCGACCCCGCAGGCCGGCGGAAACGACTACGGAATCCGGCAGGGGCAAACTGTGACGGCGAAAGAGCTGAAGGCCATTTCATTGCTCCGTGGAAGCAGTAACGACTGGGGTGAAATACTCGATGCTCTTCCCGTTGCTATCTACATTACAGACGCGGAAGGACGACTGACTTATTTCAACGCCGCCGCCGAGAGGCTTTCCGGACGCAAACCGGAAATTGGCGTCGACCAATGGTGCGTCACATGGAAAATCTTTGCGGCCGACGGCACGCCCCTGCCTCATACCAAATGCCCCATGGCCGTGGCACTTAAGGGCGGAGAAGTAGCCAGCGGAATCGAATGTATCGCCGAGCGGCCCGACGGCTCGCGATTTTGGTTTACTCCCTTTCCCGGCGTCCTGCGCGACCACGACGGCACCATAACGGGCGGCATCAATATGCTGGTCGATATTACGGCGCGGAAAAACGCTCAACTTGACGAGCAGCGAGCGGGCCAGCTTCTGAGTGCCATCGTCGATTCGTCCGACGACGCGATCATAAGCAAAAATCTGAACGGCATCATTACAAGCTGGAACAAAAGCGCGGAGCGAATCTTCGGCTACACCGCCGACGAGATTGTCGGAAAACCAGTGACGATGCTCATTCCATCAGATCGTCTCAACGAAGAGCCCGAGATTATCACCCGCTTGAAGAGGGGCGAACGCGTAGATCATTTTGAAACCATCCGCCAGAGGAAGGACTCCTCCCTGCTCGATATCTCGCTGACCATTTCGCCTGTCAGGGACACTCAGGGCCGGATTATCGGCGCATCCAAAGTTGCCCGCGACGTCACCGAGCACCACTACGCCGAGCGTATTAGCCGCCTGCTTGCAGCTATCGTCGATTCGTCCGATGACGCCATCATCAGCAAGAATCTGGACGGCACCATCACGAGCTGGAACAAAAGCGCGGAGCGGCTATTCGGCTACACTGCCGATGAGATTGTCGGCAAACCGGTCACGACGCTCATCCCATCAGATCGTCTCAGCGAAGAGCCCGAGATTATCGCCCGCTTGAAGAAGGGCGAGCGCGTGGATCATTTCGAAACCATCCGTCGGAGGAAGGATGGCTCCCTGCTCGATATCTCGCTGACTATTTCGCCTATTAGAGACGCTCATGGCGAGATTAGCGGCGCGTCCAAAATCGCCCGCGACATCACTCAGC
This sequence comes from Terriglobia bacterium, assembly GCA_963809655.1. Classification (GTDB taxonomy): domain Bacteria; phylum Acidobacteriota; class Terriglobia; order Bryobacterales; family Bryobacteraceae; genus BOG-234. The sequence continues at coordinate 20,989 of CAWEKQ010000054.1, read as the reverse complement.
AGAAACGAATCGAAGCCGAAATTCGCCGGGCCAACCTGGATCTTGAGCAATTCGCCTTTTCCGCGAGTCACGATTTGCAGGAGCCTTTGCGAAACGTCAAGATATATAGCGAGCTTCTCGACAGACGTTATAGCCACAAGCTAGACGCGGAGGCAAAGGAATTCCTCGGCTTCCTCCGGACAGGAGCAACTCGGATGGAAGCTCTGGTTACAGATCTTCTTACCTACTCCCAGGTATCCCGAATTGACCCGAGGGGGGAAACCACGGACGCCAATGAGGTCCTCGCCGAGACGCTCGATAGTCTCTCCAGCACCATTAAGGAAAATACCGCCTGCGTGACCTCGGATCAATTGCCCCTGGTGCAAATTCATCGCTCGCATCTTCAACAACTGCTTCAGAATCTCATCGGAAACGCGGTCAAGTATCGCACCCCAGACCGAAATCCCGCTGTTCATATCACGGCGGAACGTTCCGGCCAGGAATGTATCTTTTCCGTTAGTGACAATGGCATCGGAATTGCTCCAGAATACAGGGAGACAGTTTTTGGCCTCTTCAAACGTTTGCACACGAGCGACGCCTACTCCGGGACCGGCATTGGCTTGGCTATCTGTCAACGAATTGTTGAGCGGTATCGAGGACGAATCTGGGTCGAATCCGAACCCGGTAGAGGATCGACTTTCCGGTTCACTATCCCTGACTCCCGCGACGTCGGCGGATAACTCGCATATCCTCGTCGTGGACGACAATCCTGCGGATGTTTTTCTGATACGAGACGCAATCAAAATCTCAGGAATCCCGGCGCATGTCCACGTTATCAATAACGGGGAAGACGCGATCCGCTTCTTCGATTCCGCCGATACCGACCACTCCGCGCCTTGCCCCGGAGTGGTAATCCTCGACATCAACTTACCGAAGATCCAGGGAAATCAGGTGCTGCAGCACTTACGCCAGAGCCGCCGCTGCTGGAAAGCGACTGTCATTGTCGCTTCAACGTCAGATGCTTTGGAGGATCGAAGAATGACCGTCCTCATCCCGGGAACGAACGTCTACTTCCGCAAACCTTCCGGGTACGACGAATTCATGAAACTCGGGGTCTTAATCCGGGACTTATTTCCCAAGAGATCTCAGGCGTAGACTTGCACTTAGTCTCGGGTGCGAGACTTCCAAATTTGTGGTCGCTTCTAGGCCTGCACGAACCATGCCCTTTGTGGCGCACCGCAATGACGTCCCTCGTCGCAATGTTCGGGCCTGGAACTTCGAGCTTAGCGACTCTATTCCTCTGTTGATTGAGGTTCGGGACTAGACTTGTTCGATGCAACTTCAAACGCCGGAGTAACCGGCGACTCCCGAGCAAAAAGGGCCGCGCAAGAAATGAGAACTCCGGCAATCAGCACCATATCATATGATGTTAATCGATGACCTCTCCAGCATAGCGGCGTTGAATGTGGAGATGAACTGACCGCACAAACGGCGAATCATTCCCGCCTGTTTAAACGACTACCGGCTCAAAAGCCGGTAGAATCCGCGGCGACTGAAAGTCGCAGGGCACGGCTGAAGCCGCTGGAGAGTTTGTTCCAGCTGTACCCACTTCAAATCTCGGCATACGCAGCAAAACCTAAGCCCCAACTATTCGTGCGCCGGTTCCGCGCCTCGACAGAGGATTGGCGAGACAGTCGGGCGTGTCCCGTTGTCGAAGGTGTGGAACGGGACGCTGAAAGCTGACCGCCTCAAGACGGTGGGATTGGACCCGGCGGATGGAACTAAATCGCGGTGGAGAACGAAATGGACGGTCGCAAATAGGGTCCATTGCGCAACCGATGGAAACGTCACAGCGAACTAACCAAAGATTCTAACCTTGCACCCGTGTTCCTTGATATGCTCTCGCAAGTTACGCTCCGCGGTTCGTTGCCCAGCCCGTGCTTCTGTGAGTTGTTGCAAATCCGCCGTGTCAACGCGAGATATCTTTCCGATGGCCTCGGACAGAAGACGTTGCAAACGGTTGCGTTCGCTGCAAGGAGTACTCTTGGTTGGCAACGGAAACATCGTCCTCGGTTTGCCTCTCTCGTTCCCGGCAGAGAGAGGCGGGCCAATTTGAAGAAGAGGCCGCTCAGTAAAAAAACACTTTCATTGTCTCATCCCCAGCGACATTGCCGCGACGGCTCCGTGATCCGCCTGTCCCACAGAGGGTAGATGCTGTTGAAAGAGTCTGACTTCCGCGTCAAACGGTACCTGAGAGGGGATCCGAGATGTATACCCGGCAGACAGCGAACGGTTATATCGCGCTTAATCGCGTCATTTTTCAAACCGAAAGTGAGCGGCGGGTAGAAAGCGACTTTTTCAACAGCATCGGTAAGCTTTGCATCATTGCTGAAAGGTCCGTAAACGTTGGGTCCGGCGGGTTGGAAATGTCAATCGCAAAAATGAAGGGCAAAACGGGCCGGACACCGCGACCGTTGCTGGCGTTGGCCCTATTGCAAGAGTCTGTTGCAGATGCCCGGGGTGTTCTCAGGATTGGCCGCACCGTTTCAACGAATCACTTTGACGGTTGGTCAGCATCTGGGGACTCTGGCCCGGCTTCGGTTCTCGAATCCGGCGTCTCGAACATCTGATCCTGCCTGGTCGCGAAGTGGCGAGTTTGCCCGGCGACACCGCCGGAGTGTTCTGGATCGCTACTCCGCCGTGAGTGACGGCGCTCGGTCGCGCCCGCCGCCACTTTCCGGTAGCGCCGTCAGGCGCGGTATTGGGTAGTCAGATCCAGATGTCCGATATGCGCGTTTCCCGTCAACTTGACCGGAAGTCGACGGTCACGGGAGTAACTTCCTCGAACCCCGTTCTGGACAAAGACGGAGCAAGGGGGCGCACCGCAAGTCGCAGTGCTAAGCTCAGGACCGTACGTGAATCGAGGCGATTCGGTGCCCAACAGAAGTAGGTTAATCGCCGTCGTGGCACTCGTTCTCCTGAGCTGGACGGGCTCACCTGCTCAGCCTGCCGCCCCCGCGCGAGCACCGCTGGTCTCGCCTCGGCCGCTGGCGGATGTGAGCGTTCAATTTCAGGAATGGCGTGGCAAGATCGTTACCTATGAGGAGCCCCTCCTGACTTGGAGTGGAGACCTGCACAAGATTACCGGAAAGTCCGGCAGGAAGGGCTATCTTTATCCGAAAGAGCAGGCATTCTTGATGCCGCCGGAAGCGGAATCGGAGCCAGACCTAGGTGTAGCTCTGAACAAAACTCTTGAGGCCTATCACCAGCAGACCACGGGCACACGTTTTCAAATACTGACCTCGAAGTGGGGTTATCACATTGTGCCGCTCCAGGTTCACGACGACCACGGGGCCTTGGTCCCGGCCCGCAGTTTGCTTGACGCCCAGATTTACATCCCCAGCGAGGAGCGCACCCTGTTGGAGCATCTTCGGGCGTTCGGCGTCGCCGTCCTCGCGGCCACCGGCACCAACCTTGAGACCGTCGCTTTCCCAACGGAGCAGGCTTCCCAGCAGGCGCGACCGGAGCGCTTTATATGGGGGACCGAGCCGAAGGTCGCGCGGGATGCCTTGATCAACCTGCTGAGTCGGTCTGCAACAAGGCTTTCGTGGCTTCTTTACTGCCAAGCCAGTTCCCAAGCTGACGCTCGCTTTTGCGCGCTCAATCTCGAAGCGTTTGGGCCTGTCTCGACGAACTCTCCACAACGGCTCCAATAGGAGCGCGATCTGGCGCGACGTTGTCTCCAAGTCGCGAAGTGGCGAGTTTGCCCGCAACCGGGACGTTAGGTTTTCTGGATCGCCACTTCGCCGTCAGTCGCGGGTTTGCGGCCGCCAGATGTCGCAATGGGCGTTTTCCGGCAGCTTGATACCGAAGAGCCCTGCCTGACTTGCGACCAACGCATAAATGCTGGTCAGGGATTGCGTTTCTCGCCGTACACACGTTCCGGTAGCCGTTTTGCGGGACATGGCTAACCTCGCGCCCCGCCGCAAGGGAACTCGTCCGATACTTTGGCCCTCCCCGCTTTGCAAACTGCAATAGCGGCACAATTTTGTTCTGGTGAGAGTGGTTCATCTTCCGTCTGTCCTTAAGGGCCGGAAACGCGCGCTGCGGAGACCTTCCATTCAACCCATGCCAACACCTCGCGCGCCTCGCTGTTCCATTCCGCCGCAGGGCGTAGAGATTCGACCGCCTCCCGTGTAAGTTTGTCCTGCATGACCAACGCCAAGCCGAGCACGTAATGACCGTCGACGAACGAAGGCTTCCGGTGTACGACCCGGCGTGCGTGTAGTTCGGCTTCCGCCGGCCGGTGCAATTTGACTAGGGTGACGGCCACGTTGAACTGAACGTAGTCGGCATCGGGGTCGAGCGCCAATGCTCTTAAGAAGCTTTCCAGTGCGAGTTCGGGCTGGCCAGCCAGCGCGTGGAGTAACGCAGTCTATACGTGTGGTTCCACGTAGCCTCGGTCCATGCGAATCGTCTCGCTGAAGTATTCGAGCGCCTTAGCGTTCAAGCCCTGATTCATCGCGCGCATGCCATGGTCGAAGTTCTTCCGGGCTGCGTTAAGCGGTTTAAAGCCCAGAACGCGGGCTGAAATCATCCCGCCGGGCGGAGCCATTCCCCGATCGGAGCAAGGCACCCACCGCGCCATGGCGTCCTTCCAGAGGTACACGGACATTAACTTTCCGTCGCCCTCTGTGTTGTTGGGCGCGGGCCGAAACAGAAAGGCCTGTCACGAGTATGAATAGTCCGGAAACTAATTTTTTCTTTATAGATCCTCCCCCTATCCACGCAGCATTTTCCCCGGTCCTCCCTGCACTTCTCGAAACTGTGGATGTCGCGCGTGGTATTAATTGGCAAGCCGGACCGCAGCAGGCCCATAAGCAGGACAAATCATCAGCAATTCCTCTTTACCTACCGCAGATCGTCTTGCTGTTCGTCGTTTTGGCCACTCCGGAAATCGCTCGTAAACATCGCCGTAGCCGCAAAGAAGACGGGAGCATCAGAAGCGTCGCCCCACACCGGCCGGACCGTCTCGGTGAACGCAGGCTTACCAGTCGCATTCTGGAAACGACGGTTCCGCTGGTGTTCTGGAAGATCGCGGTGGTGCTGAACTTCAGCTAAAAACTCGGCGACAAACCGCGCTATGGTATGTGGTGCCGGCCAATTCGAACCGGAACTTTTTATTTCGATGCGGGCGAGCGGATTCCCGGCATCATTCCAGCCGGACCGTCGCCCGCGATGTAGCATGTTCCCCCGGCCTGTGGACATCGGGACCGCCCGAAAGGCCGGGAGCGGTCACTCTCTCCAGTCTCCCGCGGGAAATTGCCGCCGGAAGGTGTGACTGAGGACTACGCCCGGGTCGATGCATATGGCATGGATTTCGTTTCCGTCGTTGGCGATCACGAAGGTCAGGGTTGTACCCGGGATTTTGTAAGTACCGGTGCAATCGGGATTCACTGTGTACGTGCCCGTTCCAGTCACCGAGACTATGTTGCCGTTTAGGCTTATGGTTGCCGAGGCTACAACCCCGCCTTTTCCATCGAACGTATCCGTACCCACACCGGCGAGCGGTCCGGCAATGGCTGGCGGGGCGATTTCGAAGCCGCTGGCTGTATGTGCGAAGGTGCCTTTCAGCGTTGCGTTGGAGCATCCTTTGTTGTCGGCCTTTGCCGCGGGCGCTATGCCCAGGGCAAGTGCGGTGATTACGGCGATTGCGAAAGACTTTGCGATGGCGGTGCGTTGCATGGTGGTCTCCTGTGTATCCATAGACTTCTCCATTTCGAGAGATTTATTTTTCTTTTAATTGGGAAGCGTTATGACAAAAGGGAGTCAAGACGCTCTTACCACAGCATTAGAAACGGAAAGCACTTCCGTTTACCATGTCCTGCCTATCATTTCGACATCGGATGCGCCTCATCACCTAAGTAATTGAAGACATAGGACCTGGCGGATCACCTCATCGGCCCCCGAAGAGCGTGGTAGACTTCTGCATCCGGCTAACATCAATGCCAACACAACCCCAACCTCAGCCCACGGCTCGCCTGGCCTTCGGACCGTTCGAGGTGAATGCTTCATCCGGCGACCTGCGCAAGAGCGGCTACCGTGTCCGGCTATCCGGTCAGCCGTTCCAGATTCTGCTGGTACTGCTTGCAAATCCTGGCGAGATCGTCACACGCGAGCAATTACGCGGGCACATCTGGAACGAGGGGACATTTGTCGATTTTGAACACGGCTTGCACGCCGCCGTGAATAAACTGCGGAGAGCGCTTAACGATTCAGCCGAAAACCCGCGTTACATCGAGACCATACCCGGCCGCGGCTACAGATTCATCGGGGTCTTGGAAGGGGCGACTCCGCCCGAGATTCCGTCTCCACCGACGCCGCTTGCTGTCTCGGACGTTCCGCGAGCCGCCAACCCGGGCGTTCCGGCAAAGCGGCTTTGGTGGGGGCTCGCCTGGGCGGCCTCTATTATCGTCGCATTAGTTGTAATCCAGCGGTTCTGGACGCTGCCCGCCACCGCAAATCAGTGGCGGTTCACCCGGCTCACGCCGGATGGAGATTTCTCGGATTCGCCAGCCATATCGCGCGACGGCAAACTCCTCGCGTACTCCATCCAAAAGAATGGCGCGCGCGATTTGTACGTCAAACAGATCGACGACGGCCGGCCGATTCGGTTGACCTTCGACGGGGCAGGCAATACCGCACCCGATTTCTCGCCCGAAGGCAACAAAATCGTGTTTCGTTCCGAGCGCGAAGGCGGTGGCATCTTTGAGATTGCAGCTCTCGGCGGCGAACCCAGGCTGTTAGCGCACGAAGGACTCAATCCTAAATATTCTCCCGACGGGACGAGAGTGGCTTTCTGGATTGGTGTTAACGGCATGCTCCCATCAATTCCAGGTAACGGCACTGTATGGGTGATGCCGTCCGTTGGAGGCCGGCCACTCAGAGTGGGAGCTCGGTTAACCACTGCTCGCCGTCCGATTTGGTCGCCTGACGGGCGGCGTCTCCTCGTAATCGGATACGCCTCGGGCAAGCTCTGGCAGACTTCCTCGCTCGATTGGTGGACAATATCGACAAACGGAGATGCCCACGCTACCGGAATGCGTGATGCGCTTCAGGCGGCGGGACTGGAGGCTCCCAGCAATGACGATTATCCCGGGATCAAGATCAAAAATACGCTGACTCTTCCCGATCCCGCTTGTTGGCTTGAAACGCCGGAGCGCATTATCTTTTCCGCTCGCAGCGGCGATTCCCGGAACCTCTGGTCAGCAGAAATCTCGCCGGAGGGAAAATTCGGAGCAATTCAGAGGCTAACGGCGGGCTCCGCCAATGAGGCGAACGGAGCTTGTGGGTCGAGCGAAACGTTCGTTTTCGCCAGAAAGACGTTTGCTGGGCATGTCTGGTCTATGCCCTTTAACCTGGATCTCGGGAAGCGAACCGCATCGGCTATCCAATTAACGCAACAACCTTCAGCTTATAGAGAGGGTGCGTCCCTCTCGGCCGACGGGCGGCGCGTTGCGTTCAGTTTACTCGAACCTGGCGGGATGAATGTCTGGGTGTGGGACACTGCGACCGGTAGGGAGACCCGGTTGGCCCCATCCTCGTTCGTGGAGCGCTATCCCGTCATCGCTCCTTCCGGAGACCGTGTCGCATATTCCAGCTATGAGGAGGACAAGCGAATCCTCTATGTCGCCGGTCCGGGAGGTGTTCCCGAAAAGCTTTGCGACGGCTGCGTAATGCCAACGGGCTGGTCGCGCGACGAGAAAAAGCTTCTAACGGTTGTAGGTAGCCCTTATAGAGTGACTGTTTTGGATGTTGCCTCCCGTCAACAGACCACCTTGCTGGCTCACCCAACCTATAGCTTGCTGCTGGCGCATTTCTCTCCTGACAATCGTTGGGTCAGTTTTACCGCTCGAGTGCAACCAAATCGGGAGTGGATCATGATCGCGCCAATCGATGGCCCGCTGCCCACTCCCGAAAGCTCCTGGATCAAGTTTTCGGAAGAGGATGCTATTCAGGACGCGGGGATCTGGTCGCCCGACGGCAAGATGCTTTACTTCACTTCGAGCCGCGATGGACACATTTGCCTATGGGCCCGGCGGATCGACCCTGGCTCCCATCAGCCTATGGGCGGGTCATTCGCAGTCCAGCATTTTCACGAACGCCCAATGCAACCGCTTCGATTGTGGTCAGCTGCGGGTGGGCAGATTGCCGTGATCTTGACGGACGATACGAGCAGCATCTGGATGATGTCCCGCTCGCGGGCACGGTGATTGGCGCTTTTTGGAACATCGCGATCTCCAAATCACAATCCACGCCACAGGATGTTGAGTGTCCGAGGACCGGTGTTCCCAGTATTCGATGATTTCTTCATCTACCTAACCGAGATCAGGCGCACAACTGGCTGAGCCATCGGCTTCAGTGAAGCTCGCAACCGGGCCATAATGCGTTCCCCACGGACTCTCTCTAGCGGGCATGAAATGAAAACGGAGTGGCCTCTGGGCTCCTTTTCGCTCGGCTTCTGTAAGCTCCTCGGCCCCTATGCAGCCCAGAGAGTCTATCCGCGACTTCATGGTCCATCGTGGGCGCACGGCCGTTCTCAAGAGGATCGAGAACCGCCTGCGTCGTCGCTGGAATCGAAAGCGCCATGGTCTCATTGTCCCGTTCTGGGAAGTGTCCCATCCCGCCTTATTCGCCCCGCGAAACGCAGTCAGCGAAATCAGAGGAGCGAAAAGTCGGCTAGACGCTAATTGACGACGGGGGCGGCCAGCGCTCGCCATACCCGCGAGTAGTCGCGAAGGGGCGGGTTAGCCGCCCCCGGGAGGCGGCGCGTGTGCCCTCAAGGCTCGATTCCCATCTTGTCGTTGACGGCGTAACGCAGCTTCTGCTTGCAACCAAGATACTGCTCGGTCGTCTGGATGGAGACGTGTCCGAGCAGGAATTGAATCTGGTCCAGTTCGCCGCCAGCAAGGTGGCACAGCCGCGCGCAGGTGCGCCGCAGATCGTGTGGAGCAAGTTTTGGAATATCGGCTCGCGCCGCGGCCGCTTTCACAATTTCCCAAAGCACTTTCGGTGTCATACCGGTTCCCCATACCCTGCCCCTCCTGTCAATCGATCGGAACAGCGCGCCGTTGGTGATTCCGCTCGCCTCCATCCATTTCTCAACCCCAGTTCTCACCCATGCAGGTACCGGGACGGTTCGGATGTGGCCGGCCTTGCCCAGCAGGTCGGCGATAACCCAGCGCTCTTCGCGCGATTGAATCGAATCGACACGCAAAGAAAGTAGCTCGCCGCGTCGCAGTCCACATCCGATCAAAATAGCGAGAATCGCGTAGTTCCTTATACCCCGCAATGACTCTTTTTCTACATTCCCCAGCAGCCGCTTTCCTTGTTCTACGGTCAACCAGTTCCCAAGGCGAACGCCAATCCGGCGCACGCCCTTCACTCTCCGAATGCCGGCGGCCAGTTCAGGGCTGAGCAGCCCCGAGTCCGCGGCTTCGAATGCAACCCGCCTTACGGCTGCGAGCCGTAGATTGATCGTGGTCGGAGCATAGCGCTTCTGCTCGAGAAAAATCCGGTACCGCAGAACGACGGTGCGATTGAACGAGAGTCGTGGCTCCGAGCAGTACCACTCAACAAAATCGGTAATGGCGCGGTCGTAACTTCGTTGCCCGCTTTTCGAGGTGAGGCTGTTCAGCACTGCTGCTTTGGACTGCTCCAGATCCGGAAGAGCCAGGTTGTGCTTCGGCGGACGTTTTCTTTTTCGCGATTGCGACATAGGCCACGGCCTCCTTGGCCGGTGCCATCAGGATGAGCCAAACTCCGCACTACGCCGTTGATCGTGGGTATCATTTACGAATGATCCGGCCATTGCTCCTTGTCGTAGACATGCAGAATGACTTCCTCGACAGGTGGCCCGTAGCTACCCGCGAACGTCTCCTTCGTTCAACGTGCGATCTAGTCGCGTCCATGCGCACTCATGGACGCCCGGTAGTTTGGGTACGTCAAGAGTTTGAGCCAGACCTGCGCGATGCTTTCCTCGAAATGAGGTTAAAGGGCATACACATCACGATCAAGGGCACGCCCGGTTGTCAGATCGCGAAGGGATTACCAGTGGCACCATCCGATCCGATCATCGTGAAAAAGCGATACAGCGCCTTTTACGGAACGAAGCTCGAAGAGCTTCTCGCAGAGCTTCAGCCAGATGCCCTGGTGCTGGCAGGGATCAACACGCATGCCTGCATCCGAACCACTGCAATCGATGCCTATCAACGCGACTGGCCTCTGATCATCGCCAGCGATTGCGTCAGTTCCTACGATGAAGAACTTCATGCGATCACGCTACGCTATCTACAGCGTGAAATCGCCAGCGCACTGACAAATCAGGAAATCGACCTTGCGCTCGTGGCGGGAACTCGTGATGCAGCCACTCCACTTGCACTTTAGAATCGCGCGCTGGTAGAAGAGTCTTGGGGACGGAAGCGCGAGCCTTGCAATCGGAGTCAATGTGCTAGTCATACTTCCCACGGACCCCCGGAGGATTGAAACTACCTTTGTTGGCAACTCGGTGCCCGGACAGCCCGCCTGTAGTCGCGTAGGGTTTAACATGTCGGGCCTGGCCGGAATACGCGCCACTTCGGCGATTTGCTTCAAATCCTTTCAGGCTGCTTTCTTCTGTGCCATCCGTAGATTGTGATTTCGCAATGGCTCGTACACCTCACCGGTTACCCACAGCCGATGCAGCAGGATGCCGAGCTTTCGCGCAACGGCAACAACCGCTTTCTTCTTTCCGCGTTTGCCGCCACTTTGAGCCAGGTGCAGTCCCCATCGTTTCAGATCGGTATCGGGTCCTCGGCGGCTGATGATGTAGTGCGCTCCCTGCACAAGCATCGTCCGCAGATAGGGATCGCCCTCCTTGCTGATTCGCAACTGCGGCTGGCTCTGGCCCGAATCGCTGCGCCTCGGCCGCAGCCCCACATAGCAGCCGATATCCCGGCTCTTCTCGAATCGATTCTTATCCTCGACAGTGAGTACGAAGGTCAGTGCGATCAGCGGCCCAACTCCGCCCACTTGCTGCAGGAGTGCCGTTTCCGGATAATCTTTCCGGGCGATCTGCTCGATCTCACGATCACTGTCTTTGATCTTTTCTGTTATCGATTCCACTTCTTTCAGCAGCGGCTCCAGTACCTGTCGCAGCTTCGCCGTCAGCGACTCGGCCCGCTGCACTCCCATCTGATCCGCATCACACGTTGGCAATCGCTCTCCCATAGCCTTGGCAAGCCCCCGTGCCGTGTTCACCAGGCTGGTTCGCACCGCAATCAGAGCTGCTCGTACCCGAATGACCATCAGTGCCGCTTGTGCCTTCTCGCTTCGGTGCTGGATAGGTCGAAGCAACTGGGGATCAATTCGCGCCAGGCGTGCCAGTGTTTGAGCGTCTAACCGATCGTCTTTTCGGCTACTTTCCGTGATGAGCTTCACCTGCCTTGGATTGGCCACGATAAGTTCATGCCCAAAACTCTCCAGCAGGCGGCTCACCCAGGGAGAATGGGTCCCGACTTCGATCGCAATCCGGGCCCGCCCAATACGCCCGAACGTCTCCGTCATCCCGGCTATGGTGGTTGCCACCTGACCCTCCCGAAGAACCTCACCCTCGTCGCTCAGTAAGCAATAGCGACTGGTTTTATCTCCCAGATCCATCCCAATCGTGACCGATTGTTGCGCGCGTTTGGTCTTCACAGCTGGCTTCGGATTCTGTCGAGAACTGCTACTCTTCTTCATGGCCGGTCTCCTTTGCACCTCGAGTGCGTATTAGGGAGCGTATCGCATCCCCGGGCGCCGGCCTTCTCATTCCATCTCGGAGGATGGGCCCAAGGACGATTTCTGGCGGGAACACCCCTCAGAACCCAATCCAACTACCGGTGAGTGCACGGGGAGTTCTCAACGGGCTCCGAGGCCGTTTGTCGCCCATACACATCGAGGTCATTCTGCTTCCGGTGTGCCGCCCACTGCTTCTCAAGGTCATGTATTTGGTCCGCGGGGGCAATACCGAATCGTTTCAGCGACAGGATCATCGCACGAACACTAACGTGAGGTGTCGCCGCGGGGCCGACGTGTCCACAGCGCGGGCACCTGAACACGGGAGAGCCGATATTCCCCTCGGATCGAATTCGTTGAAGTGTCGTATCCAGATCGTCGCGTAACGAAATCATCGTTTCGAAAGGCATGTCTGGATGCCATTGATCGCGCAACTGCTCGACCATTTCCCGAAACCACACTTTTTGCGCGTCTCCGGCTGCCACGAGTCAATTATCCGCCGGTCGGACGCCGGGCGCTTGGGATTGGGCCGAAATGGGTTCGCCATTTCCCCAACCGGACTTGTACGAAGTTGCTGGTGACGAACGCTGCCCGTGCTCCTCGGTCAGCTTATGTCGGCGCCAGCCTGTGGTTGCTTCCGCGAAGATTTTCGGTGTACGATCATTTGCGCGCCCATGCCGCTTAGCCCCCCAATAAGCACGTTACCGCCCGCCACTTTCCTATGCGAAAAGGGTTTACGAGAAAACCGCAAGCAGACGATCCCGCGACGCGAGGCAAGAACTACATAACGCCGAGCGGCCTGCAGCGCCTCAAAGAGGAGCACCGGTTTCTGCTCACCAGGGAGCGCCCGGCCGTGACGAAGGTGGTCGCGTGGGCTGCGAGCAACGGAGATCGCAGTGAAAACGCCGACTATCAGTACGGCAAGCGGCGCCTGCGTCAGATCGATGGGCGGATTCGTTTTCTCACGAAGCGAATCGAAGCCGCGGAAGTGGTGGACCCGGAAAGTCCCAGAGCGGGGCAGGCGGCGACGCGAGCATTCTTCGGAGCGACCGTCCGATTCGCAAATGCCGCAGGAACGGACCGAGTGGTGAGCATCGTGGGAACCGACGAGGTCGATCTGAACCGCAACCACATCAGTTGGGTGTCGCCTCTGGGGCGCGCGTTGCTCAAGTCGGCAGCAGGGGACCGCGTTGCTCTCGAAGCCCCGAGCGGTAGCGAATACCTGATGGTCCTGGAAGTGCGTTACGAGCGCATTCCTGTGGAACCGTTCCGTGAACCACCCGGGGCCGAGGCCTCGGCAAAGGAACACCCTCGCGGACGCCAGTCCACCTGAGATGCCCTGACTCTTCTGAGCCGCGACTTTCATGGTAGGTAAATGTCAAGCGAAGACGCAAAATTCCGAGGGCTTCCGTGAGGAAGACTATAATCAGCAACTGGGCGCAAGCACGGAACAGTTTTTTTGATCTTTGCCGAAGGGGATCCGGAACAGGCCGGTCACCAGACATTCATTTGCCGGATCGTGTCCCGGGGGGGGGAACAACGTCACGGAAGATGGAGTCGTAGCTAAACCCTCCAGCCCCAAAACAGTAAAAACGGCGGCATAACAGGAGCCTGTTTGCCGAGTCGCGGCTCCGCGGGGTCTGGAGGGAACCTGTTCACAACGGCTGCGCCATTGTGCGAGTCAAACGCCGAAGCGCTTCACCCGGATGAGTCTGGCCGGCTATTCCTCAGCGAGTTGGTGGACCAGAAGCAAAGAGGAAATGGGCTACTTATCCAGGATAAAGTGACCATGCTTCCTCGCCCAGGGTCAAGAGCTCGCCTCCGCTTCACCGGCAAGAGAACTGATTCACTCGGATAGATCTGCATGCCTGAAAAAACGCACGCTCAGGCCGCCTCTATATGTTCGCCGGCGGCTTCACGCTGGCCGGCGAAGAAAGCCCGGTCGGCCGCCATCAGATAAGCCACCAGTTTGCGCGCCACCGCCAGCGTCGCCCGATTGCGATGTCCGCCTTTTGCAATCGCTTTACGATGCACTTCTTTCAGCTTCTCGTTGTACATCGGCGCCAGTTTCGCAGTTTCGATCAGCGCGCTCTGCAGATACGCGTTGCGTTGTTTGGAAAGCGGCCCGCGCTTCTGCTGGCCGGCCGATTCGCGCAGCGCGCTGGTCAGCCCGCAATAACTCATGGCATGTTTGATCGAAGGAAAACGCTCCGGCGTGGCTGCTTCCAGTGCCCAGCCCAACGCCGTCACTGTCCCCACTCCGTCAATCCGGCATAACGCTTTCACTCGCTCCTCCAGGGCAGGATGACGCGCCAGCATACCCTTCAGCCGCCGGTCCATGGCCTGCAGGGTCGTCATCTGGGCGCGATTGAACTCCAGCAGTGGCCGCAGTTCCTGGCCGATCCACTCGTTGTCCTTCACCAGGCTCTCGAAATAGCGTTTGCCGTGCAGACGGCGTCGTTGTGTGCTGGGCATGCTCAGCAGTTTGGAGGTGAAAGTCCTCTGCCCAACCTGATGGAGGTGAAGGGCTAGCGAGAACGCAAGGGCTACCGCCGCGAGGCGGGGTCCGAAAGAAGCGTGTAGCAAATGTGCGAGTCGATGGACAAGAACCGGGTACAAGGCGTTAGCGTCGGACGAGCGGGCAACTTACCGCGAAGTCCATATCCATCAAAGATGCGAAGCGTAGATCCGGCGGCTGCGCACAGAAGACGGTTGAGCTTACCCCAGGAGATCTGTTCTGTGTCGCGATGGCGACTGAGGTTGTCGAAAGGCAGCCTGACCACAGGGCAGAAGTCAGCAGAGGGCATATTAGGCCATGTCGTCGGTAAGGCTAGTGAGGCACTCCAATGCCGAAAGGCGGAGTCAACAGATAGGCCGAGCCGGGAACGGTGGCTGAAGGCCCGAACGAGAGGAGCGGCAAGTAGGACATGAGTCTCAGGAGTGAAATGCAGCAGAATATTCAGGCCGAACTGAACTTTTCTTCGACGCCAGCGGGTGAAGCCCGCGAAGCGGGAAGGGAAGAGACTGAATCGCTCTCGACGAGGAATGACCCCGAAAGCCCAGCCAGCACGAATCGACTGATGGAGGAAGTATGTGAGCGAGAGAATCTGAAGGAAGCATTGCGGCGGGTGAAGGCGAATAAAGGTAGCGCGGGCGTAGATGGGATGACCGTCGGCGGAATCACCGACTATCTGAAACAGCATTGGCCAGCTATTCGGGAACAACTGTTGAGTGGGACTTACGAGCCGAGGCCGGTGAGGCGGGTGGAAATCCCCAAGCCGGACGGAGGGGTGCGCAAGCTGGGCATCCCGACGGTGCTGGATCGGTTAATCCAGCAGGCGGTGATGCAGGTTCTACAGCGGCAGTGGGACCCGACGTTCTCTGAAAGCAGCTACGGGTTCCGGCCCGGACGGTCGGCCCAACAGGCAGTGGCGCAGGCGCAGAAGCATATCGCCGAAGGCCACGGCTGGTGCGTTGATCTCGATCTGGAGAAATTTTTCGACCGGGTCAATCACGACAAACTGATGGGTCAGATCGCCAAACGGGTTGAGGACAAGCGGCTGTTGAAGCTCATTCGGGCATTCCTGAATGCCGGGGTGATGGAGAACGGGTTGGTCAGTCCGAGCGTGGAAGGGACTCCGCAAGGGGGACCACTTTCGCCACTGCTCAGCAATCTCGTGCTCGACGGACTCGACCGGGAGTTGGAGCGCCGGGGCCATCGTTTTGTTCGATATGCGGATGATTGTAATCTCTACGTTCGCAGCGAACGGGCGGGGCAACGGGTGATGGAGAGCGTTACGCAATTCATCACGCAAAAGCTCAGACTCAAGGTGAATGAGGCAAAGAGTGCGGTGGCGCGACCGCAGGAACGGAAGTTTCTCGGGTTCAGCTTCAGCGCCGGTCCGGAGATCAAGCGCGTTATCGCGCCGAAGGCACTGGATCGGTTCAAGCGACGAGTCCGGGATATCACGCGACGAGCTAAGGGCGTCAGCATGAAAACCACGATAGAGGCGTTGGCTCCGTACATGCGGGGTTGGCGCGGCTATTTCGGATTCTGCGAAACGCCTGAAGTGTTGCTCGGTCTAACCCGCTGGGTTCGGTTGCGGCTCAGGGCAGCAATGTGGCGGCAGTGGAAAACACCCCGCCGTCGTCGTGAGGCACTGCTTGAACTCGGGGTGCGTTTGCGGCTGGCCAGCAATACCGCTGGCAGCGGACTCGGTCCCTGGTATCTCGCAAAGGCCAAGGCCCTTTCTGTCGGGCTTTCCAATGCCTACTTCAAATCGCTCGGCCTTCCTTCGCTGGTCGACGAGTAACGGCGTAACTTCTCGAACCGCCGTGTACGGACCCGTACGCACGGTGGTGTGGCAGGGGTCAGCGGGCAACCGCTGCCCCTATGCCGATCGTATTCCACCCCGGCCCCCATCAGCAATCCCGCCGTCTTGTTCTTGAACATCACGGTTTCTTCCACCAGCAGGCGCCGGAATCGCAACTGCTGCCGTAACGCGCCCAATTCCGGCGAAATTACGAAACAGGACGGAAACAGGTTGCACCGCAGCAGGTCCGCAATGGTGCGGGCATCGATCTTGTCGCTCTTTTTCTTCCCCGCGCAGATTGCTTTCATGCGCGCCGCGTGCCCCATCTCGAGCTTTGCGGCATGCGGCTTCAGATGCTCGTAAATCCAGTGGCTGAATATGGTCGCTTCCATCGCGCCATGCCATGGCCCCGGCAGCGTCTTTACCCATTCGTTCAGCGCCGTTCGCGTGGCCGGAATGCTGCCCTCCTTCACGATTGCACCCTCTGCTGTCTTAACGCAGAAGGCGATCACTTGCTTATGTACGTCCAGTCCGACAAAATAAACTCGCATAGGTAGTTTCTCCACAATCGGGTTTGAGGAACCTTCGGGCTCCTCCCTCGATTGTGGAGGATCCCGAACTCCCTCTACCTACGCATTCAAACAGTAAAGGAGCGGTAAGAAGCCTTCTTCAGCAGCCTCTACCAATCCCCTGTAGGATTGCATCCTCTCCCACAAGCCGTGCTTCACACTTTACGAAAACACTCTAGTCGCCTGCAGCGATATGTTGCGGAAGCAAGGTGAAGTGGACCGGATCACGGCGGCTGTTCGGTCGCCTGATGCCCGCGAGCGTCGCGAGCTTATCGACAGTGACGCGCTTCCGATTCAGGCGCGCACCACGGGGCATGGCCACAGCCGCGTCAAAAGCGAGCCCGAGCGCATGGTCGGAAGCCGGGACTGGTTGCTGTCTGGCGAGCAGTTGATGGCGCCTGAATTCGGCGCCTACTTCCTCGCGCAGCGCCTGGCAGCCGGCGGTCCGGTTGTTGCGAAGCTCCTTCATCCACTTGACCCAGACATCGTGGAGATGGGCCTGATAGGCCGGCGGCCGGTAAGCGGATTTCAACTCGAATGTCCCGCCTGAGGAGGTCACCATCTCCCGGAAAGCGTCCAGCGCCTGAGCCGTGTCCGGCATGAGGCCCTCGACGTCAGCGGGGACGGATTCGGCGTTGTTCTCAAATGTCAGGGCTTCGGGGTCCTCGATCTCGGGAAGCGGCGCCACTTTGCAGCCTGCCAGCATCCGGACGCGGCGGACCGCGCTCGATTCCGGGTCCAAAATCGCCCGCGAAATGGCATGATCCGAAAAAATCGGCAGCGGCTCCTCTTCCATGGCTACAGGGCCGTACGGAAGGCGTGACGGAAGAACGATGTCGGCCGCGTGCATGCACGTGCAAATGATTGAAGAAAGAAAGATTTGCCTGGCAATTCGATACAAAACGTTCAATACTCCGCGGGCTAGGCGGCCCGTCGATTGGACTAAACCTCACACTGTATCACCATGCGTATCGATGGGTTGAACTCAGTGGCTGGCTACGAAGCTCTTTTCTGGCTGGTGCGCCGCAGCAGGCGCTTGCCGGTTCGTCCATCATCCATCGACTGTATAGCTGACAAATTGGAGCAGTGAACCTCATTTCCAAAGGGTCACCGCCTGCCGGGATTGTGGCCGAGAGGGCTTGCCACGGCGGATTGCCGTCGATTATAGCCCATCCCCACTATCGATTGCGATCCGTGTCCGCCAACAGTGGGATATCAGCTGGAGGTCGAAAGCAGAACGATAACTACGCATATCGCTAGCTATTTTGGCTAGGTCCCAAAGGGGGAATCATCGCGGCGCACGGTCGATTGGTGCCCGCAGTTAACCGTTTCGATTACGCCTTACGGGCCATGACTTAAACAAACAGACGTATTATGTGCAGGTGTTGTCCGGCGTCAGCACCTTTGCTGATGCAACGCCGACGCCTGAACGGTCAATCGTTTAGCAGCGCGTGGTAAAAGTCCGATTTACCTTCCAAACATGTGACCTCTGAAATGTTTCAGACGTCATAAGCAGTATGGCGATGGGCAAGCGCAAGCCGAAGCAGAACGCGCTGTTTTTCAGCGCGCAGGAAATTCCCCAGGCGGCGAGTCACCCGTTCTACACGAAGGTCAACGACGTCCAGCCGACGAACAAGGTCGCAACCGCCTGGAGCACCTGTGCAAGCGTTTTTACAAGCCGGTCATGGGTCGACCGAGTATGGCTCCGGGTGTGTATTTCCGGATGCTCCTGCTCGGCTACTTTGAAGGAATCGATTCGGAACGGGGAATTGCGTGGCGTGTAGCGGACTCGCTTTCGTTGCGGGATTTTCTGGGCTTCAGTGTTATCGAATCGACGCCGGATCATTCGACAATGTCGCGGACGCGCCGTCTGATGCCAGTGGAAACGCACAAAGCGGTGTTCCGCTGGTTCGTGAAGGTACTGGGCGAAGAAGGCCTGATGGAAGGGCAGACCATCGCTGTAGACGCGACCATGCTGGAAGCCAACGCCGCGATGCGTTCGATCAAACGGCGCGACGATGGCCGCGGCTATGACGAGTATTTGAAGGATCTGGCCAAGGCCGAAGGCATTGAGGAACCGACCGCGAGCAGGCCGCGAGGCTGGACCGGAAGCGCAAAAAGAAAGCTTCGAATAAAGACTGGATGAGTCCCGGAGATACCACCGCGCGCATTGCAGGATGAAGGATGGGCGCACGCATCTGGCGCACAAGGCCGAGCATGCGGTCGATCTGTCCAGCGGCGCGATAGTGGCGATTACGCTGCAAGCGGCAGATCTGGGTGACACGACCACCATCGGAATCACACTACAGGAAGCTCAGTCCAATGTGGCTCTGATCAACGAACGCAGCATCGAAGAGCTGGTGGCCGACAAGGGTTATCACAGCAATGAAGTTCTGGTCGATTTGCATGCGGACGGTGTGCGCAGCTATATTCCGGAGCCGGAGCGCGGGTCCCGCAATTGGGACGGCAAGGAAAAAGAGCAGAAGCAGGTGTACGGGAATCGGCGGCGGATGAGAGGACGAGGACGGCGCGGCAAGGACCTGCAGAAGCTGCGCACGGAGTTGACCGAAAGAAGTTTTGCCCACATGTACGAAACCGGCGGCATGAGACGAACCCACCTCAAGGGTCAAAAGAACATTCTCAAGCGGCTTCTGTTCCACGCAGTCGGATTCAATCTGGCGCTGCTGGTCCGGAAATCTTCAGGAATCGGCAAACCGAGGACCCTGCAGGGTCTCTCAGATACGATTTTGCTTGTCCAGATCGCGATGACGGCATGGACGGCGCGCTGGAACGAATTAGCAGGAGAAAACGAGCCCATCTCCGGCTCGTTTTCACTTTGGTCTGGTTTTTCCAGCTCCCAGCCACAGCTGAAGGTTTTCGCACTTCTACCACGGGCTGTTAGGGGTTTTGCAGGCGGTCTCGAAGTCTTTCAGGAGGATGGAAATATGACAGGCAGAAATGTGTTCAGGAACCTGGATCGTACCACGATCCAATTGTCAATGTTCGTCCTATGCTGCTCGTTGTGCGCGGGTACCGCCTGGGCAGACGGGGCAGTGTACGCGATGACCAACGCCCTCGGGAATAACCAGATCCTGGTTTACCATCGCGCAAGCAACGGAAGCCTGAGTTCCACACCCATCCAGACGATTGCCACCGGTGGTGGCGGGAGCGGTCTCCAACTCGCCGGTGTTGACTCGCTGGGCTCGGCAGGAAGCGTCCAACTGGACGAGGCACATCAGCTCCTGTTCGTCGTCAACACCGAAAGCGCCAGTGCAAATAACGGCGCCGGCACATACAACCAGGACTGCTCCCTAGGCACGATCACCTCGTTCCTGGTCGCATCCGACGGCACGCTGACGTTCGCGGATCGTGTTTTTTCCGGCGGGTTGTTTCCCAACAGTCTCACCGTCAAGACATGACACGCGCCAAAACGGAGATCTGCTCTACGTGCTTAACGCCGGGGGCCCGGGCAACTGCGCCATCATGCCGAATATTACCGGCTTCAGGGTGAACGCGAGCCGGCCAAATGAACTTGATTGCGCTCACAGCAGCCAATAGATCCGGGCCCCGCTTCTGCCGCGACCGGTGTGAGCTGCCTCGCTGCGACTGCCGCAAGGTTTCAACATTGACGGGTGCTCCAGCGGCGGATTTCGCCTGCGGCTTGAATCCGCCCTCGTTTGCCCGCTCGCCGGCACAAGTTCGGTTCACGCCCGACGGCAGTCAGTTGGTCGTGACAGTCAAAGGGACCAATACGATCTACGTCTTTCCGGTCGACGCAAATGGGATGGCCGGCAACCCCACAATAATGCAGGCCCCCGGGCCGGCCTTGCCTACCTTTTTTGGCTTTACTTTCGACAAGAATGAAACCCTGCTGGTCACCGAGCTTTTCGGTACAGCCACAAGCATCCCTGCGGGCGGCCAGAGGCGCGGTCTCGTCATTCACGTTGTCAGTGGCTGGTCGCCTGACCCGATCAGCTCGGACGTAGGCGATGGAGGCACTGCGGCTTGCTGGATCGCGCTCGAACCCACAGCGGGCCAATACGCATACGTTGCCAATAACCTAAGCGCCAGCATCTCAAGTTACGCGGTGGGGAGGCAAGGCAGTGTCACGCTGGTCGCGGCAAGTCGCGGCGGCTGCCAGCGGGCCAAACGATCTGGCGACGGCAGCGGAAGGCGGCGCCAGCTTCCTTTACGTGGTCGAGGCAGGCAGCGGCACTGTCGGGGCCTTCCAGATCAATCTAACGAATGGCTCCCTGATCCCGCTCACGGCGGCCAGCGGCTTGCCTTCCACCGCTCAAGGCCTGGCCGCGTATT
>CAWEKQ010000053.1:0-188693 GCA_963809655.1 Terriglobia bacterium | reverse complement strand
CCTATGCGCCGGGTTTTTTCGGCACCCTGCTGAATCCCAGACGATCGCCGGTGGAATCGCTCGGCGAGAAAACGTCTGGAGAACGGGAATTTCAGCAATCAAAGCCACCATGGGTGAAATCGACTGTTCCGACCTGGCAACTTGAATTCAGCAGGCGCACCTCAATCTGTACGGATCAGCCGAGACGGGTCGTGGTTTCGTCCCGGCTACCCTCGGAAAGAAGTCCTTGACGCAGTTGCACGAGAATTGCCGAACATCCGAAGAGTTATCCCGCCAGAGCACCACGGATAGAATCCTAAGCAATATCGTTCGGCCCCCTTGCGATCTGGCACGCTCGATCTATAGGCACGCCGTTCTCCGAACGTTCCGGGATCGTCTTCCGCGGCGGTTGTTGACGTTGCGCGCTTCATATATAGTCGCTAGAGGTCGAGGATGCCCATGAAATCGAAGACACCCGCGTGCATAGCATTCACGACGCTTGCTACGGCGTTCGTTTTCGCGGCGGGCGGGGTGCCGAGGTTCGAGTTCGACCCGTACTGGCCGAAGCCGCTTCCGAATCAATGGATGCTCGGCGGAATTGGCGGAACGTTCGTCGATTCTCACGATCACATCTGGGTTGCGAACCGTCCGCGAAGCCTCGACAACAACGATAAGTATGCTGCGCTCGATCCGCCGCAGGCCGATTGCTGCGTTCCCGCGCCGCCGATCCTGGAATTCGATGCAGCCGGCAATCTGATCCAGGGATGGGGCGGGCCTGGTCCCGGCTACGAATGGCCCGACACCGAACACGGCATCTTTGTCGACTACAAGGACAACGTGTGGATCTCAGGCAACGGCGACAAGGACACGAATATTCTGAAATTCACGAAGAACGGAAAATTCCTTCTACAGATTGGCCACCACGGAAAGAGCGGAGGAAGCAATGACACGGAGAACCTGAACCGGCCGGCCGGGATCGCTGTCTATGCGAAGACCAACGAAGTGTTCGTTGCGGACGGCTATGGAAACCGGCGCGTCATCGTTTACGACGCGGACACGGGAGCGTACAAGCGGCACTGGGGAGCTTACGGAAAGAAGCCCGACGATACCGCCTCGAACGCCCGCACCTTTGCCGGCCCCGGCTCAGCGCAGTTCAACACAGTGCATGCGATTCAGATTTCCAGCGATGGCCTGGTTTATGTCGGCGATCGCAGGAATAACCGAATCCAGGTGTTCCGGCTCGACGGCATGTTCGTGAAGGAAGGGTACGTCGAACGGAAAACGCTGGCGGAAGAGGGCACGACGTTCGGGATCGCCTTCTCTCAAGACAAGCAGCAGCAGTTTCTGTACGTGCCGGACGGAAGCAACAAGAAGGTGCAGATCCTCAATCGCGACACGCTCGAAGTCGTCGGCTTCTTCGGCGGACAGGGCGGACGAGGCACCGGACAATTCTTCCATGTGCACAGCATCGCCTCGGATTCGAAAGGCAACATCTATCTGGGCGAATCGTTCGGCCAGCGCGTGACGAAATGGACTTATCGAGGTATGTGAGATGACGAGAACAATATCAGCGTTTGTCATCACCGGCGTGCTACTGGCGTGGATTCCGGCAGCCGGACAGAAGACGTGGACCCCGCCCCGTACGCCTGATGGTAAGCCGGATCTGCAGGGAATCTGGAACAACGCAACCCTGACGCCACTCGAAAGGGACACCGCGTACAAGGGGAGACCATTCCTGAGCGATAAGGAGGCGGCGGACTTCGAAAAGGCTATGCTCAGGGATGTCGACGCCGACCGCCGCGACGGCGCGGCTCTTGCAGACGTTAACCGCGCTTACAACGAATTCTGGCGAGACCGCGGAAGGATCACGCCGGACCGACGAACGTCGCTCATTGTCGATCCGCCGGATGGCCGTGTTCCCCCGCTGACGCCCGCGGCGCAAAAGCTCGCCGCCGAACACGCGGCGCAGAGTCGCGGGCATGAGTTCGACGGCCCCGAGAACAGGTCGCTTGCTGAACGTTGTATAGCCGTGCCGAATACCGGTCCTCCGATGATGCCGGCGAACTATAACGCCAACTATCAGATCGTGCAAGCCCCTGGATATGTGGCGCTGCTGAGCGAGCAGATCCATGACGTTCGCATCATCCCCACCGACGGGCGGCCACATCTTCCGCAGGACCTTCGTCAGTTGCTGGGCGATTCGCGAGGACGCTGGGACGGCAACACGCTCATTGTCGAGACGACCACTTTCACAGACAGGACCAGTTTCCGCGGGTCTGGCGAGCACATGCATCTGACTGAGCGGTTTACCCGTACCGGCGCAGATACGATGACTTACGAGTTCACCGTGGATGATCCAGAGACGTTTACTCGGCCCTGGACGGCGCGGATATCGATGACGAGGGCGAAAGGGCCGCTGTTTGAGTATGCATGTCACGAAGGGAATTACGGCCTCGAGGGTTCACTCGCAGGCGCTCGCGCCGAAGAGACAAAGACGAAGAAGTGAGGAGCGCATTCGGCGCCTGTTTCTTCCGCCGGAGTCGTGCCCGGAATCGCTTCCTGGAGCAACGTCGAGCGGCGGCCCGAATACCCGCCTCGATGACGTCGCTGCTAAGGTATGGAAACAAGTTTCAAGGAATCGCTACAGGATGTGCGTCGAGGCGGCAAGCGCCAGCACCAATAGCTGACGATCGGACGCCTCCGCGAAACCGATCCGACGATATACGGTCTGCGCTGGACCGTTCTGGTACCCGACTTCGACAGTCAAGGCCCGTATGCCAGCTGTTTCACAGAAATCTCGTACTTCAATCAACGCGGATGTACTGAGACCCTTGTTGCGCCAATCGGGCTGGACGTAGAGATCATCCAGGCAGGCGACGATACCACCATATTCCATCGCGTATTTGAGGGTAAGCACGACGTGTCCAACGTCCCGGGTTTTCGACCTGAATAATCCAGACGTACCCCAGGCGCTCGTCGCAGATGATTGCTGCAAATGCCACACCAGCAAGTGCATGGTTGAGATCATAGCCCGCCTCGGCATAGAACTCAGCCATCAGGTCCACGAGAAGGGGAATATCGCCCAGGCTCGCTCGTCTCATCTCACCATTATCGAAGACCCACGGTGCACTTGAAGTCCCTCGGTCTATTCCCCCAACGACTCGTTGCACCCGGAAAAATGTCTGGCGAGATTCAACATTAACCGACCCACGCCGGACAGCTGTATCAGCGAGGAACGAGTTGCGCCGTGACTGGCCATCGATCAGCGACCGCGCCGAAATCTACCCATATTTCGTAATATCAAGGCCTTTTACCGCACTTCAGGTTGACCGACGGTAGCTATTCAACGCTCAACTCGGTTCACCCTGGGCTCAGTTGGAGCGTGCATGCCGGATCTCCGCAACTCCAGCTTCCCTGGCCGCGTTGAAAGAACGATGCAAGGTGCCGACCACCGTGCCAACCGTCTTGGATGCATCTTCGAGTTTGGGGCCGAGGCTATCTGCTCCCTTTTCGACCAGCTTTACCGTCCACTGGAACACCGCCGGTATGATCAGCACGACTCCGACAATCCCTAACTACTTTCCCACTTAAAATTCTGAAAGCTGCCTCAGCCTGAGTCGGCGTCCCGGAAATATTGTCCTGACGGGAGGTCTTCGAGGTCGAGGGGAGCGTTGGGAGTGGGATGAAAGGCGAGTTAAAGAATCTGTTTCCGGTGCGGACAGGAACGGAGAAACGTAGCGGTTAATTAAGAGGGTACTTCGCGCGGGCGTGTTTGCTCGGCCAGGTGCGTGCCGATATGAATGACGTTGTCGGCGATCACCCCGAGTCCGACCCAGCGCTGGATGCCGTCCGGTCCTTTGTAGAGCGATCGCCGCAGCCCATGGCGGCGTTTGAGAACACTGATACGGCCTTCACAGCCTGTGCGCCACTTCTGAAGCTCCTTAAACCAACGCTGCTTCTGCCGCTGTTTGCGTGCGGGACTCTTCGTGTCGTGGCTTGGAATCGAGACCCGGCTGACTCCCATTTCCCCGGCTTTGGATTCGTTAGCGGCTGAGAAGAAGCCGGGATCCGCCGCCACACGCTCCGGGGCGCGTCCGAACTGTTTGACATGTTGCTCCAGACATCCTCCCAGCAATGTGGAGTCAGCCGCCCGCTGTTCGCATACCTGGTAATGCGTAACGATCTGGTTCTCCGCCTCCTGAATCAGGACCAGTTTGCCAAACTCATTGGGCTTATGCGCCTTACCCTTGCGGATCACCTCGGTGTGCGTCTCGAATATGCTGAGCAGCTTTCCTTCGGCTTTGGTGTTGCCGCGCAGCACCCGCTCCCGTGTCTGGCGCAGCACCTGCCGGACCCGGGGAATCATTTCGTCCAGTTGCTTGCCGGCTTTGCGCAGGACTGACAGGTTGCCTCGCTTGACACCCCCGACGATCTCGCGCGAGAACTTCCAGGCTTGCCCCGTAACCCGGCTGGCGATTTCCAACAATTTGACGTATGCGTTCTTCATCTTCTGCCGCCCTTGCTCCGTCTTGTTGCGGCTGGCGCGAGCGATCGCCAAAACCTTCAGCTTTGCGGATCGGCTGCGATCGCGCATCTGCGTGCCGGCCTTCCCCGCCACAGCGGTAACCCTCTTCATGATGCGCGTCAGGACACGCACGCCGTCACCCAGTAACGTGCTGTCGGTCCGATAGTGGATGTCAGTCTCCACCACGGTCGTATCGACCCGCATCTTACGACCCGTTGCGATCTTGTTTTCCTGCGCGATCTCCACCACCCGCCGGTGCAGTTTTTCGATAACCTCCGGCCCCAGCTGACGCGCCAGGTTTCCCATCGTCCGGTCATCCGGAACCTTTTCACCGCCGACCCGGGTGAACTCGCGATAGACCAGATTGGCGCGCACTTCCCGCGACAGTACTTCGTAACTCCAGTCGCGTACATGCTTCAGCAGCAGCATTCTGAGCACGACCTCAGCGGGCGTCGCCTTGCGCCCACGAGTCTTGCTCTTCCTGCAGCGTTTGGCCAGCTCTTCCTGAATGACGAGAAGCAGGGTGTCATCTTCCAGTGCTTTATCGGCGTGCCGCATCCAAGGTTCCCAGAGATCCTCCACCGTCTCTGCGATGAAGCCATCGGCGAAATTTCGCTGCAGGCGGCGAGCGGCGATCACGACTGGCGTTCCTGTTCTTTGGCTTCCTCGCGATCCAGCCGGAGCAGGAATTGATTCAGTTCGCTGATTGCCTCCAGTGCCTGCTTGACATCGCGATACTCTTCGATTGCCTTTCGAACCAGCGGAACCTGCTCGGGACGCACGCTCACCTGGCGAGTTTTTCCGCCGGGATAACCCACCGTGAGCACCCAGAGCGGATGGCCTTCGCCACGAGCACATTTCAGACATCCCGTGGAGTGATGAATCGTGCGCTGGAGCAGCGAGCCGCGAAGGACACCCGAGGGGGAGGAGAGTTTGGCTGCCAACTTTTCCCTCTTGCGGATGGCTTGCTCACGTGTCATCAGTAACGATGATACATTTATCACACGGCGGAGTCAATACATTTTCTGAACAGAATGTTCTGATATTCAACAGCCGCCAGACGTCACCGATGGCGTCCCGCCCGAGGCAACGTTCGATCCAACAAACAGCCACCCGCCGCACCTATGAAAGTACGGAACTTACATCCGGAATTTTAAGTGGGAAAGTAGCTAACTGTAGAGGGGCAACTTGCGACGGACAATCCGGATGGCGTGCAGGAAGGAGAGTCGGTCAGGGTCTTGATCGGCCTTGAGCGCGGCGTCGTGCATGAGGCTGCGCACGGCAAAATGGGCCATTAACAGGCCGTAGAACTCCTGCCGGACCAGATCCGGAGTCTTGCTGCGCAGGACGATACGGGCGCCGCGCAGATGGGTCTTCAGTTCGTCAAACGCGGTTTCGATCTCCCATCGCTCGTGATAGAGGGCCGCCAGTTCGGCGGCTGGGGCTTTTTCGTGATTCAGGATAGTGGTCACCAGGCGGTATACCGGCTCGGCATCGACAACCCCGTCCAGACGATAATCGATCACGCGAACTGTCACGCCGTTGGTCTTGTGCCGCCAGTCCCTTTCCGAGGCAAAAATACGGCTCAGGTAAGAACCATCAGGCAGCCGCTTCTCGCAGACCAGACGCATGTTCTTTTTCACGCGCCACAGTAGTTCCGCGCCTGTGGCCGCAGCCTGCGCCCACAGCGGGAATCCGAAAAAATTGCGGTCTGCCAGACATAACGTGCCCCTTTCGAGATGGGGCAGCACCGTTCTCGACAATGCGATCTCGCTGGTGGTGCAGCCTGCCATCTGCGTGCCGAACAGGACGTGTGTGCCGATTTCGGCCAGCGATACGAAACGGATCTGTGGATACGCGCTCGCGCCGCGACTGGCCCCCGGGCGGCCGAAAGCTTCGTCATTGCTCTTTTCGTCGGCTATATCCAGCGTGCTGCCGTCGAGACTCACCAAACGCCACTCCCGATACCATGCGCCTTTCGTGGCCTTCACCGCAATCGGCTTCACTATTTCATCGTGGAGTTGCCGTAACGGCTCCCATCCCAGTCTGGTGCGCGCCTGCGAGATGCCCGAGTTGCCCGCCACTTTGGCGCTCGCCGACGGCCCCAGTAACCACTGAACTCCTTCCAACAGGCAACGCAATACTTCGCGATACGACGACTGCATATACAACGCCAGCGCGATCACGTAGTAGATGACCACGTGTGCCGGCAAGTCCCGCTCCCGCACGCTCGTTTTTTTCGTGGCTGTCAGCACGGCATGAACCCTCGCCACCGGAAAAGTCTGGGCGATTACCCCAAGACTGATGTGATCTGTAATTCGTGAGCCAGCGGGCAGTTCGGCGATAGTCCGGGCCATTCGGCGCTTCTCCTGTTTAAAACAGAATAGCGCATTTATGTTGTTAAGTGAAGAGTATTGAGGCTAACCCGCATTTCTCACGCTGAATAGGCAAATGGCCGTCTTCCATGGCATAACTGAGTTTCCACACAAAGTTAGCGCCAAAAAAGGACGGCCATCGCTATGACAGAGTGTAACCAATCGAGTTTCGGATTTGAGGGGTCAGGGAGGCGGGAGATCGTGGCCCGATTTGACGGCGGGACGATCAGTTCCGATGGCGGAGCGTTTCTGCTGCGCCAGGTGGACAAGCGGCTCAACCTGCTGGCACGTTTCGGGCAGTGTTTTCTGGACGGTCGGAATCAGGCGCTGGTCGAACACTCGATTCCCGAGATGGTTTCGCAAAGGGTCTACGGCCTGGCTCTTGGCTACGAAGACCTCAACGATCACGAGCAACTGCGGACCGATCCGGTGTTCGGCATTCTGGCGGGAAAGCAGGACATGACCGAACCACTGGCGGGCAAGAGCACGTTGAACCGGATGGAACTGGGTACGGGCATCAATAACCGGTATAAGAAGATCACGTTCTGGAAGGAAGCAGTTGACCAACTGCTGGTGAATGCCTTCATCGAGTCGCACGATGAGGCTCCCGCCGAGATCGTGCTGGACATGGACACAACGGACATGCCGTTGCACGGCAAACAGGAAGGCCGCTTCTTCCATGGCTACTATGACGCGTATTGTTACCTGCCACTCTACGTTTTCTGCGGCGATCACGTTCTGTGCGCACGCATGAGAGAAGCCAATCACGATGCCGCATTCGGCTGCCGGCAGGAAATGGAACGAATCGTAAAACAGATCCGTGCGGCGTGGCCGGAGGTGAAAATCGTTCTGCGCGGGGATTCCGGTTTCTGCCGCAATGAACTGATGAGTTGGTGCGAGAGCAATGGAGTGGACTTTGTCTTCGGTCTGGCCCGCAATAAAAGGTTGCGCAAAATCATCGGACTGCAGATGCATCAAGCGACCGTGCAATGGAAGCAGACAGGGAAACCGGCGCGCGTGTTCACCGAATTCCTCCACAGTACAAAGAAGACGAAGACAGGCGGCTGGGACCGCGAGCGGCGCGTGGCGGCGAAGGCTGAACATATCGACGGAAAAGAAAATCCGCGCTTTGTGGTGACTTCGCTGACGAGTGAAAGATGGGCGGCACAGGCACTGTACGAAGAACTGTATTGCGAACGCGGCAACATGGAGAACCGCATCAAAGAGCAGTTCAGTCTGTTCGCCGACCGGGTCAGCGCGGAGACGATTCGAGCCAATCAGATACGCTTGTACCTGTCGGCAATGGCGTATATCCTGGTCAGCGGTCTGCGCCGCGTGGGGCTGAAGGGGACCGAACTGGCGCAGGCGCAGGTTTGCACGATCCGGACCAAACTCCTGAAGATCGGCGCGCAGATCCGGGTTTCGGTTCGCAAAGTCTGGGTTTCGATGGCATCCAGCTATCCCTGGCAAGGTCTCTATCGACAGGTCTGGTCGAACCTGCGCTGCTGACGCCCCCGCGGAGAGCCAACATTCCCAGATTCCAGTCGGCCGGGAAGCCCCGGCTCAGATCAGCGCGCCGCCACTGCCTCATCAATGCCCCACAATCGCCGTCCACGCCATCAGAGGTCCCGGCCGCCCGCGCCGCATAACCCAAATCGACCACAGTTTTTTCGCCAGACTCAAAAAACGCGTCCGCGAGGCGATTTCCCTCCCATTTCCCGGGCCGAGCTATTCAGTGTGAGAAATGCGGGCTAAGGACAATACTCTTCACTTAACAACATAAATGCGCTATTCTGTTTTAAACAGGAGAAGCGCCGAATGGCCCGGACTATCGCCGAACTGCCCGCTGGCTCACGAATTACAGATCACATCAGTCTTGGGGTAATCGCCCGGACTTTTCCGGTGGCGAGGGTTCATGCCGTGCTGACAGCCACGAAAAAAACGAGCGTGCGGGAGCGGGACTTGCCGGCACACGTGGTCATCTACTACGTGATCGCGCTGGCGTTGTATATGCAGTCGTCGTATCGCGAAGTATTGCGTTGCCTGTTGGAAGGAGTTCAGTGGTTACTGGGGCCGTCGGCGAGCGCCAAAGTGGCGGGCAACTCGGGCATCTCGCAGGCGCGCACCAGACTGGGATGGGAGCCGTTACGGCAACTCCACGATGAAATAGTGAAGCCGATTGCGGTGAAGGCCACGAAAGGCGCATGGTATCGGGAGTGGCGTTTGGTGAGTCTCGACGGCAGCACGCTGGATATAGCCGACGAAAAGAGCAATGACGAAGCTTTCGGCCGCCCGGGGGCCAGTCGCGGCGCGAGCGCGTATCCACAGATCCGTTTCGTATCGCTGGCCGAAATCGGCACACACGTCCTGTTCGGCACGCAGATGGCAGGCTGCACCACCAGCGAGATCGCATTGTCGAGAACGGTGCTGCCCCATCTCGAAAGGGGCATGTTATGTCTGGCAGACCGCAATTTTTTCGGATTCCCGCTGTGGGCGCAGGCTGCGGCCACAGGCGCGGAACTACTGTGGCGCGTGAAAAAGAACATGCGTCTGGTCTGCGAGAAGCGGCTGCCTGATGGTTCTTACCTGAGCCGTATTTTTGCCTCGGAAAGGGACTGGCGGCACAAGACCAACGGCGTGACAGTTCGCGTGATCGATTATCGTCTGGACGGGGTTGTCGATGCCGAGCCGGTATACCGCCTGGTGACCACTATCCTGAATCACGAAAAAGCCCCAGCCGCCGAACTGGCGGCCCTCTATCACGAGCGATGGGAGATCGAAACCGCGTTTGACGAACTGAAGACCCATCTGCGCGGCGCCCGTATCGTCCTGCGCAGCAAGACTCCGGATCTGGTCCGGCAGGAGTTCTACGGCCTGTTAATGGCCCATTTTGCCGTGCGCAGCCTCATGCACGACGCCGCGCTCAAGGCCGATCAAGACCCTGACCGACTCTCCTTCCTGCACGCCATCCGGATTGTCCGTCGCAAGTTGCCCCTCTACAGCGCTATTCCCCCCTCCACAGAGAAAAGCCTTTCATGACTCCGTCCTGGAGGAGATCCTTCAGGAACGCGTCGTGTCGAGTCGCCACCGGCGAAATCCCCGCGGAGTAAAACGCAAGATGAGCAATTTCCCGCTGCGACCTCGGCACGCCAAACCGTTGTCGCGGATCGATATCCGAAAAGCCATTTGGATCATTAAGTGAAGAGTATTGGGGCTAAGGATCTACGCTTCCAGAACCCCAGGCTCCAGCACCTTGCCCGCTCCTGCTTCCGGCGCGATTCCTCCAGCGACCTAAATGGAAAGAGCTTCTTCCAGCGGAATCGGGCCCTCCTTGATGAGCTCGGCCCCTGTCGGACCATCGACGTACTCCATTACCAGGTAATTCGGGCCGATGTTCCCCATTATCGGAAAGTATCGGAAAGTGATCGATTACGCGCCCGTTCCGGCTCGGAGACAGCTAGCGATATTTGTAGATGTCGCCCGTCAAAGTGCCACAATCAGCCTAACGCCTCTTTTGAACAAACAGATTGTCGAAAAACCGGCCGCGACCTGGTCGTCATGGTCACTTTCCTACCGGTGCACGCCGCGTAATTCGTGAGCAGGCGCGCAGCCTGCATTCACATTCCCTGGATTCCCCGCCCGCAGCCACGAACACTCTGTTTGTGCGGAATAGAAGCCGAGGCGCGACGCGACGAGGAGAGTTACACCGCCCCGCGTATAAAATAGGCGAATGCGGTTTTTCTTGGTGGGACTGTGCCTCGGTTGTGTTGCGGGCGTCGCTGCGGCGCAAAGTGTGCCTCGTGCCAAAGACGGCCATCCTGATCTGACAGGGATATGGAATCCCGATGGCAACTACTCGGGCGATTTCACCAAAGCGCTGAAAGCCGGCGACCGGATTTCCATGCTGCCCGGCGCTGAGAAGATCATGAAAGGCCGGAAGAAGGAAGGTGACCCCGCGAACAATTGTCTCCCCATGGGCCTACCGCGCCTTTCGACCTACCCCCAGAAATTCGTACAGACGCCGTCGCAGATCATCATACTCGATGAAGGCGACATCCACACGTTCAGAATTGTCTATCTCAACGGACGACAGCATCCCGCAGAGGTTAACCCAACCTGGTACGGCGATTCCATCGGGCGTTGGGATGGCGACACACTCGTGGTCGACACAGTGGGATTCAATGACCGAACCTGGCTCGACGCCGTCGGCCATCCGCACACCGACCAGCTGCATGTAACGGAGCGTTACAGGCGGCCAGAAATGAATACGCTGTCGCGAGAGGTGACGGTGGAGGACCGAGGCGCCTACGCAAAACCCTTTACTCTCGAAGGGAGCTTTAAGCTTCTTTCGAACCGGGAAATTCGCGAACGCTATTGCTACACGAGTCCTGTGGACAAATAACGCGAAAACGCGCGGCTATTTTTTGGCTCTGCGCAGGAATGTGAACGCGTGGGTTAAACTCGCGGGTTTGACGGATCGGGAATTCACAAGAATACTGGACTGGCCGGGGTATCGGGTATACCGGCACGAGATCGACGAATCGACGAGGACCCTGAGGCTCTGGGTTCGGCGAAAGCGTGGCAACAAGTTGCTGGTGTGCTCCGGTTGCGGCGGAAGAGCGCCGAAGATCGAAGAGGTGCGTGAGCGGACAGTGCGAGACCTGCCGTGGCGCAAATATCAGGCGATTGTGGTGGTGGAGTTTTACCGGGTGCGGTGTCCGCAGTGCGGCCTGAAGGTGGAGCAGGTTCCGCAACTTCCAGGCAAAGCGCCGTTCAGCAGGGATTTCGAAGATGCGGTTGGCCTGGCATGCGAGTCGGCGTCGGTGCGTCAGGTGGCGCGACAGTTTCGGTGGCCGGCGAGCACGGTGCGGGCTATCGATCTGCGCTATCTGGAGCGCTGGTCGGCGGCGAGGAAGATGGCGGGCCTGGCACAGATGGGCGTGGATGAGATCTACCTCGGGAAGAAGCAGAAGTTCATCACGGTGGTAAGCAATCTCGAAACCGATGAGCCGCTGTGGTTCGGGCAGGAGCGGAAGAAGGAAACGCTCGATGAGTTCTTCACCAGTCAGTTGAGTTCCCGACAGCGGATGCGAATCACAGCCGCGTGCGTGGATATGTGGGAGCCCTTCCGTCTCAGCATTGAGCAATGGGCGCCGAACTGCCGGATTGTCTACGACAAATTCCACATCATGCAGCACGCTAACCGGGCCATCGATGAAGTGAGGCGGGCAGAGTTCTTTCGCAAAGGGCGTCGAATGCGTGGACTGGTCAAAGGCAAACGTCGAAGCGGTGAACGGCAACATCAAATCACTGCTTCGGCGCGGCCGCGGGTATAAGAACCTTCGCTACCTTCTGCTGAAAGCCCAAAGAATGGCTGCCGCGAAGACCGAATTCGTGGTCTTCAGGAAAGCGGCCTAACACGCGGGGTTGTTCAGATTCCTGCGCAGAGCCTATTTTTCTTTATCTTCGAGACCAATCCCATGAGGTAGGGCGATAAGGTGCTGTGCGTCCTGATTCTGACCGTTCTCATCCTGGTTTTCATTGCAGACGGTTTCCTGAATCTCCCAGTTTGGGGCGAGGGCCGATTTCTCAACGACTTTCCATGGACGCGTATAGGCGCCGGCGTCGTCGATGGTGATTTCGTCGGCAATTCGGCCCAGCTCCGGCCGTGTCAGCCGCTCGACGATATGGAGTTTGTTGGTCCGCGGATGGCCGTCGGCGTCGAGCCATGAGTGATTGTTGCGACCGTCGCCGAATCCGAGGCCGACCGTATCGACCACCAGTGTGTCGCCTTCCCAGTGGCCAATAGAATCGCCCCAATAAGTTTCCTTTACCGTAGGATCGTGAGGACGTCCATCGAGGAAGATCTGGCGATAACCGTGAACATTACCCTCGTAGAGCATGAGCATGAGCTTGTCGGTCTGGACGATCTGCCATGGATAGGGGGCCATCCGAGGTGTTCCCATCGGTAGACAGAATCCCTCGGGATCGTCCTTGCTCACGTCCTCAACGAAGCGTTTGTGAAAAAGTTCCTTCGCCCAAGGCTGCATGGGAACGTCATCGGGCTCAAGATCGCGCGCGATGTTGTGGGAGTAGCCTTCGCCCGATTTGCTGGGCGGGTCGCCGGGGGCGCGGCCGGGCGGCGAATAAACGCCGGAGAAATCCACCTTGCCGGCTTCGGTGCGCGGCGTTGGTTTGCCTTTGGGCGCCATCGCCCTGCCTGCGCCCGACTGCGCGGAGAGCGGCATCGGCACCAGACTCAGCAACGCCGGAATGGCGGCGAGCACCAGAATCGAACAAAGTGCGGTTTTGTTCATCACTGGCTCCTACTCTTGTTTGTCAGCCGAAGATCCGGCGAACAGCTTCGTGCCGTCGGCCAGTTTGACGGAGCGGCCGTTGCATGTGTTGCTGCCGTCTTTGGCCCGATAACCGTCGATTACGACCTGATCGCCGACCTTCAGCGAATTCCGCTTCCAGCCCAGTCGCATCAGCGAACTCGGATTGCCACCCTCGCATGCCCACGAACCTGCCTTGCCGGTTTCATCCTTCGCGTCGATGTGAATGTAGATATGCGGGTTCATCCAATCCACTTTGGTTACGGTTCCGGTCAGAACGACGGTCTTCTTCTGATCGAACTCAGCCTCGAACGAATGATGGGCAAAAGCGACTGTCGCGGTCAGCGCGGCTAGAACGGCAATCAGGGTCTTCATGAAAAGAAACTCTCCGAAAAAGGAAGCTGAATGTCAGTATATTACTGCCGGTGACCGGATCGGAGTGCTAAACGTCGTTAGGCAAGCTTCTCAATCGCCGCGAATCGCAACGGCGTGGCACCCGGGCGTTTGACTCCGAGTGAGACCAGTCGCCTCGAAGCGCGCGAGGCCGACGTGAACCACGAAGTGCGCAACGAACGTCATCACGGCATAAGGCTCGCTTACTCTTGCCTCAAGCCAGCGGATTGAATGAAATGTGCGAAGCCCGCAGGAACTCGCGCAACTAGTTGTGCACCGCTTCGTCGACAGTTCGCCGGCGTCGTTGAAGACGTGACCGGCACGCGGCACCACCACAGCCGTCTTCCGAACCACAGGCGCGTGCGCAGCGTGTGCAGCACTGGCGCCCTGGTCTCTGACTGAAAAACTGCTACTGACATTCGCGGATATCGAGCCCAGCCGGTTACTTCCATCTCTAAGGCTGGCCTGTTTAGAAAGCTTGACGACACACTGGCGGGACCAGATGTGGGCGAACTTGACACGTATACTCGGATGCTAATCGCAACAGAAAAACGCGAATGAATTAAGAGAAAGGGGCGAATGGCGTTGTGGAAGTGCCCGGATTGTCATGTCATCTTCGGTCTAAAACTCGGGAAGAAGTTCTAACTGTCCACCGAAAGAAGAACCCCTGTTTTGAGTACCAGGAGAGAATGTCGCCACACCTTCGGCCGTCCGCGAAGAGATCGGCGGGGCCTTCGCTCGGGATTAGGCTGCCCTACAGTAGTAGCGTTCGGAAGTGGGCCGCGCTTTAGCAGGCAACTTTGTCGCAAGGCATGAAGCACAGATCATCGTCTTGTTGCGCTCAAGCCGCATCTGCAGACACGTCCCCGTCGCAGGCATTAGCTCTTGAGCCTGGAACCCTTCCGCCGGAAATACACCCGACATCCGCCGGAGAATAGTAACGAAATGAGCAAAACATGCCGCTAGAACGTGATGCGGGCTACAATCGTTCCCTGGCGGGAAGTATCTGTGCCGGCATTCGTCACCGCGCTGGTCGCAGCGGTATTGATAAAGCCGAAGCCAGACGATGCCGCTCCGGTTTTTGCATTGATGAGCTGCGGCGCCGCGGCGTTCGTCGCGGTCGGGTTGGGCATCTGAGCGCGGTTGAGGATGTTGTTGAATTCGGCGCGAATGTTCAGCGAAACCGTTTCACGCAGTCGGAAGATTCTGCCGACACCCACGTTCTCGTTCGGACGCCGCTGCAGCCGATAGTCGTTGTAATAGGGCGCCGATGTACCGAACGTACCGGCCGGCGGGTCGGTCCAAGCAGCCGGGTTCAGCACGAACGTCGTATTCGGGTCGAAACAGTGGCAGTTCAGATCCTGCAGGAACAGCGGGACGCCGGGAACGCGGTTGGCGAACGTACCCGTGGATGCCGCGGCGGGCGAGGATCCGACAAAGGCCGTACTGACGTTGCGGAGTAGCGACTGGTTCAGCTGGTTGTTAGCATAGGGCGCCAAAATCGGCAGGCCGCTCGAGTAGCTGAGCAAGGTGTTGAACGTCCAGTCCCGGGCCGCGAACGACAGGTACTTGTTCAGTTTGAACGCCGGTACCGTGTAGCTGGCGGCGATAGTGAGGATCTGCGGCTGATCGTAAGGGGAGAGCGTCTTGTTCAGACTGCGGTTGAAGACGTCTACGATTGCGCTGCCGCCCGTGCCCGGAACGGTTACGTTGGTGGGTGCAGCTGTCGACAACTGCTTCTGCCAGGAGTAGAGTGTGGTGAACGAGAGGCCGCTGGAGTAGCGCTTGGTAACCTTCATCTGCAGAGCGTTGTACCAGGTGTCGCCGAGCGGAGACCACAGGGATGTGATGCTGGTGAACTGTGGGAAGGGCCGCAGGGACTGGGCAACCGTCGCGGTAAGCGGGAAGCCGGGGAACGGCGGGTTATTGAAGCCGCGCTGCGCGGCGAGAGGCGAGTTGAGGGGCGAATTCAGCAGCGTGCGGTCCGCCGGGGTGCTCAGGCTGAGCCCGCGAGCTGTCAGGGTCTGCAGGGAGATGGCATTCACGTCGATCAGGCCCGGAGCGTTCCACCATGCGCCGCGGTTGCCCACGTATGTGGCTTCGACCAGAAGATCCCGGAAGACTTCCCGCTGCAGCCCGATGCTCCACTGGATCTGCCGGGCCGGGCGTCCCGCGTTCTGGTCATACCAAACCAGCGGGGACTGCGTGGCGATGTAGCCTTTTTGCGGATACTGGCTGATCGAAAAATTCGGGAACGGCGCGGCAGCGAAAGGCAGGCCGCCCCGCAGTGTCATCACGGGCGTGCCGAACGAAGGAGTATTAACTGCGGCGGGCGCTGTCAGGCCGGCCGTCGCGCCGTTGTTGTTGCCGGTATCGGAATACACGATCCCGATGCCCACGCGCAGCACGGTTTTCGGCGTGATCTGGTACGCTGCGCCGAGGCGCGGCCCGAAAGCGAAAGGATAGTTTTTGGCGAAGCTGCAGTTGCAGTGGCCGGCGCCGCCGCCTTCGAATTCCACCGCGCCGAGCGCGCCGCCAAGGCCTGGGTTCGGCGTGGTGGGCGAGAAGTTCGCCAGTTCGCCGTTGTGTTCTTTGAGGTAAGTCTGGTAGTCGTAGCGCAGGCCGTAGTCGAGAGTCAGCTTGCGTGTAACCTTCCACGTATCCTGGGCGAAGAATCCGAGGCCGTGCTTGCCGAGGCGAAGGTTCTGCGGCTGCGAAACGCGGGCCGAATCCACCAGACCGAGCAGGAAGCTGGCATACGCAAAACCGACGGTGCCGCCGCCGAACGAAGACGTTTGCAGATAGGGCAGACCGGTCTCGTTGGGGCTGAAAGTGTAGGCGCCGTTGGTGTATGTGTAGAGTGTGGCGGCATTCCCTTCGATGCGCATTTCGCCGCCGAACTTATAAGTGTGGTTTCCCTTCACCCAGGTGAGGCTGGTATTGGCCGTGGGCTTTTCGTACAGCAGGGGAGAGCGGTTCAGAGTCGGTCCCAGTGTCTTGCCGCCGCCCTGGGGCTGGCTGGCCGGGAAGATAATGTTCGGGAACATGCGGTTTACCGTGGCGCCGTTCAGGCCGAGCGACGCGCTGGCGTCATAGTTCAGCACCGGAGCGTTGTCATTGAAGTTCAGATCCTGATAACCGATGCCTGCATGGAAGAGCAGCGTCGGGGAAATCGTGCGATCGAAGTTCAGGCGGTGCGTGTGGGCCAGAATGAACGTCCCGATGGCGGCGGTGATCGGGAGGGGCAGCCCGTCGGAAGCGCCCAGCGTGGGCGAATACTGACTGGCGGTCTTCGTGGACGAATAATAATACGAAAACTTATTGTTTGGTCCCAGCGAGTGATCGAACTTCACGGCCGGAATCGAGGTGACGCGCTGGCTCGGGTACGGATAGATGCCGTTGTTGATCAGACCGCTGCTGGTGGGCGCGGGAAGGAGCGACTGGATCTTCACAGCCACCGGATCGAACAGGCTGGGAAGGATCATATTCCCCTCGAACGGGTCGCGTAACAATTTGCCCGTTCGGAGCCGCGTGCGCCGTTGTGGGGTCGTAGACCGTATTGGCGAGGATGGGGCGTCCCAGCGGGTCCGTGCCGAGAACCTGGCCGGTGAGTGCCGAAGCAAAATTTCCGTTCCGATAGTTCGCGGTCGGCACGGTCAGCGCCTGGCCATTGATGTTCTGGGTTTCGCGGAACTGTTCGAAGTTGAAAAAGAAGAATGTCTTATCGTGGCCGTTGTAGACCTTCGGAATCCAGACCGGGCCGCCGACGGTAAATCCGTAATCGTTGCGGCGGGCGACTGTCCGGGTGTTCAGCCATGGCGTGTTGGCGTTAAGCGCCTCGTTCACGAAATAGTCGTAGCCCGTCCCATGGAACGAGTTGGTGCCCGACCTCATCGTGTAATTGAAGAAGCCCCCGCCCACCTGGCCGTATTCCGCGGCGAAGTTGCTCGTCTGGACCGTCACTTCCTGAATGGCATCCACGCTGGGCTGGTTTTGCGCTTGCGTGGCGGGGACCTGGCCGTTTGTGGAATCCTGGCCTTCAATGCGGTACGAAGCTGTATTGCCGGGTGCGCCGTTGATCCGCACCTGTGAGTTGGGGATCACGAACGTGCCGGGAAGCAGCGCCGTCACCGCGGTGGGGTTTGCGGATGCCTGAACTGCCGGCCGCCGATGCGCCGACGCCCAGCACCGGAAGATTATCCAGCGTCTCGGTGGTGACGTTGTGGCTCATCTCGCCGCTCTCCGTCTTCAGCAGCGGAGCTTCGGCGTTGACGGTGACCGATTCCTGCGCGGAACCGACTTCGAGAGAGATATCGACACGCACCGTCGCAGCTACTTCCACCGTGAGGCCTGTGCGCACGTATTTCTTAAAGCCGGGAACGGTGACGTCGACCTCGTAAGCCGCCGGCCGGCAGTTGGCTGAGCGTGAAATTGCCCGTATCTGTGCTGGCTGCTTCGTAAAGCGCCCCGGTCGCAACATTTTTGGCCTCCACCGGCGCGCCCGGGACCACGGCTCCCGCAGGATCGGAAATGGTCCCTGTGATGGTTCCGCGGTCACCCTGGGCAAATGCGGCCACGGCACAAAAGAAAACGGCCACAACCAGCAATGCTGCTCTGCTCTGCCATTTCATCATTATCGAACTCCCTAATTTTGTGCCCTGAAGGGCAACTAACGGCGCGAAATACTGGCGGCAATCTTACATAAAACCGAGGACGTGGTCAAACGCTCCGCCTAAGGTCAAAGAATTCATGCGGCACGACAACAGTACTTGAGTAAGCCGCCAGGTTATCTACTTCCGCGTATCTTTGCCGAGGATGTGGGGAACATCTTTGTTGTTTTCCTGACAGATGTACTCCATCAGTTCTTCACCCTGCTGGAGCGTGGAGTGTCCGTGCATCGTAAAGGGCTTCGTGTAGGCTCCGGGATCGTCAATTGTAGCGGTGTATTCGAGATGCCCGAGGTCCGGCCGCGTGAACCGCTCGATCACGTGCAGCTGTTCGGTATGCGGATGCGCCGCGAAATCGAACCAGAACTTGTCGTTGAATCCGACGCTGTCGATCACCAGCGTGTCGCCCTCCCAATGCCCGATCGAATCGCCGTACCAGGTGGGATTCGGGTCCTTCGGATGCTCTTTCCGACTCATGGAGATCTGCCGGTAGCTGTGAATGTTCCCCTCGAAGAGGAAAACGATCAGGTCAGGACTCTCCATGATCCGCCACGGATAAGGAGCTTGGCGCGGCACGCCCGTCGGCAAACAGTTGGCTTCGGGATCGTCCTTCGACATGTGCTCTTTGGTCAGCTTCTCCGCCCAGGGCTGCAGAGGGAGCGTTTCACCCTTGGCCAGCGATACTGAGATGTCATAGATGAACGTGTGCTCGGGGCTCCAGACGCCAGAGAGGTCCGGCTTGCCATCGGCGGTGTGAGGCGCCTTTCCCTTGGGAATCGGCTTCCGCGCTCCGCCTTCTCCGTCCTGCGCCACGACCGAAGTCACGAGAGTCAACAGGATCGTCGTGACCGCCACGCTCTTTATCCAACTCGCTTTACTTCGCATGTTTGCTCCACGTTCGCTGATATGGCACAGAGTCTACAAGAAGGAATTGCGCGACACAAGGCTCTATTCGGGTCGCGTCAGCACAGCGGATACCAAGCCGGAACAGGCGCTTGATCGGCTCGTCGAACTGGCGGATCGCAAAGAGCAGATGTTCTCAGTACAGATAGTAACTTTCCGTCGCAAAATGACTAAGCCCGAGCGGCGCCGGCGGAGTTTTTCAGGGCGAGATCGGTGCTGAAACATTCACTATTGACCTTGTTTGCGAGCGGATTTATCCTGGGGCATGACGCGACGCAAACAAGGACAAAGGGTGCTGTGGGAAGGCATGATCGACGAAGATGTGCGGGCCCTGTGGGAGCCGTGGATGGTGCCGGCCGACCGTCTGCTGGACGACGAAGAACTGATTGACCGCGTTTACGTTGCGCAAGGCGAGCGGCACGAGCACAGCGCCACCAGGGGTCGGTCGCAGACGCCTGCCGAGATGGTGCTGCGACTGATGCGGCTCAAGCACGTCCGCAACTGGAGCTTCGACGTGCTGGAGCGCGAGGTGCGGATGAACCTGGCCTATCGCGATTTCACGCGGATCGGAATGGGCAAGGTGCCGGATGCGAAAACACTGGCGCGCATCGCGCAGGCACTGGGCGGGCGAAGTGATCGCGGAACTGCATCGGCGTCTGGTGGAGATGGCGCAGGAAGAAGGCGTGATCCAGGGGCGCAGGCTTCGGGTCGATACGACGGTAGTGGAAACCAACATTCACTACCCGACCGATTCGAGCTTGCTGGGCGATGGTGCGCGCGTGCTGACGCGCACGATGAAGAAAATTGAAAGCGAGGCCGGGCAGGCTGAAGCGCAAAGTGCGCAACCGCACGCGGAGTATCAGCAAGCGCGTGGTTGCAATTGCGACGGCGAGTCGACACAAGGGCGAGCAAGGAGAAGCGAAGCGCAGGAAGCAGTACAAAGAGCTGCTTCGTTACTCGCGGCAGATCCTCAACGACACCAAACGGGTCATGGCGGAAGTCGAAGAGATGTCGCGAAAAAGAAGAAAGGATTGCGCGGGCTGTGCGAACACCTGGCGGAGATGGCGGGCCGGATGCGGCAGGTGGTGAAGCAAACCAGGGCTCGCGTGTTCGATGGAATCACGCAGATGCCGGGCAAGATCGTGAGTTTGTTTGAGCCGCACAGCGAGATTATTCGCAAGGGCAAGGCCAGCAAGCCGACCGAGTTTGGCAAACTGGTGCAGGTGCAGGAAACCGAGAACCAGATCATCACACACTACGATGTGTTCGATCAGCGACCGAGTGATCGCGAGCTGTTATCAGGAGCCGTAGAAACACACCAACGCGTATTGGGCCGGGTGCCGCAACTGGTGACTGCGGACGCAGGTTATTATGCGCGGGCACAAGAGCAGGCGGTCGAGGACAGGGGCGTGAAGTGGGTAGCAGTGCCGAATCGGAGCTCGAAGAGTGCGGAACGAAAGAAGAAGGAACATAGCCGCTGGTTCAGGAACGCGCAGCGTTGGTGCACGGGATGTGAGGGCCGTATCAGCGTGCTGAAGCGCCGGCACGGATTGAGTCGCTGCCGCTATCGCGGCGTCGAAGGCATGAAACGCTGGGTGGGGTTGGGCGTGATGGCGGATACGCTGATCGGAATGGGAAATGTTCTGGCGGTCCGGGCTTGATCCGGTGCGAGGCCCCGCTCCTGCGGGAGCGGAGGCCCGAAGTGCCGTCGGTGTCTCGAAGCTCAAACCCCTGCAACCGGCGGGGGCTGCTCGGAATTACCTATTTTGCGACGGAAAGTAGCTAACGATAACCGATATCACGCCGGTTATTGTTTGAGTGTGATCTTAATGACCAAAGCTGTGAAGCTCTGACCTGGCTCCATCAGAAACTGGTGTACCGTGTTGGCCGGAATGTAAAGCGTGTCACCGGCGGCCACCGGGTACTTGGCCCCTCCCGAAATCGACTTGCCGGCGAACCTCATCCGGCGCGGTAGGTTTGCCTTCGATC
This sequence comes from Terriglobia bacterium, assembly GCA_963809655.1. Lineage (GTDB taxonomy): Bacteria > Acidobacteriota > Terriglobia > Bryobacterales > Bryobacteraceae > BOG-234. Next base: position 167,527 of record CAWEKQ010000053.1, on the reverse strand, counting down.
ATCTCGCCCCCGATCAATACCGTTCCCGAGCCCGAGCGGATCAGCAGCAGGTCGGCCTGTTTCACGTGGAGTTCGGCTTCACCGTTCATACCAGCAAGCATATGCCTCCGGGGTCAGGGTTGCGCGGAACCCCGGGCTCCTTTTCCCGTTCATTTGCCTAAAACTCCGGCAGTGGCCGCTTCCGATATTGACGCGTAACGCCCGCGCGGCGACTTTTTGCGGGCGTTACCCTTGCCGCACTCGTGGCAGTGAACGCGAGTATGCGAGAGAACCCGGGGATGCGGAGATCTTCCAGCATCCGTTGTCGTAATTGCGTCATCGGTGAAACCTCCACCGATTACGAGAAGGAATCGTGAGCTTCAAGAAATCACCGTACGGCAACGCCTTGGCCGGCGCATGCGGATTTAACATAATGCAGATTCCGAAGTTTCGAAAAAAGAGCCTCTTGCGCGGGCAGAACACGCGTAATTGTACGTAAGATATCTTAAGATATCTTACGCGACTTTCTGAATTACTCCGCTAAGGACAGGCTGTCCGGAAGTTGGCCAGCATAATCGCCGTTCTCCACGGGCCCTTGCGGATTACCCCAAAACCTGACAGATTGTCACTGGGGCGTCCATCGCGAATCGCGGAAGCGGCCATCCGACTCGTCGCGCTTAATTAATCGGCCTGTCGACGAATAAGATACTGATCAAGATCCGAATCGGACAACGCGGTGACATCTTCCATGGCTGGCCTTCTGTGCGTCCATACCCCCGCCATACTCTTGTCTTAACGATTGTCGTGATTGCGGTGTTGGGCGGCTGCAATCAGTCGCCTTCCGGTGCATCACCCGCCCGCGTCGATCAGCTTTTTACTGAATTTAACAACTCACATTCTCCCGGCTGCAGCGTCGCCATCAGCCCCAACGGTATGGAAATCTACGCGCACGCCTACGGCATGGCCGACCTCGAATGGAACATACCCATCACGCCGACCACTGTCATGGGCGCTGCTTCCATTTCAAAGCAATTCACCGCCATGAGTATTCTGCTGCTCGCGCAGCGCGGAAAGCTTTCACTCGGCGATGACGTCAGCAAGTACATTCCCGGATGGCAGCACCACGAGCATCCCGTCACCATTCGTCACCTGCTCACACATACCGGCGGCCTGCGCGAAGGATTCGGACTTGTGGGACTGGCCGGGCAGTCGCAATCGAACGAGGCAATGGAGCGTATGCTCGCGCGCCAACACGGCGTGAACACCCCGGCAGGCACTGAATTTGTCTACAACAACGGCGCCTACAACCTGCTCGCCACCATCGTGACGCGCGTCAGCGGTCAGTCTCTGCGTGATTTCGCCGAAGCCAACATATTCCGGCCGCTCGCCATGTCCCACTCACAGTTTCGGGACGACCCCGCGCGGCTGACCGCAAATCGCGCCGCCGGGTACACGGTCGACGAGCGCGGCGTGCACGCCAACCCCGAGGCCGTTGTGGTCGACAACTCCGGTTTGTACACCACTCCGCACGACCTGCTTCTGTGGGAGAACAATTTCGATAATCCGCGCGTCGGCACTCCCGAACTTCTGGCCGAAATGCAGAAACCAGCGGTACTCAACAGCGGCAAGCCGACTCAATACGGCTTTGGTCTGTTTCTGCTGAACTATCGTGGCCCGCGGACCGTCGAACACTCCGGCGGTGGCAGCGGAATCTCATCCCACCTGGTGCGCTATCCCGATCAGAAGCTGGCCATCGCGCTTCAATGTAACTCGGACGCGATCAACCCCAACGACCTGACGAACAAAATCGCTGATCTGTATATGGCTGAAGTTCTTGCGCCGGTTTCCCCCGCCCAGCCCACTTCGGTTCGAGCCACATTATCCGCCGCAGACCTGTCTTCCGCAGCCGGCTTGTATCGCGACGTTTCAGACAAGGATCCCAGCGACCTGCGCGTTTCGGTCCGCGAAGGCAAATGGATCGGCCGCAGTTCCTTCCGGAACGGTTCCGATTTCGATCTGGACCCAGTGGACGCCCGGCACGCCCGCGGTCCTGCCGGCGTTCGGATGTTCGAATTTATTCCTGCCGCGGCGGGCCATCCGCGTGCTGTGGCCGCTGAATTGCGGTCTTTCGGCGGTCAGTATTGGAGCGACGAACTGCAGGCTGCCTGTACGGTCCTGGCGCGCGATTCCGGCCTCATGCTTCAGCTGCCCGGTCAGGTGCCCTCCCCGCTCCAGCCCTATGAAAAGGATGCATTCCTTGGCCCGGGGAATCGTGACCTTCACCCGCGATGCCCACGGAGCCATCACCGGATTCACTCTGGACCACTCCAGCGTCCGCAAACTCAGTTTCAGGCGTTTGCAGTCGGTGCAGTGATGTTTCCGCGTAGTCGATGGATTCCCGCCCGGTCCTGAAGTTGAAAGGACGCAGCCGTCGCGTACGCACAGCTCGCCCGTTCGGAACGAAGCCTCGTTCAGTTTGCCGCTTGCGGCTTAGTTGTGTGCTGGGCATGCTCAGCAGTTTGGAGGTGAAAGTCCTCTGCCCAACCTGATGGAGGTGAAGGGCTAGCGAGAACGCAAGGGCTACCGTCGCGAGGCGGGGTCTGAAAGAAGCGTGTAGCAAATGTGCGAGTCGATGGACAAGAACCGGGTACAAGGCGTTAGCGTCGGACGAGCGGGCAACTTACCGCGAAGTCCATATCCATCAAAGATGCGAAGCGTAGATCCGGCGGCTGCGCACGGAAGACGGTTGAGCTTACCCCAGGAGATCTGCTCTGTGTCGCGATCGGCGACTGAGGTTGTCGAAAGGCGGCCTGACCGCAGGGCAGAAGTCAGCAGAGGGCATAGTAGGCCATGTCGTCGGTAAGGCTAGTGAGGCACTCCGATGCCGAAAGGCGGAGTCAACAGATAGGCCGAGCCGGGAACGGTGGCTGAAGGCCCGAACGAGAGGAGCGGCAAGTAGGACATGAGTCTCAGGAGCGAAATGCAGCAGAATATTCAGACCGAACTGAACTTCTCTTCCACGCCAGCGGGTGAAGCCCGCGAAGCGGGAAGGGAAGAGACTGAATCGCTCTCGACGACGAATGACCCCGAAAGCCCAGCCAGCACGAATCGATTGATGGAGGAAGTATGTGAGCGAGAAAATCTGAAGGAAGCATTGCGGCGGGTGAAGGCGAATAAAGGTAGCGCGGGCGTCGATGGGATGACCGTCGGCGGAATCACCGACTATCTGAAACAGCATTGGCCAGCCATTCGGGAACAACTGTTGAACGGGACTTACGAGCCGAGGCCGGTGAGGCGGGTGGAAATCCCCAAGCCGGACGGAGGGGTGCGCAAGCTGGGCATCCCGACGGTGCTGGATCGGTTGATCCAGCAGGCGGTGATGCAGGTTCTGCAGCGGCAGTGGGACCCGACGTTCTCTGAAAGCAGCTACGGGTTCCGGCCGGGACGGTCGGCCCAACAGGCAGTGGCACAGGCGCAGAAGCATATCGCCGAAGGCCACGGCTGGTGCGTTGATCTTGATCTGGAGAAATTTTTCGATCGGGTCAATCACGACAAACTGATGGGTCAGATCGCCAAACGGGTTGAGGACAAGCGGCTGTTGAAGCTCATTCGGGCATTCCTGAATGCCGGGGTGATGGAGAACGGGTTGGTCAGTCCGAGCGTGGAAGGGACTCCGCAAGGGGGACCACTTTCGCCACTGCTCAGCAATCTCGTGCTCGACGAACTCGACCGGGAGTTGGAGCGCCGGGGCCATCGTTTCGTTCGATATGCGGATGATTGTAATCTCTACGTTCGCAGCGAACGGGCGGGGCAACGGGTGATGGAGAGCGTTACGCAATTCATCACGCAAAAGCTCAGGCTCAAGGTGAATGAGGCGAAGAGTGCGGTGGCGCGACCGCAGGAACGGAAGTTTCTCGGGTTCAGCTTCAGCGCCGGTCCGGAGGTCAAGCGCGTCATCGCGCCGAAGGCACTGGATCGGTTCAAGCGACGAGTCCGGGAGATCACGCGACGGGCCAAGGGCGTCAGCATGAAAACCACGATAGAGGAGTTGGCTCCGTACATGCGGGGTTGGCGCGGCTATTTCGGATTCTGCGAAACGCCTGAAGTGTTGATCGGTCTAACCCGCTGGGTCCGGTTGCGGCTCAGGGCAGCCATGTGGCGGCAGTGGAAAACACCCCGCCGTCGTCGCGAGGCACTGATTGAACTGGGGGTGCGTTCGCGGCTGGCAAGCAATACCGCTGGCAGCGGACTCGGTCCCTGGTATCTCGCAAAGGCCAAGGCCCTTTCTGTCGGGCTTTCCAATGCCTACTTCAAATCGCTCGGTCTTCCTTCGCTGGTCGACGAGTAACGGCGTAACTTCTCGAACCGCCGTGTACGGACCCGTACGCACGGTGGTGTGGCAGGGGTCGGCGGGCAACCGCCGCCCCTATGCCGATCAAACGGCGTTGTGGGAAATAGGGCCCGTTAAGTCGGCTTGCGCTGATAACCAAACCTGTCGACGAAAATAACCCGCAAAAATCAATCACTTAACAAAATCCATAACAAAAACCGCCCAGGGCGCATGCCACAATGCCGCCAGATGAAAACATGCGCTCAATCCCGTCCGTATCACCGGCCCGAAGGCCCCCGATCATCCTCCAGCGCCAGGAATTCTCAAAAAAAGTATTTTTTGCAAAACGAACCCAAGCCCCTTCGGATCGGAAAAATACTGGCTCGTTTCCCGGATTCCTCCGGTTTTTAGCATCGCACCCGCGGGTTCCGGCGCCGGGTTCGGGAATTTCCCAACATCAGCGCGCTCAGAAACTTACCGGGGGCCAATCCCACCCGCCGGGTCAAAACACAAAAAGTAAAAAATGCGAAACAAACCGAACCCAAGCCCCAGGAAAACTCCGATGCGGAAACCCACCGGCGAACCCAACGCCCTTATCTGTTTCTATCCGCGTTTTTCCCCACGCCGACCCGCAGCCCAAAAACCCAACTCCCCTACGCCAACTCCCCCACCTGCCCCCGATGCCGCAAAAACCACGCCTGGCTATCCACCGCCCCGGTCCCGTTCACCGGCACAAACTCATAAACCCCATCCGCCCGGCCCGCACGCGATTTCCGGTTATCCGCCAGGCACTTCTCCAGCACCCCATCCCGCAACCGCCGCACAATCCGCGGATTCAGCAGCGGAAAGAGAATCTCCACCCGCCGGTCCAGATTGCGCGGCATCAGATCCGCGCTTCCCATATACATCTCTTCGGCGCCGTCGTTCTCGAAATAGTACAGCCGGCTGTGTTCCAGAAACCGCCCGACAATACTTCGAACCCGGATATTCTCACTCACACCCGCAATCCCCGGCCGCAGGCAGCACAGCCCGCGCACAATCAGATCCACCCGCACCCCCGCGCGCGACGCCTCATACAGAAGCTCGATCATCGCCTTGTCTTCAAGCGCATTCATCTTGAAGATCAGCCTTCCGCGCGCCCCATGCCCGATCTCGCGCCGGATCAGCGCCGTCAGCCTCTCCCGCAGCGTCACCGGAGCCACCATCAGTTTCCGGAAATCGGACTTGTGCGAATAGCCGGTCAGGAAATTGAACAGATCGGTCGCGTCGGCGCCCAGATCCGGATCGCAGGTGAACAAGCGAGAAATCCGTATAGAGCCGCGCCGTGGTCGCGTTGTAATTGCCCGTCCCCAGATGAAGGTAGCGGCGGATGCCATCCTGCTCGCGCCGCACGATCAGCGCGATCTTGCAATGCACCTTCAGCCCGAGCAGCCCGTACACCACATGCACGCCCTCGCGTTCCAGCGCCCGCGCCCATTCGATGTTGCTCTCTTCGTCGAAGCGCGCCTTCAACTCCACCAGCACCGCCACCTGCTTGCCGTTCTCGATGGCTTCGAGCAGTGCCTGCACGATCGGCGAATTCCGGCCCACGCGGTAAAGCGTCATCTTGATCGCCAGCACGTCCGGATCGTGCGCCGCTTTGTGCAGCAGGTCCACCACCGGCTGGAACGACTGATAAGGATGATGCAGCAGCCGGTCTTCCGCGCGGATCATCGTGAACATGTCTTCTTCCGCGTCGCGCCGAAAGATCCGGCGGCACCCAGGGCTCGAAGGACTCGTCGCGCAATTCAGGCCTGTCGAGCGACGGCAGTTGCCGCAACCGCGCCAGATCGAGCGCACCCGGCACGCGGCACACATCCTCGGGCCTCATCTCGAGGTTCTCCACCAGAATTTCGAGGATGTGATCGGAGATCGAGGCGTCCGTCTGCAGCCGCACAGGGCGCCGGAAACGCCGCCGCCACACCGCCTCTTCCACCGATTCCAGAAGGTCGTCGCTCTCGAGTTCCTGGATCGCCACTTCCGCGTCCCGGGTCACATGGAACGGATGCGATTCCACAATCTCGAGGCCGGGAAACAGCGATTTCAGATTGGCCGCGATCACCTGCTCGATCCAGACGAACTTCGACATGGGCGCGGCAGCCTTGCGGCGCCCGGCAGGCGGACCCGGAACCACAACCAGTTGCGGCAGCGCTTCGGGAACTTTCACGCGCGCAAAATGCCGCTGGCCCAAGTCATCCGTCCGGCGCGGGTCGTGCAGCACGATCGCGAAATTCAGGCTCAGATTCGAGATATGCGGGAACGGCCGTCCCGGGTCGAACGCCAGCGGCGTCAGCACGGGGAAAATGGTTTCGGCGTAGTAACGGTCCACGGCCTCGCGCTCCCGGTCATCGAGCGTGGCGTAGTCCGCAATCACGATCCCGTTCTGCGCCAGTTCCGGCAGGAGCTGATTCTGGAAACAGTCGTAGATCTGCGACATCAGCTGATCCACGCTGGCATGTACCGCTTCCAGTTGTTGCGTCGCCGTCTTCCCGTCGATGCTGAGGTCGGTCCGGCCCGCCGCCAGCTTCTGTTTCAGCGCCGCCACCCGCACCATGAAAAACTCGTCCAGATTGGAGCTCACGATGGAAATGAACTTCACCCGCTCCAGCAGCTTGTTGTGAGGGTCTCGCGCCTCTTCGAGCACACGCCGCTGAAACTCCAGCAGGCTCAGTTCGCGGTTCATGTAAAGCGTCGGTTCCCGCAGTACGGCCAGCGCCTCCGCCGTTTCGGTGGTTGGCGCGTTTTCCGCGGTCGTCGCTCGACCCCTGGTCGCTTTTTTTCGTTTTGTCATTCGGCGAAGACTTTTTCGGTCGCTGTAAGAACAGCGGGAAGAATAATGGTAAACGTCGAGCCTTTGCCCAGCCGGCTCTCAACTTTGATCGTGCCATCCATTCGTTCCACCACGTGCCTCACGATCGAGAGCCCGAGACCGGTGCCGCCCACCTCGCGCGAACGTGCGCGGTCCACCCGGTAGAAGCGTTCGAAGATGCGCGGCAGATCGTCGGATGGCATGCCGCTGCCCGTATCGGAAACCGATATGTAGACGCGGCCGTCGGCTGTTGTGCCGGTATCGATCCGGGCTTCGCCGCCCGGCTTGTTGAATTTGACAGCGTTATCGAGGAGGTTGACCAGAGCTTGTTCCAGACGAAGCGAATGACCGGTAATCAGCGCGTCGTGCACCGCCCCGCGCACCAGGTGTGACGCCGCGAATCCGCGCCTCGGGCTCGACAGTGAGAAGGGCTGTGTTGACCGCTTCCTCTACCGAGATCGGCCCGGGCTCCACATCCCGCCGGCCCGATTCGAGATCCGAAAGCGTCAGCAGGTCCGAAGCAATATTATTCAGCCGGATCGCGTGCGCCTGGATGATTTCGACAAAGCGTCGATTGTGCTCCGTGTCGGCCAAAGCCCCGCCCAGCAGCGTTTCGGCATAGCCGCGGATCGCCGTCAGCGGTGTTCGCAGCTCGTGCGAAACATTGGCCACGAAGTCGCGCCGGATGCGCTCCAGCCGTTCGAGCCCCGTGATGTCATGCAGAATAACCAGCGCGCCGCGATGCGTCGGTGCGCTCGCGGTGCGCACTTCGAGTGGAGCCGCGTACGCTTCGAATATCTTCGATTCGTCGGCCGTAAACTGCAGCTTGCAGTTCACCGCCTCGCCGGACGCCAGCACGCCCGCGATGAGGTTCAGGAATTTCGGATCGCGCACCAGCCCCAGCAGCGCCGTATTTTCCTCCACCGCATGTTTAAGGCCAAGTGCGTCGGAAAGCGATTGATTGCAGAAGAGCACGCGCATCTGGTGGTCCACCGCAAGCACGCCTTCCGCCATGCTTTTCAGGATCACGTCGCGCCGCGCCGATTCGAGGCTCAGCCGCTCCACCAGTTCGCGAATCCGCGACGCCATGCGGCGCAGAGACTTGTTGAGCAGCGCCGTTTCCTCGCCTTCTTCGGGCAGCGGCTCGTCGAGGTTGCTGGCATCCAGCACGTGCTCGGCGAAAACCTTGAGACGCTGAATCCGCCACTCGATGGCGCGCGAAAACATCCACGTCATCAGCCCGGCGCCGAGCAGGCACAAGCCGACTACGATAGCGACTCGATGAAGCAGTTCGACCGCGAACGCAATAATGCCGATCAAAAGGAAGCAACTGAGGAACAGCCTGGCCTTTATCGGTGTGCCCATTTCTCCTTTTACAGGGTGCCGAAAATCGGCTCGAAATCAGCACTGACTTTTCTGAGCCGCGACTGTAAAGGAGCGGTAAGAAGCCTCTTTCAGCAGCCTGTTAGGTTAAGTGTACATGCGAATTATGAATATCGGCTTACGGAGCCGGGTTTGGCAGGATGGGGGCACAGCGCGCCTGTGCCGCAAACTTGTTACAGTGTCTGTCCTCGTCGAGTGGGGCGGGTAATCCTGCCCGCGGACTGGCTTTCCAGCCAGTCCAGCCGCCTGAAAGGCGGCGGCTACGATTGCCCACAAAAAAGCACCATGAGAAAATCGTCGCGCCGCGCAAAGAAACAAAGATTTAGTAATACAGGCTTCAGTCTGTGAGCCTTGCCCAGCGCGATAATTCAACCTGCCCGATGAACGTTCTGATGCTTTCGCCCGAGCCCCCGTATCCCCTTCAGGGCGGCGGCGCTTACAGGATCGCTTCCCTGCTCCATTACTTTGCCCGCTTCGCGGAGGTCGATCTCATTCTGATCTCCGATAGCGGAGCCCCCGCCCTGCTGCCGACCGGCCTCGTCCGAAGCCAGCAGGTCGTTCCGCTTCCACACCACAGCCGGGGCGCTGCTCGCCCGTTACGCCCGCAATGCCGCCCGCGCCATCCGCGGAGTGCCCCCGCTCATCGACCGCGTGTCCGGTCTCGGCAGTCTCATCGAACAAGCCATCGCCGGACGCAGATACGACTTCGGAATCGTGGAGCATTTCTGGTGCGCTCCTTATATCGAGCACCTGAAGACCTGCTGCGAAACTACCATCCTCGACCTGCACAACATCGAGTCCGTGCTCCACGATCGCTGCGGCGCAGTCAGCACCGGTCTCGTTCGCACAGGCCACCACCGGTTCGCCTCCGCCTCCCGCAAGCTCGAAGCCGATCTTTTCCCGAGATTTTCTCTCGTTCTCGCCACTTCCAAAGAAGATGCCGCCATCGCCGGACAAATCGCTCCGCAAGCCCGCGCGGCAGTCTACCCGAACGCTCTTCCGTGGGTGGAGATTCCGCAATCCGGCGAGCTTCCCGCGCGTGGTCTTTTCCGCCAATTTCGAATACCACCCGAACATCGATGCCGTCGCCTTTCTCGTGCGCGAAATCTGGCCTCTCGTGAGAGCCCGCTGTCCCAGCATTCGCTTGCGGCTGGTCGGACGCGGCGACACCTTCGTGCGCCATCTCTTACCTCCAGGTACGCCTGACCAGACGGGAATCGAAGTCACCGGCCCCATCCCGGACGCCAGGGCGGAGATTGCCCAGGCTCAAATCGTGGTCGCCCCGCTCCGCGCCGGCAGCGGCACCCGAATCAAAATTCTGGAAGCGTGGGCCGCGGCTCGCTGTGTCGTCGCTACGCCGCTTGCCGCTGAGGGGCTCGGGGCCCGGAACGGTGTCGATATTGCCCTTGCCGAGGGAGCCCACGCCTTTGCTTCCGAAGTCGTAAGGTTGCTGGGGGATCCTCCCGCCCGTAAACGTATTGCAACGCACGGGCGTCAGAGTTTCGAGCGCTCTTACACGTGGGAAAAGGCCTGGAACACCCTGGATAAGGATCTGCAACCTATGCGTCGGCTTGGAGTTAACAGATATACTAAGGAATCTGATGCGCTTCGCAGTTGATGCTCACGCGATCGGGCGGCACCTGACCGGCAACGAAGTATACATACGCAGTCTCCTGCACGCTTTCGCGGAGATCGACCGGCATTCCGAGTTCGTGGCCTACCTTTCCGAATCGGGGGCGGAAAACCTCGTTCCGGAGCGTTTCCGCGTCCGCCGGGTTGCGTCCAATCCCTATTCCAGGCTGGGCTGGGACCTCTCCAGGCTGATCCGCGCCGACAGCCCCGATCTCATCCACGTACAGTACACCGCGCCGCTGTTTTCGAAAATTCCCACAGTGGTTACCGTGCACGATGTCAGCTTCCTCGAACATCCCGAGTACTTTACGTCGCTGCGCGGCTCGCAGCTTCGCCTGACCGTAGCCCGAACCGTAAAGCGCGCGGCTCGCATCCTCACAGTCAGCGACTTCTCTCGCGATGCCATCCTGCGCGCCTACGATATTCCGGCCGAAAAGATCAGCGTCATTCCCAATGCCGCCAATCCCGAATTTCGTGTCGTCGGCCGCGAACGCGCGCAGCGTGCGGTCCATGAAGCGCTTCCAGTTCGACGCGCCTTTTGTCCTCTCCGTGGCGGATCTGCAGCCGCGCAAGAACCAGATCGGGCTCATCGCCGCTTTCTCGAAGCTGCTCACCGATCATCCGCAGCTCAAACACCATCTCGTTCTGACCGGGAAGGAAACCTGGTTCACTCCCCGGGTTCGCGCCGCGGCGCGCGATTGCGGCTTCGCCTCCCGTATCCATTTCACCGGCTTCGTGACCGATGCGGTGTTGCTCAACCTCTATAACGCCTGCGATTGTTTTGTGTTTCCGTCGTTCTATGAGGGCTTCGGGCTACCTATTCTGGAAGCCATGGCTTGCGGACGCGCCGTGGCCTGTTCGAACACCTCGGCCATGCCCGAGGTGGCCGACGGCGCCGGCTTGCTGTTCAATCCGCATCAGGTCGAAGAAATCACCCGGGCCATGCGGGATATTCTGCTCGACTCCGAATTGCGCAGCCGGATGGAACGCCTTGGCCTGCAGCGCGCGGCAGGGTTCACGTGGAAAAAGAGCGCCCGCGCCACGCTAGATGTTTATAAGGAAGTGGTCGCCGCCGCTTCCGGGCGACCGCGCCTGAAGGCCAGGGCGGCCGCGCAGAAGCCATGAGCGCCCGTTGTCAGTCGAATGGAATCGTCGCACGGCCTTGTGCAGTCAAAAGTGGGGCGGGCAATCCTGCCCGCGGACTGGCTTTCCAGCCAGTCCAGCCGCCTGAAAGGCGGCAGCGGCGACGATTAAGAAGTCTGTCTCAGCCGGCCGCCAGGGTTTGCACCTGCGCGCTGATCACCTTCTGCGCGCTGTCTTTTCAGGCACCCGCCGCCCAGTCGGGTACGCCCGGCGCCGTTGACCGGCTTTCCGTTCACCGACGAAGATCTCACGTACTCGATCAACTGGCCGAGTGGCATCACATCTGGGCGAGGCGCATCTCCATGCAAAGCACGCCGGTCGCGAAATGGAATTTCACGTTCACGCTGGACGCGGGCGTTCCGGGATTTCAGGTCAAAGACGTCTATCACAGCGAGTCCACCGCCGAATTTTGCTCGGCATCCTTTGATCGCAACACCACACACGGGTCCCGCAAAACCGAGGAGAAGGAGACCATCGACCGCAACCGCGGTATCGCCACCCGCGTTTACCAAAGGCGACGGTGGCGGCCAGAGCGATGTCCCCGTGCCGGACTGCGTCAAAGACGCGCTGACCTATCTTTTCTTCGCCCGCGAAGAACTCGGTCAGGGGCGCGTGCCCGCCGCCCAGAAGATCCTGTTTGGCGGCCTGTACCAGATGACGCTCGCTTATGCCGGGGGACCGATGATTCCGGTCGCCGGCAAGCAGGTGCAGTCCGACGAGGTTCTCTGCACCGTGAAGGGCCCGGCGTCGGAGTTCAAGTTCGAGATGTATTTCGCGCGCGATCCCGCCCGAACTCCGCTGCTGGTCAAAGTGCCGCTCGCCATGGGTACGTTTTCAATGGAGCTGGTTCGCTAAATCCGTGCGGATCGCATATTTCTCCCCGATGCCGCCCTCAAAGAGCGGGATCGCAGACTACTCCGAGGCACTGTCCGCTGAACTCGCGAAGCGTGTCTCTCTGACGCTGTTCGATCAATCCGCCCCGCCGCTTCCTTCGATCCCTGCGCTTTCGACGCCGCGCTCTACCATATCGGCAACAACCCCTGGCACGCGTTCGTCTACGAGCAGGCGCTGCGGCATCCCGGCGTCGTGGTCATGCACGAAGCCAATCTGCACCATCTCATCGCCGACCTCACGATCAGGCGCGGCGACTGGGACGCTTATCTGGCCGAGTGCGAGTTCAACGGAGGCGCAGCCGCTCTGGAGCATGCGAAGCGGGCGCGCGACCTCGTGACCGGCCCTGACTACGATGGCGTCGCGATGACCCGCAGGCTGCTCGACGCGTCGCGCGGACTCGTTGTCCACAGCGACTTCGTCGCCAACCTGATGCGCCAGCAGGGATTCGAAGGGCCCATCGCGACCATTCCGCACGGCGCCTGGATTCCGCAGACCGATCGCAACGCAACACGCCATTCACTGGGCGTTGACGAAACCACGCCGCTCATTGGCGCCTTCGGATATCTGAAGCCCTACAAGCGAATCGCCGAGTCGCTGCGCGCCCTGCGCAGGCTGGTCAAACTCGACCCCCGCGTGCGCATGATTCTGGTGGGCGAGCCGCATCCCGAATTCGGTGTGGAGCAACTCATTCGCGCGCTCGGTCTGCAGGCCAACGTGCGCGTGCTCGGCTTCACGCCCATCGAAAAGTTTGTCGATTACATCGGCGCCTGCGACATCGTCCTGAACCTGCGTTACCCCACCGTCGGCGAAACATCGGGCAGTCTGCAGCGCGCGCTCGGACTCGGCAAAGCGGTGATCGTCAGCGATGTCGGCGCGTTCGCGGAACTCCCGGGCGACGTATGCCTGAAGGTACCCACTATTCCCGCCCGTCCGCAGGAAGAAGAAGATTTCATCTTCGAATACCTCAATGTGCTCGTGACGCGCCCCGATCTCGCCGCAGGCGATGGGTGCGCGCGCGAAGCAGTGGGCAGAGCGGGAATGCAGTTGGGCGGTGGTTGCCGATCGCTACGTCGCCTTCCTGAGCCAGTTCCGTGAGAGTCGGAACGTCGAGCACGCCGCCGCGGAAACACCCGTTGAGCCGAGCCCGAAAAAGCTCCGGAGCCCGAACCGGTGAAATTCGTCGAAGAGATCGTGCCCGCGGAGATCGAAACATGGGTGGCGCCCGACGCGAAGGATTACGCCGCACAGCATAAGTCCCGCTTCGTCCATACGCTCGAAATGACGCCGGCCGGCGATGAATCCAAATCGGTCCTCGAGATGGGCGCGTACATGCAGATCACCGCCGCGCTCAAATTCCACCTGGGCTACGGCACGGTTCGCGGATGCTACTACGGCAAACTCGGACATGTCGACCACAAATCGATCGTCTCCGACAGCGGTGAAACCTTCGCCTGCGACGTCGATCACTTCGATGCCGAGAGCGATATCTTTCCCTATCCGGACGCCTCGTTCGATACCGTCCTATGCTGTGAACTGATCGAGCATCTGCCCGTCCGATCCGATGCACATGATGTCCGAAATCAACCGCATCCTCAAACCAGGCGGCCATCTCGTCATAACGACGCCCAACCTCGGATCGCTGCGCGCGATCCGCGCGATTCTGGAGGGCTACCATCCGTCGTTCTTCCCCGCCTACATCCGCCCGCGCAAGGAAGGCGAAGAGGTCGAGGCGCGGCACAACCGCGAGTACGTGCCGCTCGAAGTGCAAAACCTGCTCACCGATTCGGGCTTCGAAGTGGTGCGTCTCGAAACCGGCGAGTTCCTCGACGAGCCGCATCCGGAATTCGCCTGGGTCAACCACCTGCTGGAGCGCTATAAGCTGCATCAGAACTATCGCGGCGATGGCATCTACGCCCTCGGCCGCAAGACCGGGCCGGTAAAACAACGCTGGCCCGAATGGCTCTACTCATGAGCGTGCTTTTCCAGAAGATTGGCATACGCTTGGAAGGCAGTGCCGTCAGAGTTCGTTGTGAGATCGTCAATCGTTCCACCGAGGCCTGGCGTCCGGAAGAGGGTTGGGCCGCCAGCTATCATCTTTTCGATGAGCCAACCGGAACCCTCGTAGTGGAGGGCGCGCGCACGCCGCTTGACCTGGCCCCCGGCCAAAGCCGTGAGCTGACCCTGAAAATCGCTCTGCCGCCGGAGCCGGGCGAATACAACATCTACATTTCTCCCATGCGCGAGAATGTGGCCTGGTTCTACGACCGGGGCTGGCCCTTTCTGCTGATCGATGTCTCAGTAGACGCCGACGGAGCGCCCCAGCTTCGCGCCTGGCGGATCGCCGACAAGCGCTCTGTCTCGCGCAAGCGCCTGCTCCGCCGCGCGGCCCGGGCCTTCAGCCTGCCGCTTCAGGCCCTTTGGCGGAACCGCGGCCTGATCCGGACGCTGGTTCGCCGCGATGTTCTCAGCCGCTACAGCGGATCGTTCGGCGGAGCGCTTTGGGCCGTGCTCAACCCGTTGCTGCTGATGCTCACCTATTTTTTCGTCTTCGGGCTCGTGCTGCAAGCGCGCTTCGGGAACGATCCCAGCCGCGCCGGATTTGCCCTTTACTTCCTCGCCGGGATGCTTCCCTGGCTCGCTTTGAGCGAAGCTGTCGGGCGCGCGCCGTTTGTGATGGTGGAGCACCGCAACTTCATCAAAAAGCTGGTCTTTCCCGTCGAGACGCTGCCCGTCAATCTGGTAGTCTCCGGGCTGGTCACGGAGTTCTTCGGGATCATCCTGTTCGTGCTGGCCCTGCTGATTGTGCGCGGCCGGATCCCGCCGACGGCGCTCTACCTGCCCGCGCTGCTCATCCCGCAGATGCTTCTGACCGCGGGGATCTGCTGGTTTCTGGCCGCGCTCGGGGTCTTCGTCCGCGATCTCGCGCAGATCAACGGATATCTTCTGACGATCTGGTTCTTCATCACGCCGATCTGTTACGAAGAATCGAAGCTCAATTCCCTGCCCGCGACCGTCATGGCCCTCCTTACGAAGAACCCCGCTTACGTGCTGGTGCGCGGCTACCGCTCCATCCTGCTGGAATCGAAACCTCCCGACTGGGCCGCGCTCGCCTGGCTCACCGCCTTCTCCATCGCCGCATTTCTATTCGGTCACGCGTGGTTCTACAAGCTGCGCAAGTCCTTCGCGGATCTCATCTGATGGCACTGTCAATGTTCGTCATTTCTACCAGCGCCGCCGATCTCATTCGATCGAGGCGTGATACGCTACACCCTTCGGAGTCCAAATATTGCAACTCACAGAAACACCTTCCGGTACCGTCACGCCCTCGGTGTCGCGATACCTTCCCGTACTCCTGATCCTCTTCGCCGGTAGCGGCTGTTCCGCGCTAATCTACGAAGTCGCCTGGTATCAGGTTCTTCAACTGGCGCTCGGCTCCACGGCCGTATCGCTCGGCATCCTGCTGGCCACCTTCATGGGAGGCCTTTGTATCGGCAGCATCGCGCTGCCGCGCCTCAAACTCACGGAGCGGAATCCGCTGCGAATTTATGCCGCCATCGAACTGGGGATCGCCATCTTCGGCGTGCTGGTTACGCTGTGCATGCCGCTTGTGTCGCGAGTCTACGTAATCGGCGCCGAACACGGTATGCCCGGTATGCTGCTGCGCGGATTAGTCGCCGCCGTTTGCATGCTGCCCTCCACCATCCTGATGGGCGCGTCGCTGCCCGCCATCGTGCGCGGAATCGAGAGCACTCCGGAAGGCGTCTCCTGGTGGGCGCTGCTCTACGGCAGCAACACGGCGGGCGCTGTATTCGGATGCCTGCTGGCCGGCTTCTACCTTCTGCGTATCTACAGCATGGCGACCGCCGCGTTTGTGGCCGTTGCGATTAACGTTCTGGTGGCGCTGCTTAGCTGGATGCTGGCGAGGTAATATCGCAGCGCACACCGGCCGAGTCCGCACGAAACCGCCAAACCCGCTGGCCCGTTGAACTGGCCCGTCTATCTCACGACCGCCCTCTCGGGAGCGACTGCGCTCGGCGCTGAAGTCCTCTGGACCCGCCTGATGGCGATGCTGCTGCTCGCCACGGTCTACGTCTTCTCGATCATTCTCGCGGTCTTCCTCGTCGGCATGGCAGTCGGAAGCGCGGCTGCTTCCTGGCTCATCCGCAAGGTCCGCAACACGCAACTCGCCCTCGGCGTTTGCCAGTTGCTGCTGGTGTTGGCCATCGCGTGGACTGCGGGCGTAATCACCGGCATCCTGCCCAACTGGTCCGACGCTGTTCTGACCACTACGAATCCCTGGGAGATGTTCCTCCTCGACCTGAAGCGTGTGGTGTTTGCCATCCTGCCGCCCGCTCTGTTTTGGGGCGCGAGTTTCCCGCTTGCCTGCGCCGCGGCAGTCACATCCGACCGATGAAGATCCCGGGCGCGTGGCCGGCGGCATCTACGCCATCAATACTCTCGGCGGCATCATCGGCGCGCTCGCCGTCAGCCTCGTTCTGATTCCGTGGATCGGCACTCAGCAATCCACTCGCATCGTCCTGGTGTTAACGGCGTTGAGCGCGCTGATCGCTCTGATGCCCCTGCTGAAGGGCAGGACTCTGCCGGCCATCGGGCTACTCGCATCCATGGGAATCGCCGGGCTTCTCGCCTGGGGCGTGCCCGGAGTTCCCGGCGACCTGATCGCTTACGGACGCCGCATGGGCTTGTATCAGAACCAGTCCCAGATTCTGTACGTAGCGGAAGGGCGCAACTCTTCCGTAGCGATCTCGCGCTGGTCGAACGGCACCATCTACGTCAACGTCAACGGCCACGTGGAAGCCACCACCGAACTGTTCGACATGAAGCTGCAGCGCATGGTGGGCCATCTGCCCGGCTTGATTCATCCCGATCCGAAATCGGTGCTCGGAATCGGCTTTGGCGCGGGAGTTTCGGCCGGAACGTTCACGCGCTATCCCGGCATCAAGAAGATCACGATCTGCGAAATCGAGCCGGTCATCCCGCCCGCCTCCACACGCTTCTTCGCCCCGCAGGATTACGACGTGTATCACAACCCGCGCACGCATATCGTCTACGACGATGCGCGCCACTACCTGCTCACCACCACGGAGAAGTTCGACGTGATCGCTTCCGATCCGCTCGACGTGTTCGTGAAAGGCACGGCCGCGCTTTATTCGAAGGAGTATTTCGAATCGGTCAAGAGCCACCTGAATCCCGGCGGCATGTTCTCGCTCTACGTGCCGCTTTACGAGACCGACGAGCCCACGATCAAGAGCGAGCTCGAGACGTTCTTCCAGGCATTCCCGAATGCCACCGTCTGGGCCAACACGCGCGACGGCCTGGGCTACGACATGGTTTTCATGGGGCAGGTCGACCCGCTGAAGATCAATCTGGATGAGGTGCAGCAGCGCCTGGAACGTCCCGATTATCAACTGGTTGCGGAATCGCTGCGGGGTATCGGCGTTCCCTCTACAAAGGAATTGTTCGCCACATACGCGGGCCAGAAGTCCGATCTGGGAAAGTGGACCAAAAACGCCGAGATCAACCGCGACGCGGATCTGCGTTTGTCCTACCTCGCCGGCTGGGGCATCAATTCCAACCTGGAGGATTATCTGTACCGGCAGATGCTGCGTTATCGGCAGCCGCCGTACGATATCTTCACCGGGTCGCCGGAGCGCCTGCGCGATCTCTACGTGGAAATGGTGCGGGAGTCGGGGGGGCAGTAGTTGTCGTTCACCGTCGTCAGAAAATGTCCAGCGTGCGGCAAAGGGAATCGCGTCCCCGCCGAGCATCTATCTGATACGGGCCGCTGCGGTGCCTGCAAATCGCCGCTGCCGCCGGTGGACGAACCGCTGGATGTCGACGATAACGCTTTCGGCCAAATCGTCGCCGAGGCCCGGGTGCCGATTCTGACCGATTTCTGGGCGGCATGGTGCGGACCCTGCAGAATGGCCGCGGCGGAGGTTCATGCCCTCGCCCGGGAAATGGCAGGCCGGGCGCTGATCCTGAAGGTGAACACCGAGGACAGCCCGCAGACGGCGGCGCGCTTCGGCGTGCAATCAATCCCCAACTTTGTGGTGCTGCGCGGCGGGAATGTGGTCTTCCAGCAGGCTGGTCTCGTCCCGCGAGTGGAAATGCGGCGCTGGCTCGAGGGGGCATGATGTATTCTGGAACCGCTTGACCGGGCGCGGCATCTAGAACTCCAGGCGCCGTCCGCGCGTGAGGACGCTAATCCAATTCATGTTATCGTCAAACATTGTGAGAACTCTCTATGTTGGGGCTCTGCTGACCGTCTCCGCGGTCGCCTTCGGGGCCGAGGACCACGTCATCCTCAACACCATGAACGATGAATTGCAGCGCAATTTCGAGGTGTTGAAACAGAAGGCCGATCCCGCGCCGTATTTTCTCTCCTACGAAATCACGGACGAGGACAACCACAACGTCAGCGCCAGTCTCGGCGTACTGGACTCCACGGGATCGGGGCATAACCGCTACCTCGACGTTACGGTACGGGTGGGCGATCCGAAGCTGGATAACTTCCGCCGGGTGCGGGGTGAACGGGTCGAGTTCACGTCCGGAGCTTCGGTAGTGATCGATGACACACCCGCGGCGCTCAAACAGCGCATGTGGCTGGAAACGGACCGCATCTACCGCGCGGCAGCTGAGCGACTCATCAAGATCAAAACCAATCAGCAGGTTAAAGCGGCGGACCGCGATCAATCGAACGATTTCTCCAGCGAAGAGAGCTACGCCCACTGGGAGCAGCCTGCAACCGTGACGTTTGACAACAGCCCGCTGGACCAGCAGCGTTCGCGATCTTTCGAAGGACTTCCTTCAATATAAGGATCTGCTGTCTTCCGACGTGTCGGTTTCGGTGCAATCCGACAATCGCTATTTCGTAAATACGGAAGGCACGAAGATTCAGCACGGCCGGGGTTTTGCGCGCGTGATGATCACGGCCAGCGCCAAAGCGAAAGACGGCATGGACGTGCAGGACTTCGATTCCTTCGAAGCCGCCGATCCGAAAGATCTGCCTTCGAACGATGTGATCCGCGCCGCGGTGAAGAAAGTCGGCAGCCATGTCGAAGCGCTGCTGGCCGCGAAGACGGCCGAGCCCTTCGTCGGTCCCGCAATCTTCTCGGGCCGGGCATCGGGTGTGTTCTTCCACGAAATTTTCGGGCACCGCATCGAAGGCCACAGACAGAAGGATGAGTCGGAAGGCCAGACGTTCACGAAGAGCGTGGGCGAGAAAATTCTGCCCGACTTCCTCTCGGTCACTTTCGATCCGACCATCAAACAAGTTGCCGGCGTCGACCTCAACGGCACCTACGAATACGACGACGAAGGCCAGATCGCCAGACCGGTCAAAGCAGTCGAAAATGGAGTGCTGCGCAGCTTCCTGATGTCGCGCTCGCCCATCGATGGCTTCGACCATTCGAACGGACACGGCCGCCGGCAGCCGGGCCTCGAAGTGGTTTCCCGGCAGTCGAACCTTCTGGTAACGAGCACCCGCTCGGTGAGCAACGAAAAGCTCCGGCAGATGCTGATCGATGAAATCAAGCGGCAGAACAAGCCGTACGGCCTCTACTTCGAGGACATCACCGGCGGCTTCACCACCACCCAGCGCTCCGGGCTGCAGGCGTTCAAAGTGATTCCGGTGATCGTCTATCGAGTCTATGCGGATGGCCGTCCGGACGAGTTGATTCGCGGGGCCGATATCGTCGGCACGCCGCTCGCGAGCTTCGCCAAGATCCTCGCGACTTCGGATAAGCAGGAAGTGTTCAACGGATACTGCGGAGCGGAATCCGGCAGCGTGCCGGTCTCGGCGGTGTCGCCGGCGATTCTGATTTCCGAAATCGAAATCGAAAAGAAAGACGCCGGGACAGGATCTTCTTCCTCTTCTGCCCTCGCCTCTTCATGAAGGTGGTCAATGAAAGTAACGCCGGCGGCAGTGGCCGTCGCCCTCGCCGCGAGCGTCCTCCCCGTAATCTTCGTCCCCTCGCTTTCCGCGGCTCAACCGGACGCCGTCCTCGACGCCATGCAGGCCGAGCTCAAGCGTTCGATGACCTTGACGCTGAACCAGCTCGATAAGCCTTACTTTCTGAGCTACACGGTGGACGATGAACACACGTGGTCGGCGGCGGCTACGCTGGGTGGTTTGCTCAGCTCCAACAGCAGCACGTTCCGGGTTCCCCGGCTGCGTATGCGGGTGGGCGATTATAAGTTCGACAACACGAACTGGACCGGCGCCAATGCAGCCGGACCCCGCTACGACCTGAGATCGTTCCCCATTGAAGATGAAAACCCGCTGGTGCTCAGGCAGTTCTTGTGGCTGGCGACGGATTCGGCTTTCAAGGGCTCACTGCAATCGATCGCGCGCAAGAGAGCCGCGCTGCGCAACGTGACCGTAAACGAAGCCCTTCCGGATTTCGCGCCCGCCAAGCCGTTCGTCCTGATGCATGATTTCACGCCCGTGAAGTTCGACAGCAGCGCCTGGACTGAGCGAACCCGCCGGGTTTCCGCAGTCTTCAAAGACTTTCCCATGCTGCGAAATTCGGCCGTGGAGTTCAGCGCGATCGATTCCCTGCACCGTTTCGTGACCAACGAAGGTACGGAAGTCCGCGTTCAGGAAGCGACGGGAGCGGTCGAAATTCAGGCCGCTGCGCAGGCTCCCGACGGCATGATCGTGCGCGACCTCGACACGTTCTACACGCGCGACATTGCGAAGATGTTCCCGGAAGAGGAATTGATCAAATCCGCGCGCGCCATGAGCGAACAGGTTTTGAAGATCGCGGCGGCGCCGGCTCGGCGACAACTATACGGGCCCGATTCTGTTTGAAGGTGTCGCTGCACCGCAGTTGCTGGCCGAACTGCTGGGACGCAATCTGTATATCTCGCGGAAGCCGATCGCGGCTCCAGGCGGCAATCCGCAGGCGGCGACGACGGAACTGGAAGGCCGCCGCGGTGTCCGCATCATGCCGGAGATCTTCGACGTGGTGGACGATCCGACAAAGCCCTGGTTCGGCCACGAAGAAGTGGATGAAGAAGGTGTCCCCGAATTGCCGCTGAAACTGGTGGAGAAAGGTGTACTGAAGGATTTTCTGCGCACCCGGCAACCGGTGCGGGGCTATGACGAATCGAACGGCCGCGCCCGGATCAACGGAAGCTACGGCGCCGACACTCCCGTGCCTACCAACCTGATCATCACCGCGCGGGAGAAGAGTTCCATTACGGATCTCAAGAAGAAGCTGATCGATCTGATCCAGCAGCGCGGCCTGCCCTATGGCATGATCGTGCGCAAGATGGATTTCCCGTCCTCGGCTTCAATCGACGAAGCCCGCAAGATTCTTTCCGCCGCCGGCGGGGGCTCGAGCAAGCCGCTCAGCATTCCGCTCTACGCCTATCGCCTCTATCCGGACGGCCGCGAGGAACTGGTGCGCGGCGAGCGCTTCAAGGGAGTGAACGCGCGGTCCCTGAAAGACATTCTGGCAGCCGGCGACGACAGCGTGACGTTCAACTACCTGGACAACGGCGCGCCGTTCGCGCTGCTCGGCTACGGGTCGGGCGCGGCCGAAGTCACGGTCGTGGCGCCTTCCGTGCTGGTTGACGATCTGGAATTATCCAAGGTCGACGACGAGTTGCCGAAGCTGCCGATCGTTCCGTCGCCTTCCGAAGAAACAAAAACAGCGGCGCTGAAATAAGACGCCTTTGCGCTCTCGATGAAGATTCTCAGCCGGTACGTCTTTCGAGAGATTCTAACGAGTTCCTTTCTTGCCACGGCGCTGGCGACCTTCGTCATTTTCCTGAAAGGGATCGGCAAGCTGTTTGAGCTTCTGGTCCACTCGGCCAAGGGCCCGGCGATCATCGAGCTGTTCGTGTCTGGCGCTGCCGCCGATCCTGTTACTCAGCATTCCTTTTGGCGTGCTGGTAGGCATTCTGGTGGGTCTGGGACGCCTCTCCAGCGACAACGAAATCATTGCCATGCGTTCCGGCGGAGTCTCTTCGCGGATTGTGGTGGCGCCCGTTCTGGTGTTCGCATCTCTCGCCGTGCTGGCCTCGGGCGCCTGCGCGATATGGCTGAACCCGCTGGCCATCAAGGCGGAATACAGAATTCTCAATGCCCTGGCCGCGGCCAAGATAACAGCGAATGTGGAGCCGCGCGTGTTCGTGGAAAACTTCACCACCGACAACACGGTCCTCTATGTGGATGACGTAATATCCGAGACTGGCTCGGTGGCGCACTGGAAGGGCGTATTCATCGCCGATCTCACGCCGCCGGGCGAACGCAAAACCGGATTCAAGGAGGCACAGCCGGGACCAGCGGTCACTGTCGCGCGGGAAGCGCAGGCAGTTCCCGATGTGAAGAACAACCGGCTGCAACTCACTCTGCTCGACGCCGGATTCTCACGCCGCGCCCTACCACTCGATCGCACCCACGCAGGCATACGCGCTTCAGTCGCAGCCGGAACAGAAACAAACGCGCCAAGCCATTCAGCGAGATGTTCACCGGCGAGTTGCGGGCGTTTATCCGCAAGACGCCGAAGAGCACTCAGGACGGAACGAATGCGCGCATCGAACTGCACCGGCGATTCGCGCTGCCCATCGCGTGCCTGATGCTGGCGCTGGTGGGTATACCGCTGGGAATTTCGTCGCGGAAAGGCGGGCAATCCGCCGGCTATATCTGGGCGATCTTTCTCGCGTTCTTCTGCTATTACGTCAGCTATATCGCGCTGACCGGTCTTGCGCGATCGCATTCGCTCGGGGTCGAGCTGGCATCATGGCTGCCGAATGCGGTGTTCGGACTGGCTGGAATCGTGATGATCGCGCGCATGGAAACTCCCGGCGACCGCGACGTTCTGGGCAACCTGCGGCACCTGATCGCCCGGTGGGCTTCGTCTCTTTCGCAATCGTCGCTTTTGCGGCGGGTGGCGACGAAGGCGCGAATCGGGCGGGATGAAGTTCGCCATCTTTCAGATACTCGACAGCTACGTGCTCTCAAGCTTTCTTTTCTATTTTTTTGTTACCCTGGCCTGCTTTGTCACGATGACGCAGGTGTTTACCTTTTTCGATCTGCTGGGCGATATCGTCAAGAACAAGATCCCGATGTCGCACGTCGTCCAATATCACTTGTTTCTGATTCCGGAGCTGATTTACGACACCTTGCCGATTGCCGTGCTGGTATCGATCCTGGCTACCTTCGGAGTCATGACGAAGAACAATGAAGTGACCGCGTTCAAGGCGTGCGGGATCAGCGTGCGCCGCCTGGGCCTGCCGGTGCTGCTGATGAGCGGAGTACTGAGTTCGGCGCTCTTTGCGTTCGACTATTCCTACATTCCGCAGGCTAACCAGAGACAGGACGCTTATCTCAATGAGATCAAGGGCCGCGTCGTCCAGACCTTATCTGCATCCGGAACGTAAGTGGACCTTTCACGATTACCGGATCTTCTACGTCAAATACTTCGACCCGTCCGAGAAGGTGATGGTCGAGCCCTATGTCTTCGAACTCGACCCGAAGAACTTTCACGTAGTCCGGGAGATCAGCGCCAGCAGCGCGCGCTGGCAACAGAACATCAACGCGTGGGTGTGGGAGCAGGGCGTAGCGAGAGACATCTGCGGCATCGACGAATGCAAGGTCCAGAACTTCACCGTGACGACTTTTCCGGAAATTGCGGAGACGCCCGAGGACTTCCGGAAGCCGGTCAGGCTCGATAAGCAGATGAATTATCAGGAGCTGGCCGGCTACATAAAAGATCTGCAGCAGAGCGGGTTCGACACCGTAAAACTGCATGTTCAGTACTACAAGAAGTTCGCCGTTCCGGTATTCGCGCTGATCATGGCGCTGATTTCGGTGCCTTTCGGATTCCTGGTGGGTAATCGTGGGGCGATGACGGGAGTGGGGGTCGGGATTGCCGTCGCGATGGCTTATCTGGCGATCGGACTGCTGTTCGACCAGTTCGGCAATGTCAACCTGCTGCCGGCGATGGTGGCAGCCTGGGCGCCGGATGCCTTGTTCTCGGCCGCCGGCCTCTATCTGATGCTGCGTATGCGCAGCTAGAGCACAGCTCCCTCGCGGTCGCGGCTCCGAAAGGGATATTATGCTGCAATGGCGGTGTCGAGGCCCCGAACAACTGAGCCGCGAGAGGCTGCCAGGATGGCCTCATGTCGCTATAATGGCCGGAGAGGTCTGTCCGGCCCTTCAGGACGTCACCCTCGATCCGATGATCGATATCAAGAAAAAACTACAGGAAGAGATCACCGCGCTGGAGTACGAACTGCGCAATGAGTTGCCCCGGGAAATCCTGAAAGCCCGCGCCCATGGCGATCTCAGCGAGAATGCCGAGTATCATGCCGCCAAGGAACGCCAGGGCCTGGTCAACGCGCGGCTGGGGCAGTTGCAGAAGCGTCTCGCCGATTTCTCCATGATCGACATGACGAAGATTCCGCACGACCGGGTGGGCCTGGGTTCGCGTGTCGTGGTGCTCGATGTCAAGAAGGACGAACAGATCACCTACGAACTGGTGACGAGCGAAGAAGCCGACGCACCCAACGGCAAGATCTCGACCGGTTCGCCGATCGGCAAATCGCTGCTGGGAAAAGAAGTCGGCGACACCGTGAAGATGCAGGCGCCTGGCGGCACCAAAGAACTGGAGATTCTGGAACTGGTGACGATCCACGAAATCGGCATTAAGTAGATGACCGTAACGCGCGCCATCGGCATCTTTTTCGGCGGCATCATCGATGCGATCGTCGGCGCGCTGGCTCTCTCGAGAGTGCATCCGAACGTACTCACATTCATCGGCCTGCTGATCAATATCTGGGCGGCGTTCCTTTTTGCGGCGGGTAAGTTCCGCTGGGCCGGAGTCGTGGTGATCGGTGCGGGCCTCTTCGACATGGTGGATGGCCGTGTGGCGCGCGAGACCAATCGCGTGACTCGTTTTGGAGGATTCTTCGATTCGGTGCTCGACCGTTATTCCGATCTGGGGGTGCTGGTGGGCCTGCTGGTTTACTACGCATCCATCAACCGGTTCTTCTATGTGGTGCTCACGGCGATCGTCATGACAGGCACAGTCATGGTGAGCTACACGCGAGCCCGGGCGGAAAATACTATCCCCAAGTGCAAAGTCGGCTTTCTCGAGCGCCCCGAGCGCGTGGTGCTGATCATCCTTGGTGCGATCTTCTATCGCATGGCGCCGGTGTTGTGGGTGATTGCGGTGCTCTCGAATATCACGGTGATTCACCGCATGATCTATACGTGGCAGGAGACGAAGCGTCTGGGCGACGCGACGTGATTAGATACCGCTTCTCACTGCCCCTTTGCAGTCGCGGCTCAGAAACGCAATTCTCTAGAGGCCGGCTCCGGTAGTTGTGATGGTCAGATGGCCGTGCTTTACGCCTTTGGTGCTGATCAGGCCGTCGGCGATGTGCTGCACATTCTTCGCCTTCCCCTTCACCACGATTACCTCAAGGCAATTGTCGTGGTCCAGATGAACGTGCATCGTTGACAGGATGTTCTTGTGGTGGTCGTGCTGCATGCCGGTCAGTTTCTCATTGAGCATGCGCACGTGATGGTTATAGACCAGGGTGACCGTGCCGACAACGTCCGCATCCGGCGATTCCCAGGACTTCTGCACGAGTTCGTCGCGGATCAGGTCGCGGAAGGCCTCCGACCGGTTCGTATAGCCCCGCTGCCCGATCAACTGATCGAACCGCTTCAGCAGCAAAGAATCGATGGCCACTCCGATTCGTGCGAGATCGCTCATGTGTTCATATTACGGCAGGCCCCGCGCACGCCTTCGGGTAGCACGCTCCATGTGAACGTGCTACCGTGAAAATCGGACGGATGCATATACCTGACGGGTTTCTCAGCATGCCGGTCTGGGGCACGATGGACGCGGTCGCGCTGCCCACGGTCGCGTATCTTGCGCGGCGGGCGCAGCGTGAGTTCGATCATCACAACATTTCTTTGATGGGTGTGATGGGCGCGTTTATTTTCGCCGCGCAGATGATCAATTTTCCGGTGGGCAACGGAACCAGCGGACATCTGGTGGGTGGAGCGCTTCTGGCGTTTACGCTGGGGCCAACGGCGGCGGTGATCGTGATGACGGCAATTCTCGCGACCCAGGCGCTGGTATTTCAGGATGGCGGCCTGCTCGCACTCGGGGCCAATGTGTTCAACATGGCGATCGCGGGGGTGCTGGTGGGTTACCTGCCTTACTGCGTTGCTGCGCGGACGGAAGATCGGCGTGTTTCTGGGCGGGATGTTCTCGCTGCTGACGAGCGCGGGTCTGGCTCTGGCGGAGTTGATTCGTTCGGGCGTCGCCATGCCGCGGGCTGTGCTGGGAGTTTCGATCGGCTTGTTCGCGATCTCGGCGATCATTGAAGGCGCGATCACGGTGGCGGTGGTTGGGGCGCTGGAGCGGATTCAGCCGGGATTTCTGCGACGTCCACAGGGGCTGCGGGGCCGGGGCACGTGGGTTCTTGGGACGGCGGCGGTTGCGTTCGCCGGAGTGGGTGTGTTCGTTGCATCCTACGCAGCCCGACGGTATCGAGAGACTGACGCTGTCGCGTAACGCGGTGACATGGTTCAACTTGCCGCTGGCGAGGCCGATCGCCGCGCTCATCGTGCTCGCGCTTGTCTATCTCGTGTGTGCAGGTGTCAGCCGCGTGCTGGAGCGGGAAGGCGCGTAGTTGCAGCAGGCGCGACTGGAGCGCTGGAGCCGGCAAGACAGCTTCGTTCACAGGCGGCATGCGGCAGCGAAGGTGATGGTTGCTCTTGCGCTGCTGCTTTCGATTTCCACGCTTACCGATCGCACGCCGGTGATCTGCGCTCTGTATTTCGCGCTGCTGACTCGCTGTCACTGCGGTCGGCCGGGCTGCCGGTATTCGCGATCCTGCTAAGGGCGGCAGCGATCCTGCCCTTCGCCCTCACGTTCGCACTCGTCAGCGCGATTGCGGGAGAGCCGGCGCGCGCCGTCATGCTGATTGTGCGGGGATACCTTTCGGCGTTCGCGGCGCTGTTACTTATGTCGACGACACCGATGCCGGATCTGCTCGCGGGACTGGAATGGCTGCGCTTCCCCCGGTTCCTGCTGCAGGTCATGCAGTTTCTGTATCGCTACCTGACTGTGCTGGTGAATGAAGCCGGCTCGATGCGGCAGGCGAGCCTCGCGCGCGCGGGGCGGATTCGTCTGCTTCAATTCCGCCAGGCATCGGGCGCCGCGGGAGTCCTGTTTGCGCGATCGTGGGCGCGGGCCCAGGCGATTCATCGGGCAATGATCTCGCGGGGATTCGATGGGCACATGCCAGCGGTCGCACGCCCGCAGTTCGGCGTGGCGGATGCCGGATTCGCCGGGGGCGCGGCCATTCTAATCGCGGGGATGCGAGTGGCTTTCCAATGAATGGATCGGCGACGAGCCTGATCGTGGAAGTCAGGAACCTCTCTTACACCTACGAGGACGGAACGCAGGCACTCAACGGCGTGGACTTCGATCTTGAGGACGGAGCCAACGTCGCGCTGCTGGGAGCGAATGGATCCGGAAAGACGACATTCATCCATCACCTGAACGGCATCCTGCAAGGCTCAGGATCAGTTGTGATCGACGGACTTCCAGTGACGGAAAAGAACCTGCGTGCAATCCGCAAGAGGGTGGGTCTGGCGTTTCAGGATTCCGATAATCAACTGTTTATGCCCAGCGTGATGGAAGACGTGATGTTTGGCCCGCTTGCTTCCGGCATGGCTCAGACGGAAGCCGCGGAGCGGGCAAAGGCGGCGCTCGATCAGGTGGGCTTGCTGCACAAGGCGGATAAGGCTCCCTGGCATCTGAGCGCGGGAGAGAAGAAACGCGCGGCCATCGCGGGCATTCTTGCGACCGATGCCCGCCTGCTGGTGCTCGATGAACCGACGACGTTTCTGGACCCTCCGGGACGACGTGCGTTGGCCGCGCTGCTCGCGACATTGCCCCAGGCGAAAATACTGGTGACCAACGACACGGACTTTGCGCGATCGCTGACGGACGAAGCAGCGTTCTTTGAAAAAGGAAGGATAGCGGCGAGAGGGCTGATTGGCGATGTGGTCGAACGTTTCGGCTGGTAGCTTTAACCAGCTGTGGCTCACGGTTTTAGCCGGGCTGAAGGCCGTCGCGGTTGAAACCTGCCCCACGGAGGGCGTGTGGCACGAAATGACTGAGACGAGGCATCAGCAATTATGCGATTCCTGATTCAGCGCGTGACTCGCGCGAGCTTGAAGGTGGAAGGAAAGGTCGAAGGCGTTATCGGCTCCGGGCTGCTTGTCCTCATCGGGATATCACACATCGACGGTGCCGCGGAAGCCGACTATCTCGCAGACAAACTGGTGAACCTGCGAATCTTCGAAGACAGCGCGGGCCGCATGAATTTGAGCGCGATCGATGTGGGAGCGGCTCTGCTGCTGGTGTCCCAATTCACGCTCTACGGGGACTGCCGCAAAGGGCGCAGGCCCAGCTTCGATGCCGCCGCACCAGCTGAAAAGGCGCGCGCTCTCTACGAGTATGCGGTGGAGAAGATTCGCGCGTCCGGGCTCGTGGTCGAAACGGGAGTCTTCCAGGCCCACATGGAGGTTGAGTTGGTGAATGATGGCCCGGTCACGCTGATGCTGGAGAGTTAGCGGGTTATACTGTTCGTTGGCAAAATCCATTTCCTATAAGGACGCCGGCGTCAATATCGACGAAGCCGACCGCGCAGTAGGCGAGATTCGCCGCATGGCGCGCGCCACATTCACTAAAGGCGTTCTCACCGACATCGGGTCCTTCGGCGGTTGTTTCGCATTGCCGAAGATGCGCAAGCCGGTACTCGTGAGTTCGGTCGATGGCGTGGGAACCAAGCTGAAGATCGCGTTCGCGACCGGGCGACACGACACCATCGGCGAGGATCTGGTCAACCATTGCGTGAACGACATTGCGGTGCAGGGAGCGAAGCCGCTTTTCTTTCTCGACTACCTCGCGGTGGGAAAGCTGGACGCCATGGTTGCGGCGCAGGTGATCTCCGGAATTGCGACGGGGATGCGAGGGCAACGGCTGCGCGCTGATCGGCGGCGAGACCGCGGAGATGCCCGGCCTTTATGCGGACGGCGAATACGATCTGGCGGGCACGATTGTGGGCGCGGTGGAGAAATCGGGCATCATGACGGGCGACGCGCGTGCGCAAAGGCGACGCGCTGCTGGCGCTGCCTTCGACCGGGCTGCACACGAACGGCTACTCGCTGGCGCGCAAGTTGCTGTTCGATGTAGCGGGCCTGACCGTGGACTCGGTCTTGCAGGAATCGGGAACCGTTCTCGGCGATGAATTGCTGAAGGTTCACCGGAGCTATCTTAAGGCGATCACGGCGTTGATCGCGAAGAAGAGTCTTTCGGCGGCGGCGCACATTACCGGCGGAGGCATCAGCGACAACGTGCCGCGAGTGATTCCCAAAGGCCTCGCCGCGGCGATCCAGACGAAGTCCTGGCAGGTTCCTCCGCTGTTCGATATGCTGCGCTCGATCGGCCAGGTGCCGGATGCCGATTGGCGCCGAACCTTCAACCTGGGTGTCGGGATGATTCTCGTGACTCCGAAGGCGAAGACGGATGCTGCGCTGCGCACGCTGAAGAAGGCGGGAGAGAAGCCCTGGGTTATCGGCGAAGTCACTCCGCAGCGGCGCGGCAAGGCGCGCGTGGAGTATTTCTAGATGCGGCTTGGGATTCTGATTTCCGGCCGCGGCTCGAACTTCGAAGCTATCGCCAACAGCATTGCGCAGAGGAAGCTGGATGCGGAGATCGCCATCGTCATCAGCAACCGCGCCAATGCGGCTGGTATTGAACTCGCGAGGGAGCGCGGCATTCCGCTGCGCGTCATCGCCTCGGCAGGCATGGACCGCGAGACGTATGACAAGCTTCTTATCGATGAGCTCCGTACGCATGAAG
Organism: Terriglobia bacterium; assembly: GCA_963809655.1. Classification (GTDB taxonomy): domain Bacteria; phylum Acidobacteriota; class Terriglobia; order Bryobacterales; family Bryobacteraceae; genus BOG-234. The sequence goes on along the minus strand of CAWEKQ010000053.1, from coordinate 137,388 downwards.
TGGATCTTGTTTGTCTCGCGGGGTTCATGCGCCTGCTGAGCGCGGACTTCATTCGCGCGTTTCCCAACCGCGTGCTGAACATTCATCCTTCTCTGCTGCCCGCATTCGCCGGGCTCGATGCGCAGAGGCAGGCGCTTGAGTACGGCGTGCGGATTACGGGATGTACGGTCCATTTCGTGGACGAGTTCCTGGATTCCGGGCCCATCATTATTCAGTCGGCGGTGCCCGTGCTGGATGCTGATACGGTCGAGTCGCTGTCGGCGCGAATCCTGCTGCAGGAACACGTGATTTATTCGAAGGCCATCCGATACATCGTCGACGGCAGGGTAACGATCGAGGGCCGGCGAGTCATGATTCGCGAAGACGAATAGCGAAGTTAGACCGTTCTAAACTCGACGCGTGGGCAACATTTCAATAGCTCAGCACGTCTCAAATCTCGCTTCTTATCGATATCCGCCTCTATTTCCTCTGTTAAACCATTTTTCGTCTTTGCTTTAAGATATAGTTTCAGTTCCTCATACGCAAAGGCATATGCGTCACACTCTGAACGGCAAAAGTCATCAAAGACAGCGACATTGGAAACCTTTTGCCAGATGTGTCGAACTTCGTGGGCAACAACAAATTCGAGGGTTGGGAAATCCAAATCTTCACAAATCCAGATCTCGTTCGAATCGTCGTTAGGCGTAAATCCGCCATCGATTCTCATCTCCAAGCGCCGAACCGGGGAGCGAAATCCCACCTTCAATTCTCCTGTAGCCGTGTGACGATTGATAATTTGGGTGGCAACATCCTTGGGTTACGAATCGAATCCAGATCACCTGAGGAAGCACAGTGGGGTCGAGTCTTCTACCGACAAATTCCACTACTTCGCGCGTTCGGTCCCGCACGTCGTCAGGGATCGCGTTTGATGAAAGCAATTCAACGTAGTATGCGTCCACCTGTCTTAGTAGGGAGGCGTTATGCGGGCGGCTCACTCGTTCGAAACGCCCGGACTCGCGAAATCGATTCGTCGCACGATGCCGATACTCGTTTCCATCACGCTGCGCGGCGGCGCGTACTCGATCACGACGTTCACCGGCTGCAATGCCCCACACGTCATCGTGTAGCCCTGCGGCGGCTGCGAGAGCTCGACCGCTTCCGGGGACGGAAGGTCAAAAACGACGGCTTTATTCTGGACTATGATCTGAAGCCGATTCCCTTCCGGCGCACAGGCAATTCCGCGGATGACTCCCGTAATCCGCTGCAGCTTTTCGCCCAGATGCACGGCTGCTGCCGGCTGAGAGCGCGCGTCCAACAATTTCCGCAGCCGATCGGACATGGTCGTTTCGCTCTCTGCCTTCGCCCATTTACGGCAGTCATCGGCATTCTGACGCGCGGTCGCGAGGTCGCCGGCCTCGACGCGCGCAAAGCCCAGGCCGCAAAAGACGGCCGCGGCGCGATCGGGAGCGACCTCTGGAATCGCCATGAGCGTTGAAATGGCGCCCACGTAATCGCGCGCGTCGAGCCGGGCCAGACCCAGCCGGATCTTCGCTTCCGTGTAATCCGGTTTTCCCTTCACGGCGCGCTCGAGGATGGGAATGATCTTTTCGGCGCGCTCGTGCGCCATGGCGTCCAGCATGGCCAGTTGCAGACACATCTGCGGATCCGTTTCACCTTCGTTGTATGCCTTGTCGAAGTAAGTGCGGGCCCGGCCGAAATCCTTTTCACCCATCGCCAGGCTGCCGATCGAGAACGCAAGGTCGGGCCGCCCAGGTTGCTCCTGTTCGAGGCGAGCATACTCTTGCTTCGCTTCGGGCAGTTTGTGGATCGCCGCGAGCAGGTCGGCCTGCATGAGGCGCGAATCGAACGCGGGAACCTGCGACACCTCGGGCTCGCTTTCACGACCCTCCGAGCCCGCCTGGAAAACCTGGCCGTAAATCTTTTTCCGGTCGAGATAAGCCTGCAGATCCTTATAAACCTCATCGGGCGTGCGGCCAAAGGCGGTCCGGACGGCTTCCGCCGCGCTGCTGCCACGGTGCAGCGCCATCACGAATTTCCCGAAGTTTTCCTTGTATTCAGGGGAAAGGTACAGCATGTGCGCGAGGGCCCAGCTCTCGGCATAGAAGATGCCGACGCGCGATGCCTCGTGGTAGTTCGGCGAGTTTTGATCGGCGGAGGTCAGTTCATCAAAGCTGAGCCACTTATCGGCTTTGAGGCTGTTCATCCTGCCATCAAGAAGATCGCCCACAGCCGTGTCTTTCCCCATGGAACGCAGCGTCGAGTAGACATCGGCCCATCCCTCGTTGAGCCAGATGGGAATCTTCAGGCCGCTGTGCTTGACGATCAGATGCATGTATTCGTGAATGGCCATCGAATCGTTCACCTGGGCCTGGTTCCCCAGCACAATGTAATCGCGCGTCGGCGTGTTGAGGAAGTATGCGGACGCTACGGTGTTAGGCGGAAGAAAGGGCTGGTATTGTTCGGCCGTCTCGAATGCGACAATTCGAACCGGAAAGTCGACCGATGCGCGCACCGGAGACGCCTTGAGAAAAAATTCGCGCACCTGTTCGAAGCGGCGAATGGTTTCCTTACCTTTCTTTTCGCCTGCCGTGGTGTAGAGCTCGAAGTTCGGGGTAGTGATGCGGGTCCACTGATCGGCCGCGAAGGCCGGAATGGCGGCGCCCGTCGCCAATAAGCCGAGGATGAGCGCAACGCGATGCATCAGTTCTTATGATAGGGGACTACGGGGGAGCTGGAGGGCGGTCTCCGGCCTTTCGTTGTACACGCCAACCGCTCCTTTGCAGTCGCCGCTCCGTTTTTTTTGGGGTGGTTTGCAGAGCCGCGACAATTTGCCGCGGTTAGTTGCCGAAGACGCGCGCGAAGATGGCATCGATGTGCTTAAGCTGCCGTTCCAGCGAGAACGTCTCCGCCAGTTTGTCTTTGCTGAGGAGCGCGCCGATGGCGGGGTCCGCCTCGATGGCAGCGCGGAAATCGCCGTCGTTTTCCCAGGCTTCCATCGCATAGCGTTGCACCAGAGCGTAGGCATCTTCGCGAAGCATTCCGGCCGCGGCGAGATCGAGCAGGAGTTGTCCCGAGAAGACCAGGCCCCGCGTCAGGTCGAGATTGCGGCGCATGCGGTCCGGATAAACGAACATGCGGTCGACGAGACTGGTGGTCCTGTCGAGAAGGTAATCGCACAGAATCGTGGAGTCCGGCAGTACGATTCGTTCGACCGAGGAATGCGAAATATCGCGCTCATGCCAGAGCGCGTTGTTTTCGAATGCCGCCTGCGCGTTCGCCCGCACCACGCGCGCGAGGCCGCAGATCTGCTCGCTCGTAATGGGGTTCTTCTTGTGCGGCATCGCCGAAGAGCCCTTCTGCCCTTTGGCGAAGTACTCGGACGCCTCTCGCACCTCCGTGCGCTGCAAATGGCGCACCTCGAGCGCGATCTTTTCGAGACCGCTCGTGAGGGTGGCAAGCGTAGCCACAAAGTATGCATGCCGATCACGCTGGATGACCTGCGACGCCACCGGCGCGGGCTTCAAACCCAGCCGTGCGCAGATCTTCTCTTCCGTTTCGGGACCGATGTGGGCGAAGGTCCCGACTGCGCCCGAGATCTTACCGACCCGGACATCTTCGGCGGCCGCCGCGAGCCGCGTGAGATTTCGCCCAGCCTCTTCGTACCAGATAGCGAGCTTGAGGCCAAAGGTTATGGGCTCGGCATGAACGCCGTGCGTGCGCCCGATCTGGACGGTGTGCTTGAACTCATGCGCACGGCGCTTCAGAACTTCGCGCAGTTTGCGCAGGCTGGCATCGAGAATCTGTGAAGCCTGGCGAAGTTGCAAAGCCTGCGCTGTATCCACGACGTCGTTCGACGTCATGCCGTAGTGGAACCAGCGCGAAGCGCCGGCGTGTCCTGCAGCGCCCATTTTTTCGGCGACAGCGGTAGTGAACGCGATCACGTCGTGCCGCGTCTGCTCCTCGATCTCGAAGATGCGCGGAACGTCGAACGAGGCATGCTTACGTAGCAGCACGGCATCCTCAGCCGGGACGACGCCCTGGTCGGCGAGCGTTTCCGTGGCTGCTAACTCAACCTCGAGCCACTGCTGAAACTTGTTCTGATCGCTCCAGACAGCGCCCATTTCGCGGCGCGTGTAACGGGGTATCAATACGCAAAAACCTCGGTCTGCCTTTTCTGTTCGGCGATCACCAGACGGGGCGAGAGTCCGCGCACTTCAAGCGACTGCTCGGCGCCCATCCGGACAATCTCCGGGTGATTGTTGTGCTCGCTCAGGTGACCCAGAATGAGCGTTTGCACGCCACTGTCGAGATCCGCTTCAAGGTAATCGCAGGTGTGCGAATTCGACAGATGCCCGTTGCGCCCCATCACCCGCTGCTTCACGCTCCAGGGATAAGGCCCGACTTTCAGCATCTCCAGATCATGATTCGATTCGAGCAGCAGCATTTGTACCCGGCGCAGGTGAATCTTGATCGATTCCGGCATGTATCCCAAGTCCGTGGCGATCCCGACCTTGACACCCTCGGCGTGGAAGCAGAACCCGACCGGATCGATTGCGTCATGCGGAATGGTAAAACTCTGCACCACGATGTTGCCGATTACCCAGCCGGAACCTGCCTGGAATGCTTCGACACAGGGAGGCGGCCCGGGGGCGGAGGCTTCCGCATCCCAATCGATCAGCGGCTTGGTCAATTTCGAAACGAACACCGCCAGCGGTTTTTTCTTCCGCTCCCGCCAGCGCACGAGCCGGGGCAGCCCGGAGATGTGATCGGAATGCTCATGCGTGACGAGAACCGCATCCAGATCTTCCAGTTTCTCGCCGATTTCCGCGAGCCTGCGCGTAAGTTCGCGCACGCTGAGGCCCGCATCGATCAGGATCCGCGTCTTCGAGGTGGCGAGAAACGCCGCATTCCCTGCACTGCCACTCGCGAGTACGCAGAATCTGACCAGAAAACAAATCTCCTTCGTTTTGTTTTAGCAGGAACGGGGGCCGGGCACAACCGGTTTATTACCCGGCCCGTCGCAATGGCCTACGCCGCCATCTTTTTCTTGATGACGTCGACCAGTTCCTGCACCGAGCCCGCGCTCTTGTGCAGAGCGGCGGTCTCGTCGCTGGTCAGCTTGATCTCGTAGATCTGCTCGATACCGTTCGCTCCGAGCTTGCACGGGACCCCTACGTACAGGCCATTGACGCCATATTCCCCTTCGAGATAGGCGGCACAGGGCAGAACTTTCTTCTTATCGCGCAGAATCGATTCCGCCATCTCGACCGCCGAAGCAGCCGGGGCGTAATAGGCGCTGCCCGTCTTCAGATATTTGACGATCTCGGCGCCGCCGTTGCGGGTGCGGTCGACAATCGCGTTCAGGCGGTCCTCAGGAATCAGTTCCGTCAGTGGGATACCTGCGACGCTGGAGAGCCGCACGACCGGCACCATGGTGTCGCCATGGCCGCCCAGCACTACGGCAGTGACGTTCTCCACTGCGACATTAAGCTCCATCGCGATGAACGTCCGGAAACGCGCCGAATCGAGCACGCCGGCCATGCCGATCACGCGGTTCTTCGGGAACTTCGAGACCATGTAAGCGACCTGCGCCATGGCGTCGAGCGGATTCGTTACGACGATGATGATGCAGTTCGGGGAAATCGCCACGGCCTGCTCGGTCGCGGCTTTGACGACTTCGTAATTGGCGAGCAGAAGATCGTCGCGGCTCATGCCGGGCTTGCGCGGGAACCCGGCGGTGATGATCACCACATCGGAATTCGCGGTCGGGCCGTAATCGTTCGCGCCCGTCAGGGAGACGCCGTAGCCTTCGACCGGACCGGCCTGCATCAGGTCGAGGGATTTACCCTGCGGAACACCTTCGGCGATGTCCACGAGGACGATATCGCCCAATTCCTTTTTCGCCGCCCAAACGGCACAGTTGGCTCCGACGTTACCGGCGCCAACGACTGTCAGCTTGTTTCGCAATCTACTAATTCCTTTCCGACTGAGGTTAAAAATGAGGGGGAAGAAATTAGTATATCGTCAGGTAATAGCTGACGCCCCGCCTGATGACTGTCGCCGTCATGGTCCACGTCGCCCACAGCCGCTTTCGCTTGTGAGCTGACCTGAACCGTGTCAACTAGCTACTTTCCCACTTAAAATTCTGAAAGCTGCCTCAGCCTGAGTCGGCGTCCCGGAAATATTGTCCTGACGGGAGGTCTTCGAGGTCGAGGGGAGCGTTGGGAGTGGGATGAAAGGCGAGTTAAAGAATCTGTTTCCGGTGCGGACAGGAACGGAGAAACGTAGCGGTTAATTAAGAGGGTACTTCGCGCGGGCGTGTTTGCTCGGCCAGGTGCGTGCCGATATGAATGACGTTGTCGGCGATCACCCCGAGTCCGACCCAGCGCTGGATGCCGTCCGGTCCTTTGTAGAGCGATCGCCGCAGCCCATGGCGGCGTTTGAGAACACTGATACGGCCTTCACAGCCTGTGCGCCACTTCTGAAGCTCCTTAAACCAACGCTGCTTCTGCCGCTGTTTGCGTGCGGGACTCTTCGTGTCGTGGCTTGGAATCGAGACCCGGCTGACTCCCATTTCCCCGGCTTTGGATTCGTTAGCGGCTGAGAAGAAGCCGGGATCCGCCGCCACACGCTCCGGGGCGCGTCCGAACTGTTTGACATGTTGCTCCAGACATCCTCCCAGCAATGTGGAGTCAGCCGCCCGCTGTTCGCATACCTGGTAATGCGTAACGATCTGGTTCTCCGCCTCCTGAATCAGGACCAGTTTGCCAAACTCATTGGGCTTATGCGCCTTACCCTTGCGGATCACCTCGGTGTGCGTCTCGAATATGCTGAGCAGCTTTCCTTCGGCTTTGGTGTTGCCGCGCAGCACCCGCTCCCGTGTCTGGCGCAGCACCTGCCGGACCCGGGGAATCATTTCGTCCAGTTGCTTGCCGGCTTTGCGCAGGACTGACAGGTTGCCTCGCTTGACACCCCCGACGATCTCGCGCGAGAACTTCCAGGCTTGCCCCGTAACCCGGCTGGCGATTTCCAACAATTTGACGTACGCGTTCTTCATCTTCTGCCGCCCTTGCTCCGTCTTGTTGCGGCTGGCGCGAGCGATCGCCAAAACCTTCAGCTTTGCGGATCGGCTGCGATCGCGCATCTGCGTGCCGGCCTTCCCCGCCACAGCGGTAACCCTCTTCATGATGCGCGTCAGGACACGCACGCCGTCACCCAGTAACGTGCTGTCGGTCGGATAGTGGATGTCAGTCTCCACCACGGTCGTATCGACCCGCATCTTACGACCCGTTGCGATCTTGTTTTCCTGCGCGATCTCCACCACCCGCCGGTGCAGTTTTTCGATAACCTCCGGCCCCAGCTGACGCGCCAGGTTTCCCATCGTCCGGTCATCCGGAACCTTTTCACCGCCGACCCGGGTGAACTCGCGATAGACCAGATTGGCGCGCACTTCCCGCGACAGTACTTCGTAACTCCAGTCGCGTACATGCTTCAGCAGCAGCATTCTGAGCACGACCTCAGCGGGCGTCGCCTTGCGCCCACGAGTCTTGCTCTTCCTGCAGCGTTTGGCCAGCTCTTCCTGAATGACGAGAAGCAGGGTGTCATCTTCCAGTGCTTTATCGGCGTGCCGCATCCAAGGTTCCCAGAGATCCTCCACCGTCTCTGCGATGAAGCCATCGGCGAAATTTCGCTGCAGGCGGCGAGCGGCGATCACGACTGGCGTTCCTGTTCTTTGGCTTCCTCGCGATCCAGCCGGAGCAGGAATTGATTCAGTTCGCTGATTGCCTCCAGTGCCTGCTTGACATCGCGATACTCTTCGATTGCCTTTCGAACCAGCGGAACCTGCTCGGGACGCACGCTCACCTGGCGAGTTTTTCCGCCGGGATAACCCACCGTGAGCACCCAGAGCGGATGGCCTTCGCCACGAGCACATTTCAGACATCCCGTGGAGTGATGAATCGTGCGCTGGAGCAGCGAGCCGCGAAGGACACCCGAGGGGGAGGAGAGTTTGGCTGCCAACTTTTCCCTCTTGCGGATGGCTTGCTCACGTGTCATCAGTAACGATGATACATTTATCACACGGCGGAGTCAATACATTTTCTGAACAGAATGTTCTGATATTCAACAGCCGCCAGACGTCACCGATGGCGTCCCGCCCGAGGCAACGTTCGATCCAACAAACAGCCACCCGCCGCACCTATGAAAGTACGGAACTTACATCCGGAATTTTAAGTGGGAAAGTAGCTAGAGTAATTTGGGGGACTGGGAAGCGGGACTGACCGACATGGATAGGATCCTCCTGAGTACTTATCGCTGGTTTGGGCAAAATTCTAGAGGTCCGTCCCCGGCTCTTTCTTGTGCTTCGGCTTCCTGTCACTTTTCGGCTTGATGACCTGGCTCGGCTTCACCGTTCCCACGCGCTCGCGCGCGATCGCCCGGACCTCTTTCTCGGCGCTGAAGCGCTTCGGTTTCTGGCCATCGTTGCGATCGCCCTAGCGGCCCGGCGCGTTCACGTGCGGAGCGACCAGCGATTCCGTGACGCGCGCGGCAAGCTGATCGAAGGTCACCACGTCGTAAAGCGACGGATCCGACATGATCTTCGCCACCAGCGCCGTATGCATGGCATGACCGGCGCGCTCCGCGATCACATGCCCCAGCAGCGGCCGCCCGAGCAGCGCCAGATCGCCGATCAGATCGAGCGCCTTATGGCGGCAGCACTCGTCGGGAAAACGCAGGCCATCCGGATTCAGGACGCCGGTGCGCGTGAAACAAACCGCCGAATCGAGCGTCGCGCCGCGAATCAGTCCCATTTCGCGCAGCTGATCGAGCTCATGCTCGAAGCCGAATGTGCGCGCCGGCGAAAGCTCCGCCGCATAGCGCTCCGGCGTGACTTCCATCTCGATCGACTGCTTGCCGATCGGCTTGGGAAAATCGATTTCGCAGGTCAACCGGAACACATCGTCGGGAATGATCGAAATGCGCTTCAAGCCGTCTTCCACGCTCACCGGACGCCGGATCCGCAGGTACTTCCTCTGTTTCCGTAGCGGTCGTACCCCGGCACTGCGCAGCAGATCTACAAAGGGCTTGCCGCTGCCATCCAGAATCGGCACTTCGAGGTTGTCGATCTCGATGTACGCATTGTCGATCGCGAAACTGTAGAGCGTGCTCAGCAGATGCTCGGTGGTCTGAATCAGCACGCCCTGACGCATCAGACTGGTGGCATAACTTACCCGCGCGACGTGCTTCCAACTGGCGGCGATGGGGAAGAAATCGAAATCCGAACGGCGAAAAACGATGCCGGTTCCCGCCGGGGCCGGCGTCATCCGCAGATTGACCGGAACTCCTGTGTGCAGGCCAACTCCCGAAACTTCAAACGGCCGGTTTATCGTGGTTTCGAATCGCAAGAATACTCCTTCCTTATCCTACCCATACCATGGTTATTAGTTGCGTAAATCTTTGATAGGGAAAGGGTAAGGCTCGCTTCGTGATGTGGCAATTTCGCAACACCATGCAGCAGCTGTGCCACACATTACACGCCTCGGGTCGGTTTTTCGCTATGATGGGCCGCAGTGTCCAGAGACGCCTCGAAAGCCGACCGCCCCAGAGTATTCCTCATCGATAGCTACGGCTTCATCTTTCGCGCGTTTCACGCCCGCGCCCGGATGCAGGCGCCGCCGATGCGCACCACCACCGGCATCCCCACCGAGGCCATTCTGATCTTCCATAACATGCTGCGGAAGCTTTCGAAGACCTTCGCGCCGCGCTACATGGCCGCCGTCTTCGAGGGTCTGGGCAAGACGCACCGGGAGGAGGAATTCGCCGAATACAAGGCCAACCGTTCGGAAACACCTCCGGACCTGATCGTCCAGATTCCTTACATCGAGCGCATTCTGAACGCCCTGCGCGTGCCGATCATGCAGTACGCCGGGTTTGAAGCCGACGACGTGATCGGCACCCTCAGCCGCAAGGCGGCGGAGGCCGGTTTCGACGTCGTGATCGTTTCGAGCGATAAGGACATGCTGCAATTGGTGACCGAGCACGTCTCGATGCTCAATCCGGCGAAGGACGACACCTGGTACGATCCGGCGAAGGTCAAAGAATTCATGGGGGTAGAGCCGGCCCAGGTGGCCCATCTTCTGCGCTCTGAAAGGCGACGCGATCGACAACATTCCGGGCGCGCCCGGCATCGGGGAAAAAGGCGCGCAGGAGCTTCTCGCGCAGTTCGGGTCGGTCCCGGCATTGCTCGACCGGGCGGCGGAAGTCACGAAGCGCATGGCGCGTGAGAGCCTGCAGAACAATCGCGAGCGTATCGAGATGAGCCTTCGGCTCGCGACTATCCACTGCGACGTGCCGATTCCGTTTGAGCCCGAAGCCCTTCTGGTGCAAGAGCCTGAGACCGAAACGCTGAAGGCTTTGTATAAGGAACTCGAATTCTTTTCGCACCTGAAGGAAATGGGGCCGTCCGAAGACGCCCGGCCGAGAGATTTCGCACCGCTCGAAAACGCCGAGGCCGTGCGGAGTTTTATCGCCGGGATGCCTTCCGGACGGCGCGCTTTCGATCGCCTTCTCTTCACATCAGGATGAGATTGGCCTCGCGGTCCGCGCTTCGGAAGCGCGCAGTCTTCCCATGGCACGGCTGGGTGAGCTCGAGTTCGCGCTCGGGGACGCCGATCTTCCGAAAGCCTCGAACGACCTGAAATCACTGACGCTCAGTCTGATGAAAGCCGGTATCGAAGCGCGCGGTCTGCGCGACGATATCTCGGTCTATGCCTTCCTGCTGGACGCCGATCCGGGCGCCTGCTCGCTCGAATCGCTCGTCGAGCGGCGGCTGGACCTCCGCGCCGGGCCGCGTGCCGATGAGCGGGCGAGTTTCATCCATGAATTGAATGAGCGCCTGCGGCCGGAGATCGACCGCAAGGGTTTCCGGCAACTCTATGACGACATCGAACTGCCCCTCGCGGGCGTGCTGGCGCGCATGGAGCACACCGGGATCCGGATCGACACCACGGAACTGGCCCGGCTCTCGAATCTCATGGAGACCGGCATCGCGAGGTTGACGCTCGACGTGCATGCTCTGGCCGGCCGCGAATTCAATATTTCGTCGCCGCAGCAACTGGGCAAGGTGCTGTTCGAGGAGATGAAGCTGCCTGCGCCGGTGAAATACGGCAAAGGCAAAGTGATCTCGACCGCCATCGACGTGCTGGAAGGGCTCGCCGCGGAACACGAAATCGTGCGCAAGGTGCTGGAATACCGGCAGCTCACCAAACTCAAAGGCACCTATGTGGACGCGCTGCCGGCGTTGATGGACCCCGTGACCGGCCGCATCCACACCAGCTTCAACCAGACCGGCGCGGCGACCGGCCGCCTGTCGTCGTCGAACCCCAACCTGCAGAACATTCCCATCAAGACGGAGTTGGGGCGCGAGATCCGGGCGGCGTTCATTCCGCGCGAAGGCTGGAAGCTTGTCGTGGCGGATTATTCGCAGATCGAGCTGCGCCTGCTCGCTCATCTGTCGCAGGACCCGGTGCTGATCGACGCGTTCCGGCAGGGCGAGGACATCCACACCCGCACTGCGGCCGAAGTCATGGGCGTGCCGCCGATGCTGGTGAGCCGCGAGGCGCGCAACAACGCCAAGGCCGTCAATTTCGGCATTGTGTACGGGATCAGCGCTTTCGGTCTGGCGGCAAACCTGGGCATCTCGCGCAAGGAAGCCGAGGCCTACATCAAGGCTTATTTCGAGCGCTACTCGGGTGTGAAGCGATTCATCGACGAAACGATCGCGAAGACCCGCGAAACCGGTATCGCGCGCACGATGTTCGGGCGCGAACGCCCCATCCCCGACATCAACAGCCGGAATCCCAATGCGCGCGGGATTCGCGGAGCGCACGGCGGTTAATTCACCGATCCAGGGCACCGCGGCGGACCTGATCAAGCTGGCGATGGTACGGATCGATCGCGCGCTGGCCGGGTTCGAAAGCAGGCTGCTGCTGCAGGTGCATGACGAACTGGTGCTCGAATCGCCTCCGGCGAGAACTCGACGCGGTTCGGCAGCTGGTGAAGAAGGAGATGGAAGGAGTCTGCGAACTGGCGGTGCCGCTGCTGGTAGAAGTGGGCACGGGCGTCAACTGGCGCGACGCGAAATAGCTGGCGAGCTGGTGCGTACGCCCGTATTTGCTGGCAAGCCGCTCTTCAGGCCTGAGATCGAACACGCAACCTTCCGGACGACACTACAAGAAGAAGTTAATGACGGGCGCCGCTTCCGCAAAAAGAGATGACTGCTCCAGGCCTTTATTCGAAGTGCGAAGCAACGCCCACGCCAGCGTCGCCATAGCTTCATCCCTGCGGCCCGCCGCAAGAAGGAAATCGCGAATCAGCCCGTATACCCCCGGACGCTTTGGCCCAACATCCCGGGCCTCGCGAGCCCAGCCGAGCGCCGCTTCGGCGCTACTCAACCTCTGATCCGTGTCGAAGGGAGGATCGCCGGAGTTCCTTTTCGCGATCCTCCAGACGTTGTACTTTAAGGACAGACACTGCGCGACAACAGAACCTTCCGCTGTCGGTATTTTGAGGCGCTTATTGGGAGGATGTAACTCGTGCGGTAGAGCTTTAGCGGTCGGAGCTACTAAGAAATAATGGGCGATGGGACAATGTAAACCGGCGTCAAAAGAAAAAGGGCTGTCACGAAGACAGCCCTTTTTCGGTGAACGCCAAATGAAACTAGCTTCTCTTGATGCGCTTTCCGAGCAATCCAAGGCCGAGCAATGCTGCACCCATCAAGCCCATGGTGGCAGGTTCGGGAGTCCCCGATGTTGGCACGACTCCAGGAACAACAACCGAACCGACATTTCCGTCCTCAGTACCATTCGAAATGTTAGTCGCCTGGCCGTCATAATTGCCGCTAGCAGTCGGCGTTGCCGCCGAGTCGATCTCGTATGTGCCAAGATCCACCCCAGCTCCCCCGATGGGATTTCCCTTAACGCCGTTGCTCTCAAGATAGGTGTAACGAAGATTATACGCTGTCGCGCTGTCAGTGGGGCTCACAAGAAACGCGGGTGTGTTCGTCAACGACGAGGTGAAAATAAACTCGGTCGCCAAATCGCCTGTTTTATTCACGGGGACGACCGGAGTGATGCTAACATCATAAATCGTTCCAAACTCCGTAAACACCGGGGCCGAGCCGATCTTCTGACCAGCAGTCAGGACTACATCATAGATGTAGCAAAAGGTACCGACGGCGCAACCGGTGGGACCGCTCCCGCTTCCCGTACCCGCCAAGTCACTTACCAACTCTGTAATGATATCCGCTTTTGCGGATTGTTGCATCAGGCCAGACGCCAAGACCGTCAGTGCCGCTGTCGCTAAAACTCTCCGAAGTGTTGTCATGCTCTTTTTTGTTACCTCTCTGCCAAAGAATGGCGAACACCAGTGCGGCACTCTTCCTGCCTTCTGGTAATACAAAGGCATACTAACAGGAAAACTACGCGCCAGGCAATAGTTTTCTTTCGTAAACAGCAAGATTGGTAAGAATGCGTACCGGTACCGGCAACGTAAAGAAAAAGCGGCCCTTAACGCGCCGCTTTTTTGTTAACCAACTGTAACGACAGCCGAACTCAGACGCTGAAGGAACTACCGCACCCGCAAGTCGATTTCACCTGTGGATTGTTGAACTTGAACCCCGATCCCTCGAGGGATTCGACGTAGTCCACCTGGGCGCCGTCCAGATAAAGCAGGCTCGCCTGGTCGATGAACACCTTCAACCCATTGTAGTTGTATGTTTTATCCAGTATGATTCGGGGTGTTTTCGAAGGCCATCGAGTAGCTGAAGCCCGAGCAGCCACCGCCCACCACCGAAATGCGAAGGCCAGCCGGCTTCGGCTCCTGCGTGTCGAGGATCTCCCGCACCTTCGAAACCGCCGTCTCAGTCAGATTTACCATGTGAACTTTCGTCTCCGTTGTGCCTTTGTGGCCACAGTGCCCGCTGCCTCCTTAGTATACATCGCCCTGAGCGGACGGCAGACGGAATCATCGGCGGCAATTTAGTAGACGCGCGCGATTCCGTCCGGATTCGGACTATGGCCGGTAATCTGCTGCAAATCATCTGGCGAAGATCTCAGGCGGGAGGATCTGCTATCGTCAGGTTGCTGAAACCGCTGGGGTGCGGTTCGCGTCCGACCGGATGTATGGGAACACTGAGCGGCGCTCTCCCCCTCCCCGCGTTCGGCAAGAAGGTTATTGCCAGAACCAGAGTGGACTACGAGAATACTCCAGAAGGCGCGCTGGTGCGCCGTGCCCAATCGGGCGACGAATCCGCGTTCCGCGAGATCGTCGAGCGGTATCAATCCAAAGTGTTTTCCATCATTCACGGCATCGTGCGGCAACGCAACGATGTCGAAGACATCGCGCAGCAGGTTTTCGCCAAGGTGTATTTCTCGCTGCGCAACTTCGACTTCCGCAGCTCGCTGATCACCTGGATCTACAAGATCACCGTCAACGAGTGCTTCGACTACCTGCGCAAGAAGAAGGTGCGGAAGCTGGTCTACGAGAGCGACATGAGCGAGGACGAAGTGCGCCGGGTGGAAAACAGCGAGCCGGCGCTCGACCGTGCGGGCCGGGCCGATTCGTCGCTGGCGCGCCGCGACTATGTCGTCAAGCTCATGGACCGGGTTTCCGAAGAAGAAAAACGGCTGCTCATGCTCAAAGAAGTCGAGGGATATTCCGTCGAAGAACTCTCCGGCATGTTGAACATGAATGAGAATACAATCAAGGTGAAGTTATTCCGGGCCCGGCAGAAGCTGGTCAAGGCGGCACACCGCCTCGAACGCGCTCCCGCCACGGCGAACCTGTAAAGGCCGTGAAGAACATGATGCACGATATTGTCGTCGATGAGCTGGAAAGGCACCTGAGCGGAAACGCTTCGCGGGCATTCTACGATCATCTCGACCTCTGCGAACCCTGCCGCACGGAAATTGCCCGCATGGACGAACTCTCCACGCTGCTGCGGGAGTTGCGCTCTGTGGGGCGTGGAGAAGCCGTCGATTCGCCGCCTCAACCCTCGCCTTACTTCTACAACCGTTTGACGTGGAGCATTGTCGAAAATCAGCGGCGGGAAGCATGGGGGCTGTTCGCTCCGGGTAAGGCTTTCTTCCGCCGGGTGGCATTCGCATCCCTGCTCCTTCTCGCCGGTCTGGGCAGCTTCCTCGTGTCGCGCGAGGCTTCGTTCAGCGGCACGGATGCAGCCGCCATCATGGCGCAGCACGACCCCGCGGTTTCCCATCCCGAAAGCGCCGATCGCGACCGCATGCTGGTCACTCTGGCCACGTATCACGAGTAAATGCGGTACTCTGCTGTAAAGACTTCCATGAAGTTGCCCGTCGCCGGCGGCGGGTGCAAAGTGTCCGGTGGGGGGTACAAAGTGGGCGACAGCACCTGCAGATCGAACTGATATGGGAACGAATGTAGTGGCAGCGACTCTTCCACGTCCGGCAGAAAAAATCGCCATAGTATCATTCATTCTGGTTTTTCTCTGCGGCGCCGTGCTGGGGGCGGTGGTGATGAGCATCAGCGGTCACGCCAGCCTGCATGGATCGGCGCCTGCAACTACCGGATTCTCCATGTCGGTTCCCGAATGGAAACAGCGGCTCAATCTCACCGACCAGCAGACCGACCAGTTGCAATCGATCCTCGACGACTTCTCCCATTACTACGATAATGTTCTGGCTGACGGCAACAGCCGGATCATGCAGATCCTGAACGACGAGCAGCGGCGCAAGTTCGAGCGGATGCTGCAGGACCACAAGAAGTAGGGCCATTGCCGAAGGCTCTGCGGGATGTGAGAAACTATTCCCTGCAATGTCCCGCGCATCGTTTCTGACCCGCCTCCCGGCATCGCTTGCATCCGCCGTCATCGCCGTGGCCCTTCTGGCCGCCGGCTGTTCGAGTGCTCCGAAGAAAGAGGCAGTGGTCTTCCCGGCCGGAGAAAAAGTAACCGTGGGGCCTCTGGTATACAGCGTGATCGACAGCCAGGTGTTGACTCAACTGGGCGACGATCGCAGGCACGGCAAGAACTCCCCGGAACCGCTTCTACGTCATGACCATCAGTGTGTCGAACGGCAGCAGTGAGGACGCGTCCATTCCCGGACTGACGCTGGTGGACGACTCGGGAAAAGAATACCCGGAAGCCGCCGACGGGACGAATGTGCCCAACTGGCTGGGCGTCGTGCGCAAGGCTGGTGGCGCGCAAACCGAGCAGGGCAACATCCTTTTCGACGCGCCGGCGCAGCACTACAGGCTCCGACTCACCGATGAGACCGACCCAAAGGAACTCTCGATCGACGTTCCGCTGACCTACGTGCATGAACAACTGAAAGACCTTTCTCCGACGTCCCAAACCGGGGCGGCTCCGCCGCCGCTTGTCGTTCCCCAGAAGAAATAAACCCATGCGCGCAGTGATCGCGATCGCGACGGTGGCACTGGCAGCGCCAGGCGCCCTTCTCGACGCCCAGACGCGTGGCACACAGACACCGCCGGCTTTAAAGGTCACGAATGCCGTTGTCTCCGACTCCGAGGATGGCCCGCCGTTCGCGCAACGAGGCGCCGTCTTTCTGCCCGGCGACACGCTGTTCTTTAGTTTTCAGGTTGAGAACTACCGCATGGGGCTGACGGGCAAAGTGCAGCTCACCGGCCACGTCCAGGCCTTCGACCCCAGCGGGATACCGATTGTCGCCGCGTGACGAAGAGCTCATCGGCACAACCGTGAGCGAGGAAGACAAGAACTGGAAACCCAAGATCCGGCTCCAGCTTCAGTTGCCCGCGATCGCACCGCCGGGAAATTACACGATCCGGTTCGAGGCCCTCGATCAGCAAAGCCATCAGACAGCCACCGGTGAAGTAGCCTTTCCGGTCGGGGGCAAAGGAGTGGAGCAGTCGCCGGCGCTCGCGATCCGCAATCTGGGTTTCTATCGTGCCGCGGAGGATCCGGCGCCGTTAAAAATTCCGGCCTATCGCCCGGGCGACATGCTCTGGGTGCGCTTCGATATGGCCGGCTACCGGTACGGCGATCAGAATTCAGTCGACACCGGGTACGACGTGGAAGTCCTGTCTCCGAGCGGCAAGCAGTTGTTCGCGGAGGAGAACGCAGCCGTCGAGAAGAGCCAGTCGTTTTACCCGCAACCGTGGGTTCCCGCCACGTTCAACCTCAGCCTCGATGCAAAGGCGACCCCGGGCACCTACAAGCTGATCATCACCGCGCACGATGCGGTAGGCAATCAGATGGCGGTGGAACGGACGGAATTCAAGGTCGAATAGCGATCGCGGTAATGGCCGCTTCGAGCACATCGAGCGCATCGGGCGAGCCACCATCGAAAAAGTGATCGCGGGCCTCGATGAACTGGAGGTATTTCGGCTCTGCGAATTCCTGAAACGCGGCTTCGAGTTCCTGCCGCGGGCCATGCTCGTCGAGCGTGCTCTGCACGAAATACTTCGGAATCGTACAGGTGGAGAGGAAGCCGAACCGACCCATCCGCGTCGGAAATCCCACCGCAACCAGGCGCACCGGCAGCGGACCGGACAGAGAGCAGCCGAGCCTCATCACCATACGTGAGCCAAACGAAAAGCCCGCCATCGAATAAGGCAGTTCGGGGTATCGCGTGCGCAGGAACTGAAGTGCGGCGCGCGCGTCTTCCACTTCGCCCGCGCCCTGATCGTGAACGCCCTCGCTGCGGCCTGCGCCGCGAAAATTAAACCGCAGCACCACAGCTCCCGCCTTGCGCATGCCGCGGGCAATCCGGTAGACGACTTTGTTATGCATGGTCCCGCCGAAAAGCGGATGCGGGTGGCAGACCAGGCAGGCCTCGGTTGGCCCATCGTGCCCGGCGTCTTCGGGTTCTTCAAGCAGCGCTTCGAGCGTGCCTGCGGGGCCGTCGATCGAATGCGATTCGATGCGGCGCGCCAATTCAGTTCGTCCGGAAGTTGGTGAACTGCAGGTCGATCCCGAAATCCGCGCCCTTCAACAGCGCGATGGCCTGCTGCAGGGTGTCGCGATCTTTCCCGCTGATGCGAACCAGATCGCCCTGAATGGAGGCCTGCAGCTTCAGTTTGCTGTCCTTGATCTTCTTGACCACGTCCCGCGCCTTCTCGATCGGAATGCCGGAAGTCAGCGTGATTTCCTGCTTCACGCTGGAACCGGCGGCGGGCGTCACCACGCCATACGTCAGGTTCTTCACCGGAACCGAACGCTTGATCAGCTTCGATTGCAGAATCTCGGTAATGGCCTTGAGCTTGTAATCGTCCGCGCTGCTGAGCGTGAGCTTCTTTTCCTTCTCGTTCAGCTCCATCGCGGACTTCGAGTCCTTCAGGTCGTAGCGGGTGGTGACTTCCTTCATCGCCTGCTGGATGGCATTGTTCACCTCCGGCATTTCGATGAGCGAGACGACGTCAAAACTGTTATCGGGCATGGAAAGTATAGTGTAACCGTCAGCCGTCCGATTTGCGGACGCGCCCGGACGCCGGTGAGTGCGGAAAGCACCCGTGCGCTGATCTCGTCGACCAGGCCAGGCATGGCGGCGTCGAGCGCCACCGTGACCGCGGCGCGCACCTGATCGGGATCGAGAACGACGACAGCCCGCGGCGGGCCTGGATTTGCTGCCGGGCCCCCTGCCGGCGCAGCCGGAGGCAGCCGCTTCGGCGCGTTGAAGCGCCCCACCGCTTCGAGCAGCAGGCTGGCCTCAAAGGGCTTCTTCAGCACGCCGTCCGCACGCACGCGCGCTACTTCGGAATCGTCAACGGATTCGACGGCGCCCGCGGTCAGAAATACCGGCTCGCTCGCCATTGTTCTTGACGTATTCGCAAACCTCGTAGCCGGAGACTTCCGGCATGGAGATGTCGGCGATGATCAGATCCGGACGGGCATCCTTCAAGCGAAGCATCGCCACCAGACCGTCGCTGACCGTAATAACCTCGTGCCCCTCGTCCCGGAGTATCCGCTCCGCCATGCGCTGCGCGTGCGGACTATCGTCGGCGAGCAGGATCCGGCTCATTGCGGCTTTGCGGCGGGCGTGGTCGTATCGGTCCCGGTGGTGCCGGGCGTCGCGGCCGGGAGCAGGCTGGCCGGATGCCGCGGCCTTTGCGGCATTTTTCTTCTGCGTTTCCTGAAGCTTTCTTCACCTGCTTGTTATAGGCCTTGATCTGTTCTTTCGTCGGAGGATGATTGGTCGGCAGGTTGACGTTCGCACTCGCATGCGGCAGAGGGAGCCAGTTGCGCACTGGCAGGGTCCGAAGCCTTCGCGTCGGCTACAGCGAGGCCCGCCTTCTGCTCGCCCTGGCCGGTCGCCGTCCCGGCGGCATTCGCCGCTGTTCCGGCTGCGCCGAGGCGCGCATCCTGGGCTTTATCGATCTCGGCGGAATCCGCCCTGCGTAGCCGTCACATCGCTGATGCCGGTAGTAGCGCCGCCCGCCGCCGTGGCCGGCACGCTCAGAGGCACCGCCGGGCGCACCGCGGTCATCGAGGGCGTGCCATGCGTCGATGCCAAGATACGTATCGGGGCGCGATTCGAACGGACTTAGCACCCGGTGAACGATGCCCGGACGCGTACGAGCCTCCAGATCCGCTTTCTCGCGAGCATAAGCCGCCGGATCCGCTCCGGGGATCGGCCGTTTCATCGCGGTCAGACGCTCCTTCGCGGCGTTCACGTGGGCGCTCAGCGGATAATCGCGCACGATCCGGCTGAGCGAATCCACCTCGCGGTCTTCAAAACGGTCGCCCATACGGCGGTAGGCGTTCGCGTTCAGCCACAGCGCTTCATCGGCGCCGCTGTAAAGCGGATATTGCTGCGCCACAAACGACAGGCGATTCGACGCCGCCGGGAAACTGCCTTTGTTGCTGTAGAACAAGCCGGTCTTGAATTCCTTGTCGGCCAGAACTTCCTGCACGCTGCGTAGCATCTGCTGCGCCTGCGGGACGTATTTGGAGTTCGGGAACGCCTCCATCACGTGGCGGCACTCGTCTTCCGCGCGCTGGCCCTGCGTGTTGTCGCGATCGGCCTTCTCCATCTGCTTGAAATGGATGTCGCAGATCTTGAACTGCGACTGCGCGGCCTCTTCCATGTTGGGGTAGAACAGGATGAAATCCTTGTATTCCGCTTCCGCCTCCGCCAGTCCGTGGGCCCCGCCTTCGCGGAACCAACTATCGGCAACCGCGAGCTTCGCTTTGGCCAGGTATTCGCTGGTGTCGTAGGTGTTGATCAGCGTGTTCAGGGTCAACCGCGCGGCTTCATAGTCGCCGTGCTCGATGTTCCTGATCGCCTTGTCGAACAACACCTTGTCCGGCTGCAGGGTCTCTTTGGTGATAGGGGTTTCGTACTTTTTGTGATGGAAAAGACCGAACCCCGAAAGCAGGAAAAAGGCGAAGACGCCCGTGAACACAACCAACATTTGATAACGACGATGCATTTGAATCTTATTCATTTGATCTCAAACTCTGTTTTTAACTCCCGACACGTTTAAACTCTCACCGCCATAGCGTCCGCGGCAATCTGTTGCATTTCCTTCACGGTTGCGCCCGGATCGGCACTATGGAACACGGCGGACCCGGCCACCAGCCAGTCGCATCCGGATTGGACGATCTCAGCCGTATTCTTCGCACTCACCCCGCCATCTATCTCAATCGCAAAGCCGAGCCGCCGCTCTTTGCGAATTCGATCCAGCCTGCGGATCTTGTCCAGCGCATTCGGAATAAACTTCTGTCCTTCGAAACCCGGGTTGACGCTCATAACCAGCACGTGGTCTACCAGATAGAGGATATCTTCGAGCACACCGACCGGCGTCGCCGGATTGAGCACCACGCCCGCCCGAACGCCTGCGTCCTGAATGCTCCGAATCGTGCGGTCGAGATGGGTCGCCGCTTCGAAATGCACCGAAATATGGTCGGCCCCGGCGTCGATGAACAAGGGCGCGTATTTGTCCGGATCCGTGATCATCAGGTGAACGTCGAGCGGCAGCTGCGTCACTCGGCGGATCGATTTAACCACCGGCGGTCCGATCGTCAGATTCGGGACAAAATGGCCATCCATGATGTCGACATGCAGCATCGTGGCGCCGCCGCGTTCCACCTTGCCGATATCGTCGGCGAGGCGCGCAAAATCCGCCGACAGGATGGATGGAACGATTTGCGCCATGTCGAAGATACAGTACTAATTTTAGCGCACTTCCGGCCTTCGCCGGGCAGGCTACCAGGGATTGGCGAACCGCGGATCGTGCAGCACCGCTTCGTCTGTAAGCGATTGAAGAAACGCGATTAAATCCTGCCGGTCCTGGCTCGACAACTCAAATCCGCCGACCAACGGGTCTTTATTGGGATTGTCATGCCCGACCCCCGCATTCGGCCCCGACGCGATCGTTCTACCACCTGCCGCGTAATGGTCCAGCACCCCCTCCAGCGTGGGGATACTGCCATCGTGCATATAGGGCGCGGTAACAGCGATATTGCGCAGCGTGGGCGCCTTGAATTTCCCGACGTCCCCCGGCGCTTTGGTGAATTCGAACGTGCCCACATTGGGGGCCGGGTAAGACAGTTTCCCCGGGACGTTATAGAGACCCGTGTTATGGAACTCCACCTCGCGCCGATGCCCTTCCCCGACGCTGTCACCGCTGAAATTGAACCCGCCGTGGCAGCGGAAGCAGGAAAGATGCTGGTTGAAGAACAGCGTCTCACCGCGTTTCGCCGAATCCGAAATGGCGTCGTCTTCACGGTTGTAGTGGTAGCGGTCATACGGCGACCGGGCCGAAATGATGCTGCGTTCGAAGCTCGCGATCGCTTTGGTCACGTTGGCAACGGTAAAACGATCCGCCGCGCCCGGGAACGCCCGTTCGAACATCTCCCGATACTTCGCATCCGCGCGAAGCAGGGCCGGCAAACTATCCCCTTCGCGCAGGCCGAGCTCCACCGGATGCTCGCCGAACATCGGCGTCAAAGCCTGCTGTTCCAGTTCCTTCAATTCCGGATTGCTCCAGGTGAGCGCCGCGCTGTATGCGATGTTCACCAGACTCATCGCGCCGCGCGAATGCTTCTCGCCCGTCGCACCTTCCCCGACCGGCTTCCCGTCCGTAAATGCCAGTTCCTGTTTGTGGCATGTTCCGCAGGACGATTTCCCGTTCACCGACAGGCGCGTGTCGTAGAACAGATACCGCCCCAGTTCCACTTTTGCGGCCGTCATCGGGTTATCCGCCGGGACGGGCGGTCGGGGAAAACCTTTGGGCAGGTTCCAGGAATAAGTGTCGCCAGATGGCGGATCGGCGGCAGGCGCGATCACCACGCCAAGCAGCAGGACTAAACCGACCAGAGCGTGTTGTGGCTTTATTCCGCGCACCGTAAGTGCTCTACTTCTGGAGCCGGACAAACTGAAGTGTCTCCAGCATGCGAACCGAGCGCGCGCCGGCTTTATCCTTCGGACACACCAGGCGAAACGGCCCCTGGTATCCGAACAAGCTCTTGCCATCGCGCTTGTCCGCCACCAGAATCTGCGTATTGCCAAACTGCGCATCGATTTCGCCGAGCGTAAACACAACCTCGTACCCGTCGTGCGCTTTGGCGAGGACGTAACTGGCCAGCGCCTTGCCGCGCAGATCCTTGCCCAGAGGCGCCCCGGCCAGCTTGAGCACGTCGCGCAAAGGCACGCCTTCGTATTCCACCTGCGTGCCATCCTGTTCGGGAATCATGGCCTTCTCGCGTGGCATGGTCGGCGAGATCCTCCGCCTTGAGCATCAGCGGCATGGGGACGTCGCCGGTCACCGCCAGAATCGGCGGAGCCGGATGGTGCAGGCCGGCGCCTGCGGGGCCTGACGCGAATGCGAGGCCGAGCGAGACTGCAGCCAGAACAGACAACCGAAGCACGTCGCGGCGTTGATGACGTGTCGAATCACGCAGTGCAGCACTCCTAGAATTGATATCGCAGGTTGATAAACCAGTTCCGACCTATTTCAGGATACCCCGCGGTGTAATAGTAATTCCGGTCCAGAACGTTCTTCACGCCGCCCTCCACAGTCACCCCCGAGCGAAGCGGAACCAGCCGTGAAAAGGTCCATCGACGCGTACGATTCCGCATAGGGCAGGAAGAGCGGCGACGTCGCGGAATAGGTGGTATCCTGCAACGTGATTCCACTCTCGTAACGCTCGTTGAGTATCGCGAGGATCTGATGGGGGAACCGGTATGAAACCGTTCCAACGAACTTGTTCCTCGGCAGCGTCGGCAAAATCCTGATGCTGGTGTTGACCGCGCTCACATTGGCAAGCGAACCGAAATCGTAGTTGATATTGCGATTCAGAAAGCTGTAACTCGCATTCAGCACCAGCCGCGGCAGCGGCGTACTCCGCACCTCGAACTCGATTCCCTGATGCATTTCTTTCCCGATGTTGGCCATCTCGTTGCAGAACCCGGGGATCTTGCCGTTCGGGCAATAGGCGGTGGCAGTGCTCGTGCCCCCGGGATCCGTCACGTAGACCGATTCGATCGCGTTGCGGAGATCGCTGCGGAAGAGCACGATCTGGGCTACGGTCCTGCGCCCCGAACGATTGCCTGTAGCCGACGTTCCAGTTGTAGCTGTGCTCCGGCAGAAGATTGGGATTCGGCAATCCGGAGCCAAGACCCGAGGAGTAAATGTCCTTCAGCATCGGGAATCGACCGCGATCCGAAAACGTGGCGAAGAAGCTACCTGATTCGGTGACGTTGTACGAGACGGCCGCCTGCGGATTGAAATTCCACACGTGCGCGGTGCATCCGGAGAACGAGGTATTGGTGGGCGACGCGATGCATGTGAATGGCGCCAGCCCGGTCATTGCGCTGTTGTACGCCTGCCCCTGCAAACCGTCGAAGTGATCCGCGCTGAAGCCAGCCGTGAAAGAGAGACGCGAAGTGATCCGGATCACGTCCTGCAGCCCGATCGAAGTCTGAATATCGGCATCGCGAAGCACGGGCTCAAGCAGCGGAAACGGCGCGATTCCAGGATAGATGCCCTTTTCGGTATGCGTGTCGTCCTTCAAAAAAAACGACGCGCTGAACGTGTTACGGGCAAGCAGCCGCGTGGTGAACTCCGTCGAGAACCCGTCGTTGTGCTCGTTGTACATGCTGTGTTCCGCCGTCTTCGTGTTCATGACGGAGTAGGTGTCGCTCGAGTACATGTCGATGTCGTTGCGGAACTGCGTGTAGAAGGCGCGGAATTTGATCGAACTGTTCTCGCCGAGCCCGGTGTTGGAATGAAAGTAGTAGTTGTCCGTATTCCAGTACGGCCAGACCCAGAAATTGCGGAACGCGGCCCCGGCATCGGCGCCCTGATAAAGCGGAACTCCCTTCTGGCCTTTCAGATTGCTGTAGCTGAAAACGTATTCATCGCCCTGCTTCGGCGTCCAGCCGACGCGGCCGGTGAATCTCTCATCCCGCGACCAGGAGTTGTTGAGGCGGTCGGTCATCACGATATCCTTCAGCGCCGGGTATTGAGTGGCCTGAAAGTCGTCCGAAAGCGGGATGAAGTGCAGCTGCCGCCAGTCGATCGAACCCTGCGCGAAGAAATGCCGCCAGCGCGTGCCGAGGCGCAGCGACGACAGCAACGTGCTCCCTGAACCTGTTCCGATCAGCGCATCCACATCGACCTTCTTCACCGGCTCCTGGGTGACCATGTTGATCGTGCCGCCCAGCGCATTCGGCCCCAGCAACGGCGAAGAATATCCGCGCGCAACCTGGATCTCGGCAATGTCGCTCGTCAGATAGCGGTTGAAATCGACATACCCGTCATAGGGCACCGAAATCGGAATGCCATCGATATACAGCGGAACCTGACCGCGCGTGCTGAAACCGCGAACCATGATTCCGGCTTCGTTTCTGTTGTTCGCGAGATGCTGGATCGAAACGCCGGGAAGATAATCGAGCGCCTGCGCGGCGTTCGTGAGGTTCAGCTCAGCGATCTGCGTCTGATCGATGCCGACCGTCACTGGTGAGGACTCCGCAGCCTTTGCGCTGACTGTGACGGCAACTTGTCTGAGGTTGAATGGAGTGCCCGGAGACTGCTGAATCACGACATTCACGGCGGCGTTCAACGCGTCCAGCTGTGCCTTCAATGCCTGCGGATCCGCGGAACTCGCCAGTGGCGGGGGCACCTCAACCTTCAGGCCAGGGTTGGAGTCGGCAAAAGACGCGATCGACGAGCGTAGCGCTTCTTCATCGGCGCGCCATGCATCCGCAGGCTCGCCCGTTGCGGGCAGACCGGCCAGACGGTGCTCAAGATCCTGGAGCGATGCTTTCCATTGCACGGTCGAGTCCTGCTGAGCGACCAGGGCAGTGGCACACGCAAGGGTGAAGAGGGCACAGTTCCGAATCAATGATTTCATGGAATCGTAATCTTAACAATAGAATGTCACTTTTAACAAGACACTCGGGCTTCGACGAAGCTCTCGGAACACGACATAAGAAGCGCTCCGAGGTGCGATTTCGCGGCGATTGTTTCCGGAGCTTCAGCCCCATCGGCCAGCCTGCGGCATTCAGCAATTTCGGTTTGGAGCGCGATTGCCTTCCGCACATCCCCCTCCTGCAGAGCGAGATCCCGCAGGGTGTTCAGCGCCGAAATACGCGTGGGATGAGTGCGGAAGAGATTCTTTACCACGCGATCAAGCAGACAGCGCGCCGATCGCGAATCGCCCGCCGCCCAAAGCACCTCCGCAATATGCGCAGTGAGCGATAGCGTCTGAATATGGCGAGGGCCGAACAGGCGATCGTACGAACAAAGTGTCGCGATCATTGCCGGCAGTTCCGCCGCCTGCATCGCCGCAGCTAGCCGCCTGCGCCGGATCAGTGCTTGCTGTTGAATGGCACTGCATAGGCCTTGAACGGACCGGGATCCCCAAGCTTGGGATCGTTCATGTACTTGAGCTTGCCTTCGAGCACCCACGC
The DNA here is from genome assembly GCA_963809655.1 of Terriglobia bacterium. Classification (GTDB taxonomy): domain Bacteria; phylum Acidobacteriota; class Terriglobia; order Bryobacterales; family Bryobacteraceae; genus BOG-234. Next base: position 111,457 of record CAWEKQ010000053.1, on the reverse strand, counting down.
GGTATCGCCCACGCGAGTGACTGCCGTGGGACCGTTGAATCCATCCTTCAGCACGTCGATCTTCGCGTTGTCGCCGGTAACGGTCACATGGTCGAGCCGCCCCGCGCCCTCGATCAGCAGGAATTGATTGTTCCCCAGCGGACGCATGCCATCCGGACTCGTCAACGTCTGCGACGGTTGAATCGGCGCCATCTTGCCCGCCGCGCCGTCCTTGCCCACCGGAATGCGGAACAAGTGACCGGTCGTGACCGTGTTGATGTAGATCGTGCTGTTGTCGCCGAATGCGATGCCATCCACGCCGGCAAGCTGATCGTCCTTCAACCAGACGTCGAGCGCGGTCGCGCCCTTCTTCAGGCGCATGATGCGGTTCGCCACGGTATCGGTCGCGTAGGCGGTGCCATCCGGCCCGATCGCAATATCGTTGCACAGCGCGTTATCACCCGGGAAATCGTAGCTGCCCTTTGCCGCGCCCGTTTTGAGATCGAACGTCTTCAAGCCTGAGGGGGTGCCCTGCGCCGGGGGCGTCGCCTTATCCGAGCAGACCCACAGTGTTCCCGATTTCGGATCCGCCAGCACGCCAAGTATCCGCTGCAATCCGTTGGTGCCCGGTTTGATCCACACCTCCGCAGTCGCCGCACCCTTCGGGGCGCGGAAGATCTCGCTTTTGGTGACGCTGCCGATGATGAGGGCGCCGTCCGGGGTCGAGGTCAGGCTTTCCGGAAAAGGCTTGTCCTCATGAACGGTAACCTCCGTCGGCGCGGATGCCGCTAAGCAGACCAGTGCCGTGCCGAGCACGACCCAATACCTGTGGTTGATTTTCACAACGAACAGTTTACTACCGTGGACAATTTTGTCGTCTATGCGTGACTCGAGTATTTTTAAAACTACACTGTGAGTCGCAACACCGCGGCGAAAAAGCCGTCGCCGGGCTCGCGCCCGGGCAGCCGCTGCATGGTCGTAATTATCATCGCGCCCGACGCCTCCACGACATCCTGATTCTCCTCGCGTTCCAGGGAACACGTGGAGTAAACCAGCAGCCCGCCCGGCGCAAGGTGATCGAGCGCGTTCCGCAGGATCGCCACCTGCCGTCGATGCAAATCCGGAATATCCGCCGGATTCAGCCGCCATTTGATCTCCGGATTGCGCGCCAGAGTGCCCGTGCCCGAGCAGGGCGCATCAACAAGAATGCGATCGAACTTCATCGCAAACGGCAGCGGCTTCGAAGCGTCGAGCGTGACCACCGGAATCCCCAACCCGGCGAGAAGCTTCGCCCGGCTCAAATGCAAATCGCAGGCGACGGCCGTCACCGCGGTTTCGAGCGCCTGCGCGGTCTTGTTTCCCGGGGATGCGCAAACATCGAGGAACGTCTGTCCGGCCGCAAGATCGAGCAACGGCACCACGGCCTGCGACCCGATGTCCTGAAAGCGAAACGGCCCCGGATCACCCGCATCCAGTCGATAACAGCCGCGCACATCGGTCGCAACCGCGCCTTCCGGCGGCGCGGCACTCCCCACCCGAATAAATCGTTCCGGCGGACGCAGACTCGCGCGGGCGATTTCGATTGCCTCCTCCTTGCCAAACTGCGCGATCCACCGATCCAGCAGCCAGCGCGGAGTCGAAAGCGTATCCGGCACCTCGGCCGGCTCGCGAATCGCGCGGCGCAACACTGCATTGACAAACGATGCCGCCGAGGCCTTCCCCGCCCTGCGCACCAGTTCGACCGAATCGTTCACCGCGGCATGGTCAGGCACGCGGTCCAGAAACCGTAGCTGATAAAGCGCGATCTCGAGCGCCGTGCGTACGGCCGGATCCAGCTTTTCGACGCCACGCTTCGAATACTGGCCGATCAGCGCGTCCAGTTCGCCCCGGCGCCGCAAAGTCCCGAACGTAATATCCGACGCCAGCCCCGCATCACGCGCGTCCAGATGCAATGACTTCGCCGCCAGCGCCTCGGCCGACCACGCGCCGCGATCGACCGCGAGCAGCGCACCGAACGCGGCCTGTCTGGCAAGTGCGGGCTTCATGTCGTAGTACCAGCGTAAACTTGAGTAGATGTCGTTAGCCGAAAAAACCTGCGTACCCTGCAAAGGCGGCGTTCCCCCGCTCAAGGGCGACGCGCTGAACGCACTCAAAGCCCAGTTGCCTGATTGGGAAGTGCTCGACGAGCATCATCTGCACCGGGTCTTCAAGTTCCCCGATTTCAAGAAGGCGCTCGATTTCGTCAATCGCGCCGGCGCCATCGCCGAGGAACAGGCGCACCATCCGGACATTCTGCTCGCCTGGGGCAAGGCCGAAGTCACCGTCTACACGCACAAGATCAACGGCCTGACCGAGAGCGATTTCGTGCTGGCCGCCAAAATCGACCAGGTCCAATAGAGCACTTTCGCAATCGCTAGCCGTATCGTTTCCGAGCCGCGACTGTAAAGGAGCGGTAAGAAGCCTGTCAGGCATCCACGCCGGCATCCACATCCAGATACTGCAGCTCATGCAGCCGATGATAAATGCCGCCGTGGTGAATCAATTCCTCATGCGTGCCGATCTCAACGATCCTCCCGCGATCGAGCACCACAATCTTGTCCGCCCGCCGGATGGTCGAAATACGATGCGCGATCACAATCACCGTGCGCCCCGCCATGAGATTCGCCAGCGCCTTCTGCACCAGCATCTCCGACTCCGTATCCAGATGCGAAGTGGCTTCATCCAGAATCAAAATCGGCGAATTCTTCAAAATCGCGCGCGCGATCGCCAGCCGCTGCCGCTGCCCGCCGGACAGCTTCACGCCGCGATCGCCGATCACCGTCTCATAACCCTGCGGCAGTTTCTCGATGAACTCATGCGCCAGCGCCGCCTGCGAAGCCTCGATCAAACGCGCGCGGTCATACTTCTCCATCCCGTACGCGATATTGTTCGCCACCGTATCGTTGAACAGAAACGTTTCCTGCGCCACCACGCTGATCTTGTCCCGCAGCGATGCCAGGCGCAGATCCTTTACATCGATGCCATCGATGCGCACAGTCCCGGAAACCGCGTCGCGGAAACGCGGCACCAGACCGGCCAGCGTTGTCTTGCCGGCGCCGCTCGAACCCACGAGCGCCACAACCTCGCCCGCCGGAATCTCGAGCGACACCCCGTGCAACTGCATCCCGCTCGACCCGGGATAGCGGAAACTGACGTTCTCGAACGCCACCCGGTCCTGGAACCGATCGAGCGTGCGCGCACCCGGCCTGATCCTCGATCTCCTCCGGCTGATCGAGATATGCAAACACTTTCTCCGACGCGCCCAGCGCCTGCTGAAAGATGTTGTGCAGATTCGTAATCCGCTTCACCGGCTCATAGAGAAACAGCAGCGCGGCCAGAAAAGCTCATGAACGCTTCCGGCTTCGAGCGCATGGTTCTTGATCTCTTCGCGGCCGAACCAGAGCAGCCCGATGAAGGTCAGCGCGCCCATCATTTCGATGAACGGCGAAGGAATCCCCTGGATCAGCACATAACGCAGATTCGCCCGCAAGCAAACGATCGCCCGCGGCGCGGAAACGCCGGCCTTCATACTTCTCCGCCCCGAACGCTTTCACCACCTGATGACCGGCAATCGCTTCCTGCAGAACCTGATTCAGTTCGCCCGCCGCGTCCTGCGTCCTGCGACTGGTGCGCCGGATGCGTTTTCCGAGGCGCGCCGTCGGCAGAAGCACGAAGGGAAACAGCGCAAGACTGAAAAGCGCCAGGCGCCAGTCGGTACCGAAAATGACGAGCAGCAGTCCGAAGCGCGGAGAAGATCTGCCGCAGCAGATCGGCGAACATATCGGAGCTCGCCACCTGGATCTTGTCGATGTCGTTCATGACCGACGACATCAGCCGGCCGGTCGAAGTGGCTTCGAAGAACGCCGCGCCGTGGCGCAGAACCTTTTCGAACACCTGGTTGCGCAGATCGGTGACCGCCGAAAAGCCGACGAAATTCGTCAGGTAATCGCCGAGGTAATCGCAAATGCCGCGCAGCGCGAACACCACCACAATGGTGATCGCGACAATCGTGAAGATGTTGTGGATCGACGGCGGGAAGAAATTCTCGAGATAAATCTGATAATTGATGACCGGGATCTTGAACAGCGGCTCAGGCGTCGTATCGAACCCTGGCCGGAGAACACGCCCGAGCACCACCTTGATCAGCAGCACGCGGGCGGCGGTCATCGCCCCGAACACCGCCATCAGGACCACCGAAATGATCAGCAGGAACCAGTAACGCCGCGCGTATTTCAGCAGCCGGATCCACTCGCTCATGATGTTTTAACCCGGGTGCTGGTGATTTCCACGCGCAATCGCTCGATCGCCTGAATTGCCTGGCCGACTGAGAGTATCGAGTTTATCGCGCCCGGAGCTTTGAGAACCTCGGCCGGAGTCCGCCAGGGCGCCCAGACTTCAGAATCCGAAGGCCCGAAAAAAACCACCTGCGGAACTCCGAACGCCGCCGCCACATGCGCCGGACCCGAATCGTTCCCCGCAAAGAACGCCGCGTCGCGCATCAATCGCGCAACTTCCGCGCAGCGGCGCGCCGGTCACCGTATGCCATTTGTAAAACGCCGTGAGATCTTCGCCAGCGCCCGCGATCACCACGGGCCGCAGACCCAGCGTGTTCTGGATATGGTTCGGCGAGTGCGACAAAGTTGTCTGACGGCCAGGTCTTCTCCGGCGTTGCGGCCATCGGATGAATCACTGCATACGGCTCATCGGGCGCGTGTTTCGACCGGCCCGCGGGCGCCGGCATCTAGCGCGCGTGGCACGGCAGAGATCGGGACGCCCAGATAAAACATCGCCGCCGCTGCGTGCTCCGCCGTGTGAACGCGTCGCGTGACTCCCAGAATTTCCTGCGCAGTCGGGATGCGGGTGTCGTAGATAAAGCCTGGCCGAAAGATATCGAACCCGGCACGGAAATGCGCGCCCGAAAGCAGCGTGAGCACTGCGCTCCGTGGCCCTCCGTGCAGATTCAGGCAAAGCGCCGGCTTGAACTCACGAACCGCGCTGATCTCGGGCGGCAGAACGCGCGCCACATCCGGATTTCCTTCAAACACGCCGACAAACCGTCGTTCCACTACAACGGCAACCTGAAGATCGGGCCGGGCCTGTTTCAAAAGATGGATGGCCGGAGTCGAAAGAACGCAATCGCCAAGCGACCGCAGCCGGATGATCGCGACGCGGCTGCCAGGATCGAGCCGCGCGAGAGTGTCGGTCTGTCTGGCCACTAACCTTTATTCGTCGATAGTCGCTTCGTCGATGAGCATGACCGGGATCTCATCGCGAACCGGGTAAAGCCGGTGACACGACACACAACGAAGCCCCGAGCCGTCCGGCTTCAATTCAACCTTCGCCCGGCACGCCGGACAAATCAGGATCTCCAGGAGTTCTGCGCTGATTGCCATCTGTTTATAAAAGCGCTTAGTTTAGCTTACCCGCGTCTTTTCCGCGAACCGGGCGACATCGATGATGGCGCGCTGGTGAAATCCTTCCCCCACGACCTTCTCGCCGAGCCGGGCCTCGACCCGGAATTCGGCGCGGCGTCCGTTAATAGCCAGCAGCTCCGAAAAAAAATGCACAGTGGAGCCCATCGGCGCGGCCGCCAGATGCCCGACATTCACATGCGTGCCCACCGTGTCATGCCCCGGATCAAGCATGGGCAGAATCAGGTTCCGGCTGATGCGCTCCATGTAGAGAATCATCTGCGGAGTGGAAAGAACGCGCGCACCCTCCGTTCCCAGGAAACTGATGGCCTGGTCGTTGCCAACCTGAAGAGTTTCTTCGCGCTTTGCGCCGATCTCGATACGCAGCCATAGGCTTATGTAGACGATTTTCGCATGCGGGGTGCGCGCCGCCCGATTGGCATTCATATTGCTCCGAGATAACTCGGGAGAGAACCAACATGGCCGAAAAGAACATTGCGGTTTTCGGGATATATCACACAAGAGACGCGGCTGAAGAAGCGGTAAACGCACTTCGCAGGGTCGGCTTCCGGAACACCGACATCTCGGCGCTGTTCCCGGATAACGCCGGCAGCAAGGATTTCGCCCACGAGAAAAACACCAAAGCGCCGGAAGGCGCGACGACCGGCGGCGCCTCGGGCGCAGTGGCCGGCGGCGTCCTCGGATGGCTGGTTGGCATCGGACTGATCGCCATTCCAGGCATCGGCCCGTTTATCGCGGCAGGTCCGATCATGGCGGCTTTGGCGGGCGCGGGTGCGCTGGGCACGGTGGGCGGCATAGTAGGCGCTCTGGTTGGTATGGGAATCCCCGAATACGAAGCAAAGCGCTACGAAGGACGCGTAAAACACGGCGGCATTCTTCTCTCCGTTCACTGCGACAGTCACGACTGGGCAAAGCGCGGATCGGATGCACTTCGGGGACAGCGGTGCCGAAGACATTTCCTCAACACACGAAGCGCGCTGCGGATTTCGCGACCTCTGACAGGCCGGTCGAGCGCACCACATCTGCGATCGTGACGGACAGGGTCGAGCCAAATAGGGTTGAGCCCATCAGAACCGAGCCAATCAGGACCGAGCCAATCAGGACCGAAACAATTCGGACCGAGCCGGTCAGGACCGAGCCCGTCAGACCTGAAGTGGTCCGCCGCACCGAAGCCGTTGACCGCGAGATCGCTGAACGAACTGAAATCGTTCCCGAAGAACGGCCGCGCACCAGAACTGGCGGCATCTAAGATAGGAGCCAGTGGATATCGACAAACTGAGGGCCAAACCCGGGGCCAGATTCAAATTGACGAAGTGGGATCCCGGCGACACGCTGTGGATCTCGAAGTCTCACGCGGCCAAGGCAATGTCTGGCCACGTAAGTAAGCTTGCGGCCCTGCATGATCTCCTTTACGCCGAGCACAAGCGCTCCGTGTTGATCGTCCTTCAGGGTATGGATGCGGCAGGCAAAGACGGCACTATCCGCCACGTCATGTCCGGCGTCAACCCGCAGGGCTGCACAGTCACGTCGTTCAAGCAGCCCAGTGCGCGTGAACTCGCCCATGATTTTCTCTGGCGGATCCACGCCGCGGTCCCTGAGAAGGGTGAAATCGGAATCTTCAACCGCTCGCAGTACGAGGACGTGCTCATCGCGCGCGTCCATAACCTGGTACCGCGCGAAATCTGGAAAAAACGCTACTCCGAGATCAACGCTTTCGAAAAAATTCTCAGCGCGAACAACGTGCACATCCTTAAGTTCTTTCTTCACATGAGCAGCGAAGAACAGGAGAAGCGGTTCAAGGCGCGCCTTTCCGATCCGGCGAAAAACTGGAAAGCTTCGGCGGCCGATTTCAGCGAGCGCAAGTACTGGAACGACTACCAGGCGGCCTACGAAGAGGTCCTCGAGAAGTGCACTACCAAAGATTCGCCCTGGTACGTAATTCCCTCCGACCACAAATGGTTCCGCAACTTCGCCGTCGCCGAGATTATTACGCACACGCTCGAATCGTTCAAAATGCAGTACCCGGCAGTCGACGCCAAACAGTTGGCGGCGCTGCAGAGCGCTAAACTGGACTCAGATGGGTCTTGATATCGCCGAACGCGAACGCGAAGGTATCACTTTGATGGATCTGAAAGGCCGCATCACCCTGGGCGATGAGGTTTCACTCTTTCGCGCCGCCTTCGAGAAACTTGCCGCGCTGCAGGAACCCAAACTCATTCTGAACATGAAGGCTGTCGACTATGTCGATAGCACCGGGCTCGGCGCCCTGGTCATGTGCTCTACGAGGTTCAACCAAGCGAAAGGCGTGGTCAAGCTCGTGAACGTCAACCGCCGCAACATCGAGCTCATGGTGATGACCAAGATCGACACGATTTTCGAGGTCTTCGACGACGAGACCGATGCCGTCAACAGCTTCTTCCCGGGCCGCGAGGTCAAGCGCTTCGACGTGCTGACCTTCGTACAGCAAATGCGCGACGAATAAAGAGACGGCATGCTCGCGACCGGCGCTCAGGCGCCCGATATTCAACTCTGCCGATCTCAACGGTCACTCGTGGAACCTTGTACGACGCGTTGAGGAACGGGCCTGTAATACTCGCGTTCTTCAAAATTTCCTGCCCCACCTGCCAGTTAACCTTTCCCTTCCTGCAGCGGATCACGGAAGCTTCCCCCTCCACGCTGCTGATGGCCGTCTCACAGGATGACGCTCTCGGCCACGCGCGAATTTCAGGCGCGCTTCGGCGTCTCGATGCCGACCTTGCTCGATACGCCGCGCACATATCCGGCCAGCAATGCCTACCAGATCACCAGCGTTCCCTCCCTGTTTGTGGTGGAACCGGACGGCAAAATATCCTTCGCCGTCGAAGGCTTCAGCAAGGCCGCGATCGAGAAACTGGGTGAGCGTTTGGGCGGCTCGCCCTTCCGCGAAACCGACCATGTCCCCGCCCTCCGCCCCGGCTGAGGATCGAAAAACTGAACTCCCGGGAGGAGTTCCGGTAACATAGAGACTGATGGCAAACATCATCGGGGATGTTATCGGCGCGGCTGCGGCTGTAGCCAAAGGCATGAGCGTCACGATGAAGGAGATGATGTCTCCTACCGTGACCGAGAATTATCCGGACGAACCGCCCAAACTGCAGGAGCGTTTTCGCGGCGTCCACGTGCTGCAGCGCGACGAAAACGGCATGGAGAAATGCGTCGCCTGTTTTCTCTGCGCCGCGGCCTGCCCCTCCAACTGCATCTATATCGAAGCCGCCGAAAACACCGATAAGGTTCGCATCAGCGGCGGCGAGCGTTACGCCAAGGTTTACAACATCGATTACAACCGCTGCATTTTCTGCGGTTATTGCGTGGAAGCCTGCCCCACGGACGCCATCACGCACGGCCACGGGTTCGAAGTCGCCAGCTACAACACCTCCACGCTCGTCTACACGCAAAGAAGACATGCTGGCGCCGATTCCCGCCGGGCGCGAAGCCGCCCGTAATCAAAGAAACCGCTGAAGCTTCCGGTCATTGACCGGCATCTCTTGAATCAGCCTTTGGCAGGCTCCCCGTAGATGCACGCCGAGTGCAAGCCGAGTTCAAGCATGTTTGGCACGATCAGAGAACAAATCGAGACCATCTTCCGCGAAGATCCCGCGGCGAAAAGTATCCTCGAAATCGTTCTCTGCTATCCCGGCTTTCATGCCGTCCTGATGCATCGCCTGGCGCACCGGCTGTATGAGGCGCAAATCCCCATCCTGCCGCGGTTCTTATCCCAGATCTCCCGTTTTCTGACGGGCATTGAAATACATCCAGGCGCGACCATCGGCCGCCGCTTCTTCATCGATCACGGCATGGGCGTCGTGATCGGCGAAACCACCGAGATCGGCGACGACGTTCTCATCTACCAGGGCGTCACGCTCGGGGGCACGGGCAACGAGCAGGGCAAGCGGCATCCCACCATCGGCAACAATGTCGTGATCGGAACCGGCGCCAAGGTTCTCGGCAGCATCCGGATCGGCAACAATGTGAAAATCGGCGCGGGATCGGTGGTGGTTCATCCGGTGCCCGATAACTCGACGGTGGTCGGCATTCCCGGGACGCGTGGTGCGCATGAGGCCCATCGCCGGTGTTCTCGAGCACGGCCAGCTGCCCGATCCCGAAGGCCAGGAAATCGACGAACTCAAGCAGCGCGTGGCCGAGCTCGAAGAGCCGGATGAAAGCAATCCTCGAGGAGCTTCGGGCCGAAACCTCCCGAAATTAAGCCGCCTTTTTTGCCTTTACAGCTATACCCCCACGGGTATACTCTGGTTGGAGGGCAGTTCCCGCCCGCCCGGCAATTCTCATGTTCAACCGACCGTCCATGCTGACGCTTTTCGTGTGCCTCGCGGCACCGTTTCTGCGCGCCCAGCAGGATAACGCCAACTCCAACAGCGCTCCCGATCCGGTTTCGAGCGAACGGTGGAATCTCTATTACCAGGCGACTTCGATCGGCCAGTCTCATGGCGCCTTCACCGCGCCGTATACGGGTCCAAATAGCTTACTTCCGCATCCCGAAAAGGACGTCTCGCTCACCATGACGTTGTTTTTCGGACTTCGGCTGCCTTGGGGTGTACGGGTCTATGCCGATCCGGAAGTCGCCGGAGGCCGCGGCTTCAGCAATGTGAACGGCCTTGCGAATGCCACTAACGGGGAACTGCCCCGTGTGGCATCCGCCACACCCAAGCCCTACCTCGCGCGACTCTATCCTGACGCACGACTTCGGCTTCGGCAGCGAGAAGGAAGACGTCGAGAGCGACGCGAATCAACTCTCCGGCTCGCGCCCCATGAACCGTTACACGATTTCGCTCGGCCGCTTTTCCATGACGGATTTTTTCGACAACAACACTTACACGCACGACCCGCGCAGCCAGTTCATGGGCTGGGCCGTGATGTACAACGGCGCCTGGGATTATCCCGCCGATACGCGCGGCTACACCTGGGGCTGGGTGCATGAGATCCACACGCGGAACTGGTCGTTTCGCTACGGGAGCGCCGCCAGTCTCGAAGGTCGCCAACGGAGGCCGCTTCGATCGCCGCCTTTTTCGCGACCGCGGCGATGTCATTGAAGGCGAACGCCGGTACAAGTGGAACGCGCATCCCGGAGTGGCTGCGCGTGCTCGCGCTACGCGAACCATTACGATGGCGGCAGTTACGGCGAGGCGCTGCAACTCGCGGCCGCTACCAACACCACGCCGGACGTCACGAAAGTCCGGGAAGTCGGCACGTTGAAATATGGTTTCGGCATCAACTCGGAACAGGAAATCGCGAATGGGCGTCGGCCTGTTCATGCGCCTCGGCTGGAACGACGGCAAGACGGAATCGTTCGAGTTCACCGCCATCGATCGTCTCGCAACCGGCGGCATCTCGGTCTCGGGCGCGCACTGGAAGCGGCATGACGATACTGCGGCCACCGAACTCACCGTCGCAGGCATCTCAGCCGTCCACGCGCTCTACCTCGCCCGCGGCGGCCTCGACTTTCTCATCGGCGACGGACAGCTGAACTACGCGCCCGAAACCATCTGGGAAACTTACTACAACGCTCGTGTATACAAAGGTTTTTTCGCCGCCCTCGACGCCCAGCACATCGATAACCCCGCCTACAACCACGATCGCGGACCGCTCTGGGCCTTCTCGCTCCGCCTCCACATCGAAGGCGGCTGGAAGTAAATGAGGAAGGTCGACACACTTCGCCGCACGCCCGGGAAGCGCATCCGCCCGGCATTTTCCGCGTGGCATGTCATGCGTTATCGCCTGCTCGCGCTCTTCGCGATCATCGGCCCGGGCTTCATCACCGCCAATGTCGATAACGACCCCGGCGGCATCCTGACCTACTCGCAGGCCGGCGCGAAGTACGGCTACACGCTGCTCTGGACGCTCATCCCGACCACCGTCGCCCTGATCGTCGTGCAGGAAATGGCGGCGCGCATGGGAGCGATCACCGGCAAAGGGCTCTCCGATCTGATCCGCGAAGAGTTCGGCCTGCGCATGACCTTCTTCACGATGATCGTGCTCGGCTTCGCCGATTTCGGCAACATCGCCGCCGAGTTCGCCGGGCTCGCCTCCGGCATGGGCGTCTTCGGCGATCAGCAAATTCATCGCCGTGCCCATTGGGCGCCGCGATCGTCTGGATGGTCATCGTGCGCGGCTCTTACAAGCCGGTTGAGCGCGTGCTGCTGATCTTCTCGATGATCTATTTCGCCTACCCGGTCTCGGCGATTCTCGCCCATCCGGACTGGAAGGCCGCGCTCACCAACACGCATCGATTCCGCAATTCAATTCCGACCCCGGCTACCTCGTCATGATCGTCGGTCTGATCGGGACCACCATCACGCCGTGGATGCAGTTCTACCTGCAGGCATCGATCGTCGAGAAGGGCGTATCGAAACGGAACTACGGCCTCAGCCGCATCGACGTGATCTTCGGCTGCGTCGTCACCGACGTGATCGCGTTCTTCATCGTGGTCGCCTGCGCTGCGACGATCTTCCACTCCGACCATCGCGAAATCACCGATGTTGCTGACGCCGCCAAGGCCCTCGCCCCCTTCGCCGGAAAATTCGCCGCGATCCTCTTCGCCGTGGGACTGGTCAACGCTTCGCTGATGTCCGCCGCGATTCTCCCGCTGGCCACCACGTACAACATCTGCGAAGGTCTCGGCTTCGAATCCGGCATCGATCATCGTTTCCGCGACGCGCCGATTTTCTATGGACTCTATACCGCGCTGATCGTGTGCGGCGCGGGTTTCGTTCTGATCCCCGGCCTTCCGCTGCTCAAAGTGATCCTGGTCTCGCAGGTTGCGAACGGAATTCTGCTGCCCTTCGTGCTGGTCTTCATGCTGATCCTGATCAACCGCGAGCGACTGATGGGCGAATACAGGAACGGCCCGTGGGGTAACGCCATCGCTGGCGCCACCAGCCTGATTATGGTGGCGCTGACGATCATGCTGATCTACAACAGTGTGACGGGGTAGACGGCTTTCCAATGACGACTCCAGGCTCAGCATTGACTGAGAGGTAATCGCTTGCAAATCATTATGGGCAAGCGTGAACCCCACCAAACCTGACGATACTCCTCCTTGAGCACGGCTTCCAGAACCCAACCAACACCATCTTTGAACTTTGCATGGAAGTGGTAGTGATTTCTGTCCGGTTGCGACAACGGCGCTGCCGGGCGTGGCCTTAGCGAAAGCGGCGCAACACCGGCGTGGGCCGGATGAACACGATCCGGCTTGTTTTTTGCCGGCAAGTCGAGATGGAGGATGGTGCCGGTCAGATCGGCGCTTTCTTCTCCCCGCGCGCGGAAGTAGGCGTCGAACAAGCGTGTGATCTGTTCGCGTTCACCCTTGTTTCGAAGAATGGTTAACGCACTCGGTGACCAGTTGAGCACTGGCATTCTTCCCCTATTTTCGCTCGCCATTGTCTTACCTTCGTGATCGAACGAACCTGCATGTCACGGAGCGTGGTCATCGGGGTCAGCGCAGGAACCCGCATCCCCCCCGCGACCGAATAGCTAGTCGCGCAAACCGCCAATCCTGATTCTCTTGAAGAAGTAAGCCGGATAGGTTTGCGTCACCACCGGTCTCGGACCGGGCGTTTCCGGACCGTGCTCCTCATTGCGATAAATATATGGCATCACGCTGACTAGTTCCCAGCCCTGTGTCGCAAGCGACTGCAGCTCTTCCTGCCGTACCTGTTCATACTTCCCAGGCGAAGTCTCGCGCGGAAATACCGACCGCACTTCGAACGGCGCGTAGCCCGGCACAGGCTGAGCGCTCGTAAAACGATCGCGCTGCGCCCATACAAATATCGCCGCCATCAGGAGTATGCCAACTGTCGCAAGGGTTCGTTTCATTTGACACATGTGACGCTCCACCCGCAGGCGGCGTGCAAACTTTTGTCAGACGTTTCAGCGAATCTTCAGTTTGCTCCGATAATGTTACCGAGGAGCATCCTATATGAAATCCCTCCTTTTCCTCGTGATCGCTACCGCCGCGATCGCCGCCCCGCCCACGTACAAAGTCACCGGCAAAATCAAGATCGGCGGCCCCGGTCGCTGGGACTATGTTTACATCGACAGCGCAAACCATCGCCTTTACGTCTCCCATGGCACCCAGACCGAAGTGGTTGACACTGCGACGGAAAAGGTGGTCGGGAACCATCATGGGTACCGGCGGAGTACACGGTATCGCCGTCGCCAACGACCTCAACCGCGGTTTCACCAGCGACGGAACAGACAACGACGTCACGATCTTCGATCTCAAGACGCTCGCCGTTCTCGGCAAGGTCAAGACCGGCACCAATCCGGACGCCATCATCTATGAACCCGTCACGCACCGCGTCTTCACGTTCAATGGCCGCAGCAGTGATTCGACCGTGTTCGAAGCGAAGAACGGCGAAATCGTGGCCGCGTCGGTTCCGGTAGGGGGCAAGCCCGAGTTCGCCCAGGTGGATGGCAAAGGGCACGTGTATTTCAATCTCGAAGACAAGAATGAAATCGGCGAGATCGATGCAAAGAATGCCACGGTGACGAAGCATTATTCGATCGCCCCGTGCGACGGTCCGAGCGGCCTCGCCATGAATCCGAAGAACAACTATCTGTATTCGGTCTGCGGCAACAAGATGATGGTCGTGAGCGACCCCGCCGCGGGCAAAGTGATCGCAACTCCGGCGATCGGCCAGGGACCCGACGGCGTTGCTTTCGATGACGGCTATGCCTTCAGCGCGAACGGCCGCGACGGCAACATCACGATGGTCGGAGAAACGTCACCCGGCAAATTCGAACCTGTGGCTACCATCCCGTCACAGCTTCAGGCCCGCACCATCGGCTCGGACCAGAAAGCGCACAAGCTCTATCTGCCCGCTGCAGAATTCGGCCCTCCTCCCCCGGCCGCCGCAGGCGGCGAAAAGCAGGTAGGCCGCAGGCGCTGCCGGATAGCTTCATGATTGTGGTGGTCGGGCGATAGTTCGGCCTGCGTCCCTCAGTTCGTGGGCTCTGGAAGGTTCGCCGGTCCAAGAGACGGGCCGCTGCTATTTCGGACGACTGTACCGCTCCCGTAGGTCCCCGACTGCGCGCATTATGATTTCAGCCCGAATGCCTGCATCCCGATAAGCGTGTTCCTGATTTGTGATGAGCGCGGCCCGATCTTCCGGCATGGGGTTGTTGAAAGTCTTCTCCGACATCGATTGGGTGTAGGGACCGATTTGATTATAGAGATCGAGATGATCTCGAATGTGCAGCACTGACCGCTGAAAGTCTAACTCGCAAATGGTGAGGTCAGCTATTTGGGTGACGAAGAGCGGGACCGAGTGCTGAGGCAGTCTCAGACCCACATTCGGCTTACGCATTGCGCGGTGCACGGTTGCCTATTTCCGGAACCTTCCGGCTATCTCTGACTGCCCTGACGAACTCGCCGTCATGATCCGGTCCTTATGGCCTTCGATGATCGGTAAGATCTCGTCGAGAAAGGCATCGGATACTTCAGCGCGTCTCGCCCGAATACCATGGGCAACGAGTGCCATGGTGTGTTGAAGACGGAGCATCTCGTCGACCACAGCGCGCACCAAATCGCGGCGGCGATACGGACGGCGGATCCTTTCGGCAATGCTTTGAGTCAAGAGACCCAGAAGCCAGCCGAGCAGAATCGTAGCTGTTTCAGGTATTCCGGCATCGCCTCTGATCTTAGGACAAGCGGGGCGATTCCTCAGGTCAAGGCGGGGACAGACAAGGCTGGGGTGCCACGAAACGGCCCCGTCCTCACGTTGGAAACGGTTCGAGATCGGCTTGTGCCAATCGGATTATCCCGAAAGATAGACGCGTGATACTGGCGAGGACCAACCGATGTCGAGCCTCGATTCGGCAGGACCAAGCCAAAAAAGACGCTAACCCGCGGCCTGAGCCTTGGCAATCGCTGCCCGGATCTGCGCCGGCGTCGCCATTTGATCGAACCGCTCGATGGTATTTCCCTTACGGTCCAGCACCACCGTAACCGGCAGCGTATCCATCGAGCCCGACCCCAGCCCGATCGTATAACTCATCTTGTTCTTCGCTAGGTAAGGCTTGACCGCGTCGGCGCCATCCTCATCCATCGAAATCCCCACAACCTCGACGCCCTGCGCGCCCAGCTCATCGTGGATCTTATTGAACTCGGGAATCTCCGAACGGCACGGCACACACCACGTAGCCCAGTAATTCAGGACCACAACCTTGCCCTTCCAATCGGCCGTCGAAAACGCCGCGCCCTCCAGCGTCTTGAAAGGCTCACCCGCCAACGCCGCCACAGTTGCGGCCGGCGCATCCGCCCGCGTGTTCAGAAACGACAGATACTCATCCGGCTTCCGCGTCAAACCCGGAAACGTCGCTAACACATTCTGATTCGCGTCATATAAAACATAAAACGGAATCGCAACGGTCTTGAACCTGTCTTCTTCCAGTTTCTGATTCGCCTCGGAGGCCGCGTCGGTGCCATCGGTATACAAATCCACCAGCACCATGTTCTTCATCACCCCGGCAATCTCGGGCTTCGTGAACATATTCGCCTTCATCCAATGGCAATTCGTGCAGGCGTATCCGGTGAAGTTGACCAGCACGGTCTTCCCCTCCGCCTTCGCCTTGGCGAATGCCGCCGCCAGGTCGTTCTCGTTCCAGGCGAGATCGCCGCTGCCCGTTCCGTTCGCCGCAGGCGGAATGTAAGCCTCGATCTCGCCCAGTTTCGACCCGAACATCCCCGGCACCAGGCTCAATCCGAAAACCACAAATACGAGCCCGATCAGCAACCGGGCCACGCCCAGTTCAGTGTCGCGCGAAATCCCCGGCAGCCGCACGAATCCCAGCAGATAAAATCCAGCCATCGCGAACAATACTACCCACGCGGCGAGGAAGCGTTCACGTGTCAGGAAACCAGTCTGCAGCACCGCATCCAGGCTGTAGAGATACTTGAGCATCGCTGCCAGCACGAGGAATCCCATCACCACTTTCACTCGCGCCAGCCATTCACCCGACCGCGGCAGCCTGGCGAGGTAATTCGGAAACAACGCCAGCAGGAAAAACGGCAGCGCGAGGCCGCTCGCGAATACCACCATCCCCAGCACCGGCCGCAGCTTATCCGCGCCAACCGACGCGGCGAGAAGCGTTCCCATGAACGGCCCCACGCACGCGAACGAAGCCAGCGCGAACGTCAATCCCATCAGCAGCGTGCCGACAAACCCGCCCTGTCCGGACGCCGCATTCAGCTTCGTCAACACGCCCGACGGAATCGTAATCTCAAACGCACCCAGCAAACTCAGCCCGAACACAAAGAAGATCAGCGCGATGAACCCATTCACCCAGGCATTCGATCCGAGCTGGATCACTGCCGCTGGCCCCAACGCCAACGTGAGGACGAGCCCCAGCCCGCTGAACAGCACGATAATGCCGAGACAAAACACCACAGCCTGCCGCAACCCGCCGCGCTGACCGACGAAATACGACATCGTAATCGGGATCATCGGGAAAACGCACGGCGTAAAAATGGCCGCCAGGCCGAATCCGAACGCCAGCACCAGGAATCCGCCAAGCCCGCCATTCGAAGCAGCGGCAGAACTAACCACTGCCTTCCGAACCTCCTGCTTCGCTTCGATATACCCCGCCGGAATATTGATCGCCGCCGCGGGAGCCGACACCACAATACTCAGCGACGCGCTCACTTGACGCGTCCTCGGAGGAATGCACTGCGTTCCACTGCAAGTCTGATAGCGCGGCACAAACCAAATCGTGACCGGCCCAGGCTGCAGATCCTTCTTCAACTCAATGCGTGCGAAGAAAACCTGCGAGCCTTCGTAGGTTTCCGTATCGGTGTTGAAACTCGGATCGAACTTCCGCACCGCCGGAGGTTCAAATATCGTAAACCTCTCGATCGCCGGACTGTCCTTCGAAACAATCGTGGTGGGGATCGGGCCGGGCGGAGTGGTCAGCGAGTACATGTGCCACTCGGGATCGACCGTTGCTTCCAAACGCCCCAGCACGGTCGCGCCCGGCGCCGCCGACGCCGATTCCAGCGTCAGCTTCCACTGCACATGATTAAATTTCGGGTCTTGCGCGAATGCGCAACTGACAAGAAGCAGCGGCAGTAAAAATCGACCCATCCCAACAACCGCTTTTTTACACGCGCGGCTCCGAAAGAACAATCCGCTACTGACCCGCGACTGTAAAGGAGCGGTGTTTAACACACTACTAACCCGCCTTTGGGAATTCCCGCAACCCCTCTTCGATGCGGTGGTTAATGTTGCTGGATGCAAATTCTCCCGCCACGCGAATCGCATTCTTGATAGCGTTTGAATCCGACCGCCCATGGCAAATAATGCAGACGCCTTTGACGCCCAGCAGGGGTGCCCCGCCATACTCGGCGTAGTCGATTCGCTTCTTGAAATCCGTATAAGCCGAGCGCGACAACGCGTACCCGATCTTCCGCGTCACCGTGGCCTCAAGCGATTCGCGCAGCATGCTGCGAATCATCTCGGACAAACCTTCGCTCACCTTGAGCGCGACATTCCCCACGAAGCCGTCGCACACAATCACATCCGCGCGCCCGGAAAAAATGTCGCGCCCTTCCACGTTCCCGATGAAATTGATCCCCAGTGATTTCAACAGCGGCGTCGCGTCGCGCGTCAACGCATTGCCCTTGTGCTCTTCCTCGCCGATCGAAAGCAGCCCCACCCGCGGCCGCTTGATCTTCAGCACGGACCGCGAATAGATCTCCCCCATCAGGCCGAACTGCTGCAGCATCTCGGCCTCGCAGTCCACATTGGCGCCCACATCGAGCACCACCACGGGCGTGCCTTTGTGCGTAGGAAAAACGCCCGACAGCGCCGGACGGTCGACCCCCGAAACCTTGCCGAAAACCATCTTCGCGATGGCCATACACGCACCGGTATTGCCCGCGGAAAGAAACCCGCTCGCCTGGCCATCCGCCACCAACCGCGCGCACACGTGCATCGAGCTCGATTTCTTCCCACGCGCGGCCTTCGCCGCGTGGTCGTCCATCGTGATCCGCTCGGAAGCGTGAACCACCGTAATCGGCAGATCCCGCGCCGAAGCATGAGACGAGAGTTCCTTCTCCACCACCGGACCATCGCCGACGAGGAAGATGCGATGTCCGTACTCCCGGGCCGCATGGATCGCGCCCGCGATTTCCGGCAGCGGGGCTTTATCGCCCCCCATCGCGTCTACTGCAATGGTGACCATGTGTGGATTCAGTTGGTGCGAATAACTACTCCGTGGTGGTTTCGATGACTTCGCGGCCCTTGTACTGGCCGCAATGCGGGCACACGCGGTGGGGCACCTTCGGTTCGTGGCAGTTCGGGCACTCGGCGTGCGCGGGTTTGCTCAGGGCGTCGTGGGCACGGCGATTCTGCGTACGTGCGTTCGAGTGTCGTCTCTTCGGATTCGGCATGATCTTTCCTTACTCTTCTACTCTTAAATGTGTAAATCTTTCAAAGCCATCCATCGGTCATCGCCGGGATGTGCCTCGCAGTTGCAGGCGGTCTCGTTTCGGTTCGCGCCGCAGATCGGGCAAATGCCTTTGCATTCCGCACTGCATACCCGCTGCATCGGAAGCTGCAGCAGCAGTTGCTCCCTTATTATGTCTTCCAGTTCGAGGCCGGGCAACTCGTAAAATCCCATCTCCGCTTCGCCCTCGTCGATCGCGTCTTCCTCGCCCGCTTCGGCCGCGTCTGACGTCACAGGGCGATAGAACAAATCGAACGGAGCGTCGATCGGAAACGACGCCCGGCCGAGGCAGCGGTCGCACTCGGTCTCGAGATTCGCCTGCACCCGGCCCTGCACCCGAACCTCGCCACCAGTGTGCGGCAGCAATTCGGCAACGCCCTGAGCGGTCAATGGTCCCTGCTGGATGACGCCTGAATCCGCAAAATCGAACCCATTTGGCTTCCAGGTTTCCGCAAAGGCAATCTTGCGGACTTCCATCTCCTTAATACTCAGCAACATGGCTATGGCGGGGGACACCTGAATTGTAGCACGCAGGGCGCGCTTACCAGCGGGCCTGGTCTTCCGGAAATTCCGCCACCGCCGCCGCGCTTAAATGCGGCAAACGCGGGCGCTTCGGTGGGGTGACATAAGAGTACGGATCTTCCGGCGGAAGCCCACGATCACCACTTCCCGAGAACTTCGCGGCGATCGCACGTTTTGCGCCTCGCATCCTGCGCATAAGCGCCCGCGAAAGCCGCTTGTACGCTTTGACCGGGTTCACCATGGCCTACTCGGCAGGTGGCTCCGCGGCAGCCCCTGCGCTCAAAGTCGGTCGTCGCGGTTTCAGGGGAGCACCGACGTACGAATAGGGATCTTCAGGTGGCAGATTTCCCGAAATGAGGCGCTTCAGTTTCTTGATCAGCAGTTTTGCGTATTCCTCTGCGGGGACCATTCCGTCCTCCTACCTGACAATAATGTACACCGCCACGAACCCGCCGTCATCGCCCGCCTTATACCGCACCGTAACCCGAACCTTCTCGCGCAGTTTTCCTTCCACCTTCGTGCTACCGTCGCGCACGAACTCGCGCGTTACCGCGTCGTGTCCCGCAACCTTTCGAACGACGGTGACCGATTCGTCGGTCAACTTCGTCACCGTACCCGAGAAGATATCCGCCGAGGGTGCGGCTTTCTTACCGGGCACACCAGGCGCCGGAGCCGGTGTCGCGGAAGTCTGCGCCGCGATCGCGCTACCGAGCGGTATACCCAGTGCAACCAACAACACGCAAATGTACGTCACAACCCGGTTCACTATATCCAGAATAGGTGGAAACCCGCCGGATCAACTACCGGTTACGATTAAACCCGCTTCATCAAGTTGCCGCGGAATTTCCGGGCCACTCAACGGCAATCGCACGACAAATGTCGTCCCCTTGCCCGCCTCGCTTTGAACATCAACCGTCCCGCCGTGCGCACGCACGATCCACGCCACAAAACTGAGTCCCAGCCCCAGCCCTTTCTCGGGCGACGCCTGTTCGCCCGCCCCTCTGACGCGATAGAACCGGTCGAAAATATGCGGCAGATGCTCGGCAGGAATTCCTTCGCCTGTGTCTTCCACGCGAATCTCCGCCTCCTGATCCTTGCGGTCGACCACCACGCGCACCTCGCCGCCCGGCGGCGTAAACTTCACCGCATTCGAGAGCAGGTTTGAGAGCATCCGCTCGATCTGCACCCGGTCAAAGTCGCCCGTGCAGTGCATCACGTGGGAGACAAATTGCAGCCTGACATCCGCGCCTTCAGCCGGAATCTGGAACTGATCCACAATCCCGTCGGCAATCTCAACCAGATCCAAAGCCTGCTTCTGCAGGACCACCTGCCCGGTTTCTGCCTGCGACAGCAGCAGCAGAGCGCGCACGATCTGCGATAACCGCTCGATATCGGAAAGCGAATCGACGATCGCATCGCGGTATTGATCGACCGTCGCTGCAGTCAACAATGCGACCTCTAACTGCCCGCGCACCACAGTGATAGGCGTCCTCAGCTCATGTGAAACATCAGTAGAAAATTGCCGAACCTGGTTGAAGTTGATCTCGATGCGCTCAATCATCTGGTTGAAGGTTTCGATCAACCGATCCAACTCATCGCCCGCGCCCGCGCACCGGAATGCGCAGGCTCAGATTCGACCCGCTGATCCGCTGCGCCGTCTGCGCGATCTCGACCACCGGCGTCAGCGCCCGTCCCGCAAAAATCCACCCGATCGAAACGCCCGTCAGAATCACGACCGGCAACAGCAAAACACCCTGCCACGTGAACTGGCTCAGCAGTTTCTTCGATCCTTCCAGCGACGTGCCGATCGCCACGTAGAACTTCCTTGTCTTGTCGTTCTCGGCATTCACGTAGCCGGACCGGATCAGATACGGCGTGCCATCCCCATCTTTCTTTTCCTTAAAGATCGCGCCCGGCGATTGGAGTACCGCACGGATCAGGTTCGGATCGTTCATTCCCAGCTGCTTGTAGTTCCCCGCCCCCCCGAGGACGTGTCCCTGCGCATCGGTGAGCAGGTAGATCTTCTTCACCGCGGCCACGGTCGCCGTTTCCTCGGGATCCTTTTCGTCCGCAAACCATATCTCGTGATAGTCGTTTTGAGCCGGATCGCCTTCGATCCGCAGATAGGCCTTTACGATAGCCCAGTTCTGATCCAGATCCTCGCGCGCGCCCTTATCGAGATTCGACGCGAGGTTCTGCCGGAAAAACAGGCTCACGGCCACAAGGAGCAGCGTGAAGACGATGGTGTAGACCGCGGTGAGGGTGAATCGCAGGCCGCGCGTGATGTGCTTGCGTTCGGGCAAGAGGCCCTCCGGACACTACTTTACAACGCTTTAATTTATAACGCCTTTGCGATCACGTCTTCCACTTTGGCATCGAGATCGCGCGCGACTTTTAGCACATCTGCATTCCCGTAGGGCGCGAGATAGCTGGCCATCCGGTCGTACGAAACATGCACGCCGTCGGCGCGCTCGTCGATCAGGATTGTCACCGGCGCATACGACCCCGCATCCGGCACATGCTTCACCATTTCTTTCATTACGAGCGGCTTGCCGATCACTAGCCGCACAACCCCTGGCGCTGCCGCGCCGGACTCCATGCGCAGCACCGCCCCGAGATCGTAGCGCGCAAATTCCATCAAGCCGGATGGCCCGAGGCCGTCTTCCGAGATCGCTGCCGCCACCGCTCCCAGCGACAAATCCGGATGCCCCACCTGTACATCAATCGCCGCAACCACGTCGTCGAAGCGCCGCTGCGTCGTTATGCTGAAACGCTCGACCGGAATCCGTCTTATTGCCATCAATTTTCTGATGGTCTTTCCAATCGTTCGATTCGGAAAACATCCACCCGATCCTTCTGCGACTCCAGCTTTAATCCCAGGTCCCGGAACACCGTGAACAACGTCGGCACATCAGCCGCGTCCGATCCATCTTCCGCCTTCGCGCCATCCGCAGGAGCCGGTCCGAGGGTGATCGGCTGCCAGGGTTTCGTCTCGATGTGGAAGAGTCCCTTGATTCCGGTCTTATCGACGACGGGCCTCTGCGCCCAGTTCTCCGCGTAAAGCGCGAGATCCGACACATCTACAGCTGCGCCATGTAGCCCCCGTCCCTGCCCGCCGTTGAAGGAATGACAAAGCGCGCCAAAATCCCTGACCCCTTCCACCAGGCACTCTGCCTCGCCGATCTTCGCTTTCTCCAGTCTGGGGCCGCCCTTCGCAACCACCACCGCGTAGATCGGCAGCTCCCTGGTATCCTTGCGCATCACGAGTTTGAACCGATCGATGAGCAGCGCCAGGAGCATCAGCCTCATCTTTTCCAGCCGCGCCTGCTCAGATTCCCGCCGGAAACGCATCAGCCGGAGCTTTCGCCTCGATATCGTAGCGCTCCCGAAGCAAGCTGAGCAGATCCGTATCTCCGTTCAACCGTGGACCTTGAAATGGAATATTCCACGCCGCGGCGAGTACGAAAAGCAGGGGGACGTTGGTGGATACAAATCGCCCGCCGGGAAGAAACTGCGGCGGCGTGCCATCCGGCGCATTCGACTTGTTCGCCTTCACGGAAGCCACCTCGAAGGCCGGCGGCGCTTGCGCATAAGCAGACACCACAACGGCAACGAAAACTGCGATGCGACGCCACGTCATGCCGTTTGGACACCGGAGGGGCAATGGGTGTTCCCTTGGGGATCTCCAGCGTTCCGCGAGCGGCGGATACATGCATCCGGTCCGTGTCGCAGCAGCCTCTGTGGCATTGCGGCGAACGGCGGTGGCAGGGCTCGCGTCTTCAGAGGCTAACGGTGATCCGCATGAAAGTGGCGGGTATGAGCGTGCCCTGAGTGCTCTTGTTCTGCGCGTTCGCCAGCTCAACCAACTGGTTGTGAAGTTCCTCCGCCTTCCCGTTTTTCTGCGCGGCTTCCACGGCGTTCATCGTGGGGCCGTAGAATCTTTCGAACAGATCGATGAACGCCGCCGGAGTCTTGTCGGCAGAGGCGAAGTAGAACGTGTCCTTAACCATCGAGATTTTTTCCGCCGGCACTCCGGCCTTCCCGAATCGCTCGACGATATGACTCTCCACACCCCACGTCATCGGACTTACAAAACCCTCCGGAGGCGGCGGCATGAACGCTGAGCTGATCTTCAGGACCTGCGAAACGAAGGTGGGATCTCCCGGAATCCAGTTCCCCATCACGATGCGACCACCGGGCTTCGTGACGCGAACCATCTCCCGTGCAACGTCGAACGGCTGGGGCGCAAACATTGCGCCGAATACCGAGAGCGTCAGGTCGAACGAATGGTCAGCGACCCCTTCCAGATTGCACGCATCTCCTTCCTGGAACTTCAACCGGTCGAGACCCGCCGCGGCAGCTCGTTTGTTTCCGGCTTCGACAAGGTTCCGGGCAATATCGATACCGGTTACTTCCGCCCCCTTCCGGGCCATCGGAAGAGCCGTGGTGCCGTCGCCGCAACCGAGGTCCAACGCGCGCAACGGCGGCGTGATCCCGATCGATTCAACGACTGCAGCTCCGGATTGACGCATGAACGCGGCAATCTCCGTGAAGTCGCCTTTTTCCCACAACGCTTTATTCGGATTCATATATTCTCCTTCTCATCTCCTGAACTGGAATTGACTGCAATAGAATTGTGCAATGGATCGCCGGGAACGACCGTGCCCAGGCGTCGCCATAATTTGCCCGGGCGGCCAACGGGAGCAAATGACTTTGCGCGCCTGCCGGACAACTTTGCCGAAGGACCGGAAGGACCGATCGAAACACCTGAAATGGATGCGTTCTCTGAAATTCTGAGCGGAGTCAAGCTGAACGGCGCAGTGTTTTTCTCGGCCGAGTTCTCTGCCCCCTGGGGCTTTTCCGCGCCGCCATCGAAAACGGTGGCGGAGACGCTCGCTCCGGGAGCGGCTCATCTTGTGCTCTACCATCTGGTCGTAGACGGAGGCGCTGTCATCGACCTGGAAGGACGGCCGACCATAGAACTCATCCCCGGGGACGTCGTCATATTTCCGCACGGCGACCCCCACGACATAAGCAGCGGCCACGGAGTAGCGCGGCCATTTCCGAACTACGGAATCAGCGCCAAGGTCAAGTCGCGCGATCTGACTCCGCTGCGCGCCGGCGGCGGCGGTGAGACCTCGCGGTTCGTCTGCGGATACATGACCTGTGACCCCTACCTCAGCCGGCCCATCCTGAACGGACTTCCGCCCGTTTTCAAGGTCAACATCAGAACCGACCGCTCCGGCCACTGGCTGGAGAGTTCCATCCTGCACCTGGTGGAAGAGGCAGCTTCGGGGCGGGTGGGTAGCGAGGCCATGCTCGCCAAACTTTCCGAGGCCTTGTTTATCGAGACCCTGCGGCGCTACGTGGCAGACCTGCCGGAACAGGAATCAGGCTGGCTTATGGGCGCACGCGATCCCATTGTCGGGAAGAGCCTGGGCTTGCTTCATAGCCGCGTCGCGCATCCGTGGACGATCGCGGGTCTTGCCGACGAGGTAGGTATTTCCCGTTCCGCTCTCGTGGAACGTTTTACACGATATCTGTCCGAGCCGCCGATCACCTATTTGACCCGGTGGAGACTTCAACTGGCGGCGAGGTCGCTCGAAAAGACATCACGGGGCGTATCGGAAATCGCCGCCGATGTCGGTTACGAATCGGAGGCGGCCTTCAATCGGGCATTCAAACGCGAGTACGGGCAGCCGCCCGGCCGATACCGCAGTGGCGCGAGAGCAACCCACTCGTGAGGCCAGACACTAATATGCGGGGCTTCCCACCAAAGAGCCGGATCGACGAAGCCGCTGCCCATTTCCCACCTAATAATCGCGGTATCGGGTCCCCTGACCATCGGAATCCTGACTCCGTCCCGAATTCACACCCAACCTGCGACCACCACGCCGGTACATTTTCAGGAGTCACGTGGGGCGGACGATCGGGTTGTGTCGTCTGCCCTGAACCGCGCTGGACCACGGCCATCGCCCAGCGGCTTCCACCAGACACGGCCTTCACTGGGTTGTTTCAATGTATGCAATGATTTCCTGCGGTTCCGCACTTGAGCGAATCTAATGTTCGTACGACTCATCCTGGCAGAGGGGTAGCTGTGCGATCGAGGACACGGTTGACAACCTGGCCGGTTCGTCCCATGAGCCAGCGCATGGTGCTCGGCAAAGCGGCCTTTGGCTGGAAGACCGCGTGGACGTGGCTGGGCGTTATGACCCGCGCGTAATCCGTGACCTCATCATGCCACGGCGCGCGACCGCTATTATCAGAGCTCAGGATGGCAGGGCGAACGGGAGGCGCCGGAATCGGCCAGGTTACGAAGATCACGGCGTCGGCGGAATTGGGCCTGGCCGGCCACACAAAACGATGGCCTGCCCCACGGGCATAGTTCAAAACAAGGCGAGAATCTCTCCAAAGGTGTAGCAACTCCAACGGTCCGGTCCCAGGCCTGTGAAGCGGTGGCATATATGAAACTCCCGAACCGGCTGCACGTGCGTTGCTTGTCACTCGGGTTCTTAGTCCAGGCAGCTTACGTCAGCTTCGGGAACTACGGCTATGCCGAGGTATCCGGAGGTCCGTCGTGGATTCACCCCGAACAATTCAATATCGAGCAGAGACCACGGGAAATCCAAGTGAGCGAATGATCCAGGGTCCGATGCTTCAGGCGCTGCAGGAAGACCGGTTCAAGTTAAAAATCCGCCGGGAAACAAGGGAAGTCCCGGTCTATGATCTGAACGTGTCAAAAGGGGGCTTCAAACTCCAGCCGATGAAAGAAGGCAGCTGCGTTGCCTTCGACATTTTGAACGCAGAGGCCAGGGCCAGAGCCGACTTGAAGGCCACGCTGGCCGAGATTGCGAAGTCCTGTGACCGGGGTAGATTTGATAAGGCATCGAATCCCCCGAGGGCCGAGTTTCATGGCATGACACTCGACACGGTCGCCACGTTTTTGAGCCGCCCCGCAAGCGGACTCGGCCGCCCGGTCATCAACAAGACTGGAATTACGGGAATGTTCGATTTTGAGTTTGAGTTCACTTCCGAAGTGGCCGCCGGCCCCGCGGGAGACACGCCTGCCGAACCATCAGGCGCTCCGTCCATCTTCACCGCAATCGAGAAGGCGGCGGGTCTGAAACTGGATCGCGCCAAAGGACCGGGCACGTTTTTCCTGATCGAAGCGGTAGAGCGGCCGTCAGAGAATTGATACAGTGCGACTTCACCAAAGCAAGCTTCTGCTAACCGCCGGAATCATCGCGATCGCGGGTCCTTTGACACTCGGAATACTGACTGTGTCCCGGATTCACGCCCAGCCGACGACTACCACGCCGGCGCCGAAGTTCGAGGCAGTCTCCATTCATCGGTGCAACGATACTGCTGGTGGCAGAAGCGGGCCGGCGCGCACGACACCGGGCCGGCTTACCGCAGAGTGCGCCACTCTGGGCGGCCCGTTCCCGGGTTTGATTTCGGAGGCCTATGGAATATTCGCGGACGGGCATCGGCACTCGCCCACGCTGAGTCCGCCGATTGAAGGCGGTCCTCCGTGGATTAAATCGGAACGCTATACGATTATTGCCCGTGCTGAGGGCGATCCCGGTGAGGGCATGATGGCCGGGCCGATGCTGCAAGCAGTGCTCGAAGACCGGTTCCAGTTAAAACTTCATCACGAGACCCGCGAAATCCCGGTTTACGCTTTGACTGTTGGCAGGAACGGACCGCGATTGCATGCGGCGGAAGGACCGCCATGCGCGCCCATGCCCGGTAAGCCGTGCTTGTCCGGGCTGCGCGTCCAGAATCGCAATCTCGTGCTGAATCTGCGTGGCACGCTGGCGCAGTTTGCGCAGGTGCTCGATGCGAGCCTGGATCGGCTCATCCTGGACAAGACCGGTCTCAGCGGCACGTTTGATTTGCATCTCGAATTTGGTATCGATCAGGCCACGCCGGCTTTCCAGGCATTCACCGACCCGGCCGAGGCATCCAGCGGCGCATCGATTTTTACTGCGATTCAGGAGCAGTTCGGTTTGAAACTGGAAGCGGCGAGAGGGCCGGGCGACTTCATTGTGATCGATCGCATCGAGCACCCGTCGGAAAACTGACCAGATAAAATAGCCACGTGGAAGACGTACGCGAGCGCATGCGGGCCGATTGGAACGACCGCGCACGCGAAGACGCGAACTACTATGTCGCCTTCGGCCGCCGCGATCAGGACGACGCCGAGTTCTTCGCAGCCGCGGCCGACCTCATCCGCAATCTCGAAAGCGAACTCCGCCGCTTCCCCGCCGCCATGCCGCCGGCATCAACGAGACGCGCCCTCGAAATAGGCTGCGGACCCGGCCGTCTCATGCGCCCCATGAGCCGTCACTTCGGGGAAATCCACGGCATCGACGTATCCGACGAAATGGTCGCCCAGGCGCGCGCCAAACTCCACGACATTCCGCACGCCCGCCTGCACCACACCAGCGGCAGCGACCTCTCCCTCTTCCCCGCCAACCATTTCGATTTCGTCTACTCCTACGCCGTTTTCCAGCATATTCCGAGCGCCGACGTGGTCTTCTCCTATCTCCGCGAAACCGAGCGCGTCCTGAAGCCTGGCGGCTTCGCGCGCCTTCAGCTTGACGGCCTCCCGCGCCCCCGCCGCTCCCATACCACCTGGGAAGGCGCACGCGTCACTGCCGACGAAATCCGCGCCTTCACGCGCCATCACCACATCCGCCTGCTCTCGCTCACCGGCAGCGACACGCAATATATGTGGACCACCTGGCAGAAGCCGATCCCCTGCCGCATCCGCCACGTCGTGAACGCATTCAGCCAGGAGCAGGCCGTCCCGGCTACCGGACGCATCGCCTGCGCCACCCTTCAGGTCGAAAACCTCCCCGAAGCCTGCGATCTCAACTCGCTCGAAGCCTTTATCGACGGTATTCCTGGCGACACCTAGCTACATCGGGCCGCGCATCAACGGGCTGTCGCAGATCAATGTATTTCTGCCCGAAGGAGTACGTAAAGGATTGGTGCCGGTCCGCCTCGAATGGCATGGCGAGCAACTGTGCCCCGATTCGATCGTGCGCGTGATCCCGCCCAGCCCCGCCGTGCCCCGGCTTGTATCGGTGAGTGACGGCGTGAATCTCATCTCGTCCCAACGAATCGAAAGCCGCCTGATGAAAGCCATCCTCGAAGAGGTTGAATCGATCGACGACTTCGCCGCGAACATCGACGGCACGCCTCTCACCGTTCTCGAAACAGCGAAGACCGACCCGCAGGCCGCGCGCTACGAAGTGAACTTCAGCCTGCCCGCGGCCATCGCGCCCGGAGGCCACGTTCTCGAAATCCACATGCGCAAACGAATGCTGACCAGAATGGGAATCGAGGTAGTCTGATGCGATACAGTCATCCTCCTGGCAGTCGCTTCCACTCTGGCCGCCGCGCCGACCGAATCCCAACTCCGCACCGCGCTCCTCGCGAAAACCGGCGCCGTAACCCTGCCCGCCGGCACAATCGAAATCACCCGCGAAATCATCCTTCCCTCGGACGCGCACGATCTCGACCTTCGCGGCAGCAACACCACCATCAAAGCCGCCGCCACCTTCCGCGGACGCGCGCTCATCGTCATCCCCACGGGCAAAAACATCAAACTCCACGACCTCTCGCTCGACGGCAACCGCGACGCGATCGCGCCGCCCCCTCGGCCTGCCCCCATCCGAAGCCATGTTCTCGCGCTTCATCCCCAACAACGGTATCCTCGCCGAAGGCGTCACCAATCTCGAAATCGCACAGATCAAAGCCGTCGGAATCGCAGGCTTCGCAATCCTCGTCAACGCCGGCCACACCGTCCACATCCACGACATTCAGATCTCGGGCAGCGGCGGCCTTAACGCAAAGAAACGCAACAACGCCACCGGCGGAATTCTCCTCGAAGAAGGCACCACAGATTTCGAAGTTCTCAACTGCCGCATCGCCGACGTGCGCGGCAACGGCATCTGGACGCACTCTCTCTACACCTCGCCCCGCAACGCCCGCGGACGCATCGCGGGCAATGAGTTCGCCATGCTCGCCCGCGATGCCATTCAGATCGGCCATGCCACCGAAGTGCGTGTCGAGAACAACCGCGGCCGCATCGATCGGCTATCCTGTCGAAGAAGTCGATCTCGAAGGCCGCGGCCTTCCCGGTCGCCGTCGACACTGCCGGCAACGTCGACCAATCCGTCTACCGCAACAATCAATTCGAGGAAATCGACGGCAAATGCTTCGACCTCGACGGCTTTCACGATGGCGAAGTCTCCGGCAACACCTGCCTCAACGAAGACAGCGCGCCGAATTATCCCTACGGCAACTTCGGCATCATCATGAACAACAGCAATCCGGACATGCAGTCGCGCAACATCCGCATCACCGGCAACACGATCGACGGCGCACTATTCGGCGGCATCTTCATCATCGGCTCGGGCCACACCGTAACGCGGCAATCATCTGCGGCACCTGAATCTCGCGCACTGCAACGACCCCGGCCCCATCAAGTGCGCCTGCCGCCGGCCAGCCCGATCTCCTGCGCACCGGCATCTATCTCGCCGCGGGCGCTGACCGTCCCGACGTCGCCAAAGGCAACACCATCGAGAACAACGAAATCGGCGGCTACGGCATGTCGAACCATTGCATCGGCGCAGGCCCAGGCGTCTCGCTCAAAGCCAACACGATCGCTAAGAATGACTGCTCGGACGAGTCGGCTGTTGCCCTTTTGCGATTCGCGAAACCGCATTGACCAGCTTGCGATACGGGATCTTCGCCCAGTCGTCGACCATCAGCAATTCTCCGTCGCACCAGCTCGAATAAACCCACCGCGCGATCACGGCCAGCTCTTCCATCCTCACCGGCCCGCCGTTCTTCAACGCCAGTCGCCAGTTCGCGCAACCGCGCATCGAGCGAGACCGAAGTGCCATCCGCCGGATTGAATTCGATGCGCGAAAACCCGCGCCACACGCCGCCGCGCAGCCACCCCAGATCCACCGAATCCGGCGCCGCCGAAGGCGTAACCGCGATCGCGTTCAGCCGCGTCACCTCGCGCACCATCTCATCGCGCAGCCCCAGCACCTCCTGGATTCGTTGCAGCCGCTGATGCATCAGAGCCGCGCCTTCGAAATCCATCTCGGTGCTCATATGCTCGCGCGCACTTTCCGCAAGCCCGGCCAATGACCGCCCGCTCGTGCGCAGAAATTCGCCCACCCGCTCAGCTTCGCCCCGATACTCCACCTCGCCCACCGCCTCCTGGCACGGACGCAGACATCGCCCCATCTCGCCGTACATGCAGCCGGGATGCGACGCGCTCGGCGCCAGATCCTCCTGGCATCGACGCAGCTGAAACAGATCGAGAAACTCGGATTCAAACCGAACCGCGGTCGAACGGTTACGAAACGGACCGAAGTAAACAGCCGGCGCGCGTCCGATATGCGCGGTAACCTGCGTGCGCGGAAACCGGTTCGACAGCACCAGCTTCACGTAAGGCGGCAAACGTAGCCTGATCTCGGCGCGATACGAAGGCCCAAGATATTTCCGCGCCAGGTCCAGCAACAGAAACTGCGCTTCGAGCCGCGAACCCACGAGCTGATACTCGATGCGCTCGATCGTCGGTCCCAGTTCCCCGAGCAAACGCCGCAACCGTTTGCGCAGCACGTTGGTCCGTGCCAGAAACGGCTTGCCCGCGCGCGTCCAGAGCAGAAACACCGCCTGCCGATTGGGCAGGGCTTCCAGCGCAGCATCATCCGGACTCGCGAGTTCGACCATGCACCCCGGTCTTCATCCTACGACGCCACTTCGCCGTCACGGTAATCTAAGCTAACAGGGTCCTGAAGAAGGGTTCTTACCGCTCCTTCACTGAAAGTCGCGGCTCAGAAGAATCGCGGTTACGACAACCTGCTACTTGCCGGCTTTGAGGCTCTTGTATGCGGCTTCGATGAATTTGTCGGTGGTCCAGAAGCCTTTATCGCTGCCGTAAAGCGGATCGTAATCGCTTGTCGGATGCGTCGCCTTGACCTGTTCGAGCGTCATCCCGCGTTTGATCATGTCGCGAAACCGGTCCCGCAGGATGGTCATCATGTCGCGATACTCAACCACATCGGCCTCGTCGCAAAGCCGTCCGTGGCCGGGGATGACATAAGTGCCGCCCTCCTGCTTATCGGCAGGGATCGTGATATCGATGATGTGGTTCAAGCCGTCGAGAACGCCCTGATAGCTGCCGCCGCGATCCAGGTCGATGATCGGATAACTCGTGGTAACGAAAATGTCGCCGGTGCTGACTACGTCGGAACGCCGAAAGAAGACGAGGCTGTCGCCATCCGTATGCGCGTTCGGCTGGTGCAGAATCTGAATCGCTTCGCCGTTGAAGTAGAGGTCCTTCTCATCGGTGATGTAGGTATCGGTGGGCCACGCGGCACTGGGCGCGGCTGGTGTTTCGCCGTCCTTGCTGCTCATGCGATCGAGAACCTGCTGCGTCGCGATAACCGTGGCGCCTTCACCTGCGCTCTTGCCGATATCGCCCACTACGTTGCCGCCGGTTATGGTGCTGCCCGCCTTCGAGATCTTCTCGTTGCCGCCGGTGTGATCCCCATGGACGTGCGTGTTGACGATGTAACGAATCGGCTTGTCCGATACGGTACGCACAGCTGCGATCACCTTGTCGCTCAGGCCGGCGTACATCGTATCCACCAGCAGGACGCCTTCCTTGCCCGCCTGCATGGTGATGTTGCCGCCAACACCCACCAGCATGTAGACATTGCCCTGCACGGGAAGAACATGGACCTCGACATTATCGAAATTCTGCGGTTGCTGCGCGAAAGCCAGAGGGATGCAAAACGCAATCAGGAAAAGCCATCTCATCATGACTGGTCTACCGTGCCGCCGCGGCCGTTGTAGCGGTCTTCCTGGGCGCGACTTTCATGCTCTTCATCTTCACTCGGTATTCCGGATACATCGTCTCCGCCCCGCCGCGCGGCGCTTCCACAGGCAACCCGTAGGTCGCCGGGAACTCATCGATGAAGTGATTCGCATTCGGCAAATGGCTCGGCACCGAGCCTTTGGGACGAACCACTTCGACAACCGCCTCGCATGGATAGGGCGCAATTTCCTGGCGCGCGTCCCCTTGGAAGTCCGTCGTCCGGATAAACGGTTCCGTCAGGTAAACGGGATCGTTGATGATCACCGCGACGGTCAGAAAGTCGCCGTGCCGTATCAGGTGCTCGGTGACAGTGGCGCGATCGCTGCGCGGTACGCCGTTCCGCCGGATCCACCCGTTCTTCAAATGCGTAGTCGTGATCGTCAGGATGTCACCTTCAAACTTACCGGTCGAGAACCCCTGCCATGTGTGCGCGGCATAATCCGGCGGATGCGGACGCCCATCCATCCAGATCGTCCGCTCGGGAGCTTCCCAGGAAATGTGTGTGTGATACGCGATCAGCTTCTGGGATTCCTTATCGACCTCTTTCCACACGCGCAGATTGGCCGGACCGCGCCATGCGTAGTCCGAGGGATGGGGTTTACATTGATGCTCGGGCAACGTCAGCAGTGATGCGTCCCACGTATCCGCGCGCAGACGCGAAGCCGCATTGATCGGAAGCCCCAGGTAATCCCCGATCTCCGGGCCGGGGATGCGCTCGGGCTGATCCTCATGGAAAAGCGGCGCCCATTCGCCTGAGGGATCCAGCTGGGCAACGGCTGGTATTGCCAGTGTGACGACCAGCAGCATTCCTGTCATCCGGTGGAACATAAAATTCCCCTGAATACGCTATCGCAGCCTCAAATCGAAATCTGCAGAAACCAGCACGAGGCTATCAGATTCATAGTCTGGACTCCAGCCTTGAAAACCGGCGGGTGTTAACCACGCCATGATACAACTACAAACGAGCCCAATGAAAGAACTTCAGATCCTTTCGCCCGACGGACAGAGCCGGCTCGTTCCTCTGGAAGGCGAGGGTGTTTCGCTCGGCCGCTCAAGCGCCGCCGACCTCTGCTACCCAAGCGACAACGCGCTCTCGAAGAAGCACCTCGCCATCGAAAAGGATGGTGACGGATGGGCACTCCGCGACCTCGGCAGCAAGAACGGCACCATGCTCAACGGGTCGAAGATCAACGACCGGATGCCTCTGAAATCGGGCGACCGGATCACCGCCGGGCATCTGATTATCGTGTATGACGGCGCCCGCTCGAGGGCGGCCAAGCCCGTTGTCGTCTTCGATACGCAGGAAGACTCCGAAGCGAACACGACTTCGGGTACAGTAATCACTCAGCTCGAAGGCTTCAAAGGCGATAAAGCGGTGGATACCGCCGCCGAAACGCTCGCGGCATCGCACGTTTCAGCCTTGATCCGGGCGGGCAATGAACTCTCCGGCCACCGCCCCCTGCCCGAGCTGTTCCGCTTCATTCTGGAGCTTTCGATTCAGGCCGTCAAGGCTGACCGCGGCGTACTGATGACCATCGAAGGCGGCGAACTGGTAGTGCAGGCGAACCAGGGCCAGGGCTTTCGCATCTCGACGGCGGTGCGCGACCGCGTGCTCGATAGCGGTCTCTCCATCCTTGTGCGCGACACGTCGATCGACGATGCGTTCCGCGAGCGCCGCAGCATCGTGGAGCAGAATATCCGCACCCTGATGGCGGTTCCGCTGCAAACGCGCGACAAAATCATCGGCATCATCTATGTGGATTCGCCTTCCCTGCTCCGCGAGTTCACCAAAGACGATCTGAATCTGCTTACCGTGATGGCGAACGTCGCGGCCATCCGGATCGAGCAGACACGCTTTGCCGAAGTGGAGCAGGCGCGGCAGTTGATGGCGCGCGATCTGGAGCAGGCCGCGGAAATTCAGCAGGGCTTCCTTCCCTCAGTGGCGCCGCCGGTGCGCGGACTCGAAGTGGCCGGACACAACGCTCCCTGCCGCACGGTCGGCGGAGATTACTACGATTTCTTTCCCTACGGGACCAGCCGCATTGCCATGGTGCTGGGCGACGTCTCCGGCAAAGGCATGCCCGCGTCCCTGCTGATGATGGGCCTGCAGGCGCGCGTTCAGGTTCTGATCGAAGAGCCGAAGAGTCTGGCCGAAGTGATGACGCGCCTCAACCGGATCACTTCCGCCAATTGTCCGGCGAACCGGTTTATCAGCCTCTTCTTCTGCATTCTGGATGGCGATACCGGAGATCTGACGTTCTGCAACGCCGGACATAACCCGCCCATCATCGTCCGCGCGAACGGCACTTACGAGCAACTCAAAGGCGGCGGGCCGGTGCTCGGAATTCTGGCTTCGATCGACTATCAGGAGTATCACGCAAACTCGACGAAGGCGACGTCCTGGTGATCTACAGCGACGGCGTTACCGAGGCCAATAATCCGGCCGGGGATGAGTTCGAGATTCCGGGCCTGGCCGATACGGTGATCCGCAATCGTACGGCGCCGTCCGCTGAGATCATCAGCCAGATTAATAAGGACGTCGTGGCCTACACTGCCGGCGCACCACCTGCCGACGACGTCACCCTCATCGTTGCCCGCAGAGTCGCGGCCTGAAAAAGATCTTTGGTAACCTCTTGCTGACGCGCGCGGCTCAGTAACCCATTTGGAATCAGCACTGACCTTTCTGAGCCGCGACTTTCATGGTAGGTAAATGTCAAGCGAAGACGCAAAATTCCCGGGGCTTCCGTGAGGAAGACCATAATCAGCAACTGGGCGCAAGCACGGAACAGTTTTTTTGATCTTTGCCGAAGGGGATCCGGAACAGGCCGGTCACCAGACATTCATTTGCCGGATCGTGTCCCGGGGAACACGTCACGGAAGATTGAGTCGTAGCTAAACCCTCCAGCCCCAAAACAGTAAAAACGGCGGCATAACAGCGAGCCTGTTTGCCGAGTCGCGGCTCCGCGGGGTCTGGAGGGAACCTGTTCACAACGGCTGCGCCATTGTGCGAGTCAAACGCCGAAGCGCCTCACCCGGATGAGTCTGGCCGGCTATTCCTCAGCGAGTTGGTCGCCACCAGTGCTCGCCTCCGCTTCACCGGCAAGAGAACTGATTCACTCGGATAGATCTGCATGCCTGAAAAAACGCACGCTCAGGCCGCCTCTATATGTTCGCCGGCGGCTTCACGCTGGCCGGCGAAGAAAGCCCGGTCGGCCGCCATCAGATAAGCCACCAGTTTGCGCGCCACCGCCAGCGTCGCCCGATTGCGATGTCCGCCTTTTGCAATCGCTTTACGATGCACTTCTTTCAGCTTCTCGTTGTACATCGGCGCCAGTTTCGCAGTTTCGATCAGCGCGCTCTGCAGATACGCGTTGCGTTGTTTGGAAAGCGGCCCGCGCTTCTGCTGGCCGGCCGATTCGCGCAGCGCGCTGGTCAGCCCGCAATAACTCATGGCATGTTTGATCGAAGGAAAACGCTCCGGCGTGGCTGCTTCCAGTGCCCAGCCCAACGCCGTCACTGTCCCCACTCCGTCAATCCGGCATAACGCTTTCACTCGCTCCTCCAGGGCAGGATGACGCGCCAGCATACCCTTCAGCCGCCGGTCCATGGCCTGCAGGGTCGTCATCTGGGCGCGATTGAACTCCAGCAGTGGCCGCAGTTCCTGGCCGATCCACTCGTTGTCCTTCACCAGGCTCTCGAAATAGCGTTTGCCGTGCAGACGGCGTCGTTCGTATTCCACCCCGGCCCCCATCAGCAATCCCGCCGTCTTGTTCTTGAACATCACGGTTTCTTCCACCAGCAGGCGCCGGAATCGCAACTGCTGCCGTAACGCGCCCAATTCCGGCGAAATTACGAAACAGGACGGAAACAGGTTGCACCGCAGCAGGTCCGCAATGGTGCGCGCATCGATCTTGTCGCTCTTTTTCTTCCCCGCGCAGATTGCTTTCATGCGCGCCGCGTGCCCCAACTCGAGTTTTGCGGCATGCGGCTTCAGATGCTCGTAAATCCAGTGGCTGAATATGGTCGCTTCCATCGCGCCATGCCATGGCCCCGGCAGCGTCTTTACCCATTCGTTCAGCGCCGTTCGCGTGGCCGGAATGCTGCCCTCCTTCACGATTGCACCCTCTGCTGTCTTAACGCAGAAGGCGATCAGTTGCTTATGTACGTCCAGTCCGACAAAATAAACTCGCATAGGTAGTTTCTCCACAATCGGGTTTGAGGAACCTTCGGGCTCCTCCCTCGATTGTGGAGGATCCCGAACTCCCCTCTACCTACGCATTCAAACAGTAAAAGAGCGGTAAGTAGCGTTTTTCACCACGCTGCCTGGGCTTCGTTTCCGAGCCACGTCTGCAAAAGCTACCGAATCTGCCGTTCGCGCCCTCTTACCTCACCACTTGCGCTTGTATTTCTCCTGTTACCGCACTGTAACTCCATTGTAAGAACTGCTTGCTAATCTGCAGGCTTACCCGACATTAGGCACCCGTACTTCGCGGTATCAGTGCGTGGTTTGTCCAAAGGTGTTCGCCCGAGCTAATGCGCTCGCGGAACACTGCGAACGGATTGAAGAACAAGTTTGACCGATTCCTGTTGGAGGGATTCTTATAGATGAGACGTGTAATCAGTTTGCGAGGCATACTCGCGTCGGCGTTCCTGTGCGCGTTCGCGATGACGCCGCTGTGGGCGCAGAGCGGATCGGGGACGTTAGCTGGAACTGTTCTGGACCAGGCTGGCAAGGTCATACCGGCAGCCACCATTACGGCGAAAAGTGACAGCGGCTCGGCAAGCGGCACCGCTACGTCGGACAACGACGGCAAATTCTCGATCAGTGGTCTCGCCGCCGGGGCCTATACCGTTACGACATCGTCTCCCGGTTTCGCGCTGAACACCCGGCGTGGCGTGGACCCATCCGCTGCCGGATCCCAGGATCTCGCAATCACCCTGTACGTGGATTCCATTTCGCAATCGGTCACCGTTCAGGAAATTGCTCTGCTGGCGGAAGAAACCGCTCCCATCAGCACGCCTCTCGATGTGACTTCCGCCAAGACAGTGATCACAAACGCCGTGATCACGAACTTCATGGCCCCGGTCTCGGATTTCGCCGAAGTTCTGCAGCAGGCGCCCGGAACGTTCAGCGTCAATCCGAACGGCATCGGCCTCGGACAGGGCAAGACCTTCTTCCGGAGTTTTCCGGATGGTGCTTACACCATGAAATTCGATGGCATTCCGTTCGAAGACACCAATACTCCGACGCACCATTCGTGGGCCAGTTTTCCTTCGCAGTGGATCAGTTCGGCGGACTTCGATCGCAGCCCCGGCCTGGCGTCGGATTTCGGCCCCACGAACTTCGGGGGATCCATCAACCTGAAATCTCCGGAACTGCAGGCGGACCCCGATATTCGCGGCACTTTCTCTTACGGTTCGTTCAACACCAGGCTCTACTCACTCGATTTCGATTCCGGGCTGCTCGGCCATAAGAAACAGGATGCGGTGCTGTTCAACATCAACGGCATGACCTCGGATGGCTATCAGACGTTCAACGACCAGCAGCGCGACGCAGGCTATGGCAAGTATCAGCACCGCTTCTCGGACCGGACCAGTCTGACTCTGTATGGCGGGGTGGTGGATATCTGGAACAACACGCCCGACACGACGAACGCAACACGCTCGGCGATTGCGTTGCATGGGGATAACTACCTGATGGACAATACACCGACCTGTGTCGCCGTGTCATTGCCCGGCTGTCCGGTTGCGGATGGTAGTCCCGACCCATTCTATTTCGGCTACGAGCAGTATCACGTGCAAACCGATTTCGAGTATGCGCATTTCAACTCAGACCTCGGAAATGGCTGGAAGTTCGATAACACTGCGTACACTACCCGCTATTGGAACAAGCAGTTTCTGGTCAAGAACTTTGTGATGAACACCAGCACCAACAAGCCGAGCGGAGTGGACAAGCTGAACGGCTATCGCCACGCCGGTGATACCGTGAGCGTCAGTAAGGAATCCAGGTGGGGCATTTTCCGCACTGGCGCATGGTACGACTGGGCATACACTGATCGCTACCAGTACCCCTCAAACCCCGTGTCCCAGCAGGACACGCCGTTCCCCAATTTTCACGAGCACTTCATTACAGAGTCCTTCCAGCCGTTTGCCGAGTACGAATGGCACGCGACCAGGAAACTGGTGATCATCGCCGGCATCAAAGCCGCCGATTACAAAATGACTTTGAACCAGTTCCAGGACAACGGCAAGATTGTTGGTTGCCTGGGCGGTACACTCGCTACCTTTCCCAAGACGGCCGGTAACTGGGCCAGCGCCCCGGATTGCATCGGCGGCGCTGCCTTCGTGACCCATAGTCAGAACTGGAACAACTGGCTGCCCTCGCTGGCTGCTCGTTACCGCATCTGGAGACAATGGTCCGCATACGCCCAGTTTGGCGAAGGCAGCATCATTCCGCCAAGCGCAGCGTTCGACGTGCCCGGTGGCGTTGTTCTGACACCGCTGAAGCCAACCACGGCGAAGACCTATCAGGCGGGCTCGGTCCTGAAACTCAATCGTATTACCCTGGACATGGACGCTTACTACGTCCATTTCCAGAATCCGTTTACTTCCTTCTACGACCCGAATTCCGCAGACACCATTTTTGTCGCAACAGGCCCGAGTAATACGAAGGGCGTTGAAGCCGAGGGTAATTTCGCAATCGGGTGGGGCCTGAACCTGTATGCCAATGCCACGGTCGGTTCGGCGAAATACCAGACCGGCGCCAACTTTCCCAACGGAGGCGAGTGGGTCGCGAATACCCCCACCAACACTGAAGGCGTGAGCCTCCTTTACCAGCACAGGAACTGGGACATGGGTATGGTCTACAAGCGGGTCGGCCAGTACTGGCAGGACAACGGCTCGCTGCCCTACTCGATTAACGGGGCGAGTGTTCCGTATCCCGTTAATCAGGCTGCTTTGATCCAACCCTGGGAACTCCTGAACGTCTTCTTCAACTACACAATCAAGAATACGTCGTACCTTCGCGGCACCAAAATCCAGTTCGCGATCAACAACGTGGCCAACAGTCGCGCGCTCGTGGGAATCACGCCCGGCCTCGCCCCAACGGCGACCGCGTCGTTCGTACCGGACGGAACCGATCAGCTGAATCTGCTTCCCGGACGCAGCTTCTCCATCACGATCACCGGAGGCTACGCGCCGAAACGCTAAACTGAGGCCGTGATGAGCGGGATGCGACTGACGGCTGCAATGGTATTCAGTGCGGCGGCCCTGTTTGCGCAGGCGCCGCCGCTCAGCGAGCCAGGACCGACCTTTCGCATCCCGGATAGTTCCCTGCCATCGCCTCTGACTCTGGTCTTGTACGGCGATCAGAGATTCACCGATCCTTCCAACGTGGTTGCCGCCGATCCGAAGGCCCGCCAGTGGCTGGTGCGCGAGATCGCGGCCGAGAAACCGGCAGCCGTCATCCTCAACGGAGACGTACCCTACACCGGCAGCGTCGCGAACGATTATGCGGTGTTCCGGAGCGAAACCAAGCCGTGGCGCGATGCCGCCCTCCACATCTTCCCGTCGCTCGGCAATCACGAGTTCGCCGGTGATGCGAAGCAGGGTCTCGACAACTGGTGGGCCGCTTTTCCGGAGCTGAAGAACCGCCGCTGGTATTCGGCCCAACTCGGCTCGCGCATTTATCTGCTCGCGCTCGATACCATCAGTTCGCTCCTGCCGGGCAGCGATCAGGCGCGCTGGCTCGAATCGCAGATCGACGCATTGCCGCCATCGGTCGATTTCGTGATCCTGACCCTGCACCACCCGCCCGTAGCCGACATCCAGACTCACATCGAAGTGGATCACAACCCGCGGCCCAACGAGATCGCCTTGCGCGATTATCTTTCGAAGGCGGCGGCCCGATCGCATGCGCGTTTCCTCGTCAGCGCGGGACACATTCATAACTACGAACGGCACACAGTTGACGATGTGGTTTATCTGGTGGCGGGAGGCGGCGGCGCAAGACCCTATTACGTTGAGAGGACCGCCGACGATCTCTACCAGAGTGTCCTTTTCCCTAACTTTCATTACGTGAAGATCACCGTGGAAAAGGATCGCTTGCGCGGCAGTATGATACGCCTCGCGAATCCCGAAGCACCCCGGTTCGAGAAGGAACTCAAAGACACCTTCGAGATTCCGATGAAAGGGCGCTGACGACTACCCAGCTATAATCGGCCCAGGAAGCCGATGCGCAGCTACATTTCTGGAAAGATTCTGGCCTCGTTTTGCACTATGCCCGTGGGGCGGGCCATCGTTTTTTGTGGCCTGTCAGACGCGTTCCACCGAGAGGTGGCTCTATTCCCGAAGAAGGCTTCCGCATTGGATCCCGGACGTGCTGAGCAATGGGCCTGGTCCAGTGCATGGTTCAGGGCAGACGACAAACCCGATCGTCTGCCCCGCAGAGCAGCGGAGCCGCAACCAAACTGAAGAAGAGTGGCGTTTCACTTTTCCCGTACGATGTTGTTTATCCAGAACCATATCACCCGAGAAATGGAAACGCCATGAACGAGTTTATCTCCCGCTACAGTGATCAGATCAGTGGGGTCATCACCGGTTTCGACCGGCTTGTTTTCCGCGGGAACT
Source organism: Terriglobia bacterium (assembly GCA_963809655.1). Lineage (GTDB taxonomy): Bacteria > Acidobacteriota > Terriglobia > Bryobacterales > Bryobacteraceae > BOG-234. Next base: position 70,447 of record CAWEKQ010000053.1, on the reverse strand, counting down.
TGTCGCTGATCCACGATTCCGGCATGAAGGGATACCTGTGGGCCAACGGCATTGCCTGGAAGGATTACGCTCAACATGTCAGTGACGTCAGCCAGCGAGTCAAGCGAGCTTCGCTGGCACCCATGGAGGCTGCGGGCTGCCCCGTCCGGTATCTGAACAACGGCAAAGAGAGCAAGGAAGAGATTGCCCGTGCCATCGCTCGGCTAGACGGGATCACCAACGGACCCATTTGTGCTTTCACCGCCGTCGAGCCCTGCCTGACCTGGCGAGTGGCAGGCAACCGGGAGACGCAACAGCTTCATCTGATTCGCGGTATGCGGCAATGCCTGTTCGTCTATCACTACTGGATTGACTCCGTATTTGGCTTTATGAGCGCACGCCTCCAGACCTGGTTCCTTTCGCTCTCTATGTCTACATGAACGGGCGCGCCTGGCTGGCTCAACAGATGGACCAGGCCGGCCTGCGCTACCGACGCCACGATAACTGCTTTCCCTGGATTGAGGACTTCAGCCGCGCTCAGACATTGATGGACGAGCAACTGAAAGCGGACTGGACCACCTCGCTCAATGCCTGTGCATCGCGTATCCACCCATTGTTTCCCCAACTGTTCGCCAGCTACCCGATGCGCTATTACTGGACCACCTTCCAGAGCGAATGGGCCATGGATATCGTCTTTCGCGACCTCGAGCAACTCCGGCGCCTCTACCCGCAACTGATCCATCTCGGTATAGTCGGCTTCTCCAGCCCCGATGTGATGCGCTTCATGGACAAAAAAGTGACTCGCAAGGGGGACGCGATGAGCCGCCACGCACATGAAGTGGTCAGCGATATGAAAGTTCGCAGCGAAGGCGTGAGGATCAAACACCGGCTGGGAAAGAACTCGATCAAGCTTTACGACAAAGCCTATTCCCCACAGGGCGCCGTGCTGCGCCCGGAAGTCACAATGAACGCGCCCGGCCAGTTCCGCGTCTTCCGTCACAAAGCCGGACAGGACGAAGGACCCATGCAGTGGCGACAACTCCGCGCCGGCATTGCCGATTTACACCGCAGGGCGGAGGTCTCCCAGAAAGCCCTGGATCGCTACTGCACTGCTCTGGCCCGGGTTGACGACACCACGACCCTGCGGGAAATAACAGATCCGCTCGAAAAGCAGGTGCGCTGGAACCGACGCCCGGTGAGGGCTCTGCACCCGTTTGCATCCCACGACCTTGAACTGCTCCGCGCGGTTGGTCGCGGCGAGCTCACTATCAACGGTCTGCGCAACCGAGATCTGCAGACGCTGCTCTATGCCCAACCCGCCACAACCAAACCGGAGGCCCGGCGACGCTCCGCAGCCGTCAGCCTCAAGCTCAGGCTGCTTCGCGCTCACGGCATAATCCACAAACTGCCGCACACCCATCGCTATGTGGTCAGCGAAAACGGCAGACTCCGGATCAACGCCATCCTCTCTGCGCAACGCACCACTCTAGCATAGCAGCGCAACGTATTTAATGTGAGTTGCCATGGGTGTAGTTCGGGCGCCGGTTCAGACCGTGGAGGAAATTTACAGGCTGGTATGGGCTGCGGTGGCTAATAATCAGCCGGTTGAAGCCGTCTATGCAGGGGCGATTGAGGTTATTCTGCCCGCATCGGCTGGGGCGGAATCGGGAAGGACGGCTTCGTGTACTGTGCTACCAGTACGGCGGCGATAGCCAGAGCGGACTCCAGCCTGTCGGTTCGCCTGCAAACTGGCGTTGTATTGTCCTGGAGAAACTCAGCAGGGTAAACCTGATCGAGGACGTGTGGCGCACTGCGCCGAACCATTCGCGGCCGACCTCATGCGTGGCCGAAGCCGATATCGATGCGGAGGATCATCCTGCTCGCGATCCGCAAAAAGGACAGTGAGGCAGTTGCCGCAGCAGCAGACGCGCCAGGACGATGCGCAGCGTGGCAATCGAGTGCGGATTATGCCGCTCGGGGCGTGCCGCGCGGGCGGAAGTCTGGTGCCGCCGGCCCGGGTGTGATGAATCCAAGATGGCCAGCGCGGGCAGAGGGGGAAAAACGGTTCCGCTCGGCTACGAGGAACCCATAAGCTGCGATACAGAGCGTTGCGTGGTGGTGGAATCCGCGCCAGTTGCGACCTTCAAAGTGCCCCAGCCCCAGTTCCTGCTTCAGTTCCTCATAGTCCCGTTCGATGATCCAGCGGTGTTTGGCCATTTTGACCAAAGCCTTGAGGCTGGTGTTCGCAGGCAGCGTCGATATCCAGTACTTCGTCGGTTCGGCATCCCCTCGCGGCCATTCGATCAACAACCATTCCTCTGCGTGTGGTTCCGCTTTCCAGTAATCGCGATGCGCAGGACGGACGCGAACGGCGGCAAAACGGGATTGCAGCTTACGGTCTGTACCCTGACGCCAGGCGATTTCCCTGAAGGCAGTGGAAGGCATGCTCAGCGCCAACTGCTTCACAGAGACGGGCTGATGGTCCGCGGTGCGCTGCAATAAGCGCGGAGGGCGGCCCATCTTTCCTCGGGACTTTGCCGCTAAGGGCTGTTTGCCAGGCGCCCAGACTGTCATCGAGCTTTGCACACCCATGGCATACTGTAGTCCGAGTTTGGTGAGTTCTTCGCGAAAATCGGTGTTGATGCCGTAAGCCGCGTCAGCCAGAATAATGCCACGCTCCACGTTTTCAGCCATGGCCGTCCGGATCTGCTCCAGCGCGATTTCCGGCTTGGTCTGAAACTCAATCTCGTCGGGCACTTCCGTCGTCTTGCGCCGTTCCGCATCCTCGGCCCATTCCTTCGGCAGATATAGACGGTAAGCGATGGGCAAACTGGAACTCCATGTCGCTACTGACAAACTCACAGCCACACGGCAGTTGTCCTGCTTACCTACCTGCCCGCAGTATTGCCGCGCAACTCCGACCGAATGCCTGCCTTTCTTCAGAAACCCGGTGTCATCCACGATCCAGGCCACCACTGGTCCTTGCTTCCGCATGGCCGGCAACACATAATTGCGCGCCTGCTCCAGCAGTGCTTCATCCCTCCAAGGTGCTTTTGCCACCAAATGGTGCAGGCTCTGGCGCATGGGCTGCACATTCGCAGGATCCAGCCGCGCCGCCATTGGCTCAATGCTCTTTCGCTCGCCGGGCAACAGCAATCCCTTGCAATAGCTCTTCAGAGGCGCTTGCCTGTCTTCGTGCCCTGCGGCGATCGCCAGGCCCTCTATATATGCCGCAAAGCGTTTCTCTTGTGGGCCTGGCGCGGAGAGGCGTGATCCCACAAAACAATTCTACATCAATTTGTTCTTTTTATGACCCAGTAGTACTAGTCAGCAACTTACAACTCTCGCGGCATGAAATCGTCGCAACCTGCAATGAATCTAAGGTGTAGTAATACATAACTGCTGAAATCTAGAAATTCCAGACGACACGGCTGAAGTCGCGTGTTCCAACGGTATGAACCGGACCAGCTATTTCCTGGACACTACACCAGCCTTCTCCGCGTTTTTTTCCATCCCTTGCAATCTCGCCCACCTCTGATGCGTAATAGCCGGTGTGGGCGTTGATTTCACCCGGACGGTCCTTGAAAACCAGTCGCTCGTCTTCAGTCTGGCGCTGCGTTTCCTCCGTGACCGGGCGGGTGCGGAAGAGCTTGCGCAGGATGTTTTCCTCCAGTTCTACCGGAGGCTTGATGAGATCGAGACTCCCATACACGCCACCTGGTGGCTGCGGCGGGCCATCAGTCATCGCTGCATCGACGAAGCTCGCAAGCGCAAACTGCGCCCCCGAATCGGCCTCGAAGCGATTCCCGAACCGATGGCCGAGAGCCGCCACGGCGATCCGCTGTTGAATGAGCGTTTGCGCGTTCTCGTGGAAGGGCTGCCCGCCAATGCCCGCATGGTGGTGCTGCTGCGCTATCAGGAAGATCTCGATCCCACCGAGATCGCCGAAATGCTCGATATGCCGATCAGCACGGTCAAGAGCCATCTGCATCGGTCGCTCACGGCTCTGCGCGAAAAGCTCGATAAAGAGGAGGTGTGCAGGTGAATCTCGAAAACGGATTAAAGGATGCCCTGCGGCGTGAGCCGGCCCCGGTGGACTTCGCGGCGAAGGTCCTGGCCAGAACGGTTGTCTCGCCGTCCCGCACGTTGCCGTGGTGGAAGCGGCCAGTGACGCTCGCCCTCGCCGCGGGCCTGATATTGGGAGCGCTGATTCCCACCACCATCTTCGAATACCACCAGCGCGAAGAACGCCGCGCGCTCGCGGCGAGAAATCAATTGATGGCCGCTCTTGCCATTACACGGACCCGCCTGCAGCAGGCGAAGGCAAGAATTCAGCGTCAGACAAGGCACACATTATGAAAAGCGCACTCATCCTGATGGCCGCGGCGATCCCCGCGCTGGCCCAGCAGAACTTCGATTTCAAGCTCCTCGATAAGCTCGCGGCAAATGCGAAGGGATCCACGAACATCACGCTTGACGCCAACATGCTCAAGCTCGCGGCCAACTTCATGGGTAACGGCGAGGACTCGATCAAATCGCTGATTCGCGGCCTCACGGGGGTCTATGTCCGCAGTTACGAGTTCGAGAAACCGGGCCAGTATTCGGAGGCCGACCTCGAACCTCTGCGCGTGTATCTCAGATCCGGCCAGTGGAGCAAGATCGTCGATGTCAAAGAGGCGACGAAGGAGGCCAGCGAGATCTACATACAGGCGCTTCCGAACGATCGGCTGGGAGGGCTTGTCGTCATCTCGGCGGAAGCGAAAGAGGTGAGCGTGGTTTTCATCAGTGGCGTGATCAATGCGAGCGATGTCGCGAAGCTGAGCGGCAATCTGGGGATTCCCGATCTTCCCGACGTGCCGGACACAAAGAAGTCGGGCAAGTAATGCGCGGGGCGATTGGCATCGGATTTTTTCTGCTCTCGCAAGCGGTATTAGCGCAGACGCCCGACGCCGCCGAAATCATGCGCCGGGTTTCCGAAAATCTCGACAGGGAAGAAGCGGCACGCGCGGCCTTCGTCTACGACCAGAATGTGTTCGTCCGGCTCCAGCGGGCTAATGGAAAACTGGCGCGTGAAGAAACCCGGCAATATAGCGTCGCACCCACGCCAGAACGATGCTGAACGGAAACTCATGAGCGTGCAGGGGAAGATCCTCGACGGCACCAGAACCATCAATTATGTTGAAGCCGGATTTCGCCGGAAAGGGATGGATATCGACGACGAGCTGGTCGATTCGTTCGCGCGGGAAGTTGCGTCGCGGAAAGGCGCGATCCCCAATCTGGACGGGTTCCCCGACTGGTTTCCCTTCGAGGCGAAACAGCTGGACTGGTACTCCTTCAAGCTCGAAGGCGAAGAGCGCTATCACGAGTACGACGTTTACCGGATCTCGTTTCGGGACACTGACCCGGAGAACCCCTGGGAAGGCGAGGCGCTGATCGAGCGCAACGAATTTCAACCGGTGCTCGTCACCACCGCATGGACCGGGCACATTCCAAAAGGCGTTGTCATCGCGCTGGGCACGAACGTGAAGCAGATTGGCGCGAAAATCACGTTCCGGCGATTCGATCAGAACATCTGGTCTCCGGTATCCACCGGTGGCGAGTTGAATTTGCGGGTACTGTTCGGCTATGCGCGCACGATTGCGTTCAGCTCGACGAACAGCGGATTCCGCAGGACGGATGTAAAGAGTTCCATCGAATTCGACGGCAGAGAAAACGAGCAGGAAAACAAGCAATAGAGGCCGTTTTGCTAATCTCGTATCTCAATGGCAAAACTGTCGATCAAAGACCTCGATCTGAACGGTAAACGCGTTTTCATCCGGGTGGATTTCAATGTCCCGCTCGCCAACGCCGGACAGGAAATCACCAGCGACAAGCGCATTCGCGCATCGCTGCCAACCATTAACTACGCGCTCGAACACGGCGCGGGCGTGATCCTCGCATCGCATCTCGGGCGTCCCAAAGGCAAGCCGAATCCGGAGATGAGCATGAAACCCGTAGCGAAGGCGCTCGAAGCGCTGCTGGGGAAGCCGGTGAAACTCGCGCCTGATTGCGTCGGACCCGCGGTCGAAGCCATGCTGCCGAAACCGGGCGAAGTGCTGTTGCTCGAAAATCTGCGCTATCACGCCGAAGAAGAGGCGAACGATCCCGGCTTCTCGGCGAAGCTCGCCGCGCTCTGCGACGTGTACGTGAACGATGCGTTCGGCTCCGCGCATCGCGCCCACGCTTCGACCGTCGGCATGATCCAGTTCGTCAAACAGGCCGCCGCCGGGCTTTTGATGGACCAGGAACTGAAGTACCTCACCATGGTGACCAGCAACCCGGCGCGCCCCTGCGTCGCGATCCTCGGTGGCGCGAAGGTTTCCGACAAGATCGAAGTGATCGAGAACATGGCGAAGGTCGTCGACAAAGTGCTGATCGGCGGCGCGATGGCGTATACGTTTCTGAAATCGCAGGGCGAGCCGGTGGGCAAGTCTCTGGTTGAGGACGACAAGCTCGATCTGGCGAAGAGTCTGCTCGCGCAGTTCGGCACGAAGCTCGTGCTGCCGGTGGATCACGTAGTTGCCGCCGAATTGAAGGAAGGCGCTGAGCACGAAACCGTCGCGAAGATTCCCGATGGCAAGATGGGGCTCGACATCGGCGACAAGACGATCGCGGAATACTCGGCGATCATCAAGGGCGCGAAAACCATTGTGTGGAACGGACCGATGGGCGTGTTCGAGAAGCCTCCGTTCGATCGCGGCACGGTGGCGCTGGCGAAGGCCGTCGCCGAATCGGGCGCGATTTCGGTAGTGGGCGGCGGCGATTCCGAAAAGGCGATCAAGAGCGCGGGCCTGTCTTCGAAGATCAGCCACATTTCGACCGGCGGCGGCGCGTCGCTCGAATTTCTCTCGGGGATTGAGTTGCCGGGCGTCGCAGCTTTAACCGAAAAGTAAGTGCGGCCGACGATATTTCTCCTCCCGGGCCTGCTCTGCGATGCCGCGATCTGGGAGCACCAAACCGCAGCGCTGGGCGAATTCGCGGATATCGTAATTCCGGATTTCCGCTTCGTGCGTTCGATTCCGGCGATGGCGCAAATCGTTCTCGAAAGCGCGCCGGAGCGTTTCTCCATCGCGGGGCATTCGATGGGCGGTCGCGTCGCGCTCGAAGTCGTCCGCATGGCAGGCGCGCGCGTCGAAAGACTGGCCCTGCTCGACACCGGCATTCACCCGCGCAAACCGACTGAAGAGGCCGGACGGCAACAATTAATCGATCTGGCCCGCCGCGACGGGATGGGCGCTCTTGCCACGCCATGGCTCCAACCCATGCTGCACCCGGACCACACATCGCTGATTCGCACCTCTCATGGAGATGGTGAAACGCTCCACTCCGGACACTTTCGAGAACCAGCAGAGAGCGTTGCTCGATCGTCCCGACGCGCGCACAGCGCTCTCTGTCGATTCAATGCCCCACCCTCGTTCTCTGCGGTCGCGAGGACATCTGGAGCCCCGTTGCCCAGCACGAGGAGATCGCCCGCCTGATTCCCGGCGCAAAGCTGGTCGTGGTCGAAAAATGCGGCCACATGTCGCCGGTCGAGCGCCCGGAAGCGGTCACAGCCGCGCTACGCGAATGGATTGAGTAGGATGGAACATCATGGCCGTTGAACTTCTCGGGGACGTCACCCCCGCTTATTCACAGATTCTGACCCCCGAAGCCCTGACGTTCCTGGCAGAACTGCACCGTCGTTTCGAGCCCGCTCGTGTCGCGCGCCTCGCCGCGCGCGTGAAAGTTCAGGAAGAGATCGACGGCGGCGCGATGCCCGATTTTCCGAAGGAAACGGCCGATATCCGCGCGAAGGATTGGACCGTCGCTCCGATACCGAAAGACCTTCTCGATCGGCGCGTCGAGATCACCGGCCCCGTCGAACGCAAGATGGTGATCAACGCGCTCAACTCCGGCGCGAACGTCTTCATGGCCGATTTCGAAGACTCGAACTCGCCCACCTGGCACAACAACATCGACGGACAGATCAACCTGCGCGATGCAATCGACGGCTCGATCAGCTTCACCAGTCCCGAAGGCAAGAAGTACGCACTGGCCGAGAAGACCGCGGTGCTGCTGGTTCGCCCGCGCGGCTGGCATCTGATCGAGCGGCATTGCCTGGTGGATGGCGTTCCGATGTCGGGATCGCTGTTCGACTTCGGTCTCTTCTTCTTTCACAACGCGAAGACGCTGCTGTCGAAAGGCACCGGCCCCTACTTCTATCTGCCGAAGATGGAGCATTATCTCGAAGCGCGCCTGTGGAACGACGTTTTCGTCTTCGCGCAGGACTATGTGGGCGTACCGCAGGGTTCCATCCGGGCGACGGTGCTGATCGAAACCATCCTCGGCGCGTTCCATATGGACGAGATTCTCTGGGAACTGCGCGACCATTCCGCGGGCTTGAATTGCGGCCGCTGGGACTACATCTTCAGCTTCATCAAGAAGTTCGGCAAGCAGGAACGATTTCCTGATGCCGAACCGCGCGCTCGTCACCATGGACCGGCACTTCCTGAGCGCCTATGTTCAGCTGCTGATCCAGATCTGCCATCGGCGAAACATCCACGCGATGGGCGGCATGGCGGCGCAGATTCCGATCAAGAACGATCCTGCGGCGAACGAAGCGGCGCTCGATAAAGTGCGTCAGGACAAACTGCGCGAAGTGAAAGCGGGTCACGATGGCACGTGGGTGGCGCATCCCGGACTCGTGCCGATCGCCAAGGCCATCTTCGATGAATACATGAAGACGCCGAACCAGATTTTCGTGAAGCGGGAAGACGTGCACATCACCGCAAAGGATCTGGTGGAGGTTCCGTCGGGCGAGATTTCCGAGGCCGGGCTGCGGCTGAATATCAACGTGGGCCTGCAGTATCTGGAATCGTGGCTGCGCGGCAACGGCTGCGTGCCGATCTACAACCTGATGGAAGATGCCGCGACCGCCGAGATTTCGCGCGCACAGGTCTGGCAATGGGTGCGGCACGGTGCGAAGCTTTCCGATGGCCGCACCGTCACGAAGGAACTGGTTTCCGAAACCATGCGTGAAGAGCTGGAGAAGCTCAAGACGATGCTCGGCGCCGCGCGCTTTGACAGCGGGAAATTCGGTCTCGCGGCGCAGCTCTACGAAAAGATGATGACCACTCCGCAGTTCGATGAGTTCCTCACGCTCAAAGCTTACGAATACGTGTAGCGCGGTGCCTGATCTGACGGCGGGAGAACTCGCGGCGCATCTGCATCTGCCCTTGCGCGGAGATGCCGGGCGGCAGCTCACCGGCGCCGCGACTCTGGAAGATGCCGGGCCGCACCAGCTTGCATTCGCGAGCGGCCCGAAATATTTCGATGCGGCGGCCCGGTCGGCCGCGGGATGCATCATTGCCCCTCCTGAATTCCCCGGCGCAGATAACCAAACCATCATCGAATCGCCGCAGCCCCGCGCTCACTTCGCCCAGGCCCTCGCGTTGCTTTTTCCCGTGCCCGCAATCCGTCCGGGCATTCACCCGTCAGCCGTCATCGAGGAAGGCGCACACGTCGATCCGTCAGCTGAGATCGAAGCCTTTGTCACCATTGGCCGCGATGCGCATATCGGCGCGCGCACCCGCATCGGAGCGGGAAGCACCATCGGCGCATGCCACAACCATCGGCGACGATTGCGTGCTTCGCCCCCGCGTTTCCGTCTACGAACGGGTAACCATCGGCGCGCGCTGCGTGATTCATTCCGGAGTCGTGATCGGCGCCGATGGCTTCGGCTTCGAAATGGCTGGCGGCGCGTGGCACAAAGTCCCGCAGGTCGGCACGGTCACGATCGGCGACGATGTGGAGATCGGCGCGAACACCTGTATCGACCGCGCCACGCTGGGCGCGACGGTGATCGGCGATGGCACGAAGCTCGACAACATGGTCCACATCGGCCATAACTGCACCATCGGCAGGCACGTAGTGATCGCCGCGCAGACCGGTCTCGCGGGCGGCGTCAGCATCGGTGACTATGCGGTGGTGGGTGGACAGGTCGGCGTCGGCGATAAGGCCCGCATCGAATCGAAAGCGATCGTCGGCTCGGGCGCGGGCATTCTGACTTCGAAGATCGTGCGCGCAGGCGAACCGGTCTGGGGCACGCCCGCGCGTCCGCTGCGCCAGTATCTGGAGCAGTTGGCGACACTGGCACGCCTGGCGAAACGCCGCGGGAAGTAGCCGAATGGTGATCGTAGTCGGAGGGCATTCGCGCAACGTCGGCAAGACCTCGGTGATCTGCGGAATCATCCGCGCGCTGCCCACCTGGAACTGGACAGCGATCAAAATCACGCCACACGCACACGACGCGTCCGCGAAGACCGGTTTCTTGCCGCCGGGGCGGCGCGGGCATTTCTGATACAGGGTGACCGCGATGCCACGCATCACGCAACTGCTCGCCGAAAGCGAGAACACCATTATCGAATCCAACAGCATCCTGCGTTTCCGTCGAACCGGATATCTGCGCGATGGTGGTCGATGGCGCGGTCCCCGACTTCAAGCCCACCGCTCTGGAGTTCATCGAGTCGCGCGGATTTCCTCGTGGTCACGAGCGATGCGGCGAGCTTGCCTGGCCGCAGGTTCCGCCCAGGTCTGCTGCAGAATAAGCCACGCTTCGCTGCCCCTCCTCCGCGGTACGAAAATGCCGAAATGATCGCAGCCATTTCCTCGGTCACAAGCGGACCGAATTTATTTCGCAACGCCAATTCATTGAAAACAACGGAAAGCAGCCGCGAAGACACCACTCCAACGCGCAAGTAGCGGCACAACCCAGGCTACTGTGTGGTCGCATGAAATGCGGCGATCCCACAATCGATGGGCTTCTCGCTGAAGAAGCATCCATCTCCAATCTCACGACAGGCGCGAACAGTCGCGCTGTCGGATACCTCCAGGATCTTGTTACGCGGACACGGCTACAACCTCCTGCCCGACCCGCGCGTACCCTGGTACGGCAAGTACGGACTCTCGACGTCCCACGCCGTGGCCGATTACCGTCGGAAGAACGGCCTTCCCGCCGCGGATTGCGCCGATTCCGCCCTGCTCAAAGATCTCGTGCAGCGTCCCGCGCCCAAGCGTGCTGAGTATCCCGCATACGTGACTCTCGTGATGAACGTGCTTTTCACTCCCATCACACGCTTCGTGTGGCTGACTTCGTTGTTCGAGACCGGCGGCGCATTCGGGCCTGCTCAACCTCAACACCGATCAGTGCGGCGTTTCCTTCGGAATTCTGCAATGGTCGCAGAAGCCCGGTCAACTGCACAAACTGCTTCTCACGTGCCAGACACGAAGAGCCCGCCGAATGGTCGTATCATCGGCGGCATTGCGGGCAGTACCGCGATCCTCGATCACACCGCGAAACCGAACGGCGGCGTGGACGCCAAAGGCAACTCCATCGATCCCGATTTCGAACTCACGAAAGATCCATGGAAGTCCAGGCTTCTTGCATTGGGTGCAAGCCCGGCCATGCAAACCGTTCAGCTCGATCTGGCATCCGATCTCATACCGGAACCAACTCCCCGCAATCGTGGCGAGCACGCCGGGGATCCGCTCCGAGCGCGGGTTCGCCTTCCTTCTCGATCTCGCCAATCAGTTTGGCCCGGGACGCATCGCGCAGCACTACAAAACCGCCGCGCAACCGGGAACCACCGAAGCCGAAATCCTGAAGCAACTGGAAGACGCCTTCACGAATCTCGCGCGGCCGCAGTTCCAGCCCCAGGTTCGCGCGCGGCGTGAATTCTTTCGCACCACGCCCCTGCTCTCGGACGAACCCTTTACAATACCGGCGAATCGTTCTTGAGCATCGCGCGGCGCACGATTTTGATCGGCGGAAATCCCTGCTTCAGAAAGTTGTCGTGGAATTCCTGCAGCGTGAACGCCGCGCCGCGCATCTTCCGGTAATCCTCCCGCAGCTTGAGGATCTCGAGCTTGCCCAGCGTGTAGTAAAGATACGTCGGATTGGAAGTGCCGCGCTTCGTCTCCACCACGGCCGTGCTGTGCACCTGCATCCCTTCCTTCACGAAAAACTCCACGCCCTGATCGAACGTCATCTTGCCCGTGTGCATCTGAATGCCCACGATATAGCGCGCATTGCGCAGTAGCGCGTCCTGCAACTGGCCGAGCCGCAGCTTCAGATCGCCGCCGCCGAAGCCCTCGTCGATCATCATCTGCTCGCAGTAATGCGCCCAGCCCTCCGCGTTGGAGTTCGCCCCCAGCAGCTTGCGAACCTTCGACGGCGCGCTTTGCAGCCACAGAAACTGCACGTAATGGCCGGGGTACGCTTCGTGAATCGAGGTGCTGGTAATCGTGCCGCGATTGAACGCTTCCAGATGCTCCTCGATATGCGCGGGCGTCCAGTTCTTCTCCGGCAGCGTAACGTTGAAAAACGCTTCCTTCGCCACCTTTTCATACGGACCCGGCGTATCCATCGACGCCGACGTCAACGCGCGCATAAACGGCGGCGTCTCTTCCAGAATCGGCATCACCTGCGACGGGATCGTCACAATGTGATGCTGCGTGATGAAATCGCGCTCCCCCGTCAGCGTGTTGCGAAACGCGTCGAGCAGCTTATCCGCGGCCGGATGATCCTTCTCGGCCTGCTCGAGAATCTGCTGCGGAGTCTTCGTCGGGTCGATCTTCTTCGCCGTTGCGCGGAAAGCCTCCTGATTCTGCCGCAGGTTCGCATAGCCGATCTCGAGCAGCCGGTCGAGCGGAATATCCACCATTTCGTCGTAAAGCAATTTCTTCCGGAACGTCTCGGCGCCAAGCTGAAAGCTCCCTTTCGACCGCGGAAGCAAATCGTTCTTCAGAAACGTTTCGTAGTCATGCAGCTCCCGGATCACTGCGGCGTTCGACTGATGGAACTGATCGAGCACCGCGCGGTCCTTCACGGCATTGAACGCCAGCGGCACATCATGCTCGAAGAAACTGACGATGCCCGGCAGTTGCTCCAGCGCGACCTCGGTAAAAATACGCGGCGGATTCTTCAGATTCGCCCGCGCTGCCGCGAACATCGCCGGCATCTGCCGCTCGCGCGCGATTACCGATTTCAGCCGCTCGTCCTGTGACGCGAAGGTCCGGCTCATGATCACGAAGACGGCGTTGCTCGCGGCGCTCGAGTAATTATCGGGATTCGTCTCCCACCCGCGGATCGTTTCCAGATCCAGCAGCGCCGACCGGATCGTGCCCAGCACGAGCTCGCGGTCCGCCGCCTGTTCCGGCGTCAGCTGAGCGGCCGGAAAGCTCTGCACCTCGCGCTCATACTGATGCAGCACTGCAGTCTGCTGATCGATCGTGCGCCCGCGAAAAGTCTTCGAGCTTCGTGTCGTACTGATGAAACCCCGCCGAAGTCCCGGAACTCGGATTGAAACGGAAATAAGCCTGATCGAAGAAGCGGTCCACCAGCGCATCCCAGGTCGTTGTCTGAGCTTGAGCCTGCGCCATCCCCGCCAGCATAAGGGATAACACCGCGAGATTCTTCATCTGTCTCCCAGCATCGCCAGTAATCCCGCTTCGTCGATAACGGGGATCTTGAGCGCGCGCGCCTTATCCAGCTTCGCGCCGGCCTGGTCGCCCGCGACAACCCACGTTGTCTTCTTAGCTGACCGCCGTCGCCACTTTTCCACCGGCGGCTTCAATCCTGGCCTTGGCTTCATCGCGCGACAACCGCGGCAGGCTCCCGGTCAGCACGAACGTCATGCACGTGAGCGGACCCTCCCTGCGCATTCTCACGGTGTGCTCGAAGACCAGACTCGCGGCCTTCAGGCGCTCCACGAGATCCTGATTATGCGGCTCGCGAAAGAACAGCAAAAATGCTCTCCGCGACTTTGGGCCCCACTTCCTGGGCCTCCTGCAATTCCTCGACACTCGCGGCCGCGAGCTTCTCCATCGAACCGAAATGCTCGGCCAGAAGCTCCGCTGTTCTCTCCCCCACAAACCGGATTCCCAGCGCCGTGATCACTCGCGGCATCGGCAGCACGCGCGAGCGATCGATATTCCGCACGATATTCGCCGCGGATTTCGGGCCCATCCGCTCCAGATGCGCCAGTTGTTCGATGGTGAGGTCGTACAGATCGGCGACGCTCTGCACCATGCCGTTATCCACCAGTTGATCGATCAGCGCATCGCCCAGCCCATCGATATTCATCACGCCGCGCGACGCGAAATGGCGGATCGATTCCTTCAGCCGCGCCGGACAGTTCGCGTTGATGCACCGGCTTGCCGATTCGCCTTCTTCGCGCACGATCCTGCCGCCGCAGACCGGGCAGGCTTTCGGCATGCGGAACGGCTTCCGGTGCGTGCCCTGCATCTTGACGCGCACCACCTTGGGAATCACGTCGCCGCTGCGTTCCACGATTACGGTATCGCCGATCTGCAACCCCAGCCGTGCGATTTCGTCCTCGTTATGTAGTGTCGCGCGGGAAACCGTGACGCCGCTGACCACTCGCGGCGCAAGGTGGGCCACCGGCGTGAGCGCGCCGGTCCGCCCCACCTGCACGGTGATGTCGGTAATTTCGGTCTCCACCTGCCGCGCCGCGTACTTGAACGCAATCGCCCAGCGCGGAGCCTTCGCGGTATAGCCCAGTTGCCGCTGCTGCGCGATGCTGTCGATCTTGAGCACCACGCCGTCGATCTCATAGGGCAGCGCTTCTCTCTGCGCTTCCCATTCGGCGCAGAATCGCAGCGCTTCCTCGATATCGGCGCACAGATGCCGCTTCGGATTCACCTTGAAGCGATGCCGGCTGAGCCATTCGAGCGATTCCCAGTGGCTTTCGAAAATGTTCTGCCCCCGGTCGTCGAGCACGAAGTAGGTGTAGAAATCGAGCCGTCGCGATGCCGTAATCCCGCTCTCCAGCAACCGCAGGGAACCGGCCGCCGCATTGCGCGGATTGGCGAAGCGCGTCAAACCCTGTTCCTCGCGCTCCGCATTCAGACGCTCGAATGCTTTCCGGTTCATGACAATCTCGCCGCGCACTTCAAACGGCTTCGGGAATTCGGCCTTCAACGGCAGCGAACGGATGGTGCGCGCGTTTTCCGTGACATCTTCGCCCGTGGTCCCGTCGCCGCGCGTGATCGCCTGCTGAAACAAGCCGTCGCGGTATCGCGCCGCCATCGAGAGGCCGTCCATCTTCAGTTCGGCGACATAGCGGTAAGGCGCGCCGCCCAGCAGGTCGCGCACGCGGGCGTCGAAAGCGCGAAGCTCCGCTTCATCCAGCGCGTTATCCAGGCTCAGCATCGCGGAACTGTGCGCCGCTTTCTGGAATCCTTCGCGCGGCTTGCCGCCCACGCGCTGCGTTGGCGAATCGGGCGTCACCAGCTCGGGATGCTCGCGCTCGAGTCTCCTGCAGACGCCGGATCAGCGCATCGTATTCGGCATCGCTGATCTCCGGCTGATCCAGTACGTAGTATTGATGTTCGTGATGGCCGATCGCCTCACGCAGGTGTTCCGCGTCTTTGCGAGGATCGGTTGGTGAGGTCTTGGCGGACATTTCGCTATAATCTTGGCTTCAGACGGCCTTAAGCTTATTTCCCACTTCTCCCATCGTATCGGACTTGTCTATAACCCTTTTGCCGGCGGACTCAAAGGGGCTGGACGTGCGCGTCTGGATAAGGCGGTACACACGCTCAAGGAGGCGGGAGCGAAGGTCGAGCTTTTCGCCACCCCGGCCGCGCGGCGCGCGGGCGAACTGGCCGCGCGAGGCCGTCGAAAGCGGCTGCGATCTGATTCTCGCCGCCGGCGGCGACGGCACCATCAACGAAGTCGTGAACGGCATCGCCGGCTCGGATGTTCACTTCGGCATCCTTCCCGCCGGGACGGCGAACGTACTCGCCAACGAAATCGGATTCTCCAACCGGCCCGATCACGCCGCCCGCCAGATCCTCCACGCCGTGCCCGTCCGCATTGCGCTCGGCGCTCTCCAGCAGCCCGCACAGCCGCGCCGCTATTTCGTTCTCATGGCCGGAGTCGGCCTCGATGCGCGCATCGTTTACGAACTCGATCTCGACCTCAAGAGCAAGCTGGGCAAACTCGCCTACTGGCACGGCGGCCTGCGCCAGTTCGGCCGCGCGGTGCCGCGTTTCCACCTGACCGTCGAATGGATCGGATTACTGCGCGAGCTTCGCTCTGATCACACGCGTGCGCAACTACGGCGGCGATTTCGAAATTGCGCGACAAATCCGGCTGACCGACAACGACTTTGAAATCGTCATCTTTGAGAACCACCAGTGGCAGGATTATCTGCGATTCTTCGCCGCCGTGATGACGAATCGCCTCTACAACACCGAAGGCGTCGCGATCGTACGCGCCACGCAGGTGGAAACCCGCGCGCCCGAAGACGAACGCATTTACATCCAGGTAGACGGGGAACGATGGGGGAGTTGCCCGCCACCATCTCGACGGTACCGGACGCCCTTACATTGCTCATGCCGAAGCGCTACGCTAATGCGTAGAAGTAAACATGAAGGAACCGGAAAATCGCCACTCCGAGCCGCGACTGTGAAGGAGCGGTAACGTGAACTTCTGCGATTTGGACTAGTGATGGATGCGTAGATGAAATCGATCGTTTTCATTCTTGCCGTCGTGCCCTCTGGCCTTCGGACAGATCCAGCAGTTTGGCGTCAACGGCCCGCAGTCGGCTGCCGCGCGCATCACCAACCAACCGCCGCAGCCCACAAGCTTCGATTGCGCCATCGATGGCTCGGTCGTGAATTCCCAGACCGGCGAACCGATCGCGCGCGCGCACGTCACCCTGAATTCCGCCGGGCCAACACCATCCACCAGTACGGATTCGTCGGGCAGGTGGAGCCTTTCGAACGTGGCATGCGCACCCGCGCCGATGATGGTTACGCGGCCCGGATTCCTGCAGCAGGCGCGTCGCGCGGCGAATCTTGTATCCGGCTCGCCGGTGCACGACATGAAAATCGAACTGATACCCCAATCGGTCTTTTACGGCAAGGTGCTCGACGATCAGGGCGACCCCGTCATGGGAGCCGAAGTCGCGGTCTTCATCGCGCGGATCGCCGAAGGGCGCGTCAGTTTTCAGCGCAACTTCAGACGGCAACACGAACGACCTCGGCGAATACCGCGTTCCCAACATCACGCGCGGAAAGTATATCGTCTGTTCCACGCAAGGAACGCACTCGGGGGCGAGAACATGGTCGGCGCACAGACCTGCTATCCAGGACCGATCGAAGGCGGGACCGCGAGCGCGATGGAGGTGCCTGCCGGACGCGAGATCAAAGTCGATTTCACATTGCGCGCAGGCGCCCGCCGTCCACGTGAGAGGTACCGTCACCGGATTACCGGACGGGCGGAACATCGGGATCAACATGGTTCCGCGGGGCCCCGCGACCAGTCCGGTCAACATTGCGGGCGGGAACGGTCGCGACGGCAAATTCGATTTCCGCGTGCCCCCCGGATCATACATGATCTCGGCCGATTATTTTGAAGCGGGCAAGCACCTTATCGCCCGCGTCCCGATCGAAGTCGGAACCACCGACGTAGACAACGTCACTGTCGCGGTGGACAGTGGATTTAACATCACCGGTCTGGTCCGGATCGATCCGCAGTCGCGGCAGACCAGCGCCAGACCGCAATTCGGAATCAATCTGCGCCCCGTTGAGCCAACCACCGGCGCCGGCCAGTTGAAGTGGGATGCCGACCACACGTCATTCGCCTTCAACGACATGTCGCCGGGCGCCTATCGCCTCGACGTATTTCCTCCCTCGCCTTTCTACGTGAAGAGCGCAACGCTCGCCGGCCAGGACATCCTGAACAGCGAATTCTCCGTAGCGCAGGCGGCCGGACCCATCGAGATCGTTCTCAGCGACGACGGCGGCTCCATCGAAGGAGACGTAGTCGACGCCGATGGGCAGCCGGCGGTGGGGGCGGTATCATCGCGCTGCGCAACGGGCGAGCCACCGTCATTCAAGGGGCCGGCCATTTCAAGCTCCTGAATCTCGCGCCAGGCGACTATACCGTCTATGCATGGGACGATGCCAATCAGGTTCCGTACGCCGATCAGGACTGGATGCGCCGTTATGCCGGCAGTGGCACGGCCGTAACCGTATCGGCGGGACAGAACGCCCAGGTTAAACTGACGCAGCAGAAAGTCCCGCAGTAGCATTACACTCAACTCATGCGGGCGGCAATCCTCTTACTCACAGCCACATCCTTGCTCGCCGGCGCCACCGACCCCGCACTCGCGCGCCTCGAGCAGCAGATCGAATACGTCTCGCGCGCGACCGATGGCGTGGTCGGTGTGAATGCAGCGCACGTCGAAACCGGCAGATCCGTCTCGCTGCACGGCGCCGAAGCCTTCCCCATGGCCAGCGCCTTCAAACTACCGGTGGCCATCCAGATTCTTTCGCTTGTGGATGAAGGCAAGCTCACGCTCGACAAAATGGTGACGCTCTCCTCGGCCGATCTGCATCCCGGCAGCGGCATGATCACCGAGTTGTTATTCCATCCCGGCGTTTCGCTCTCCATCGCCAATCTGATGGAACTGGCGCTCGTCGTCAGCGACAACTCTGCAGCCGACCTTCTGCTGCGCGAAGCCGGTGGCCCCGCCGCCGTCACCGCGCGCATGCGGACGCTCGGGTTTGACCGGAATCCGCGTCGACCGCTCCACCGCTCTGCTGATTTCCGACTGGCAGGGCGTGAAGAATCTTCCGCCCGAATCCCAGTGGTATCGCGAACTGTGGGAAAAGCTCTTTGATGCGGTTCCGCAGAGCGAGCACATGAGCGCGCGCCGTGCCGAAACGGCCGATCCGCGCGACACCGCGTCCCCCGATGAAATGACCGCCCTGCTCCTGCGCCTCTGGAAGAAGGATCTCCTCACGCCGCGCAGCACGCGCTTCCTGCTCGACATCATGGATCGCTGCGAAACGGGCAAATCCCGCATCAAGGGCCTGCTCCCGCAGAAAACGGACGTCGCGCACAAGACCGGCACGCTCGGTGGCGTGGCGAACGACGTGGGTTACATCACCCTGCCCGGCGATGCCGGCCACATCGCCATCTCCGTTTTCACCAAAGGCTCGAACCGCGCTGAAGACGCGTCGGAGAAAGCCATCGCCGAGATCTCGCGGACAGTCTACGATTACTTCGTCGTGGTGCCTGGCCGTTGAATGCCAGATCGTTGGGATAGCTCCCTCTACGACGATCGCCATTCTTTCGTCTGGAAAAAGGCCGCCGACCTGATCGATCTGCTCGACCCACAACCGGGCGAGCGCATTCTCGATCTCGGTTGCGGAACCGGACATCTGACGTCGCAGATCGCCGAACGCGGCGCCGAGGTAATCGGGCTCGACGCTTCGGCCTCGATGATCGCGCAGGCCCGCCAGAACTATCCCAAACTCAAATTCGTTCTCGCCGATGCTCGCACGTTCGAACCTCGGCAGCGAATTCGACGCGGTCTTCTCAAACGCCGCGTTGCACTGGATTCCCGAACCCGCGCCCGTGATCGCGAGCGTTGCGCGCGCGTTGAAACCCGGCGGCCGGTTCGTTCTCGAAATGGGGGCGAAAGGAAACATCGCCCGCATCGTGGAAGCGCTCACGGCCGTGCTCGAAGAAGCGGGCTACAAGGCGAACAACCCGTGGTACTTTCCCAGCGCCGCAGAATACGCATCGGCGCTCGAACAGCAGAATTTCGAAGTACAGGCTCTCTGGACCATCGAACGCTGGAACAAACTCGAACATCCCGAGCGCGGTCTGCGCGAGTGGCTCGAAATGTTCGCCGGAACCTGGTTTGAAGGTGTCCCCGCGAAAGCGCGCGGAGCAATCGTCGCTGCAATCGAGTCGCGTCTGCGACCCACTCTCTTTCGCGACAACGCCTGGTGGGCCGACTACCGGCGCCTGCGCATTGTAGCTCACAGCGCCGCTCGCCCACGTTAACCGCACTCCATTTCCGAGCCGCGACCACAAGGGAGCGGTGCACGGTAATTACGAACCGCGCTAACTAAACCGGCACCCCCGCCATCCTCGCAATCGCAAGCGCATTCGTTTCCCGCGTCACTCCCGGCTTCAGCAGATAATCGAAATCCATTGGATCGCCCTCGCCCCTCGATCCCATGTGTACATTCGCGCCTCCGAGCTCCGCATCGTCCGCAATCTCGGTGAGAGCAAGATCGTGTGTCGAGATGGCGCCGATCGCGCCGCGCCCCACCAGAGTCCGCACAACAGCCTCTACCGCCACCCGCCGGTCGCGCGAGTTCGTGCCACTCAGAATCTCATCCACGAGAAAGAGAACCTGTTCGCCATCCGACATCTCAATCGCCTGACGAAGCCGATCGATCTCACTCAGAAACTTCGACTTGCCGCTCAGCAATGAATCAACAACCGCAATGGAAGCGCAAACCGACAGCCGGGACATCCGCAGCGCCCGCGCCCTGACAGGAGCGCCAGCCATCGCGAGAACCGCGTTCAACCCGATCGCGCGCAGCAATGTACTCTTACCCGCCATATTCGATCCGCTCACGATGTAGAAGCGGTTCTCGCGGTTCAGTTCAACATCGCTCCGCACGCACACGTCGCGCGGAATCAGCGGATGCCCGATTCCCTGCGCCTCGAATTCCGCCTCGCCTGCGCAAAGCTCCGGAAACTCCGCATCCGGATTCTCGTATGCATAATTCGCCAGTGAATTCAAAGCTTCGAATTCCGCCCATGCCTCCATCCACCCGCGCAACGCGGCGCCGTTGTTGGCCCGCCATCGCTCCGTTGCAATACACAACTGCGTCCTGAGCATCAGCGCGAGCGAAGGCAGGTAGAACCATTCCTTGTTGGCCTCGCTGAGCGCCGCGAGCATTCGATCGAGCGTCCGCACCGATCTCGCGCCGTTCCGGGCACGATCCGCGATCTCACGCAACCTGGCCGATGCAAAGGGTTCGCTTTCGAGAATCCCGAGACCCTCTCGCACTACCCGCGTCTCAACGGAAAGCATGCTTGCCGCGTCGATTATTTTCGCGACCCGCCTCCGCATCAACAGCCCGAGCGCGCTGTGCAACAGCAGAATCGGCGCAACGTACTCAGCCACGGATCGCCACGGAAAGAGCGTTCCGCCCGCCAGAAGTGCCGCCACGAAAACGATCGACAGCACCGAAGAAGTAGCCAGCAAAACCGGACTGAGCAAGGCCGGGAATGCGATTACCGTCGCATCCAGCCACTCGGCAAAGGTCTCCCATCTCGATTCCTGAAATTCATAACGGCCCAGCAGAGCAATCTTCTCGCGGAGATCCCTCCTTTCGCGCAGCTCACGCACGGCCTCCTGTCGCGCCAGTGCCTCATCGACTGCTGCCGGCTTGAGAAGATACTCAGCGAGACCGCGCTGTCCGATACCAGAACGGCCGATCCAGAGCAACTCGAACAGCGATCCGGACCCGAAGATATTCAGGTCGTTGGCATAAGCGTGACCCGGTGGATTAAGGCTCTCCCCGGTAGCGCCCGCGTCTAGCCAGTCGTCCTGAACGCGTTTCGTGGCCCGGTCATAGAAACGCATAAGCCGCCACGCGCGGGAGCGTGTCTTCTTATATCGTCGATATCCGAGCGCCGCCAGCACGGCGATCGAACTGGAAACAAAGGGCGGCCAGAATAGGCACTTTGCTTTCGGATCGCAGATAAACTCAGAGGAAAGAAAAAGGACAATGCCACAACCAGCACAAGAATAGCGACCGTGTGGTGCACCCGCGCAATACGCAACCCGGCCTGGAGTTCGATCAACCTTGCTTCGTAACCGCCCAATACATCGCTGATGCTCACGTTAGATGATGGTTACGATCCGGAGTCGGCGCCCGTTCAATAAAAGCGTTCGCTCAAACTGTAATCACAACCTTACCGAAAAAATCCCCCGTCGCAAGACACCGGAACGCCTCCGCCGCCTGATCGAACGGAAAAACCCGCCCCACAACCGGCTTGATCCCGTTCACTTCAATCGCGCGATTCATCTCTTCGAACATCGCGGTGCTGCCCACGCCGATCCCGATCAGACTGCCGCCCTTCATCATGAGAGCGTACGGCTCCTGCTGTCCCGTCGCACCGCCCAGAAAACCAATCAGCGCGATCTTCCCGCCAAACCCGATCGCCTGATAAGACCGCGCCAGCGTTCCGACACCGCCCACTTCAATCACATGATCGACGCCGCGCCCGCCGGTAATCCGTTGCACCTCTTTCTCCCACTCCGGATGCGTCTTGTAATTGATCCCGGCCGCGGCGCCCAGGTTCCGCGCCCGCTCCAGTTTCTCATCGCTGGATGAAGTGATGATCACGTTCGCGCCCGCCGCCTTCGCAAACTGCAGGGCATGCGTCGAAACGCCGCCCGTGCCCAGGCAAAGCACCGTATCGCCCGCCTTGACGCGATTGCCCAGCACCATCAGCGCGCTCCACGCCGTAACTCCCGCGCAGGGCAGCGTGGATGCCTCTTCGAATGACAGTCCCGCGGGAATCGCCACCACGCCATCCTCATGCAACACCACATACTCGGCCATCATGCCGTCGAGCGGAACACCCAGCGCCGGAACCAGCTTCGTCCGCGGACCATCCATCCATACCTGAAAGAACGTCCCCGTCACGCGATCGCCGGTCTTGAACCGGGTCACGCCCGCGCCGACGGCAACCACCTCGCCGGCTCCGTCTGAGCAACGGAATCGTGTCGCGAGCAACCGCCCCGCCGATGTATTGGCCAATGACCACCATATGGTCGCGATAGTTGAGCGAAACGGCGCGCACACGGATCACCACCTGATGCCACCCCGCCGCCGGCTCGGACCGTTCCGCGCGCCGCAGGCCCTCAAGGCTCGTGCTGCCCTTCTGCACTTCGTAAACTTTCATTCTCTTGGTTACTTTCTCGTATCTTTGCCGAGGATGTGCGGAACATCCTGGTTATTTTCGTTGCAGACGTATTCCATCAGCTCGCCGCTCGTGATCACCGAATGGCCATGCATCGTAAATGGCTTCGTATATGCGCCGGGATCTTCGATCGTCACATCGTAATCCAGATGCTCCGGAATCCGGCCGGCGGTAACGCTCCACCACGTGCAGCTTCTCAGTGTGCGGATGTCCGGCGAAGTCAAACCAGAACCTGTCGTTGAACCCCACCGAATCCACCACCAGCGTGTCGCCCTCCCACTTGCCGGTCGAATCGCCATACCAGCTCGGATTCGGATCCGCCGGATGACCGCGGCCATCCAGAAACACCTGCCGGTAAGTATGAATATTGCCCTCGTACAAAAACACCACAGCTTCGGCGTCTGCACAATCTTCCACGGATAAGGCGCCATGCGCGGCACTCCCGCAGGCAGGCAGTTCGCCTCCGGATCGTCCTTCGACATGCGTTCTTTCGCTAGCTTCGCCGCCCAGGGCTGCAGCGGCAGTTCCTCGCCTGGCTTGAGCGAGCTCGATATGTCGTAAATGAATGTGCGGTCAGGGCTCCAGATACCAGACAGGTCCGGCTTGCCGTCGGACGCACGCGGCGCCGGTCCCGCCGGACGCGCCTTCTGATTGGCGATCGCGGCCAGCGCGGTCCCGCCGCCCGCCGGATCCGTCGCCGTCTCCTGCTGACAAAATGCCGGAGCGGCGAGTAAAACCAGCAATCGCGGTCAACCGGTATGTCATCGCTGTAATTCTATACCGCTTTTCGAATCCCACCTGATTGCCCGATACACCAGCAAGCGCCGCCAGAATCGCGCCATAGAGCACCGGCATCCGGATATCGGATTTCACGCCCCAGTAGAAGTGAATCACGCCCACCAGCGCGCTCAGATAGATCGAGCCGGTGCAGCCGCTGCCAGCGCACATATCCGATGCGCCGCACCCACCTGGCCGTCGAAGTCACGGCCAGCGGAGCCATCAGCAGCAACGCAATCATTCCCGACGTGATGAACCGCCTTTTCGACCACATCCTGCCACATCGCCGCAACATCGAACCCGCTCGAGAGCCAGATCCACGTGGTCAGATGCAGCAAGCCATAGAAGAACGCGAACAGCCCCAGCAACCGCCGGAACCGGATCAACTGCGGCTGGCGCAACAGCCCGCGCACCGGAGTCACAGCCAGTGTGATCAGCAGAAACCGCAGCGTCCAGTCGCCCGTGAAATGGGTGATGAACTCGACCGGATTCGCAGTCAGATCGTTTACATAAATGCGCCAGAGTAGCCGCCCCAGCGGGATCAGGCAAAGAGCAAAGGCAAGGGCCTTCGTCCACCCGCTGAGCCAGAATTTCTTCATGCCGGCTCAGTAATTCTTATGCAGATCCATTCCGGCGTAGAGACTCGCGGCCTGGTCGTAGCCGTTGAACTTCCGCGTCTTGATGCGCTCGCCGAATCGGCTGGTTCCGAGACGCTCCTCCACCGCCTGACTGTGCGTGGGATGGTCCACCTCGGGATTCACGTTCGCGTAGAACCCATACGCCTCCGGCCACTCGAGGTTCCACGTCGTCGGGGGCTGCTTCTCCACGAGGCGAATCTTCACAATCGACTTGATGCTCTTGAACCCGTACTTCCACGGCAGCGTGATGCGCAGCGGCGCGCCATTCTGCGGCGGCAGAATCTCTCCGTACACGCCCACCGAAAGCAGCGCCAGCGGATGCATGGCCTCATCCAGCCGCAGTCCTTCCACGTACGGGAACTGGATATGCGCCTCGCGCGAAGAGATCATCTGCTTCGGATCGTAGAAGCTCTGAAAGGCCACGTACTTCGCTTTGGGCGTGAACTCAACCTGCTTGAGAAGTGCGCTCAGCGGAAACCCCACCCACGGAATCACGAACGACCAGCCCTCCACACAGCGATGCCGGTAGATGCGTTCCTCGAGCGGCGCCAGTTTCATGATCGCGTCGAGATCGAGCGTCTTCGGCTTCGCCACCTCGCCTTCAATCGAAACCGTCCACGGAGAAGTCTTGAAGTTCTTCGCCAGTTTCACCGGCTCGTTCTTGCCCGTGCCGAACTCGTAGAAATTGTTGTACCCGGTGACCGCATCGTAGGGAGTTTCGGTTTCGCTAGTGCTCAACGGGCTCTTCACGATGCCGTTCAGCTTAACCCCGGCCCTCGCCGTAAAAGGAGCGGCGAACGGAAGCGCCGCCACGCTCATCGCGCCAGCCCCGAGAAACCTCCGCCGACTCAAATAGGCTGCGCGCGGGGTAACGTCGGAATGGCGAAGAACGGGCCTGTGACGGATCAGCATGGCTCCCAAAAACGC
Source organism: Terriglobia bacterium (assembly GCA_963809655.1). Lineage (GTDB taxonomy): Bacteria > Acidobacteriota > Terriglobia > Bryobacterales > Bryobacteraceae > BOG-234. The sequence continues at coordinate 45,274 of CAWEKQ010000053.1, read as the reverse complement.
TCCAGACACATAGTAACTCCGTATCCTGTATCCTGAAGTTTCAATGCTTCTCAGCCTTACGACGGAAACGCGTGAGCCCGGCATCCTGATCGTGAACATCACAGGACGCATCGCGCTCGGCGTGGCGAAAGGCCAGATCGAAGGCGCCGTCCTCGGCGCGCTGAATGAGGGCGTGCGCAAGATCGTGATCGATCTGGCCCATGTTTCCTATATCGACAGCTCCGGCGTCGGCATTATCGCCTTCTGTTTCGGAAAAGCCACGCAGATGGGCGCTCAGTTCGTCCTCGCCGGCGCGGACGGCCGCGTGAAGGATATTTTCCGCATTACCCGCGTCGACCAGGCTGATCAATTTCTTCCCCGACATCGAGTCGGCGTGCGCGGCCCTGGCCACCCGCGTTGCCGCACCATAAATAAACATGCAAGTCCTTCAGGCCGGCCGCCACAAACTGATTCTTCTCGAAATCGACGCCACCACCATCTCGGCCGTGGTGCAGCAGGCGGGCTTCGACGCCCGGCTCAAGGAATCCGCGCGCAGCATACTGCTCGAACTAACCGCCGAGCAGCGCGAAACACCGCTGCTGTTGTTCGACGCTGCGGATCCCGCCAACCTCGGCTGGTTCTCCCGCTGCCAGTTCTACGTCGATGGCCGCACGGGCAGCGTAATGCAAACGCCTCTGACGGTCGCCAACAAGCGCGATCGCGCCGGACGCAACGTCACCAACGCCCTGCGCCTGCGGATCTCGAAGGAACTGCCCGCAACGTTCCGACTGCCCGGCAAGCAGGGACCCATGACCGAGCAGATTTGCTACGCGATGTTGAATAATTTCCTGCAGGCCCTGATACGCACGGGTGTCGCGATCTGCGGTGGAAACGTCGTGCAGCCGCTCGCCGGCCGCTCGGAAACACCGGGCTCCCGCAATTAGCTTCCTCAACGTGGTTTTACTGAGCCGCGAATGCGAATGAGCGGTAGCTGTATCGCCAGGATGGCCTGCTAGTTGGCGGTCGGCACTCGTTCCACGTGATCAACCACAATGAAATCGAGGCTGGTCCTCACCGCTTTCAATTTCAGACCGAGCTGTTTCTCCATCGCCGCGGAAATAGAAGCGGGGCTAACGTCGGGGTCGCTGGCGGCAGCGGATATGTCTTGCCCTGGCTGGAGCCTGGCGGGAAGCCGGTACGACGGCACTGGAATCGCAAGCTTGAAATCGAATCGGCCGCTGATTCCGGTGCGGTCTGTGACAGGTATCATCTGGCCGGATCCTGGTCGGGAAAGAACAGATTGCAGCCGGGACGCCAGGAAAGCCATAGTGCTCCGCCTGAAGGTCATGCGTTGCATACCGCCATCGATATGGCTTGCCCATGGACTGCCCGGAACCAGAGCCGGAAACCCGTTCGCATCTGGCACTGGCATTCCGCTGCGAGGGTCGTGTGGCGCCCCCGAATCGGTATCCTCACCCGCGGACGGGGTTAGCTTAGAGCCACCGGGAGCCGGCGTAATCTCGTAACCCGAAACTTCCTTCATCACGCGATGGGCCACCAGACCGAAGCGCTCAGCCAGAAGATGCGCCATCATCTGACGATATTCTTCTTCGGTATGGCCCGGGGGAAGCTTCACATCGATCGCGTAAAACTCGGAGTTGAGCCAATCCGGGCCGATGATCTGATCGAGACCCACGTGGTACGCATCACTGATCAGGTTGGTCAGCGGAATCCGGGCCCACGACATTCGCCCGGGATCCTGCTGAAATCCCATGCGCACGTCTTTGCCTACGGATCTTACCGAGGCAACTTCGAAATGCAGAAACTGATCGCTCTGCGCCACGCAACAAGCGGATGCAAACGCAAACACCAGGCTGTTATGCAATATGCCCTTGACCATCAGGCCTGACTTACCCCGCCTGGGTATGCGGAATCGCCATCTCGCGAGGCTCCAGCCCGGAGTCGCTCGGTATCACAATCCATGCGCCCACATAAATGAGGAAACCAACCCCGCCCGAGCAAATCGCAACCGCCAGCCAGAGAACGCGCATCAGCACCACATCCATATCGAAGTACCGTGCGAATCCGGCGCAGACGCCCGCGATTTTTTTATTCCGCTTATCCAGCATCAGCGGCCTGCCCGGTGTGGGCGTGAAAACGCTGCCCGTCGCGGTCCGGGTCCCGCAACCCGAGCAGAAACGATTATCTTCAGGAAGTTCGATCCCGCACTTTGTGCAATACATGAGCTTTCTCCACCAGAAACTACGAAGCCAGTCGCCCAAATGTTCGCCTGGAGCTTCAACGGGCCTTCAACCGCGCCGTCGTGCCCGCCACAACAATCCGACCCCCACCGCCGCCAGAATCCCGCCATACACGGCCCAGCGCAGCTCTCCCGTCATGAAACTGCCCGGTAACACATTGATTCCCTGCAGGAACCAGATGCCGCCCATCAGCACCATCAGGACGCCGAGAATAGCCATTCCAATCCGCATTCGCGCTCCAGTTGCGAGGCAATCGAAGTATATACCCGATCCGCCCGAAATGTGACATAGTCATCTTTATATGAAGCGCCTCAAGCCAGTCGACGTGGTGATCGTCGGCGGCGGATTCACCGGCCTCCTGATGGCCAAAGAAATCACCGCGCGCACCTCGCATTCGGTCGTCATCCTCGAACGCGGCCCCGGCCGCAAGAACGGCCAGTACTCCGCCGGCATGGACGAGCTCGACTACGCCGTCCGCCTGCGCATGATGCAGAATCTCTCCGATGAAACCCTGACCCACCGGCACTCCGCCAAAGCGAACGCCGTGCCCGTCCGCCAATACGGATCTTTCCAGCCCGGCACCGGAACCGGCGGCGCAGGCGAACACTGGGGCGCGCTCTCCTACCGCTTCGCTCCCGAAATCTTCACTCTCGGCTCCGAATTGCGCGAGAAGCACCCCGGCGCGAAGGCTACCGAAAACGTGAGCGCGCAGGACTGGGGCGTCACCTACGACCAACTCGAATCCAACTACTGGCGCGCCGAACAGATGCTCGGCGTCTCCGGCAAAGCCGGCAATCTGCGCGGACAGAAAATCGAAGGCGGCAACGTCTTCGAAGCCCCTCGCCAGCACGAGTATCCGCTGCCGCCGCACAAGACATCCTACGCCGCGGCGCTCTTTCAGAAGACAGCTCATGAGGCCGGCTATCACCCCTATCCGCTGCCAGCCGCGACCCTGAGCCAGGCGTACAGAAATCCCGACGGCATCGCCCGCGCCGGCTGCGCCTATTGCGGATTCTGCACACGCTTCGGATGCATGATCGGCGCCAAGGCCCAGCCCACCAACACGCTGCTGCCCCTCCTCGAACACAAGAAGAATTTCTCCCTGCGCGCCGGAGCTCAGGTGCGCCGCATCCTGCACCGCGATGGCAAGGCCGAAGGCGTCACCTACACCGACTCCACCGGCGAGGAATTCGAACAGCCGGCCGGCGTCGTCATCCTCGCCTCCTGGACACTGAACAACTCGCGCCTGCTGCTGCTCTCGAAGCTCGGCGAACCCTACGATCCCAACACCGGCAAAGGCACGCTCGGAAAAAACCTCACTCACCAGGTGAGCGCCAACGTGCGCTTCTTCCTCGATCAGCACCTCAACAACTTCATGGGCGCCGGTGGACTCGGCTTCGGCATTGACGATTTCGACGGCGCCAACGGCTTAGACGCCGCAGCCGGTCTCCTGCGCGGCGGCACCATGCGCGTGCAATCCTCCGGCGAAGGCCCGCTCATCGGCTTCGGACGCATCCCGCCCGACGAAACCAAAGCCCAATGGGGTTCCGAATGGAAGAAGGCCGCGCTCAAATGGCACGATAAGTCGGCGCAGGTTTCCTTCGAAGGCGGTCACTTCCCCTACCGCCACAACTACATGGATCTCGATCCCACCTACACCGATAAGCTCGGCGATCCTCTCATCCGCCTCACGCTCGATTGGACCGATCACGAACGCGCCCAGGCCAACATGGCAATCCGCGTCTCATCCGAGCTGGCGCGCCGCATGGGAGCGAAAGTCGGAGACGCCCGCGGACTCGGCCCGCGCTACTCCGTCACCTACTACCAAAGCACGCACGTCCAGGGAGGCACCATCATGGGATCGTCTCCCGATCAAAGCGTGGTGAATCCCTGGTTGCAGCACTGGAAGGTGCCGAACCTATGGATCACCGGCGGCTCCACGTTCCCGCAAAGCGCATCCGGCAACCCGACCCTCACCATCCTCGCCATGACCTATCGCGCAGCGGACGCGATGATCGATCGCTACTTCAAACATGCGGGAGCACTGGCATGAAACGACGAGAATTTCTTACCGTACCCGCGAAGGGCCTCGGCGGCCTGCTCGTATACAGCCTCGCCGGTGAAGTGACGCGACTGCAGGCGCAGGATGGCGTAGTGCACGTCCCTCTGCGTTTCTTCACCGAAGCCGAAGCGCGCACCGTGCAGGCAGCCGCCGCGCGTATCTTCCCTACCGACGAGAGCGGACCCGGCGCCACCGAAGCCAACGTCATCGTCTACATCGATCACCAGCTCGCCGGACCCTGGGGCAGCGACAAATATCGCTACACGAAAGGCCCATGGGTGGAATCGTTCCCCGAACACGGCTATCAGGGCAAAGACACCCCTCAACAGATCTATCGCGACGGAATCAAAAAGCTCGGCGACGACTTCGCCACTCTCCCGCTGGCAAAGCAGGACGAGCGCCTGCGCACCGATCGAGCGCACCACGTTCTTTCAGGCGCTCCGCACGCACACCATCGAAGGCATGTTCAGCGACCCGCTGCACGGAGGCAACGCCGGCCTGATCGGCTGGCAACTAATCGGCTATCCCGGCCCTCTCATGAGCTATCGCGACGAGATCGACAAATATCACGGCATGCCCTTCGAAGCCAAACCGAAGAGCCTCGAACAGGTTCTCGGCCGCAAAGTACAAGGCTGGGAAGACGAAAAATGAAACGATCAATGCATTTTCACAGAGCAGGATGGCCCCCATCAGTCCTAACTTAGTGTGGCGCACGCACTCGTGCGTGCCGCGTCGAGACTCGTCTCGACGCCTGCGCTAGCAGCCCGTGGTAGAAGTGCGAAAACCTTCAGCTGTGGCTGGGAGCTGGAAAAACCAGACGAAGTGAAAACGAGCCGGAGATGGGCTCGTTTTCTCCTGCTAATTCGTTCCAGCGCGCCGTCCATGCCGTCATCGCGATCTGGACAAGCAAAATCGTATCTGAGAGACCCTGCAGGGTCCTCGGTTTGCCGATTCCTGAAGATTTCCGGACCAGCAGCGCCAGATTGAATCCGACTGCGTGGAACAGAAGCCGCTTGAGAATGTTCTTTTGACCCTTGAGGTGGGTTCGTCTCATGCCGCCGGTTTCGTACATGTGGGCAAAACTTCTTTCGGTCAACTCCGTGCGCAGCTTCTGCAGGTCCTTGCCGCGCCGTCCTCTCATCCGCCGCCGATTCCCATACACCTGCTTCTGCTCTTTTTCCTTGCCGTCCCAATTGCGGGACCCGCGCTCCGGCTCCGGAATATAGCTGCGCACACCGTCCGCATGCAAATCGACCAGAACTTCATTGCTGTGATAACCCTTGTCGGCCACCAGCTCTTCGATGCTGCGTTCGTTGATCAGAGCCACATTGGACTGAGCTTCCTGTAGTGTGATTCCGATGGTGGTCGTGTCACCCAGATCTGCCGCTTGCAGCGTAATCGCCACTATCGCGCCGCTGGACAGATCGACCGCATGCTCGGCCTTGTGCGCCAGATGCGTGCGCCCATCCTTCATCCTGGCAATGCGCGCGGTGGTATCTCCGGGACTCATCCAGTCTTTATTCGAAGCTTTCTTTTTGCGCTTCCGGTCCAGCCTCGCGGCCTGCTCGCGGGTCGGTTCCTCAATGCCTTCGGCCTTGGCCAGATCCTTCAAATACTCGTCATAGCCGCGGCCATCGTCGCGCCGTTTGATCGAACGCATCGCGGCGTTGGCTTCCAGCATGGTCGCGTCTACAGCGATGGTCTGCCCTTCCATCAGGCCTTCTTCGCCCAGTACCTTCACGAACCAGCGGAACACCGCTTTGTGCGTTTCCACTGGCATCAGACGGCGCGTCCGCGACATTGTCGAATGATCCGGCGTCGATTCGATAACACTGAAGCCCAGAAAATCCCGCAACGAAAGCGAGTCCGCTACACGCCACGCAATTCCCCGTTCCGAATCGATTCCTTCAAAGTAGCCGAGCAGGAGCATCCGGAAATACACACCCGGAGCCATACTCGGTCGACCCATGACCGGCTTGTAAAAACGCTTGCACAGGTGCTCCAGGCGTTTGTCGACCTTGTTCCGCTCCAGGATGTCGTTGACCTTCGTGTAGAACGGGTGACTCGCCGCCTGGGGAATCTCCTGCGCGCTGAAAAACAGCGCGTTCTGCTTCGGCTTGCGCTTGCCCATCGCCATACTGCTTATGACGTCTGAAACATTTCAGAGGTCACATGTTTGGAAGGTAAATCGGACTTTTACCACGCGCTGTTAGCGCCCACTCTTCCGTGCAGTCGCTGCCGTGGCCGGTATTGATGACGCGCTACGCAGGCTGCGGCTGTAAGGTACAACCCTCATGTTCCCCTTCCTGTACTTTGTTTCGCCCGGCAATGTCTTGGCAGGCTCCTTTGCTGCCCTTTTCCCCTCCCGAAGGAGCGTTTCATTTGGTTCGATTCCGGTACCCCGGCGTTACCGAATGACCACGCGCTGCCCGCCGACGGCCCAGAGTGGGCAGAAACGGTTGGCCGGCTGCCTCATCGGAACCTTGCGGGTTGGGATAATGACTCTATTATTGCCTTGGTGGGTATTCACTTGACTCAGGTGGCCACAATCTGTAGTATGGCGGGCCATGGAGGAATTTCCTCGTAACCTCCGGGAGTTCGAAGAACAGTTCGCGACTGAGCAGGCGTGCCGTGACTATCTGTTCCGGCTTCGCTGGCCGGAAGGCTTCCGATGCCCGCGCTGTTCGGGTGATCGCTGGTGGCCGGTGAGGTCTGTACTGCTGGAGTGCGGCAAGTGTGGCCGCCAGACTTCAGTGACAGCCGGGACGATCTTCCAGGACACGCGCAAGCCGTTGACCGATTGGTTCCGCGCGATGTACTGGGTCACCACCCAGAAGAACGGAGCCAGTGCGCTGGGTCTGCAGCGGGTGCTCGAACTGAAGAGCTACAAGACCGCCTGGACCTGGTTGCACAAGTTGCGCCGCGCCATGGTTCGGCCAGACCGGGATCGGTTGACAGGACGGATCGAGGTGGACGAGAGTTTCACTGCCGGCGTGGACGAGGGAACGCGTGGACGCCACACAGGACGTAAGGCACTGATTATCATCGCGGCTCAGGAGGACGGGCCGGGGATTGGCCGGATCCGAATGCGACGCATCCTGGACGCCTCGGCGCAAAGCCTGATGCCGTTTATCAGGGATACCGTTGAACCCGGAAGCACCATCCACACCGACGGCTGGCCTGGGTACGATCCTGTGGCTGCTGCGGGCTATGATCACGAGGTCACGTACCTGAAGGGGAAGAAGCAAATGGCCTCGGAGTTGATGCCGCGAGTCCATCGCGTGGCGTCGTTACTCAAGCGCTGGCTGTTGGGTACCCACCAGGGAGCCGTGAGTCACGAGCACCTCGACTATTACCTGGACGAGTTCACCTTCCGGTTCAACCGCCGCCGGTCCACCAACCGGGGAAAGCTCTTTTATCGGCTCGTGCAGCAAGCTGTCGCCCTCGACCCGGTACCCTACAAAAACATCGTCATACCCGCCGCGCAGCCCCCAGCCCTTTTGAAGTCGAACCACAACCTGTAGGGGCTACCTGAGTCAAGTGAATACCCACCTTGCCTTTTATAGACGGTAATAACTCCTAGTGCCAGCCTCTCAGCAGAGACGACTCGAACTTCCCGACATTTGCGGAGCCAAACAAACTTCCACTCTGAGTTCTCCGCGCTCCTGGTTCACGTACCGGCACTCACTGGCGCGAAAATGGCCAATACTCGCCGGTTGGAGCCTCTCTTAGCAGGATGCACGCACTGCTGGATTGGGCCAGTGCAGCCGGCCCCGCTTGCCAAGTCGAATCTCTCGTTTTCTCGGTCGAGGGCTGCGCGTTTGGTTAACTACCGCCCTTCAGCGTTTTGGGATGCCAGCCTATGCGAAGACCCTCTACGGACGCGCCGGCAGCAAACCTCCGTGAGGGAGAACCTGGCGAAGCGTCAGGGCCGCTCTCTGCATCGGTAGGCAGTTTTGATTGAACCGGGAGTTCGCGGCTCCTCCCTGGTGAGCGGCCCGCGCGGAGTAACACGACACCGTAGCCTTATCGAAGCCGTCGGGTTGCCCTCAACTCCAGTCGGTGGTGTCTCACTGAAATCCGCCGTCGGTTGCGCTGCGCCCACCCCATCGACCAGCGGTCACATAGGTCAACCCACAGTCCCACAGGATCGGGTTCGCCCACCCGCTCGCGCATAAACGCCGCGATGCTGGCAACCTGCGCGCGGCCGTGGGTGCGGATTGTTGGCCCGCGGAATCAGGCGCTCGATCGGCCAGCGCTCGATTTGGATGTCGATGTTCGGCGGGACAGGCTTATCGGACCTGCGGTCGAAGTGCCGGCAACAGTAATTTATAGCGGTCTGACGCAGCGTCTGGCCGGTCTCTATCAAATCAACGCGGTCGTGCCCCCGGGAGTCTCAGGCGTTGAGCCTGTTGTCGTCACCGTCGGTTCCACTTATTCCAGCTACTTTGACGTGATGATAGCCCTCCAGTAAATCGGGATCTGCAGGGGTAGCAACACGGGCCGGGCATTCCCTGTCGATGCGCTGTACAGCCGCGGTAATACCGAGCAGGATGTACGGGAACCATGTCATCACATATCCTCCCGACATTCCGCAGACGATGAAGCCCCAGAACGCGACCTCGACTGCGATCCCGGCATTGGTAAGGTGGCTTCGCAGTGCCAGTTGGCGAGCGTGATAGAGGCCCGAGCCGAACAAGAGCAGAAACGGGATCGCACCCAGCAGCCCGGTCTCACCGAAGACCTGCACGAACGTATTGTGGGTGACCAGCGCGCCTCGCGTATAGAGGGTCTGTGGCGCGTAAAGAGGCCACGCGATTACCGAGCACTTCAGGCCGACACCCGTGATCGGATGATCGATGAACATGTCGATGCCGACTCTGGATGTCGCAATGCGCTGCTGGAAGCTGACGTCGTTGTCGAGTTGCGAGAAGTCTTCGCTGCGTGACCAGTGCTCGCCGGCGAGTATGAGTCCGGCGGCCACCGTGAGGACCACGCCGATTCGCAGCCAGACGCTACGCTTCCGCCAGGTATAAACGGCGGCTGCGGCAACCAGGCCGATCAATCCGCCGCGCGAGAACGTAACGAAAATCGCGCCGACATAGCAAAGCGAAATACCGAGCAATACGAGACGCGCCATCCATGACTTCGCCGAGCCGAGGTAAGCCAGAAATGGTATCAGGATCACAAGGCTGTAGGCAACTTCATTTGGATTGGAAAATATTCCGACCCATGCCGCACGCCCTTCGTACAGATTGCCGTGGAGGTAATTCCGTAGCGTGCCAAGCGCGGGGAACAAGGCTCCGAGCACGATGACCCAGAGCATGCCGCGCAAAGCCCGCTCGCTGCTCACGCTCGTCGCCATCACGAAGTAGACGAGCGTGATCTTGATCAGGTCCGACAGCGCCTCGGCCGCATACCCCGGCCACAGAGCCGTCACGCAGGAAATAGCAGCGGCGCCGAGAAACGCCAGCAACCAGGCTCCTTCCGGCCACGGAAAATCGAAGTGAGTCCGGCCCGACATCGTTTCTGCAATCAGGGCGAAGAGCATCGCACCGGCCACGACTTTGGCCGGATGCACGGCTTCCGCGGCGGGCAGGATGAACGGGGTGTTCGCGTAAAGCAGGATCAGGAACACCAGCAGCAGCCAGTATGAAGACGGAAATCCGTTGCGCTCGGCGGGCGCGGCGCTGACCAGCTCGAATCCCGGGAGCGGCGGCAATTCGTTAAAGCCCTGCATGGCTTCCCGCTCCGAGCCCGTGCTTTTGGCGGCATCCGCTGACGAGATCGAAGGCCCGGCGCACATGGCAGCTCAGGATAGATTCCGAGAATTCGCGCCGGTCGTCGAGACATGCGTTTTCCCAAAGAAGCGTCCGCGGGATCGTGAGCATGGAACGGTCCGGACTCCGATGAGCGCAGGTCGTATAGCCGAACCGATATCCAGCAGCCTCCACGGCCGAAACCGAACGGATATTGAAGATCCCGCTCGGATACGCGAAATGCCATATCGGTGTTTCGAGCCGGCGCTCGAGCTCTTCGCGCGAAGCCAGGGCTTCGTGTCGCGCTCGCGCGTCCGACTCATTGGGCATCAGGATGTGGGTTCGCGTGTGGGAGCCGACGATGATGCCCGCGCGGCGGCACGCGAGCAGCATGTCCCACGTGACGGGCTGAAAAGTCTCCAACATGTCGGGCGGGAGCGGGTCTTCGGCTTCGAGTGTTGCGATTACCCGTTCGACCGCGGCCAGCGGCAGAGTTTCGAGAAGGATGCGCGTGCTCTGATAGGGCCCGAGACAGGCAACGTCCGGCAGGCGAATTCCGGAGAAGCTCTGGAGCCGGCGAGGATAGGAGTCCATCGAGCGCGCGATTCTTCGCGCCAGTAACAAAAAGAGACTGTCGTGGACCTGCGGTCGGCTGGTCCCGACGAGGTCGGTCACCACGAAGAGCGCCGCGGGAATGCCTTTGCGACGCAGCAGTGGCAGGGCGAGATCGTGGAAGTCGCGATAGCCGTCGTCGAAGGTTACCGCTGCGACAGGCTTGCCGGAGCTGTCGCCTGATACCATGCGCGCGCCGAGCTCATCGAGATCGACAAAACGATAGTGCCGGCCGATCCAGTCGAGGTGGCTCTCGAGTGTTCTCGTCGTGACGAGTAGAGACGGGATAGAAGTCTCGGCGCTCGAAGCGAAGTCTTCGACGACGCGATGGTATCCAACGATCGCCGGCTCGTTTTGCCGTCTCGACACGGACGCCATCATTCTGTCGATTCCAGTCCGCGCCAGCGCGGAGGCGTAGCGCGATTTGATCCACTTCCTGGTCATTTGACGGCCGTACTGTCGAGCACGCGACGGGCCAATTTCAGGGCGAGACGACCCACTTTCATATAACGTTGATTGAGCCTTCCGCGCCAGCCTGGCGGGTACAACTCGAGACGCACGAGCGAACGTTTTTCGCGGCTCCATCGCTGCTTATAGGTCTCATCGCCGTGCAACAGATCGAACTCGACGGCGCCTTCTTCGATGGCCCGCTGGATCGCGAGGCCCATGATTACTGTTCCCACGCTGTGTTTCTCCAGGACCGCGTCGAAACTGGACTGATAGAAGAAGAATTTGCCGCGGTAGAAGAAGGCATAAAGAAACGCGGCGGGCCTCTCATCCAGTCGCAGCGCATACAGGCGCAACCAGCCCCGGTCGAGCATTGCCTGGGTGACGTCGCGATGAAAGTCGATCAGGGCCTGAGTATGGAACGCGTCGGACCCCCCACGCGCCTCCCAGCGCAGATTATGCTGCTCGATCAGCCGGTCGATGAATACCCTGCAGTCGTCTTTTCCGGCCTGAACGAATTCGACACGGAAGTCCCGGTTGAGCCGTTTCTGCTTGCGCCGGAAGTTGTAGCGATGTTCCGCGCCGAGGCCCTCCAGATAAGATTCCCAGGTGCACCCGTCGAGGGAGATGTATGGACAGACGTTGATCGTGGTTTCATCGCCCGCCCAGCCATCCTTTTGGAGAATCGATCCAAGGCGAGTGGCCGCACAATTGTCGGGGCGGATGTTGGTCCAGCGGAACGCGAACCGGGTGCGGGAGTCGCAGCAGCAACACTGCAAAGCCCTCGCCAGCGCGCCGAGCGAATCTTCTTCGTAGCCTCTGCGGACGATCACGTCGAGGTAGTCAGACCCGGCGTACCCGCTTCCCAGGAATTCCAGAACGGACAATCCTGGCTTTTCGCGGAAACTTGCGGGCCGCATACGGAACGGAGCGATGGCCGTTATCTCATCCCGCAGCCGGACCACGAACACGGCCAGAGTGCCTTCGCCCCCGAAGTGCTGCCACCACGCTGAAATCCATTCCCACGTCAGGAAGATGCAATTCGAGTCGCTTGCATCGAGGAGTTCGTTCCATGCCGGGCGGAGAGCGAAGAAGTCCGCGTTATCCGTAATTCGATCGATGCGAAACGGCGAAGCGAGTTGCGGGACATCCCGTGCGACGTTCGATCCGCGAGTAAGCCGGGGATGTCCGAAGCCGAAAGTTTCGGCCCCAATCGGCGTGACTTTCACGGATCTACTCTCACGGATCTACTCTCACAATCCGCGCCTCGCTTTTGCCATCCAAGCATGGCCTTGAGCGCGGGAACCAAACGGAACTTGAGGACGTGAAGCAAACGGCCTTTGACTGTGTCCGGAAAAATATAGAGCCATACGTGCCGCCGCACGCAGCGTGCCCAGCATCGTTTCCAGTCGGCCTGATCGCCCAGGAAGTCGTATCCAACCCGGTTCTCGTGAAATGCTCTTTGCAGCGCCAGCGACAGCAGCAGATTCGACGGCGAGTATTGGGCGAAAGACGGATCATAACCCATCTTCAACAGGAAGACACGTTCTCTATACGCGAGCGAGTAATCGAATGCGACACGGGAGTCGCCCGCGCGCAGAAAATTCAACCGCAGCCATCCCTCGTTCGCCGCGCGCCGCGTGAGCAGCCAGTAGAACCGCGCGATATCCGGATCGCACGCGATGGCGGTACCGGCATTGCGCTTCCACGCGGCCGCCTCAAGCCGAAGACCCTCTTGCATGGCTTCGGCCGCACGTTCCCCGGATTCAATCGTTTCAATCTCCACAGGTCCCTCCTGGCTCAGCCGTTTGAAGCGATTTCGCAGGTTGGATTTATGCTTCGCGGGCAGTCCTTCCAGGTATGCAGTCCAGTCCTCGTGCAACTCGATGTATGGGGAACGGCTCGATTCCCAGATACCACTGCGACACCCGGAATCGCCAGAGAAGGTCTGCAGATGAGCGAGCGTCGGTGAATCGCCCGTAAGCTGGCAGAGTTGTATAAGTTCCCAGCCATCGCATTTGTGGAGATGATTCCAGATCGCCTCATAAGCCTCTTCATGCCCGCGGACCACAATGAAATCAGCGCGCGGGACGTGATCGTTGTAGAAGAAACTCAGACAGCGGACCGGGATTTTCCACATCCTGACGCGGGTGACGATCAGCGGCGCTATCGCAACCGGTTCGCCGCCCGCCGTCACGACCAGGATGTTGAGGCGGTTGCCGCGGCCGAAGCATTCCCACCAGGTGCGCACCCACGCATATTCGAGAAACGGATGACCGATCTCAGCTCGTCTGAGGACGTCGTGCCAAACTGGCTCGAGAGCTAAAAATTCGTCTGGTGTCGTGATCGTGCGGATGCGCAACGCCGGTTGCGTGCGACGCTCTTCAAATATGGGTGTAACGGCTAAGCCCGGCATTTCACCTCCTCGTTCGCTGCGGAATCGAGATGCGACACGTTCCACAATCCGTCATGCCCGCGGAGGAAGTGAAAGAGGCCGGCGATCACGGCCCCGTTCATCAGGACAAACGTCCAGGCGATTCGCGCGAGTTTGTTCTGTGTGAAACGCCATCCCGCGAGCGCGAGTACGTAGAATGTAATTTGCGCCGCGAGAGCGGCGGCGTACATTCCATGCCGCAGGGAGAGATCAGCGATCAACAACGCTGCCAGGCACCATGGCACCAGCAGCCGCCCGGCTTTGTGCGACGCCACCTGCCATGCGATGGGATTGCGCCATGGCGCGAGAAGTTGCGGCATGGTCGTGAAAATCTCGTAGTTCCCCATCAGGTTGCGGCGCTTCCGTGCATACTCGAGCGTCAGATCCAGATTGGCTGGGTCGTATGCGCGTGCGGCGGGCTCGAAGACCGCGCGCCTGCCCCCAAGCACTATGCGCATCGGCGTGATGACGTCGTCGAGGATCGTCCCCGGCGGCAGCGGCGTGAAAAGGTCGCGGCGGATCGCGAGGATCGAGCCGCTCCCGCCAGGCACGGAATGAATCGCGCTCTCGAGCGAGCGCAGCGCCTTTTCGTAACGCCAGTACAAGCCGACGGTATCGGCCGCTTCCGCGCCATTAACGTCGAGCAATATGAGCTCTCCGGACACCGCCCCCACGGACTCGTCCGCGAAGTTCGCAACGAGCTTCCGAATGGCGTCGGGCGCGAATCTCTGGCGAGCGTCCGCGAACACGACGATCTCGCCTGTGGCTGCCGCAACGCCTCGGTTAACAGCCACTGCTTTGCCGGACCGCACCGGGTTCTCGATCACCGACATCCCGGCGCACTTCCACGGCCCGAGCAGTTCCGCCGTACCATCGTTTGCGGCGTCCAGCGAGACGACGACCTGGAGCTTTTCCGCTGGATAGTCCAGTTCGGCGCAGTTGCGCATCCGCCCCTTCACGTTGTCTCTCTCGTTGTGCATCGCGATGACGATGCTCACGGTCGGCTCGATATTCCGCTTGTGCACCGGGCGAGGCGCGACCCGCGCCCTAAGCATCAGCAGCAACGGATACCCGATGTAAACGTAGGCCACGGCGAACAATGCAAACCAGAAGACCGCTTCCGCCATGGCCGCCTACTCAGATGCCTGCTGCAAAAGAAAACTCGAAGCCGCGGGCACGACTGACTGCTGGGTTGCCCGCAGAGTTGCCTGCACGCTCGACCGCTGTTTCGCGAGATTGACGACCAGGCGCCCGAGCGTGTCCGAATTGTGGCGGATCTTTGTTCCGTGACGGCTCACAAGGCGCTTCGACGAGACGGGCATCGCGCCCAAAGCCATGATTCCCTCGGGATCGTAACGCACGAACTCCGAGCCAACGGCCAGATAATTCGCCGCGGACACCGGCGGAGCCGGATTGACGATGCAATGTTGAACAAAGCCATTTCCGAGATAACGCACAACGGCGCGCAGATGATCCGATGCCGAAAAGCCATCGGTCTCGCCGGGCTGTGTCATCAGGTTGCAGACAAGAATCCTGACGGCTGCGGATTCCCGGATGGCCGCGGCGACGCCGTCGATCAAGAGGTTCGGCAGCAGACTGGTGTACAGACTTCCTGGCGCAAACACAATCGCGTCGGCCGTCTGCAGCGCTTCGATTACACCGCGCGAGGGTTGCGGTGCTTCCGGCTCCATCCAAATTCGCTCGACGATTCCGTTGGCCGCCGGGATTTGCGATTCGCCGCACACCTTCCGGCCGTCACTCAGTTCCGCGCAGAGAGTCGTGAAGGATTCGCTTGCGCCAATCACGCGCCCTTCGAAGTCGAGTAGCCTCCGGACAAGTTCGGATGCCTGAATAAGGCTTCCGGTCCGCTGATAGAGGGCGGTCACGACGAGATTTCCGAGGGCGTGGCCATCGAGGCACCCACCGGCAGCGAAACGATGCTGGAAAAGATCCGCAAGTAACGAGTCTTCGCCAGCAAGTGCGACAAGGCAATTCCTCAAGTCGCCGACGGCCGGCATGGAGAAGCCGTCACGAAGACGTCCGCTGGAACCCCCGTTGTCCGAAGTGGTGACGATGCCGGTCAGCTCCACGCCGGGCCGTTTCGACAATCCCGCGAGGAGCACGGGCAGCCCCGTGCCACCACCGATTCCGACAACGCGGAGGGCGTTCCTCATCGGCCTTTACCAGACAGGACGATGCCGACGGTCCTGAACAGAATCCGCATGTCGCAAATAAAGGAGCGATGCTTGGCGTAATAGATGTCGTACTGCAGCTTGCGGAACGTGTCTTCCACCGACGCACCGTAGCGGTAATTCACCTGCGCCCATCCGGTGATCCCGGGTTTCACATAGTGCCGGTGATTGTAGGAGGAAATCAGCTCGGTTAGCCGGTCGACGAAGCAAGGCCGTTCAGGCCGCGGGCCAACCAAACTCATCTCGCCGCGCAGAACGTTGATCGCCTGCGGAAGTTCGTCCACGCGGAACTTGCGCAGGATGCGGCCGACGCGTGTGACCCGCGGGTCGTCTTCGGAGGCCCACACGGAGCCGCTCAGGGCCTCGGCATCGGTCCGCATCGACCGGAACTTGAAGATCGTGAACGGCGCGCGGAAAAGACCGGCGCGGGTCTGGCGAAACAGCACTGGCCCGGGCGAATCCAGCTTAATCGCGATGGCGGCCATGGCCATGAGGGGCGCGGTCAGAATCAAGAGCACGAGCGAGCCGATCACGTCCACGAACCGCTTGAAGAAGACGCTGAGTGCCGAATGACGAAAGCCGTCCGTGTAAAGAAACCACTCCGAGCTCAGAGCCTCGACCCAGATCCTGCCAAAGAGCTGCTCATAGAAATCGACGGCGTCGCTGATGTTGAGACCTCGCAGCCGGAGGTCCACCAGCGCTGCCGATAACTGCGCACGCTTTTGCTGGTTCTCCTCAGCAACCACGACGCGCCCGATGTTGTCACGCTTGACAATCTCGGAGAGACCCTGCAAATCCACGACGCTTTCGCGCCCACCGCGTGGATGCGAGATCGCGCGGACGCCACCGGCGTGCTCCTGGCGCAACGAGACGGCATCGGTGTCAAGAGCCTGCGAGAGTTTCTGCGCCAGATCGCCGGTGCCGACGATCAACACGCCCTCCATCAGTTTTTTCTGGCGGCCAATGTATTGCTGCACGGGTCGCAGCGTCAGGGGGAGAACCCCTGCCAGACACGCTCCGGCCAAAATAGAATCCAACCTGGTAGCAAGTCCGGGAAACAAATAGAAAAGAATAAATAGTGTTATGAGACCGAACATCACTTCGACGGACGGGTCGGACCGCAAACGTCTGCCTGGCAGAATGACGACGGGCCGGTTGAGCACCGTGCTGTGCAGCACAAGCACGCAGAGCGCGATCAGCAGCGGCGCTTCGAAGCTCGCGCGGCCCAGCATCGCCTGCAAGAAGGCTACCCCGAGGAGCAGACACTCGAGCGGGACGAGAGCGATGCGTGGACGAGCGAGGTAGTAAGCACGCACCGTGCAAGTCGCGGCGCGGCGTGGCGGCCCGCTAGCTCCGGCCCAGATAGTGCCTTTGATAGTACCGGTAGGCGTATGCATATGGGGTTGCCTCGTATTCCACGTCGTTCAGCACGACGCCGAGAAGATTCTTTGCGTCCAGACTGGCGGTCGCGCGCCGGAACAGTTCGGGACGAGTCGCGCGCGCGCGCACCACGATCACGACGCCGTCGGCCAGTTCCGAAATCGCGTGGCTGTCGGCGATCGGCACGACCGGCGGGCAGTCGAGCACGATCAAACGATATTGTTTGCGGAGCCCGGCGAGAACTTCTCGCATCCGGCCTGGGGATAGCACCGCACTCCCGCCGTTCATCCGCGCGCCAGCGGGCAGCACGTTGAGATTGCTCACACGCGAAACGAAGGCGCCCGGGTCGAGCCGGGGGTCTTCCAACAGGTCGGCAAATCCATGGTCGTTGTCAAGTCCGAGGCGCTCGTGCACCTGGGGCATGCGGAGGTCGCAGTCGATCAGCAGGACCCCGCCATCGAACGCAGAAGCAAGCGAGACGCTGAGATTCAAGGCCGTCAGCGATTTTCCTTCTGCGCCCGTCGAACTCGTGACGGCGAGAACAATCCCGCCCGTCTTCGCGAGCCACTTTTGCACTTTGAGTGCGAGGATTCCGTACTGCTGCGCCGCAATGCCATGTGGATCGCTGAGGACCGCGATGCGATGAGTCTGAAAATGCAGCTTGCGGTCGGCGCCAACCCCTTTCGCGCTCGAACTCGAGACCAGCGCGAAGCTGCGCTTCTTGCCGCGTCCCCTGTCGGGGCCGTTGGCTTCGATCGAGGGGATCGTCGAGAGAACGGGCATGCCGATCACAGTTTCGAAGTCCTCGCTCGTTTCGAACGTCGTGTCGAGGCGCTCGACGATAAAGGCGCCCATTAAGCCGAGAATCAGGCTGCCTGCCAGCGCGGCGAGCAGGATACGCGCGCGCTTCGGGCTGGAAGGCGACGTCGGCAGTTGGGCCGGCTCGATGATCTTATACGCCGCGCTGGTCTCGATCTTTTCGGCGCGATGGTTTAGTTTCGCGTCCTGCTGCTTCGCGACGAGAGCCTCGTAGCTTGCGCGGGAAACGGCTGCGTCGCGCATTTTTTCGGTGAGGCCGGTTTCATAACCGGGCGAAGAATTGACGACGCGTTCGTAGTCGCGTTCCCGGGCGATGAGCGCATCGCGTTCGCGCTTGTAGTTCTCGATGCGGGGGGGCAGCGACTTCAATTCCGCCTGCAGCGTGAAGTAACGCATCTGGACCTGCGAGGGCGCCTGACGAGCGGCGGGCGCGAGCTGCACCGGGGCTGCCTTGAGATCACGCAGTTCCTGGCGTGCCCGAACCACTTCGGGATATTCCGGGGTATAGCGCGCCTCAAGCTGAGAAAGTTTGCGCCGCGCGTCTTCGAGAGCGATCTGCTGCGGAGTCTTCTCGGGCGCCGGCGCTTCGAGTACCCCCTGCTTCTCAAGGGAGTTCAACTCTTCCGTTGCGGCGGACCGGCTCGCTTCGGCGGATGTGATCTGATCGTTCTTGTTCTGCACCTGCTCCTGCAGCGACTCGAGCTGTTTGAGGTTGTTTGCGAGACGCTCGGGAAGTTCCTGCGCGGCCGCCTGCCTGTAGGCCTTCAGGCTGTTGTCCTGCTGGTCGAGCTGGGCGCGCATCCGCGCGACCTCGGAGTCGAGGAAGGTGTCTTCCTGCTGCACCCGATGATCGCGGACGGCGGTTGTTTGATCGATGAGGAGATTCGCGAGCCGGTTCGCGACGGCCATCGTCTGCCGCGGCTGCGCCCCTTCGAAGCCGATATAGAAGGTATCGGGGCTCTCTATCTGGATCTGGATCGCCGCCTTCGTGTCGTCGATGCTCTTCTGCTTCAGCCCACCCGCGGGGAGGGGAGCCAGCTTGAACTCGCGGATAATGGACTCGATCACCGGTTGTGTCAGCAGCGTTTCACGCACCGTGCGAAGCAGTTCCTGCGCGTTGGTAGCCGCCGCGTCGTTGCGATCGCCGAAACGAAGATGGCTCTGGCCGATGACCTCTCCGAGCAGCGACCGCGAGCGAAAGCGCTGCGGCAGATGCGAAGTGTAGATGGCCACGGCAGGCACCAGCAGCGTGACCGGGATCGCGAGGTAGGACCACCGCCGTTTGAGTGCCCGGATCAACGTGAAAGGCGAGAAGCTCTTCCGGTGCGAACTATTGGTCATTCCCTTAAGTCCTCTTAGTTTTCCAGCTCGGGAGCGACATCGCCTGCCAGCGGTTCCTCGGGTGGCCGCAGCACATCCGGCCGCGAATCCTGGGGCGTCTTCCCGTGTTTGCCGCGCAGGCTTTCCCGCTTCGGCGGCCGCGACAGCGTAGTCTGAATACCCGCGAAGAAAAGGTTCTCGTCGAGAGGGTTCCCCGAGAATTGATTGAAATTCTGTCCGAAGTGATCGAGTTCGGCGAAGAACGCGTAGCGGTCGGTCAGTCGGTACGTCACGCGCAGCCGGCCGATCAAACTCCGAATGCCGATTCCTTCGTTGTTTACGCCGTTCAGAGCTTTTTGCCCGGCGGCTTCGATCGTCGTACGCTTCGTAACCTGCCCCCAGCCGCGCAGCGAGACAACTTCGTAGATTGAGTCGGGCGTCAGCGCGTTGGCGAACTCGACGGTATCGGGCACGCCACCGGCGGGAAGCAGGCCTCCGAAGAAGCCGACGTAACGCTGATAGGCGGCAGCCGTCCACAATCCGCCGAATGCTTTTTCCACCTCGACGGCGCCGGTCGCAGCCGGCTGAGCGCTCTCCACGAAACCTCCGGAAGCGCGCACCAAAAGTCCTTTGTTGACTTCGTACGTATAAGTCGCGCTAAAAAGGTTCACATCCGATGGGCTTCCCGCCGCTGAGGGCTGCAGCGGTATTGCATGTATGAACGAATAGCCTCCCGAAAGCGTCTGCGAAGCGCTAAGCGTGCGATCGAGAGTCGCTGTGCCGGCCAGGGTCGCGTAGTCGAGGCGGCCCTCGTAGACGCCCTGCAGCGCAGCTGTGTCGACGGTGTTATCGAAGCGGAATTTGAGGCGCGTCGCCTGATTCAGCCTGTAGCCAAGCTCGCCATAGAACGCGTTTTCGCGATAGCGGGTGTGCGGTAGCAACAGAAGACTGTTGACCAGCGCGCGATTCGGATCGGTCGTGTCCAGATAGGAATCGGCGAAGTTAAGAGACCAGCGGGCGTTAATCCTGTGCGTCGCGCGGAAAGTAGCGGTCTGGTTCCACGAATTGAGATCCGGGTTGTGCGCGAAAATCTCGAACTCCGGCGTATAAGTAAACGAGTATTCTGTCCGGTGCGTCGTGCCGATCCACGACATCGTCGGCGCTGTGATGATGGAGACGGAGTCGCTGATCTCCGCCGGGCCTGTGGTGAAGAATTTGCTGTCATAACCGGAACTGATTTCGAGCGGCGATGTCAAGAAGAACCCCTGCGGGTGCTCCTGCGCGAATCCGCGCGATTCGGTCAGCGAGACGCCAATAGAGACGAGCGTCACGGCGAGCAAGCCGCGGATCAGGTTCTGCAGTTTGGTTGGCATCGCGCGTCCTCGATCTTTGCCTTCTAACGGCCTTCGACGTAGACTGTATCGAAAGGCTGCAGGTAGAATGGGGTCTCGTTCTGGCTACCGACCTTCTGCTTCAGGTTGATTGTGAAGCGCTGTTCAGTGCCACCGGAGGGTCGCAGCACGACGACGCGATTGGGCCTCGCCAGATCCGTGAACCCGCCCGCCATGGCGACGGCATCCAGCACTGTCACGCGGTTCTTGATTTTGTAGACGTCCGGTTTGCGGACCTCGCCGAGCACCGAAATCCTGAGGCTGTTGATCTGCTTCACCATGACACTCACCACGGGCTGGTTGACATAGCGCTGCAACGTCTGCGTGATCGCATCCCGCAGTTCCGTCGCGGTTTTCCCGCTGGCGTCGAACTCGTTGGTGAGCGGAAGTGAAATCTTTCCATCGGGACGGACCACGACAGTGGTCGAAAGATCAGGCTCCTTCCATACGAAGACTTCAATTACGTCCTCAGGGCCGAGCCGGAAGTCGGTCTGGGTAGCGGAAGCCGGTTCGTTGACACGCGGCACATCCGCGGCCGCTGCCCAGCCGCCTATCGACAGGAAACAAGATGCACCGACCAGTAAGGCTGCCAGCGAGCCGTTAGAAATCGCAAATCGTTTCATGGTTCGTCTCTCACCCCTTGTTATGGTGTTGTGATGCAACGTAACCCGGTCGCGACGCACTTTCGACTACCGTTCGCTCCGACACCAAAAGCGCAACGCTTCTGAAACGCGACCATCGAAATCCTGCACCTGCGGACACACTTGTATTCATCGCGCGGCACGATCAAGCCGGCCTCCCCTTCGCTCGCGAGCGACTTACTGCAGAAAATAAGGGACCGAGGCGAGCCGGTCAAAAGACATCGAAAGCATCCACCCAAATCCACGAACCGGCCGACTGAGAGCTGTGCGTGCCGGTGACACCGATGGACAATATGTGGGTGTCGTTTGTCAAGCGAATGCCGGTACCCGTGAAAGTAATCGTCGCGCGTGCGCCGGGATCCAGCGCAAGGCCCGCCGCGCCTCCACTCTGCACCGGGTTCGTACGCCGGTGCCGTCGGGCCTTCCATTCATCGCTCAGCAGGTGGAAAGGCGATACACCCCGAGACAGAGACAGTGTCCCAACTGGAACAGCTGCGACCAACCACAAAATCCCAATTGGGACACTACCAATCGCCGGGTCATCCTGCGCAATATGCAGGGGGGCTGCCTGGGCAGCGGCGCCGACAGCGACTATTCTCGAAGCACCAGGTATGGTAGCCCAATCGCGAAGTGTCTGATCATCGGAGTCCCTTACAGAACTGTGCGATCGAAGCTTCCGATGTGCACGCGCTAAGCAAAAGGCAGGGTTAGCGCTAACTTGCGGAAATTTTTCCGCAGCGCGGAAACGTATCGGTGAAATTCCAGACAACAGGCCGGCTGGCCCCGTTCCGCACGGTATAAGTTTGGTGCTGCGACAGACCAGCGACGCGTCACTAGCGAACCGGGCAAGTTAAGCCTTCAGCACGACGCGCGCGAGCGAAGACACGGTGGGTGACATAAAGGGCATCGCTGGTTTCTGCCGTATGCGGTGGGCCTTTCCAATCGCGATGTCGAAAAAAATCGGACAAGTGGAATTGGAAGTGCTTTGAGACGGTGGTCGAAATGATATCGAGGGTTACCCAATGTCTTCGCAAGCTCCAATCCGGGTTCTGATTTGCAATCGCTATACGTTGTTCCGCGAAGGAATCAGGGCCCTGCTCGGCGAGGGGATTCCGATCGAAGTGGTGGCGGAAACGGCGACCGCTCATGAGGCGATCGTGATGGTCGAGCGCTTTCATCCGGATGTCGTGCTGCTCGATGCGACGACGCCCGACGCCAGCGGGTCGGAATCGACCCGGCGTATGAAGGCGATCGATCCGCGGGTTAGCGTAGTGATCCTGTCCATGAAGGACGACGAGGTTCTGAGGCAGCGTTGCCTCGAAGCCGGCGCCGACGGGTTCGTCAGCAAAAAAGATCAAGTCTGGGATTTGAAAAGAATCATCAATAGCGTGTGCGGGCGCCGCACGGGGACAGCGTATACAACGGGGGCGTGACGATGAAGACGAATTCGGCTGGCAGCCACCTGCGGTGGCTGGTTCTATTGGTGTGCGTGGCGGCGGTGCCCGAGGCGACGCAAAATGCGCTCGGGCAGACGATCACGACCGTGGCAGGTAACGGTAATGCCGCGTTTTCCGGAGACGGATTCGCCGCGACCAGTGCATCTCTGGATCATCCGCACGGCATTGCGCTGGATGCCGCCGGCAATCTCTACATCGCCGATTCGGATAACTGGCGCGTGCGCCGCGTCAGTGCGAGCGGAACCATCTCGACAATTGCCGGCAACGGGCTGAACGCCGAATCCGGCGACGGGGCCGCCGCGACTGCGGCGTCTTTCAGCGATGTGCAGAGCGTAGCGCTCGATGCATCCGGGAACTTGTATGTGGCCGACACCAGCAATCGCCGCGTCCGCCTGATTACTCCGGGTGGCATCGTGACTTCCATCGCAGGCACAGGCACACAAGGCTTCTCCGGTGATGGCGGACTCGCCACGTCGGCGGAGCTCGGCCGCCCGGAAGCCATTGCCTTCGATGCCGCCGGCAATCTCTACATCGCCGACAGCGTGAATCAGCGAATCCGCAAGATCGATACAAGCGGGATTATCTCGACGATCGCCGGCAATGGCGTTGATGCCTTCGCAGGCGATGGCGGGCCCGCCATCGCGGCGTCGCTGGGGTTTCCCATCGCGGTAGCTGTTGACTTCGCCAAGAATGTCTACGTTGCGGACGGCGATAACAACCGGATCCGCATGATTACGCCCGGCGGCATCATCACGACCTTCGCGGGCAACGGGAACGGCGGTTTCTCCGGTGACGGCGGGCTCGCGATCAACGCGTCGCTGAACATTCCATCGGGGCTGGCTTTCGATGCAGCCGGAAATCTCTATATCGCCGATGCCGGCAACAATCGCATCCGCAAAGTGGATACGAGCGGAAACATCAGCACGGTGGCAGGCGGTGCGACGAATGGGTTCTCCGGTGACAACGGTGCGGCTGCGCAGGCCCTGCTCGATTTTCCGTGGGCACTTGCGGCAAGCGCTACCAACCTCTACATTGCTGACCGCGTGAACAATCGCATCCGCCTGATCTCTTATCCATCGGCGCCGCCCTCGGTTTCGGCTAACGGTGTGGTCAACGCGGCGAGCTTCGCGAGCGGAACTCCGGTGGCGCCCGGCGCGATTGTAGCTATCTTCGGTTTCAACATGAGCGACGCGAGAGCACAAGCGATCGTGACACCGCTGCCGACCACGCTCGGTCACGCCAGTGTGACGTTTAACGGCGAGCCGGCTCCTCTGTTCTACGCGTCTTCGGGGCAAATCAACGCCCAGGTTCCCTTCGATCTGGCTCCCGGAACCGCGACGCTTCAGGTGAGCCGTGGCGGTAGCGTCGGCAGCGGGCAAGTCGTCACCGTCGCGAATGTTTCACCCGGAATCTTCATTGTGGATCAGGCGAACAACATCGGCGCGATCATCCACGCAAACGGCACCGTCGTCTCCGCCGCCGCGCCCGCTCGATCCGGCGAGTTCCTTTCGATCTACTGCACGGGACTGGGGCCGCTGAACCCCGCGGTTCAATCGGGTACGCCCGGACCGAGCACGCCGCCGCTTCCGCAGACGACGACCACTCCGGTGGTTAAGCTCGGCAATGCTTCGCTGACAGTCAGTTTTTCCGGTCTCGCGCCCACCTTCGTCGGGCTCTACCAGATCAATTTCCAGACGCCGGCCTTTGCAGGGACCGGGAATCAGACTATTCAGCTCAGCGTCGGCGGCGCCCTCAGCAACAGCGCGACGCTCGCGGTCGCCCAGTAGAAACTGCTCCGAATCGGAGAAATGCGCATGTACGTTTCGCCGTGGCCCGGTCTGACCTTGTGGGACTTCCTGCCCGCGCCCGCCGGGCGCGTAGCCCCTTATCCGTTCTGCCAGTCGAACCGGAACTCGTTCGTGGTCGCGCGCAGCGGCATCTATCAGTTGTTTCGCGCCCTGCGCTTCCAGCCTGGCGAGACCGTGCTGGTTCCGGACTATTACAGCGGCAATGAGGTCGCCGCGATCCGGGCCGCGGGGGCGTCAATCGTGTTTTATCCGATCCGTCGCAATCTCGAGCCGGATTTGGAAGCGCTTGCGCGCATCGCCGAATGTGGGCCGCGGGTGATCTATGTGATCCACTACCTTGGCTGGCCGCAGCCGATTCGGGAAATTCAGGATCTGTGCCGGAAGCACGGCAGCATACTCGTCGAGGACTGCGCCCTCTCGCTCTTAAGCGAAACCGAAGGCAAACCACTCGGGACTTTTGGAGACTATTCCATTTTTTGCCTGTACAAGACGCTGCCGGTGCCGAACGGAGGTGTGCTGGTGCAGAATCGAGGGGCGCTCTCGGAGCTGAGTGCGCTCGAGCTGAAGCAATGTCCGCGGATTTCCGCAGCCGGGCGCACCGCGGAGTTGGCGCTCGAAACCCTGCGGTCCCGCTACGACTGGGTTGGAAGGGCGCTATTTTCCCTCAAGCAAAGCGTCGGGCGCAAGCTGCGCAACGCAAACATACGCCAGGTGCCGGTGGGCGATATCGGGTGGGACATAGGTAACGTCAATCTCGCGATGTCAAAGATCAGTCATTCGATTCTGCGCGGCGTCGACCATAAGCATATTCGCGGCGTGCGGCGCGAAAACTTCCTCCGCTTGCAGAACAAACTTGCCGGCCGCGTGAAAATGCTGCGCGAAGATCTCGGGCCCGGGGTGTGTCCACTTTTTTTCCCGATCCTCGTATCCAACAAGCATGACGTCGCCACTTCTCTGCGCCAGCGGGGTATCGAGGCCGTCGAGTTCTGGAACGATGTGCAGAACAATCCGCACATCGGACCGGATGCCCGCTACTTGCGCGCACATGTTCTCGAGCTGCCGATCCATCAGGGCGTGACGCCCGCGCAGATCGATTACATCGCGCAGCAGGTAGAACTTCTGAAGCCGGAACGAGCGTCATGCTGATCGCACGCGAACCAGTGCTGGAACCGAAAAAGGAGTCTGTCCTCGGGCCGGCCCTGCTACTTATGGGCGGGCGCACATTCGCCTTCGCGGCGACGTTCTTCATCCCTGTCATCCTCGCGCGCATTTTCGATCCCGCGCAGTTCGGAACGTATAAACAGCTCTTTCTCGTTTTCACGTCGGTCTATCTGATTGCGCAACTGGGGATGGCAACGAGCCTGTACTACTTCCTCCCGCGGACGCCGCAGCATTCGGGGCGCTACACCTTAAACGCTCTGGTCTTTCTCATGGTGACGGGTGCAGTGTGCCTCGGCGGACTGATTGTCCTCGCGCCCCAGGTGGCGCGCTGGTTGAGCAATCCCGCACTCGCCGCTTATGTCGGCTGGATCGGCCTCTATACGTTCCTGATGATGATCTCCTCGGCGCTGGAGATCGTGATGATTTCACGCAAGCGCTTCACCGTGGCGTCGGCCACGTATGCGGTTTCCGATCTCGGGCGCGCGGCGGCAATTATCCTCGCGGTCCTGATTTTCCGTGACATTGGCTCGCTGCTCAAGGGCGCGGTCTTCGTGGCTTTTGTGCGCGCGATCGCGACGATCGTATTCTTCCGACGGGAATTCCGGGGCGAGTTTCGACCCGACGTCGCCCTGCTTCGGCAGCAGCTCGGCTACGCACTACCCTTTGCCGCTGCGGTCGTCGTCGAGATTCTGCAGTCGAGCGTCCCACAATATGTCGTTGCGGGGATGTTCGATCCGGCGACCTTCGCAATCTTCGCAGTGGGCTGTCTGTCAATCCCCCTCGTGGATGTGACCGCATCACCGACTTGCGACGTCATGATGGTCGCGATGCAGGAAAAGCTCGCGGCGGGCTGGAAACGGGTGGTTCTCGAAATCTGGCACGACACGACGAGCAAACTCGCGCTGTGCTTCTTTCCGCTCGCGTTGTTTGCGATTCTGGGTGCGCGTGAGATCATCATCCTTCTTTTCACGTCGAAGTACGTCGCGAGCGTGCCCATCTTCGCAGCATGGTCGGCGCTGATTTTCCTCTCGACGTTCCAGGTGGATGGCGTGATGCGCGTCTTTGCGCAGACCCGCTTCCTGCTGGTGTTCAATATTGTGCGGTTGGTGATTGTGGCCGGGTTGATCCGCTCGTCGATCAACAGCTTTCATCTCATCGGACCCGTCTTCGTGATCCTGCTCGCGAATCTCGTGTTCAAAGCAGCAGGGCTGCTTCGCATGCGGAGCCTGCTCGAAATCAAAATCGCTGAGGTACTCCCCTGGCGGAGCCTGGCATCAATCCTCGCGGCGGCCGGCACGGCGGGAGTCGTCATGATGGCCGCTGCCTCGCGCATGCATTTGGCGAATGCAGGGCTGCTCTTCGCGATGGGAGTGGTCTACACGAGCGTCTATCTCGCGCTCGTCTGGGCCTTCGGACTGATGGGCGCCATTGAAAAGGCGGCGCTGGCCGGGTGGTTGCGCGTGCGCTCCGGGGCTCTGGCGCGCACTGTGAACCTCGGACGGGAATAGAAGGACATCGAAGATGTGCGGAATCGCCGGCATCGTCAGTCTTGGGGACAGGCCTCCCGTGGCGCACGAACTCCGCGACATGTGCGCCGCGATCACACATCGCGGACCCGACGACGAAGGTTTCTACCTCGACTCGCAGGTGGGGCTCGGCATGCGCCGGCTCAGCATCATCGACCTCGCTGCCGGACACCAGCCGGTCAGTAATGAAGACGGCACCGTGCAGGTCGTCCTCAACGGCGAAATCTACAACTTCAAAGAACTACGGCGTGATCTTCAGGCTCGCGGCCACGTCTTTTCCACACGGACCGACACTGAAACGATCGTTCATCTCTACGAGGAGTACGGCAAGGACTGCGTCCGCCATTTGCGCGGCATGTTCGGATTCGCCCTCTGGGATACGCGCAAACGTGAATTCCTGCTCGTCCGCGATCGCATCGGCATCAAACCGCTCTATTACACCGAATGCGGCGGGCGACTGTTGTTCGCTTCAGAGCTGAAGTCGATCCTCCAATTGCCTGAAGTCGGCCGGGAGATGAACTGGGGCGCAGTCTCGCATCTCTTCGCTTTTCTTTCGACCCCGCCTGATATGGCGATTATTTCGGGAATCCGCAAACTGGAACCCGGCTGCCTGATGACGATCTCCCCGGGACGTGAACCGGTCATCGAGCGCTACTGGAACCTGCAATTCGAGCCCGATTACGGCAAAGATGAGAAGTACTTCGTCGACCGGACGCGCGAACTGCTGTACGAGTCGGTCAATCTCCACATGGTGAGCGACGTGCCTCTCGGGGCGTTTCTCAGCGGAGGTGTCGATTCCAGCAGCGTGGTCGCAGCGGCCGCCTCGATGATCTCCGAGCCGCTCAAGACATTCTCGATCGGTTTCACCGAACCCGGTTACAACGAATTGGAATTCGCGCGCGTCGTGGCGAAGAACTTCGGAACCGAACACCGCGAGCTCACGCTCGGCCCCGGCGCGCTCGATGAGATGGAAAACCTCGCGTGGCATCTCGACGAGCCGTTCGGAGACTCATCGGCCATTCCGACATACATGGTTTCGAAACTCGCCGCGCAACAGGTGAAGGTCGTTCTCTCGGGCGACGGCGGCGACGAACTCTTCGCCGGATACGATCGCTACGTCGTCGAACAGCGCGAGCGCCGCCGCCCTCCTCTTCCGGCCGGACGTCTGCTCACCGCAATCAGCCGCAATATGCCCGCTGGCATGCGCGGACGAAATTACCTGCGCCACTTTTCCCTTACCGGCGCCGAACGCTACCTCGATGCGTGCACGCTCTTCCGCCGCGAGGACATAAGAAAACTCTTTCGCCCCGACGTGTTCGAAATGCTCGCGCCGTACGAGCCATGGCGCGCGAAAGCCGCGCACATGGAATCGCAAGGCGGCAATTGGCTGACGCAACTCCAAAGCCTCGACGTAAACAATTACCTGCCGCTTGACATCCTCACCAAGGTCGACCGGATGAGCATGGCGCATTCGATCGAAACGCGCGTCCCGCTGCTCGACCACAAATTGGCGGAATTCGCGGCGACCGTTCCGCCGGAGCTGAATCTCCACCGCGGCACCACGAAATACATCCTCAAGCAGGCGGTGCGCGGGATATTGCCAGACCAGATCATCGACCGGCCCAAGCGCGGATTCGCGATCCCGCTGAGCTTTTGGTTCCGCGGGAAGTTGAACTCCTACGTTCGTGACCTGGTGTTAAGCGATCGCAGCCGCCAGCGCGGAATCTTCAACACCCGCTATGTTGAGGAGCTCATCGTGCGCAACGGTCGCGGCCAGAATCTCGACCTGCAAATCTGGATGCTGATCTCGTTCGAGCTCTGGGCTAGAAGGTTTCTCGATTCGGCGTCTGCCACGAGGTCCGCTGCGGCATGAGCGCTGTCATGACTGAAACCCCGGTCAAGCCGGGAGCCGCGGCGGCGGGAGGCGCGCGAGATCGTATCCGTTTGCTGACGATGGTTACTAATTTCCACATCGGCGGTACGGAGCGGCAGGTCGCCAACATTGCTCTGGGCATCGATACCGCGCGTTTTGATTTGCATCTGGCCTGCATGCGGAATTTCGGTGAGCTGTCGAAAGAGCTCGAACACCTGAACGTTCCGCGGCCAGAATTCGACATCGGTTCTCTCTACGGACTGCGCACGTGCCGGCAGGGGCTTCGCATGGCCGGGTATGTGCGGCGAAATCGCATCCAGATCGTCCACAGCTACGGCTTCTATCCGAATGTCTTCTCGGTGGTGGCGGCCCGCATAGCGGGTAAGGCGATCGCGATCGCGTCCATCCGTGACCTCGGTGACGGTCTCACGCCGGCGCAGACAAGGCTGCAGGGGGCGGTTTGCCGCTGGGCCGACTGCATCCTCGTGAATGCGGAAGCGATCCGCCAGCGGTTAATTTCGCAGGGCTACCGGCCGGACAAAATTGTGGTCATCCGCAACGGCATCATGCTCTCGGTGTTTGACAAAGCCAAATCGGCGCAACCGATGAGGAACGTGCGCGAAGAGCTTGGCCTGCCGCCTTCGTGCCCGCTCGTTTTTGTCTTCTGCCGCCTGAACCAGATGAAGGGCGTCGACTATTTCCTCGATGCTGCTGCGCTGGTGGCCCGTCTCCATCCCGACGTTCACTTTCTGATTGCGGGCGATGGCGCACACAGGAAAGAACTCGAACGCCGCGCTGCCGACATGGGCGTCGGAAATCGCACGATCTTCATGGGCTTCCGATGCGATGTGCCGGCGCTGCTGGCCCAAGCCTCGCTTTCGGTTCTGCCGTCTCTCAGCGAGGGCCTGTCGAACTCGCTCCTCGAATCGATGGCCGCTGGTGTGCCGGCGATCGCGGCGCGGGTCGGCGGCAATCCCGAAGTTATCGACGATGAAGTCACGGGGCTGCTCGTGCCTCCGCGCGATTCCGCGGCGCTCGCGAGTGCAATGGGACTATTGCTCGACAACCCCGATCTGGCTCGCAGCTTTGGCCAGGCAGGCCGTCGGCGCGTCGAAGCGCATTTCCCGGTCGAACGCTCGGTGTGTGAAACAGAGCGCCTGTACCGTCGCCTGGTCGCGGAGCGGGGCCGTTTATGAAGATTCTGCTGATAGGGGCGTGCCCGCCCCCGCACGGCGGCATCTCCGTGCACATGACGCGGATCGAGCGCGACCTGCCCGCAGCGGGTATCGAATGCGCTGTTCTCAATACCGGCGCTGTGGGCTCGTGGCCTGGTTTTTGCCTGACGCTGCTACGCTACGCGGCGAGAGGCTGGACGTTCCACCTTCACACGAACGGCCACAACCGGAACAGCTGGCTGATCGTCCTGGCCTGTGGACTCATCGCACGCAGCTGCATTCTGACGCTGCATTCAGGGATGGCACCCGCATATCTTCGCGCGGCGTCCGCTTCACGCCGCCGTCTGGCGCGGTTTGCCTCACAGCGATATGCGCGCATTATCGCGGTGAACACGGCGATCCACGATGCGCTGGCCGCCCTTGATGTCCCGCTGGATCGCCTTGAAGTGATCCCGGCGTATCTGGGCGTGGAGCGGTCCGGGATTGCCCACACAGCGCCCGTCCTGAAGTGGATGCGCGACCGCAGTCCCGTCCTTTCGACCGCGCTGTTCTACCGGCCCGAATATGGATTCGATCTCCTCGCGGAGGCGCTTCAACGGCTGTGCGACAAGCATCCCGCGCTCGGCTGCGTCGTGATGGGGGACGGTGAGGACCGCGCCGAAGCAGAGCGGCTGATTCGCAGTTCGCATCTCGAGAACAATATCCTGCTCTCCGGCGATGTAGACCACGACCTCTGCCTTGCCGTGATGGCGGGGAGCGATGTTTTCCTGCGCACGACCCGCGAAGATGGCGACTCCATTTCCGTGCGCGAAGCGCTGTCGCTCGGTGTGCCTGTCGTGGCCAGCCGGGTCGGAGCGCGCCCGGAGGGCGCTGTTCTCTTTCGGCCCGGCAGCGTGGACGAATTGACAGCGCGGATTGAGGAGGCACTGGCTCACCCGGGAAAGGCGCCGGCGGCCACGCCCGGCTGCCAGGGCTGGAAGGCCCTCAACGAATCATGGGATCGCCTCATCAGTGTGTACTATGCCGCAGCTTGAGATGACCAGGGTGTGCCGCAAGTTTCGGAGACTCATTGCCATGAGCCCGCGAGAGATCGCGCATCGCCTTCGTGAAAAGGGCTATACAGAGCTGGAGCGGTTCGGACTTGTCCGGAGCGATCCCGCGCTGCGGGCTGGACCGCAATTCCGCAAATACCTCCTCGATTCCGCGGCGGGCATTTTTTACGTGGGGCCGCGGCAGAATCTTCGGGAGTTGTTTCATGAAAGATTTCCAGGCTGGGTCGACCGCGCGCGCGAAGAGGGCGACCGTCTCTGCAGACATGAGCTTGAACTGCTCGGCCACGGGGCGATCTCGCTCCCGTCCGTCATCGACTGGCATCGAGATCCAATTACGGGTCGCGCATGGGAGCGGGTGTTCTGGACGGCCTACAATCCCGAGCTTAACCACGCCGGCCGTGATGCGAAGAACGTCCATGAGCTGAATCGTCATCAGCATCTGCCGCGCCTGGCGAAGGCATGGCACCTGACTGGAGATGAGCGGTACGCGGCCGCGGCCGTTGCGCAGATGCTGGGGTGGATCGAGCAGAACCCGCCGGACATCGGCATCAACTGGCAATCGAGTCTCGAGATCGGTATCCGTGCGATCTCATGGCTTTGGACGATCTTCCTTGTGCTCACCTCGGAGTCGTTCAACGATACCGCTGCATCGCGGATCGGCGACTCCCTTTTCGCGCAGCTTGAATACGTCTTCCGGCATACCTCTGAATTCAGCAGTCCGAACACGCATTTGATCGGGGAAGCCGCGGCGTTGTTTATCGGCGGCATGGTGTTCCAGGACCGGAAGCGCCCGGCCGCGTGGCTGGAAAGAGGTGCGACGCTGCTGGAGAGGGAAGTCCGCAAGCAGGTGTTGGACGACGGGGTCGACGCGGAGCTTTCGTCTTACTACCACTGCTACGCGCTCGATTTCTTCCAGCAGGTAGTGATTCTCGCGGAGCAGAACAAGTATCCGCTCGACCCGGCGGTTCGCGCGAAATTCGCCGGCATGGCTGAGTTCGTGATGAATCTCGCGCGTCCGGATGGAACGCTGCCGCTGCTCGGTGACGACGACGGCGGCCGCGCGCTCGCCTTGCAGGAACGGCAATACCGCTCGGCTCCCGGCCTTTTGTGGATCGCGCAGCGAGGCGGCACTCTCACCGAGGAAGCCCTGTGGCTGCTCGGGCGCGACGCGCTTGACATACACCCAAGTGAACCGCTCGTCCGGACGGAGGCCTTCTATCCGGCCGCGGGTTATGCCATTCAGCGGTCCGGACGAAGCCATCTCATCTTCGACTGTGGCGGGCTCGGCATGCTCACCGGCGGACACTCGCACGCCGATTCGCTCTCCGTCGTGCTCTCGAAGGGCGGCGGCGAACTGCTCGCCGATCCGGGCACGTTCATATACAACGGCGCGCCCGAATGGCGCAATTACTT
This sequence comes from Terriglobia bacterium, assembly GCA_963809655.1. Classification (GTDB taxonomy): domain Bacteria; phylum Acidobacteriota; class Terriglobia; order Bryobacterales; family Bryobacteraceae; genus BOG-234. Next base: position 12,512 of record CAWEKQ010000053.1, on the reverse strand, counting down.
CCGTTCAACGCGAGCTCACAACACCGTGGTCATCGACGAGCGCGATCAGGCCGAGCGATCCGGAACATTCGCCTGGAGGAATACGCTCACCGCGCGCGGTTTCTCCGGTGCCGGATACTTTGAGGGCGAGCACGACGGTTACGAATCGATCGGCGTCACGCACAGGCGCCGCGTGATTCAGGTCGCGCCGGAGTCCTGGATTATTGCCGACGACTTCCGCGGAACGGGCCGGCACACCTTCGACTTCCACTATCACTTCGGCCGCGAGGTCAGGATATCGAGCTTCGACGGCGCCTGCGTCCACGATATGAGCGCCGGCTTCTCACTTGGCATCTATGCCTCGCACGCGCTGAGAACCGAGCTACTTCGCGGAGAGACAGCGCCGATCGAAGGCTGGGTGTCGAACGGGTACGGAGAGAAGCATGCGAGCTTCACTCTCAGAGCGAGCGCAACTGGCAGCCTCCCGGCGGCCGCGTTGACGTTCCTGTCGACAGGTGACGAACGGCCGGTATTCCGGCAAATTCCGGTCGATGTACCCGACGCCGTCGCCTGCTCATCGAGGTGCGGCGCATATGAAGACATCGCGATTGTCTCGAGCGGTGGGTTGTTCTGGACCCATATGCGCGCCGGCGTTGTCGAAAGGACACTTTCGATTGGCGAAAAGGTCCATCTTCTCGAGGAGGCGCTATGTGCGCAATCTGCGGCATCGTAAATTTCCACGAAGGTGATCTCGTCAGCGCCGCCGATATTGAGCGTATGAGCGCGGCGCTCATTCACCGCGGCCCTGACGACGATGGCAGTTTCGTCGAAGGCCGCGCCGGACTCGGCTTCCGGCGGCTCAGTATTATCGATCTCGCTGGCGGGCACCAGCCCATCTTTAACGAAGACCAGTCGGCCGCGATCGTCTTCAACGGGGAAATCTACAACTACCGCGATCTGGCCTCGCAACTGACCAGCGCCGGGCACGTCTTCTCGACACGTTCCGACACCGAGACGATCCTGCATGCGTGGGAACAGTATGGCGCGAGCTGTGTCGATCATCTGCGCGGCATGTTTGCCTTTGCCATCTGGGACCGCGCGAAGAAGCGGCTCCTTCTCGCGCGCGACCGCCTCGGCATCAAGCCGCTTTACTACTACCGCAACGATCAGTTCCTCGCGTTCGCATCCGAGATCAAGGCATTGCTCGAACTCCCGGCCGTTCCGCGCGAAGTGGATTCCGAAGCGTTCGACATGTACCTTTCGCAGCGCTATGTGCCCGGACCGCGCACCATGTACCGGAACATCTTCCGCTTGCAGCCGGGCCACCTTCTGAGCCTCGATGCATCGGACATCCGGATCAGGCAGTATTGGGACGTTCGGTATCCGGACGGCGATCCACCGTCATCCGCAGGCGATCTGGAACGGTTTCGCGCGCTGCTCGACGAGAGCGTGCGAATGCGCCTCGTTGCCGAAGTTCCACTGGGAGTATTCCTGAGTGGTGGTCTCGATTCCAGCGCCATCCTCGCGACCATGAACAAAGTCGCGGGAAGCGAAGGCATCAAGACCTTCAGCGTGGGTTATGAAACGAGCCATAACACGAGCTACGATACGACGGATGCTGAGGTTGAGGACTCGAACGAATTCGACTACGCCCGCCTCGCGGCGAAGACGTTCGGGGCCGATCATCACGAATACCGCCTGACCGCCGACGAATTTCAGGACTTCATCCCCGATCTCGTTTGGCATCTCGACGAGCCGGTGGCCGATCCGAGCTGCATTCCGCTCTACTTCATCTCGAAGATCGCGCGCGAGCACGTCACGGTGATTCTTTCAGGCGAGGGTGCGGATGAAGCGCTCGCGCGGCTACAACATCTATCCACGCATGCTCGCGGTCGATCGCCTGAATCGCAGCGTTCCTGGCCTCAGCCACATGGCGCCGTGGCTCGCGCGATTGAGCCCGTCGGAAGCTGTGCGCCGGTACGTGAAGATGTCAGGCCAATCGCTCGACCAACGCTATCGCGGCATCTGTCGGGGTCTCACCGACGAGACCAAGGCCGGCCTGATCGGTGACGACCGTGCGCGGCGTTCGGAAGAACAACTCCGGTCCCTCTTCGGCGGGTATTTCGACCGCGCGCGCAGCGCGACGCCGCTCAACCAGATGCTCTACGCGGACGCCAAGGTCTGGCTTCCCGACGATCTTCTCAACAAAGCCGACAAGATGACGATGGCCACCGGTCTCGAGCTGCGTGTGCCTTTCCTCGATCACAAGCTGATCGAGTTCGCGGCGGCGCTTCCGCAATCCGCGAAGCTTGGCGGTAAAGGCGGCAAGACAATTCTGCGGAACGCCATGCGCGGCGCGCTGCCGGACGACATCATCGACCGGCCCAAAAAGGGCTTCCCGGTTCCTATCAAATCGTGGCTCGCTGGACCGCTGCGCGAATTCGCGCGCGACAATCTGCTGCCCGCCGACTCCGCCTGCAATCGGTTTATGGATCGCGCCGCCGTCGCGAAGATCCTCAACGATCACGGCCGCGGACTCGACCGCGCGCAGGAAGTGTGGACTCTCCTCGTATTCGAATTCTGGCACCGGCAGTTCGTAGACAATCGCGCCGTAAGGAGGCGCGCCGCATGATCGAAGGCAACGACATTATCTGCTTCAGCAACGACTGGGAAGCGGACCCGCTCAGCAAGAAACACATCATCCTGCGTCTGGCGAAGAAGAATCGGATCCTCTGGGTAAACGGTGTTGGTAATCGGAATCCGACCGCGTCCGCGCGTGACATCAAACGCATTTTCCGCAAGCTTGGCCAGTTCCTGCACGGATGCCGTCCGGTGGCCGAGAACATCAACGTGTTCACCCCGATTGTGATTCCGTTCCACGGGAGCAGGCTGGCACGCTGGATCAATCCGCGCTTCTATCGGTGGAGCATTCGCCGCGCCTGCCGGCAATTGCGCTTCGAGAATCCGATTACGTGGACGTATGCGCCCAGTTGCGCGGATGTCGCGGGCACACTCGGCGAGCGTTACATCGTCTACCACTGCGTCGATGAATTCTCACAGTTCACCGGCGCCGACAAGGCGGGGATCGCCGCGATGGAGCAAAAACTACTCGATAAGGCCGATGTCGTCATCGTCTCTTCGGAGGCACTGCTCAAATCGAAGAGCCGGCAGAATCCGAATACGTTCCTGGTCACGCACGGCGTCGATTACGATCATTTCGCGAAAGCCTGTCTGTCGGAGACCGAGCCCGCGAAGGAATGTGCGCATTTCAAGGGCCCCGTGATTGGCTTCTTCGGACTCGTCGCCGACTGGGTCGACCTCGAAGTTATCCGGCATCTCGCAGTCGAGCGGCCCGACTGGTCATTGCTCCTCATCGGCGAAGTGCAGGCCGATATCTCCAGGCTGCGGGATCTGCCAAACGTCCACATCATCGGCCGACGCGACTATAAGTCTCTTCCCGGATATGCCAAGCTCTTCGACGTCGCGATCCTGCCGTTCGTCGTGAACGAGCTGACTTTAGCGGCGAATCCCCTGAAAGTGCGTGAGTATCTCGCGGCGGGTTTGCCCGTCGTGGCGACGCCGCTGCCGGAGGTCAAGCGACTCGGACGTTTGATCCGTGTTGCGACTACGGGCGACGAATTCCTCGGCGCAATCCAGAAATTCCTTCTGGAAGGGCGTCGCGGCCCGTCGATCGAGGCGTCGCGCGCGATGCGGTCGGAATCGTGGGACGCCAAGGTGGAAGAGCTCAGTAGCATCATCTCCGCCGCCGCGGGGTTCGCAAAGAAGCTGCCTGCCACGCCGCGGCACGCGGCTGTTCAGGGATATGCGAGCTGAACCATGCGGCTCCGCTTGCTTTCGCCTCTCCTCGTTGCTGTGATGCCGGCGCTGGCGGGCGCCGCCCAACCTGTTACCTGGTGGATTGCGAATCCTCTGACGAAGGTTAGACCGCAGGACCCTCCGCCTCAGTTGCCACGAACCAACGTCGACCTTTATGCCGCGCGCAACGAGTTCGAGCCGTTCCAGTTGGTGCTTCGAGGCGGAGAGAACGACCTCGCGGGCCTCGATATCGACTTCTCTGACTTTCGCGGTCCCGATGGGTCGGGCATCTCGAAGAACAACATCACCACCTACTTCGAGCAATATGTTGACGTCACGAAGGCGTCGTCCGCCAATGGATCCACCGGACTCTGGCCCGATCCCCTGATCCCGCGCGTCGATCGCTACGAGCATCAGAAGCGAAACGCCTTCCCCTTCGATCTCGCGCGCGGACGCAGCCAGGCTTTGTGGATCGAAATCTACATCCCGCCATCCGCGCGACGCGGTCAATACACCGGCGCCGGGAAGGTCTCATGGAACGGCGTCGCGCGATTTTCGGTTCCTGTCACGCTCACCGTGTGGGGCTTCATGCTCCCCTCTACTTCGACGCTCAAGTCCTCCTTCGGATTCAACGGAACGACCGCGCTCAAGCAGCATCGCGCCAAATATACGAGCGATGAGGACCTCTACGCCTTGACCCGTCTTTACGCGAAGGCTGCTCTGCAGCACCGCATCAGCATCCACGGTGGAAGCGGAGTTCCGCCGAAATATCGATACGCAGGCGGGCACATGCAAATCGACTGGGCGTCGTACGACGCCGAAGTCAGGCCGTTCCTCGACGGTTCCGCGATCAGACCGGGCGAGCCGCTCTACGGCGCGAAGGCCACGTCAGTCGAACTGCGCACGCCCGCTTCACTCGACACAGACGATCAACTCGCCGCCTGGTGGAAAAAATGGCTCGATCACTTCCGTAAAGCGGGTTGGTCCGATCGCCTCTTCCTTTATCTGTGGGACGAGCCGCCCACCGCCGACTTTCCCAAAGTGTTGTTGCGCGGACGCGTGGCCGTCAAAGCCGATCCGGCCATGCCGACGCTGGTGACCGTGCCCTTCAACAACGAGCTGGCAGATGTGGTCCGCATCTGGGTGCCACTCGTGAACTGCCTCGAATCAAAGCCCGGCTACGCTGATTTCTGCGAGCAGGCTCCTGCGTTCGGCGCGTATCAAGGAAAGACCCTGTGGTTTTACCAGTCGTGCGCGAGCCACGGCTGCAACATCCAGGGCGGGGACTACTTCGCGGGCTGGCCCAATTACCTCATCGACTCGCCGGGCCTGGCCAATCGGGTGATGCAGTGGGTCGCCTGGAAGTATCGCGTCGAGGGCGAGCTGTATTACAACATGGTCGAGTCGTACTCGACTGCGGCGGATCCCTGGACAAACATTCGCCTCTTTGGCGGCAACGGCGACGGCACGCTGTTCTATCCGGGCCGACCTGCGGAAATTGGCGGCACGACCGATATCCCAATTGAAAGCATCCGCCTCAAGCTTATTCGCGAAGGCATGGAGGATTACGAATACCTCGCGCTCCTTGAGCGTCTCGGCGGACGCAAAATGGCCGAACAGTTCAGCGATCGCATCGTACAGAAACCGTACCTCTGGGAGAGCAGCCCGGAGACATTCCTTAACACCCGCCTCGAAATGGGACAAACGCTGAATCGTCTGGCGTCCAGAGCGACAGGCAGTGACGCGAAGCGTCTGTCACAGCGCGACGCGCAATGAGCGGTCGTTCGGCACAAGCGCGCGATTTCAATGCTCTTCTCGCGGCGCATGCCCACGAAATCCGCGCCGCGTGGAAAAAGTCGGTGCTGCTCGATAAAACCTGCCAGAGCCATCTCTTCCGCGTCCTCCGGTTGCAGATCGACCCGTCGAAACAATCAGACTGGTACCGGGAATGCGAAGGCATTCCCGCCGAGTGCGTAATTGGCGCTCTTACGCACTATGTGGAAGCGAGTCTTCCGTGGTTGGCGGGAAGCGCACAAACGGCTGGAGAGCTGACGGGAAATCCCGATCATGCCCTCGTCCTCATGCGCTGGGCAGCACGGCAGCAGATCGAGATCCTCAGCGCCCGCAGCAGGGAAATCCAACTCGCGACGCGGCAGTTCTCCGCGCGACTTGCCGACGGGTATGAAAAGGAGCGTCGGCGGCTGGCCCACGATCTCCATGACGGAATCGGGCACGACCTGATCGTCCTCAAGCTCTATACCGAGAAGATCGCGCTCGATCTCAGGAAAGGCGTCACAGCCCAGCTTCCGCGCAAAATCAAAGATTCGATTTCATTGATTAAACACGCCCTTGCCACCGTTCGATCCCTGACCTTCGATCTCGGGCCCGCCATCTGGGACGAGCAGGGTTTCCTGCCGGCCGTCCGCGCCTACACCCGCCAGTTCGCCCGCAGGACCGGGATCAAAGTCCGCCTGAATGCCAGGCGTCTGCGCGGCCAACTTCCGCCGAGTTACGAGGCTGCGTTTTATCAGGTGCTTCAGGGAGCGATGTCGAACGTCGTCGCCCATTCCGGCGCGAAGAATGTAACTATCGTATTATCAACAAACAACGGGCAGGTATGTCTGCAAATCACCGACGACGGCCGGGGTTTCGACGTCGAGCGCAAGATGCGGACCCGATCGCACTCTTTCGGCCTGCGAGCCATAAAACGTCGTATCGAACTCCTCGGCGGCTACGCCCAGTTTAAATCAACACCGGCGGGAGAGTACGGGGGTACTACAATTAGAGTTTGCGTTCCTGCAAACGATGTTGACTGTAATGAAGGAACACGCGACAGTCCTGGTCTGTGACGACCATACTCTTTTCCGCGAAGGGATCAAGGCGATCCTCAAGGAGCAGCCCTGGATTTCGATCCTCGGCGAAGCGCACAACGGCCGGGACGCCATCAACGAGGCACGGCGGCTGGAGCCGCGGCTCGTTTTGCTCGATCTCTCGATGCCCGACCTCGGCGGACTGGAGGCGACGCACCGTATCCTGCAGGCGAACCCAAAGACGAAGGTCATCATCCTGACGATGTATGAGGAAGAGGAAGTGATCTCACGCTGCCTGCGAGCGGGGGCTTCAGCGTATGTCTTGAAGGACGCGCCCAGTTCGGATTTGCTGCATGCAATGGATGTCGTTCTGCGCGGCGGCCAGTATCTAAGCTCGCGTGCCCTGAAGAAGGTCGTAACGCAGCGCGTCGGCTGGAAGAAATCCATGGCGACGCCTTACGAACGTTTGAGCGATCGGGAGCGGGAGGTTTTGAAACTGCTGGCCGAAGGTCTGGCGCTGAAGGAGATCGCACACCGCCTCGCGCTGAGCGTGAAGACGGTCGATTCGCACAAAACGAATATGATGCGGAAGCTGGATCTGCACGACCGCGGTGAAGTGATCAAGTATGCAATCCAGCAGAAGCTGATTCGCGTGAACCAGTGTCCTGTCAGTGTAAAGAATTATCCGGGACAGGAGACTAGCGCCGCCATGTCGCCAGCACGGCCGGCAGCAGGCCCGCGACGATCCGCTCCTGCTCCACGTACGCGTCCGCGCCGCTCTTCAGCGCGTCATTCATAAAATCGCGCACCGGACAAATCACCACCAGCCTCGATCGCGGACTCGACTTCCTGATCGACTCGACGGTCCGGCAGACACCCGTCCCGATCGGCTTGATGCTGGCGACGATTACGTCCGGGAGCAGCCCTTTAGCTTTGCGCGCCAGACCACGCACCCCGGGAGCGCAGGTGATTACTTCAAATTCCGGACGCCCGTCGAAAAGCTCCGCGATAATCCCGTTGAGACGCTCGGGACCGGCTACAAGCACTCTTGTCTTCGACTGGTTTGTCCTGGACAAGGCAATCTTCCTCTTTCCGCGCGCCTCCTTCGGGAGGCGCGCCCCTGTGGTGAAATATCCCGAATGCTCTTGAAGACCTCCGTTTTGCGGACGGGGAACGATGAGCGCACCGGGCGAAGACCCGTTGTGTGCCGTGGAAGCCGATGAAGTTGCCATTTACTGAACGGTGATCGTTACGGGCTGGCTGATCGCGTTACCCACCTGAATCGTCAAACTGTGATCGCCCGCCGCAACATCCGGAAGTTGCAGATTGGCTTGTAAAACTCCGACGAGATCCGGCGCGAGGACAGCGGCGAGTATTGTAAGGGGTTTTCCGTCGAGAGCGGCTGTCACCGGCGCGAGCGGTTTCGCAAGCGGAGCGACGAGCGCCACCGATCCGGAGCCGACCGGGTTGTCGACGGCCCCCTGGCCGGTCAGGTACATAACAATTATGCTGCCAGCCTTCGCCGGATTGTCGGAGCCGTTGAGCGTCTGGTCCTGATTGAGCGCCAGCGCCCGCGAACCGCTGCGGCGAAAGATCTCTGGCGCTGTTGCCATTACCGTGAACGGCAGTGGATCGGACGCGACGCCGTTGGCGGTCACTGTGATCGAAGCGGTCCCCGTCGCGATGCCGTAGGGCAGCTGTGCGTTGATCTGTCCCTCGCTCACATAGAGGAGAGGAAGGGGCTGACCGTTAACGGCAGCCGAGACGTTGTTCAATTGAACCGGGAGCGGCGTGGTGGAAGCGGCCGCCGAACCGCCCGCGAGCTGTGTGCCGTAGATCGAGATCAGAGATCCGGGCGCGACATCGGAACTGCCTGCCGCCGCGTTGACCACCGCCTTCTGGGCGGGTTTCGCGGCGCTTGTAGCCGGAGCCGTGGCGCTGCCCGTCACGTCGAACGCATCGATCCAGACCCATGCGCCGCTGGACTGGCTGCTATGCGTTCCGGTCGCAACGATCGCCAGCGTATGATTCGTGTTAGCCAGGTTTGCGATCGAATATTCGACCGCCTGCGGCTTCTGATCCGCGGCGTACGTATCGATCGTGCCGACGAGCGCACCATCGAGGTACACCTGCGCGATGCCCGACCACGGATCGCTGAAGCCGATCCAGGTCACGGCGGTGCCGGTGAATGTCAGCTTTGCCTGACTGCCAGCGTCGACGGCCATCGTTGCGGTGCCACCACTGTTGAATGCGCCGCCGTTGGGAAACCACGTGCCACTGTATTGCACTGCGGAGTTGTCCTGTTCATACCGGACTGTCGTCGCCCCAGGGGTCGTAGCGGGCGGGGGGGCCGGCACCGTCGTTACAGGGGTGGTAGGGGGCGGGGGGGCCGGCGCCGTCGTTACAGGTGTCGATGAAGCCGATGACGCAGCACCATTCAGCACGATCATGTAGGTGTCCGAATATTCGGACGCATATCCGTCGATCTTCTGCAAGTCATAATTGCTCGCGTAGAGCAACCGCGAACCGTCGCGGCTCGCCGTCATCTTCGGCTCGTAGGTATAGCTGTTCCACGGGCGGCTCCGATGGTGCGCGAGGCGGGTGACGCCCGACCCGTCGAGCTTCACCTGCAGCAATTCGTTTGTATAAGCTGCCCAGCCGCTGGTACCCGGCTCGGGGTTGGCCGGCGCGTATGTCTCGACGAACGCCGTCCCGTTTCCGTCGGGCGCCGTGATGTGGACCGCGAGGCTCCAGTCGAGTTGTGCGAGGCACGTCTCGCTCGCGTCCGCCAGCCTGATCTTCACGATGCCGTTCTGGCAGTTCGCGATCGGTTGCGGATCGGCCGAGTTCGTCCAGATCAGGACCTCACTGCCGTCGGTGTCGCGCGTGAGGTGCTTGTGCCCATCGGCGCGCCCCACCTGCCGCTGAAAGTTCATGTTGATGTCGAAGAGTTCCTGGCCGGTGAAGCGAACTGTCCCCGACGGATACCAGCTCACGATCACGTTGTTCTTCGGCGTGATGTAGAGACTGTCGAAGGGCGTCGTTCCCGTGTCGAGAACGCTGAACTTCTTGTTCGTGCTGATCTGGTATACGAAAATGTAGCGCGAGTCGCCGGCGAACACGAAATGATCGCCGTCCAGCGAAATGTCCATTTCGCCGTTGCCGCTGATCGAGGAGTATTCGGCGAAGGTGTGGACGACCACGATCGCACCGCTCGCGACGTTATAGCTCTTGAGCATGTTGCCCGTGTGGTAATAGAGAGTGACGTTGTCGTTGCGCGACCAGCGCGGCTCGCTCGAAGCATTGATCTCGAGCGGAAGATTGCCGACGAAGACGCCGGACCCATCGTACAGTCCGAAGTAGCTCTGGTGGACCAGGATGAACTTCGAATTGTCGCTATTGAAGGCGCTGGCGGTCGCGTACTCATCGGTGATCGAAGTCAGCATGCCGCCGCTATCGACGTTGGTCGTCGCGAGAGCATTCGAGACTCGCTTGATGGTCGAACCGAAGACCGGATCGACATAGGTGCCGCCGGACGTCGGTGGCTGGAAACTGTCATAGGCAGGGGGCACCTGTATCCCGGTGACCGATGACTGAGCGAAAACGGACGTGCTGGTGAACGCTGTGAGGAGACACACCGTCAGTAAGTGCGGAAGGAATAATTTCATGCTATCTAGTTGTTTACAAAGCAGTTATGGTAATTCGATTCGATCGCGCACGACACCCGCAGTCCAGCGGGGGCGAATATCGAATGTTCTTTTAGTTACAGTTTGCGGGAGATGAAGCGGAAATTCAATCAGGTAAGCACCCTGGGGGGGCCAGGGTGTTTTCTGGGGAGGTAGACCGCCCTTGCTTGCCTACCTGCAAAGTGAGCAGTTTGGTTTCACCTGACTGACCGCTGGCAGGGAGCCAAACGCTATTGCCGACATCAAACGGAAAGATTGCTGCTAAGAACTCCGCTGCAGAAAAGATTCGAGCGGAATTCAAGACGAGGCAGACGGAGGAGCCTACGCGTAGCAGGCGGTAGCGCCGGGAATGCGGAACTCTCTCCACCAGTCCTTTGGCCCGGAGCTTCGAAAGATCGTAACGAAGCGATGCGAGGCGGTACTCCTCGGGAGAGACCTCAAGCGCGGCCGGGGTGTCGGCTTGGATCTCTGATGTTATGAAGGTGTTCTGTGCGGCGATGTGGCTGAAGCGGACCAGGGTGCACATGAGCGCCAGTTGCCGGGGCTGATCTAGTTTCAGGCCGGGGATGCGTTTGCCGTTCGGCAGAACCGTGGGCTCAGCCAGTTTGCATAGCTGCCCGCGATCGACGAATGTCTCGAGGATGTCCTGCTGGACGTTGTGGTAGTTGTCGATAACCGAAGACATCTTCTGTCGCAGTTCAGGGAGATGTCCAACGGCTTTCTTGCAGCCATAGTCATTGACGTTGCTGGAAGCCGGCTCGGTGCGGAGCAGGAGGTGATCGCGGACATACTGCTCGACGAAACCGTTCCCACAATGACGATGTCCGAGCTACAATCTCATCGAGCTGTTCTTGTCAGGACTTGATGAACTGCGCATAGTGCTTTGCCACGATTGCGAGGATTGCAGCAACATCTTCAACGGATACCCCCTTCGTGAGGAGATCGGCGGCAAGGGTATGTCTGAATCGATGCGGGTGATCGGCATCACCTTCGCGTCTTTGCACATGCGCTTGATCGTGCGGCGCCAGAAGTCTGCCGTCGTGTGCATGACCGTCGATTCGCCGCACACGAAGAAATATCCTCCGTGCGGGAAGTGACTTTAAGAACGATACAAGATATTCCGGCAACACGACATGGACGGGGCTGCCGGACCTCGCAGTGTGAGAAGATAGAGTCGGTTCTCGGTCAGATGGGAAGAACTCAATAGCGAGGCGCTTCCCAAGTCCTGAGGCCCGTATGCCGGGCGTGAGAACGAACGCAAGCTCACGGTTGCCTTTCGCCTTCGCGACGATGTTCGGGACATCCTGATCGGTGAACGGAAGCCGCGGAAGGGTCCTCACCTGTGGAGCTTTGAGCGGCGTCGCCGGATTCCGCGCGATCCAATCATTCGCCAGGCAAAACTTGAAGATCGCGCGGGGTGTCGCTAAGCGCTGAAAAAGATCAGGATCGTCGGGTTGCCTGGAACCTTGTCGCTCTGTCCTCGGAACTGGCTTGGGTCGGGCCGCCGGGAGAGATCGAAATCAAATCCTCCAGTAACGCCAGTCTTATCCAAGACGGGCCGATCCAGTAACTGCTGCTGCAGCCCATAGGGATTGTCAGGAAATAAGTAGAACAAGTTAAGATGGTTTTGTTTTATACTTGTGGATAGTGAGTTACGAGAGCGTTGGGCTGCGATTTCGTTCTTTGTCTTCCTTCCTGGACGAGCGGATGCGGCGTCTGGTGGCGGCGGCGGAGAGCGCGTCTACTGGATATGGAGGCGTTTCGCTGGTTGCGCGGGCGACAGGCGTTTCGCGTCGTGCGATTACCGAAGGAATGAAGGAACTGAGTCAGCAGAAGGTATCGGGTGAGCCTGTCCTTTCGCAGTCGCGGATTCGGCGGAAAGGTGCAGGACGAAAACGAACCGTCGACAAGGATCCCGGCCTGCGTGCGGACCTGGACCGACTGGTGGATCCTGCGACTCGCGGAGATCCGGAATCGCCGCTTCGATGGACATGCAAGAGCGTACGGGTGCTGGCCGAGGAACTCCGGCGCGAGGGTCACGCAGTCAGTCATCAAACCGTGGCCGAGTTGCTACACGAGATGGATTACAGTTTGCAGGCCAACCAGAAAAAGCTGGAAGGGAGTCAGCATGCGGACCGGAATCGGCAGTTTGAATACATCAACCGCAAGGCACAGCGTTATTTGAAACAAGGCGAGCCGGTGATCTCCGTAGACCTCGGGG